>NZ_NIWW01000009.1 GCF_002201535.1 Lacimicrobium sp. SS2-24 | reverse complement strand
GACAAAGCCCACAAAGAAGGCAAGTGTGGCGAAGGTAAATGTGGCGGCGACAAAGCCCACAAAGAAGGCAAGTGTGGCGAAGGTAAATGCGGCGGCGATAAAGCTCACAAAGAGGGAAAATGTGGCGGCGATAAAGCTAAGAAAGAAGGCAAGTGCGGCTCAAAGTAATCGCGTTTAGCCGGTGGAGTCATAAAGGCCGGTTTTTACCGGCCTTTTCTATGACATCGTTGTGCAGTCAGATGTCGAAATAGCAACGGTTGCCACACTGTAAAACGAAGGTTCTGAACGTGGTGTCGGTCGGGTAGTGCTGATACATGCATGAGACATGGGTTCTAATAGAATGCAGGGTGCGACAGAGTGATGGAGATGGCATGGGTAATGAGAAGAATTTGGTAGGCTTGGGGCTGCGTCGTGAAATGCTGGATGAGCTGACTGAATCGGTTCCCGAGCAAGTTGATTTTTGGGAAGTGGCGCCGGAGAACTGGATTCCCATCGGTGGTCGATATGGTCGGCTTTTCAACGCATTGACGGCAAAACACCATTTCAAGACCCACGGATTATCTTTGTCTATTGGTAGTCCGGACCCGCTGGACATTGAATTTGTTAAATCGGTAAAGGGTTTTCTGGACCAACACGGTATCCAGCATTACAGCGAACATTTGAGTTATTGTTCAGCACAGGGGCATTTGTATGATCTGATGCCGATTCCGTTTACTGAAGAAGCCGTAAAGCATGTGGCTGAACGGGTAAAACGGGTACAGGATGTTATTGAGCGGCCACTGATACTGGAAAATGTCTCTTATTATGCTGCCCCCGGACAAGAACTCAGTGAATTGGAGTTTACGCTTGCAGTGTTGCAAGAGGCAGATTGTAAGTTGCTATTGGATATTAATAACATCTATGTCAACTCCGTTAATCACGGCTACGATGCAGAGGCATTTATGCGTTCACTTCCTACAAAACGCATTGCCTATGCGCACATTGCCGGTCATTACAATGAAGCCGAAGATTTGATTGTGGATACCCATGGTGCAGATGTTATTGAGCCAGTTTGGGACCTGCTGGAAAAAGCCTATGCCTGTCATGGCGTTTTTCCAACATTATTAGAAAGAGACTTTAATATTCCTCCGATGCAATCGCTGTTGCAGGAGGTCGATCGGATTCATCAGTTGCAACAACAATACAGTGCAACCCTTGGGAAGAGTGCATAATGCAGAAGTTTTCCGCGTTGCAGCAACAATTCGCAAAACATCTTAAGCACCCGGAGCTTGAACCGGCCCCAGCCGGCCTGGAAGAGCGCAGGTTGTCTATATACCGGGACTTATTCTTTAACAATATTGTGGGTTTCCTCAGTAATGGTTTTCCCGTTCTGCAGTCCTTGTATGAGCAGGATGAATGGCTAGATTTATGCAGAGCGTTTTATCATCAGCATGGCTGTCGCTCGCCTTATTTTGTTGATATCAGTAAAGAGTTTGTAGAATTTCTGGCGAATGAATACCAGCCATTGGCAACGGATCCTCCCTTTATGGCGGAGCTGGCGCATTATGAGTGGGTCGAATTGGCTCTGAGTATCAGCAAAGAAGATCCGGGTGGTGGTTATTGGCAAGAGGGGAAACCCTATACCACGCTGAAGGTCTCGGAACTTGCGTGGTTACTCAGTTATCAGTTTCCGGTGCATAAAATCTGTACTGAGTTTTATCCGCAACAGGCGGATGGCCCCTGGTACTTTGTCGTATGCAGAGATGAGCAGGATGAGGTGCGTTTCACTGAGATAGATCAGGTTAACGCTTATCTGCTCAATTACATTGAACAGCAGGGAGAGGTTAATCTCATGTCGCTCAATGAGCAGATGCATCAGGCCTTACCGCAATATCCACCAGAGCAGCTGGAACAGCAGGTTAATCAGGCGGTGCAAAGGTTTTTACTCAAGCGTATTCTGGTGGTGGTTCATCAAGAGGATAGCTAGCCTGGCAATAGCCGCTAGTTACGCCTATGAATTCACCTGGCTTTGGATTAAAATTTGCGGCTGTTGTAATTCAGGGTGAAAACCATGCATCAAGACAATGAATTCAAAGATCCTTTCAATATGAAGTACCTTCTCGGCGCACTGGTGGTGTTACTTGCACTGCCGCTGCTGCACGTCATCCTGGCCTGGGGTGTCTATTATCTCTAGTCATTATTGCAATACGTCTCAGAGGCAGGGTTGATGAGTGCCGAGTATATTAAATCCGTGATCACAACGGTGCCCGATTATCCCAAGCCCGGTGTGCAGTTTCGTGATGTCACCTCCGTGATGCAGGACAAAAAAGCTTTTGCCAGTTGTATTGATTTGCTGGCAGAGCATTACCGCTCTCATCAGTTTGATAAGATTGCTGGCACAGAGGCCCGTGGCTTCATTTTCGGCGCACCTCTGGCCAAAGCGCTGGGCGCAGGTTTCGTGCCTGTGCGTAAGTCTAATAAGCTTCCCCGTCCGGTTATTCAGCAGCGCTATGAGCTGGAGTATGGCTCGGATGTTCTCGAGTTACACCGGGATGCCATTGGCGAGGGCGAGAGAGTGTTGCTTCTGGATGATCTGTTGGCAACAGGCGGCACGATGCTGGCCACTGCGACCTTAGTTCGTCAACTGGGCGGCATTGTGGAACATGCCGCGTTTGTGATCAATCTACCCGACCTGGGCGGCGCAGCGAAGCTGTCAGGACAAGATATTACATGCCATTTTCTTTGCGAGTTTGAGGGAGATTGAAAACTCTATGAGTTATCAGGTATTGGCTCGAAAGTGGCGTCCCGCAAACTTTGCTCAGTTGGTTGGGCAGGAACATGTGGTCAGCGCGATTTCTAATGCGCTGGACAATGATCGTTTACATCACGCCTATTTGTTTACGGGCACCCGAGGGGTCGGTAAAACCACTATCGCACGGATTTTCTCTAAGAGCCTGAACTGTGAACAGGGACAGAGTGCGACGCCTTGTGGTCAGTGTTCTACCTGTCAGGAGATTGATGCGGGTAGTTTTGTCGACTTGCTGGAAATTGATGCGGCCTCCAGGACTAAAGTCGAAGATACCCGCGAACTGCTGGATAATGTGCAGTACCGGCCGACCCGTGGACGCTTTAAAGTGTACCTCATCGATGAAGTCCACATGCTCTCCAAGCATAGCTTTAATGCATTGCTTAAAACACTGGAAGAGCCACCGCCTCATGTGAAATTTTTACTGGCGACCACAGATCCCCAGAAGCTGCCGGTTACTATTTTATCCCGTTGTTTACAGTTCAATCTGAAGGCGCTCTCTCGTGAACAGATTGCCCAGCAACTTAAGCATATTCTTACGCAAGAGACATTGCAGTTCGAGCATGAAGCGCTTGCTCAGATTGCCCGGGCTGCGCAAGGCAGTATGCGCGATGCCCTAAGTCTGACCGATCAGGCGATTGCTCAGGGTAATGGGCAGGTTAGTGTCCGCGTGGTGGTCGATATGCTGGGCCTGATGGATAAGAACCAGGTACTCAAGCTATTGCACTCGGTGATAAAGGGAGAGTCCTCACAGGTACTTGAACAGGTAAACAGTCTATCCTATCAAGCTCCTGATTATGGGCAGCTATTGGCAGAGATCCTGAGCCTGCTGCACCAGATTGCGTTGACGCAATTGGTACCGGACAGCTGCAAACTTGAAACGGTGACCGCCCGTGCGGTGTATCAACTGGCAAAGAGTCTTGATGCAGAAAAAGTACAGTTGTTGTATCAGATAGCGTTGCAGGGCAGAAAGGATTTACCTTTTGCCGCAGATGGCCGTGCCGGGCTGGAAATGACCTTATTGCGGATGTTGGCGTTTACGCCATCAGCGCAAAAAAAAACTCTGGCAGACATTGAAGAATTAAGTATGTCGGTGAGCGACGCACCCTCTGTTGAGGCAGACAGCGACGCGCATCATCAGCAGCTGGAGAGCGAACAAGAGCAAATATGGCAACAGGCTGAGTATTTACATCAGCCGGCTATTGACCCTCAGTCTGATACTGAACAGGCTGATTTGCCAGAGCCAGAGCCAGAGCCAGAGCCAGAGCCAGAGCCAGAGCCAGAGCCAGAGCCAGAGCCAGAGCCAGAGCCAGAGCCAGAGCCAGAGCCAGAGCCAGAGCCAGAGCCAGCCTTGAGCAGGACAGAGCAAATTCTGGCGCTGAAAAGACAGTTGCGTAATCAGACTGAACACGCAGACAAGTCTGAGAAGGCGCCGTCTCAGAACGTTGCAAAGCCGACGGTCACTACCCAGTTAGCCGAACAGGACCAACCTGCCAGCGCTTTGAGTCAGCCACAGGACTTTGCGACGGAGGCGCCTGTACAGGAGACTGAGGCCGCTGTTTCGTCAGCAGCAGTTGCGGGTGAGGACGCAGGGCTAGACGATTCCATGGATGCGCCGCCGCCCTGGGATGACAGCGTTATTGATATGTTTGCTGAGCCGATGGCATTGGCGCAGCAAAATGTAGCCGAAGATCACCCAGTTGTTGAAGAACCTGTAGAGGCAAATCGCACGAGAGAACAGGATGATTCGCGTTCTCCACTGCCTGTTACTTCTCCTGCTGATAAGCAGGAAGAGATAGCAGGGGAGAATCAGCAAGGGCCAGCGGAACCGCCTGCAACGGAAAAAACAGATCAACAAACCGACGGTGAGAGAGAAACCGAGAGTATTCTGGCTGAATACCAGCAAGAAGATGCTGCGGTACTCAAGGTCGACATGCATATTCCGACCTTTGTCGGTGAGCAGGAAAAAGTGCTCAGTGCGGCGCAGCTGGATAGCTGGAGTCAGCTCATCGAAAAGATGTCGGTGAGTGGTCTGATAAAGCAGCTGGCGCTGCATAGCCGTTGTCATATCGCAGGTGAAGAGGTGACATTATCGTTGCAGCAAAGCAAGGCGCATTTGTATACGCCGTCCGCACATGAACAGCTGGAACAGTCATTGCAGGAGGTTTTGGGCCATGCTGTTAAGCTCAACGTGGAACTCACAGAGCCTGTGAACACGCCTTTTGCGCTGGGCGTGGCAATTCGGAAAATGCGACAGGAATTTGCTCGTCAGAGTATTGAATCAGATGAAGCCGTCAGCCGGCTCGTAAATGAATTTGGTGCGTCCGTGATGACGCAAAGTATTGAACCAAGATAACCATTGATGAAGAGGTAATTATGTTTAAAGGTGGTATGGGTAATATCATGAAGCAGGCGCAGCAAATGCAGGAGCGCATGCAGCAAGCTCAACAGGAACTCGCCGACCTGGAGGTAACCGGGGAAGCCGGTGCAGGTTTAGTCAAGATCACCATGACCTGTAATCACAATGTGCGCAAGGTCGAGATTGATGAGAGTCTGATGGAAGATGACAAGGACATGATTGAAGATCTGGTGGCAGCAGCAACCAATGATGCGGTCAGACGTGTGCAGGAAACAACCAAGGAAAAAATGTCATCAGTAACCGGTGGTATGCCGTTGCCTCCTGGTATGAAGATGCCATTTTAATTTATCTCTGATGGTGCCTGTGAGCGTTTTTCTAACGAACGTCCTGCTAATTGTCGGTTTATAGTCAGAAGTGTGAATGAAATTCAGTCCTTTACTCAGTGAGCTCATCACTACCCTAAAGTGCCTGCCCGGTGTCGGTCAGAAAACTGCACAGCGTATGGCGTTTCAGATGCTGGAGCGAAACCGCGATGGCGCACTGGCCCTGTCTGATGCGCTGCGTAACGCCATGGAGCATGTACAGCATTGTAGTCAGTGCCGAACATTCACCGAGTCAGAGCTGTGTGATATCTGTGCCAGTCCCAGCCGACAGCAGGCAGGGGTGCTGTGTGTGGTGGAAAGTCCGCAGGACGTGATGGCCGTGGAGCAAACCAGTGAGTTTAAAGGGCTGTATTTTGTGCTAATGGGGCATTTATCACCCATCGATGGGATTGGTCCCAATGAAATCGGCCTGGACAGACTAGCGACGATGCTGGACACCAATCCTGTCGAGGAAGTTATTCTGGCCACCAACCCCACCGTAGAGGGGGAGGCCACGGCTCATTATATTGCACAGATGTGCCGAACCCGCACCATAAAAGCCAGCCGTATCGCTCATGGTGTTCCGGTTGGCGGGGAACTGGAGTATCTTGATGGTTCCACACTCACCCATGCCTTCTCCGGGCGAAGAGTGCTCTAAACGCCCATAAATTGTCAGTGGGCCATTGATTTTCGGCGCCGCGTCCCTATCTCCTGAGTTGAATCATTTTTTTGCACCTGCAGCACCCGCGCAGGTTTTAATCGAACCAGGAGAGTAACGTTTATGGCCGAAACAGCCCATAAAGAAACCCATGGCTTTCAGACTGAAGTGAAACAGCTGCTTCAGTTGATGATCCATTCCTTATACTCAAATAAAGAAATCTTTTTACGTGAGTTGGTTTCCAATGCCGCCGATGCCTCGGATAAGCTGCGCTTTAAGGCATTGTCCGATGATAGCCTGTATGAAAACGATGGCGATCTCAGGGTACGCCTGTCGGTAGATAAAGACGCGGGTACGCTGACCATTTCTGATAACGGTATTGGCATGACCCGGGATGATGTGATTGAGCATCTGGGGACGATTGCAAAATCCGGTACGGCGGAATTTTTTAGCAAGCTCTCTGGCGACCAGGCCCGCGACTCACAACTGATTGGCCAATTCGGTGTGGGCTTTTACTCGGCCTTTATCGTTGCCGATAAAGTCACGGTACGCACCCGTGCTGCGGGTGAGACAGCGGATCGAGGCGTAGAGTGGCAAAGCGAAGGTGAAGGAAGCTTTACCGTTGCGGACATTGAGAAGCCTGGTCGGGGCACCGATGTCATTTTGCACCTAAAAGAGGACGAGAAAGAATTCCTGGATGACTGGCGTTTGCGTTCGATCATCGGCAAGTATTCCGACCATATCAGCGTTGCTGTGCAAATGTACAAAGACGAAGTGCCCGAACAGGATGGCCCGGATGGTGAAAAAATTGCCGCTGAGCCAGCTCACTGGGAAACCATTAACAAGGCCACGGCGCTTTGGACCAGAGACAAATCTGAGATCTCTGATGAAGAATACAAAGAGTTCTACAAACATATCTCCCACGATTTTGGCGACCCTCTGTTGTGGTCACACAATAAGGTGGAAGGTAAAACCGAATATACCAGCCTGCTCTATGTTCCTGCCAAAGCACCTTTTGATATGTGGAACCGTGAGCAGAAACACGGTCTGAAACTCTATGTTCAGCGTGTGTTTATTATGGACGACGCAGAGCAGTTTATGCCCACCTACCTGCGCTTCGTTAAGGGTGTGCTGGATTCCAATGACCTGCCATTGAACGTATCGAGAGAAATTCTGCAGGATAATCGCATTTCTCAGGCGATGCGTCAGGGTTGTACGAAAAAAGTGCTGCAGATGCTTGAACGCATGGCTAAGAACGATCCTGAGCAATACCAAAGCTTCTGGAAAGAATTTGGTAATGTGCTCAAAGAAGGGCCAGCGGAAGACTTCAGCAATAAAGAAAAGATCGCAGGTTTGCTGCGCTTTGCTTCCACGCATGAAGACAGTAGCGCTGAAACCGTCTCTCTGGATGATTACATCGCCCGCATGAAAGAGGGACAGGAGAAAATATACTTCATTACAGCGGATAGCTACGCCGCAGCCAAGACCAGCCCCCACCTTGAGATTTTCCGCAAGAAAGGCATTGAAGTCTTGCTGATGTCAGAGCGAATCGATGAGTGGCTGATGTCTCATCTTACTGACTATCAGGAAAAGTCGTTTCAGTCTGTCACCAAAGGTGATCTGGACCTAGGCGAGCTGGACGACGAGGAAAGTAAGAAAGCACAGGAAAAAGCAGAGAAAGAAGTCGAAGGTCTGACTGAACGGGTTAAGAAGGCCTTAGGTGATAAAGTGAAAGATGTGAAGCTGAGCCACCGCTTGATTGACTCTCCTGCGTGTGTGGTTGCCGACGATCAGGGCATGAGTACTCAGATGGTGAAGCTGATGCAGGCCGCAGGTCAGCCGGTCCCTGAAGTCAGTTATCACTTTGAAGTGAACCCGGAGCACCCATTGATTAAGACCCTGGCCAATATTCAGGATGAAACGCGTTTTGCCCAACTCACTGACATTCTGTTTGATCAGGCGTCGTTGACGGAGCAGGGCAGTATGAAAGACCCGGCCAGTTACGTGAGTAAAGTCAATCAATTGCTGGTGAGCCTGGTAAAGTAAAGGTTGATAAAACCTAAACAAACGGGCCTTCTGGCCCGTTTGTTGTCTGTGATGCGATAAAACCTCACACTATGGTCGGATAAGCACGCAGTTGGGGCATTTCGCCTTGTCACAACACACCTTAATGTGTAAAGTCCGTGTTTGTTTATCATTCATCTAATTGTCACACACCAGTAAGAGGACCAGGTATGCGCATTATTTTGCTTGGCGCGCCCGGAGCGGGTAAGGGCACCCAAGCCCAGTTTTTAATGGGTAAATTCGGGATCCCACAGATATCCACCGGAGATATGTTAAGAGCAGCGATAAAAGCGGGCACAGAATTGGGCCTGGAAGCGAAAAAGATCATGGACGAAGGGCGTCTCGTTTCTGATGAGCTGATTATCGGACTGGTGAAGGAGCGTATTGCGCAACCTGACTGTGAAAATGGTTTTTTACTGGATGGTTTCCCGCGTACCATTCCTCAGGCGGATGCCATGCAAGAGCACGGCATACGTGTTGACCATGTCATAGAATTTGATGTGGCTGACGATGTGATTGTCTCACGTATGGCGGGTCGCCGGGTTCATCCTGCATCGGGTCGTGTTTATCATATTCAACACAATCCACCTAAGGTAGAAGATAAAGATGATGTCACTGGCGAAGACCTGGTCGTGCGTCCAGATGACCAGGAAGATACCGTACGTAAGCGTCTGGCCATTTACCATGAACAGACCAAGCCGCTGGTAGATTATTATCAGCAGCAAGCGTCAAAAGGACACTGTGCTTACCACAAAATTGACGGGACTAAACCCGTTGAGCACGTGAGCGCTGAGTTAAGTCAGCTGCTCGATTAAGCGCTCAATAACGCCACAGGCAAGCGTTGAAACATGAATCATTACCGCGCCGGTACGGAGTTATCCCTACCGGCGTTGTTGTATCTGAACGAGTCGGATTGGAGGCAATATGCGCGGCGTGTATCAGTCAGGACCCACGGAGGCACCGGCCATTGTTTTGCTACACAGCTCCATGAGCAGTGCCAGACAGTGGCGTTCATTAAGTGCAAACATCGCGTCAGACTTTCGGGTGATTAATATCGATCTTTATGGTTATGGAGAAGCGCCAGCCGTAGAAGAGCCGAAGACATTCAGTCTGACAACAGAGGCGGAGCGCGTGATCCAGATTCTGGATAAACTGGAGGTGAACCAATATCACCTGTTGGGCCATTCTTATGGTGGCGCTCTGGCGCTTAAGCTTGCTCTTGAGCAGAATTCACGGCTGTGCTCGCTGATGCTGTTTGAGCCGGTGGCTTTCCATTTGCTCAATGATGAGGCGCCGGGTCGACGTGAGGTACAGAAGCTGGCCTCTGATGTCGCACAAAGCTCGGCGTCTGACGCTGCCGCGGCCTTTGTTAACTACTGGAATGGCGAGGGGTATTTCGACGCCCTGCCGGAATCTATGCAGGCCGCTTTTTCGTCCCAGGTGGAAAAGGTGAAACTGGACTTCCAGGCACTGCTCAGTGAACCTTATGCGCCGCAGGACTATGCCCGTATCATGCAGCCCACTCTGCTGATGACCGGGAAATACAGTCGCCCCCCCGCTCATGCGGTGGCCGCGGTTATTGGTCAGCAACTTCCACGGTTAACCGCGGTGTCTGTATCCGCAGGGCATATGGCGCCCATCTCCCATAGTGACAAAGTTAATCAACAAATTGTAGAATTTCTACACAGCCACTTGTCATAAGTGGGAAAGCGTGGCATTGTAAACAAAGTGTAAATATCTTCAGGTCATTCCTTTGTTTTCAGTTCGTCAACACGTGCTGCTATGTGCATTACATCACAGTACCACTGACTATCACTTGTCAGAGTGGTTTGACGAATAGCTCTATCCCCCCTCTTTGACTGCCTGAGTTCCACCCTGCATAGGTTTTAACATCCTTTATATGTTGTGTTGAGTCTGAGGCAGCCATTTAAGGCCGTTTTCGCGGCCACGCTCAAGCCGACCATCATCGGTTACCTTATGACACAATAAAAATCAGGAGCTTTGTAATGAAGCCTATGTTGAAAATCGCTGCTCTGCTCGCAGTTAGCTATGGTTTTCAGGCTCAGGCCTGCCTTACCATCGAATCAGAAAACAATGACAGCGAAACCAGTGCCAATGGTCCACTGTGTTCGTCAACGCCACTACAGGGCAACATCAGTAGTCGCCAGGATGTGGACTGGTATCAGTTTAATCTGGCCGAAGCCGGAGAGATCACCATTAGCCTCAGCCATGGTAGCCGAGCTGATTTTGACTGGGATCTGTATGAGGTGTCAGGTCCCGCGGTGCTCACTGGCGCCAGCAGTGCAAATCCCGAAACAGGCAGTTATGTTGCTGACGCGGGTGAGCATCTGATCAAAGTGACCCGTTATAGTGGTACCGGAGATTATCAGTTATTGGTTGATTATCCCGATGGTAGCAGTGGTTCCCCTGCTTGTAACGAATATGGCCCCCGGCCCTCCAAACCTCAGGGGCTAACCGCCAGCTTGGTGGGTAACGCCGAAGATAGCTGTCCGACGTTGCCTACCGGGGGAGCGGTATTACTTATGGGAGGTGGGACTGATGTGGACGATGCTTTCAGTTTACGGGTTAAGCCTCATATCAACGGTGGCGATATTGTGGTGTTGCGAACCACAGGGACGGATGCGTACAACGCGTATTTATCCGGCCTGACAGACGCCGACTCGGTAGAGACGCTGATTGTGGATTCCGTGTCGTTGGCTAATTCCGATTATGTAGAGTGGGCCATTAACTCTGCTGAATTTGTGTGGATATCCGGGGGCGATCAGTCAGACTACCTCAATCAATGGGCCGGAACCAAGGTCCAGGCCGCTATTGACGCAGTCTATCAGCGTGGCGGTGTCATCGGGGGGACTTCTGCCGGTAATGCAGTACAAAGTGAATACGTTTATGATCCAGATGGTGTGGCTGGCGCCATAAGCGACGACGCAGTCACAGACTTTTGTCACAACACCATCAACATTACGACACCCTTTTTGTCGACACCTGTCATGCAGGACGTGATCACCGACACCCATTTTTATGAGCGCGACAGAATGGGGCGTATGGCAGTATTTCTTGCCCATATCGGTATGGGCAAACGTGCTATTGGTGTCTCCGAAGCGACGTCTATGTTTGTCAGCGAAGATGGCAATAGCATCATTGATGGTCAATTTGAGGCTTATGTACTGGAGACAGATTCATTGACCCAGTTCACCCAGACTCAATGCGGTCAGCCGGTGATATTACGAGATCTATTGCGCTATCGCCTGGTCAGTGGTGATACCTTTAATCTCAGCACAGGGCAAAGCAACGTGACGCCGATTCGTTTAGATATCGACGGACGCAACACGACCTATTATGCCCCCTCAAACCCTTACTGATTGACCCATAAAAAACGGGCCCTGATTTAGGGCCCGTTTTTTTCAGGGAAACATGGTATCGTCGCGAACCTACGCGTTTTCGATTAGCTGACTACCAATTTCAATTTTTCTGGGTTTTTTCGACTCAGGAATAACGCGTTCCAGATCAATGTGCAACAAGCCATTTTTCAGATCTGCCGCCAGTACCTTGACATGATCGCCAAGCTGGAATTTGCGTTCAAAGCTGCGCTCGGAAATGCCTTTGTGTAAAAACTTACGTTCCTGTTCCTTTTCCTGCGCGTCTTTTTTACCAGTGACCTGCAAGGTATTTTCTTCAACCTGAATCTCGAGTTCAGATTCATCGAAGCCAGCCACTGCCATGGTAATTCTGTATTTGTCCTCACCCAAAAGTTCGACATTATAGGGTGGGTAAGAGGGTTGCTTCTCATTGCGTGATGCTGCATCAATCATGGATGCAAGATGGTCAAAACCAATGAAAGAGCGGTAAAGTGGAGAAAGATCTATATTACGCATAATCATATCCTCGTAAAGCAATATGTAATTGGGCCTGTGCCCCTTTGTGCCCCGATAATTCGGCGGCGGTTCGTTGTCGACCCTTTCGGCGCCGACAATACCTATATAGGGACAGGTGAACGGGTTTCAACAGGACAACGGGAAAAAGTGAAAAAAAATGATTGATATAGCATACGAACAAATTCTGGCGTTTTGGTTTGGTGATATTGAAGGCGAGCTCTCGTCCGCTGACAAGCAGAGAATGTGGTACCGGAGTAATCCAGAAACCGACCATCTTATTCGAGAGCGTTTTCACAATGTGCTGGAGTTGGCAGACAGAGGGGAACTAAAGCATTGGCTCGATAATCCGCAGGGTAGGTTAGCCATGATATTGCTGTTTGATCAGTTTACTCGAAATATCTACCGCGGCTCTGCACAGGCTTTTAGCTATGACGACAAGGCACTGGATTTATGTCAGCAAGGTATCGAGAAAGGTGAAGATAAACAATTACGACTGGTTGAACGGCTTTTTTTCTACCATCCTTTGGAACATGCTGAAGATAAACAGGTTCAGCAACAATCTGTTGCCTGCTTTGCGGCCCTGTTACAGGAGTATCCTGAAGGGGAACAACATCTGGCCGCATTAAATGCCTATCACTTTGCTGTCGAACATCGGGATATTGTGCATGAATTCGGTCGTTTTCCTCACCGCAATAAGGTGCTGGGACGGGTTTCATCCGAGCAGGAGCAGCGTTATTTACAGCAAGGCGGCAAACGCTTTGGTCAATAACAAGGTCATATTCTGACAACGTAGTAGAATGAACGGTGTCATCACAGTATAAATAAACAATAAGCGAGGCTTATGAAAACCTTTTCCTGTCAGTGTGGTAATACGCTGCATTTTTCTAATACCCAGTGCGTCAGCTGTAAGCTGACTCTGGGCTTTCTGCCGGACGAAAGAAAATTGAGCGCCCTTACCCACGCTGACAACAAAAGCTGGCGGGCGGCCGTTAACGGCAAGCTCTATCGGCAATGTAAAAACTATTCAATACATGACGTGTGTAACTGGATGATCCCTGTTGAACAGGAATCGGACTTGTGCCGTTCTTGCGAGATGACCCGTACTATCCCCAACCTGAATCAGCCGGAAAACCGTCGACTCTGGTTCCGAATGGAACAGGCTAAGCGTCGTCTCCTGTACACCCTGTTCAAGCTTGAGTTGCCTGTGGTATCACGGCAGCAGGATCCTCAGCAGGGCTTGGGTTTTGAGTTTCTCGAAGATCAGGTTGAAGATGAATACGGTAACGAATTGACTGTAAAGAACTTTGTTACGACCGGACATAATGCGGGCATTATCACCCTGAATCTCAAAGAAGCAGAGCACAGTTCAAGGATGAAAATGCGCGAAGAACTTAACGAGCAATATCGCACCTTACTTGGACATTTTCGACATGAGTCCGGTCATTATTATTGGGATAAGCTGGTTCGGGGAAGCCAATGGCTAACCGAATTCAGGCAGCTGTTTGGCGATGAGCGCTTAGATTATACCTACGCCCTGCAAAACTACTATGAACAAGGACCCGCGCCCGAATGGCATAAAGTCTGGGTCAGTGCCTACGCCAGTATGCACCCCTGGGAGGATTGGGCGGAAACCTGGGCTCATTACCTGCATATGGTTGATACTCTGGAGACCGCCAGTGATTTTGATTTCAGCGTGTCTTCCCACCAGGTGATTAATCCGCTTTTCCAGCTGCCGCAAAGCGACGCGTCAGAAAACGAAGCGCACTTTAATCAACTGTATAACGACTGGTGCCGCCTGACTTCTGTACTCAATGCCTTAAACCGCAGTATGGGACTGGAGGATGCGTATCCTTTTGTCATTTCCAGTGTCGCAACGGATAAGCTGCGTTTTGTGCACAAGGTTATTGGCGCCGGTTAATCCTCTTTTTCCCAATCAAATCGGGGAAGTCCCGAGAATGCTTGCCGCAGCCCCTCATTCCACTGTTTCTGCATAGACTTGTACATGGGGCTGAAGGCAGTATATTTATTATGCCATGGCGCTTCTATGCAGTTATTGGTATGAATGGCCAGTTCGATGGGTAATCCCACGCTGATATTACTGCGAAGTGTCGAGTCCAGGGATACCATGGCACAGCGAGCGGCATCCTCCAGAGAGGTGCTGGGGGTAATAATGCGATCTAAGATAGGCTTACCGTATTTGTTTTCACCTATCTGTAGATAAGGTGTCTCGTCTGAGGCACTGATGTAGTTTCCCTGCGGGTAGATCATATAGATTTCGCAGGCTTTACCGGCCACCTGTCCACCAAGAATAAAGCTGGCTTCAGCACTGGCATTACTTTTCTCAAGGGCAGGAGCGTGTAGCTGCTGTTCTTTCTGACTGAGTGAACCAATGTAACTGGCCACATCATACAGGTGTTTGCCTTTGCGCAGATTAAACGGGGCTTCGGGGTCTTCCAGATCGGAGTAAATCGCATTGACCACGGCTTGGGACGTCGCCAGACTGCCCGCTGTCAGTAACAGCACAGTGCGTTCTTCCGGCCATACAAAACGGTGCATCTTGCTGTAGGTGGCGACATAATCCACCCCCGCATTGGTGCGGGAGTCAGATGCAAAAACCAGCCCTTTGTTAACACGGATCGCCAGACAATACGTCACAGTTTTCTTCCTTATCAGCGGTTCATGCTCAAGGCATGAGTTTTCCACTAAGTTAAGTTAATTCCGACACTTTTTTGCATTTTGTCAGATGAATGCCACTATTTATAGCAGCTTAACTAAAACCCATGAAGGAGAATTAACGGATGGCAATTCGTTGGGGGAGCTACAAAGTAAAGGATCTGTATGATGAGCTGTTGCGCGCCGCCGGGCGCCCCCGGCCCCCTGCACAAACTCTGTGTGATCATCTGCGCGGATTAAATGACAGAGATATTGAAGAGTATAAGGCGGCAGCCGAGACCGCTATCCACGTTATGGGGATCAGTTTTCGGGTCTACCATGAGGAGGAGGGGTCAATAGACAGAGCCTGGCCTTTTGACATTATTCCGCGAATTATTGATAAATCTGAGTGGAACGAGATTGAAGCCGGGCTGAAGCAGCGCGTGAAAGCGCTGAACATGTTTATTAACGATTTGTATAACGATCAGAATATCATCAAGGATGGGGTATTCCCGGCTGACTTGCTCAGCAAGTCTAAAAACTTCCTGCACCAATGTAAGGGCATTACACCTCCTTTGGGTATATGGGCGCATATTTGTGGTTCTGACCTGGTCAGGGACGCGCAAGGTAAGGTGTATGTGCTTGAAGATAACCTCAGGGTTCCTTCCGGGGTGTCTTATATGCTGGAAAATCGTCATGTTATGAAGCGTGTTTTTCCCGAGATGTTTAATCAATACAATATTTTGCCTGTTGATGATTACCCCTCGCAGCTTTATGACATGCTGTGTCAGTTGTCTCCTCGACAAATCGAGCAACCCGAAATTGTCGTATTAACGCCGGGAATTTTTAACTCTGCCTATTTCGAACATGCTTATTTAGCACAGCAAATGGGGGCTGAGCTGGTGGAGGGCAGTGACCTGTTCGTTGATGATAACGATGTGGTCTACATGCGTACCATTGAGGGCCCAGCACGCGTCGATGTGATATACCGGCGTGTAGATGATCATTTTATCGATCCGGAAGCCTTTAATCCCGAGTCTATGCTGGGGGTGAGTGGATTGATGCGAGCGTGGAAAGCGGGAAATGTCGCCCTTGCCAATGCGCCGGGTTCCGGCGTGGCGGATGATAAGGTGGTGTATGCCTTCGTCCCGGAGATCATTCGTTACTATCTCAACGAAGAGATGACCTTAGCCAATGTGCCGACCTATAAATGCTTCGTTAAGGAAGATCGCGATTATGTGATGGAAAACATCGAGCAGCTGGTGGTCAAACCGGCCAATGAATCGGGTGGTTATGGCATGCTAATCGGACCCCATTCCACTAAAGCGGAGTGCGATAAATTCCGCCGTCTTATCCGCAGGGACCCACGGAATTATATCGCCCAGCCCATGCTGATGTTATCAACCGCGCCGACACTGATTGGCAATAAAGCGGAGCCTCGCCATTTGGATTTGCGTCCCTTCGTTCTCAGCGGAAAAGATATTCAGGTGACCACGGGCGGATTGACCAGGGTGGCGTTGCGTAAAGGCTCCATCGTCGTCAACTCCTCGCAAGGTGGTGGCAGTAAGGATACCTGGATCGTAGATATGGAGTCATAAGCATTATGTTATCAAGGGTAGCGAGTAATATCTTCTGGATGGCCAGATACCTGGAACGTGCCGAGAATACGGCCAGGTTAATCAACGTTAATTCCCATCTTTTGTTAGATTTGCCTAAGAGTGTGAAGTTAGGCTGGGAGCCCATTGTCGATATTCTGTCGGCACGGGAAGAGTTTTATCAGCATTATGAGCAGGCTGATGAACGCAGTGTCATCAAGTACATGGTGACAGATACCTTCAATCCCGGATCTATCATCAGTTCACTCACGGCCGCTCGGGAAAACGCGCGAACGGTGCGAGAGATTATGCCCCGTGAGTCCTGGGAACAAATCAACGGACTCTATTTAGAAGCCAAGAAACACTGTCAGTCGGTTCTGACTCACCGCCATCGCTATGATTCTTTGATCAGCATCATTCGTGGTAATCAGACCATAACCGGAATGCTAACCGGTACCATGACCCATGATGAGGGGTATGCCTTTTTACGCATGGGGCGCAACCTTGAGAGGGGGGATATGACCACCCGCATCATTGATGTGCGTTCCGCCAACCTGTTGCGTGAAGTTACCCACGAACAGTCGGCTTTTGAAAACATTCAGTGGATGGGTGTACTCAAGTCCATGTCTGCCTATCAGATGTACCGTCGGGAAATGCGGCTGAGAATTAATCGTGCTGATGTATTGAAGTTTTTGCTCCTTGAAGCTCGGTTTCCCCGTTCCTTGGGGCACGTTCTTGAGCAGCTACAGGCACTATTGATGGCGTTGCCCAGACATGACGGGCCGGTGGAGGAAGTGGAGAGGTTACAGGCACAATTGAATCAGGCTAAGCCACAAGCGCTGAAGCAGGAAAAGCTGCATGATTTCATTGATGACATGCAGTTAGGCCTGATCAAGATAGCCGAGCAGATCAGTAAGGCTTACTTCTAACACCTTATGTTGCATCACTGCCAGCTAAGGCGCTGGCCGGAAAACCCATTGGCGGCTCGTTTGCAACGGTCCAGGTGAGGTGGTCCTTTGACCCTTAGGCGGGGGGATCAATGGCTCCACCAATACTGGTGTTGACCCTGAACCACCCGGCAATGCTGTAACGGTCGCGCTGCGCGGGCATGACTTCGTGGGGAAAGCGCTCACTGAGAAAAATCAGCATCTGGCCAAACAATGGCGTGACCCTCAAAATGGGGTCGTTGCTATCACGCTCATACATCAGTAGCTCACCGCCATCCTTGTTTCCCCAGCCAGGATTTAAGTAGAGTACGGTACTGAGCACGCGATTGGTACGGCCCTTGAAGGCGTCCAGGTGTTTTTTATAAAAATCCCCTGGCCGGTAGTGAGCAAAATGACATTCGTAGTCAAATAATCCCATAAAAAGCCGGCGATTAATGGCCAAACGCAGGGTTTCCATCAGACCAAGGAATTCCTGTTGCGCCGGGGTGTGGCCATTCAACCAGTGAATGGCATCCGTGCGTACAAATTGATTGTGTTGCTGTTGACGCTCGCGACCAATCCCCGCAGGTTCAAAATGCTCATGATTAAGCTGGTGGACTTCCAATAACAGTTGCTCTGTAAGCTCAGGTGGCAGCACAGAGGGCGTCAGACAATAACCGTTTTCACTCAGTTCATCGGCGAGTCTGTCCAGTATGGTACTGGTAAGGGCGGGTTGCAGCAGGCTGACGGCGGTCACGGCATATACAGATAAAATTAACGTAGGGCTTTTTACTTCAATTTTATGTTGTTGTCATTAAAAATAATCTTTTCCTCAAGCAGTTGTCGCAGCGCCCGGGTGATGTCCCGTTTGCCCTTGAGATTAAAGGTTTCACACAGCTGTGCTGCATGGTGGTATTGCAGGGTCATTGCGATGAGCAGGTGCAGACGGACATCATCTTGTAGCTGCTGATGTTGACACAGCCACAGGCAGCATTGGCGCAGAGACACAAAAATGGCCTCAGCGGTGCCCATTCCCTTTGCAAAACGTCGTAATCTGGTCAGATCGCTGGCTTCAAGTGTATCCTGGCCGGAAAACGTCTGTAGTATTCCCCTCACCACGTCACCAGGCACCTGCCTGAAAGGCCCCGGGAGCTGGGTAACAAATTCGCGCTGAAACTCATGGCGAATCTCACTCATGGCAGTGGTCGCGGATTCAGATAAGGGACGTAACACCAGCATACTGTGTTCGCCGCTGGTCATGTCCTGCTTGAGTCCAAGTCGACTAAAATAAAACTGATTTTTCAACCAGAAGCTGGCCAGCTCTGCAGTGAGCCCAAAGGCACTGCCAATGAAATCTATCTGTTGAGCTTTGGCAACGTCATATAATTCATTCAGACAACGACTGCCGAGGCCTTTTCCCCATAATGAAGGGGAAACGGCAATGCGCACAATGCGAAGATAACGTAATCTGGCGAGGGCGGCGCTGCTGACCCAGTGACTGAGGTTCTGGGCCAGAAGATGCCCCTGAACCCTACGTGTACCCTGACTGATTTCCTCTGCCAGTGGGTGTAGTGGAGCACCTCCCTCCTCGTCGGCGAGGACAGCGGCTACCACTTGATCGGCCTGGGCCAAAACAAAGAGTCGGCTTTGGGGGGCATCTAACAGACGCATCAGATCGTCAGGGCTGGTCTGATAATGCGCATTGATCAATAGCTGAAAAACTTGCCTGAATAAATCAGGTTGCTGAATCAGTTGCTGTGCAGCGACAGGTACAAAGGATAAGGTTTCACCGATAAGTGTTTCGCCGCCGTGAGTGGTGGCGGGGCTGTCCATCAGCGTGATGTTAAACCAAAATCTTTCCAGACTGTCACCGCTTTGCCACCGCACGGGCTGCTCAAGCTTCACCTGTCGGTACTGGGGGTGCAGTGATGCCAAAGCGGGCTTAAAGCGCAATTCGAAGCCGCGACCACATCCCTCATAGCCATGCACAGTACTGCTAAAAACAATGCGGCTGTAGCGCGTGGTCAGGGTTTTAAGTAATGGGGCCGGAATGGCCGCGGCTTCGTCCACCAACAGCATGTCAGCGGCGGTACGTGTTTTGATAATCTGATCAACAGGCTGGAATAGCAGACTACCGCCAGTTGCCGAGATTAAATGTGAAGGGGTTTGCTCTGAGACCGTCATATGTTGTTTGGCGTGTTCAAACACCTTTTGCGTTTGTGCCAATGTGGGAGCCGTTATCAGAATCTTCTTGCCAGTACGCTCTATGATTTGTGTGGCGGCGATCCCTAAGGCTGAAGATTTGCCCCTGCCGCGATCTGCTGTGATTACCAGTGGACGATTTCGGTGACCGGTGGCGACCTTAACAATGGCTTCAACGGCGTATTGCTGGTCTTCAGTGGCAAAGGGCCCCGTGCCAGGCGGACGCGGACTTTTGGCTGGTGCCGGACATCCCCATTGACCTTCAGGGGTTAATAATAAAACCTGTGGGTCGGTTTCAGCCTGGCGCAATAGCCACTCCACAAACAACAGACGCGTATCATCCTGTTTAAAACCAAAGGAAACACGTTTTGTGGCTTGTGGATCTGGCATATCAGGCCAGCAAGTGAGATCCGGGCACAATAACAGCATCAGGCCGCTATGGGTTACGGTACCCGACAAGGCCATCAGCGCATTGGCTCTGATCCCGGAGTACACATTGTAAATCAGCAGCTCGTATTCCCGCCCGAGATACTGTCGATAATCACCGCAATCTGCACCAATGCCTTCGGGGTGTTCGCCGACCCACAGAACGTTGTCGGAGAACTGCTGCTGTATTGCTCTTGCCTGTTCAATGGCCCATGGTTGGTCGCCACTGATCAAGACCAGCTGACGGTGATAATGCCCTTTCAGGCGCTGTGTTATCCAGCTGTCCGCGAGTGGTGGTTTTGACACATGGTCCCCGGTTTTAAAAGATACCTGATATAATTGATTTTATTGAAATTACACAAGGAATACGAATGCGCTTTTTATCCCGCCGCCTGGTCATGCCTAACGATCTCAATTATGCCAACGCCCTTTTCGGTGGCCGTGCTCTGGAATGGATCGATGAAGAAGCCGCAATTTATGCCATTTGCCAGTTAGAAAGCAATTATCTGGTGACCAAGCATATTGGTGAAATTAGCTTCGAGAGCCCTGCGTTATCTGGCGATGTGGTGGAATTTGGTCTGGAAACAAAAAAGGTCGGGCGCACCTCCATTACCGTCTCTTGCCTGGTACGCAACAAAGCGACCAAGAAAACCATCTGCTTTGCTGATGACATTGTCTTTGTGCGGGTGGATCCTGAAACCAAAGCCCCCATGCCTCACGGCAAGACCATGGAAGAGCTGCAAAAGCAGACCGAACAGGAGTTGCGCCGGTTAAATATGAACACTTAATAATCCGGGCAAAACTTAGCCTGCAAGAGCTGCATAAACTTCATGGTATCGGGGTCTTTTATCCGGTAAAACACGGTTTGCGCTTCTTTGCGGCATTCCACCAGACCTTGCTGGCGCAATACCGCCAGATGCTGTGAAAAAGCCGAAGGGCTTAAATCAAAGCTCTGGTGCAGCGCACCCACGTGAAGCTCGCCGTTTGCCAGTTTGCAAAGGATTTGCAGCCGGTGTTCATTGCCTAAAGAGCGTAAAAAGGCTGCCGCTTGTGCGGCTTCCTTTTCATGTAAAGTGATCGTTTCCACTTGTGTTACCTGCAACAAGGGTTAATGCTTTGTAGCCAGTTCGGCCTCGGTTTTAAAACCAAAGACTTTACGCAGCACGATGGTGGCCGGACAGAATCCGGTAAAGGATTGCTGAAATAAATTGGCGCCAATAAACACCGTCAACCACACAAAGTTAGGGTGTACCCATACTGTTAAGGCGACGGATAATAACACCATAAAACCGGCAAAGGCAGTCAGAGCTCTTTCTGCACTCATGATCATCACTCCTGGGTTAAGGTTAATTCACTGTTTCACAAACTGACCACTTAAATGTGTTCACCTAAAGTGGTTAGAAACTGTATCGAATCCGGGCATACACGTTGTTGTTATCCTTAAACTGGCCAAAAAAGCTGTGCTCCTGCTCAGCAAAAAACAAATTCATCCCGGCGCTCATGCTCCAGTTATCATCCAGGCGATAGTCCAGGCCAGGGCGCAAATAACCATCCTGATCTGTAGGAGAATAGAACGTGAATAAGGACAGGGTCAGGTCGTCGCGTTGGTTACGCCAGGTTAGCCGGTTGGTCAGCACTACGCGGTTTTGCTCCACTTCCCAGTCTGAAAAAGGTGAGTTTGCCAATAACGCGTCATGGTTTTGTGTATGTTCCAGATAAAACTGAAAACTGCCTGTCAGGCGGGTGACCACTTCCAATTCATACCCCAGCAGGGCGCGCCATTCGCTATTGGGAATGCGAGGGTTTTCACCTTTGCCATCTTCTTTGCTGCGATGATGACTGATTTCAGCATTAAACAGACCGCTGCCTAAAGCCATTCGAAACGACGCCCCCAACGTCTGTAACCCACTAAAGGTTGGCAAACCGTCAATACTCAGGGCTTCAGGGCTCTTGACGTAGCCATCATAGGCATAAAAGGCGATTTCTTTACCTTCAATGTTGCGAAACAGGCGCATGGCCCATTCATCGCCAGAGGGGCGTTTTGCATTAAAGCCAGGCTGCGGGGCAATCACGCCGCCGGCCCAGGGGTTAAAGAAGGAAAAGTAGTCACCGCTGATATAATTGTCGCTGTCAAACTGCGGGCTATAAACCAGATCCAGATTAAACCAGTCAAAGTAAGCCGATACTTTAATGGCATCGGAGGGTGCCTTGAGGTATTCATCGGCGCGGCCGGCAAAAAAGGATTGCCAGTCTTTGGGAAACAGATCATTCAGAAACAGGTAGTCTCCGGTGCCCCAGGTCAGAATTTGCCGGCCCGCTTTTACATCCAGTCGACTGCCCACACTAAATTGTGCGGAAAGCTCACGAATTCGTCCCTGCCAGGCGGATAATACGGCGTCGTAGCGGCCTTCTGCCTTAGCCTCAATGTTAATATCGTGCCACAGGTAACTGGTTTCCAGTCGCAGCCTTGCATCGCCAAGACTCAGAGCGTCATGGAAGGGACTGGATACTGTGCGCCGCCCGAGAGCCAGCTCGGCAAAGCCGTGCAGCGGTAATCCGGCAGGTTCTTCTGCCACGCCCCATTCATCATCCTCCCAGTCCCAGTCATCTTGCTGTTGTGCACTTACGCTAAAGCTGATGATCAGGGCTGTCAGCACCTGTGCTATTGCTCTTATTCCCATGGTTAGTCCCTGAGCTCCAGCCAGTCACGGGGTGGGTTACGCAAACTGCGTTCAGAGAATACCTCATCAGGCAGGCCCAGATCGTAACTGATAAAGCGAAACTGCATTTCGGTTTCACCACCGCTGCGCAGATCCTGTACACGGGAATGGGTGACAGTCGGGTAGCCTTGTATCGTCTCAATCTTCAGCGCTTCTACGCGTCGGTAGTTTTCGCCTTTGGCATCAAAGAAATCGATTTTGACCGGCAGCATGGTGCCTTTATCGATACTCACTTTGTAGCGGGCGAATTCAACAGCAGCTGGGTCATTGGGTTTAGCCTCCAACAAGTACTGTTCATCGGTTTCTTCTATCAGCGTAAAGTCATCCTGAGAGGTGCTGCGTCCTGATACGTCTTCATAGAAAAAATGGGAGCCCACAAAAGAAGTGCGTTTATCTCCGGCTGAAATACGTTTAACCAGGTCCAGGCCTGGCAGGTAGAGCCAGCGATCATCATCACGCTCGGTGTTTTTGACTACCCGGAAAACCGTATCGCGCACATCGGCAGGGCGGGAGAAAAACACCATCATATCCTGTGAACCGCCATCCTCACGATCTTTGCGCAGGATGACAAACTGGCGCATTTGCTTGCGGCCCTGGGGATCGGTGATCAGCATGCGCGCGGCACTGCGGCCGTCATCGCCGGCATAGTAAGCGGCCAGTTCGGCCCGCTTAACAATTTCCTGCACATCCACTTCCTGTGTCTGCGCTAAAGGGCTGAGCATCAGTGACAGGGGCACCAACCATTTGTATGTGAATCTCATCGCATTTCTCCTTAAGACTTAGTGGTTCTGAACAGCCAGTTTCGCGTCAGTGCCATCACTGAAGGCAGCATGACGAGGGTAACCAGTGCTGAAATGGCCATAATCGAAGCCAGAAATACACCCACAGTGATGTAAGGTACCAGTGGTGCAAATAACAAGGGCGTGAAGCCCATGGCAATCACAATGGCGTTACGTGATATGGCCCGGGCGGGTTCTTCAAACATAAGCTTGAGGGTGTTTTGCCAGTTTTGTTCGGTGGCCCAGGTAGCGCGGAAACGCTCAATAAAATGGATAGCAAAATCGACTGACAATCCCAGGGTCAGCGCAGAGAGCACGGCGATTGGCATGTCATAATCTTTGCCTACCCAACCAATCAGCCCATAGATAAGGGAAATGGTTAAGGTCAGAGGCAGCATGGCCAGAATACCAAAGGCGACGGATCTGAACAGCAACATCATCATGACCATGACAATGACAAAAGCACTGATCAGACTGTCGAGCATGCCAGCGACCATTTGTTGTTGCCAAACCACATTTAAGTAAGCCTTACCGGCCCAGTCTACCTTCAGGCCGTCGGGAAGAGGGTTAGCAGAAATATAATCCTTCACCAGGGTCACGACCGCCGTCATATCTTTATTATCGCCACTGGTCAGTTGCAGCCAAATCAGACTTTGGCGATAGTCAGGCGTGACAAAGTGCCAGAGATCCTGAGGCCGATGAGAAGATTGATATTGTAGCAGCGTCTGAGATACGCCACTCGCGGTATCTGGCAGGGCAAAGTCTGGGTCCTCACCGCTGCGTAGCTCGCGATTAACGGTTTTGACGATATCGCTCAGTGAGTTGGACTTACCCACCAGACCGCTGTCTTTAAGATATTGCTGTAAACTGCTCATATAGCTAAGCACAGCCGGGTTTAAAAAGGCTTTGCTCTGGCTCTCGATGCTTTCCAGAGCAAGGGCCAGTTCAGTGAGGCGATCCGACTCATCCATATCCAGCTCAAAACCTTTATCATAGATGGCACTGATTAGCGTCGACAGACTGATGCTGGCATCAAATTGCTGTTGCTGCTGGAGCAACCAGTTGGCGGTATTTTGTGACAGTGCTTCACTATTCGCCGTTTCTTCCAAAAGGGCTTTAACATCTGCACTGACATCCCCCTGAGATTGCATCACCAGATAAGCATCATAGGTGCCAGCGAAATGCTCATTCAGTACCCGGTCGGCGATACGCAGTTCGTGGTCGGCTTTGAACCAGCGTACCGGGTTATCGTTGATCTGGATCTGACTGATGCCCCACAAGGCTAAGAAAAACAAGGCAATAAAACCAGCCAACCAGAGTTTGGCATGGCTGCCTGCCAGCCTGCCAAGGCGGACCAGGGCTGGGGCCAGTTTTGACTGACTTTCGTCAGGCAGTCTCTGGGTCAGGTTGAGCAGCGTTTTTTCACTCAGGCCACTTAAATACGCCGGTACAAAGATCACAGTCAGCAAATAAGCCAGCATAATCCCAAAGCCCACAAAAGCACCGAAGATCTGTACCGGCGGGATAGGGGTGATCATCAGCGATAGAAAGCCCACAGTAGAAGTAATGGAAGTAAAAAGCATCGGCGTAAACAGGTGGCCCATGACTTCTTTTAGGACGGTTTTAACCTTGTCGCCGGGTTTATAGCGATCGGCAAACTCAGACAGAATGTGTACCGAGTCCACCACCGCGATGGGCATCAGAAAAATCGCAATCATGGAGGACATAATATGCACGGTAAAGCCCATGCCTATCAGCAGGCCCATGGTGATCAACACTGTTGCCATGGCGACGATCATCGGAGCGACAATAAAGGGAATATTGCGGAAAAACACCCACAGCAGAATAAAGATGGTTAACCCTGCCAGCGGCGCACTGATCCCCATCTGTACAAACATCTCATAGCCGAAACGGTCTTCTGCTACCGGCAAACCGGTAATATGCCATTCATCCTGACTGTCTAATTCACTGATTTTACTGCGCAGTTGCTGGGCAATGGCGTAGCTTTTGTTTTTATCGGTAATGGGCACATAGAGTGCGGCAGCCTGACCGTCACCAGATACCAAGGTGTTATACAAAAGTGGCAGGCGCTCGGCTTTATCTTGGATTGCTTTGGCTTGCTCAATGGTTTTTGGTGCGGTTTTCATCATCCACTCAAAGCGGATAGTGCCAGGCTCTTGCTGGTCGATATTGTCTACATTTGCCAGTGACATTAAATCTGCTTCGACCACGCCATCAATACCGGCAGCAAACTCTGTCAGCGTGACCAGATGCGCCAATGTCTGCGGGTTATATATACCAGCTGGATTAACGACACCTACCACCACCATATCGTGCATGGCAAAGCGGGTCTTGGTCTGATTATGGAATTGTCGCTGCGCATTATCTGCCGGCAGCATGTTTTCCGGGTCTGTATCGATCTGGATGCCCGGCAACTGAACGACAAAAACCAGGGTCAGAATCAATAAGCCCCAAAACACCAGCTTGCGTTTCGCCGTGACCAGTTCGATGAGTTTGTCCGCCATAACCACCCTCAAGTACAGTAATTGCTAATTTAGAAATAATCGAAATATAGTTCAAAAAAACAGGCTGTCAATGATTAATTTAGATTTCTCTAAATTACACGACAGCCTTTTCAGATAGTGTTAAGGGGTCTCAATCCGAAGATCCGCTTTCTTCCAGGCTTCAAAGCCGCCGTCTACCGAGTAGACTTTATCAAAGCCCATTCGCATCAATGACTCCGTCGCCAGAGCGCTGCGAGCGCCGCTACGACAATAAAGATAGAGTTCTTTTTCAGCCAGTTCTTCCAGAGGGGATTCGGCGCCTTTTATCTGCGGCAACTCAGTCAGGCTGGTTTCCAGAATACCCCGTGGCAGATTGATGGCCCCGGGAATAAATCCCTGGGCATATTCCTGCGGCTCTCGCACATCAATGATGACAATCTGATGGGCAAGTTGTTGTTCCAGCTCATTGATGGGGATTTCTTTAATTCCAGCTTTGGCTTCGGCCACTAATTGTGGTGCGGTTTTAATCATAATGAGGCTCCTTCATGAAAGGTTTTGATAAAGAATAAAACAGGCCAGCGTTAGCAATAATAGTGCAAAGCCTTTACGTAAATTGTGTTGAGGCCAGTTTGCCGACCAGCGTTGTCCTAGCAGGCTGCCGGCTACGCCCATGGCAGCAATGATCAGTAGTAATGTCCAGTCCAGTTGGCTGGCACTGGGTAATAGCCAGGCGCTTTTTGAAAATCCCGTCCAGGCGCTGACACTGATTAGCACCAGGCTGGTGGCTCTGGCCCGAAAAAAATCAAGGGAGGTAAACCTGAGTATGGCGGGCACCAGTAAAAATCCCCCGCCAACGCCGGTAAAACCCGTGAGCATGCCCACGACGGTGCCCACACCAAGCATCAAGGGCAGGCTGGTTTGTTTATCATTCAGACGGATTTTACCCCTGTACATAAAGCCGCTGGCCATAAGCATCAGTAAAGCAAATACTGATAATTGCACTAGACCAGAAACCAGGCTGCCTAGCCAGGCACCCATATAGGCGCCGAGCATACCGGTTATGCCAAGGCGTAACGCCAGTTGCCAGTCAACCAGACGTTTGCTGTGACTAAGCAATAATGAGAGGGTGCTGATGGCCGCCACAATAAAGAGTGCGCCGGTAATCGCCAGTTTGGGCTCATGACCAGCCAGATATACCAGTACCGGCAATGCCAGCACGGCGCCGCCGGAGCCAAAAATACCCAGGCTCAGACCAATACTGGATGCGGCAAGGATTACCAGTGTCACCAAACCTCCAAAAAGGAATAAGATATAACAATTGGTTGTATGGTAATTCGTATTTTGCTAAATTACAAGGGCATTCAGTTACTGAGGAGCAACAGATGTCATTACAGGTACAGACATTTTTTCATCAGGACACCTCAACCTTGTCCTATCTGATTTTTGATTCGCAAGCCAAAGAGGCGGCAATCATCGATCCTGCACTGGATTTTGATTACGCCGCCGGCAAAACGAATACGACGTCTGCTGATCAACTTATTCAGGCAGTGAAAGAGAATCAACTGACATTGAAATGGATTCTGGAAACCCATGCTCATGCGGACCATCTGACGGCAGCCCAGCATATCCGGGCAGAACTGGGCGGTAAAATTGCCATCGGCAGTGGCATTACAAAAGTACAAGAGAACTTTCAACGCCTGTTTAACCTAGGTGATAAGCAGGACGTACAGGGGCAGGATTTCGACCATCTTTTTGTCGAGGGTGATACCTTCACTGTAGGGCGTTTTCATGGCCAAGTGATTACCACGCCGGGTCATACCAATGACAGTCTGACCTACCTGATTGACGGCAATGCCTTTGTGGGGGACAGTTTGTTTATGCCTGATGCCGGTACGGCCCGTTGTGATTTTCCCGGCGGTAGTGCCGAACTGCTATTTGAATCCGTACAAAAGCTCTATGCGCTGGATGATGAAACCAGAATTTTTGTCTGTCATGACTATCAGCCCGAGGGAAGGTCGCTGCGTTATGTAGCTACAGTGGCCGAGCACAAGGCCAATAATATTCATATTAATAAAGATACGACTGTCGAGGAGTTTGTGCAAAAACGCGTGAAGCGGGATAAAACACTGGGTATGCCAAAACTGATTATTCCCAGCATTCAGGTCAATATTCGTGCCGGCGAACTGCCGCCGGCGGAAGATAACGGCGTCCACTACCTGAAAGTACCGATAAACCTGCTTGGCAATAAGGCCTGAAAAAGGCTATTCGAATCGCTTGAATAAATTCGGACATTCTGTAAAATGCGCCCTCGCTTGATAGCAAAGCGGAACAAGTTTCAGGACGCATAGCTCAGCTGGGTGATTTGCCGGTGAGTGAAGCGAACGAGGGGTGACTTAACGTCACGCCGAGAGGCAAGAACGCGAGGCTTGGATGGCCGAGCTGGAATCAGATTACAGGATGTAATTTAGCAAGTAGACACAATTTCAGGACGCATAGCTCAGCTGGATAGAGTACTCGGCTACGAACCGAGCGGTCGGAGGTTCGAATCCTCCTGCGTCCGCCATATAAACGAAAAAGCCCCGGTGTTGTTCACCGGGGCTTTTTCGTTTATGCGCGGCCCAATGGGGTGAGAACCTCCTCAGGTTCGACCGATTTGCCGGGAGCAAATCAGAACAGCCGAAGGCTGGCCCCGAAGGGGCGTAGGGCAGGGATAGCCCGGAGTAATCCTCCTCCTGCAACAAATTAAACATCTCAGCCCATGCGCAGTTTGCATGGGCTTTTTTTGTTCGCCTCATCCCTGAGGCTCACCCGCTTCACGGGCCAGCTAATAGCTGTCCTAAAATACTCCCGGTATTTTAGTGTTTATGTGCGGCCCAATGGGGTGAGAACCTCCCAGGTTCGACCATTTTGTCAGGAACAAAATGGAACAGCCGAAGGCTGGCCCTGAAGGGGTGAAGGGCAGGAAGCCCGGAATAATCCTCCTGCATGCAAATTCAGCTTAGAAGCCGACGGCCATGCGCAGTTTGCATGCGCTTTTTTGTTCGCCTCATCTCTGAGGCTCACCCGCTTCGCGGGCCAGCTAAAGCTGTCCTAAAATACTCCCGGTAATTTAGTGTTTATGCGCGGCCCAATGGGAAGAGAACCTCCCAGGTTCGACCATCTTGTCAGGAACAAAATGGAACAGCCGAAGGCAGGCCCGATGTCATCCTCTGCTGTCAGATTAAACTCCGCGATCTGAAGTTAACCAGCAAACAGATGCACTATACCGAGGCTATTTTATTTGCGCCCGATAACATCGGGCTGACCACTTAATTCATCCCAAGTCATTAAGACTCAAAATTGTCAGATAATTTTACAGTCAGATACATTGTTAAAGTGAGAATGTTGTTAACTATTTGATATAAAAGCATTAATCATTCTGGCGTACTTCCTGCTTCCATCGGCCGAGGCTATCATAGCTATCGGCTTTTTTTATAATAAATCCTAAAAGGCAGGAAAATGATAAAACAAAAACTAAAACTCCTAGCGTCAGCCACGTTACTCGCATCCCTTGCCGGTACCAGCATCAGTGCTGTTGCGGGTCAGTCTTTGATCAGTGCTCAAGGTCTTAGTCCCGAAGCTTACATTTCTGGTGGTGGTGAAAATTCCGGCTGGGAAGGTCGCGTCGACCCCAATGTATCCGGCTCAAGATTCACCGGCGTAGTCAGTCTATCCATGAATATCGATGGTGCTTTTTATATATGTACTGGTACGGCGATTTCCAGTCGTCATATTCTGACAGCGGCCCACTGTGTAGACGCCGATGGTCAGGGAACCGTGATGGACCTGAGTCAGGCCAATTACAGTCTGACGGCAGTACTTAATGATGATGGCAATTATTATGAAACTCCCGGTAGTTTAATTGCCGCCTCGGATGTGCAGATCCATCCTGACTATGAAGGGTTTAATATTTGTCCCGACGGCACCAGTGGCTGCGTTGGTGATGATGTTGCGGTTGTTACACTCTCTGAAGATTTGCCTGCGGGCGTAGAGATTTATGATTTTTATTCCGGTTCGATTACCAATACTCTTGAATCTGGTACCGACGGAACTCAGCTCACCATGGTGGGCTATGGTACGCGCGGCGATGGTTCCGGTTATACAGGTGGGCCAGATTTTGCCTCAAAACTGACCGGTGGCAATATTGTCGATTTTGTTGATGGCAATGACGAAGAAGGCTTCGGTGGTGCACAGGAAGTCTGGTACGCCGATTTTGACGGTACTATCACTGAGGGTGACTTTGCCGGTGTCTACGATACCCTGTGTGGCTTTGGGCTGGGTTGTAGCTCGGTGTTGCCAGAGGATAATGACCTGTCTGACCCGTCTAATCCCATCTATGGTGAGGCGAATATCGGTGGCGGTGACTCTGGTGGTCCCTCTTTTGTTTACGATGCGCTGAATGATAAATACTGGTTGGCTGCGATTAATACCTTTGGTATTGGTTTGGGATTTGCCGATGGGTCATTTGGTGATGTCCTGGGGGGGATTATTATTGAGTCTTACCTGGGCTGGGTGAATGCCGTCATGGCTGGCAGCGTGCCGGTTCCTGAGCCATCCACTATCGTGCTGTTTGCTCTTGGTGTGTTAGGCGTATCTGTCGCTCGCAAGCGCAAAGCCCTTTAAAGACGATTTAGTGTCGTCATGTAGTCAAAAAGCCGGTTTCTGCCGGCTTTTATTTTTGCCGATTTTGAAGTAATTTTTCTTTATGACAATACGAATCATCGCTTTGATGTGCGCGAGTATCATCCTTCTCAGCTGGTCTCTATCGATATCAGCACGGGAGGAGGTGAAACAGGAGATATTGATGGAAGCCAACCCCAGAGCGTTGGAACAAAAAGTGACGGTTCTGGTCGATGTGCTGGTGGATGAAAAGGGACAGGTGGTCGAAGCAAGGCTGACCGAAAGCAATAAGCGCTCAGCGATGATGAGTCGCCTGGCGTTGGCCCAGGTGCAGCAGCTCAGCTTTCCGGTGCGTATGCAACATGGCGTCCCCGTCTTGTATTGGAAGCAGTCTCATCCTGTAGACATAGCAGTGCAGAGTAAATTAACACCCGCCCCGCCGCTAAATAAATCTCATCCGTAACCCTGAAAAGCGAATTCGTGCTAGCGTTATTGGTTTATTTTATTTGAGCGCCATCGTTCAGGAGTGCTTACCGTGTTTTTTGGCAGAATCAGACAACTTATCTTCATTGGATGTGTTGCCGCAGTGCTTGTGGGCTGTGGTAACGCCGACCCGCAGCAAAAAATGGCATCGGCCAGACAGTTTATGCTGGAGCAGGACACCGATGCAGCCATCATTGAACTCAAGCAAGTGATCAGGGCAGAACCTAGCAATAGAGAGGCCAGGCTGCTGTTGGGTACCGCTTATCTTGCACAAGGGTCATCTCTGCTGGCAATTAAAGAGCTCGGTAAGGCTGACAAATTTGGTGCGCGCAAAGCTGAGACGGTGCCGTTGATGGTGCAGGCGCTGTTTATGTCTCAGGACTTCGAGGCGTTGCTGGGTTATATCGAGGAAATGCCGCAGGAAGATCAGGAAACGTACAGACAGCTCATTGGGTTTTATAGCGGATGGGCGCTGCTCAAGCTGCAACGGTTTGAGCAGAGTATGGAAACGCTCGGCAAGTTGGAACCTGTCGAAGACAAACCCTACTATCTGGCGGGACGTGCCTTGTCTGCTTTTTTGAATCAGGACTGGCAGGCTTTTTCCGGGTATGAGGCGCAACTGTCAGAGCAGTATGCTGAATACGCCGATGTGCAGTTATTGCTGGGCCAGCTTAATTATGTAAAAGGTCAGTTTGATAAGGCCGTTGCGCAACTACAAACCTATGAAAGGATGTATCCAAAGTCTATCGCGGGCACAGATACACTGGCGCTGGCTTTTATGCGGCTCAGTCAGTTAAATGAAGCGCAGCGTCGCGTTGACCGTTTACTGCAAATCTCGCCAGGGAGTGCCATTGTCAATCGCGTTGCTGCGATGCTGGCGTTCCAGAAACAGCAGTATACACAGGCATCAGACTATGCGAAAAGGGCGATACAACAGGGTGACAGTTCGGCACAAAACTATGTGATTGCAGGGGTGTCTGGATTCAGAAATAAAGAATTCGAGCAGGCCTATTTTTATCTTCATCCTATCCATAACCATCTTAGTCAGGGACATACCGCCAAGCGCATCTATCATGCTACTCAGCTGATGTTAGGCTATCACGACGCGGCTTTCGCCGATCTGGTTGAGCAGCAGGCCCTCAGCGGTGGGGATGTGTCGATGATTAACTATGTCAGCCAGGCGCTACTGCAAAATAAACAGGCAGACAAGGCCCGGGCCCTGATGGCGTTAACCGCTCCGCTTTCTTTGACAGCACAACAAATGCATCAACAAGGCTTGTTAAAGTTGGCCATGGGTGATGACAGTGGCCTGGACATGTTAAAAGCCGCAGCTCATGCCAATGATGATGGCGGTGTCAGTCAACTGGCCTATGCAGTAGCACTCTACCAGGCGCGCGAATATGAGCAGGCCCGCAATGCATTGATGCCACTGGAGCAGAAGCCGGAGTTTGCTGAACAGGTTCAGAACGTAAAAGCGCTGATCGCGATACAGGAAAAAGAAACTGATGTGGCTGAAAGACACTTTTCTGAAGCGCTGAAAGCGGATTCTGGCAGCCTGATGGCTAATTTGTTCTTTGCCCGAAAGGCCCTTAACGACTACCAGCCGCAAGAGGCGGTGAGCTTTCTGGAGTCGGCACTTGCCAGCCATCCGGCCAACGCAAAGGCTCTGACTCTCTATTATGTGGCACAGCGGATCTTGGGAGAGCCGGAAAAAGCCTTTATCCGTACCCGTAAGGTTTATGCTGATAATAAGGGCAATGAATCTGTTGCGCTGATTCTGGCGGTGATCCACGCTAACAAAGGCGAGCTGGACAATGCGTTGCGGGTGTTGACAGGGCTGAGAAAAGAACTGGCCACCCATTCCCGGGATTATTGGCGCTTGCTCTCAGCATTTTCCGCGCGCAATGACAATATTCAACAAAGTATCGACTATCTTAACCAATGGCAGAATGTGGAGCCTGATTTCGCAGAGAGTTATCTGAAGTTAGCGGCACACTATGAGTCTCAGGGACAGCTGGATAAGGCGTTAACGGAGGTGTTGGAAGGGCGCGAAAGACTTCCGGAAGAACCGGCCTTGGCACTTAATCATGCTCATCTTTTGATAGAAAAAAAGAACTATGAACATGCCCGTCGTATTCTGGAAGAGTTTGACTTTGCCGAGCATCATCGAACGAGCGCAGAAGGACTCTATGGTGACATGCTTTTAGCCCAGGGAGATCTTGACGCGGCGCAACCTAAACTGAGTGCGCTGTATCAGGCCAGGCCCACAGCCCGTAATCTGGCTAAATTATTCAATCTCTATTTTCGACAACAGGATCATAAGGCCGCGATTGATCTGCTGAAGGGGCATGTTGAAGCGTTTCCAGACGACAATGCGGTGCGTCTGACACTTGCCAATGAGCTGATTCGTAAGCAGCCTCAACAAGCCATTGCCTTGTTTGAGCAGGCATTGTCATACGAGCCGAAGAATATTGATGCATTGCACAAATTGGCCTGGTTGATGAAAGAACAAGGTCAATTAGCATCGGCTCTTAAATATGCTGAACAGGCAGTTGAGCTTGCTCCGCAGAACCCTGTTCTTCTCAATCTTGTTGGTATGATTCACGCGCAACACAAAGAATATGGGCTTGCCAGAGCACCGTTGTCAGCCGCCTACAAATTGAATCCTAAGGACATTGATGCAGCGCTGAACTACGCTGAAGTGCTTATAGAGCTCGACGCGTTTGACGAAGCAAAGGCAATACTCGACTCCTTTGCAAATCCTCTGCCCGTGTTTGCGCGACGAATTGAGGCATTAAGAGAACGAATGGGCTAATAACCGAGGCGTCAGTGCCTTTACTCAGCGAAACGCTCTGGGCGCATTTCGCTTTGTGCTGAGCAGTGCTACATTGGCGCCAGTCAATGGCGTCACCGGAAGATCTGATGAAATCTATTTCTCAAACATTTGCACGAGGGCTGCTGTTTGCCCTGCCCATTGCCATTACCCTTGGCGCACTATATTGGTTTTTTAGCTGGGCGGAGTCTCTGCTCAGCCCGCTGCTGGAATACTTGCTCCCGCAGGGATGGTATATCACCGGCATGGGCGTGTTGTCTGGCCTGGTCATTATTTTTATGCTGGGGTTGCTGGTGCAGGCCTACCTGCTAAGACAGTTGTTTGAGTGGTTGGAGCGCAGCCTCAATCGCATTCCTCTGGTGAAAACCTTGTATGGTAGTGCTCGCGATATCCTGAAGCTGTTCTCCGGCTCTGAAGAGCAGGAATTACAAAAGGTAGTGCTGGTGACCTTACACGAAGATATTCGAATGATTGGCTTTGTCACCAACGAGCATATTGACCTAATTGACGATGAGGATGTGATTGCTGTGTATGTGCCACTTAGCTATCAGGTGGGCGGGCACTTACTTTATCTGCCTCGTCACCGATGTGAGCCGCTGGACATTCCGGTCAAAGCAGCGATGCAGCAGGTACTCACGGCCCATATTAGCCAGTCGCCACAGCCTGGCGCACCGCGCGTCTGATTTTTATGGGCTAGGGTGCTTGCGCTTCGGCGCGTTATTGTTACAATCCGCAGCGGATTTGCCTCCAAGCAGGCAAATCAGTTAACCAAGGGGTGTCGAAAGGCTGAGATCCGCACCAGCATAGAACGCTGAAACGGGAACCCTTAAACCTGATCCGGATAATACCGGCGTAGGAATGGTTAGGGGCTACCCCCGCTACAACTCCCATTGACCTGCCGTAGTACCGGATCTTTTCATGCACCAACGAGAAGATCCCTGATGATAGTAAGAAAAACCGTTTTATCCCTCTCCCTCGCACTGGCCTTTTCGGGTACCTGTGCGGCGAATGACGCTAAGCTGACTGATATCGAACATATCCTTGTAAGTTCAGACTTTACTGTCCAAAACCTGATGGTCGTGCCGTCCAGTGTCTCTGTGATTGGAGAGAAGCAGATCCAGGCCCGCCAGGCGCAGTACCTCGATCAGATCCTGAATGTGGCCCCTAATGTGAATTTTGCTGCCGGCGCTTCCCGTGGACGCTTTATACAGATTCGCGGTATTGGTGAGCGAAGCCAGTTTTCTGAGCCGGTTAATCCCTCGGTCGGGGTGGTCGTCGATGACGTGGACTTTTCCGGTATCGCCGCCATCGGTACCCTGTTTGATGTGCAACAGGTTGAAGTGCTAAAGGGCCCGCAAGCCACTGAGTTTGGCGCCAATGCGCTGGCCGGCGCGATCAAGATTCAGACCACACCAGCCGGGGCTGATCAGGCATCGCGCCTGAGTCTGAGCCTGGCAGAGCAAAATACCTGGTCCGCCGGTGTCGCCCACGGCGGTACTTTGACTGACAGGCTGGATTATCGAGTGGCATTGCAGCAATACAAAAGCGATGGCTTTATTGAAAATATCCATCTGGGTCGTGATGATACCGGCAATCGCGACGAGCTGACGTCCAGAATCAAGCTGGCTTTTCAGGCTACACAACAGCTGAAACTGGATCTGAACTACCAATACTTTGACATCGACAATGGCTATGATGCCTTTTCACTGGATAATGATAACAAGACCCGCTCCGATGAGCCCGGGTTTGACCGCCAGAAATCCCATGCCCTGAGCCTGAAGGCCGACTGGCAACTGTCCTGGGGGAGGCTGCTGGTTATCGGCGCACTGTCCGATTCGGATATGGATTATGGTTACGATGAAGACTGGACCTATGTGGGTTTTCACCCTTGGGAATACAGCTCTTTCGATGCCTATTATCGCCAGCGCGATACAAAATCTGTGGAGCTTCGGGCCATCTCCGATGACAGTTCACGGTTGTTTGCCGATACTACAGACTGGGTGGTGGGGCTGTATGGAAAATCTGTGGATGAGACCCTGCTGCGCCAGTACACCTATGCTGAGACAGATTTTGGTAGCCGCTATGAGCCAGACAACATGGCGCTTTATGCCCAGACCATCACCCATTTTAATGACCGTACCCGCCTGACAGCAGGACTGCGAGTCGATCGCTTCCGCATTGATTATGATAACAACAGTGGCTTTGCAGAATCACTGCAAGATACGATTGTTGGCGGCAAGCTGGTGCTTGACCATACTGTCAGCAGCGGCACCATGGTTTACGCTGGCCTTTACCGCGGCTATAAGGCCAGCGGTTTTAACCCTGATGAGCGTGTTAGTGAGACGCAAAGACTGTTTGCACCTGAATATAACTGGAACTATGAGATTGGCGTCAAGGGCACTGCCGGTAATAGCCATATTCGACTGGCCGCGTTCTATATGGAGCGCAAAGACACCCAGATCAGTGACTATGACTTGCAGTTCCGAGACGACGGTACCGCAACCTTTATCGATATTATCGATAATGCTGATAACGGCACAAACTATGGTCTGGAACTGGAGACGGGCTGGCAGCCCCATGCTGATGTCACGCTGTTTGCTAATCTGGGATGGTTGCGCGCTACGTTCAAGGGATACGAACGCGCCGATGGTTCCTTTGTGGATGAGCGGGATCAGGCTCAGGCACCACGCTATACTTTTAACTTCGGTGCTGACTGGGATATTTCCGACAACCTGCGCTGGCATATCGAAGCCGATGGTAAAGACAGCTTCTATTTTTCAGACGGCCATGATGAACGTTCCGACAGTATGGTACTGTTTAACAGTCGTCTGAGTTTTGTGCAGCAGAACTGGACTCTGTCACTTTGGGGGCGCAATATCTTCGATCGTGAATATCAGGTGCGCGGGTTTGGCGGGTTTAGTAATGACCCCAGAGAGTTTTATGAAATTCCCAAACCCTACTATCAGTTCGGTGATGGCAGGATGCTGGGAATCAGTCTGGATTATATCTTTTAAGGGATGAACTATGCAGAACAATGGGGCAAATAAACTGGTGGCAGAGATTTCGCTCTACCCCTTGATGGAAAAATATATCGCACCGATTCAGTCTTTTATTGATCGGTTAAACACTTACCCGCAACTGGAAGTCGATACCACCATGACCAGTACACGGGTCAGCGGAGAGTATCTGGCAACCATGGAGATTTTGGCGAAGGAAATGCAGCGCAGTCATCAACAGATAGGCCAGGCCATCTTTGTGTGTAAGTTTCTAAATGGTGACGCCATGGGAAGTGGTAAGTGAGCCAGACCATTGAGTTGCTGGCCCAACAATGGGCCAGCCAGTCAGGCTGGGAGCTGTTGGCCGTTGTTCTGGCGCTGGCGTATGTCTACCTTGCGGCAAGACAGAATATCTGGTGTTGGCCTTGTGCCTTGGTCAGTACCGCTATTTACAGTTGGCTGTTCTGGGAACATACCCTGCCATTACAGACCGTGCTGAATGTGTATTATCTGGGTATGGCGGTCTACGGCTGGTGGCAATGGCGCGCGATGTCCAGGGCACCTGACACCGAAGTGGAAGTCAAAACTCACTCCTGGAGCTATCACTTGGTTGCCCTGGTCACACTGTTATTCATCTCGGTGCTGCTGGCGGGTGTGTTGCGTCCCTATTTTAATGCGCAGTATCTGTATGTGGATGCCTTGGTAACGGTGTTCAGCCTGTTTACCACATATCTTGTGACCCAAAAGGTACTGGAGAACTGGTTATATTGGATCGTGATCAATATGTTGGCAGCCTGGCTTTACTGGCAATCGGGTCTGTTGCTGACCGCTCTTCTGTTTGTTGGCTACTTTGGCTTTGCTGTGTATGGATACATTAAATGGCGCAGCAGTTATCAGGAACAGGTTGTGAATCCTTATGCTGCCTGAGGCTATACTCGATGCATTGGCAAAACTGGATTTTATCGGAGACGATATCCAGTTGCAGCGTATTAATGCCGGTGAGATTAACCATAACTACCGCCTTACCACAGGGCAGCGTCACTATTTTTTGAAATGCTTCGCTGACAATACGCCCACTCGTCTGGATCGCCAGGCGCTATTCAGGTTGCAGCAACAACTGGCCGTGGCAGGGCTTGCCCCCGAACCTCTCTTTCTCAGCCTTCAGCACGGATTTTTGCTGGAGACCTGGCATGACATCAAAACGCTGGAAGAGGTGGATGTGACGTCTGAGGATAAGGTGTCAATACTGGCGGCAAGACTGGCGCGCATTCATCATCAACCGGTTGATTGCGCCGAGTTAAATCTGGTGGATGACTGGCAAGGGTACCTGGCGCAGTTAGGTCTTACCAGCGGCCCGTTGTTTGAAAAGGCGCAGGCTTATCAGGAATACTGGCAGCAGGCGCCTAAAAACACCCTATGTCATCATGATTTAGCCTTTGAACACTTATGTATCGAGCCTCAGGGCATGGTGCTGGACTGGGAATATGCTGCCTGTTCCGTGGCAGAATTCGATTTGGCCTCGGCAATGATGATCAACCAGCTCGATGATCAGCAATCCCGGGTTTTGACGGAACGCTACGCCAGAGTGATGCAACGAAATGAGCAGTCAGTATGGCTGCAGGTTCAGGCGATGTTACCCCTTGCCCAGCTGACTTATGAGCTGTGGTATCGCAGCGTAAATCAGACCAAAGCAGCAGGCAGTGATTAAGTTTTACGCAATCGAAAACACAGAGGGTGAATTTGCTTTACCTTTGTTCATCCATGGGTATAATTCTGCCTCCATTGCAGGGGTGTAGTTCCAATTGGTAGAACAGCGGTCTCCAAAACCGATGGTTGGGGGTTCGAGTCCCTCCACCCCTGCCACAAATCTCAGAAACCAGCCAAAGTGGCTGGTTTTTTTATGTCCTGAAAAAGAGAAAGGCATTGGAAATGTGGAGGGCGAGAAGCCCCATGGGTTCGACATCTTTGTCGGGAACAAAGTGTACCGCGTCAGCGCCGCTTGCGGTCAGGCACAGGGACGTGCCTGAGGAAATCCCTCCACCCCTGCCAGCTTTTTTAAGAACCTGCTTGATTGCAGGTTTTTTTATGTCCGCACAGGCGCTGATGCCTGAAAAGCCTGGTTTCAGCGACACGCAATATTTGTGCTCTGAAGCCGAAACGCTTCATGCTAAGCTATCGCCCATGAAAACCTTGAGCCCTTATCAATCCGCTATGCTCACTGAAATGGGAATTGTTCAGTGGCAATTGCGTGCGCCTGAAAAGCTGGTGCTGCTGTCTCAGTCCAACGATAGCAAAACAGTTCCGCAGCACGACGTTCAGGCGCATGTGGCTGTGGAGCCATCACCGCGTGAGTCAGCGACCCCCACGGAGCCGTTAGCGGCGCATAACGCAGCCGAGAGCGCACACACGCCAGAATCGCAAAACCAGGAGCCTTTAGCCTTGCCACAGGCTGATCAGCACCATCCACTGTTTAACGATATTCAGCTGGCCTTGGCATGGCTTGATAAGGATCAGCAAATAGACTGGATGATTGCAGAAAGTCTCAGTTTTGATGGCCAGTTATTGCTTGCGCCTGCACCCCAAGACCTGAGCCTGGCACCGGCAATGAAGAAACAATTATGGCAACGCTTGCAGCAGCACTGACATTCAGCGTTATCGACGCCCAAAACTACGATGATGCCTTTGGTCTGCAATGCGCCTGTCACGCTTATCCCTGGAGCCGGGCCACCTTTGCCAGTTGCCTCACCTCTCCCTATTTTGCCTGGCAGCTGGTCAACGACAATGAGGTGGTGGGATTCTATGTGGGGTTGCAGGTGCTCAAAGAAGTGACATTGATGGATATTGGCCTGGCACGCGCCGTCAGAGGGAGGGGGCTGTCGCATCTGTTACTCGAACATTTTTTCGCACAGTGCAGAGCAAGACAATGTGAAGAAGTCTGGCTGGAAGTGCGTGTGTCCAATGTTGCAGCCATTCATCTTTATAAAAAAAGTGGCTTTGAGGTAATGGAGATACGTAAAAATTATTACCCCAGCGCACAGGGGCGCGAAGACGCCATGATGATGAAGTTAACACTGACCTAACCGGCCAATCCTGTCCGGTACAGGCTTGCGGTAATCTCTGTACTGATGGCGGGGAGTCAGCAAAAGGCGTACACAGCTGCATAGTGCATTAAAGGGCTGACTTTGTGCCCGGGTAAGGTGAATAATGCCTCGCCACAGGGCGACACAGAACCAGTATTCGGCTACAATCCGCGCCCATATCATTTCGTTTCTGAACGCTGCCATTTTTGGCGCTGTAATATCAACAGAGAGTAACGTGGCCAGTAAAAGCTATCTTGAACAACTGAATAAACGCAGAACCTTTGCCATCATTTCGCACCCGGATGCCGGTAAAACTACCATCACCGAGAAGGTGCTGCTTTTTGGTAAGGCCCTGCAAAAGGCCGGAACAGTCAAAGGCAAAAAATCCGGTCAACACGCCAAGTCAGACTGGATGGAAATGGAAAAGGAGCGGGGGATCTCCGTTACCACCTCAGTCATGCAGTTTCCTTATCATGAGCATCTGGTTAACTTGCTGGATACGCCCGGACACGAAGACTTCTCAGAAGACACTTACCGTACGCTGACAGCGGTGGATTCGTGCCTCATGGTGATCGATTCGGCAAAAGGGGTTGAGGCCAGAACCATTAAGTTGATGGAGGTTACCCGGCTGCGTGATACGCCCATCATTACCTTCATGAACAAGCTGGATCGTGATACCCGCGATCCGGTGGAACTGCTTGATGAAGTCGAAGACGTGCTGAAAATTAAATGTGCGCCTGTTACCTGGCCTATCGGTATGGGCAAAGAATTTAAAGGGGTCTATCACCTGCTCAGAGATGAAACCATTTTATATCAGACGGGGCAGGGACATACGATTCAGGATAGCCGTATCATCAAGGGATTGGATAACCCCGAACTGGATGACGCCATCGGCAGTTACGCAGCAGAGTTGCGAGATGTCCTGGAGCTGGTGCAAGGGGCATCCCATGAGTTCGACCAGCAGGAATTTTTGCGCGGCGAGCTGACACCGGTATTTTTTGGTACCGCGTTGGGTAACTTTGGTGTCGATCATATGCTGGATGGTCTGGTGGAATGGGCTCCACGCCCTCTGAACCGCCAGGCCGAGCAACGTGAAGTCAGTGTTGAAGAAGAAAAGTTCAGCGGCTTCGTGTTTAAAATTCAGGCGAATATGGATCCCAAACACCGCGATCGCATTGCATTTTGTCGTATTGTCTCGGGTACCTTTGAAAAAGGCATGAAGTTATTTCAGAGTCGGATTGGTAAGGATGTGCGTATTTCCGATGCTCTCACCTTTATGGCCGGCGACCGTGAAGCGCTGGAAAAGGCTTACGCGGGCGATATTATCGGCCTGCATAATCACGGATCTATTCAGATAGGTGACACCTTCAGCGAAGGAGAAATGCTCAAATTTACTGGCATTCCCAACTTTGCCCCGGAGCTGTTTAAACGCATTCGCTTACGGGATCCGCTAAAACAAAAGCAGCTGCTCAAAGGCCTGATTCAGCTGGCTGAAGAAGGCGCCGTGCAGGTGTTCAGACCCTTACAAAACAACGATTTAATTGTTGGCGCAGTGGGAGTGTTGCAGTTTGATGTGGTTGTGGCACGACTCAAAGCTGAATATAAGGTAGAGGCCATTTATGAGCCGGTTAACGTCAGTACCGCGCGCTGGGTGTATTGCGATGACGCCAAAAAGCTGGATGAGTTTAAGCGCAAAGCCGAGGTCAACCTGGCTTTAGATGGTGGTGATAATCTGACTTACATTGCTCCCACCATGGTCAATTTGTCGCTGGCACAGGAGCGTCACCCGGACATTAAGTTTGTACAGACCCGAGAGCATTAGTTCTGACGTGTAGTAATTGTACCTGAGCGTTAAAGACGCCTGAGCCGTCTCAATGCCGACCATGAGAAGAATTGGATGATGATAATGAATATACAACAGCAGTTACTGGACAGATTTAAGCAGGCACTACAAACGATGGATGCCCCTACAGGAACCAGCCTGCCTTTGACTCGCAGTACGCGCCCCGAATTCGGTGATTATCAGTTTAATGGTGCGATGGCACTGGCGAAAGTGCTGAAGCAGAAACCCCGCGATATTGCAGAAAAAATTGTATCGGCGGTCAATCTGGATGATATGGCAGAGAAGCTGGAAGTGGCGGGGCCCGGTTTTATCAATATTCATTTACGTCCTCAGTGGTTGGCGCAAAGGCTCTGCGCCGCTCTGAAAGATCCGCATCTGGGAATTATGCAGGAGACACCCAAAACGGTAGTGGTGGATTATTCTTCTCCAAACCTGGCCAAAGAGATGCATGTCGGACATCTGCGCTCCACCATTATCGGTGATGCCGTGGTCAGAACCCTGGAATTTATGGGGCACAAGGTGCTGCGACAGAATCATATGGGAGACTGGGGCACGCAGTTTGGCATGCTGCTGGCGCATCTGAACGATAAGCTGGCTTCTGATCAGGTTGCAGAGACGGCGCTGTCTGATCTGGAAGACTTTTATCGGCAAGCCAAGGTGCGGTTTGATGAAGAAGAGGGCTTTGCTGATCGTGCCCGGGAGTACGTGGTGCGCCTGCAAAGTGGCGATACCCAATGCAGCCAGCTTTGGCAAAAGTTTATTGATGTTTCCATTACGCACAGTGAAGAGGTTTATAACAAACTGAATGTGACGCTGCGCCGTGAACACATCATGGGCGAGAGTGCTTACAACAAAGAACTGGCCAATATCGTTGCCGAACTCAAAGAAAAAGGCATCGCCGTTGAAGACCAGGGGGCGCAGGTGGTGTTCTTACCCGAATTAGCCGATAAAGAGGGCAAGCCTGCGGTTTACATTATCCAAAAGTCCGGAGGCGGATACCTTTACTCCACCACGGACCTCGCTGCCATGCGTTATCGGTCTTTTGATTTGGCGGCAGACAGAATCCTGATCTTTACCGATGCGCGACAGGCACTGCACTTTAAACAGACGGAGATCGTCGGACGCAAGGCGGGTTTGCTGCGTGACGACACCACCTATGAGTATTGTCCTTTTGGCATGATGCTGGGCAGCGATGGTAAGCCTTTCAAGACGCGCAGCGGCGGTACCATTAAACTTGCCGACCTGCTGGATGAAGCCGTACAGCGTTCGGCTACCTTGTTGGCGACACGTGAATCAGAACTTAATGATCAACAGCGGGATGAGATCGTGCGTAAGGTTGGCATCGGTGCCGTCAAGTACGCCGATTTAAGTAAAAACCGTACCACGGATTACATTTTTAACTGGGACACCATGCTCAGTTTTGAGGGGAATACGGCGCCATATCTGCAGTATGCCTATACCCGTGTGCAGAGTATCTTCCGCAAGGCCGAAGTCGCTCAGGAAGGCTTAACCGGAGAGATTGTTATCCGCGAGGCACAGGAGCGCGCATTAGCCGTGCAGCTGACCCAGTTTGTTGAGGCGCTGCAACAGGTTGAAAAAGACGCCGCGCCCCATGTGCTGTGCAGTTACCTGTTTGAATTGGCCAGTGCTTTTATGACCTTTTATGAGGCCTGCCCGATTCTCAAATCTGACGTGGATGCAGATCTTCGACAGAGTCGCCTGCTTTTAGCCAGCCTGACCGCCAGAACACTGAAAACGGGTTTGGAGTTGCTGGGCATTGAAGTGATGGAGAAGATGTAAGAGGCACCACAATAAAAGAAAAGCCCATCATTTGATGGGCTTTTTTATTAGGCAGAGAACAACATTCGGCCCTGCAATTTGTCCTGTACTTTTTGTAAGGACTGCTGGTCTTCACCTACCAAAATCAGGTTTGCCTGTTGCAGTGCCATTCCCCGGCCCTGATACTGCCTGTCATTAAACCGTGCTTCCAGTGTCTGATTGTCTTTGTGGGGGATCACAAACACGGTCACTTTACCATGTTCGCCCTCAATCACCATATGCAGACTTTTGACCCGGTTAAAATCACAGAAATTGGCATAGTAAACTTTGCCGATATCGTCGGTAAACTGGCCACCAAAACTGGCCAGCTTTGCATTGATCTGCTCCAGGGGAACATTCTCATCAACCTGTAATGCATTGGCGTCGTGATAAACATGAGCCAGGGCATGCTGACTCAAATCCACATCCTGCTTCTGCCAGAGCGTCAAACTGACACTAAACAATACAATCACCGAGGCGGCAATGGAGAGGTGCCAGCGACGTCGTCTCTGTTGCTGCTTATGGGCCTGCATGGATTGTTTGAGCATCAGTCGCTGAGCAAGACCATCGGGCAGCGGTACACGGGCTGTTTGCAGCAACTCTTTGTCCAGCTGTTTCATTTCCTCCCAGAACTGCTGCTTTGCCGGGTCATTGGCGGCGGCATCCCTGAGCGCTTTGCTATCACAATTCGGGTCGGCATAAATGGTGCGACGGAATTCTAAATCATCCATTTTTACGCCCTCTTGCTGAGTCATGACTGTCTAAGGCCTCTTTAATCTGATTTCTGGCCCGGAATAAACGGGTCATGACGGTGTTTTTATTCAGGTCCAGCTGAGCGGCAATTTCGTCACCACTGAAACCAAACATGATTTGTAAAATAAGGGGTTCACGGTATTCTTCACTCAGGCCGGCCATCAGTCTGTGCAATTCCCGATGCTCTAACTGGGTCTCATGGCCCGGCCCGTCATCAGACAGAGTCACATCATCCATATCGACCAAATCAAACTGTTTGCGCTCGAAACGACGGGCATTCTCGCGCCGCAGGATGGTAATCAGCCAGGATTTTGCCGCTTTTTCATCATTCAGCGAATCCAGTGATTTCCACGCCCTTAAGAACGTCTCCTGAGTAATGTCCTCAGCTACCGCTTTGTTTCCCACAAGCCAGTAGGCGTAGCGATAAATATCGCCATGCAGTGCCTGCACCAGCGTCTCGTAGCGTTTTTGTTTGCTTATCATGTGGGTATTGACCGGGGTCGATCCACTTTGCTTTCGTGAAAACATAAAGTTTGTTACCAGATTGCTGTTATCGCAGTATACGGGCATCATTCCCTGATACAAAAAAGTCCGGCATTCACCGGACTTTTTTCGACTGAATTATCTCTGCTTGATGTTTTCTATCCAGTTGCGCAGTTTTGTCTCCAGGATATCCATGGGGACGGGACCATCCTTGAGGATTTCATCATGAAAACCACGGTAGTCAAAGTTCTCGCCTAAGGCATCCATGGCCGACTGTCTCAGCTCCATGATCTTGAGTTTGCCAATCATATACGCGGTTGCCTGCCCTGGCATAGCGATATAACGTTCGATAGCTTTGGTTGCGTCGCCAGCCGGGTTAGGGGTATTTTTGATCAGGTAGTCAATGGCTTGCTCACGGCTCCACTGTTTGGCGTGGATACCGGTATCCACCACCAGGCGACAGGCTCGCCACAATTCCATTGCCAGTCGACCGAAATCAGAATAGGGGTCTTTATAAAAGCCCATATCTTTGGCCAGTTCTTCGGTGTATAACCCCCATCCTTCGGTATAAGCGGTAAACGACACGTACTTCTGAAACTCAGGAATGCCGTCTAATTCCTGAGCGATAGCCCGTTGCATATGATGCCCGGGGATACCCTCATGATAGGCCAGGGCCTCCATCTGATAAGTGGGCATATCACGCATGTTGTAGAGGTTGGCATAGTAAATACCCGGTCGACTGCCGTCTTTGGCCGGGCTTTGATAGAACGCCTTACCAGCAGATTTTTCTCTGAAGGGCTCGACCCGTTTCACGATCATGTCCGCCTTAGGCAGCAAGCCGAAATACGCCGGAATCTCTTTTTCCATGGTGTCAATCAGGGCTTTGGCTTCACTGAGGTAGCGCTGACGGCCCTCGGGGGTGGCCGGATAGTAGAACTGTTCGTCGCTGCGCATGAACTCAAAAAATTCACTCAGGTCACCGTTAAAGTTCACTTGCTCCATGATGTCACGCATTTGGTTGTGGATACGCGCGACATTGTCCAGACCAATCTGGTGCACCTGTTCGGCATTCAGGTCGGTGGTGGTAAACCAGGCAAGACGGTTTTTATACCACTCGTCACCCTTTGGCAGTCGCCACACGCCGTCACCTTCAGGTGATAAAGCCTGTTGATGGGCGAGTTCGTCAATCAATTTTTCGTAGGCCGGTCCCACTTTCGTGATCAGGGCGGTTCTGGCCTGTTCCATCAGATCGTCTTTTTCGGTTTGATCTATTTCCAGTGCGGCCACTTTCTGAGAAAAATCTTCCCACAGGGTTGAGGGTTCCTGCATTTGTGCAAAGGGCACGCCGGTGATCACATTTCTGGCGGCAACAATCATTTGCTCGTAGGACCATTTAGGTGGAAAGACACCCAGCTTTTCACGGATTTTTAATTGGTTAATCACCTGGTCAAACAGCTGCTCTACTCCTTGCAGGCGGCCGATATAGGCTTGTGCATCATCGAGACTTTTCACACTGTGAATATTGATCAGGAAACTGGGAACGGTGGTGTGCCAGGCGCGGAACTGATCCATGATATAGGTATGATGGCGAAAGTCGTCATTGGCTAGTTTGCGCTCAACGTCAGCTTTGAAAACACTGTGGCTGAGTTGTTCCTGTTTACTGAGTTTACTCAGATCAAAGCTTTCCAGTGTCGCCAGGCGGGCTTTGAGAAGGGCTGCAGTTTCCTCATTAAAGGCTTCTGAAACATCATCCCATTTATCATAATCGGATTTCAGGCCACGGTAGCTTTGCAGCATTGGTGAGCGTTGCAGATCCTGCTCATAGCTTTGTTCAAAAAAAGCGGCCAGGCGCTGAGATTCACTTTGTTGCTGCGCTGTCTGAGGTTGTTCTGGTTGCTGAGATTGTGGAGCTGGACTGCAGCCAGCAACGGCCAGGGCAATCAGACTGGCCTGCAATATCGGTTTAGCATTCATCATTATAATCCTGTTTCTGTCGGGAAAAGTGGTCATTCAATTTTCAGCGAAACCAGTTTATGGCCCGGCCGATGTGTTGACTGTCTGGATGTTTTACGGTGTTGTTGCAATAAAGCGATCAGTTTGTTTCCTTGCCAATGACCAGTCTGTTTACCATAACGACTGGCCAGAAGATGATTGATCTGTTCGTTGAGTTCTGGGTCATTGAGGTGTTGCTGACACTCGGCCAGGGTTCCCTGCATGTTGAGATGATGACATAACCAGGGTGTGAGAGCGTCGATAACCGCCTTGCTGTCTTGTTGTTTTACAGCCTGTTGCAGACTCTGCCAAAGTTTCGCTTCGTCTTGCTTTGTGGCACCCGCCTCGCTCCGTTGTGTTGTCACGGGGCTGGTACGTTTGTATCTCCACCACAGTCCTAGTGTCAGCACCCACAGCACCAGTAAGATCCCACTGGTGAGCGCCCACCAATTGATGCCGGTTGTGGTCTCCAACTCTGTATTGTGGCTGCGATCAGTGGCTGGCGGCTCCTGTGCATCGGTAGCAGCATCCTTTGGCGCTGCAGCGGGCGTCTGTGCTGAAGAGCCCTGCACAGGTCCACCCTGAGGCATTTGTGCCGGGGCAACGCTGAGAGTCTGTGCCGGTAGCCGGGCATACTCGGTCTGCCCGGTGAGGGTGTTAAACCAGGGCACACGGATTTCCGGCAGGGTTAACTCGCCAGGTTGTGTGGGGATGATTGCGATGGTTTCACGGCGCTGCGCTACCAGGGTATCGTCTTTTTCAACGGTGCTGGTACTGGCCTGATCCGGATAACTTTTTACTGTGGCCGGGTATTGGCTGTTGATTTCGGGTAACTGTTCTTCAACGACACCTAATGCGGTTAACGTCAGGATGCGGGTAATAGGCTCGCCAACACGGTATTCGTCGCCGCCATTTTGCCATTCCTGATGTAATTCCACATACTCACTGGGTAACCAGTGCTGCTGATAATTATCCGGCATCGGTAGCACTTCAATGTCGATGGCATTACCAACCCGGCTGACGGCTTTCGACTGGTTAAAAAAGCCGTAAGAACGGTTACTGGGCTGAGACACCTCACCATCAAAAATCGGGCCTTCAATGGTAAAGTTGCCGCTGGACTGAGGGATGATGGCAAAACGGCGCTCTATCACCCGATAGCGCTGTCCTTTTGCAATTTCAGAGTATTCTTTGTCTTTACCTATCTGGCGAATATCCGCATTTTCCAGCTGCGGCGCGGTCAGGCTTCCGCGCTGCAGGTCACGGGACAAATACAACTTAGCAACATAGTGTATTTGTTGCTGCAGATACACTTTTGTCAAGTCGACTTCGGCTTCGATATAGATATCTCTGGCCTGATCCGCCGTAGCCTGGCTGGCGGGTAGTACCATCAGCTCAATCGGAGCAGAGCGCTGTCCGGCGATATCAAACGCCGGAATGGTATAACGCCCGGGCTTACGCGGGATCAGTCGTGTGGTCCATCGTGTGGTGCGGGTCATATCGAAATTGATAATTTGTGTCTGAGTACTGACGGAAGTGCGTCCAACCACAAAATCCTTAAGCAGTGGTGACGCATCGAACAGGTTGTTGTCCACCACATCATTCGCCGTCACCTCAAGAATAATGGCTTCATCGACCATGGCCGGGTTTTTGTCCACACTTGCGGTGACCTCGGTTACGTCAGCGTACGAGGTGGCGCACAGCAGTGCCCACAAGGTGAGTGGTAGCCACAAGAATTGCTTGGGTCGGAATACATTCTGCATTACCAGTTCCTTTGTAACCTGTTTGGAAGTGATTGGCGACGACGTTGCTGATTTTCCAGCAGCATTTTGCGTTTGAGCAGGTAAGCCGGATCATCGGGCACGCGGCGTAGCAGTTTTTCGAGTCGCTGTTGTTGTTCACGCTCTTCATCGGTTAGCGGCTGCTCCTGCGCCTGTGTCGCCTGGGGTTGTTCAGAGGACTCTTCATTGTCAGATGCATTCTTTTCTTCAGCCTGCTGCTGGCTGTCCTGCTGCTCTTGTTGTTCGGGTTGTGATTCTGTTTGCTGCTCTGACTGCTCTGACTGCTCTGACTCCGGTGGTGCATTCTGGTCTTGTTGATCAGACGACTTTTGACTCTGCTGCCCCTGTTGGTCCTGACTTTCACCTTGCTGGTCTTTGTCTTGTTGCTGATTCTGATCAGAAGACTGCTGCTGCTGTGATTGCTGTTCTTCCTGCTGCTGTTTTTGTTTTTCCAGCAAGGCTTTGTTGAAACGAGCATCCTCGTGTCCGGGTTGTGCTTCCAGGGCTTTGTCATAGGCCTCTATAGCCTCCTCAAGCTGACCAAGCTGTGCCAGAGCGTTGCCCCGGTTGTACCAGGCTTGCGGTCCCTCGGCCCGAGCGAAGGCTTCCAGCGCCTTGTCATAGTCACCATTTCGATAATGAGCACTACCTTGCCAAAGTGGGTCGTCAAATTTTTCTGCGGCGCTCTCATACTCTTGCTGGTTAAACGCCTGTTGTCCCTGTTGATCGGCACGTTGCCACAGGTCCTCCCACACACTGGCCTGTACCTGAGGCGTGTATACAGTGGGGAACAGCAAGCAGGCCAGGCCTATACCCAATAATCCCCGTCTGAATCCATATGCAGCAAGGGGTAACAGCAGCAGGATAAGGTAGGGACCGGCTTCGTACCACTGATCCCCCTGATGGTCTTCTTTTTGTTGCTCCTCGGTCTTGTCGCGACTCAAAAGTGCCTGGTTGACCAACCGTTCAATATCACTGTCATCCGCTCGCAATGCGCTATAGACGCCGCCTCCCTGGCGTGCGATCAGTTGCAGGTTGTCGGCCTCAAGTTTGGGGATCACAATGCTGCCACTGCCGTCTTTCATCAGTTCTCCATTTTGCAGGGAGATTGGCGCACCTTCTTCTGTGCCAACGGCCAGCACCGAAAGACGATAGTCACTCTGATTAATCAGACGCGTTATCGGAGCTACCTGGGCCATTTCCACACCGTCGGTGAGCCAGAATATTTCGCCTTCCTGGTAGCCGGCGCTTTGCAGCAACTCGATAGCCAATTGAATACCGCTTTGCGGATCACTGCCCGGGACCGGCATGATCTCGGGGGATAGCGCAGGGATAAGACTGATCAGGGTTTCACTGTCAGTGCTTAATGGGCTGATCACAAAGGCATCGCCGGCATAGGCCACCAGACCGGTTTCCCCCTCGGTGATCTGCTTAATCAAGTCGATGGCTTTATATCTGGCCCGGGTGAGACGATCCGGGGTGATATCTGTCGCCCGCATTGAAAAGGACATGTCCATGACCACGACTTTACCGGTGTGTAACTGGTAGACGGGTTGCGGCAGACGTTCCCAGGTGGGACCTGCCAGCGCCAGACAGGCAATGACCCAGGCCAGTCCCAACAGGTATAAAGGAGGCTTGTTTCTTAATCCACCACGAGCGCTCAGCAGGTGTTGATAGAGGTGGGGGGCCAACACGTTTTGCCAGCCACTGCGATGGCGTTGCAGATAGCGCAACAACAGAAAAATCAGTAACAGTGGGATCAGTGCCAGCAGCCATGCCGGACGAAGAAAATGAAATGCATCGAGCCACATCATACTGCGCTTCTCCTCCTCAGACGAAGCCATTGCCAGAGGGAGGGCAGACAGAGCGCGACACTGAGCAACAAGGCCAGCGCCAGCGGATAGTAAAATAAGGCGCTCTGTGGTCGCATTTGACGACTTTCCCGGGCAATGGGTTCGAGTTCATCCAGCCGTGAATAGATGGCTTCGAGACTCTGTGTGTCGCGGGCCCGGAAATACTGTCCACCGGTGCTTTTCGCCAGCTCAGTAAGCATATCCTCGTCCAGATCTGCAGAGGGATTGACCCGACGATTGCCAAAGAAGCTCTGTACCAGCATTTGATCTGCACCCACACCAATGGGGTAAATGGTCACCTTGTTCGCCACCGCCAGTTCATTGGCCTGCTCAGGACTGATGTTCCCTGCCGTGTTCTGACCGTCTGTGAGCAAAATCAGTATGCGATTAGACTCCTCGCGGGTTTCAAAGCGTTTAACCGCCAGGCCGATGGCATCGCCAATGGCCGTCTGATCGCCCACTAAGCCGATGACAGTCTCATCCAGAAGCTGGGCAACTGTGTCTCTGTCGTAGGTAAGGGGAGCTTGCAGATACGCGGTATCCGCAAACAATATCAGTCCAAGACGGTCACCCACGCGACGTTGAATGAAATCGCCCAATACGTGTTTGATCATTTTTAGTCGGTCCACTTGCTGGCCATTAACCACCATGTCTTCAACTTTCATGCTGCCGGACAAGTCCACCGCAACCATCAGGTCGCGGCCTTTTGCGGGAATATTTATCGGTTCACCCAACCATTGTGGCCGTGCCGCGGCGAGGACCAGGCAAATCCAGGCCAGGGCCGCCAGTCCAAGACGGGCAGGGTGTGTTCCCGTTCTAAAGGTTACTCCGGGCAGGTCGCTGTCTACCTGAGGCACTCGCAGGGCCGCTGTCTGCACTTGTCCACGGGATGGCAGCAGTCTAATCAAAAGTGGAAGAGGCAAGGCAAGCAACGCCCAAAGCCAGGCAAATTCAAACATGGCTCGCCTCCTTTTTGGCAGGTGGCAGGGCCCGGCGTATCCAGTCTTTGGCCAGTGTCTTATAAAGTTTGATATCCAGCTCGCTTGGCTGGCGTTGATAAAGACTATTCAGCAGCAGCTGGTAGCGGTCTGCAAAGTCAGATTGTTTGGCTTTGGGTAATCTTTCCACTAAAAAATCCAGCCACTGCTGCTGATGCAATGAGGCCGTCTGCTCGCGCGGGAAATAGCTTAGTGCGAGACGCTTTAACAGGCTATTGAGGTGTTGTGGCCAGTTCGGCTGCTCGGCACTGATCTGCTCCAGTTCCTGCAATGCCTGACGGATGGCGCAGCGATAACGATAGGCTCTCAACTGCCAGCGAGCGATAAGTATCACTATTACGATGAGGAACAGGGCCAGCAACCACCAGCCTGGTGCCGGTGGCCACCATCCGACGGTTTCGGGCAGATGAATATCCCGCAGCTGCGCAGTGGCTGGCGTATTCATAGCTTACCTCCCAACTGCAATTCCAGTGATAACCCTGAGCTGATGGGTAAGACCTGACAGCGACACTGTTTCAATTGGGTGTGGAGGTATGCCAGTTGCTGCTGATGGCGCTGGCGGTACAGGGTCTCAGTCTTCTCCTCCCCTAAGATCAACGAACGCGTGACCTGATCGTCGGTAATACTGACTTGTTGGGGCACCTGAACCTGCGGCAATTCATGTTCGAATGGATCGCTGATGGGATAGGCCACCAGCTCGCAGTGGCGACTGAGTTGGAATAAATGCTGTCGGGCTTGTTCATCAAACTGACGAAAATCACTGATGATAAAAATCAGGCTGCCGGGGTGTGCCATGCGCCGCATTCTTGCGCAGGCCTCGGTAAAATTGACTTGGGGCGATTGGGTCGACCGGGCATGCAGTTTAAGCAGGCCATTGAGCAGTGACAGTACCGCCTTTTGCCGCGTCATGGGCTTGTATTCTAGATGTTCTGTCTGATTATAAATTAGGCCACCAATACGATCGCCGCGCTTTCTTGCTGACCAGGCAATCAGGGCACTCAAATGGGCAGCCTGAACCGACTTAAACACGAACTGGGTGCCGAAATGCATGCTGGCACTGAGATCGGTGAGCACGAAAATGGGGCGCTCTTTCTCTTCCTGGTACAGCTTGGTATGAGTCTTACCGGTGCGTGCCGTCACGCGCCAGTCTATGGCGCGGATATCATCCCCGGGTTGGTAATGGCGGGCCTCATCAAACTCCATGCCACGACCACGGGTTTTAGCCAGATAGGTGCCAGCAAGCTTGGACTGAATGGTTTTTCTGGGACTCAGATCCAGCATGGCTGTCTTGCTCTGATAATGAAGCAACTCGGTCAATGTCAGATTGACGCCATCGGTCTGATGTCGCTCAAGCCATTGGGTTATCTCCTGCACAGACAACTCCTATGGTACCGGAACCAGTTCCAGGATTCGGGCCAGGACAGTATTTGCGGTAATGCCCTGCGCCTCAGCCTCATAGCTGAGCAATAAGCGATGACGCAGAACATTGGCAAACACCGCCTGAATATCATCAGGACCTACAAAGTCGCGACCCGCCAGCCAGGCATGTGCGCGCGCGCAGCGGTCAAGAGAAATGGTTGCGCGGGGGCTGGCGCCAAATTCAATCCAGCCGGCTAATTCTTCGTCCAGCTTCTCAGGTAACCGTGTCGCCATGATGAGTTGCACCAGATACTGCTCCAATGCCTCGGCCAGGTGAATCTGCAGCACCTCTTCTCTGGCGGCGAAGATATCTTCTTGCTTCAGGTTAGGCGCGGCGACTTGCTTAAGGTGCAAAGCTTCGTTGCGGGTAAGACGCAGAATCTCAAGTTCCGTCTCGGCCCCGGGATAATCAATTTCCAGATGCATCAAAAAGCGGTCTAGTTGGGCTTCAGGCAAGGGGTAGGTACCCTCCTGCTCAATGGGGTTCTGTGTTGCCATCACCAGAAACAACGGCGGCAACGCATAGGTCTTATTGCCCACGGTGATTTGTCGCTCTGCCATGGCTTCGAGCAGGGCAGACTGCACTTTCGCCGGGGCGCGGTTGATTTCATCGGCCAACACCAGGTTATGAAATAAGGGACCTTGCTGGAATACGAAAGAGCCGTCTTCCGGGCGATAGATATCAGTACCGGTCAGATCAGCGGGCAACAAATCCGGTGTAAACTGAACACGGTGAAAGTCTCCTTCTATACCCTTGGCCAGAGCGTTTACCGCACGGGTTTTCGCCAATCCGGGTGGGCCTTCAACCAAGAGATGCCCATCTGCCAGCAAGGCAATCAGGATATTGCGGGTGAGGGTGGATTGGCCCAGAACCTGGGCATCCAGATAACGTTGAAGTTGCTTAAATTGTTCTACTGCCATTGCCCTTCCAAATCGTGTTGTGCTTTTTAGCTTATTGTTTGTCACATGTAGCGACATGAGCTTGCGTTAAACCGGCATGATTAGCCAGTTGTTATGGGGTCATTTACCCGTAATCCAAGGTGAACGTGGCGATATGTATTCTCTGCGATGACTTGGAGAGCGAATTCGAAGCGCAGTTCCCACGTCGACAAAGAATGTTACAACTCAGTCCGGAGTGATAAAAACAAGAATTTTTAAATCTATATTTATCAATGAGATAAGTTTTATTTCTGCAGATTTCAGGAAAAATTGTACAGTTAGTATGCGGATTCTAATTTGGCAGCGTAATCTTAGCATCGTTGATACATAACGGAGACCAACCATGACTAAATTAGACAGCATTAAAAACACAGTAAACGACGCCGAAGACTTTGCCCGTAAAATCTGGCTGGCAGGCCTGGGTGCCTATGGTAAGAGCCTGGACGAAGTTCAGGGACGTTACGAAAAGCTCAATGCCGACGCATCAAAAATGTTTGATGAACTGGTAGCTAAAGGTACCAAATTGGAAACCGAAGCGAAAGGCAAAATCAAGGCTAAAACGAACGTTGAAGCCCGCGTTGCCGAAGTTCGTCAGAAGCTCGGCCTGGACAAGCCAGAAATGGAGCAGAAAGTTGATGAACTGTCTGCACGCATTGATGCGCTGACTGCTGCTGTAGCCACTCTGGCCGAAAAGCAGAAGTAAGAGCACTATCTGAAGCAATGGAGAACGTGCCAGGGAGTGGCTGAATGTTATCGCCGTGCCAACGGGTAACGGCGAATCAGACCGACTTAAAAGGAGAGTTTTGGTGAAGACAGTCAAGAAAATCGAAAAAAACGGGCGCAATACTTGGTTGGCAGGACTGGGAAGTTACGATGCTGGTCGGGATGTGGCGGCGGAAAAGCTCGATCAACTGGTTGAAGGCACCGGCTCGACCCTGGATAGTCTGGTTAGCCGTGGACAGCTGGTGGAAGCCGATCTGAAGAAACGCTTGCAACCGCCTGCATGGCTGGAGCAGAGACTGGCAGCAATTCGTGCCAGCCTCAATCCAGGGCAGCAACAATTGGAGCAGGCTACGGATAAGCTGAACCAAGCTCTGAACACGCTCGAAGCACTGGTCAAAAACGTGGAGCAGGAGCAGAAAAAAGCCGAGCAGGCCAAAAAGACTGCTGCAGCAAAATCAGCGGCTAGCAAGAGTGCCTCCGCATCAACGGGCACCTCCAGTGCTAAGAAGACAACCAGCACGGCCAGCACCAGTAAAAGCCAATCGAGCGGTAACACCCGCTCTTCGGCGAGTAGCAAGGGCTCCGGCACGCAGCGTAAAACGACGACGCGTCGCAGCAGTGCCAGCGGCACTAAATCAGCCAGTACAGCCTCCAAGCGCGGCAGTAACAGCTGATATCAGAATAAACCTTAAAAAAGCCCGTTAGCCTGCGGGCTTTTTTTATGCCCCCGGTTCAGGCATAGGGTATTAAGAAGCGGCATAGCGTTGCAGGGTTTCAATCGGTATCACTGACAATGCGGCCTCGTTGACGGCAGCCAGGATGACGGGTGGGGCAACGCCCGCCTGTTCTGCTTGCAACCAGCGCCCTGCGCACAAGCACCATCGATCCCCTGCCTTGAGGCCCGGAAAGTCGTATAGCGGATTCGGCGTCATCAGGTCATTGCCCTGCGCCCGGGAATATTGAAGAAAGGCATCGGTCATAATGGCACAGACACTGTGATTACCGATATCGCTCGCTGGCACGTAGCAAAAGCCTTCCCGGGTGAAGCCACCATTACCACAACACAACTGCAACGGTTGTCCCAATACATTTTTTATCCTTGCCATAGTAATCCCTCTGTTGGATTTTACGTATCAAATGACTAAACGTGCAGACTAAAGGTTCTCACCTTATGGTCTTCATACACAGACAGTGAAGCAGAATAAGATGTTAGATAAAAGTCGGTTACAACCGCCAATGGATAACCACGCCAATGTCTCGGTAAAGGAGATCGAAAAATTTAATGCCTTAGCTGAGGCATGGTGGGATCCCAGTGGGAAATTTAAAACAGTATTAGCTTTTAATCAGACGCGATTACACTGGATTAAGCAACAGATTCAACGCCATGTTCATCATCAGGACGCAGAATCCGGGTCATTGGAGGGGCTGGAAATATTGGACATTGGTTGTGGCGGGGGATTATTGGCAGAGCCGCTCGCGCTCAGTGGCGCCACCGTGACCGGAATTGACGCCAGTGGCGTCAGTATTGAAGTGGCAAAACGTCATGCTGAAAAACAGGGCGTGAGTGTTGAGTACCGTCATGGTCTTGCCAGCGAACTGCTCGTACAAAAAAGGCAATTTGATGTGGTGATCAATGCTGAGGTGGTTGAACATGTGCCGGATCAAAAGCAACTGATTGATGACTGTTGTCAGTTGGTCAGGCCCGGTGGATTACTGTTGTTGGCTACCTTAAATCGAACCCTGAAGAGTTTTGTTGTGGCCATCATCGGGGCCGAGTATGTCATGAACTACCTGCCCCGCGGGACCCATGACTGGCGTTTTTTTGTCAAACCCGACGAATTAAGAACCATGGCCGAAGCCCACCATACTCGCCAGCTTGCTAGCACGGGCATGCGTTTTAACCCTTTCACACAGCGCTGGCGGTGCTGTGCCAGTGAATCGGTTAACTATATCCAGGCTTATGAGAAAATGCCTGAAGGGTAACGCCCATAAGGTGCAGATTTTAAGATCTTTTTTTGGAGAATGCCGGCCTTAGGTAAGCGGCGTATGTGCCACTGGCGCAACCATCTTTTGAAGAGCGCAGTCAGCGCAAATGGAAAATGGTACGAATCTATGACAATGTTTGGGCCCTGTCTGACAGAATGTGCCCAGACCCAAAGAAGATAGTTGCCATGAAACGATCTGTACGATACCTCATCATTTCAATTGCAGTGCTGCTGACAGCGGGCTTGGCTTACCTTTGGTTTACCTTTGCCAGCTCATATGGTTATACACCGCCCAAAGGGCTGCCTGTTATTGAGGACAATGTGCGCCACCCCGTGTTTGTTTACGGCACGCTTACACATCGTTGGGTACGCTGGCTGGTTATGGGGCGCGCCGGTAAAGCCGAGCCGGCTGAGTTACCAGGCTACCGTAAGCAGGCACTTAACATTGAGCCCAGTAAGGGAGCTACTACGCCGGGTGTTGTTATTCATGTCAACGCCGAGGAGCTTAGAGATCTGGATCGCTATGAACGCCTTGGCGTGCGGTACGAAAGAGTAAAGCTGACACTTAAAAGTGGTCAGTCAGCCTGGGTCTATCGGCTCATGGAGCCGGCATTGCTGGATATCACAGAGCAAATACAAGAGTGAAACCTGGGTACAAGTGGTTGCGCCATTGCCTTAGTGTTATGACCACACAAGGCCCGCAGTTGGACTGTAAAGGCGGCAAGGCAGCGGCGCTAGTGGTTGCCCATTAATTGCACTGGGCTAACTGCCGGTATTCGCCAGCTTTGGTCTGACTTCCTGGCCAGACAAAATGCGCGCTTCCCGGGTTTTCAGGCGCTTCAGGTAATGATTAAAAGTCTTACTGATTTTGGTACTGCGCTCAATTAAATCAAGCTGAGGCCAGGTCGCCTTTTCGCCCGCCCGGATAAGGGCCCTTAATCCATCCTCGGTGGGATTGGTTAACAGGTATTTCAGGCTCCCCAACCCTCGTTCAGGCAGAATATTAATGTCGCCCACATATTGCTGGTCGATAATCGAGCGCAGCTTATGAATGCCCAGTTTCGTGGCGCGCCCGGGGATCAGGTTTTCCATTACATCAAAGGCATACACGCTGTTGCTTTTCGCCAGATTGACCAGATGTTTCTTGGTTAATGAGAACAGCCCCTTGCTGCGCTGTTTGGTGCGCGATAAAAAGGGCACTGCCAGAGGATTGGTCTGGCTGACGATGCTGTGGTTGACACCATACAGACGGGCCAGCCGGTTGAAAGGCATATCCGCCATCAATGAGCCATCGGCGAATTTGCGATTAGGGATATAAGGAACAATTTCGCCGGCCTGGTTGCGGGCTTTCAATTGAACCGGGGAAAATACCCAGGGAATGGCGCACGATGCACGCACAGCCTGAGTAATAATGGCATTCGGTGAGGTTTTCGCATTCAGTAACCGTGAATACTGATGTAAATCTGCCGGCGATACGGTGATGGTGACTTTGCGTCCGGTGAGATTATACGCATCCTCGAAGGTGATCAAATCGAAGAGTTCTATCAGTGCGTTTTCCAGATTCGTGCTGTCCAGCCAGCTCCCTTTACCGGGACCACGCCAGGTACTCCATTTCTGGAACCGCTGGTGGATATTTTCGGCAGTGAGCAGTTCCAGCAGCTGTTGATCGGTTCGGGTGGCAACCAGAGCCGCAATAATAGAGCCAGCACTGGCCCCAGAGATGACCTCTGGCAACAAGTCGTGCTCAATCAATGAACGTACGACGCCACAATGAAAAAATCCCAGGCCGGCCCCACCACTGAGCATCAGACAACTCTGACCATAGGCAAAGGCCGTTTCCTCAAAGAAAGACAATTTTTCATGGAAGTCGATATCCTGCTCATCGGCGGCATAAATAAAATCGAGCGCTGCGCAGACTTCGTCGAGAAACTCCTGAATAAGGTGCTTTGTGCCCACTTTGCAGTAATGGGTCAGGTCAGGATTGGCAATATTGCCCAGGTTGCCGTGTATGCCTTCATGAAGAATAAACATCAGACCAGGTGCATCGTTGCGGGTCCGGGCGTCTTTCATGCGCTGAACACGTTTTCGTATCAGTTTATAGTCATAATCCCGGGATTTATCTTCCGCCTTCCATGCATCGGCGCCAGACAAACGGTCATGCTCCAGGCTGGCTTGCAGAAATTCCGCATAGCTTTGCGCTGTGGCGATGGTGTGTTCCAGCTTTTGAAGAGTGTTTTTCATGGCCATTTACTGCTGCCTGGATGGTTTATCAATAATACTGATTTCACGCTAAATAATTTGAAAGGACAACCTAATTCCGCGGAATGGTGTGAATACGCAGACTTATTGCAATAGGTTCATGCTTTTAGATTGACCATTCTAATTTCAGTGGTTAGCCTGAGTTGATACCCGGTCAACTCGCCCTGACCCGACCCTAATAATAATAGGCGCTACAGAGCTGATATGGAATGGAATGTTGAATTATTGATCCTTTTGTTGATCCCGATCATCAGTGCTTTCGTGGGCTGGTTTACCAACTATCTGGCGGTCAAAATGATGTTTTATCCGTTGGAGTTTGTGGGGATTCGGCCTTTTTTTGGCTGGCAGGGACTGATTCCGGCTAAGCGCCGTAAGATGGCTGAAATTGAAGTGGAACTGGTTTTGGGGAAGCTTCTGAGCGTCGAGGAGATCGTTAATCGTCTGGATGCAGAGCAGCTTACTCTCGCCATTCAGCGACGTCTGAAACAGGTACTCAGGCGGATTGTTAATGATGTGATGCAGGAATCAGCGCCAACACTCTGGTCAGCATTACCGGTGCAGGGTAAGAACCTGGTGTATGCCCGCATCGAGCTGGATGTGCCCAACGTTGTGGCAAAAATGGTCAGAGATTTTCAGCAAAATGTAGGGGAAATCCTGGATATCCGCGAGTTGGTCGTCGAACACCTCTCAGACGATCCTGAGCTGATCAATGAGATCTTCCTCAAAGCCGGAGCCCGGGAATTTCCTTTTATCGAGCGCTCCGGTTTGTATTTTGGCTTTCTCTTCGGTCTGCCAACCATGGTGGTATGGTATTTTTACCAGTTCTGGTGGATTCTGCCTTTGGGCGGGCTGGTCGTGGGCTACGCCACCAACTGGATAGCCATCAAAATCATATTTGAGCCCAAAAGACCCACTAAAGTGGGTATCTTCACCTTTCAGGGCATGTTTCTTAAGCGCCAAAAAGAAGTCTCCAGGGTCTACTCCGATATCATTCAGCAGCGGCTGCTGAATTCTCAGACGATTACGCATGCTGTGCTCAAAGGTTCCGGTTCGGCGCAACTGCTGGAACTGATCGAGTTGCACGTCAATGATGCCATTGAACGTTATGTAGCGGTTGCACAGCCCTACTTTGCACTGAGCGTAGGATCGCAGGACTATTTCCGTATGAAAGAGCTGGCGGTTCAGCGTTTGTTTGAGGATTCCGATAAGTTTCTGCGCTACGCCCATGACTATGCCAATGAGGCATTGAATATCGGTGATGATCTGTGCGTAAAAATGGAAGGCCTGACACCCGAAGAGTTTGAAGGGGTGTTGCGTCCTGCTTATAAGCAGGATGAATGGAAGTTGATCGTGGTTGGCGCAATACTGGGGATGCTGGCGGGTTTTGCGCAACTGTACTTCGTCTTCGGTGGCTGAACCTTATGTATATTAAAGCGATGACACGCATCCTGTTGTCAGCGATATCAATGTGCTTGTGGACCAGTGTGGCTCAGGCCGCAGCAGTATGGGAAGTGACGTCACCCAAAGGCAACGTCCTGTATCTGGCCGGAACATTGCACCTGCTGAGTGAACAGGATTACCCTCTGGATGCCGCTTATCAATACGCCTATGCACAATCTCAGCGGTTGGTTTTTGAAACGGATCAGCAGGCTTTGACTTCGCCCTCATTCCAGCAGGCTATGGCGGACGGATTTTCGTTACAGGATGGACAGCAACTGTCTGATTTGTTACGCCCCGCTACCTATGCTGCACTGCAGGCTGTGCTGAAAGAGAAGGGGCTGCCACCTGACGCTTTTAAGTCAGCGAAGCCTGCACTGGTTGCACTGACATTAACAATGCAGGAATTACAGCGTCTGGGTCTGACTGAGGCGGGGGTGGATAACCATTTTTTCCTGAGGGCCCAAGCCGATAATAAACCTGTCAGCGAATTGGAAACCCCTGAACAGCAACTGGCATTTGTGGTTAATATGGGCAGTGAAAACCCGGATCAATTCATACAGTTTACCCTGAACGAAATCGATGAGATGTCAGACAGCCTGGCACTGCTTCGCGCTGCATGGCAAAACGGAGATCTGCAGCAGTTGGAGCGCCTCGGTATCGCGCCAATGCAAGGACACTATCCTCAGGTTTATGACACGCTGATAAAAAAGCGAAATACAGAGTGGATGCGACAATTGCTGGTTTTGTTTGATACACCCCACACTTATTTTGTGCTGGTGGGGGCCCTCCATTTACCCGGTGAGGATGGTCTGATACCTCAATTCCAGCAGCGGGGGTTTAAAGTAAAAGCGCTGTGATGTATCCACAATAGGGTTTTCATTGTTTCAGATTAGGGCTAGGCTGGTGATTATTGCTTAATCAGCCTGATTCGGACGTCGTTGACTATGTGGGAGACTCACCGTGGCAAGTAAGACCGCAGAACGGATTCTGTTTACCAGCCTGGAACTGTTTAACGAACATGGTGAGGCTAGGGTAACCAGTGTGGATATCGCTATGGAGCTGGACATCAGCCCTGGCAATTTGTACTACCATTTCAAGGGTAAGGAAGTCATCGTGCTTGCCTTGTTCGATATGTACCGGCATAAGCTGAGTCATATTCTCGCCGCCCCCAGCAACGATCTCTCATTGCATGACTTTTTCTGTTTCCTGTATATGACGCTGGATTGCTCCTCACTGTTCCGTTTTTTGTATCGTAACCCCTCTGACCTGATGGAAAAATATCCGCCGCTGGCGAAAAAATTCAGACAATTACTGCAAACCCGCGAAGAAACGGTGACGAATCAGCTGGAGTACCTTAGTCAAAGTGGACAACTCAGTCTGCCTGGGGACGCCCTGAACCCTTTGAGTGAGCAAATAGGGCTGGTATTCAGTCAGGCGGCCAACTACTATCTGATTAAAGAACAAGTGCTTGATCAAAAAGGTTTTATCCAAAAGTGTCTGGACAGTATTCTGTTTCTGCTACATCCCTACCTGACGCCGGGTGAGGCTAAGGAAGAGGAGCTCAGACAGCTGATCAGTGAGTTGAGTGTTAATCGGGAAGACACCGATGAGTAAAAAAATCAGTTTTTTAGACAAGGCCTTTTGGATTACCGAGAGTGAAGACAGCCCAAAGCATGTTGCCAGCCTGCAAATTCTGGCTTTGCCCGAAGGGGCAGATGAGAACTACCTGCCTGAGCTGGTGAGTACTTTCAGAAGCTTCGAACAGGCTACCAGCCCATTTAATACAGTGGTGAAGACGGTATTGGGCTTTCCCTGGGCGTTAAAGCCCATCGATAAGCTGGATATGGAGTATCATGTGCAATTGCATGAAATTGATGATGTCTCGGACCGCCAGCAGTTACATCGTTTCATTGCGCGCCTGCATGAGCCATGTCTTGATCGCACGAAGCCCTTGTGGCAATACCATATCATCAGTAGTCGGCAGGGACGTCAATTTTCCATCTATGTCAAGATTCACCATATGTACGGTGATGGTGCCACACTGATCCGCTGGTTTCAGGCAGCCTACCGTGATGAGCCCTGCGACAAGGAGTTTGTGCCGGTTTGGGCTATTGAGCAGCCGTACAGAGATCGCCGCCCGCGTCACTGGTTCAAAGGCGCCGTGGCTAAAACCTGGCACTTTATCCGGACCATTACCGATCTGGTGTGGATCCTTTTCAGGATCCTGGTCAAATTGCTCCGCATCAACACCCACTATATGCCGGTTCCGTTTACCGGCACCCGAACGGTGTTGACCGGGCAGGTGCATAAGGGCAGGGTGGTAGCCACAGCAGACCTCGATTTTTCGCGTGTTCAGGCACTGTCAAAACGCCTGCGTGCTTCGGCCAATGAGATTCTGTTGTGCTGTTTTGATATTGGTGTACACCGCTTTTTGAAAGATTACGGACATAGCTTCAAACGGGCTTTGTATACCAACATGCCCATTAACTTGCGTAAGCCCGGAGAGCAGGTCGGCGGGAATAAAATTGCCATCGTACCGGTAATGCTCGCCCATGGTGAAACCGACCCCTATTTGCGCCTACGCCAGATCATTGAGAACCATCGCATCGTAAAGCATGCGGCCCGTCGTTCTGAGCCTGGCGCATTTGCCTATTATACCATTGTGATTCAGTCGGTGGCTTTGGTATTTGAATTGTTACGGGTATCTGACTGGTTCAGACCGATTGCTAACATTCTGATTTCCAATGTTCCCGGTCCCAAGCAGAAGCGGTATTTGAAAGATGCAGAACTGCTGGCTGTCTATCCTATCTCTACGATTACGCCAGGTGGAGGCGTGAACATCACGTTGCTGACTTATGGTAATACGGCCAATATTGGATTAGTTTGCACTGACAGGCGCATCAACTCTCTTGAAAACATGGCTCATTACTTCAATGAAGCCTTTGATATGCTTGAGAAATGTGTCGATGACCCAAGTCTGACTATTGATGATATTGGTGAGCATGTGGAAGAAGAAGTGCGTTCGATTGTTGCGGAACAGGAAATTCATGAAAATGGTCACTCTTAACAGATTTAAAGGGCTTAAGGCAGTGGGAATGGCCTCACTGCTATGGCTGTGTGGCTGTGCTTCTGTGGAGAGTCTGCCCGGGAGCGAGCAGATTGAACTGTTGTCGCTGTCACAACTGTCACAGTGCAAGAAACTGGGTGTGGCCTCTGCCCAGGTTATAGACAAAATTGCTTTTGTTGAGCGGGACGAGGAAAAGATGGCAGCCGAACTCCTGCAGCTGGCCCGCAATGAAGCCATGAAAATGGGGGGAAATGCGCTGCGAATCGCCAGTGATATTAAAAACGGCAGCCGCGACTATGAGGTATACCGCTGTCGCTGATCGGTTATGGCGGCAGAGGTGATTGACAGGGTAAGGTCAGTTCGACAATCACGCGGTTAGAATAAAAACAGCAAATGATCTTTTTCTGCTTTTATTTGCTGACCATATTCGGCGAAAAGTCGTTCATCCAATAATGTCTTATCCAGTGTGTAAGCGGGTTGATGCTTATCCAGATAGGCCAGTAGCTGCTGTTCAATTTGTGGTTTATGGTAGTCCAGCACGCGCTGCTTACTGCCGTTGATATACAGCTTCATATACTCCCCCATATCACCATAGAGGCTGTTTTCCAGCAAGGTGAGGGCACTGCTGATACTGAGTTCGATACCCAGATTAAACATTCCCCCAAGTGGGCGGGGAAGCAAGGCAGTCATGATTTCTCTGGCATCCTTTATCAGGGCATAGCTGTCTTTGATAAGATGGATTTGCACCAGTTTTATGTGTTCAGCAAAGATGGTGCCTGATGCTTTATCGAAGCCAGGAAGTGCGCGGATGAGAATCAGTAAATGGGCCTGATACATGGGATAGCCCAGCACAGTGATATTAAACTCGCAGGTCAAGGCGACTTCAATGGTATCGTCGCCGCCAAGTTCAGTTTGTGCTGCGATCACCTTTATCCGCCCCACGCCACGGGGCACTCTGATATCAAAGTGTAATGGCAGGTGGGGGGCGAGCATGTCATCCAGTTCAGCGCGGGTCATTTCTACCTGACGCAGCCTTCCCCATCGAACCATCAGCGTGAGCAACCAGTACTTCAACCGGCCAAAACGTCCGGACTGTATCCTAATCACTCGTCATTCTCCATATAAGCCACTGTTATCAGTAAAAAAATTATAAAAGATTGGATTTTTAACATATTATCAACAATATTTTAAAACACTCGGCCTGAGCTCCGCCCCATGATACGGGATGGCACATGGCGTCGTCATTGAATAATAAACACAACAAAGGTGGTGGTTTTATGTTTATTCCTAGTATGTTGCTCAAGCAGCTCTACAACAGAGGATCGTTAGTTAATACCGGTGACGGTGTCAGATTTGTACTGAAAAATCGACTTAAAGATGCTCATGTGACGGAAATCTCTGAAATCCGGATTGGCGATAAGAGCATCGCAGAGCAAAAAATCACCGTACAGCTGGCCGATGGTCAGCAACTCTCTTTAAAAGAGTTTAACGAGATAGGAAGCTATGATTTTCCGCTGAAAAGCAACATTGCCGTATTCATTCACGATTGTCAGCCCTTACCCAAACAAAAGCATAAAGTCTTTGTCAGCTTTAAAGCGTCGCCATTCGGTACCCTGAAATTTGAAGTGGAAGACGTGGTCACTGAAGATAAGGTGGCCGAAAATAAAATTCCCCGTGACGATATGGATGACTATGGTGAGGACATCATTAAAACCCGTCAGAAATACTTCGAGAAGTTCTCTGGTGGTAAGGTCAACCATGTAGGTCAGTATTCCATCGATCCCCATCAGCTACAGGGCAATATTGAACACTTCATCGGGGTCGCGCAGGTTCCTATGGGCATCGCGGGGCCCTTTACGATTTATGGAGAGCATGCACAGGGCGAGTTTATGATCCCCATGGCCACCACAGAGGGAACTCTGGTGGCGTCTTACAACCGCGGTATGAAGCTGTTGAACATGAGTGGTGGGGTGAAAGCTACGGTGGTGGACGATGCTATGCAGCGGGCACCGGTATTTGTATTTGAGGATGCTCGTGGCGCCCGTGATTTTGTGCAGTGGGTAAAAGATAATTTTGAAACCATCAAGGCAGAGGCCGAGTCCACGACTTCGGTAGGTAAGCTCACTTATATCGATAATTTCCTCTCCAACAAATTTGCTTTTTTACGTTTTAACTTTAAAACCGGTGATGCTGCCGGTCAGAATATGGTTGGTCGGGCGACCTTTGCTGCGTGTGGCTGGATTCTGGACCACTATCAGGGAATTAAGAATTTTTATCTGGAATCTAATTTTGCCACCGACAAAAAAGCCTCGCAGATCAACATTATGCGCACCCGTGGAAAACGTGTCACTGCAGAAGCCACTATTAAGCGTGAGCATTTATTGCAGGTGATGCGGGTCGATCCCAAGCAAATTGATTACCATGGCCGGGTTGCTGGTGTGGGATCATTTCTTTCCGGTGTAAATAATACCGGTCTGCACTCGCCCAATGGTATTACTGCCATGTTCATTGCAACGGGGCAGGACGTGGCTAATGTTTCCGAGTCATCGGCAGCCATTTTGTATTCGGAGCTGACAGACGAAGGGGATCTCTATCTTTCTATCACCATCCCGTCGCTGATTGTGGCCACGTACGGTGGTGGCACCGGCATAGGCACTCAGCGCGAGTGTCTTGAGTTAATGGGCTGTTATGGTAAAGGCACGGTGAACAAGTTTGCAGAAATAGTGGCCGCAGTCGTTTTGGCGGGGGAGATATCCCTGGCTTCTGCAATATCGTCTTCTGACTGGGTATCATCCCATGAGCAATATGGCAGAAACCGATAATTGCATAGGTAACGGGTTTTGTATTTTCTGATACACTGGTACGATGTGTTAGCGGGCGGATACTCCGCACCGCGGAGCAAATAACATGGTGGCAGTGACTGAGTGTGACAGAAAAACAAAGCTTTGATTATATTGTCGTCGGCGGAGGGTCTGCCGGCGCAGTAATGGCAGCAAGGCTGTCAGAGGATCCGCAATGTCAGGTTTGCCTGTTGGAAGCCGGTGTTCCTGATCGCAATCCACTGATCCACATCCCCTTCGGACTAGCACTGTTAACCCGCTTTAAATCCATCAACTGGGACTACTACACTTTACCCCAGACGCATCTTGACCAGCGCCAGCTCTATTGGCCTCGGGGTAAAACTCTGGGTGGTTCCAGTTCGATTAATGCCATGTGTTATATCCGTGGCGCCACACAAGATTATGATCACTGGGCAGAGCTGGGCGCCACAGGGTGGGACTGGCAATCCGTGTTGCCCTTTTTTAAAAAATCTGAGGATCAGGCGCGGGGAGAAGATGCTTTCCATGGCATTGGTGGCCCACTCGGGGTCTCCGACTTACGCTACTTGAGTCCACTTAGTCAACGTTTTATTGAAGCCGGTCAGTCTGTTGGCCTGGCACATATCGAGGATTTTAATCGTGAGAACCGAGAGGGGGTGGGGGCCTATCAAGTCACCCAAAAAGACGGACAGCGCTGTTCGTCTGCCAAAGCCTACCTCAAACCGGCGAAACAGCGTTCAAACCTGCACGTTATAACCCGCGCACCGGTTAACCGAATCCTGACGGAAAAGGGGCGAGCGGTTGGTGTGGAGTTGAGCGCTGCCAGGGGACATCAGCGCGTGTTAGCCCGCAAAGAGGTTATCCTTTGTGCCGGTGCGATAAACAGCCCTAAGTTGCTTATGCTTTCCGGGATTGGTCCTGCTGAGCAATTAAACGAATGTGGCATCGATGTGGTGACGGATCTGCCGGGCGTCGGGCAAAACTTACAGGACCATCTGGATGCGATTGTTCAGTATCGCTGTCAGCGCCCGGGAGGCTATGGTTTGGCGCTCTCGGCCTTGCCCTCATATCTTCGTGCGGCGTGGCAATACCTGTGCTCTCGTCAGGGGCTATTTACCAGCAATATCGCTGAGGCCGGAGGCTTTGCCCGCGCGATAGCTTCTTCTGCGCTGGCGGATGTTCAGTTTCATTTTTTGCCGGCCATATTGAAAGAGCACGGCAAACAGTTAGTGGGCGGATATGGTTTCGGCTTGCATGTGTGCTGTTTGTACCCCAAGAGTCGGGGTGAAATACGACTGAATCCTCGTAACCCCACGGGTGCCCCTTTAATCGACCCGCGCTATTTAGCCGATGAAGACGATCGTCGTGTCATGATCGAGGGGGTGAAGCTGGCGAGGCGCCTTTTGCAGGATGCTGCCTTTGATGATGTAGACGGGCAAGAATTTATGCCAGGCAATGATGTGCGCGATGATGAGGCAATACTGGCCTTCATTCGCCAGCACGCCGAGACTATTTATCACCCTGTTGGAACCTGTAGGATGGGCCAGGCAGCCGATTCCATGACGGTAGTAACGCCGGATCTGAAAGTAAAGGGGCTTGACGGACTGCGGGTGGTGGACGCCTCCGTGATGCCGACTCTGGTGGGGGGGAATACCAATGCGCCTGTGATCATGATTGCCGAGAAAGCTGCTGAGATGATACGTCAGGGAGACTGACGCGCTCTTGCATAGCATCAAAGGCGTCTGCGTGTACTAGAATTTGAAATTTACCCGCTAACGAGTACAATCACCTCAAACAGGTCAGACCACTAGATAAGGATCTTATATGCCCACCAATAAAAAAACCGCCGCGCCCCGAGTGGCCACCCACAGCGGCGACCGTATTGCCATTGTTAGTGGGTTACGCACACCCTTTGCAAAGATGGCCACGTATTTTCATGGTGTTCCCGCCGTTGATTTAGGCAAAATGGTCGTCAATGAGATGCTCGTCAGAGCAAACCTGGATCCGAAACTGGTTGAACAACTGGTGTATGGACAGGTCGTGCAAATGCCTGAAGCGCCTAATATAGCCAGGGAAATAGTGTTGGGAACTGGCATGTCGGTTCATACTGATGCCTATAGCGTGTCACGTGCGTGTGCTACCAGTTTTCAGGCAACGGTTAATATTGCCGAGTCCATGATGGCAGGAAATATCGAAATTGGATTGGCAGGGGGCGCCGATTCTACTTCCGTTTCTCCTATTGGCGTGTCTAAAAATCTGGCCAGAGCCTTGGTTGATTTGCAGAAGACCAAAACCCTGGGTCAGAAATGGAATGTGATTAAACGTCTTGGCTTTAAGGATTTGTTGCCAGTGCCGCCTGCTGTTGCCGAGTATTCTACCGGGCTATCCATGGGAGACACGGCGGAGCAAATGGCCAAGACGCACCAAATCAGTCGTGAAGATCAGGACGCCCTGGCGCATCGCTCGCATAGCCATGCGGCACAAAGCTGGGAACAGGGAAAGCTCAAAGACGAGGTAATGACGGCCTATGCAGAGCCCTTTAAAGGCGCATTGGAGCAAGATAACAATGTCCGCTTTGATTCAAAACTGGAAAGTTACGCCAAATTAAGACCAGTTTTCGACCGTAAATATGGCACGGTAACCGCCGCCAATGCTACGCCGCTTACTGACGGCGCATCGGCCGTGCTGATGATGACAGAAAGTCGCGCTAAGGCGCTGGGTTATACACCACTTGGCTTTATTCGAAGCTACGCCTTCTCGGCCATCGATGTCTGGCAGGACATGCTGATGGGGCCTTCCTATGCCACACCGATTGCACTGGACAGAGCCGGTATGACCTTGAAGGATTTGACCCTGATTGAGATGCATGAAGCCTTTGCTGCCCAGACCCTTGCCAATATTAAGATGTTTGCCAGCGATCAGTTTGCAAAGGAAAAACTGGGGCGTGATAAGGCTACCGGTGAGATTGATATGGATAAGTTCAACGTCATGGGCAGCTCGATTGCCTACGGCCATCCTTTCGCCGCGACAGGAACACGAATGATTACGCAGATGTTAAATGAACTGAATCGTCGCGGAGGTGGAACCGGACTGGTTACTGCCTGCGCCGCTGGAGGCCTGGGGGCCGCAATGATTCTGGAAACGGAATAAGGAGGCAAGCATGTCAACAACTAAGAGCGCATTTACGTTATCCCAGCGTGACGATGGTATTGCCATCCTGACCATGGATGTTCCTGGCGAAAGCATGAACACCCTAAAAGCCGAGTTTGCAGAGCAAATTGCCGAACAACTGGATGAAATCGATAAAGACCCGGGAGTTAAAGGGCTGGTGATCGCCAGCGGCAAAGCGAATTCTTTCGTTGCCGGTGCCGATATCAGTATGTTGGCTGCCTGTCAGTCTGCCGACGACGCTGAACAACTATCCCGTGCGGGTCAGCAAATGTTCCAGCGAATCGAAAATATGAAAATACCTGTGGTGGCGGCAATCCACGGGCCAGCGCTCGGTGGAGGGCTGGAACTGGCCCTGTGCTGTCACTATCGTATTTGCAGCGACGACAGTAAAACCGCCATGGGCCTGCCTGAAGTTCAGTTGGGTTTGCTTCCCGGATCCGGTGGTACGCAACGATTGCCGAAATTAATTGGCATTCAAAAAGCCATGACCATGATGTTGACGGGTAAGCAGCTGCGTCCGAAACAGGCTAAGCGTGATGGGCTGGTGGACGATTGTGTGCCGCAATCCATTTTGATGGATGTGGCGGTTCAATATGCCAAAAAGCGCAAACCGCAGCGTGAAGGTCCCAGCCTGAGTCTTGTGAATAAAGTTCTGGAGCAGACGCCATTTGGACGTGGGTTCCTGTTTAAGCAAGCGCGTAAACAGACCCTTGCCAAGACACGAGGTAACTATCCGGCTCCGGAGCGGATTATCGATTGTATCGAGGCCGGTGTCAGCTCTGGCAGAGGTTATGAGACCGAAGCACGTCACTTTGGTCAACTGGTGATGACGCCGGAATCGAATGAGTTACGGAATATTTTCTTTGCCACCACGCAGATGAAGAAAGAAACCGGTGTTGAAGGTGTCGAACCGGCGAAACTGCATAAAACAGCGGTGTTGGGCGGTGGGCTAATGGGAGGAGGTATCGCTTACGTGACGGCCACCAAAGCCGGTTTGCCAGTTCGTATTAAGGATATCCGCTCAGAGGGTATCGCTAATGCCATCAAATACAGCTATGACATTCTGATTAAAAAGGTCAAGCGTCGCTTTATGCGTAAATCTGAAATGCAAAAGCAGCTGTCTTTACTGACTGGCAGTACCGACTACTCCGGCTTTAAAGACGTGGACTTGGTGATCGAAGCGGTATTTGAAGACCTTAAACTGAAGCAACAAATGGTGGAGGATGTTGAAGCCCATTGCCATGACAAGACCATTTTTGCCACCAATACATCATCTATCCCGATTACAAAAATAGCGGCCGAAGCGAAGCGCCCTCAGCAGGTCATAGGGCTGCATTACTTTTCGCCTGTCGACAAAATGCCGCTGGCTGAGGTGATCCCTCATCCACAGACTGATGATCAAACTATTTCGACAACAGTGGAATTTGCCCGCAAGCAGGGGAAAACACCCATTGTCGTTAAAGATGGTGCGGGTTTTTATGTCAATCGTATTCTGGCTCCCTATATGAACGAGGCGGCGAACGTGCTGCTCAGTGGTGAGCCCATAGAGCAAATAGACAAAGCGCTGTTGAACTTTGGTTTTCCGGTTGGCCCGATGAAGTTGTTAGATGAAGTGGGTATTGATATTGGTGCCAAAATCTCTCCCATATTGGTGGAGGAGTTAGGGGATCGGTTTAAAGCCCCCGATGCCTTTGACAAACTACTGGCCGATGATCGCAAGGGTAAAAAGAATAAGAAGGGACTTTACCTGTACTCGGGTAAAAAACCCGGTAAAGAAGTGGATGAGTCCGTTTATAGCTTGCTGGGTTTATCGCCTTCGCAACAATTTAGCCATGAACAGATTGCAGAACGTTGTATCTTACTGATGCTTAACGAAGCGGCCATGTGTCTTGATGAGGGTGTGATCCGCAATCCCAGAGACGGTGATATAGGTGCTATTTTCGGTATCGGCTTTCCGCCGTTTCTCGGAGGACCTTTCAGGTATATGGACAGCCTCGGTATTGACCATGTGGTGGCCCGCTTAGAACATTATCAGGGCCTTTATGGTGACAAGTTTGCGCCGGCGGCGTTGCTTAAGACTATGGCAGGGGAGAGCAAGCCTTTTTATTCGTAACGCCCGCTTAACATAATATTAACGAATAAAAAACTACATTGTAAGTCCAAAGTGGTATAATGAAGCTGTCTGTAGTCATACAGGCAGCTTTTTTTGTTGTAAGAGGGCGGATGATGATTGTTGGACTTCTGGCTTGCTTTGCTTCTGCATTGTTTTGTTATGTGGAGAGTTTTCGTAGCGGCTTGAGCGCCAGGCGCTGGGGGTTGGCTGGGCTATTTTTCGGACCGCTGATATTACCCTTATTCAACGTCAAAAGACGCCTTGCGCTGCGTCGAGTGCGCAGTTTCGGTAGCGTCTATCTGCGTGCCTAGGCCAGCAGCAACCGTTGTGGTTAACCTTTTTAAGATAAGCGATAAGATCCAATGCATTTTGTAGTACAGATTCTGCTCTCCATGGTATCGCCCGGAACCGGCTGTAAACACCTCAACCCGAGTGAACCTTCCAACGCACCGGCCCAGTCTGAAAAAAGCTAACAGAACGGCACTGGCTGCTGTCGTCGCATATGCGACGCTGCAATCCAGCTTAAGCACTAAATTGCCCTGTCCAGGGCGCTGAGAATAGCGACGTGGTAAAGGGATATCACGTGTTTGTATAAAATCCATCATAGTGACGAGCGCAACAGATTCCGTGACTCTATGAGTTATAACAGCGCTTGAGCTCTCCCCGTACGTTGTCGTATATCAAAGTGAAGGCACACTCAGTGCTTTGGTTCGCAGCGCAGCCTTGACGTTTGTAACCCTGTTGGACAAGGCGTCCGGCGAGTAGGGCGGGTCTTTGACATTAAAGAGCACAGTGTCAGCTTGTCACCGACGTTCAGATTAATTTTTCTTTCAGACATAAAAAAAGAGGGCAAGCCCTCTTTTTCGAATACTGTCGTCCTTCAGCCAATGCTGAACAACAAGCTTTGCTTACAGGCGAACTGAACCTGGCTTCCAGATTTGCATTGCAGGGGCTGGAGACTGCGCCTGAGTTTTTGCGCCGTCGGCTGCCTTATCTGCTACCGGAGCTGCTGTGGTCATAACAAGGGCCATTGCATAAGCTTTCAACATGTTTTCTCTCCTATCGGGTTAATTATTATTAACAGCGAACTAGCGCTGCCGAAGCATTAATAGCGAATCCCGTGCCATGTTGTGTAAGTTATTGATAAATATACAAAGGTATTGCTTTTAATGTCTTTTGACGAGAAACGTCAAAATGTTGTCGTTACCTTGATTGTGGCGATCCGACCGGGGAGACAGGAGAGTATGGCTGATGCTGTTGAGCCGACAACAGGCAAAGCCCTGCCACCCATTGCCGCCAGCATTAAGGATGGCGGCAATTTATGGTACAGCGAGAGGGCTGGATTCAGGTGCGCGGTGCAAGGTGTAAAGGGGTTAGAGGTTTTGTTGTTTAATCAGTTTAGACAAATGACGGTTTTCAACCAGAAGGCGGGTAAAGCGTTCAGCACTCAAAGGCTTGCTATACAGGTAGCCCTGCAGCATTTCACATTCGTAGCGGCGCAGTATGCTCAGCTGCTGCTCTTCTTCCACGCCCTCGGCAACGACCTTAAGGCCAAGGTTGTGGGCGATGGTGATGATGGCACTGGTCATATGCCTGTCAACAGAGCTGGTGGCAATATCATCGATAAAAGCTTTGTCGATCTTAAGTGTATTCAACGGGAAGCGTTTCAGGTACGCCAGTGAGGAATAGCCAGTACCAAAGTCGTCCAGTGCCAGGTGAATCCCCATTTCTCGCAGACGCTGCATCAGCTGTAGGGACTGTTCGGGATGCTGCATCAGCGTGCCCTCGGTGATTTCACACTCAAGATGCAATGCCGACAGACCGGTTTCTTTTAGTATTTGTTCAATACGCCGATCAAGATCGGGTAATTCAAATTGTCGGGCTGAAATATTGATGGCCACACGGCCGGTAAACAGCCCCTTTTTCACCCATTGCTGAGTCTGTTCACAGGCTTTGCGCAGCACGATTTCACCAATATCGATGATTTGCCCGGTTTCCTCTGCCAGTGGAATAAACTGGTCAGGGCTGACAATGCCCTTTTCGGGATGCTCAAAGCGCACCAGGGCTTCCATACTGATTAACTGACCTGAGGCAATATCGACTTTAGGCTGGTAGTAAACGGTGAATAAGTCCTCTTTAATGCCGTGGCGAATCAGGTTTTCTATCTGTAGCTGGCGTACCGCGTTCTGGTTCATCTCACCGCTGAAGAACTGATACTTATTGCCCCCGGCGTTTTTGGCGAAATACATGGCCGTATCCGCATTTTTCAGCAGTTCCTGAGGGGTTTTGCCGTCCTCCGGGTAGAAGGCAATGCCAAGGCTCGCACCTAACACAAACTCCTGACGATTAATCACAAATGAGCGGGCCATATCATCCAGAATGCTTTGTGCCAGGTGAGTAATGCGATGCACATCGGTGGTATTTTCAATCAGAATACTGAACTCGTCTCCACCCAGTCGATAACAGGTTGAGCTGGTGCCGGTAATTTTTTGTAGTCTTGCGGCGATTTGCTTAATCAGCAAGTCACCGGTCTGATGTCCCATGGAGTCATTGATCTTCTTAAAATTATCCATGTCCATGCAAATGAGAGCATGAGAAGTGGTGCGCCTGATCAGGTTCTGGTGACTGGCCTGGAAGAAAGAACGGTTCGGCAGACCGGTGAGGGTGTCGGTATTGGCCAGTTGCAGCAGTTCTTTCTCGGTCTGCTTACGGGATGTGATGTCTGAGAATACGCCGACAAAGTGGCTGACACTGCCCGTTTCGTCTTGAATCGCATCGATGTTTAAATCAATTTCATAACGGTCATTGCCGTGGCGAACGGATTCAACTTCACCGCTCCAGTTACCTTTCTGTTTCAGGGCTTTGCGCACCTCTTCAGTGAAAGCAGGGGGGTACTGTTCGAAATTGAGGTAACTGGCAAGGGCTTTTTGTTTACTCTCGCCAGTATGGTGACAATAGGCCTGGTTTACTGACACGATTCTAAAGCTGGTGTCCGTAATAAAGACACCATCTGAAATGGTTTCGATGGAGCGTTTAAAGAGCCGCAGTTGCTCTTCGGCTTCTTTTAAGTGGCTGATATTTTTCAGGGTACCGGTCATGCGCAAGGGCTTTTTGTCCGCAGACCAGGTCACCACTTTGCCCCTGTCGAGTAACCACATCCATTTGCCACTGAAGTTTTTTACCCGGTAGGTGGTTTCATAAAATTCACTGTGGCCCTGGAGATGCTCGCTAAGCACCTCTCTCACTCTGGAGATATCAGCAGGGTGTATATTGGAAGGCAATTCGGTGACCACACGCTGATTATCCTGTGGGAAATCCATAATGCCCCAGATATTGGAACGAAATACTTCTTCTTTTGGAATGTCCCAATCCCAGAGTTCATCGCCGCTGCTCCACAATGTCAGTTTGAGGCGCTCTTCGCTGTCCTGAACTCGCTTTTGCGTGTTTTTACGGTGCTGGTATTGATTATACCAGTAGCTCAGTAATAAAAACCCTAACAGGGCATAGATGATAAGTGCGTAGCGGTGCAGCCATATAGGCGATTTAATATGAATTTTCAGTGCAGCGGCATCAGACCAGGGGCCATCCAGCTCCCGGGCCTGAACCTTAAACACATAATCACCAAAGCCCAGATTAGTGAAGCTGGCCTGACGAATTCGACTGTCTGCCTCAAGCCACTGATCGGACAGTCCCTGCATCTGGTAGCGATAATTAATGGAACCCGGATTAATCGGGTTGATCTGAGCAAACTCAAAGGAAAACGGCGACGCATCATTCTCAAGGGTCAGTGCATTAGTTAAATGAATCGGCTTATCTAATGGACTGCCTATGTCGTTCAATGTGACCCGTTGGTTGAGTAACTGTAGTCCGGTGATGGTAGGTTTCATTGAGAGTGCTACGGCACTGTTGGTAAGCCTTTCCGGTCGGAACACATGGAAGCCGTTGGTACCACCGAATAAAATACTCCCGTTCTTGGTGATAAGCCCGGCTGACTCATTGAGTTCGTTGTAATCAAGTTGTGCGCGCGTGATATGCCTTACAATCTTGCCGTCATTCAACGAAATCTGATCGATGCCTTTAAAGGTGGCAACCCACAAGTATTGTTTGTCCAACAACATAGTTAGGACAACATTATCAGACAAACCATTTGCTTTACTGAAGTGTTGAACAGGTTGATAGGTGCTTTTATCTAATTTATATAACCCGTTCTTTAGACTGGAAATCCAAAAAAACTTTTCCCCTTCAATGACCGCATTTGCATTTAAAAATGGTGAAGGTTGTTGCTCGGGTTGTACTAGTAAGTGATTGAACTGTTGAGTGTCGAGATTGTACAAGCTCAGCTTACCTCCGGAGATCATCCAAAGGTTTTTATTGCTGTCAACTATGGTCGGCTTTACCAGTTGCCCTTCACTATTAGCGACTTGGGTATGGGAAATAGAGAAGTCTTCCAAATCAATTGAGGTCATCTTGCCTGTTGTAGATAGCCAGGCCTTCCCTGCTGCGAGGCTAATATTCTCTACTGCTTCGCTAGGAAGAAGTTGTGTTAGCCGGACAGGAGGGGCATTTTTAACAAGTTGATAGACATAGACACCGTCCATGGTTGCGAGCCAAGCTCTATCTTTATCATCAATCGACATATCCCAAATGAAATGTGGAAAGTCCTGAAGGTAGTGGGAAAACTCCCCTGTTTGTGGGTTGAAATGGTTGAGACCGTCGGTCTGAGTGGCAATCCAAATGTTGCCATCTCCAGATTCAGAAAGTGCCCAGACCATGTTGCCTGATAAAGAAATGTTACTGTGAGGTATTGCTTCGTAGTGTTTAATGAATGCTGCATTTTCATTAAAGCGATGCAATCCGCCGGTATAACTACCTAGCCACAGGGTGTCATTCCGGTCGGTAAAAAGTTTAAAAATGTAACGGCTTTTTAGAGATACCAGAGCATCATTACGCTGATCGATTGTCAGTATCGCCATGGTTGTAGGATTTAGTATACTCAAGCCTTCAGTCGTACCAATCCAGATGTCTCCATTGGCTTCTGTAGAGATTGAGCGGACAGTATCTCCCGCGATAGACGGTGAAGATCGCTTATCTAAAATTCTTAACAAATTAAGCTCTTGATTTACAACGTAAAGTCCTTGCTCTGTCGCCAGCCAATATTGGCCATTTATAATTTTCAGGTCATGAAGGATATCGCTGGGAATATTCAAGCCCCAGGGATTATTTTCTTTCAAAGAGTGGAGGTTTTTACTGGACTTGTCATAAACCCATATGCCCTGACCGTAACTCCCTATCCAAATAAAGTCTGACTCATGATGTATCAATGTGGTTTCAGGGAATACGGACTTTCCAGCCAGTGTAATAACGGCAAAGTCGTTTTTTTGCTCGTTATAGCGATATAGATGTTGTTTGTTGGCAATCCAGAGCTCTCCGTCTTCAGTTTCACTGATTGCACCGATAAAGCTATTGGTTAGCTCAGTGTTGCCATTGTCAAAGCGGGTAAAATCATCTTTTTCCTGATTGTATCGGGCCAGCCCTTTATCAGTTCCTATCCATAAGCGTTCTTTACTATCAATAAATAGCTTGCGCACAATTTTGTCTGGTAAGCTATTAGTGGCACCGGGACTGTGATGATACTGTTTAAATTCGTAACCATCGAAACGGTTCAGCCCATCCCCGGTGGCTACCCAGATAAAGCCATGTTTATCCTCGATAATATCGATAACCGTAGATTGAGTGAGGCCTTCCGCTACGGAGTAGTTGTCAAATTGCAGCGCCGAGATATCTGTTGTTGCCGAGGCCGTCACGGAGTAACAGCCGAGCACAGTCAGCACTGACAACAGACAAGCCAGATTGGTCAACGAAAGACGCAAAGGACACCTTTGGGGCAGCATAGGCTGCAATTATAATAATTTTTAATTCTTGAGTGCTCTACCTTCGGCCATCCTTAACCGGCACATATATCGCGCTATCCCGCTGCGCATAAGGCGTAAGGCCTCCTAAAGTAAAAGATGTTGGCAAGCAAGTCAAAGGATATAGGTTGAAAAACAAGGGCTTTATGGCACTAACGTGGCATTTGCTTTGAATTCACCCACATTGTTGATCTTTTGTCCTTCCACCGGGAGCGTAAAATCTGCCGTGCTCTGGCTATAAAGCAGCACCTGGGCTGAGGTTGTTTCGGACATCAGTTGGTCAAAATAACGAATGATGTCAGCAATGCTGACACGTTCAATCTGACCACTCAGTTGCTCCTGCTGATTGAAGTTGATGTCCTGATTGCCAATAGCCAGCCATAAACGCTGACAACGCATGGAAAGGCTGGTGTCACGGGCTGTAAGTTGTTTACTGATACTGGATTTGAGTCCCAGCCATTCCGTTTCCGGAATAGATTCAATCAACCGTGGCGCCTGGAAGAGGAACTCGTCAATATGTCGGCTCAGAATTTCAGGTGAATGATTGGGGGATTGCACATAAAAACCCATGCCCGGGTGCTGGTTATAAGGCATATAGCCAGAGCCCACAACATAGCCCAATTGCTTTTCAGTACGCAGCTGATTGAAAAATGGCGCCGCGAGCAGCTGTTCAGTGAGGATGGTTTTTGCAATATTGGCGGCACAGTTATCCGGAGATTGCAGGTACAGCAGCACGGCATGTTCGCCGGGTTGGCAGCGCACCGGTAACAGGTGGCGCTGTTCTGACTGCAGGCTGACGACTTTGCGTGGGAGTAGGTCTCCTGCTTGAAACTGGCTGAGTACGTCTTGCTTGATATGTTTGGCGAATTTTTTCGCCTCCTTCAACTGCCAGTCACCATAGGCAAACGCATCCAGATGCATTTGCTGCAGAATCTGATCCTGCATCTTTCGCATGTTGGGGGCCGTTGCGCTATCCAACACCGGCAGCATATCCAGAGGTGAGTCGGATAGCGGCTGTAATAATACTGACAGGCGGGTAAAAAGCCGGTTGATGGGTTTGTTGAGCAGGGTATTTTGCATCGCTTGCCATTGCCTTGCCCGTGCTTGTTCAAACTGACTGTCGTTAAACTCAAAGTGCATGATATCGCGTAAGACCTGTGCGGCGAGGTCAAACTGTCTGTCGCTAAAACCACTGGTGTGTAAAGAAAAGCCCCCCTGATGGGCATAAAAGTGAAGGTTTAGTCCGGCAATGACTGCCTGGTAGTAATCCTGATTAAGCTTATCCTGGACCATGCTGGCCCAGACCCGTTTATAACTTCTGAGTTCACAGCCTTGTTCCATTGCCGCGCTGTCTAAGGATAAATACAGCTCCCCTTTGGGTTGGCGAAAATCAGCATCCTGACCAAACCAGAATGTAAAGCCGCGATCGGCTATCAGGTTTTGAGGCTGGTTAAAATCCGGATTACTCTTATAAGGTTCGGTGCGTACGCAAAGATAAGGGTTAGCGGACGGTAGTTGCATATCGGACGGCACGGACACTGAATTTAAGCGCTGAATAAGGCGGGCGGGTAACGGAGATACCGCATAGGGCGTTGAATACCACTTGGCTGTTTTGTCGGTGGTTAAATCCGGCATAATTAGTTTCAGGCGCATGTTCTCTGGCATCAATTTGCCCAGCATCGATGTCACCAGTTCGGGATCATAACGATCCATGATGTACTCGCCCACCAGCACGTGCTCTTCAGGATAGTGGTGCATTTGCACAGAGAGACTGGCGGCCAGATCAATGGGCTTGGCCTTGTCATGGTAATCAAAAGCCAGCTGATTGAACTGTCTGCGCTCATCAAAACGCCAGCGGCTAATACCCTCTGACTTTATCAGCTTCAGGTAAGCAAACACCGCCTCCAGCACTCTTTGCCATTCGAGCGCGCCGGTTTCCGTCAATTGCAGGTTGATATTGAAGTCTTTGAAGTTACTGCCCTGAATGCCGCCTCCGGCACTGAGGTTAGTGGCCAGACCCTGATGCTTGAGGTGGCTGAGTAAACTGCCCTGACCTTCATCGCCGATAAGGTGGCTGAGCAGGTAAAGCGGCTTGCTGCGATAGTGCGGTTGGATGTCCGGTAAGGCGAAGGTCAGGATCATGCGCCTGGCAGTTTTGATTGGCACCACCTTAATGATTTGCCCCAGGTGCTGTGAGGTATACAACGGTGGTAACGCATCAGCAGGGCGGATACCGGGCGGTATAGTGCGAAAATGCTTCTCAACCAGTGCGCAGCTCTGTGCCAGGGGCAAGTTGGAAACCACACACAAGGTCATATTACCAGCACGGTAATGCTCAGCATGGATCTTAAACAACATGCGTTGTAATTCCTCGCCACTGAATTGCGAGAATATGTCCAAATTACCCACAGAAAACTGGCTAAAGGGATGGGCGGGATTGCAGGTCTCTTTGTGCACCTGATACAGACACCTTAAGTCGTCTTGCTGCTTGAGGCGAAACTCCGCATCGATAGCTTGCACTTCAGATTCAATACCACTGACACTAAAACAGGGGTTGCACAACATGGCCGAAAAGTGGGACAGGGCCGGATCCAGCGCATCAGTGAGTGTGTCAAAATAGAAACTGGAGTGTTCCGTACCTGTCCAGGCATTAATGTGACCGCCCCGTGAGGCGAGAAAATCCGCCAGATGATTCGGCTGATTGAAATGTTCACACCCCATAAAGAGCATATGCTCGAGTAAGTGAGATAAGCCTTCGCAATGTTGCGGGTCCTGGAAGTGTCCCATAGCGATAGTGGCCGACACGGCTGACTTTTTGCAATCGGTATCTTCTACCAATAGAACCCGTAACCCGTTTTCCAGAGTCAGGTAGCGATAACGGCATCGATCATGTTTGCTTTGAATCACCGTTTGTCATGCCTTCGGGGGTGTTTACCAGTAATGAAATAGGATAATCTATGCAATTGCAACTCCATTGCAGTTTTCAGGGTATTTCAAGTTAATGCAAATCTTCATTATGCGTCATGGTGAGGCTCAAAGCCGCTTTTCCCAGGATGCCAGTCGTGAGCTTACGTCTTTAGGTCAGGCAGAGTCTGTGGCAACCGGTCGTTGGCTGTTGCAAACCGCTAACGAGGTGGATTTGGCAATCGTTAGCCCCTATACACGTGCCCGGCAAACCCTGAAGGCGGTTCAGCAACACCTGCCCGTCAATGAAGTGATTCAGACCGAAGAGGTAACGCCTTATGGTGATGCCTCTGATTTTTCAGATTATTGTCACGCGTTGATAGAAACTCGCCCGCAAATAAACGCTATTCTGATTGTCAGTCATATGCCCTTCGTCAGTGCTCTGGTTGATGTGCTTTGTAGTCAATCCCATTCTCTGCTCTTTGCCACAGCCGGTGTTGCAGAGCTCAATTACGATAACACCACTGGACAGGCCACGCTGACCCGACAGTATATTCCCTAACGCCCTTTATCCTCTGCGGTGGCGATTTCAGGTCAGTCCTTCAAACCTGTATCTCTGCGTGTGCTGCGCCAGCTGTTAATGCGCTCGGCCAACAATTAACAAATCTGGTGCTGCAATGTCTCAGAGCCCTATGTGGGCAACTCAGATTTGGGAAGTTTAATCTGCAGGTGCTTTGGTGCCGAATTTTCTCTTTAGCTTCTGTGACAGTGACCGATAAAGAGCAGAGGAGGAGAGAGGCATGTCGGGTAAAACATTACCTGCTTATTTGCAGCAGGTGTTGGAAAATCATATTGCGCAATCAGATCTGGTCCGGGACAAGGAGCTGGAAGACATTTTCAGTGGTCTCAATCGTCTGAATGACAATGTTGAGCGTCTTAAAGCCATTATCCTCCAACGGCGGGAGGAAGCGAACGATTCAGAGACTTCCGCATCCAAAGACGTCAAATCAAAGAAGCGTCCGTAAGAGGTCTTGCGGCAAAAGCAGCCTCAACTGCACTGCTCGGTGGTAAAAGGCAGAATTGAGGCGTTAATTGCCGGTGCTCTCTGGCCTGCTGTCTACGGGCGTTTTGTAAAAGACCGGCATCACCCGCACAGATTTGACCATATTCTCATTATTCTCAATGATTTCTAATGGATAGCCGGCAATCCGGCAGCACAGGTTAACCTGGGGAATCTCTTCAAAGTGCTCTATGATCAGACCATTTAAGGTCTTTGGCCCCTCAGTGGGGAAATGCCATCCCATTTCCTTATTCAAATCACGGATATTTGCGCTGCCATCAACCAACACACTGCCATCCGATTCAAGGTTCACCTCTTTACTGTGTGTGGGCAGAATCGTGGTTGTAAAATCACCGACAATTTCTTCGAGAATATCTTCCAGGGTGACTAACCCCTGAATGTCGCCGTATTCGTCCACCACCAGGCCAATGCGCTCTTTTGCAGCCTGAAACTTATACAACAAAGTATGCAGAGGCGTGGATTCCGGGGTGAAGTAAATTTCCCGCACTGCCCGTAGCAGACTTGCTTTAGAAAACTCATCTTTTGTCAGTAGCTTTAGCGCATCCCGCATATGCAGGAAGCCAACGGCATCGTCAATGTTGTCGCGATACAGCAAGACGCGAGTGTGTTGAGAATGAAATAACTGTTTCTGGATGGATTTCCAGTCATCGTTGACATCAATGGCAACAATTTCGTTGCGCGGGATCATGATATCTTCGGCTGTCACTTTTTCCAGGTCCAGAATGCCTACCAGCATCTCCTGGTGCTGTTTGGGGATCATGGCGCCAGCTTCATGTACGACAGTTCGCAGTTCCTCACGACTGAGGCTGTCCTCGCCGCTACTTGCCGGATTAATCCGAAACAGGATCAAAATGCCATTGGTAAAGCCATTGATGACATACACCAAAGGATAAAAAAGTTTCAATAACGGCAGCAGGATAAAGGAGCTGGGAAAGGATATTTTTTCTGGATACAGCGCAGCGAGCGTCTTTGGCGTGACCTCTGCAAAGACCAGGATAATCAATGTCAGCGCAAAAGTCGCGATAGCGATACCGATATCACCGAACAGTCGCATACCGATGATCGTTGCCACCGCCGAGGCCGCAATGTTGACCAGGTTATTTCCTATCAGAATCAGTCCAATCAGTCTGTCGGGTCGGAGCAGCAGCTTGTGCACACGTTTTGCGCCACTGTGATCTTCCTTGACCAGATGCTTCAGCCGGTACCGGTTAATGGACATCATGCCGGTTTCCGAACTGGAGAAATATGCAGAGAGTACAATTAAGACGGCAAGCAGAATAAAAAGCGTACCGGTAGTGATTTCGTCCAAAAAGGATTCCTGTTTAGTTTTCCGAACCGGCTGACATCAGCCATGCCCTTCTCATCAGACCGGGGAGTGTGCCAAACTTAGGGTTACATTCCCAGTAAAACTTCTTTCACAAACCTGCTGCCAAAGTAAGCCAAAGTCAGCAAAATTGCGCCTGTTATCGTGCCGATGATAATAGGTCTGCCTCGCCATCCCAGCCAGTGATGACCCAACAGCAGTCCACTGAAAATCAGCCAGGCTATCACCGATAGCAGTGTTTTGTGTGCCTGATGCTGAGCAAACATATCATCGAGAAAAACAAAGCCACTGGCCAGAGATAAGGTCAGAATGACCGTTCCAATCAGCAGCAGTCTGAAAAAGATATTCTCCACGATCATTAACGGAGGTAAAGACGAGTGCAGCAAGGAGACTTGTTTGTGTTTTAAGCGAAAATTGATGTAAGAGAGTTGCAGTGCATACAACATGCTGATCATCAGACAACCATAGGCAAACAGGGCCAGCGTAATATGCGTCAGTAATGCCGGACGCAAGTCTATGTGCATGACGTAAGAGTCGGGTACTAGTTGATTAATCAGTACGATAAAAGCTGCAAACCCATACACCATGGGTAACAGCAGTGCATTAGGCAGACTGAATGAGGCGATGGTCATGGATAAGGTGATCATCAGTGCGACCAGAGACGCCACATTCAAAATGCTCATATTCTGCCCGGAACCGCTGAAAATACCATCAATCACCAGAACCATGTGGGCGATGACCGCCAGACTGCCCACCAGAATGGATAATCTGTGCTTGGGACCTTCCTGGTGAAATAATCTGGCGCTGATATGACCCACTGCAATCAGATACAGTGCGCAGACAGCCAGTGCCAGTATTAACATGCAATGTTCTCCTTTGGCGCCATGACGGGGCTTGAAATCTTTTTTAGCTTAGAAACAGCAGCCAGTATATCGCCTGATGTCGGCCTTAACCAGTGTCCAGATTGAGACTTGCGTCCCCCTGTATAGATTCGGCGTTGACTTAGGTATAATCCCTGACCAGCATAATCCTTTTTATCGGTATTGGAATCACGACCAGTGCCAGCGAGTCAGGAATAATCGATGTTTGAAAATCTGAGTGAGCGATTAGGTAAAACCCTTAAAAATATCAGCGGGCGCGGCCGGCTAACTGAAGATAATATCAAGGATACCCTGCGTGAGGTCAGAATGGCCCTGCTGGAAGCCGATGTGGCCTTGCCGGTGGTCCGCGAATTTATCAGCCAGGTAAAAGATAAGGCGGTTGGGATTGAGGTCAGTAAAAGCCTTAACCCCGGACAGGTCTTTATCAAAATTGTCCAGTCTGAACTCGAAGCCATTATGGGGCAGGCCAATGAAAAGCTGGATCTTTCCTCACAGCCTCCCGCGGTGGTCATGGTGGCAGGTTTACAAGGGGCGGGTAAAACCACCAGTATCGGTAAACTCGCCAGGTTTTTGCGAGAGCGTGAAAAGAAAAAAGTGTTGGTGGTCAGTGCCGACGTTTACCGCCCGGCGGCCATCAAGCAGCTGGAAACGCTGGCCTCTGAAGTGGGAGTAGGGTTTCATCCGTCATCGGTAGATCAAAAACCAGTAGATATTGTCGAAGGCGCCATTGAGCAGGCCCGTAAGCAATTCTATGACGTGTTGCTGGTGGATACCGCAGGGCGACTGCATGTGGACGAGAATATGATGGAGGAAATCAAAGCCCTGCATCACGCCATTCAACCAGTGGAAACCCTTTTCGTGGTAGATGCAATGACCGGGCAGGATGCGGCAAATACCGCACAGGCCTTTAACAATGCACTGCCCCTGACCGGTGTTATTCTGACCAAAGCCGATGGTGATGCCAGAGGCGGAGCGGCCTTATCGGTAAGACATATCACCGGGAAACCGATTAAATTCCTGGGCATGGGCGAAAAATCAGATGCGCTGGAACCCTTCCATCCAGATCGCGTGGCTTCGCGTATCCTCGGCATGGGTGATGTACTGAGTCTTGTGGAAGAGATCGAGCGCAAAGTCGATAAAGACAAGGCGCAGAAACTGGCCAAAAAAGTACAGAAGGGCAAAGGTTTTGACCTGCAGGACTTTAAAGAACAGCTTGAGCAAATGCGCGATATGGGTGGCATGATGTCACTGGTAGACAAGATGCCGGGGATGGGCAACATGTCAGCACAGATTAAGGATAAAGCCAACGATAAGTCCTTTAATCAGATGGAAGCCATTATTAATTCTATGACGCCAGGTGAAAGACAGCGCCCGGACATTATCAAAGGCTCCAGAAAGCGTCGCATTGCCGCAGGCTCTGGTACCCAGATCCAGGATGTCAATCGCCTGCTCAAGCAGTTTACCCAGATGCAGAAGATGATGAAAAAAATGTCAGGTGGCGGCATGGGTAAGATGATGAAACGTATGAAAGGTATGATGCCTCCGGGCGGTCCCGGTGGTCCTGGCGGCCCGGGCGGTATGTTCCCGCGCTAATTGCCAGTGAGTTGAGGTCGCTGTGAATTAAACACCGTTAATTCAAAACTGCGTCTTCTGGCGTGACGGTTATTTGTTTTACAAAAAGCCGGTCATTAATGACCGGCTTTTACATTCAGTGACAACAGCAATTCATTCAGTATGGTTTTCATGTCGGAGAGCTTTTCAGTCGCAATATAGATACTCATACTGGAGCGCACATTAATGGTGTTATGGCTGGACTGTCCGATACGGGTTTCATCCAGTTCCTTTTGTAACCTGTCAAAAAAGCGCATTGCACTTTGCTCTTCAATATCAGGCAGACATAACAGAAACTGCTCTGGTCCATATCGGCCAAGAATATCGGTATCCCGGGTGATTTTTTGTAAGGTGGCAGAGATCTGCCTGAGCACTTCATTACCCTTTGCCAGGCCGACCGCCATATTGAGTTCTCTGAAATTACTCAAATCAAGTAATGCCAGAGCATTGGTTTTGCCTTTTTCCGGGCTGTGTATTTTTTGAATCTGGCTTAGTGCAACATCACTGTTTAACAAGCCCGTCGTCGGGTCAATAGCCAATCTCTGTTTATGCTTTTTACGCAGGTAGTAAACGACTATCAGCGAAAAGAGCACAAATAAAGTAATGCTGGCGCCAACAATAAACCGCTTTGTGCGCCGGGTATTCTGTATTTCTGATTCCAGGGAATAGATTTTGGAATAGAGATTAGCAACCCCTAGTATACTGGCTGAAGACTGACTTTGTTTGTTGTTAGCGCTGCTTCGGGTTGCATATTTTTCAAAGGCAACCTCGGCCTGCTCCCATTCTCCCAGCACCATATGCATATCTACCGTCAGCTTCAGATAGTCGAGATTGTTTTCCAAAAAATACTTCACCGCAGGATGCATAGATGGCAGTGAATGAAGGTAATCTGACACGCAGGGTTTATTTCGTTCGTGCACACAGGGCACCACCTTGTACCATTGCGCCATCGCCTTATAAACAGGATTTGATAAAGGTTCTACGGCCTTTTCCAGTGCCGGCAATTCAGCCTTGAGGTTGTCAATATCACCGATTCGATAGTAATAGCCTGTCAGAGCGTGATAGTAAAAGTAATTGGTCAGTGGGGTCGCGACATTGCGGTTTATCCGCTCAAATTCATTGATGGCTTGCATGGCGCGTTCGTACTGACCACTTGCCAGCAGCGAGCTGATAGCACTGATCAAAATCGTTAACTGATTGCTGCCTGTGTAGACTTTGAGTCCCATTTCGTGCGCTTTAAGGTACTGTTCAGCGGCAAGAACGTGCTGCTGCAAGTCACCATAAATGAGGCCGATACTGTTGTGAATGTGAGCCAGTGCCTGATAATTATTGGTTTTTGAGTACTGTTCGAGCACATTAAACATCATGCCTAAACGTTCACCCACAGGCAGATCCATCCGACAGTTTGTGATCAAACCCAGGGTTGCACTGAGATAAATATCACTGTGCCTGTTATTCGACAGTACCTGTGCCTGCTCATAATACTCACAGCGTTGTGGCTGCTCTTTAAGATCATAGGTAAAGCCAATCTGATAGATAGCCGAGGCGTAAAAATAGCTTTGCTCATCCAGGTCATCCCAGCGACTAATATCAAACAGCAGTGCCTGTGCATCTGATGCTTTGCCGGCACAAATCAAAAAGTGTGATTTCTCCACAAGAAGCGCAAACTCTTGTGATCGCGTCAGATTATCTGATGCTAAATATTGTTCCAGCTCGCTGAAGTCTTCCGGATTCGGGCAGTCATAAGTCACGGTTCGTACCCGTTCAATAAAACTATCGACAGGTTCGGCCATTTGCGCCTGAGCAACGGGCGTTACCATCACCAGTAAAAACTGAACTGCCAGGCGCAATCCTTGATTCATTATTTTCTTATTCTTTATTGCCGTTGAAGCGGATTGTACCGTGATGATATGAAAATGCACACATTCCCATTTCACCTCTATAACGCAGCATGGTCATGAGCGATGAAAATGCATTCGTAGGCGGTGTCTTTTGGATGTGGATAGTCGAAGCTGATGGCTTAACCACGATAAGATACACTTAAAGACTATTTTTGATCGTGTTTCAGGTGCAGCATAAGACGCGCGATGCTTGTATCAAACTTATAATTTTATTCGGATGATACCACTTTTTGTCCACTTCATATTCCAATCCTTTCTCATACGATGAATAATGAGGCCAGTCTTCGGACTACAGTGATAGTAATATCTTGACCAGCTCGATAGGGAATGATTTTGAGCCAAGACAATTTCCCTGCGATTCGTAATTATAAGGAAAATATATGAAGTTTCAGCAATTCTTAAAACTCTCCTGGATTTTCGGTGTTTTATTTTTAACCGGTTGCATGGCGACCGGCAAGTATACTGTTCCTATGCCTGAGAGTAATAACCTCGTTCAAAATGACAAAGCTGCTATTATATTAATGCGGGCGTCAAGCTATGGTGGCGCCATTACGTCACCTGTGATGCTTGTGGATGACAAAGGCGCTACAGAGATAGTAGGTATCATAGGTCCTAATGAAAAAATGGTGCATTATGTAGAGCCAGGAAATCATACATATATGGTGATTGGCGAAAATGCTGATTTCATGAAAGCCGAGGTGGAAGCGGGTAAGGTTTATTATGCACTCATTCGGCCTAGAATGGGCTTCTGGAAGGCGCGTTTTTCTTTAACGCCACTTAAAGTAAATCCAGAGAACCCTGATTTTAGTATTAACGGTGAGAATATAAGTAAATGGGCCAAAGAATGCGTCTATACTGTGCCCAATGCAGAGGTGCAGAAGTGGCATAAAGCGAAAACCGCACAGCTTAGCGAGTTGTATAATAAATACATGCCAGAGTGGGAGCAAAAGTCACTAGGCCAAAAAGCGGCTGCAACATTAGAATCAATCGATGGGCTTGACGCAGTAGTCTATTGATGATGAAAAGGAGAAGCGGTGAATAGCACCGCTTCTTCTTATTTAGTTATCTAGCAGATAAGCATTTCTCTGAATTTCACTTTCTAGCAATTGAATCCATTTGTTATAGTTGCGGTGAATGCCATTTTTAGCTGCATCATAATCTAATTTCTTACTATCCCTGTAGTTGATTTCGAAACTGCCATTCTGGTAGGGAATTTCTATCTCGGCGTAGTGCTGGCGAACATTGATTCCGGCAATGATTTTGTTTTCTTCCTCACTAATCACATGCCAGCGTTTGTACAATAATGCTTCAATGATGGCACGTTTTAGTGTTTTATCTTTAATATTCACCGTTGATAAAGTGGTATCGGCGTTATAAATCGTGTGCGTGGTTTTACAAGCGACGACACTCAATGTTAAACAAAGTGCAATAAGAGCGTGTTTCATAATTTTCCTCTAAAGGGTGCCTATATTAATAACAGACACATCCTCTAAGTCTTCCGATTCTTAAAAAAGTGTAGTGAAATTATTAGGGAACCCTAATAATGTCCAGCATATAGTTTTTTAGAAATTGTAGCAATTGAGGGTTTCTGTGAGAAGGTGCACTAAGAGGAGGTTAAATGACGCGCCAAAACGGTCCAATCCGCAAGGTTCAGATCACTATCGTTAAATTTTTTATCCGCTTTGTACCGTTATAGCAGACTCGATGAAGCACATCTGAGCAACGGGCGTTACCATCACCAGTAAAAACTGAACTGCCAGGCGCAATCCTTGATTCATTATTGCCGTTGAAGCGGATTGTACCTTGCTAAAAGTAAAAAAAACACATCACAACAGCGAGTGGAATACCATGACGTTTGGTGAGTTAAAACATGCTAATTGCGCTTTGATACCCGTGCGGAGAAGGGCTTAACCGCTTCGAGTGAAGGGCGGATAGCAGACTCAGTCAGCATCCCTGGCTGAGAATGGTGTAGCTATCCATTCAATGCTTGTGCCAGACAACATCGCGGTTACCCCATCGCCACTGCTTCTAAACCAATTAATTCCTTGCATTCATGGGTCAGATCCGTACAATACTGCGGCCCTTCAACCTGCCGGTTGAAAGGGTACGTAAGTTAATGTCAACGCTTAACGAGTTTGAGGCACATATGGTTACTATTCGTTTACAGCGTGGTGGCGCTAAAAAGCGTCCATTTTATCAGGTCGTGGTGGCAGATAGCCGCCGCTCGCGCGATGGCCGTTTTATTGAAAATATCGGCTTTTTCAACCCGACCGCTCAGGGTCAGGAAGAAAAATTGCGCCTGGATCTGGACCGTGTTGAGTATTGGGTAGGGCATGGCGCAAGCCTGTCTGACCGCGTTACTCGCCTGGTCAAAGATGCAAAAGCAGCAGCGTAAGCTGTTGAACTGAGGTATAGGATGAGTGACGCGTCTGAAACTCTGGTGGTCGGCAAAATCGGCGCACCTTATGGTGTTAAAGGTTGGGCCAGGATCACAGCCTATACGGACACACCTGAAGGCATATTTGATTACACACCCTGGTTAATTAACCAGGATGGTAAGCAGATTGAAATTCAGGTAGAGCAATGGCGTCAGCAAAGCAAAGGACTGGTAGCCAAACTGGCAGGTGTTGAAGACAGAGATCAGGTCGACAGACTGAAAAATCTGGAAATCAGCATCCGCACAGAGCAGCTACCAAAACTTGAAGCCGGTGAGTTTTACTGGCGTGAGCTGGTGGGCATGCAGGTTGTTACTGAAAAAGGTTACGATCTCGGTGTCGTCCGCGAGTTATTTGAGACGGGTTCGAACGATGTCATGATCGTGCAGGCCAATCTCAATGACGCTTTTGCCAAAAAAGAACGAATGATTCCGTATTTGCCTGACCAAGTGATCAGGCAAGTGGATCGGGCGGCACGTACCATTAAGGTAGACTGGGAACCGGATTTCTGATGACCCGCTGGTTTGGGGTAGTCAGCTTGTTTCCGCCAATGTTCGACAATTTCACCCAACAGGGGGTTTTTGGTCGGGCAGTGAAGAAAGGTTTGCTACAGGTTGAGTGTTTTAATCCGCGGGACTTTACCCAGGATAAGCACCGTACTGTAGATGACAGGCCTTATGGCGGGGGGCCCGGTATGTTGATGATGGTGCAGCCGCTGACAGACGCAATCCATGCCGCCCGAGAGGCAGCTGGAACACGCCCCAGGGTGATTTATTTATCACCTCAAGGCAAAAAACTGGATCAGCAAGGAGTAAAAGCGCTGTCTGAACAAGACAGTCTGATACTGGTTGCGGGTCGCTATGAAGGCATCGACGAGAGAGTCATACAAGCCGAAGTCGACGAAGAATGGTCGATTGGCGATTATGTCTTAAGTGGCGGTGAATTACCGGCCATGGTGTTGATGGATGCGATAGCGCGGTTTGTGCCCGGCGTGCTGGGTCATGAGCAGTCTGCAGAGCAGGATTCCTTTACGGATGGCTTGCTGGATTGTCCGCACTACACGCGTCCTGAAAATCTCGACGGTCGCTTGGTTCCTGACGTGTTGTTGTCAGGTAACCATGAAAAAATCAGGCAGTGGCGGTTAAAACAGATGCTAGGCAGAACCTGGCAACGACGCCCTGAATTGTTAAACGACCTGGCTCTGACTGAGGAGCAGGAACGCTTGTTAAAAGAATTCTTATCAGAGAATAATGACAACAAGCCCTGCAGCTAGATGACAGTTACTCCAGGATGAGAGGTTATGATGAGCAAAGTCAATCAAGATATCATCAAGCGTATTGAAGAAGAACAGTTGAAAAAAGACGTTCCTGAATTTGGCCCCGGTGATACCGTTGTCGTTCAGGTACGGGTTAAAGAAGGCGAGAAAGAGCGTCTTCAGGCTTACGAAGGTGTTGTAATCGCCAAGCGTAACCGTGGCCTGCACTCTGCATTTACCGTACGGAAGATTTCCAGTGGTGAAGGTGTTGAACGTGTATTCCAGACTCACAGTCCTGCGGTGGCTTCTATTGAAGTCAAGCGTCGTGGTGCTGTTCGTCGCGCCAAACTGTACTATCTGCGCGAGCGTAGCGGTAAGTCTGCACGTATCAAAGAGAAGCTTAACTAAGATAAATTTTCCCGTTGACATTACTTACCAAAAAGCCCGGCTAATGCCGGGCTTTTTAATATCTGTGATTCAAATCAGTCATGCTGAGGTGTCGCGTTGGCTTCCTTAGGCTTCGTATTCCAGAGGGTCTTCGGCACCATTTTCGGCAAAGGCTTCCAGCCGTTCATTGCAGGCCCCGCATTTTCCGCAGGCCTTTTCTCTGCCGTTGTAACAGGTCCAGGTCTTACTGTAGTCCAGTCCCATCTTCAGGCCATCTGCCAGAATGTCGATTTTACTGACATTGAGGTAAGGGCAGGCGATCTCTACTGGCTCATAGTTGGCGATGGCGCAGACATCATTCATTTTATGTACAAATTCCGGCCGACAGTCAGGATAAATGGCATGGTCACCAGAGTGGGCACCATAAAACACTTTATCGGCCTTGAGTGACACGGCATAGCCAACAGCCATGGAGAGCAGAATCATATTACGGTTGGGAACGACCGTATTTTTCATGTTGTCATCGGCATAATGGCCTTCAGCCACATCCATATCATCAGTCAGTGATGAACCGCCAATCAGGCTGTTGATGGCACTGATATCCACCACCTTATGGGGAATACTCAGCTCCGCACACACACGGCTGGCATAATCCAGCTCTTTGCGGTGCCGCTGACCATAATCAAAGGAAAGAGCAAAAAGTTCAAATCCCTCTTTGTTGGCTTTATTGATAACAGTGAAGGAGTCCATACCACCGGAAAAGATCACGACTGCTCTTTGTGTCATATCTGTTGCGCCTTTATAATTGACTGCTAATTTTGATTAATTTTACCAGCCTGGAAGGAAAATCCCTACGTGAGTGTGCTAAAGGTCAATGAAATGTTTGAAACCATTCAGGGAGAGGGCTTCTTTACCGGGCTGCCTGCCATCTTTATTCGGCTGCAGGGATGTCCTGTGGGTTGTCCCTGGTGTGACACCAAGCACACCTGGACATTGGATCCCCAAATGGACATACCGGCTGAGCAGGTGCTGGCAAAAACGACAGACTCTGAGGCTTACTTTAGTACCGATGCCGCCTCTCTGGTTAAGCGCATCCTCAGCATGGGCTACAAGGCCAAACATGTGGTAATCACCGGCGGTGAGCCTGCCATGTATGATTTAACCCAGCTCACCGGATTGCTGATTGAGTCCGGCTACAGTGTGCAGATAGAGACCAGTGGGACTTTTGAGATTCAGACCCATCCGGATACGTGGGTGACCTTGTCACCCAAGGTGGATATGAAGGGCGGATACCAGATATTGGATCAGACCTTACAGCTTGCCAATGAGATCAAACATCCGGTGGCAATGCAAAAGCATATTGAGGAATTGGACGCATTGCTGGCAAGGCCCGTCACTAATCCTCAAGCCATGGTCTATCTGCAACCGATCAGTCAGCAGCGGCGTGCCACAGAACTTGCGGTGGCTACCTGTATTAAGCGCAACTGGCGTCTGTCATTACAAACCCATAAGTATATCGGTATCGAGTAGTCACTGTCCGGGCAATTCACTTGTTTGTCTCTGATGGATTCGCTAGTGTAGATTGGCGGATTGCGTAGCGAGAGAAAACATAATGAAAATGCTCGGGATATTACTTAGCTTGCTGGTGGCATGGCCTACCGATGCCGCAACGTGGAATATTACCTATCCGCGCCCTATGTCTGAGGGCGACAGTCGTCAACAATATCCACTCCAGTTACTGCGTCTGGCACTTGAAAAGACTGGTGTTAACTATCGTCTGCAAGCCACAGATCGCATCCTGTTGCAAAGCAGGGCGCTTAAGCAACTCAAAAGTAATCGCGAAATCAGCGTGCTGTGGAGTATGACCGATGAGCAACGGGAACAGGATCTGCTGCCTATCCGTATTCCTATTTACAAAGGATTGATAGGACTGCGCATCCCATTGGTAAGAGCGGCCGATGAGGATTTGTTTAAATATGTACAGAGTATGGAGAAGTTAACGCTGTTTACGCCATTGTCGGGACATGACTGGCCGGATACCAAGATTCTGCAGGCGAATGGCTTTGTCGTGGTGACCGAAGAAGACTATCAAGCTCTTTTTACTCAACTAGCATCCCGACACGGTGACTTTTTTCCTCGTTCTGTGGTGGAAATCTGGGATGAGACAGAAAAAGCCGACAACATCATCATCGAACCCCATATAGCCCTGCACTATCCCACAGCCATGTATTTTTTCGTCAATAAAAAGAGCGCTGCGCTGGCAAGATTGATTGAAAGCGGACTGGAGCAGTTGATTGCTTCCGGGGAATTTGAGCAGCTTTTCCTGGCTACACATCAGGACAAAATTGAGCGCGCGGCCTTGCAGACGCGGCGTGTTTTTCGCCTTAACAATCCGATATTACCGGCGGCCACACCGTTAGATCGTGCAGAGCTGTGGCAATTGCCCTAAGTGGCTAAATCAAAGCCCACCGCATCCATAGGTGCGGTGGTGGGGTGATTAGCTGTCAAAACCCAGTTTCAGCTTGGCATAGTCCATCAGGCGCTTAAACAGGCTGCCTTCGTTAACTTCCTGTAATGTCACCAGAGGATAACTGGCTACGTCCTCACCGTCTAATTGCAGATACAATGTGCCTACGGTTTCACCTTTTGCTAACGGGGCTTCAAGTTTCTTATCGAGCTGGAAGTTGGCTTCAAGATTCTTACTTTGTCCGCGGGGGATAGTAATGGGAGTGTCTTCCATAATGCCCAAATCCACAGTGTCTCTGTCACCCATAAAAATCTTATGGGCAACGAAACTTTCTCCGGCCTGATACGGAACAATGGTTTCGAAGAAACGGAAACCGTATTTCAGGAGCTTGCGATTTTCTTCTTTACGGGCTCGCTCACTCTCTGTGCCCAAAACCACGGAGATAAGACGCATGTCGTCCTGAATAGCTGACGTGATCAGACTATAGCCCGCCTCTGAGGTGTGACCGGTTTTGATTCCGTCCACCATCAGGCTACGATCCCATAACAGGCTGTTGCGGTTATACTGCTTGATCCCATTGAAGGTAAATTCTTTCTCTGAATATATCTGGTAAATCTCAGGAACATCGCGGATGAGTGCTGCAGAGAGAATACCCATGTCCCTTGGTGAGGTAAATTGTTCCGGATTGTCCAGCCCATGGCTATTAGCGAAACGGGTAGCGGTCATACCCAGTTTTTCGGCGTAGGAATTCATCATGCTGGCAAACGCATCTTCACTGCCGGCAATGTATTCTGCCATGGCCACACAGGCGTCATTGCCAGATTGCACGATAATACCGCGAAGCAAATCATGGACACTGATTTGTTTACCCACCTCAATAAACATTTTTGACGATTCGGGAAAGTTTTTAGCCCAGGCATTTTCGGAAACGGTGACCATATCCTGCATGGTAATCGCACCGTTTTTGATTTCCTGACCAATTACATAAGCGGTCATGATCTTGGTCAGACTGGCGGGAGCCAGGCGCATGTCGGCATTCTTGGAGGCAATGACTTTACCTGTCTGATAATCCATCAGAACATACCCTTTGGCAGCGACCTCGGGTGCACTGGGTATCACCACCGCGGCGTTTGCACTAAGGCAAAAAAATAACAAAATGATGCTGAAAAAATGTCTGCCAGAGAAGCCTGTCATTACTTGCATTACCCTTCCATTAATTGTTGTTGATTAAAATGGTTACATTGTCCACGCTGGCAGTGATTCAGTAACAGGTTGTTCAGCTGATACCGGCCAAGTACAACGGGGTCGACAATATAACATTAAAAACCGATGCTGTGTGGCTTTGCCACTTGTGAGCCTGGACACTAAAGACTAGTGTGGTGCGTAGAGCTGGTAAGCGCCCTGATAACCGCTACGCTTAAGCTCTTCGACCAGCAACGACGCCGCATTCTTGTCTTCGATAGGGCCGAGTCTGAGTCTGTAGACACCATTAAAGGCTAATAATTGCGTCGGTAACTGATAAAGATTTTCCAGCCCTTTGGCCAGTTGTTTCACTTTGTTCTCATCACTGAGCGCGGCCACCTGAATAAAAAGCGCTTTGGCGGCTTCCTGCTGCTCGGGGCGCAGCGGTGACTCGCCGGCAATGCGCATATTGCCCTGCTCGTCCACATGGATACTGTCGATCTGAACCTTGGCCGTACCGGTTTTAAGCATATCCAGCTTAACAGCGGCAGCATAGGACAGATCAATGACCCTGTTACCGTGAAAGGGACCTCTGTCGTTAACCCGCACAATAACCTGCTTATTGTTTGCCAGATTGGTCACTCTCACAAAGGAAGGCAGAGGCAGTGTTTTGTGGGCGGCACTCATGGCATACATATCGTACACTTCACCATTTGATGTGAGGTGGCCATGAAACTTCTGGCCATACCAGGATGCTTCACCGCGCTGACTGTAATCCTGGGCAGTTCGCATGGGCTGGTAAGCTCTGCCGAAGACTTCGTAGGGCGCATTCCCACGCGGTGTAAAAGGAACATGGACGGGCTCTGCGTCCCTCAGAGAAATTTCAGCAGGGGGGCGCGCCGGGGCAGAGTCATTACGTTGGCTGTAACGGCCCTGTTGTGTTGCGCAGCCGCTTAATGTCAGTATCAGCAAACTGATGAGCAATTTCATTATTGATTATTCTCTTGATAACAGGCGTTTTTGTGTGCCTATTCCCATCAGAATGCCAAAACCCGCCAGCAATGTCACCATCGACGTTCCGCCATAACTGATCAGAGGCAAGGGAACACCCACCACAGGCAGTAAGCCTGATACCATTCCCATGTTTACAAACACGTAAATGAAGAAGGTCAGGGTGATACTGCCCGCCAGCAGTTTGCTGTAGGCTTCCTGCGCACGCATGGCGATGATCATCCCCCTCACGACTATAAACCCATACAGAATCAATAACAGAACAATGCCGGTAAATCCAAACTCTTCGCTGAATACCGAGAAAATAAAGTCAGTATGTCGTTCCGGTAAAAATTCTAACTGAGATTGGGTACCTTGCAACCAACCTTTACCCTGAATTCCTCCGGAACCGATAGCAATTTTCGACTGGATAATATGATAGCCCGATCCCAGCGGATCGGATTCGGGATTGAGAAAGGTCAGAACACGCTGTTTTTGATAGTCCTGCATCAGGAACATCCACATGATCGGTGCGAAAGCCGAGGCAAGGGCGGCCAGGGTGCCAATGATCTTCCAGCTGGTCCCTGCCAGAAACAAGACAAATAATCCGGCGCTGGCCAGCAACAGAGACGTACCCAAGTCGGGCTGTTTAGCCACCAGTAATGTGGGTATTGCCATTAAGAGGAAGCCGACCACTATGTTCACAATGCGGGGGGGCAGATTAAAGCGACTGATATACCAGGCCACCATCATGGGTACGGCAAGTTTCATAATTTCCGATGGTTGAAACCGCATAAAGCCCAAATCCAGCCAGCGCTGTGCTCCTTTGCCCACCGTGCCAATTAACAGCACGGCAATTAACATCAGGACACCAACCACATAGAAGTGAATGGATAATCGCCGATAGGCCAGTGGCGGGATCTGTGCTAATACCAGCATTACAGATATGGCCACACCCAGGCGGATGCCCTGGCGTATAATCAGATCCATGTCTTTGCCACCTGCGCTGTAGATCACCACCAGACCCGTTCCCATCAGCACCAGGAGCGCAAGAAACAGAGGCAGATCAATATGCAGACGGTGCCAGATGCTGTTGGCATGCGGTTCCAGTTTACTGCGCAGCATAGTTACCACTTTCTTTGTTGGCAAAATAATAATCCATCACTTTACGGGCGATGGGAGCGGCTTGTGAACTGCCGCCACCCGCATTTTCCATGGCAACCGTCACGACAATCTCCGGATTTTCGAAAGGGGCATAACCAATATACATGGCATTGTCTTTATGATGGTCTGCAATGGTTTCCTCATCGTACTCCTCATCCATACCGATACTGATGACCTGAGCCGTACCGGTTTTACCGGCAGAGACATATTCGGTGTCTTTAAAGGCATTTCTGGCGGTGCCATGATCACTGTTTACGGTGCCATACATGGCATCCAGCACAACCTGCCAGTTGTCGGGTGAATCCAGCACAATGGGTTGCAGCTCCTTAGGTGCGGCCAGATGCAATTTATTATTACTGTAGTGGCCGCGTAAGATTTGTGGCACATAGCGGGTACCGCGGTTGACAAGGGTGGTAACCGATTTGGCCAGTTGCAAGGGGGTGGTGGTCCAGTAGCTTTGGCCGATGCCAACAGAGATGGTGTCGCCAATGTACCAGGGTTCGTTGTAACGCGCTCTTTTCCAACCGCGACTGGGCATATTCGCCGCAGACTCTTCATACAGGTCAATACCCGTATAATCGCCAAAGCCAAACTGACTCATCATTTCAGAAATATTATCAATTCCCGTTTTATATGCCAGGTCATAAAAAAAGATATCACAGGACACTTCTATGGACTTTTTCACATCGACCCAGCCATGGCCCCACTTCTTCCAGTCTCTCCAGGGGCGCTCCACGTTTTTGAGCTTGTAAGTACCGCGATCGAACATCCGTGTTTCTTCCGTGATCACACCTTTTTCCAGCCCCAGCAGAGCAAGATGCGGTTTGATTGTGGATGCCGGTGGGTACTGGCCTTGAGTAGCCCGATTAATCAGCGGCCTGTCGCGGGATTGCAGAAGTTTCTGATAGTCTTTGCTACTGATACCGTGCACAAACAGGTTCGGGTTGTAGCTGGGATTACTGTAAAGTGCCAGCACTCCGCCGTTTCTCGGATCCAGTGCCACCACAGACCCCCGGAATCCCTGTAAAGCATCACGGATAACCTGCTGTAATTTCACGTCAACATTTAAAACCAGATCTTCCCCGGGCACCGGAGGCTGAAACTTCAGGGTGCGGATAATACGGCCCTGATTGTTGACCTCCACTTCCTGATAACCCACCTGTCCATGTAATTTACTCTCGTGAAATTTCTCGACACCCTGTTTGCCAATGTTATAGGTGGCGGCATAGTTGTCTGCCTGACCTGCTTCAACCAGTTTTTGCAGATCTTTTTTGTTAATGCGTGCCACATAGCCGAGCAGGTGGGTGAGTGTTTCGCCGTAGGGATAATGGCGGGTCAGCCTGGCTTCCACCGAAATACCCGGAAACTTGTGCTGATGAGCCGAGAATAACGCCACTTCCTCATGGGTGAGACGGGCTTTCAGACTGACCGGGCGGAATCTGCGGTGATGCTTCAGTTCTTCGCGAAAATCAAGGATGTCATCCTCAGACAGGCCCAGCAATTCGCGTAATCGTTGCAGGCTGCTATCCAGATCCTCCACCTGTTCAGGTACAACCTCCAGGCTGAATGTCGGACGATTTTCAGCGAGCAAAAGGCCATTTCTGTCATAGATCAGCCCACGGTTTGGTGCTACCGGTAACACCTTGATGCGATTGCCGTTAGAGCGGGTCTGATAGTCTGTGTATTTGGTGACCTGAAGATAATAGAGGTTACTCACCAGTGTGACGATAAGTGCAGCAATACCCAGCAGGGCGATCACCGTTCTTCTGGCAAACAGGTTTGCTTCTGCAGTGTGGTCTCTGATGGTAATGCGTTTTGGCGGCACGTTATTCTCTGTGGTATGGATGGTTAGTGTTAACCGACCAGGCACGGTACAAACTTTCGGCCAGCAGCACTCTTACCAGAGGATGAGGTAAGGTGAGTGCTGACAATGACCAGCGTTGTTCTGCCGCTGCAATACATGCGGGTGCCAGTCCCTCCGGGCCACCCACCAGCAGGCTGACATCGCGACCGTCCATCTGCCAGTGCTGCAACTGTTTCGCCAGCTGCGTTGTGGTCCAGCTTTTACCGTCAACCTCCAGTGTCACGATGCGATTACCTTTAGGCACGGCGGCCAGCATGGCTTCGCCTTCTTTTTTCAGAATGCGGCTGATGTCGGCATTTTTGCCCCGTTTCCCTGGTGCAATCTCATGCAACTGAAAAGGCATATCCGGCGGAAAGCGACGGCTATATTCATTAAAGCCGTACTCCACCCACTCCGGCATTTTATTGCCTACCGCAACCAACTGAATACGCAAATTACCCCCAGAGTTTTTCTAACTGATAGAAATCCCGGGTTTCGTCTTGCATGACGTGAACGATGATATCGCCCAAATCCACCAGTACCCACTCACCGGTATCCTGACCTTCAACGCTCAGTGGTGCATGGTTAGCGTGTTTCGTTGCCTCAACCAGTTTCTCTGCAATTGAGTTAACATGGCGTTTGGAATTACCAGAGCAAACCAGCATCATATCGGTGATGCTGGACTTGCCGGTTACATCCAGCGTGACGATATCCCTGCTTTTCGCATCTTCGAGTTTATCCAATACAAAGTCTTTAAGTTGTTGGGTGTCCAAGAAAGCTCCTGAGTCATCATGGCGGCGACAATTCGCCCTGTGTATAAAGATGGTGTTGGTTAATATATGCCAATACGCTGTCGGGCAGCCAGTCCGGATCGACAACCCCGCGGCTCAGGGCTGCCCTGATCGCCGTGGATGATACCGGTATCTTACTGGTTTTGGCCAGATAGATAAGTCCGTTGCGCTGATGTTTCAGGGCAGCGACATCTTTAGTCTGGCGCTGGTCCAGCAACCTTTGAATATTGACATTGAATTTTGGCAAAAAATCCCCGCGTTGACATACAACCAGGTGACAATAGTCAAACAAGGACGACCATTGGTACCAGCTATCAAGGTGACAGAGTGAGTCCATGCCAATAAAAAAAAGTAACGGCTGCTGGCTGAATTCGCGACGAAAGTCCGCCAGTGTGTCAACGCTGTAAGAGGGCTTGTTCCACTGCAATTCGCGTTGGTCGACGACAAACAGAGGCCATTCCTGACAGGCTAGCCTGAGCATGTTAAGACGATGTTCAGGGCTGCTCTGTGGAGCCTGTTTATGTGGCGGGATATGACAAGGTAGCAGGCGGATCTCATCCATGCCCAACGTTGTGGCCGCCTCGGCAACAGGACGAAGATGACCGTAATGCACCGGATCGAAGGTGCCACCGAAAATACCCAGCATCTTCTTCGCTACCACGTTGTCCTGCGTGATATCAGGCATCACATATAATCCAGCGCCAGATTGTCGAGAGGCATCGGTATAAACATCAGGCATAAATGGCAAAGCTCCACAAAAGGTCTAGGTACCACCGATTGTTTAATTGCTTGATCGAAGTGAGCCAGTTTATCTGCCATGGAATCGAGTTGTTGATGGTTGAGACGTTGTAATGCCTTCTGATATAAGGTCTGACGATTTCGCCATATACGGTGTTGATTCCATAAGGATTGCAGTGACTTACCCTGACTGAGGGCATGTTGTAAATTTTTCAGTGTCTGCCATTCTCTGACCAGAGCCCACAGTACGATGGCGGGCTCGACGCCTTCGGTCTCAAGTCGATACAACATTTTGACCGCCCGTTGCGCATCACCGGCAAGCAAGACATCTACGAGCTGAAAGACGGTGAAACGGGATTGGTCGACGATGGCGCTTTCAGCCTGCTCCAGCGAGAGCTTTCCTTCGGGATAAATCAATGCCAGTTTGTCGATTTCCTGTCTGGCAGCCAGCAGATTGCCTTCACAGTAGTCACCCAGCAGCCTTACTAACTCGGGAAACGGCTGAATGCCGGTATCCTGCAAACGCGTGTTGATCCAGCGATGTAATTGCTGACCTTCTAATGGGTAACATGGAATATAGGCACCATGTTGCTCCACACTTTTAAACCATTTTGTGTTCTGCACATCTTTGCCGATCCGCCCACCGTAAAGCACAATAAGCACATCAGCACTGGGAGCCTGAGCCAGCCCTTGTAACACTTTGGCTCCTTCGGCACCCGGTTTTCCGGTGGGCAATTCCAGTTCGATAAACTGTCGACTACTAAACAGTGACAGGGTCTGACTGGCTTCCACCAGGCTATTCCAGTTAAAACTGCTGTCAACGCTGAGGCTTTGGCGCTCATCGAAACCCTGCCGCGCGGCATACTCGCGAATCATGCGCAAACATTCCATCTGTTGCTGTGGTTCATCACCAAAGACCAGATAGAATCCCTGCAAACCTTGGTTCAGGTTGTCAGCCAGGCGATCGGGGTACAGTGGCATTACAGTTCCTGAGTATTCAGGCGGCTGAGCTGGCGAATAATGCGCTCTGAGGCCAGTTGTCTTAACTCGTCCAGAATGAGATTCAGTTCTCTGGATTTGGCCAGTACTGCATTAGGGTCATCCTGGTATTCACGACTGAGATCAAAGCTGAACAACTGAGGTTCGAGTCCAGGCTGCCTGACTTCATAACGGACCTGATAGATCAACTCATATTCGGCAACCTGACCGGTGCGAAACAATGACAATAACTCGCGCTCGAGCGTTTCCGGATACAGATAAATGACCGTTGCCGAAGACGTAGGCTGGGGCAGCAGCGTAACCGAATAGCGCTCCAGTCTGTTTTGCAGCGCCCGCACCAATGGGGCATGTTCATTCTGTGCACTCAGATGAATCTCTCTGAACTGATTACCCAGTGGCACCGTGCCTCTTAATGTAAATCCGCAACTGCTGAGCGTCAGGCTCAGCAGTACCAGAACGGGAAAAAGTGTCTGACGTTTCATCAGTTGGCCACGATATTCAGCAGTTTACCTGGCACATAAATCACTTTTCTTAAGGTCTTACCCTCAGTGTGTTGGCTGACATTGTTTTGCGCCATTGCCAGAGTTTGTACCTGCTCCTGGTCGGCATCGGCAGGTATGGTCACCTTGGCTCTGACTTTCCCATTCACCTGCACCACAATTAGTTTTTCATCTTCCACCAGCGCCGTGCTGTCCACCTCAGGCCAGCCGCTGAACTCGATTTCTGTCTGATGCCCAAGTTGTTGCCATAATTCATGGCAAATGTGCGGCGTGATAGGGTTCAGCAAGGCCAGTACGATCTCGATCGCCTCGCGCATCAGGGCGCGATCTAACGCCGAGTCCTGAGGGGCTTTCTGAAGGTGGTTCATCAACTCCATGACGGCCGCAATGGCGGTATTGAAGGTTTGGCGGCGGCCCAAATCATCGGTCACTTTGGCCAGCGTTTTATGTACTTCCCGGCGCAAGGCTTTCTGATCTGCACTGAGCGCACTTTTATCTAAGGATGAGATATCCCCTGCGGCCAGATGCTCCTGAACAAGTTTCCAGAGACGTCTTAGGAAGCGATGTGCGCCTTCCACGCCGGAGTCCATCCACTCCAGAGTTTGTTCCGGCGGTGCTGCAAACATGGTGAATAAGCGAATGGTATCGGCACCATATTGATCGATCACTTGCTGAGGATTGATGCCATTATTTTTCGACTTAGACATCTTTGTCATGCCACCGTGAATCACCTCTTTGCCGTCGCTACGCAAAATGGCACGGGTGATACGGCCTTTATCATCTTTTTCCACATCAACATCAGCAGGACTGTACCAGGTTTTGGCGCCTTTACTGTCTTCGCGGTAGTAGGAGTCGGCCAAAACCATTCCCTGACACAACAAGCGTTTAAAAGGCTCGTCAGACTCTACCAGGCCTTCATCACGTAATAATTTGTGGAAAAACCGAGAATACAGCAAATGCAGTATGGCGTGCTCAATGCCCCCGATATATTGATCGACAGGTAACCAGTAGTTGGCCTGCTTGGGATCCAGCATGCCTTCCTGATACCCGGCACTGCAATAACGGGCATAATACCAGGAGGACTCCATAAAGGTATCAAAGGTGTCTGTTTCACGGCTGGCGGCCTGACCCTGATACTGAGTCGTGGACCAGTCACTATCACCCTTAATCGGGGACGTGACACCATCCATAACCACCTCTTCAGGCAGGATGACCGGTAGCTGCTCAGCTGGCACGGGAACGGACTCACCATTTTCCAGATTCAGCATCGGAATTGGCGCGCCCCAATAGCGTTGTCTCGACACACCCCAGTCACGTAAACGGTAGTTCACTGTGCGCTTGCCTTTGCCCAGTTCAGTGAGTTTTTCAGCGATGGCGTTAAATGCCTGCTCTGAGGTTAACCCATCGAACTCGCCTGAATTGATCAGAATGCCTTTTTCAGTGAAGGCCTGCTGTGCCAGATCGCACTCTTCATTATCGGCAGGCTTGATCACTTGTTTGATTTCAATCTGATACTTGGTGGCAAACTCCCAGTCCCTCTGATCATGCCCCGGCACGGCCATCACGGCGCCCGAACCATAATCCATTAGCACGAAGTTGGCTACCCAAACAGGCACCTGTTTCCCGGTCAGTGGGTGGACGGCAAAAAGCCCGGTGTTGCAGCCTTTTTTCTCCATGGTGGCAATGTCAGCTTCAGCGACTTTGCTGTTTTTGCACTCTTCGATAAACGCCGTCAGTTCGGCATTATTTTTCGCTGCCTGCAGCGCTAAAGGGTGTTGTGCTGCTAGTGCCACATAACTCACGCCCATCAAGGTATCCGGTCGTGTGGTATAGACGTCAAAATCGGCCGAGCCATCGGCTAACGCGAAATTCAGTTCAACGCCTTCTGAGCGTCCGATCCAGTTGCGTTGCATTGCCCTGACTTGATCCGGCCATTCATCCAGTTTATCCAGATCGGTGAGCAGTTGTTCTGCATAATCGGTGATCTTGATAAACCACTGAGGAATTTCTTTTTGCTCCACCAGCGCACCGGATCGCCAGCCCCGGCCATCAATGACCTGTTCATTGGCCAGTACCGTCTGATCTACCGGATCCCAGTTCACCGTCGCATTCTTCTTGTATACCAGGCCCTTTTCATACAGGCGGGTGAAGAACCATTGTTCCCACTGATAGTAGTCAGGCTTACAGGTGGTGACTTCGCGATCCCAGTCATAGCCAAATCCCAGCGAACGCAACTGTTCTTTCATGTAATCGATATTGGCGTAGGTCCACTTAGCGGGGGCGGTCTTGTTTTCGATGGCAGCATTTTCTGCAGGCAGTCCAAATGCATCCCAGCCCATGGGTTGCATTACATTTTTACCCTGCATTCGCTGATAGCGGCTGATCACATCACCGATGGTGTAATTGCGCACGTGACCCATGTGTAACCGACCACTGGGGTAAGGGAACATCGACAGGCAGTAGAACTTTTCTTTATTTTCATCCACTTTGGCTGTGAACAGACCACTGTCCTGCCAGTGTTGTTGAACCTTCTTTTCTATCTGCTGAGGATTATACTGTCTTTCCATCAATTTCGAATTCCGGGCTGTTGAGATGATTTTTGCCAAGCCGGATGGCTGACACAAGACCCAATAGAATACCCCAGTGCAGACGTGCTGAACAATAGCGAAGGGGGAATTCATTGGTATTGGATCATCTGCCCCTATACTCTATAAATCACCAACAAACAGGAGAGTCCGTTGCAAAAGCATCAATCTGACTACGAGAAATTGCTGGAGAACATGTCTGACTGGGTCAAACACTCAGTACAACAGGACGTACTGACGCTGATGCAGATAGAGGAGCAGGCCAAAGCCTATCTCAAAGCGGCAGAAGATCTCAGTAAAGATGAAATGGAAATGCTGGAAAACACACTGACCCGCGATTTACAGACCTTTGCACATCACTGGCAGCGGGATGCCGACAATTCCCCCTGGTGGCAGGCTACCAAAGACAAGTTCTGGTCGTTACTAGCCGATCTGTCTGATAAGAGTCAGTTGGCAATGAGCGAGTCCTGGCGGGATATTCAGCACCAGGGTATTTATCAGGCAGGTGAAGCGGTGGCATTGGGTGAGCTGGAGTGCAGTCGCTGTCATCATCGCCATCAGGTAACCCATGCGGAAGTGATTCAGCCTTGTCTGGAATGCGGTAACCGGCGTTTTTCCAGAGTATTGTAACCCAGTATCCCGGGCGTGCGTTTGGGATTCATTCCAGTGTCAGCATGTGCTGATTCACAGGCAAAAAAAAAGCCCGCCTATGAGGCGGGCAAAACAACAAGTGTTGAAGGAAAATGAAAACTTTCCAGGGAACATGTCAACAGGAGATGTGACAAGTGCATCTGACTAAATTGATGAAACATCGTGCGCTAGTGCAGAATACGCCGCGTATTTTACTGACATCGGGTTACGGCACAATTGAGATTTTTTCTGTTTTGTAATTAGAAAAACTAATGTGTAAACAGGATGTTTCCTGTCACGCTAGCTAGAATTTAACCGGTTTTTAATTTAATGCATTGATTTATAAGGTGAAATAAGCAAGATTAAAATTTAAACAATCAAAATATTTTTGACGGAATATCAGTTTCACTATTGCAAGTCCGGTGACTTCACCACAGTAGCCAGCCAATGTGTATTTTACGGCACTTTTCATTGTACTTTGGGGGATTCACGTTCAACACCGCCCCGGTTGTGTTGTGCCTGGTTTAAAAGTGAACAATTGAGACAGGCTGAGTGTATAAGCCGACGGTGTGGCTTGGTATGCTATCGGGCTAATGGTATAACAGTTGGAACATAAAGAATGCATCGGCATAACATTCGCGTGTACTACGAGGACACGGACGCGGGCGGGATAGTGTATTATGCCAACTATCTCAAATTTCTGGAGCGAGCCAGAACAGAATGGCTCAGAGCACTGGGGATAGAGCAGGATAGTTTGCTGGAACAATCTACGGGTTTTGTCGTCAAACACCTGGAAATCGACTACCTGGCTGCCGCAAGATTCAATGAATTGTTAGCTGTGGAATCAACATTGGCGTTGGTGAGGCGGGCCAGTCTGGTTTTCGAACAACGTATTTATAATCATAATAATAGGCTGCTGGTTACTGCTCAGGTAAAGGTGGCCTGTGTGGATCTTCGCTCAATGAAAGCGAGGCCCATACCGGATTTCGTATTAGGGGAGCTATCAGGTGTCAGGTGAAATGTCTTTCTTCGGTCTGTTTCTGCAGGCCAGTTTTCTCGTTCAGCTGGTTATGTTGTTGTTGCTGGCAACATCGGTTGTATCATGGGCGTTTATTTTTCAACGCAGTAAAGCGCTCAATCAGGCACGGCAGGAAGTCAGAAAGTTTGAAGACAAGTTTTGGTCTGGTGGCGACCTCAACCGATTATTTCAGGAAATTTCCGCCCGCCAGCATGTCTCCGGCATGGCCAGTTTGTTCGTCGCCGGATTTAAAGAATTTGCCCGTCTTCGCAAAAGCGGTTCGGCCTCGCCTCAGGCCGTAATGGATGGCACTTACCGTGCCATGCGGGTGTCCTTGTCCAGAGAAGTGGATGCCCTGGAAAGTAATTTGCCCTTTTTGGCCACGGCTGGCTCCATTAGCCCTTATATAGGATTGTTTGGCACAGTCTGGGGGATCATGAACGCCTTTATTGCATTGGGTGAAGTGCAACAGGCAACCCTGGCCATGGTGGCTCCAGGCATCGCTGAAGCATTGATCGCAACGGCAATGGGGTTATTTGCAGCGATTCCGGCCGTCATAGCTTACAACCGCTTTAGTCATCAGGTTGAGAAGCTGGAAAACAGCTACGGCAACTTTATGGAAGAGTTCTCAAGTATCCTCCATCGCCAATCCCACAGCTCAGACAGTGCCGCTTAGGAGTTAGCATGTACGAGAGAAAGCGCCGGCGCCCGGTGTCAGAGATCAATGTGGTTCCTTATATCGACGTGATGCTGGTATTGCTGATTATCTTTATGGTGACGGCACCGCTGGTGACTCAGGGGGTTAAAGTGGAGCTGCCCAAAGCCTCTGCCGAAGCTTTGTCAGAAGACAGTAAACCGCCTCTGATCGCCTCGGTTAATGCAGACGGAGAGTACTTCTTAAATGTGGGAGAAAGTCAGGACGAGCCGCTGACGGCGGTCGACCTGGCGACTCTGGTGGCTGCTCATTTACAAAAAGAGCCCGATACACCGGTGGTAGTTAAAGGTGATGGCCGGGTTCCCTATGACAATGTGGTGCAACTCATGGTGTTGCTGCAACGGGCTGGTGTGCCTTCAGTGGGACTGATGACGGATTCACCGGAGTAAAACATGCAGAGTCTGAAACCTGCACTGGCATGGTCTGGTTTATTGCACCTTGTTATGGGTGGCTTGTTGGTGGTGAGTATTGACTTCAGTTCCATTCCAGAGGTGACACAACCGCAAGTGAATCTTGTGCAGGCGGTGGTTGTGGACAGTGCGGTAATTGAACGGCAATTTGAAAAAATTGAGCAGCAAAAAGAAGCAGAGCGCCAGCGTCTGGCTGAAATTGAGCGAAGAGCCCGGGAGGCAGAACAGCGTCGTCGGGAAGCGATAGAAGAGGCTAAAGAGGCGAAAAAGCGTCAGCAACAGGAAGCACAGCGGCGGGCGCAGGCAGAAGCTGCGGCAAAGAAAAAAGCACAGGAAGAGCGGGAGCGCGCTAAACGGCTGGAGCAGGAAAGACAACGAAAAGCGAAAGAAGAAGCCGAACGCAAGGCTCGGGAAGCAGAAGAACGGCGTAAACGAGAGGAAGCGGCAGCCCGTGAAGCCGAGCGCAAACGCCAGGAAGAGGCTGCCAGAGCAGAACAAGAGCGACTGATGCAGGAGCAACTGCGGGCAGAACAAGCGGCCAGGCAACAGCAACGTCAGCGGCAGATTCTCTCTGAAACAGACAAATACCGCGCATTGATTATGCAGGCGATTCAACGTAACTGGATCATCGATGATTCAATGCGCGGAAAGTCCTGTCGCTTAAATATCAGTGTCGCTTCAAATGGTTTTGTGAAGACAGTACGGATTCTTGAAGGGGATCCCAGAACCTGTAAATCAGCTGAAACCGCAGTCTATAAAACGGCCACCTTGCCTGTTCCTAAAGATCCGGAAGTGTTGCAACAATTTTTGAATTTTAATTTAACGGTGAAAAGAGACTGATATGCCCAGAATATTCCATCTCTCAGGTTTAGTGTTTGTTTTACTGATCATGTTCAGTGCCAGGGTCAACGCCACACTGGAAATTGTGATTACAGAGGGTATTGACACGGCCCGCCCGATTGCCGTGGTGCCTTTCAAGTGGGAAGGTCAGGGCAGTATGCCGGAGCGTCTGTCAGACGTGATTGCCGCAGATCTCAGACGCAGTGGTAAATTTAACCCGATTAATGTGGCACGTATGCCGCAAATGCCATCACAGGACCGGGATGTGGATTATGCTGCCTGGGCAGCCACCGGCGTAGAGGCGGTATTGGTTGGCCGGGTTGAGCAGGAAAGCATGGATCGCTACCGGGTCAGTTTTGAATTGATCGATGTGGTGCGCGGGCAAATCACGGGCGGTCAGGCGCAAATGCTCAGTGACGGCAAGTTAATTGACAGTAAGGACCATGTGCTGGCGGGGCGCCAGCATATGATTGACGGTGGTGGCTTCAGACAGCATGCTCACCGTGTCGCCGATATTGTCTATGAGAAACTGACCGGTACCCGCGGGGCATTTTTAACCCGTATCGCTTATGTGATTGTCCGTGATCGAGACACTGAAGAGTTTCCCTATCAGTTAGTCGTCGCAGATTATGATGGATACAACGAAACCGTGCTGTTGCGTTCCAAAGAGCCGCTGATGTCTCCTGTGTGGTCGCCGGATGGTACCAAGCTGGCCTATGTCAGCTTTGAAAACCGTCGCTCGCAAATCTATATCCAGGATATTTACACCATGAGTCGCACGCGTCTGACCGACTTCCCCGGGATTAACAGTGCGCCGCAGTTCTCTCCTGATGGCAAGCAACTGGCCATGGTGTTATCCAAAGATGGCCAACCGGATCTGTATATTATGGATTTAGCCAGTCGCCAGCTTCGTCGTCTGACAAATAGTCGCAGTATCGACACAGAACCGAGTTGGACTCCGGATGGACAAAACATTATCTTTACGTCAGAACGGGGTGGTAAACCTCAGTTATATCGCGTAAATTTAGCATCAGGCAAGGTTCGTCGCCTGACATTTGATGGTGAGATGAACCTCGGGGGAACGGTAACCCCGGATGGTAAAGAACTGGTAATGGTGAATCGCACAAATGGCGACTACCACATTGCCCGTCAGGATCTGTCTACCGGCGTGATGCAAGTGCTGACCAAAACCTACCTGGATGAGTCACCCAGTATCGCTCCCAATGGCAGTATGATTATTTATAGTACGTTACATCAGCGCAGGCAGGTATTGTCGCTGGTGTCGCTGGATGGACGATTTAAGGCAAGGTTGCCTGCGGCTAACGGACAGGTCAAGTCACCAAGCTGGTCGCCGTTTTTAATGTAATTTGTTAAACCCTTTGAAAACAATAAGGAACACGAGAATGCAATTAAGTAAAGTATTCAAGGGCGTAATCATGGCTCTGCCTGTCGTTACGCTGATGGCTTGCTCCTCCAGCAGTCAGGTAGATGAACAGGCCGCCAGCACCAATCAACAAGGCTCTGAAGCTGCTACTGAACAACAAGGTTCAGCCGTGCAGACTGGTAGTGCCGAGAAAATGAAATCACCTGCTGAAATCAAGCGTGAAGAACTTGAAGCGTTGCAGAACGAACAGATGGTTTACTTTGATTTTGATGTATCCACCATTCGTCCTGAGTTCTACTCAATTCTGGACAAGCATGCCGCATTTCTGGTGAAAAATCCGGGTGAAACCGTCACCATCGAAGGCCATTGTGACCAGCGTGGTACCCCTGAATACAACATTGCACTGGGTGAGCGCCGTGCCAAGTCTGTTGCCACCTACTTGCAGAACGCCGGGGTGAGTACATCCCAGATTTCTGTTGTTTCTTACGGTGAAGAGAAGCCTCTGGATACCAGCAATACCGAAGCGGCGTTTGCTAAAAACCGCCGTGGTGTGTTGGTTTACCGATAAGAGATAATGATGAGCTTTCGTGGTCTCGTTGTAACCGGAGTCATGGCTGTTGCCGCCCCTGTGGTGTTGGCTCAGGCTCCGGTCTCCGATCTTAGCGCCGGTAGTCTTGAGAGTCGTATCGCCACGCTGGAACGCATGGTAGAGGCCCGCTCCGGTGCGCAGCATAATATCCAGCGTCAACTGGATATTATGCAGCAGGAAGTCAATGAGCTCAGAGGCTCTGTTGAGGAGCACAGCTATAAGCTGGAGCAGATCCTGCAGCGCCAGCGTGAATTGTATGTTGAGATTGATAATCGCATGCAAGCCATCAGCAATCAGCCGACCCCGACGTTGCCTCCCGCAGGGAATGCTAACGCATCGTCTGCACCGGCGTTGAGCTCGCTGGGGGAAGATGATGCTTATGATCGGGCGGTTAACCTGATATTACGTGAAAAGCGTTATGATCAGGCCATCCCTGAATTTGAAGCCTTTTTGCAGCAGTATCCGACGTCAGGATACGCAGCGAATGCTCATTACTGGTTAGGCCAATTGCACTTTAATAAACAGCAATGGACTGATTCCAGTACGCATTTTGAGCAAGTGGTCAATCAATTCCCCGATTCTAATAAGCGGGCAGACTCGCTGCTGAAACTGGGTATGATTGCACAGAATCAGGCTAACCTGGCTAAGGCACAACAGCTTTTTGAGCAGGTGATTCGGGACTACCCTGAATCCTCCGCGCGAAAACTTGCAGAACCCAGGCTGAGGGCTGTAAAAAATAACGGCTGAGTCTTAACTGATGTTATCTATCCTCTGGGCGTCCCGCACAGAGGATTTTTTCTTTTTAAGCCCCTGCTTTAATTGATTCAACAATGTGCGCATGCGCTGGTTGAGCCCTTGTGTTTTTGTGTTGCCACCCCGGGCGTAGCAGCTTTGCAGATAGCAGCCGGTGATGTGCTCGAAGATATGCGAGATGTCTGTAGACATGCTCTGTTGCACCTGTTTGCTGAAATCCTCCGGACCCATCCAGTGGGGACGCGTGATGCCGTTGTCATCAAGTAGTTTCAGACTCCTGGCATAGTAGTAAGCGGGCGTCTTTTTCGCCAGTACCAGCCAGTGCTTATAGTGATAGAGGGCGAGTAATATGGCGGTAATGGCGACCAATGCCAGGCCTGCAATGGTGAGTCTCAGTGTACTTAACTCCCCGAGCAAGGCTTTTAGCACATCTTCCTGGTTGTCTCGGTTAAAGCCTAATATCCACTTGCTCCACAAATAGTCCATATCGTCCAACAGCATTCTGAATTCATTAACCCAGGCAAATTGTTGTAATCGTCTTAGAGGTGAATCGGCTAAAAAGCTGTCTTCGTAAGCGACCGCTTGCTGCAAACCGAAATCCAGCCTCAGCGGCGAAACGAGTGCTGTCGGATCAAGCCTTTTCCAGCCGTCTTCAGACAGCCATTCTACCCAGGCATGTGCATCATATTGGTAGATGCTCATATAGGCGTCGCCGCGCATCTCGCCGCCGAGGTACCCCGTTACCATGCGCGCAGGGATGCCTGCGAGGCGCAGTGCATAGGTCATAGCCCCTGCGTAATGGGCGCAGAAGCCTGCCTGCTCTTCAAATAAGAACTGGTCGACGGGATCTACAGGCATCGGATTAGGGTTAAGGGTGTAACGAAAATCCTGCTGGATAAAGTACTCAGAGACGGCTTTAATCAGCTCACCCTCGGTTTTATGTTGTTCGCGTAATGCTTTTACCCATTGACGGGTTCTGGGATTGCCGCTTTCGGGAAGTTGCAGATTCAGTCGTCTGTCGAGCACCTCGATATCTGGTAGCAAGGGACTTTGCGTATAGGAGCTGACCTTATAAGCAATACCGGATTGCAGGGGAAATCGACTGAGCAATTGATATTCGCGGCCCTGCCATATTTTACTATCATGGCTAATGGCCACGTCGAGCCCGAATAACCAGGGTTTCTGGCTCGGCTCACTCAATACCTGATAATCAATACGGGGACCTGATACCGCCGGATTAAAGCGATTGTTGGTGCGTTGGTAACGTCTGCGTAAGGTGTCTCGGTAGGGAGCGGTCTGCCAGGTTTTACCGTCAAACTCTTCCAGCACCAATGCACGCCAGTAGCGCTGGTTCATGGCCGGGACCTGTTGCTCGAAACTGACCCGAAACGCCAGTTCTGAGGAGCGGGCCAATTGGGCCAGATCGCCCGGGGTCACTTTATCACTTAAACCCGTTTCACTGCCCTTACCAACGGGCATCTGCCACATGGGGCCTAATTTGGGAATAATCAGGAAGAGCATCAGGCAAAGGGGTAGGGCTTGCAGACTCATCTTTGCGATGCGCATGGTCTGGGCACGCCACGACGTTGAAGGGCTGATATGAAACGCCAGACTGAGTAGCAACATGAGGGTCAGCATGCCGTAAAGCAAACTGAAAAGAATGCTTTGGTTAAATACCAGCCCTGTTCCGATAAGAAAAAACTGAATACCTATCAGTTGAAAATAGTCCCGGCGGTTGGCTAATAACATCAGCTTGAGACTGCAGGCCAGTGCCAGCAGGTTTAACATGCCAAGCAAGAGTCCAAGCTGCCAGCCAAAAGTGGCCAGGACAATGGCGCTGAGTATGGCAAGTAAATTGATAGTGCGAACGGAAATCTGATGTTTCTGCCAGTTGAGGAACAAGCTGATACGAATGATACCGGCACAGCCCACCAGGATCAGGATCCAGGTTTGCAGGGGCGTGAACAGGGTAAAGCTGCTCGCACACAGCACCAGGGTGAGCAGAAGATGGGCATGGTTGTAGGCGGAGGGATTGAGTCTATTCATGACTTACCTCCGAAAAGCCATAGAGGGCCAGGGCTTTGAGACACTGATGACGGTGATGATTGCCCTGTGCCGGTGGGACAAGGGTATCACCCAGTTCCAGTCCAAATCGATATCCCTGACTATCCAGCTCCAACACCATAAAACACAGTCTGGAGAGATCGGCTTCGCGCTGTGGGCCACTGGAGGTGGTCAATCGCAACCAGATCTCACGTTCGCTGCTACCCGAAAACTTTTTGCTGATCATGCCCTGGCCTTTAGCCACCTGTTTCCAGGCAACGTGGTATAGGGGTTGTCCTGGCTGATATTCGGTCAGGCTATGAAAGTCATCGTGACCCTGCTGGTCGCTGACCGGCCCTTCCTGATTTTCCTCTCCCGACTCGTCATAGGTTACAACGCTACAGGGGTGAGGGCTTGGGTAGACCAGAATCGTTGAGGCAAACTGAAGGTGCGTCCAGCAGCGAAACAAACCCAGAGGATAGAAACTGCTGAGAGTAATTCGAGGTATGGCCTGCGGGCCTCGCGAGGAAGTTGGAACCGCTACGTCAACAGGGTTGGTCAGACGATCCAGATCCACACTCAGTTGCACGTTTTTGCCATAAAGGGCGATATGTAAGCGGCCGTGAGCCGTTTGCTTTTTTGTTGTGGTTTCTATCCACAGCGGCACATTGGCACTGTCTCCGGCGAATGGGTACCCCACTTTGCCAATAACAATACGCAGTCCGGAAAAATTGAGATAACTGTTGAATAAACTAACCAGAAAAAGGCCGAGAAGAAAAAAGGCGAGAATGAGAATCAGATTATTCTGATAGTTTGTACCCAGAATAAACAGCGCGACACACAGAACCAGAAATAAAAAGCCAAAGCGCGACGGGAAAATAAAGATATTCCGCCGGTGTAGTGATACATCCGTGGCCGGGGGAATACGTTTATCCAGCCATTGGGTGATTTTCAGACTCAGATGTTTGCTGAACATCATGTCAGGCCGCTAATGGATCAACTTGTTCCAGCAACAACTGGCTGAGGCTGGTTTGCGTGGGATGGTCGGTCAGCGTGGAGCGCAATCTGTGTTCTGCGACAGCGGGCAAGACGGCCTGTACATCTTCGGGAATCAGGTAGTCACGATCGTCGATCATTGCCCAACTGCGGGCCGACTGCAGCAGAGCTTTACTGGCCCGGGGTGAGAGTGCGTTGGGAAAATGCTCCGATTCCCGACTGAAGGTTACCAGACGTAAGATGTAGTCAATAATACTGTCCGAGGCATGAACTTCATCAAGGTGCTGCTGCAACTCCAGCAGTGCAGCGGGGGAGATAACCGGGCTCAGTGGGCGCACATCTTTCTGCCGGGGCTGTTTTAGCATGTCTTTCTCGGCCTGCCAGTTGGGATAGCCCAGTTGAATACGCATTAAAAAGCGATCCAGCTGTGATTCCGGCAAGGGGTAAGTACCTGCCTGATGCTGCGGATTTTGTGTACCAATGACAAAAAAGGGACTGGGCAACTCGTGGGTTTCACCATCCAGGCTAACCTGATGCTCTTCCATGGCCTCGAGTAAGGCACTTTGGGTTTTGGGGCTGGCGCGGTTAATCTCATCAGCCAGCACAACCTGTTGAAATAAGGGACCTGGGTGAAAACTGAAGGCCTGACGTTGACTGTCAAAAATATTCACGCCCAGCATGTCCGCTGGCAGCAGGTCAGAGGTAAACTGGATACGAGAAAAGCCAAGTCCGAAAACCGTTGCCAGGGCGTTAGAAAGTGTGGTTTTTCCCATACCGGGAAGATCTTCGATAAGAAGGTGTCCTCCGGCCACCAGGCAAGTTAACGCCAGTTTTATTTCCTGCTCCTTACCCAAAATCACATGACTGATTTGACTCACGGCTTGTTGGATCTGTGTTTGCATGATGATGGCCTGCTGTTCATGTTATGGGACTTAGTATAACAATAGTCTGCAGAGGCAATTTCAGATTGCTCTGCTGATCAATTTATCGCTTACCACTTTGCCATACCACGTCGTGTAGCAGGTATTTGTACTGATAACCCGATGCTGATACAGATACCTCGTTTTTTTGACATAAAAAAAGACCGGACTAAGCCGGCCTCTTTTTAAATAAGCGGATTTTTATCAGACCCGATACTTTTCCAGTTGCCCCTGTTGTTTCAATTGAGCGAAAACTTTTGGTGTGCGTCCGATGCCTGTCCAGCTATGTTCTTTCCCGTCATGGTCGGTGAATCGATATTTAACCGGGCGCTTCTGACCGCTCTTTTTACTTTTCGATGGTGCAGCATCATCAAGATCATCAATATCCAATCCCGCTTCCTGCATTTGTCTGAGTATGGCGTCTCTGACGGCTTTCTTTCTCTCCGCTTCTCTGCGCTGCTCAGCCTCTGATTCCTTTTTCTTCTCAATGACATCAGCCAGTTTTTCACTAACCTGTTCCAATTCAGAAACAGACAACTCTTTCACGGCCGCCTGAAGGCGTCTTGCGTGGGTCAGAATCTTTATAAAATCACTCATCAAATCACCTTTTTGTTTATCAAATTGAACACTGAAAGTCTGATTAAAATATATTCATAACACTAGAATTGCAATCAACACGCAATAATATATTTAAATTACTATTTATTTCTCAGTTGAACCATTTTAGCTGTTTTTTCTTTGCTGAGCGCAAAAAAGATCAAAAAAGCAGGATTTGAATAAAAAGGTTTAATAAGAATTGAATTCAGATTGAATTAATGGGATCAGGACGAACTGGAATTAAGGGTTCCATCACTGAATTTAGTATCAAAGGAATGATGATACCTGGCTGAAAGCGGCTGTGGATTTTAACAGCCGGGACCAAAGGTTCACCGCTGCCGCTGCTGATGTGTGTTCTTTTGTCTGCATCAGCAGCGAGATTGGGTCCTGAACGGGATGTTCAGAGTTTGGGGATGCGTATCTTTTTTTCGTCGCTTTGACGGTACAGTACTAACGTGTGACCAATTAATTGAACATTTACCGCTTTTGCTTCGCGACTTATCGCGTCACAAATCAAGCGTTTCTGCTCCTTATCGTCGGTCGGTACTTTTACCTTGATCAGCTCGTGGTGATCCAGCGCCAGGTCGATTTCTGCCATTACACCTTCGGTCAGACCGTTATTACCCAGTTGCACAACGGGCTTGAGGGAGTGAGCGAGGCCTTTAAGGTATTGCTTTTGCTTTGTCGAAAGAATCATTAAGTTACAAATTTATCTGGTTGTTAAACCGACACCTTCCATCAAATAGGGTGCCGCCGGGGTTGAAAAAAGGGTATTCTAACGTCATCTCAGCGCTATGCCTAATGACATTCTCAGGATATGACAAAAAAGACCCGCTCTGCCAGCAGTGCCCGTTGGCTCAAAGAACATTTTGACGACCCCTATGTGCAAAAGGCCCAAAAACAAGGCTGGCGCTCACGGGCCGTGTTTAAGCTGGAACAAATTCAGCAAAAGGACCGTTTGATCAAACCTGCTATGACTGTCGTCGACCTGGGCGCGGCTCCTGGTGGCTGGTCGCAGCTATCGGCACAATTGGTCGGCGCCAAAGGACAGGTGATTGCCTGCGATATTCTGCCCATGGAGCCATTGGCTGGTGTCGACTTTCTGCAAGGTGACTTTCGAGAAGAAGCGGTGATTGACGCGTTATTAAATCGTATTGGCGGAAACAATGTGGATGTGGTGTTGTCAGATATGGCGCCGAACATGAGTGGTAACAGCTCTGTGGATCAGGCCCGCTCTATGTATTTGGTAGAATTGGCCATGGACATGTGCAGACAGGTTCTGAAAGATAACGGCAGTTTTGCGGTCAAAGTATTTCAGGGCGAAGGTTTCGACCAGTTTTTTATTCAGATGAGACAGGCGTTTAAGAGTGTCAAAACGCGAAAGCCCGATTCATCCCGCGCCCGATCGCGGGAGGTATATTTGGTGGCAACGGGCTACAAAGGACAATAAGACACAAACAGTTTGTGCTGTTTATATCGAACCAGCGAGTTCCCGCTGGCTCTGTCACAAGCAGCCAAACTATAGTAGGCTTGGGCTGCCAGAAAAAGAGACCCAGAATAGTAATTCTGACGTATTTATCTGGTAGCGTAAGATATTAGCTGCCGGTTTGTCTCCCCGGGGATGAACCAAGAATGCGGATAAGGTGACTTAACCGTGATGGCAAGCCTGACCGATATTGCGCCACAACAGGGGCAACAGAGGCAGGCAAACAAACTGTTTTTACAGAGGTTAAAGCGTTGAGCGATATGGCAAAAAATTTAATTCTGTGGTTGGTGATCGCCGTAGTTCTGATGACGGTGTTTCAGAGTTTCACTCCGAGCGACACAGCCGGCCGACAGTATGATTACACCCAGTTCATCAAAGAGGTGAATCAGGGACTAATCCGTGAAGCACGCATCAGTGGCCGTGAAATTAAAGGGATAAAACGCAGTGGTGAAAATTTTGTCACCTACATCCCCACGGCTTATGATGAAGATCTGCTCAACGATTTACTCAAGAGCGACGTCCGGGTGATTGGAGAGCCACCGGAAAAGCCCTCGATGCTGGCCAATATCTTTATATCCTGGTTCCCCATGTTGCTGCTGATTGGTGTATGGATATTCTTCATGCGCCAGATGCAAGGCGGTGGCGGCCGCGGCGCTATGTCTTTCGGTAAAAGCAAGGCAAGACTGCTGGGTGAAGACCAGATAAAAACCACCTTCATGGATGTAGCCGGTTGCGACGAAGCCAAAGAAGAAGTCTCTGAACTGGTGGATTTTCTGCGTGACCCCTCCAAGTTCCAGAAGCTGGGTGGCAAGATCCCTACCGGTGTGTTGATGGTAGGACCTCCGGGAACAGGTAAGACGTTGCTGGCCAAAGCTATTGCCGGTGAAGCCAAGGTGCCCTTCTTTACCATCTCGGGCTCGGACTTTGTCGAGATGTTTGTGGGGGTAGGCGCTTCCCGTGTAAGAGACATGTTTGAACAAGCTAAAAAGTCAGCACCGTGCATCATTTTCATCGACGAAATCGATGCGGTAGGTCGCCAGCGTGGCGCCGGCTTAGGCGGTGGTCATGATGAGCGAGAGCAGACCCTGAACCAGATGCTGGTGGAAATGGATGGCTTTGAAGGCCACGAGGGAATCATCGTTATCGCGGCGACAAACCGTCCTGATGTGCTCGACCCTGCCTTATTGCGTCCTGGCCGTTTTGACCGTCAGGTGGTAGTCGGTTTACCCGATATCCGTGGCCGTGAGCAGATCCTGAAAGTGCACATGCGCAAAGTTCCCATTTCGGACAATGTGGATGCGGCGATTATCGCTCGCGGCACACCGGGCTTCTCCGGTGCTGACCTGGCTAACCTAGTAAACGAAGCCGCGCTGTTTGCAGCCCGAGGCAATCGTCGACTGGTGACCATGGAAGAATTTGATAAGGCCAAAGACAAAATCATGATGGGCGCTGAGCGCAAGTCCATGGTGATGTCTGAAAGTGAAAAAGAAATGACCGCTTATCATGAGGCAGGTCATGCTATCGTCGGACGTATGGTGCCGGAACATGACCCGGTGTACAAAGTCTCCATCATACCCCGGGGCCGAGCGCTTGGGGTGACGATGTACTTGCCAGAGCAGGACAGGTTTAGTTATACCAAACAGCACATCGAGAGCATGATTTCCAGCCTGTATGGCGGGCGTATTGCCGAAGATATCATTTACGGCGGCGAAAAGGTGACCACCGGCGCCTCCAATGATATCGAACGAGCCACCGATCTGGCCCGTAAGATGGTGACCCAGTGGGGATTGTCAGAAAAAATGGGTCCCATGCTTTATGCTGAAGAAGAAGGCGAAGTGTTTCTTGGCCGCAGCATGGCAAAGGCCAGCAATATGTCAGATGACACCGCCCGGGCTATTGATGCTGAAATCAAAGCGGTGATTGATCGTAACTATCAGCGTGCCGAGTCCATTCTTAAAGAAAATATGGACATTCTTCACGCCATGAAAGACGCGTTGATGAAATACGAGACCATTGATGCCAAACAGATCGATGACTTAATGGCTCGTAAGGATGTCCGTCCTCCTGCAGACTGGCATGATGACAACAAACCTAATGGTGACACGCCCACCGATTCCGGAGATGAAAAACCGGTCTCTGAGGATAAAGAAGCCAAACCCGGTAGCGCGGAAGTGGGTAAGCCAGGTGATCAACCCGGCTGATAGGCTGTCACAGAGAGTTATCCAAGGGCGCTGGTAAGCGCCCTTGTCGTATGTCAGGACTGTAATAATGAAATTTATCACTCACGAGTTGGACCTATCACTGCCCAGAATCATGGGAATATTGAACGTGACACCGGATTCATTTTCCGATGGTGGCAAGTTTAACCGTTTGGACGATGCACTGGCGCAAGCACAGCGGATGCTGGATGAAGGTGCCGATTTCATCGACATTGGTGGTGAGTCGACCCGTCCCGGCGCTGCCGCGGTAAGCGTTGAGCAGGAACTGGAGCGGGTAATACCTATTGTGGAGGCGATTAAGCGTCGTTTTGACACGCTGATTTCTATCGATACCAGCAAAGCAATCGTTATGAAAGAAGCGGTCAATGCTGGGGCCGTACTCATTAATGATGTAAGAGCCTTACAGGAAGAAGGCGCCCTTGCGGCAGCAGCGGCCACCGATGCCGCGGTTTGCCTGATGCATATGCAGGGGCAGCCCCGTACCATGCAACAGCAGCCGCACTATGAAGATGTTTTTGATGATATCCGGCGTTTTTTCGAACAGCGTATTGAGGCATGCAAGCAAGCGGGTATTGACGTACAACGAATAATCCTGGATCCAGGCTTTGGCTTTGGTAAGACTTTGCAGCATAATTATCAGTTGTTAAACCAACTGGAGTATTTCCACCAGTTTGGTTACCCGTTGTTGGTGGGCATGTCGCGTAAATCTATGGTTGGCAAGCTGCTTGACAATGATGTTGATGAGCGCCTCGCCGGCAGCCTGGCCTGTGCAACCATTGCAGCCCTGAAAGGGGCCCAGATTATCCGTGTGCATGATGTGAAAGCGTCAGCCGATGCGCTCAAAGTGGTTCGCGCCACCTTGAGACCAGAAGAATTATAAATCGGTAGCAGCCGATATAAGGAAAACAATGAGCCAGAGAAAATATTTTGGAACAGATGGTATTCGCGGCAAAGTAGGCCAAAGTGCTATTAACCCAGAGTTTGTCACCAAGCTCGGTTGGGCGGCGGGTAAAGTCCTGTCAGGTAGGGGAACCAATAAGGTTCTGATTGGTAAAGATACCCGTATTTCGGGTTACATGTTGGAATCTGCTCTTGAGGCAGGATTGTCAGCAGCGGGTATCAATGTCGCGTTACTTGGCCCCATGCCGACACCGGCCATTGCCTATCTGACCAAAACCTTCCGTTCTGAGGCCGGTATTGTTATCAGTGCCTCTCATAATCCGTATTACGACAACGGCATCAAATTTTTCTCCGCCGATGGCTATAAGCTGGCTGATGATATTGAACTGGCTATTGAAGCACAAATGGACCAACCCATGGAGTGTGTTGCCTCTGATAAACTCGGTAAAGCCATTCGGGTAGCAGATGCTGCAGGTCGTTACATCGAGTTCTGTAAAGGCACCTTTCCCTCAGATTTGTCATTGAAAGGGCTTAAGATTGTGGTGGACTGTGCTCATGGTGCGACCTATCACATTGCGCCAAACGTGCTCAGGGAGCTGGGTGCGGATGTCATTGAGCTGGGCACCGAACCTGATGGTCTGAACATTAATGACAATGTCGGTGCTACCTCCATGCAGGCTATAACCCAAAAGGTGCTTGAGGAAAAAGCCGATCTTGGGTTCGCTCTGGATGGTGATGGCGACCGGATTATGATGGTGGATCATAAGGGCAACCTGGTCGATGGAGATGAAATCGTTTATATCATTGCTCGTGATGCGCTCTCTTCCGGACGCTTGAATGGTGGTGGTGTAGTCGGTACCCTGATGAGCAATCTCGGGCTGGAAGTTGCATTGGCACAACTGGCCATCCCGTTTGCGCGAAGCAAGGTAGGTGATCGCTATGTGATGGAATTGCTGAATGAGAAGGGCTGGAATATCGGTGGTGAGAGTTCGGGTCATGTGCTCAACCTCGCGGTCTCTTCAACCGGAGATGGAATCGTATCTGGCCTGCAGGTGCTCACCTCAATGTTGCGTGCCGGATTGAATTTATATGAACTTCGACAGGGCATGGAAAAGTTTCCGCAGACTCTGATCAATGTCCGCTATGGCGAGACGGTAGTGTCTACTGACCATGGTGATATTCAAAAAGCCGTGCTGGCCGCAGAACAGGACATGGGCGAAGACGGCAGGGTGCTGTTACGTAAGAGCGGCACCGAGCCGCTGATACGTGTCATGGTTGAAGCTACCGACGAGGGGCTGGCGCAGAAATGGGCTGAGCACATTGCTGAATCGGTACGAAAAGTGAGCGCACAGTAAAGAATCACGCATCAGATGCTTGTATCTTTGTGGTGGGTTGGTTAAACTCTCGCGCGCTTTGAAGTGACGCGCCCCGGCGAGTCTGGAGTCAAGATGGCGAATACAATGAACAACAGACGACCAATGGTTGCAGGAAACTGGAAAATGAACGGTAACCTCGACCTGGTTAATAAGATGCAGGATGGCATCGGTAACCTGGCCAAGCAAGATCTTGATGTTGTCATTTGCCCCCCATCGGTGTATCTCCAGGCCTTTGACAAGCAGAGCCTCTTGTTAGGCGGACAGGATATCAGTGAGTATAATGAAGGCGCTCACACCGGTGATATCAGTGCCAGAATGCTCAAAGAACTGGGTTGTCGGTTTGTGATTGTTGGACACTCTGAACGTCGCAGTGACCATCATGAAAGCAACGAGCTGGTGGCAGTAAAAGCCCGAGTCGCGTTGGAGCAGGGGTTAACTCCCATTGTTTGTGTAGGTGAGCCATTGTCTGTACGCGAGGCCGGACAGGTGTTTGACTATGTGGCGGCGCAACTTGATGCGGTAATACAGGGTGTCGGAAGCACACAGATAAGCCAACTGGTTATTGCTTATGAGCCCATCTGGGCTATCGGAACCGGGAAGTCTGCGTCACCTGAACAGGCACAAGACGTTCATCACTTTATCCGCAAACATATTGCCAAAGCTGATGAGGCTGCGGCGAGCGGAATCAGAATTTTATATGGTGGCAGTGTCAATGCCGCCAATGCCGGGGCACTTTTTGCCCAGGCAGATGTAGACGGTGGCCTGGTGGGTGGAGCCAGTCTTAAAAAAGACGAATTTTTAGCAATTTGCCAGGCGGCAAACTGATTTGAGGTAAAGCATGCTTTACGAAGTATTAATGGTTATATATTTGCTGGTTGCACTGGCGCTGATTGGCCTGGTGTTGATTCAGCGCGGCAAAGGAGCCGACATGGGTGCTTCCTTCGGTGCCGGAGCCTCTAATACGGTATTTGGTTCCAGTGGCTCGGGTAATTTCCTGAGTCGCTCAACGGCGGTATTAGCCACATTGTTTTTTGCTATCAGCCTGATTCTCGGCGCTATGACCGCAGGCCAGGAAAAGCAGGGTGATGAATGGGAAAATCTGGAAGTGCCAGTGTCTGAACAGGCGCCTGCAGAAAACGATGTGCCGGGCAATCAGCCTGCGGATATTCCTGAGTAAGTTTTTGCGGATGTGGTGGAATTGGTAGACACGCTATCTTGAGGGGGTAGTGGCCTAACGGTCGTGCGAGTTCAAGTCTCGCCATCCGCACCAAAATTAAAAAACCGGCATTTGCCGGTTTTTTTATGTCCAGGGACGGACGGTATGCCGAAAATGTCGGGAACATTTTTTCGGCGATGTCCAGGGAAGGACGGTATGCCGGGGGGGCAGGGAGCATTCCCCGGCGATGTCGAGGGGCTGTATAGCCGCTCAGGTTGTTTGAGACATTTCGTCACGCAGTTTGAGAGCGCATTGGGCTAGGTCACTGGTGGCTGACAACAAGAAGTATGAGTCTCTGAAATTAACCGCACTCAATCTAAAACGTCGCATGTTTTGCGGCGAGTTCCGATTGCTTTAACACCTTCATCATCCTTGTAAGTTGGATCTGTTCGCTACAACTTCGATCCCACTTAATCTCATTCTCAAATACTGGCCATAGTTTTCGTCGCGACCGTTCTTTCAACCAGATGGTTGATTATTTAGTAGCCGGAAAAACTGCGATTACACTGGAATTGACGGATGGCGTTTGACAGGCCCATGAAATCGGGTTTCACTTGAGCTAAAGACACTGTATTAGCCGAATTAATGCCACACGCAACAGAACTGACCCATCAGCAACTTACCGCCAAACCCAGCAGGCAGAAGATCAATCAGGCCCTCAAAGACGAGCGCGCTCTGAGCGCCAGTTTTATCGGCCAGAACCGCGCACGTGAAGCGCTCGATTTCGGTCTGGGTATTGATGCCAGAGGGTATAATCTTTATGTGATGGGGGAGGCCGCGACCGGACGTTTTACGCTGGTACGCGAGCATATCGCGCGTCATGTCAGCAATGCAGCCAGTCCCGATGACTGGTGTTACATCAACAACTTTGAGGATGAGCGGGAACCCTTTGCACTGCATTTACCTGCCGGTGACAGCCGCAAATTGCTCAAGGACATGAACGGGCTGATTGACGAGTTATTAGATACCTTTCCTGCCGCTTTCGATAACCCCGGTTATCAGCGAAAAAAAGCCAATATTAAGCGTCAGTTTGACAAGCGTTATGAGAAAGCCATTGAAGAAGTGGAGCAGTTTGCGCAAAGCCAGGATGTGGCGCTGTACGAGGAGAGTGGCACCATCAGCTTTGCGCCTATTGTCGAGGGCAAGCCGGTAACGGATGAAGAGTTTGCGAAATTATCGGAACAACAACGGCAGCATTTTTATGATTTGATTAATCAGCTTGAGGATCGTCTCAGCGAACAGCTACTGGAATTACCCCAGTGGAAGCGTGAATCGTCGGAAATGCAGCGCAAGCTAAAAAAAGAAACGGCAGAACTTGGCATAAAACCCATTCTCAAAGAGCTGGAACACAAATATGCCGCTGATTTGGGCATTCTTAAATTCCTGCGCCAGCTCAGGCCGCATCTGGTCGAAACGGTCGTAGAAATTCTGGCCGAGGAAAACAAAGACGAAAAACAAGATGAGTACGACAAGCGCTCGGTGCTCGAAGAGCAGTATCTTCCCAATATTCTGGTCAGCCATGATATCAACGATGGGGCACCGGTGGTGTATGAAGCCAACCCCACCTACCAGAATCTGTTTGGCCGTATTGAGTATACCAATGTGCAGGGATCGGTATTTACCAATTATCGTATGATTCGCCCTGGTGCGTTGCACAAGGCTAACGGCGGCTATCTGCTGCTGGATGCCGATAAGATGATTCAGCAACCCTATGTGTGGGAAGCGCTCAAGCTTGCGCTGATGCACGGTGAACTGAAGATGGATCCCCATCAACACGATATCGGTATGGTCAACTCCATGACCCTGACTCCTCAAAGTATCCCGGTGAAAGTGAAAGTGGTGTTGATGGGATCTCGGGACCTGTATTACACCCTGCAGGAATACGAAGACGAATTTGACGAATTGTTCCGGGTACTGGTGGATTTCGACTATGAAATCCCTCTGGATAACGTCACTTTATTTGATTTTGTCGGGCGTGTTCGTCATCAGATACAGGATATGGGACTACAAAGCATTTCGGCCAAAGCCATGTATCGCCTGGTGGAATTCAGTCTGCGGCTGGCCGAACATCAGCATCGGATGTCAGCGCGGTTTGCCGATGTGATTGAGCTGTTGCATGAAGCGCGCTACTTTTGCCAAAAAGAGCAGACCGATTGTCTGGATGTGTCGCACATTGAGACAGCGCTGGAAGCCAAGACCCGCCGTAGTGGCAGAATCAGCCAAGCGTTGCTGGATGATATCAAAGAAGGACAGATTCTGATCGAGACCGAGGGCGAAGCCATCGGCAAAGTGAATGGCCTCACGGTACTGGAAATTGGCGACAGCCTCTTCGGTACCCCTGCACGCATCAGCTCTACCGTCTACGCCGGAGCCAATGGCGTGGTAGATATCGAACGTGAAGTGGAACTGGGCCGCCCCATTCACTCCAAGGGTGTGATGCTGCTGACCGGTTATCTTGGTCACAAATACGCCCAATGGTTTCCGCTGACACTCTCTGCCAACATTGCCATCGAGCAGTCCTATGGGCAGATAGATGGTGACAGCGCCTCTCTGGCAGAACTGGTAGCCCTGATTTCAGCGCTGACATTGACACCGGTGAAACAGGAGCTGGCCGTGACCGGTTCCATTAATCAATACGGTCAGGTGCAGAGTGTCGGCGGCGTTAATGAGAAAATTGAAGGTTTCTATAAGCTCTGTGAACACCGGGGCCTGACGGGCAATCAGGGGGTGGTGATCCCAAAATCCAACCAAATTAATTTGATGCTGGAAAAAGAAGTCATTCAGTCGGTCAAACAAGGGCGCTTTCATATTTTTGCCGTAGAAACGGTGGATCAGGCGCTTTCGGTCCTCATGAACCGTGAAGTGGGCGTGTTATCCAGCCGCGGGCGCTACCCCAAAGGCACTATCAATAGTCTGGCGGTCAATCGCCTGCAGCAAATCGCCCATATCGTCAATGGCTCGGATCAGGAGTAAGCCCGCAAACGCGGCCTACTCCGACCTGGCTGGGCATTGATACAATAAGTGGATGTTGTCATCCTCGTCCACGGTTTCCAGTCTGACGTCAAAGCCCCACAACCGATAAAGGTGTTTCATCACATCTTCGCTGCTATCAGCCAGAGGAATACGATCACGGGGTACATAGCGCAGGGTCAGCGAACGATCTCCTCTGACATCCACATTATAGACCTGGATGTTGGGTTCAATATTGCTCAGGTTGTATTGGGCAGAGAGCTTTTCACGCAATCCCTGGTAACCCTCTTCATTATGAATAGCGGTGACTTCAAGGTGACTGTCATGATCGTCATCGTGAACGGCAAACAGACGAAAATCACGCATCAGTTTGGGTGACAGAAACTGGCTGATAAAACTCTCATCCTTGAAATTCTGCATGGCAAAATTCAGCGTGGTTTGCCAGTCTGAACCGGCAATATCGCCAAACCAGCGTTTATCTTCTGCGGTGGGCTCCTGACAGATACGTTTAATATCCATAAACATGTTAAAGCCTAACGCATAAGGATTGATACCTGAGTAGTAGGGGCTGTTGTAGTCGGGCTGGGCCACCACATTGGTGTGGCTGTGCAGAAACTCCAGCATGAATCTGTCTGTGACCCTACCTTCGTCATACAAGTGATGAAGAATGTGATAGTGCCAGAAACAGGCCCAACCTTCGTTCATGACCTGGGTCTGCTTTTGTGGATAAAAATACTGTGAAATTTTACGCACGATGCGCACCAGCTCACGCTGCCAGGGTTCCAGAAGAGGCGCGTTTTTCTCGATAAAATAGAGCAGGTTTTCCTGTGGCTCAGTCGGAAAACGGCGCTTTTTCTCATCGGTTTCCAGGGCTTTCTTTTTAGGTAAAGTTCGCCATAGCTCATTAACCTGAGACTGTAGATATTGTTCACGACTCTCTTGACGTTCTTTTTCTTCCCTTAAGGAGAGTTTCTGCGGCCGCTTATAACGGTCTACACCAAAGTTTGCTAGTGCATGACAGGAATCGAGAAAGGTTTCCACTTCACTGATGCCATGCTTTTCTTCACAGCGGGCAATGTAATTTTTAGCGAAAACCAGGTAATCAATGATAGAGCTGGCATCGGTCCAGGTGCGAAACAGGTAATTGTTTTTGAAAAAAGAGTTGTGACCAAAACTGGCATGGGCCATCACGAGTGCCTGCATGGTAATGGTGTTCTCTTCCATCAAATAGGCAATGCACGGGTCTGAATTAATGACGATTTCATAGGCCAGCCCCATCTGGCCGCGTTTATACCCCTGTTCGGTCTGAATGAACTTCTTACCATAAGACCAATGGGTGTAGTTAATCGGCATGCCGACGCTGGCATATGCATCCATCATCTGCTCGGCAGTGATCACCTCTATCTGGTTGGGGTAAGTATCTAGTTTGTAAAGCTCTGCCACCCGGGTAATCTCGGCCAGATACTCATTCAATAGGGGGAAGGTCCAGTCTGGACCATCACAGAGGGGGTTGGATTGGCGTTTGGCTTGCATCAGTACCACCTGTTATTGAACTTGCCTTAGATGACGTCTTTTGTACGCCTTTGGTCTGAGTATAGTTCAGCCCCGCCACAGACCAAGCCATCAGACAGACATCTTTTTCAGGCTGAGCTTCTCATCTTCATTGAGGGATAGGGTCGGAATAATCTGTTGTAGCTCACTGACGTCACAGTCCCAGAATTGATTAAGCTGCAGGCTTTGCATGCTGTGAAGCAGGTTAAGAGGATAACGTGCCACGTTAGGGCTACAACGCCAGGCTTTATAAAACATGCTTAGCGCCCGGTAATGCAGATCCAGCTCCACATACTTGTGTCCCCATTGATTGTAAACCGCACTTTGTGTATCTGGGGTAGGGAATATAAAACGAAACAACTGATAGTGGATGATCCCGGCCGAAAGGCGCTCTGGTGAAATTTGCATGCGGCTGAGGTGGTAATCGGCATTGAATAGCCACAGGCTCGCACTGGGGTGTTGTGCCACCTTGGCAATATAGGTTAGCAGCAAACACTGAAACAAGTCGAATGTGTGCTGATGCTGCTGCAATTTGTTCAAAGACTCCGCCACCACCTGTTTGTTGGCATGGGCCATCTGGGCCAGTCGCAATAGGCCGGAAAAACGTTTAAAGTTAATCGTACCGTTGTTCCAGTCCAGTTGTCTGGATAGCTGCGTCATGCGTGCATTGAATTGATGGTCTCCCGGATGGTCCAGCGAATGCAGTAATAACAGTGTCATACGCCATATGAGCGCCATATTGGCGGCATAGGTGTCTTGTTTATCCTTTTGTTTCTTGCTCAGGTAGCGCTCGGCGGCACTATACCCGCCGGTGACAAATAACAATACGGCCTTGAGGTTCATTTCGTGTGGCGTACGCTGACTTTCTTCAAGAGACTCAAACAGCGTCAGCATCATTTTGAGTTCCTGGCGCTGTTGTAGCAGGCGCATTTGATACAAAATGCGTTTTCTGGGTAGTAGGTCAGCATGCTGGAGCTGTTGTTGTAAAAGAATTAATCCCTGGTTGTCGCCTAGCAGATACATCAGGTTCAGTAACAGATCGAAACGCCGCTGCTCGCTGACTAACTGTGTCGCCAGTGGCTTGGCTTGTTCAGCCCGATTATGGCGGATAAGGCTCATGATCTGTAATGTGAGAATTACATCTTTGAGTGGATCTGGCAGTGTCTCGGTCGCTACAGATTCGACACGGGCAACAGGCAAAGCGCACTGTTCTTCCTGACAATTTTCCAGCAGAGGTTTGACTTTATTGATCATTACCGCCGTTTGCCTGAGCAAGGCTAACAGAGCACTGTCCGCTACGTTTTTTTTCAATATTGGCGTCGGCAGAATACGAAAAGGCAGATCGGCCAAAACTACGTCTGGCTGGTCCGTGATAAAGGCCACCTGGCACCAGGTGGCGAGCAGCTTGCTGCGAATGACATAGCGTAACAGGTCTGTCCCTGGCAGGGCATCACCTGGGTGAAAAGCAAAAAGCACCAGGTGCGCGTTAGCCTCAGCGGATGCGAGCCGTTTGATAAAATCATCGGCACAGCGGATTTCCGTGACCTGTCTGACACCCATTTGGCTAAGCCGTTTTTTCAGGTGTTGGCGGCTGTCCGGGTGCTTTTCAATTAGCCAGACATTGAGTTGGGGCAGTTCAATGGATGACATAGACCTTCTGAGTCGCGAGCAGACGTTTGATACTTAACAGCATAGCCTAACATTCAGGGCATTGACTTCTACCTTGACAGGAGACTTTGCTAAGCTGAAATCTTAAGGATGTCGGGCAAAGAAGAAATGGCTTAACCCATTGACCAAAGAGGATGATATGAGCGATCTATTAGTACAAAAGAACGTAACATGTGAGACGCAAAGCTCGCCATGTCAGGGGGTTATGCAAATTATTCGAGGAAAAGAAAAAGACATTGGTGGATTTTCGGTACGACGGTGCCTGCCGGTCGCAAAGCTCAGAAGTGTGGGTCCCTGGGTGTTTTTTGATCATATGGGGCCGGCAATGTTTGAGCCAGGTGATGGGTTAGATGTTCGTCCCCATCCCCATGTGAATCTGGCCACCGTAACCTATTTATTTGAAGGAGAAATCTTACACCGTGATTCGCTGGGCAATACACAACCTATTAAACCCGGCGATATTAATCTGATGGTGGCCGGCTCAGGCATTGTGCATTCAGAGCGGGAACGACCCCAGGTACGCGAACAGGAGCATCGGTTGCATGGGTTGCAGCTGTGGCATGCGCTGCCGCAAGAACACGAGGAAATTGCACCGGCGTTTTATCACTACCCCATAGAGGATATCCCGGCCACCGAGGTGGACGGCGTACCGGTACGCGTGCTGATTGGCACTGCCTATGAACTCACATCCCCCGTTGAGACCTTCTGTGACACCCTTTACCTGGAGGCCTTTTTACAGCCTGGACAGAGTCTCACCCTGCCTGAAACTCAGGAATCTGCCGTGTATGTGGCGGATGGTCAGATAAGCATTCAGCGCGTTACGGTGCCGCAATTTGCCCTGGCACAACTTAGCACAAATAGCTGTGTCACCATTCATGCTGATAAGAAAAGCCGTATCGCGTTAATCGGTGGCGAGCCGCTGGGGGAGCGCTTTATGCACTGGAATTTCGTATCCAGTCGTAAATCCCGCATTGAGCAGGCCATGGCCGACTGGAAAGAGCAACGCTTCACCCCGGTACCGGGCGATGAAAAGGAATATATCCCGTTGCCCTGATATGGGCATCCTGTGGCGTTTTTAACAGCGCATTGGCAACAAAAAAGAACGAAAAGGCCGCTGTCTTGCCGCTATCAGACTCACCAACATGGTTGATGAAGCCTCTCACCTGTGCGCGCCGGTGATGGAGGTTTTTCTTTGTCATCACGGTGTTTAAGCGCATACTCAGGTATCAGCCCTACCATGGAGTTGCTGACAATGTTGCGACCTGTGAATCAGCATAAATCCGTACCCGAACAACAAAAAACACGATGGCTGCTGGATTTGTTGGCAGCGGGAAAGTTGTGCACTGACGCGGTTGACGGGGTAACCCATATGACCGAGAACCTCCACCAGACCATTCTGGGCTTAGGCCGTCGCCCCGATAGCAAGCAAAAACCCAATAATCCGTTTAGTAAGTATGTGTACCGCTCTGTTCGTGGCATCAATGGCCTTGTCGCCAAAGGGTTGCAACGCCAGCTCAGTAAGCACAGGGATGTCAGTGATGACGAGCGCTCTGAGAGCATGCATGCCGCAATTTCAGCACTCAATGGGGTCATGGGAGACCGTCTGGCGGATGCCGCCAGTCCTCTGGCCATTAAAATGAGTTTTCGTTATCAGGGCCGAACGGTTCAGTTCAATGAACTGAGCGATTTGGTCGCCGAGGCCGGAGGCAGAGTGCTACTGATGATTCATGGACTGTGTATGAATGATCTGCAGTGGACCCGGGACGGCCATAACCACGGTGAAGCATTGGCGCGCGAGCAGGGCCTTGTCCCCCTCTATCTGCATTACAATACGGGACTGCACATATCTGAAAATGGACGCCAGCTCTCATCTCAATTGGAGGCCTTATGTCAGGCACTTCCGATGCTCTCAACGATACATATACTGGCTCACAGTATGGGCGGACTGATAAGTCGTAGTGCCTGTTTTTATGCCGGGGATGGCGGGCATGCCTGGTTTCAGAACCTCAAAAAGTTGATTTTTTTGGGTAGCCCCCACCATGGTGCTCCTCTGGAAAAGGGCGGGAACTGGCTCGGCCAACTACTCAATATCAGTGCCTATAGTGCACCGTTTCTGACACTGGTGAATCTCAGAAGTGCCGGCATTACGGATCTTCGACACGGGAGTTTGTGTGATGAGGACTGGATCGATAAACATCGTTTTACCTTAAATGCTCTTCCCCCTAAAATCATTCCCTTACCTGAACAGGTGGCCTGTTATATGGTGGCCGGTAATGCGGGAGAGAAACGCTGGTGGCTGACCGATAAACTGATTGGCGATGGACTGGTGCCTCTGGATAGTGCGCTTGGGCATCATCGCGATGCACGGCGGGCAATCAGTGTGCCAAAGCACAGACAATGGGTGGCAGACAACACCCATCATCTGCAACTGTTAAGCTGTAGCAGGTTGTATTCAACATTGCGTCAGTGGTTTGCGCAACCGTAATAAACAACCTTGGCCGTGCGTTCAACCAATTACCCCTTAAGGGGCCCTCCGAAAAGAGCATGAGACGCTGCGGGCTGTTATGCCTTTTTATTAACAATTTTTTTGACACTTTTATCAGTACGGGATTGTACCAATGCCAAGTTATCAATCCCTGTCTGAGGGATGAAAGGTTAATCTGCGTCATTCAGATCTCTCTCGCCGTTTTTACATTATTCATCGGTTTGCCCTATGACGGCTAATTTATGTACTGCACTTTTTCACTCTAGATTGGTTGTGCCCAGCTTCAGCAAATGAATGCGGGGCGTTGATTGCCCGGTATAGCGGCACGGGCATTCGCTTTTAACAAAAAACAACTAGGAAAATGTTATGCGAAATGTATTTTATGCTTGCTGTCTAGGCGTCGGTATCTTGTTACTTTGCCACCCTCTCAGTGCTTCTGAGTTTCAAATCGGTCTCCAGACCGAGCTGGATGAAAGCTTTAAACGACTCAAAGGTGTCCCGGGGGTAGCGATTGCAGTAGATACCCCGGATCAGGGCAATATCTTTGCGGGGACTGGCACAGGTAATACACAAACAGGCGAAGCGGTGCAGGCACAGCAACGCTTCCGGGTTGCCAGTATTAGTAAGTTTTATACGGCGGCTCTGGTGATGAAATTACAAGAGCTTGGCTATTTACAAATCGATGACCTGGTGAGTCAACATCTTGTTGTACCGGGGCTACCTCATGGTGACAGCATGACCATCAGGCAGCTGATGGATCATTCCGCTGGGGTTTACGATCATATTAACGGAACGAATGATTTTTGGAGTATTGCGCTAGCCGATCCCTACAAGGTTTGGTCTGACAATGAGATCATGCAATATGCTGTCGACAATGGTCCGGTACATACACCGGGTTCCCAGTACAGTTATTCTAATACTGGCAGCTATCTTCTGGGGTTAGTTGTAGAGTCGGTTACCGGTATGCCTCTGAGTTCAGCCCTGTCATTTCACATGCTAGAGCCGTTACAGCTTACTCAAAGCTTTATGGATGACTGGTCCAATCCCGGCTCACCAATCAGTCAGCTGGCCGAAAATGATCGAGCCTATGAATTTCATAAAACCGGCATAATGGCCGCTGGTGCTGTGGTTGCTAACTCTGGTGATGTGGCCAGTATGGCAAGAGGGGTACTGGGAGGCCAGTACTTAAGCACCACCAGTGTCACGCAGATGACCAGCCCATCCGCCAATAATAGCGGCTATGGATTGAGTACTTATATTTGGGATGCGGCTACCTACGGTTATCTTCACTACGGCCATACAGGTACCTTGTCCGGTTATAAGAGTATTGTCATGTATGTGCCTGAATTTGATGTGTCTATTGCCATATTGAGTAATGGCTATGCCAACAATGACAGTAGCTGGTATACCCTCATTGACAATGTATTTAACTACGTCACTGGCTGGTACGCCCAACAAGGGGGCGGTAATTGTCAGGCGCCTGGTGTAAGTGAATGGGTCATAGATAACCAACAAGCGACATTGAATGGAAATTGGCAGTCTGACAATCGTGGCAACCGCTATTATGGAAGCAATTTCCTTTTGGATGAGCAGCCTTCTGTGGGACAGGAAAGTGCTCGCTATGATTTCACCGGACTGGCTGCCGGAATCTGGCAAGTGTCGGCATATTATCCTGCTAATCGAAATTACGCATCCAATACGCCGATTAGCGTGACAACGGATACAGATACCTATGTGATGAGCCTGGATCAGAGCAATAATGGAGGTCAGTGGAATTCGCTGGGCAGCTTTAGCATTATGCAAGGAGGCAGCCTGAGCACTACCATCAATACCAGTGGTGCCAATGGCAGTGTCATTGCAGACGCAATACGAGTGCAATTTGTGGACTGTTTGCCATAGGGCGATATGGCAAGGACGCCGTTTTCAATGCGGTTACCATTATCGCATATCACTCAAGCTTTACCCTCTATTGTGGTCATTTGTGCAGCAGACACACATCCCATTTCCCTGTATTGATGGCAGCCCTTGGCTGCAGACTTTACCTAACCTTTACACTTCACTGTCAGTTCTTGACATTGGGCGACGTAAACTGACTTCTCGTTATTGTCTTGTTGCCCGCCAACCTGCTGAGTAACCTTCACACCGGGCAACCCATAATGGAGTTGTAGCAATGTCACGCTTTTTTATCAGGTTTAAAGGGATTTTGGTGCCCTTGTTGTGTATGTGGGTGGTGGCCTGTGGCAGCGAGCCGGAGGCTGAAGTGCCTGTCAGTGAAACAGTCGGGCAGAGTCAGTCCGATGTAACCTCAGACAATGAGGCGAGTGATCCGCTTGCATCCCTGAACTTACCTGAAACGCCATATAACTATGCTCAGGTAGCGCTACCTGAACACTACACACAGAATAGCTTTCCTGCGCAAATGCCCTTTCAGTATGCCGCCAGCGACTCGGATAATACCCCTGTCGACAATCCGATTACTGATGCCGCAGCGACTCTGGGCAGGGTGCTGTTTTACGATAAAAAGCTCAGCGCTAATGGGACGGTAGCCTGTGCCTCCTGTCATGTTCAGGAAAATGGCTTTTCCGATGCAAGGGTAAAGAGCCTCGGATTTGAAGGGGAAGAAACTCGGCGACACTCTATGGGGCTGACCAACGCCCGATTTTATGGCAGTGGCCGTTTTTTCTGGGATGAACGCGCCACAAGTCTGGAGGAACAGGTGCTGATGCCTTTCCAGGACCCCCTCGAAATGGGCCTGGTGCTGCCAGAGCTTGAAGAGATCATTCGTGAGCAGGACTACTATCCGATATTGTTTGAACAAGCTTTCGGCGATACCGATGTGTCCAGTGATCGTATCGCCGATGCGCTGGCTCAGTTTATTCGTGCCATGGTGAGTACTAATGCTAAATATGACATGGCACGCGCTGAGGTCTCTTCTCCTCTGGCTGACTTTCCCGCTTTTACGGATCAGGAAAACCTGGGTAAGGCCTTGTTCTTTGAGGCTAAGCAAGCTGCAAATGGTGATCTCGTTGGCTGTGCGGGGTGTCACAGCAGTGAGGCCTTTACCGGGCCACTTCCTGTCGGACCATTAGGAAATTCCTCGGCAACAAATAATGGACTCGACAGCGAGTCGACTGACGACCTTGGGCTGGCTGAGGTCACAGGAAACCCGCTGGATACGGGGCGATTCAAATCTCCCTCATTGCGCAATATTGCCGTGACCGCTCCCTACATGCATGACGGCCGCTTCAGTACATTGGAAGAGGTGATTGAGCATTACAGTAGTGGCATTCAGGCGCACCCGGGATTGCAGCCACCGCTGTTAGGATCCGATGGCAGCGTCAACCAGTTTAACTTCACTGATGACGAAAAAGCGGCGTTGTTGGCCTTCTTACATACCCTAACCGATGAAGCGTTGCTGATAGATGAACGGTTCAGTGATCCATTTTTGTAGAAGAGACAGCCGGGACACTTGCTTGTCAGATTCTTGTGCTTTCTGACCAAATTATGGTGAATGCAGTCACTCCACGCCTAATGGGAATGTTACAAGTTGTTGATATTAAATAGAATGTCCTTTTGGCGCGATATCTGCTTTACTGTCTGGATAGGTTGTTCCTACCCGATAAAAGCAGGGCAATGTGATGTTGCCCCATAACAATCAGAAAGGAGTTCAGATATGGCTATAGATACATCCGGAGTAAAACTCGAAGACCGTCCTTTTGAACAGGTGAAAGAGCAGGCCATAGATCAGCTGATTATGAATTACAGCCACGGCGTGCTCTCTGCCGAGGCATTCGAGCGCCGGCTTGATATTGCCACCGAAGCCACTGACCATCAGCAACTGGTGGATGTGGTCGCGGATTTATCGCTGCAGCCGGATAGCCAATATCAACAGCAGCGAGAGCGCAGCTTTTCACCCCGCTATCAGGCCGGGGAGGATAAGCAGAACGAGAACATTATCAGTGTACTGTCATCCAATCAGCACAGCGGGCAATGGCTGGTGCCTGCTGAGATCACAGTGGTGAATATTCTCGGTTCGGTGGAGCTGGATTTCTCCGAGGCTATTTTCCAGCATCAGCATATTGTTATCCGTGTTAATAACTGGGTCGGCAGCCTGAGTATTTTAGTGCCTGAAGAGATCAATGTGGTGTCCAATATGTTCAACATCATCGGTAGTTCAGAGAATCGGGCACCCTCCATGAGCGGGCGTCAGGCACCCAAAATCGTGATTGAAGGCTATTCAGTGCTGGGGTCGCTGGAAGTGAGTCTGAAACGTACTGTCAAAGAAAAATTTGTCGCCTTTGCCAACCAGTTCCGGGATATGTTTGGTATGGGTAAGCAGTGATGAATACTGGTTGTTAATGGCCAGACAATCCCGACCTTGGGGACGGGTTCAACTTCAGTCAATCGGAAATAGGGCGGTAGTGACGAACAAATTCGTCAAGATGCATCTCGTCATCAGCGATTAAAGTTGATAATAAAACGGGTGTTTTATCGTAGCCCGGACTTCGCTATGCTGGATATCAAACGTGAAGATAAAAGTTCCAATTGATGTCAGATACTCCAACATCCCGCTCGGCAAAAGAACCGCACAAATGGGAAAAACGTCTTGAAGGACTCCTGTGGCGCTCCCGTTATCTGGTTATGCTGGCCGTCATACCTAGTTTGTTGGGGGCGGTGGTGTTATTTGTTATCGGCACCATGGATATTGTTCAGGTGCTGTGGAAGACGCTGGGCTACTATGCTTTTGGCAGCGATATTGATATCCATGACTCTGTGGTGACAGATATTATCATTGCCATTGATATTTACCTGATTGCCATTGTTTTGATGATCTTTGGTCTGGGGGTATACCGGTTATTTGTCTCACAGATCGAGGCCTCTGAGAGTGAGGGGCCATCTCATCCTTTTAACGTCAAATCCTTCGACCAGCTCAAGGACAAGATTGTCAGGGTAGTGATCCTGGCAGTGATCATCGAATTTTTCAGGGCAGTGGTCGATATTCACTTTAAGACACCACTAGATGGCATTTATCTGGCGCTCTCTGCCCTGGCCCTGGCCGCAGCGCTGTATCTGATGAGTCTGGCTTATAAAGCCAGTGCGGGTAAAGACTAACGGCCGGGCGGCATTTTCATGCTATTGCCGCCGCCTGCGTTTTCATGTGCAGGCAAAGCTGCACCGCAAGACATTTCAGGATGACGAATGATGGCGCCTGAACAGTTGTGATAAGTTCATTCTGGCGATGGTGCCGCGCGGATAACCATAGTCATTCAGATAGGGATAGGCAGTGAGTATTGTTTCAACTGCTTGTGTCATCGCCTCAGGGGTTGGTTTGCCGTGTTTAAGTGATGCCGGTTCTACCATCTTCTCATAGACCTCTGTCAGGGTTCGTACATACTCACTTTGTTGTTTTAAAAGATGTAAGGGACTGGGATCGCCATGCCCGCCATAAACCATGCTGACTTTGCCCTGGTAGTCCTGCTGAAGCTGTTCAAACTGCTTAAGAATATTATCTGTGTTGCCCTGACCCACGTAATAATGATGATGTGCCATCAGGATGTCGCCCGCAAATAAGGCACCACTCTGGGCATGAAAAACGATTGTGGCATTGGCGGATTCTCCTTCACCGAGATCGCGAACCTGCAACGATATATCTGCCAATACAAGGGGCTTAGTCACATCAATCAGCTGGTCTACTTCAGGCGCGGATGCAACCCAGATATCCGGGGCAAACTGTGGTGCTGTCTGCGTTTTGAACAGTTCAAAATCTGAGGCCAGCGTGGCTGCGGTCGCCGGTGTCGCCATCACCGGAAAATCGCCAAGAATGCGCTTAAGATCAGCAATGCCGGAATAATGATCACCATGGGCATGGGTTAGGATCAGTCCCAGTACGGGTTTATTTTGTGCCTTAATCATGGCAGCAAAATTGCGCGCATCAGAGCGTCGTAACAAGCTGTCAATGAGAACAATACCCTGATCACCGATCAGCATATAGGCATTGGCACTCCAGTCCTGCTGATTTGTGGCAAAGCGTTTTATGTGTGTTTCGGCAAGGGCGCTTAGCGAGAGAATAAGTAGTGTCAGGGTTAGTAACAGGGGTTTCATCGCAGTTCTCTTGTCTTGGGGTTAACCTCATGGTCACCAAGATAGCGCTATTTTGCTCAAAAACGCAGCGTGTTTTTTTGATGAATAGGTAAAAAAATGTGTCAGTCATAGCCGCGAGTGAGAGTGGGCGTATTGACCGCAAGCGGGTACGGTAGATGACACGGCAACAGACAATGTTCAGTTGCCGCTCAGGGGCATGGTTTCACAACGTTCACGGCCCTATCGTTGCAGGCCTGAACAGACTCAGGTCACTGAGTCTGACCGAAACGTTGTGTCAGCCAGGCATTAATCTGATCGGATTCGTATAGCCACAGGTACTGGCCGTTTTCCTGATCGATCCGCAGGCAGGGGACTTTTATCTTGCCACCCTGTTGCTCCAGTTCCTTCCGGAAAATTGGGTTTTTCAGTGCATCCCGTTTCTCTACGGGTAATCCCAGTCTGGCTATCTGCTTGCGCACTTTAATACAGAACGGGCAGGCGCGGTATTGATACAGGGCCAGCTTTTCAGCCGCTTGCTCTGCTGCTTTCTGTGCCTCTGAAGAACGGCTGATGGCTTTGGGCGTTGTCAGTTTCTCACTGAGAAGCATAAAGGGAGTGAGAATCAATCTGACAGCACGGAAAAAATAACGGACAATAATACGCATAGGATCTTTTGACTACTGGCTCAACGGGGCCAGGATACTAGCATTTTTTCTGCAATGCTGAAATCCTTCAGGGCGCTTGTCTGAGTCTTTTGCTCAGGCCAATCAGGGGCTGGCGCTGCAATCAGATGGTTCAATCAACGGGGTACTATGTTTAGGTTTAATCTGACCGATCCTCAGACATTTCTAGAAAAGCACTGGCAAAAGCAGCCGCTATTGCTCAAAGGTGCATTCACCGACTTTACGGATCCGCTGGATGAACATGATCTGGCGGGACTGGCACAAGAGCCAGACATTGACGCGCGCATTGTCAGTTCAGCACAACAGCGCTGGCAGGTGCATCAGGGACCGTTCACTGAAGAAGATTTTGGCTGCTATTGCAAGGGGCAATGGAGTTTGCTGGTTCAGGGGGTGGACCGCTATCTGGATGCCGCCACTGAGCTGCTTAATACCTTTGACTTTATTCCCAGCTGGCGGGTGGAAGATCTGATGGTGAGTTTTTCTGTTCCCGGCGGAGGGGTGGGGCCCCATATAGATCAGTACGATGTGTTTATTATTCAGGGTAAAGGTGCTCGTCGCTGGCAGGTCGGTGGCCAAGGTGGTGAGTCACTGCGACCTCATCCGTTACTGAGTCAGGTCAGTACGTTTGAACCGGTTATTGATGTGGTGTTACAGCCTGGTGATGTGCTCTACATTCCCCCCGGTTTTGCTCACTGCGGCGAAACTATCCAAGACAGCCTGAATTATTCGGTTGGGTTTCGTGCACCGAATCAGGCAGAGCTTATTTCTGATTTCGCCGATTTTGTGTTGGACAATGCCGGGCACTGCCAACGCTATACCGATCCACAGCGCACAGTGCCCGCTTATCGTGGGCAGGTAACACAACAAGATCAGAATGCGCTGCGCTCGTTGATGAAACAGGCCATCGATAGCCCCTTGTTCGAGCCATGGCTGGGACGTTTTCTCAGTCAACAGGGGGAAGTGGAGCCAGAGCCGCTAGATATTAGTTTTCAGACGCTGAAACGCCATGTATTAGGCGGCTTACCCTTATTCAGGTCCCTGAGCTGCAAGGGTGCATGGCTAGAAACCGATGAGAGCGAACCATTAAGGCAGCTTCATTTCGGTGATTGGGCGGTTAACTTTGATGCCAGGTTGCAACCCTGGGTTGATGGGTTACTTGAGCAATCGCACTGGTATTACCCTCAGCAAATCGAGCCTGAGCTATCGGATTTATTATTACACTTGTTGCACCAATTAGTTGGCGCCGGACTGTGGCATCTGCACGAAAACTAATCTTTGTGTTTTTCATCGCGGTGATCAATGAGCGACTCCAGCGCCGCGCCAGGGTCTTCTTCACCGCATAATGAACCTTCCTCAGGGCTGGCCACTTCTGCGTCATGGTGAGAAAAGTGCTCATCTTTTTGTTTCGTATTATCTTTCTGTGCCTTGTTTTGGCGGTCGGGGGTGTTTTTCATTTTTTGCCTCTGCAATCTGTGTTATTCAGGTTTAGGCGCCACCCTGATTGAAAAACCAGTCTGTCTATACTGTGATCTCTGCACCTTAACAGGAGTCAGTTACGAGTATGGCATATTTTGATACGAAGCAAGGACATCAGCTGTTCTATCGTGTCAGTGGCACTGAGCAAGAGACGGCACCTGCATATTTCTTCACTGGCGGCCCATGATGCCAGTGAGGCTCAGAATCAGACGCGTCTGCGCGAGCTTATCGCTACCTTGTGAGGCCTCTAGTCGATATTGGCTGCATTGGGTGAAAGGGCACAATGGGCTCGACGCGCACAACGGGTAGAGTCCGGGTTTAGCTCCTTTTTTACTCATCCTGTCGGGAAAGTCATCAGGTTGCCTGATAATTGAGCAAACGGAGCAGAGTTTGGCGAATAATTTGTGATATGGCTTGCGCCGCGTAAGCGCCTATGTATAATACGCACCATCTTGAGGCGGCGGTAACAACCCAAGCCAAAAAGAAACGATTTCTAACGCGGGATGGAGCAGTCTGGTAGCTCGTTGGGCTCATAACCCAAAGGTCGTCGGTTCAAATCCGGCTCCCGCAACCACTTTTGATGACTTGGCTATGCTAGCCAGTTATCGTAAGATACAAGTGGACAAGGGTCCAGACACTAAAAGCCCCGCTAGAACGGGGCTTTTTTGTAAGTTTCGTTAGCGAAACTTGATATCTTTTGCATGGATCTGGTTGAAAAATGCTCTGGCAGCAGGTCAGATTGTTGAGTAAGCTAGTCAGGGTAAAAGATACTTACATTTTTAAGGAGCGAGAGCTCCAACAAGTGTCTGGGCGTTAAGCCCTTTTTTTGTTTTTGGAGCCCTGGTTTTGGCAAAGCTGGAACAAACGCTGACAGAAATGTTAACCCCGGCGGTTGAAGCGCTGGGTTTTGAGTTGCTGGGTATCGAATTTGTGCGAGCCGGCAAGCATTCAACGCTGCGTGTATACATTGATCACCCTGATGGCATCACAGTCGATCACTGTGCCGATGTCAGCCATCAGATCAGTGCCGTGCTGGATGTTGAAGATCCCATCAGCAGTGAGTACAACCTTGAGGTGTCCTCGCCAGGCATGGATCGGCCACTGTTTAAAGAAGCGCATTACGCGCAAGTGGTCGGTGAGGTGGTCTCTGTTCGTTTGCGCATGCCAATGGACAACAGGCGGAATTTCAAAGGTCAGGTCACCGCTTGTGAGAACGGGACCTTGAGTATGGAAGTAGATGGCGAAGTCTTTCAGTTGGCCATTGCCAACATCGAAAAAGGCAATCTGGTTCCGTCATTTGATTAAGAACAGGCGTCCGGCCAAGCCGGTAACGACTCAGATAGGAAGTATTAGTGAGGCAATGGGGCAATGAATAAAGAAATTCTATTAGTGGCTGAAGCCGTATCCAATGAGAAACAGGTTCCCCGGGAAAAGATTTTCGAGGCGCTGGAATACGCAATAGCCAGTGCCACCAAAAAGAAAAACCACGGTGAAATCGAAGTACGGGTAGCGATTGATCGCGAAACCGGTGACTTTGATACCTACCGTCGCTGGAAGGTTATTCCTGACGATCAGCCACAGGAAAATCCCTACGCCGAGCTGACCCTGTCTGCTGCTCAGGTGGAAGAGCCTGAGATAGAAGTGGGTGACTACGTAGAAGAACAAATCGACTCCATTGCCTTTGACCGCATTACAACCCAGACGGCCAAACAGGTTATCGTGCAGAAAGTCCGCGAAGCTGAACGGGCTCAGGTGATGGAAGAGTACGAAGATCGGGTCGGTGAACTGGTTACCGGTACGGTGAAAAAAGTAAACCGTGACAATATTATTGTCGATTTGGGTAACAATGCCGAAGGCGTCATCTACCGCGACGATATGTTGCCCAGAGAAACCTTCCGTGCCGGCGATCGTGTGCGCGGCTTACTCTATGCCATCAAGCCTGAAGCGCGCGGTGCGCAGCTGTTTATCAGCCGTACTCACCCGGATATGCTGGTGGAATTGTTCCGTATTGAAGTACCTGAGATTGCCGAGGAAGTCCTGGAAATTCGGGCTGCGGCCCGTGACCCGGGCTCGCGGGCTAAAATTGCTGTTAAGACCAATGACAAACGTCTGGATCCCGTCGGCGCCTGCGTCGGTATGCGTGGCTCCCGGGTGCAGGCCGTGTCCGGCGAACTCGGTGGCGAACGTGTAGACATCGTGTTGTGGGATGAAAACCCTGCGCAGTTTGTGATCAACGCCATGGCGCCTGCTGAAGTCGCGGCCATCGTTGTCGATGAAGACAATCGCACCATGGATGTGGCCGTCGAAGCCGACAACCTGGCGCAGGCTATCGGCCGCAGCGGTCAGAACGTACGTCTGGCCAGTCAGCTCAGCGGCTGGGAGCTGAATGTCATGACCGTAGCCGACCTCAATGCCAAGCATGAAGAAGAGAACTCGAAAGTGCTGCAGGGCTTTATTGACGGTCTCGACATTGACGAAGATTTCGCCGCCGTGCTGGTAGACGAAGGCTTTACCACGTTGGAAGAAGTGGCCTATGTGCCCGTATCAGAACTGCTGGCAATCGAAGGTCTGGATGAAGACATGGTGGAGGAGCTGCGTGAGCGGGCTCGCGCCTATCTGACCACTAAGGCCCTGGCAGATGAAGAGTCGCTGGAAAATGCCGAGCCTAAGGAAGAGTTGCTTAACCTGCCTGGCATGGAACGTCATGTAGCGTTTTTGCTGGCCAGCCGCGGTATCACTGACCTGGAAGGTCTGGCAGAGCAGGGCGTAGATGAAATTTGCGATTTGGAAGAATTAGGCGAAGAGAAAGCGGCAGAGCTGATTATGGCAGCCCGTAATATCGTCTGGTTTAATGAAGAATAAGGTCAACGGGAGGAACAACCACACATGGCAGATGTATCCATAGAAAAACTTGCCGGTGATATTGGCACAGCGGTTGACCGTCTGGTTAAGCAATTTGCTGATGCCGGGATCAAAAAAGGTCCGGGAGAGCAAGTTACTGAAGATGAAAAACGTATTCTGCTTGAGCATTTAAGTAAGCAGCACGGTGGTGCAGCGTCGCTTGAGCCAAAGCGTATGACATTGAAACGTCGTACAACCAGTACACTGAGCGTGAATTCGGCGGGTAAATCCAAGGCCGTTAAAGTTGAAGTGCGTAAGAAACGCACCTACGTCAAACGCAGCGAAGTAGAACTGGCTAAGCAGGCAGAAGAAGAAGCGAAACGCAAGGCGGAAGAAGAAAAGGCCCGCGAACAGGAGCGTCTGGAAGCGCAGCGTAAAGCTGATGAAGCCGCCAAGAAAGCAGCGGAAGAACAGGCTCGCAAGCAGGCTGAAGCCAAGGCCAGAGCCGAGGCAGAAAAAGCCGAACGTGAAAAACGTGAAGCAGAAGCGCGGGCACAGGAAGAAAGCCTCACGGATGAAGAGCGTGCAGAGCGCGAAAAAGCCCGTCAGGAAGCGGAACAGATTCGCCTGCAACAGGAAGAAGAGAGTCGCCGTAAGCTTGAAAAAGAAGCGAAGAAAGCGGCAGAAAAGGCCCGTAAACTGGCTGAAGAGAACGAACGTCGCTGGAAAGAAGAAGATGAGCGCCGTCGTCGTCGGGAGTCAGAAGAGGTCCATTTGCATTCCAATCGGTACGCTCAGGAAGCGGAAGATGAAGAGGACATGCAATTCGAGCGCGGCGGTCGTCGTCGTAAATCCAAAAAGAGAAAAAATGCTGGTGCAGATTTGATGCATGGTTTCAACAAACCTGCCCAGCCGGTGGAGCGTGTGGTTAAGTTAGGTGAAACAATTACCGTTGGCGAACTCGCCAACAAGTTGGCCATTAAGGCTACGGAAGTGATCAAGACCATGATGAAAATGGGCGAAATGGTCACTATCAATCAGGTTCTCGACCAGGACACCGCAGTATTGGTGGTCGAAGAGTTAGGGCATAAGTACGAACTGGTCAATGACAATGCCCTTGAAGAAGAATTGCTGGAAGAAAAAACCAGTGCCGAGAAGGTCGGACGGGCGCCCGTGGTGACCATTATGGGTCACGTTGACCATGGTAAGACCTCCTTGCTGGATTATATTCGTCGGGCCAAAGTGGCCGCTGGCGAAGCAGGCGGTATTACCCAGCACATTGGTGCCTACAGCGTAGAAACAGACGGTGGCAAGATCACCTTCCTGGATACGCCCGGACACGCGGCCTTTACGGCAATGCGAGCCCGTGGCGCTACGGCCACAGATATCGTGATATTGGTGGTGGCAGCCGATGACGGTGTTATGCCACAGACCAAAGAAGCCGTTCAGCACGCTCGTGCGGCGGGTGTGCCGTTGATCGTCGCGGTCAACAAAATGGACAAAGAATCTGCTGATCCCGATCGGGTGAAAACCGAGCTGTCTCAGCTTGAAGTTATCTCCGAAGAGTGGGGCGGTGAACACCAGTTTGTTCAGGTTTCAGCTCACACCGGTATGGGTGTGGACGAGTTGCTGGAAGCCATTTCACTGCAAGCCGAGGTTTTGGATCTCAAAGCACCGGCCAATGGCCCTGCCAAAGGCATCGTGATCGAGTCACGCCTGGATAAAGGTCGTGGACCGGTTGCCACGGTATTGGTTCAGGAAGGTGAACTCAAGGCTGGCGATATTCTGCTATGTGGATTTGAGTATGGGCGTGTTCGTGCCATGCGGGATGAAAATGGTCAGGAAGTTAAAGTTGCAGGCCCCTCAACGCCCGTGGAAATTCTCGGATTATCCGGTGTACCCGCGGCAGGGGATGATGCCCGTGTAGTGACCGACGAGCGTAAGGCCCGTGAAGTGGCCGGCACCCGTCGTGCCAAGCAGCGTGACCTGAAACTGGCGAAGCAGCAGAAGTCGAAACTGGAAAACATGTTTGCTGACATGGAGTCCGGTGATGTCACTGAGCTGAATATCGTGCTTAAAGCCGATGTACAGGGCTCCATTGAGGCCATCGCCGACTCACTGACCAAACTGTCTACCGATGAAGTGAAAGTGAACATCGTGGGCAGTGGTGTGGGTGGTATTACAGAAACCGACGCCAGCCTGGCATCGGCATCTGGTGCTATCATCGTCGGCTTTAATGTGCGTGCTGATGCCTCCGCTCGCAAAGTCATTGAAAACGAAGAGATCGACCTGCGTTACTACAGTGTCATCTATCAGTTGATTGATGAAGTGAAAGCAGCCATGACTGGCATGCTGGCACCTGAGTTCAAACAGGAAATCATTGGTCTGGCTGAAGTTCGTGACGTCTTCCGCTCACCCAAACTTGGCGCCATTGCTGGTTGTATGGTTACTGAAGGCATCGTCAAACGCAGCGCACCTATCCGCGTATTGCGTGACAACGTGGTCATCTATGAAGGTGAGCTGGAGTCACTGCGTCGCTTCAAAGACGATGTCCAGGAAGTCCGTAACGGGATGGAATGTGGTATCGGCGTGAAGAACTATAATGACGTTAAAGAAGGCGACCAGATCGAAGTCTTCGAAACGGTAGAAGTAAAACGCGAACTCTGATTTTTCCGGAGTCAATCGTGTCATTACAACGGAGGCCGCTGGCCTCCGTTGTTGTCTTCACCGACCTTAGTTTCTGGCAAACGCCAAACATTACAGAGTAGCATTATGGCAAGAGAATTTTCCCGTACCGATCGTGTGGGTCAACAGATTCACAAAGAAGTCGCCAGCATTTTGCAGCATGAATTCAAGCACCGCGATCCGCGCCTGGGCATGGTGACCGTGTCTGATGTGGAGGTGTCCAGAGATCTGGCCTACGCCAAGGTCTTTGTCACTATTTATGCCGATGACGATGATAAAATTAAACAGCAACTGGAAATCCTCGATGACAACAAAGGCTTCGTGCGCAGTCTGCTGGCAAAGCGTATGAGCATGAGAACCGTTCCGGCCATCCGCTTTTTACAGGACAAGTCCATCACCGAAGGGGTGAGGTTGTCTGCCTTGCTCACCGAGACCGTGAATAAGGATAAAGAGCGCGCGCGCAAAGCCGGCCGTGATCCGGATGCAGAAGAGCAGGAATAGCCCACCAGAGTGTTGAAATGCGTCACATCAACGCAGTCTTGCCGACCTGCTATGGTGTGAATGCGCTGGCGCAATACTGAGCTGAAGGGACTATCAGCGCACAGATGGTGTTGATCTGCGTCCCCACAGAAGTTGTTTGATTAAAGATACAGGGTGCTGTAAATGGCAAGACGTCGTAAAGGCCGTAATGTGCACGGCATTTTTTTGCTGGATAAAGGCTTAGGCGGTTCCTCCAATCATGCGCTACAACAGGTAAAAAGGGTGTTTGGCGCAGCCAAAGCGGGTCATACCGGCGCACTCGATCCCCTCGCTACGGGCATGTTGCCCATATGCCTTGGTGAAGCCACTAAATTCAGCCAGTTTTTGCTGGATGCCGATAAAAAGTACAGCGTCACTGCCACCCTGGGGATCCGCACCACCACCTCGGACGCGGACGGAGAGGTGGTAGAACGTAAACCGGTGAATGTCAGCGAAGCAGACATTCGGGCCGCGGTTGAGGCCTTTGCGGGGCACAGTGAGCAGGTGCCATCGATGTTTTCGGCCCTGAAGTATCAGGGCAAGCCCCTTTATACCTATGCCCGCCAGGGAATAGAAGTGCCCAGAGAAGCCCGTCCAATCACCATTTTCAGTATTGAAATAACGCGCCTGCAAGGGGAACAAGTGGATCTTGAGGTGCACTGTTCCAAAGGCACGTATATTCGCTCGTTGGTGGATGATCTGGGGCAGAATCTGGGGTGTGGCGCCTATGTCAGCCGCTTGCACCGCAGTGCGGTTGCGAAATATCCCCCGGCGCGCATGATGAGCCTGGAAGCCCTGCAGCAATACGCTGAAAAATGCACTGAACAAGGTTCAACGGATTGGTCGCAATTAGATCAGCTGCTATTACCCATGGATACGGCGGTCACATCTCTTGAAAAAGTGCAGATCCCGGCAGCAAAGCTTACCTATTTCTGCAATGGGAACCCGGTGGAAGCGCCGACAGGGAGTGCTCAGGGCATGGTGCGTTGCTATGATGAAGAAGGGCGCTTTCTTGGCGCAGGTGAAATAGAAAGCCCGGGCAGAGTGGCGCCTAAGCGTCTGGTGGTGTATTAAAAGTCTTCAGTTGCCAACTTGCAGTTATCAGAGAAAGCACGAAAAGAACATTTACCACGCAGACACAGAGAGCACAGATAAAAGCACGATGATCTCGGGGCCAAATTATTGGACTGGCGCAGCCAGGGTGCCATGAAAGCCAATCCGCAGCGTCTAAGAGCCTCTGTGTCTCTGTGGTGAATTTGCCTTTCTCAAATAGGGCGCTGGATGCCCGATAACGGCATTCGGGCATGACCGAAAGTCGTTCCCCCATGCCTCTTGCGGGACCCCAGTGCCTTTTGATTCATAATTCGCTTACGCCTGCCTTGCTATTCCTGTCTGCATCGCTATAATACGCGCTCTTTTCGACCCGCTGAATTAGTGATCGGCCGGTCTAACCTTAGGAGAATAGTATGTCACTAACTAAAGACGAAACTGCAAAACTCATCGCCGACTACGGTGTGAAAGAAGGTGATACAGGTTCACCAGAAGTGCAGGTTGCCCTGTTGACGCACAATATCAACAAACTGCAAGGTCACTTCAAAGAGCATAAGAAAGATCACCACTCTCGTCGTGGTCTGCTGCGCATGGTTAGCCAGCGCCGTAGCATGCTGGATTATCTGAAGAATAAAGATCAGGACCGTTATCTGGAGCTGATCAAGCGTCTGGGTCTGCGTCGCTAAGACCGCCCGGTACGAACAAAAGAGGCACCTCAGGGTGCTTTTTTTGTGCCTGAAAATCAGTGTAACAGATTGAATACATTCGCCTAACTTCTGTGAAGATAATCAACTCTGCGGCTATTTTCTCGTATTTTTAGTTGTTATAGAGTAAAGCCGAAGCGTCTCAAAGCGGTGATGCACGTATTAAAGAACAATGCACTCACGCCAGCCTTGCTAATACGTTAGGAACTATGACTCAATGATTTCCAGCTATCATCAAGACGATATGTTGGCGGGTAAGTTGCTACGGGAAATGCTCTTAGTGGAATAGCCGTATACACGGACTACAGCTAAGGCGCCTGACGGGCGCCTTATTTATTGGCTTTTGATTTAACGGAGAATATGCCCATGACTCAGGGCTTCAGAGTTCCTCATACACTGATTTTATTACTGGGCATGATGTTGGTGGCCTATATTGCCACCTGGATAGTGCCTCAGGGTTTTTTCGATCTTGTGACCACCGAACAGGGAAGACAAATGGTGGTGGCCGGTACCTACCAGGTCAGTGAAAGTCGCACTTATCTGACGCCCTGGGATTTTCTGACCACCATCCCGCGGGCGCTGGCCGCGGCGCAGGATGTGATTTTCTTTGTGTTTACCGTCGGCGGCGTGCTCGCCATAGCAAGGGCCACGGGCACGATCGATGCGCTTATCGGGCGCTTACTTGAGCGCTTTGGCGATGCTCCCCACAAGTTAATTTTTGTGGTGGTATTTGCCTTTGCCCTGGCATCCGGCGCCATTGGTACGGCGGGTGAGTACATTCCTTTTGTCCTCATTCTTGTGGGGCTATGTAAAGCCATGCGTCTGGACGCCATGACCGCAGTGGGCATGATAGTGGCGGGCTATGGTATTGGCTACGGGGTATCGGCCTTTAACCCCTTTACGGTACTGATTGCCCAGCAAATCGCTGAAATCCCGGTGTATTCAGGTCTGGAACTTAGGCTGGCGATTTTTATTCCCTTTGTACTGATCGGCTTTCATCATGTGTGGCGCTATGCCAAACGGGTTGCCAATGACCCCGAACAGTCTTTGATGAAAGGCATTGCCTGTCCGCTTGAGGGGCAGCAAGCCAGCGTCTATCCGGCGCTGAACCGGCGTCACCAGGTTATTCTGTTGGCCTTTGTGCTGACGCTTATCACCGCGGTTTGGGGGATTGCCACCCGGGGCTGGTATTTATATGAACTGGGCGCCTTGTTTATTGCCTGGGGCATACTGACGGCGGTAGTGGGTAAGCTGGGGGCCGATAATGCCGCCAATCATTTTATTGAGGGGGTAAAGGATCTTGCCACCACCGCCATGCTCATTGGTGTGGCGAGGGGGATCGCCCTGGTGATGGAAGATGGCCAGATCCTGCATTCTCTGGTGCACGGTTTGTCTTTGCCGTTATCTTATTTAGGGGCAGAACTGGCCGCGGTGGGCATGCTAATTATTCAGACACTGCTGAACTTATTCATTCCCTCCGGCAGTGGTCAGGCCTATGTCACCATGCCTCTGATGGTACCGGTTGGAGATATTATCGGTGTACCCAGACAAGTGGCCGTGCTGGCTTATCAGTTCGGTGATGGTTTCTCTAACATGATCATTCCCACCAACGCCGTGTTAATGGGGATCATTGGCATGGCTGGGGTGCCATACCACTTGTGGTTCCGCTTCTGTATCGTGTTATTGGCAAAACTGATGCTGGCCGCTGCGGTGGTGTTGATGCTGGCGGTAACCCTGGGCTATGGCGAGGATGTGCAGCCGCAAATTCAGTCAAAGCAGAGCCCGCTACCGGCCATCACTGACACGCCATGACAGCATCTGCCTGGTAACGCTGTTTCAGCGGCAGGGCATGCACCGGCAAGGCGGGCCAGAACAGATAACCCTGGCCCACCTGACAGCCACTTTGCAGTAAAAAGTCACGCTGTACAGACGTTTCCACGCCCTCAGCAATCACTTCCAGCCCCAGGGCTTTGGCCATGGCCAGAATCGCCAGGGTGATTTGACTGTCTTCCTCGTTGTCGGGCAGTTCATTGATAAAACTGCGGTCAATTTTAAGGGTATCGATAGGCAGACGGCGCAGATAAGAGAGCGACGAATAGCCGGTGCCAAAATCATCGATGGAGAGCCGGAATCCATGCTCGCGTAGCTCGGTTAACAGTTTAAGCGTGGCATTGGCCTGCTCAGGGATCAGGCAGCTTTCAGTGAGCTCCAGTTCAATGCGCCGGGGGCTGATCTGATGCTGGTTCAGTTGTTGACATAATCGTCGGCAAAAGCCTGGATCGGCGAGTTGCAACACTGACACGTTTACCGAAACCGGCAGGTGGTCCAGACCATACTGGTGAATGTCTTCACACACGGTATCCAGCACCTGTTCACTGAGGGTACTGATGAGTCCGAGCTTCTCAGCAAGAGGAATAAAACGCTCTGGCGAGATCTTGCCAAATTGCGCATGTTGCCAGCGTACCAGGGCTTCGAAGCCAATAACGGAGCTGGTGTGCAAATCAATCTTTGGCTGATAATAGACCTGCAACTGACGGTGTGTCAGGGCGTGACGAAGGGCCTGCTCCAGCTTCAGTTCATCAGCCGTCTGCTGGCCGGTTTCAGACTGGTAAAAACAGTACTGATTACGCCCCGCATTCTTAGCCTCATACATGGCCAGATCAGCATGCTTGATTAATTGCTCTGCACTTTTACCGTCTTTGGGATACTGACTGATACCGATGCTGGTTGTAAGAAAAAAGTCCTGCCCCTTTAATCGCACAGGTTGGTCGAACTGAGTCACCAGGCGCTGTGCCAGTGATGCCAGCGATTGGCAATCGTCTGTTTCCGGTACCAGAATGGTAAACTCATCGCCGCCTAAGCGGGCTACCGATTCGCCCTCACGTACGGTACTTTGCAAACGGTGGGCGACTTCTTTTAAGGCCTGATCGCCCGCCTGGTGGCCGAGGGTGTCATTGATGCGTTTAAATAAATCCAGATCCAGAAACAGCACCGCCATCTTGTGGTGATGCCGGTGCGCGTTGGCCAGGCTTAACTGTAATCTGTCCTGGAACAGACGACGGTTGGCCAGTCCCGTCAGCTCATCCACATAGGCCAGTTGATGGATTTTGCGCTCCTGATTCTTACGCTCACTGATATCGCTGAAAATGGCGGCAAACTGGGTGATCTCCTGCTTTTCATTGCGAATGGCCGTGATCGATAACCACTGTGGATAGAGGTCACCGTTCTTACGCTTATTCCAGATTTCACCCTGCCAGTGGCCCTGTTCAAACAGGGTCTGCCACATCTTCTTATAAAAGCTCTGGTCGTGCATGCCTGAGCTGAGCAGCTTGGGCGTCTGGCCGATGGCTTCGGCCGCGCTATAACCGGTTACCTGGCAGAAACTGGGGTTAACGGACTCAATCACGCCCGCTTCGCTGGTGATCATGATGGCGTCCAGCGAAGCATCAATAACCTTTTGCGCCAGACGCAGATAACCGGTGGAGGCCCGTAATGCTGAATCGCGGTCACTGAGTGCCTGTTTCAGTTGGTCGATATAGGCGTATTCCACATTCGCCAGAATATCGGAAAAAGACAACAGCCCACAGAACTGTTCCTGATCATTGCACACGGCCAGATGGCGGACATTGCGCTCTTTGAGCAAGTCCACCGCCTGCAACAGACTGCAGTCTTTATGCACGCTCAACAAGGGGCGGTGGCAGCATTCCCCCAGGGATGTCTGGTTGCAGCGCTGGGCGATAACGCGAATCAGATCCCGCTCGGTAATGATACCCGGCGGCACGTCATCGAAGACGACGATGGCGGCATCACTCTGATGCTGTTGCAATGCTTTTGCTGCCTCGGCCAGCGACAGGCTTGCCGGGAGTTTCAGTGGCATACGACTGATGCTTGAACCGACATCACGCAGACGCAGAAAGTATTCTATGCGCTGCTGGCGAACAATGTCTGTCTGCGTCAGCATGCCCAGAGGACGCTTGTGATTGTCTGTGATGAGCAGACGGCGGATACGTTTTTTCAGCATCAGGCTGGCGGCATCGGTAAGACTGACCTGCTCATCGATGCTGATGACCGGCTGGGTCATCACTTCTTTTATGGGCTGCCTGAAGCTCTGCGCTGAGCTATAGTCGAGCTTTCTGGCATCGGCTTCTGTCCAGATACCGATAATGTCGCGTTGCTGACGCACCAAAATACAACTAACCTGATGCTGTTGCATCATTTCAGCGGCATCTTGCAAGGGCGTATCGGGCGTACAGGTAATCAGATTACGGTTTGCCAGCTGGGCCACGGTGGGCTCGTAAGAATCAACAAATTGTTGCGGAAAAAGGAGGTCGGCCATCATTACTACTCGGTTGGCTAATCACGGCGCGCATTGTAGCAGCGGAAAATTTGCGGGGATTGATCCAGCGCAAAAGGGGTAGGAGTCACCTGGTGCTGAGCCAACAGTGTATCAGTTGCGGGATACACATCGCAGGGCTGGAGAATAGCCTTGTGCTACCCCATCAATGCTGGGAAACAGGAGCGTCGGTGTCGTTGTCCGCATCCAGCTCCATCAGTTCATCCAGTTCCAGCTCGAAGGGATTTAAGAGTTCTTCAACGCCCCAGTAATGCAGTTGTGACTGCCACTGGGAGGATGCGGCACAGTCGCTGATAAAGGCATTGAAAAGCGGGAGCCAACGCCGGTAGCCCTCGCTTACCAGCACATGCCTGGAATAGGCATCATGGGGCATAGCTGCCACAGATAGCTCGTTTAACTGGGGCTGATGTGTGCGCCAGTACAATAAACTGGCGCGGGTCATGATAAATGCATCAATATCGCCCTGGTGCAAACGCACATAGTTGTCGCTGTCCTGCTCGGTATCGATGCGGGTCAGCTGCTCGCTATCTATCAGGGGATTCAGCCCTTTGTAGAAAAAGCCATCTCTTGTGCCCAGGCGCAGGCCTGTCAGATCTGAGGGGGTGTGGTATTCAACAGGGTGGTTGGGGTGACTGACCACAATATCCGCATCCCAGAATATCGGGGCAGATGCACGTAACGCATTGTCTCTGAAATCAAACCACAACGGATTGGCCCACAGAATAATATAGGGGGCGCCATTATCTACTATCCGGTTGAGCGCGCTGCGCTCAATATGCACCAGTTCCAGTTTGATGCGCTGTTGCCACTGATTAAAACGCCTGACCCATTCACGACTCAGATCATTGTTTTCCCCGGGCAGATAAAAAGGCGGGTCAGAATGATAGGTATACAGGATTACCACAGGACGGGTATCCACAGCACAGCTGCCCAGCAGCAGGCTGAACAAAACAATCAGCGTTAGTGTTACGCCGTGCCTCATGCAACCTCTTTTGGGGCAGCCAGCCATGATCCCTGATACTACATATTCGGGTAATTGGGCCCGCCAGCGCCCTCGGGAACCACCCAACGAATATTCTGGGTGGGATCTTTAATATCACAGGTTTTACAGTGCACACAGTTTTGCGCGTTGATTTGCAATTTCGGGCAGTCCTGCTCTTCGACAATCTCATAGACACCGGCTGGGCAGTAACGCTGCGCGGGCTCGTCGTACTTCTCCAGATTGACCTTAATGGGTACGCTGTTGTCCAGCAGTTGCAGGTGACAGGGCTGATCTTCCTCGTGGTTGGTGTTGGATAAAAACACCGACGAGAGTTTATCGAAACTCAGCTCACCATCGGGCTTGCTGTATTCGATTTTCTGGCACTGCTGTTTTGGCAGCAGCTGTTCATGATCGGCATGCTCGTCTTTCAGATTCACCGGCAGCTTACCGCCGAACCAGTTCTGATCCAGGGTGTTAAACGCGCCGCCCCAGAAGGTGCCGAGTTTATGAATGGCCGGACCGAAATTGCGTGAGCGATACAGCTCGTCATACAGCCAGGACTGCTCGAAACGCTCAGTGAAACTGGTCAGTTCCTCGCCCTGTTTCTCCTGAGTCAGTGCCTCGAACAGGCTCTCTGCCGCCAGCAGGCCGGACTTCATTGCCGTGTGATTGCCTTTGATCTTGGCAAAGTTCAGGGTGCCGGCATCACAACCCAGCAGCAAGCCTCCGGGGAAGGTCATTTTGGGCAGTGAATTAAAGCCGCCTTTGCTGATCGCACGGGCACCATAAGACACCCGCTTACCCCCTTCGAGGTACTGCTTGTACACCGGGTGGTGCTTGAGGCGCTGGAATTCATCAAAGGGGCTTAAGTAAGGATTCTGGTAATTCAAATCCACAATCAGACCCACCAGAATCTGATTATTCTCAGCATGATACAGATAGCCGCCGCCGCTGGCTTCACTCAGTGGCCAGCCAGCCGTGTGCACCACCAGACCTTCCTGGTGCTGTTCTGCGGGCACATCCCAGATCTCTTTAAAGCCAATGGCATAGTGTTGAGGTGACTTGCCTTTATTGAGGTCAAACTTTTCAATCAGCTGTTTGCCCAGGTGACCCCGACACCCTTCGGCGAACACGGTGTACTTGGCGCGCAGCTCCATGCCCGGCATGTAACTGTCTTTTTGTTCACCCTTGGCATCCACACCCATATCGCCGGTGATGACCCCGGCCACTTTGTTCTCTTCGAGGATCAGCTCGGCTGCGGCAAACCCGGGAAAAATTTCAACGCCCAGTTGCTCAGCCTGTTCGGCCAGCCAGCGACACACATTGCCCATACTGACAATATAGTTGCCCTGGTTGTGCATGGTCTTGGGCACCATAAAGTTGGCAAGCTTGCGGGCCTTGTTGTCGTCTTTAAGCAGGTAGATGTGATCTTCGCTGACCTGGGTTGTGAGTGGTGCGCCTTTTTCTTTCCAGTCGGGGAACAGCTCATCCAACGCGCGGGTTTCGAATACGGCCCCAGAGAGAATATGGGCACCCACTTCAGAGCCCTTTTCCACCACACAAATCATCAGCTCCTGCTGTTTTTCCTGTGCCAGTTGTGCCAGGCGACAGGCTGTGGCAAGACCCGATGGTCCTGCTCCCACAATCACGACGTCAAACTCCATCGATTCTCTTTCCACCTGACACGCTCCTAATGTTGCTGAAAATAAGGTAAGTTAACCACAGTTAGCGAAATGTTTAAAATGACGTAAATCAAATTGCACGCTGGCATAGGCTAGTGTCGGTTGACGTTTACGTCAACAGTAAGTACATTGAGCGCCATCGAATCAGGCATGTTCCTGTACGTGGTACCTTACAAAAAACATCAAACAAGGCGGCAGAATGAAAATACTCGTGCCAGTAAAACGCGCCATCGACTATAACGTCAAGGTGCGGGTCAAAGCAGATAATTCGGGTGTGGATCTTACCAATGCCAAAATGGCCATAAACCCTTTTTGTGAAATTGCAGTGGAAGAAGCGGTACGCCTCAAAGAACAGGGCAAAGCCGAAGAAGTTGTGGTGGTGTCTATTGGCACCAAGGCCTGCCAGGAGCAGATCCGTACCGCACTGGCACTGGGTGCTGACCGGGGTATTCATATCGAAGCCGACGAGGCGCTGGAATCACTGCAGGTTGCAAAAGTGCTGCAAAAAGTGGTGGAAGAAGAACAGCCTCAACTGATTATTCTCGGCAAACAGTCGATTGATTCTGACAACAACCAGACCGGACAGATGCTGGCGGCACTGTGCGGTATGGGGCAGGGTACTTTTGCCTCCAAAGTAGAACTGGATGGTGACAAGGTGAAGGTAACCCGTGAAATTGACGGTGGACTGCAAACCGTCGGGCTGACCTTGCCTGCCGTGGTGACCACGGATCTGCGCTTAAATGAGCCACGCTATGCATCGCTGCCCAATATCATGAAAGCCAAACGCAAACCGCTGGATGTTAAAGCTCTGGCAGATTTTGGTGTAGAGACTCACAGCAAGGTTAAAACCCTCAAAGTGGAGCCGCCTGCGGCGCGCCAGGGCGGCGTGAAAGTGGCTGATGTGGCTGAGCTGGTGGACAAACTGAAAAACGAAGCGAAGGTGATTTAAGATGGCAATTCTCGTATATGCAGAACATGACAACGAACACCTGAAGCCGGAAAACTTCAAGCTTATCCATGCTGCCAGCCAGATTGGTGAAGACGTGCACATGCTGGTAGCCGGTGAAAATTGCCAGAACGTGGCGCAGGCCGCGGCCAAAATCGCCGGCGTAAAAAAGGTGTTGGTGGCAGACAATGCCGTGTATGCCCATCAACTGGCAGAAAATACCGCCGAGCTGGTAGCTGAAGTGGGTAAGGACTACGGTCATATTCTGGCCGCCGCCACCACCACGGGTAAGAACTTTATGCCCCGCGTCGCGGCATTGCTGGATGTGGCACAAATCTCCGACATCATCAAAGTAGAGAGCGCCGATACCTTTGTGCGGCCCATCTATGCAGGTAACGCCATTGCCACGGTGCAAACCGAAGATGCCATTAAGGTGGTCACGGTGCGTACCAGTGCCTTTGATGCCACCGGCGAGCAGGATGCTGCCAGCATTGAAAGCCTGGATACGGTTAAAGACAATACCCTCAGCGAGTATGTTGGCGCGGAGCTGACCGAATCTGAGCGCCCCGAACTGACCGCCGCCTCTGTGGTGATCTCCGGTGGCCGTGGTATGCAAAACGGTGATAATTTCAAACTGCTTGAAGGCATTGCCGATAAGCTCGGCGCAGCCATTGGTGCCTCACGTGCCGCCGTTGACGCGGGCTTTGTGCCTAACGACATGCAGGTAGGTCAGACCGGTAAAATTGTGGCACCGGATCTGTATATTGCGGTTGGCATTTCCGGAGCCATTCAGCACCTTGCCGGTATGAAAGACTCCAAGATCATTGTGGCTATCAATAAAGACGAAGAGGCCCCCATCTTTCAGGTGGCGGACTACGGTCTGGTAGGCGATTTGTTCGAAGTACTGCCAGAGCTGGAAAAGGCCCTGTAACTGAGGCTTTTTACATCGCGTAAAAAACGCCGTATGGGTTATGCCGATGCGGCGTTTTTTGTTTTCACAGCACGTATCTCATCATCACGGCAAAAGGAATCAGTATGGAATTAACATACCGCCCGGCAAAAGAAAAGGACCTCAGTGCACTGGTCTCCTTACTGGCCGACGATGTGCTGGGGCGTCAGCGGGAAGATACCTCAGTACCGCTCAATCAGGCTTACATGTCTGCTTTCAGGGCCATCGACGCGGATCCTAATAACCTGTTATTGGTTGTGGAGCATGAACAGCGCCTAGTGGGTATGCTTCAACTGACTTTTATACCTTATCTGACTCACACAGGAAGCTGGCGCTGTCTGATTGAAGGCGTGCGTATTCATGAGGCATTCCGGGGACAGGGCATAGGAGAAAAAATGTTCGGTTATGCGATTAGCCTTGCCCGACAAAAAGGTTGTACCCGGATTCAACTGACCAGTGACAAACAGCGCCCGGAAGCCCTGAGGTTCTATGAAAAGCTGGGCTTTCAGGCGACCCATGAAGGGTTCAAGCTATCATTGTAATGTGCTTATGCACTGGCAGAGCGTAAAAAGGAATGCCCCTTTGATTCCACTGCCACAGACTGAACAAAGCGGGAATTTTGTCATCACAGCAAGCCCAGACGGCTGTGTGTAAACACAGTTATCGACCCACTTCCTGATAACAGCACAAAAGAGGAACTTTTCCTCTTTTCCCCAGCAACAAATTGCGCGCAACGCCACAGAGCAGACATGACGGGTGGTGTAGATGAACCAAACATGCTACAAAAACAAAAAAGAGGAAGTCTTCCGTGTTTAAACAAGGAACTCTTCCCGCTATTAAACTGTTATGTGCTACGAAGTAGGTTGTAACCAGGATGGATTTCTTTAAAACAAAGTTTTTTCAATGGCAAATTGCTATATTCAAGTTCGCTTTTGTTTTAGCTACTCTATTATCGGCTTGCTTCTTTGTCATAGGTAACACTCTCGCAGTTAATTTTATAAATGAAGCCCCGAATCTTATAAATTCTTTGCTTTATGGATTGCGGACTTTTTTAGCTTTGTTCCTAACTTTTTCAATAGTAAACATCTTTGGAACAACGTTTAGGTTTTTAGGCAAAGTTATCAAAAAGAACAGTGGATGATTTATGTACGCACATAACAAACCGCTGTAGTCGGTCGCAAGCTCCCTGGGACAATAACACGTGGGCTCAGTCGCTCCGCTCCAATTTTAGCCCACGTGTCATTGCCCCTAAGCGGGGCGTTAGCTACCCTTCAATGAATATGGACGTAATATGAAAGTTTGGCTTTTCTTATTCTTTTGTTTTTTTTCGCTCGGCACCAATGCAGTGGTGAAAAGGCACGATATTCCTCCCGAAAATTATGTTTTAGAAAAAGCACCTGAATACCTTATTGATATGCCGCATGAGGGGCATGGTGTTCTAATCGAGCCTCAATGGGTTTTGACGGTCGCACACACTATTTTTTATGATTATGTTGGTAAAAATTTAAAAGTAGGTTCAAAGACTTACCAGATAGAAGCGGTTTATATACACCCTGATTATACTGAACCGGGTAAACATTTATTGGAAGGTGATTTAGCACCTTTAATGAGCTTTTTTAAGTCTAGAAGTGATATTGCGCTAATTAAATTAACATTACCTGTAAACGATGTTAAACCAATCAATATGTATACGGGTGAAAATGAATTAGGTGAAATAATTACGGTATATGGCAGGGGAGCTACAGGTAACGGATTAACCGGCGAAGATCCTGCTACTAAGCCACTTCGTGTAATGAACCAGTTTCAAAATATTGTTCAAATCGCAGAAAGTAACTGGATAGCATTCACATTCAACAAGCCAGAAAATGCTTTACCACTTGAGGGGATGCATGGTTCAGGAGATAGTGGTGGGGCATCTGTTATATTTCAAGATGGCACCCCATTTCTGGTAGGTTTATCAAGTTGGCAATTGGGGCATGGTGACATATCCACTTTTAAAGGTGGCTTGTATGGAACTGTTGCTTATCAAGTTAGGGTGTCAAATTACCGCAACTGGATATTAAGAGTAATGGGTAGCTAACAAGCGCCTTAAACAACGCGGTAGACTCCTGTCACTGCGTTCGTTATTTTAGCCAACTGTATAAAAGCTCCCTTATTGGAGCGTTAGGCAGTGGAACGGGTGATAGTGTGTCGTTTTTTTTTTCACTTTAGCGAAGCCCTTCGAGGGAGCGAGAGAAAAAACTATAAAATACAACAAAATACGAATGCGGCATGTTTTGTGCTTAATAACCAATATCTTTGCAATATCTTTGAAACCACTTATCTAACTGGAAAATAAAATGAAGAAAATTATTTACTTACTTGCTCTTGCCTGCTTGTTTTCGGGAACGGCTAATGCAACACTAATAGAGTTTTCATTTGATGATGACGCAACTGATTTTCCGTGGAGTATGCGAGATCATACACCAGGTGTAGTGACTGGATTGCTACACGGCCTTGCAGAAAATGGAACAAATCTAGCTCCTACGTTTATTGAAATCACTTCAGACGTATCAGCTTTAGGTATGACCAGCAATATTATTAATTTTAGTTCTTATTTGGGTGGTTTCGATCTTCTTGGTGGTGACATCGTGGCTGCCAATCTAATAGCAAATTTTAATGATCCTACTGTTGGTCAAATGCAAATTCGATTCAATTGGGGTGGCTTGAATATTTTGACTTGGAATGGTGGTATTGGCCCTGTTTTAGTTATGGGAAATCAAAACGGCTTTAGTGGCGCTACTTATAGTGCTACAAGTGTTCCAGAACCTGCTTCACTTGTATTAATAGGGCTTGGCTTAGCTGGAATCGGTTTTTCGAGGAAAAAGAAAGCTGCTTAATCGAACAACCAATCTACTTTAATAGCCTCGGTATTGTTCGGGGCTTTTTTATGCCTAACAAAAATATTCTCTCGGACAATAGACTTCCCCCGCTTTAACGGACACGCATACCTTCGTAAGGGAGCGCGAAGCGAACAACGGACATGGGCAATTAAGTTTGATAGCTTAGCCAAGAGCACAGTTTGATTTGTGGTTGTTGATTTGTAGCTGATCGCTTTTATTTGGTGCAGGAGGTGCTATGGGTGTGTTTTATGATGCTTGTTTAGGGGGGGGGCTTGTTACGCAAATGAGGACTTGATTCGAAGCCTGCTATTCCCAGATTATCATCTGGTTGCACTATCCGGCCTTTATGATTTTTACAACGATTATGCATTCTTGAACACCATTATGCTGTTCATGCTGTTATCAACACTAACATTGCCGTAGTTGTTTTTGGTGTATTGGGAGCCATGTGTACGATGGCTTATCTGAACAATAAAAGTGGGGTGGAAAGGCCCTGAAGTAACATGTGGCGTGGCCCGTTCAATGCGAACTCAGTCAGGTGCCACAAAAGTTTGATAGCGCTCGGCGAATTCTTCCTACAGATCCAAATGAAATTTCGCAACAGCCGAGGGCAATATCCGGAAAGTTGCCGCGAGCCAGTAATACGCTTAAAGCCTTACGGATGAATTCAGAAAATGTTGGTGAAGAAAAACTTTGCGCGCTGGCTAATTTGGTTGAATACTTTATCGTTAAATGACTTCACCACGGAACGTTATGCGCCGGATTTTACTTCTGTTTTTGCTTGCAGTTTCACCTCTACAGGCGAAGCAACTGATAGTGGCTTTTGGTCAGGATAAGCCTCCTTTTGTTATTGGTAAAAGTCGAGATGGGTTGGAGATAGAGCTCTTTCGCGCTGCGTTAAATAGTGGTGGGGACTATGAGATGGTCGTCCTACATATGCCCAACAACAGATTGCAAACAGCAATTCAGTCTATCCCTGGGATTGATGCTGTGGCTTCGGTTTCCAAAACTCCAGACTTAAATCATTTCGTTGACCGCTTCATTTACTTTGAGAACTATGCGGTCACAAGGAAGAAGGATGATATTGCGTTAGAGGGGATAAAGGATTTACAGAATTACTCGGTTGTCGCGTGGCAGCAGGCTCATCTCGTACTCGGTGACGAATTCTACCAACATTTCAGACCCCATGAAGGTCAGGCTTTTAACTCTTACTACAGGGAGTTGGCGAGCCAACAAAGTCAAAATGCGATGTTTTGGCTGCGACGTGCCCAAGTCATTTTAGTGGATAAAACCATTTTCAAATGGTATCGACAGCAATTGTCGCTTTCTATCGACACAAGTGATGAAGTTCAATATCACCCTCTGTTTCCGGGTAAGACCTGGTATGGTGCAGCTTTCAGAGACTCTCAAGACAAAGCCGCGTTTGAAGCGGGCTTGAAAACTATCAAATCATCAGGTTTGTACGATTTGCTGTATCAGACATCATCAGCTTTTGAGCCGGAAACTCCGTTTCGCCTTGATATGAATATGCCTTAGCTCATTAAACCGGCTTTCAGTGCGGTAATTAGACATGCAGGAGCGAAGCGGCTTATCAATGAGGGTTACCAACAAGTTGGACGTGCAGCGTCCTCAGGTGCCACAAAAGGTCTGATAGCGCTCAGTAAATTCCTCCGGTGCCGGCGTGGCAAAGGGGCGGGTGGTTTCGTTTTCTGCAAAGGGTTGTTGCAGCGCACTGAGCAGGTCGTTAAACAGGTGGTAGTCGTTGTTATCGCTGGCAGCGGTGAGCGCCGCTTCAACCTGATGATTTCGGGCGATGATAAAAGGATTAACCTGCTCCATTTTTTCAGCCCGCTGTGAGTCGGTCAGTGAAGATGTATGCGATGCATCTCTTTCCAGTCGCTGGTGCCAGCGTGCTAACCAGTCTGTCAGCTGCGATGGCTCTTTTACCTGCTCGAGAAGTGGTGTGTCATCGCCACGTAACACCCTGCTCAGGTTGCGCCAGGCCTGGGTAAAATCCATTTTGTTCTGATGTAGCAAATCAAGCCACTGTGAGACCAGTTCGGTATCGCCGTCTTCTTCGCTGAAAAATAAACCCAGTTTCTGACGCTGGCCAGATATGAGTTGCTGACGATACCTATCCGGGAAGCGGTTAATGGTGTCGGTCAGTACCTCAACCTTCTGACTGTCCTCACCATCAAGCAGTGGCAACAGGGTTTCGGCAAAACGGGCCAGATTCCAGTGCATGATTTTGGGTTGGTTGGCATAGGCATAGCGGCCATGCTGGTCAATGGAACTGAACACGGCGCCGGGCTTATATTGTTCTATAAAGGCACAGGGACCAAAGTCAACGGTTTCGCCACTAAGCAGGATATTGTCGGTATTCATCACGCCGTGAATAAAACCACAGTTGATCCAGCTGGCAACCAGTCTGGCCTGCTTCTGCATGACCGCCTCCAGCATCGCCAGATAAGGACTCTGCTGTTGCGCTAACTCCGGATAATGGCGATTGAGGGTGTAATCGGCCAGTGCTTTGAGGTTTGTCACATCGTTGCGGGTGGCGAAATACTCAAAGGTGCCAATGCGGATATGACTGGCTGCTAAACGGGTTAAGATAGCCCCGGGCAGAAGCTGCTGGCGTTGCACTGGCTCGTTGGTTGCGACTACGGCCAGACTGCGGGTGGTGGCAATGCCAAGATGGTAAAGGGCTTCGCTGAGCAGTACTTCGCGCAGCATGGGGCCAAGGGCGGCTTTGCCATCACCACCGCGGGAAAAGGGCGTGCGCCCCGAGCCCTTTAAGGCGATATCCCAGCGGTTTTCGTTACTGTCTAACCACTCCCCCAGAATCACCGCGCGGCCATCCCCTAACATGGGCGCCAGATGACCAAACTGATGGCCGGTGTAGGCCTGCGCAAAGGGTTTGATGGTCTCAGGTAATCCGTTGCCGGCAAAAAAGGGGGCCAGGGTGTTGTCATCAACCGACGCCAGTTCCAGCCCCAGTTGCTTTGCCAGTGGCCGGTTCAGGTATACCAGTTCGGGTGTGGTAATCGCATCCGGCTGCCATTCGATGCACCCCTCTGGCAGGGCTTCGATGTAGCTATATTGCAGTGGCAGCGTGATGTCAGACATGGGATCTCCGTTTTGGGTTTGTTGGCGACGTCACCAGGACCTCTGTTCCTGGCAGCCTAATTCAGTTTAGCAAGCACAGCAATAGCCAGGTGCAATCGCAGCAGAATGGTCCTTTTGTCGACAATGTGGTGGTTTTAATTTGACGAATCGCGATATTGCCACTATATTGTCGACACTTTTGTGGTAACCAGGTGATGCACTTTTGTTGGATATGTTCAGCGAACAGGCGGTGACGTCGGCAGATAAAACCTTTTATCGCCTGCGCACTGATATTGTTGAAGGGCAGATTCCGGCTGGCTCAAAGCTCAGCGAAACCGAATTGTCGACAAAGTATCAGGTTAGCCGGGCGGTGGTCCGCGAGGCCATTAACCGTCTGGAAAGCTGCAATCTGGTGGAGCGTAAAGCCAACATTGGTGCCCGTGTGGTATCGCTGACACCCCAGGGCCTGGTACAGCTGTATCAGGTGCGTGAATCGCTGGAGGGCATGGCGGCGCGGCTGGCGGCTAAAAATATGACCGATGACGAGATTGCAGCACTGAATGAGCTGCTCAGCAGTCACTTTCAGGAAGTGAAACAGGGCCAGTCTTACTATCAGGAAGCCGGTGATGTGGACTTCCACTATCGCATCATCATCGGTAGCAAGAACCAGCACCTGATCTCCATGTTGCTTAACGGCATCTATCATCTGGTACGAATGTACCGCGTACAGTTAGGTATGGCGGGGCCCCGGGTTACCACGGCCTTTGATGAGCACCGGCATATTGTGCAGGCCATTTCACATCGTGATGAAGAGCTGGCAGAGATGCTGATGCGCCGCCATATTCTGTATTCCAAAAATAATATTGCCACCAAACTGGGCGCCGGCTGACACCCATCAGAACAGGTGCGGCTGTAATAATCGCGACTTGGTAAATCCGGGAGTGCAGGCGTTTTAGCAGCAACAGGGCGCAGCCAGAGGATGACTGGCATGGATTGAATGTAATTTGCAAACAGAGGAAAGACTATGAGTGCAGGTAAGAAATTTCGTCAGGCGCTGGCCGATAACCAGCCTCTGCAAATCGTCGGAACCATCAATGCCTATGCGGCCATCATGGCGAAAAAGATTGGTCATCAGGCCATTTATCTCTCCGGTGGTGGTGTGGCAAATGCCTCCTATGGCCTGCCGGATCTGGGCATGACCTCTCTTAATGATGTTCTGGTGGATGTACAGCGCATCACCTCGGCCTGTGATCTACCCTTATTGGTAGACATTGATACCGGCTGGGGCGGCGCCTTTAACATTGCCAAAACCATTCGTGACATGGAAAAGGCCGGCGCCGCGGCGGTACATATGGAAGATCAGGTCGCGCAGAAGCGCTGTGGTCACCGCCCGAATAAAGAAATTGTTTCCACCGCAGAAATGGTCGACCGCATCAAGGCGGCTGTGGATGCCCGCACCGATCCGGACTTTTTCATTATGGCCCGTACCGATGCCTTTGCTCAGGAAGGGTTAGACGCGGCCATAGCCCGTGCCAAAGCCTATGTTGAAGCCGGTGCCGATGGCATTTTTGCCGAAGCAATTCAGACCGAAGATCATTACCGAGCCTTCGCTGAGGCGCTGGATGTACCCATTCTGGCCAATATTACTGAGTTTGGTAAAACAGAACTGTGGAATAAGGCACAACTGGGTGAGTGGGGCGCCGACATGGTGCTGTATCCCTTAAGTGCATTCCGGGCCATGAACAAGGCCGCCGAAAATGTGTATCAGTCTATTCTTGAGCAGGGCGATCAGAAGTCGGTGGTAGACAGCATGCAAACGCGCATGGAACTTTACGATTATCTGGATTATCACCAGTACGAACAAAAACTGGATCAACTGTTTGCCCAAAAAGGCAAAGAGAAAGAGTAAGCACAAACAGTATTTACCGCAGAGGCGGCAAGCGCACCGGGTGATTGGGGATTGGTCTTCTCTTTTGTGTGCGCTTTGTGTTTGTGTGGTTAGTAAAACGAACAGCAGGGCGCTGGCTCCCCGACAACAACATTCGGGCACGACATAAAGGTCATTGCCGCCTGTTGTAGGCGGCAATCCAGAGCCTTTTGCGCAAAAAATAGTTTAGATGCTCGTTGTGGTGAATCAACAGATTTAACAACAGCACAATTTCAGGAGAACATGATATGGCAAAAGTACTGAGCGGGGCCGGATTGCGCGGCCAGGTAGCGGGTAAAACAGCCCTTTCTACTGTGGGTAAGTCGGGTTCCGGACTGACCTATCGGGGTTATGATATTAAAGAGTTGGCAGAACAGTGCCAGTTTGAGGAAGTGGCTTATCTGATCCTCAAAGGCAAGCTGCCCAACCAGACAGAATTAACCGAATACAAAGCAAAACTGCGCAGTCTGCGTGGTTTACCCGATGCGCTTAAAGAGGTGCTGGAACGCATTCCTGCCGATGCCCATCCGATGGATGTATTGCGCACCGGTTGTTCCATGCTGGGAAATCTGGAAACCGAGCAAAGTTTTGAACAGCAGCAACAGGCGACCGATCGTATGTTGGCGTGTTTCCCCAGCATTATTTGCTATTGGTACCGCTTCTCTCATGACGGTGTTCGTATTGATGTGGAGACCGACGATGACTCAATCGGCGCCCATTTCCTGCATCTGTTGCACGGCAAAAAGTCCAACAGTCTGCACGAGCAGGTAATGCATGTGTCGCTGATCCTCTACGCTGAGCATGAGTTTAATGCCTCTACCTTTACTGCCAGAGTCTGCGCCTCTACCTTGTCGGACATGCATTCGTGCATTACCGGTGCCATAGGATCACTGCGCGGGCCACTGCATGGTGGTGCCAATGAGGCCGCCATGGACATGATCGAAGGCTTCACCTCACCTGAGCATGCTGAAGAAGAGATGATGGGCAAACTGGCCCGTAAAGAGAAGATCATGGGCTTTGGTCATGCCATTTACTCTGATTCTGATCCACGCAATGAAGTGATCAAAACCTGGTCGAAGAAGCTGGCCGAAGATGTGGGTGACACCGTGCTGTATCCGGTTTCTGAACGTTGTGAAGAGGTAATGTGGCGGGAGAAGAAATTATTCTGTAATGCCGATTTCTTCCACGCCTCGGCGTATCACTTTATGGGCATTCCCACCAAGCTGTTCACGCCAATTTTTGTGATGTCACGGCTTACCGGCTGGGCCGCCCACGTGATGGAACAGCGTGCCGACAATCGTATTATTCGCCCGTCGGCGGACTACAACGGTGAAGCGCCCCGTAGTGTGCCGCCCATGGCAAAGCGTAGCTAAGCGGCATATTGACACCAGCGCAGTGCGTCTTAGGTCGCACTGCTTTTTCCTTTTCCGGTCAGCAGTACCATCAATGGAGACTGTTCAAGACCTGCACAATCAGGGGGAAGCATGAATACCCAATACCGTAAATCTTTACCCGGCACCAATCTGGAGTACTTTGATACGCAGGCGGCGGTCGATGACATTGAACCCGGCGCCTATGCCAAACTGCCCTATACCTCCCGGGTATTGGCAGAAAATCTGGTGCGCCGTTGTCAGCCCGATGCGCTCACCGATGCGCTCAAGCAACTGATTTACCGCAAGCGGGATCTGGACTTTCCTTGGTATCCGGCGCGGGTAGTGTGCCACGACATTCTCGGGCAAACCGCGCTGGTGGATCTGGCGGGCCTGCGCGATGCTATCGCCGAGCAGGGTGGCGATCCGGCTAAAGTCAATCCAGTGGTACCCACTCAGCTGATCGTGGATCACAGTCTGGCAGTTGAGCATGCTGGTTTTGAAGCCGATGCCTTTGAGAAAAACCGGGCCATTGAAGAGCGTCGCAACGAAGATCGTTTTCATTTTATCAACTGGACCAAAACCGCCTTTAAGAATGTGGATGTGATCCCCCCGGGGAACGGCATCATGCATCAGATTAACCTGGAGAAGATGTCGCCCGTGGTGCAGGTGAAAGACAACGTGGCCTTTGTGGACACCTGTGTGGGTACAGACAGCCACACGCCGATGGTGGATGCCCTGGGGGTTATCTCTGTGGGTGTCGGCGGTCTGGAAGCCGAGAGCGTGATGCTGGGGCGTGCCTCTTACATGCGCCTGCCGGATATCATCGGCGTGGAACTGACCGGTAAACTGCAGCCGGGCGTGACCAGTACCGATATGGTGTTGGCACTGACCGAGTTTTTGCGCAAGCAACGTGTGGTGGGGGCTTATCTGGAGTTTTTCGGCGAAGGTGCAAACAGCCTCTCAGTAGGCGATCGGGCCACCATCTCGAATATGACCCCGGAATACGGGGCAACCGCGGCGATGTTTTATATCGACAAACAAACCACCGACTACCTGACGCTGACCGGGCGTGAAGACAAACAGGTGGAGCTGGTTGAAACCTTTGCCCGTCATACCGGATTGTGGGCGGACAGCCTGACCACGGCAGAATACGAAAAAGTTCTGCGCTTTGACCTGTCATCGGTGCGTCGTAGCCTCGCCGGCCCCTCTAACCCCCATGCCTTGTTGCCTTCATCGGAACTGGCGAAAAGAGGATTTACCGGTAACTACCAAAACGAAGACGGCAAGATGCCCGATGGCGCGGTGATTATCGCGGCGATCACCAGTTGCACCAACACCAGCAATCCGCGCAATATGATTGCTGCGGGGTTGATTGCCCGCAACGCCAACAAGCTGGGTCTGATCCGCAAACCCTGGGTGAAAAGCTCCATGGCGCCGGGCTCTAAAACGGTCAAAATGTACCTCGAAGAAGCCGGTTTACTGTCAGAACTGGAGTCATTGGGCTTTGGTGTTGTGGCCTATGCCTGCACCACCTGTAACGGCATGAGCGGCGCACTGGATCCGGCGATTCAGCAGGAGATTGTTGAGCGGGATCTGTATTCGGTGGCGGTACTTTCCGGTAACCGTAATTTCGATGGCCGTATTCATCCTTATGCGAAAAATGCCTTTTTGGCGTCGCCGCCGCTGGTAGTGGCTTACGCCATTGCGGGCAGTATCCGTTTTGATATCGAAAAAGATCCACTTGGGTATGACGATCAGGGTAATCCGGTGACACTCAAAGATATCTGGCCCAGTGATGAAGAAATCGACACCATTGTGAAAAAGGCGGTCAAGCCTGAGCAGTATCGTCAGGTCTATGACCCCATGTTTGACCTCAGTGTCGACTACGGTGAGGACAATGACCCTCTGTACGCCTGGCGCGAAAAAAGCACTTATATTCGCCGCCCGCCTTACTGGGAAGGCGCCTTCTCCGGACAGTCTGCCATGCAGGGGATGCGGGCACTGGCAGTGCTGGGGGACAATATCACCACCGATCACCTGTCGCCCTCTAATGCCATTATGGCGGACAGCGCGGCCGGTGAATACCTGGCAAAAATGGGCGTGCCGGAAGAAGATTTTAATTCCTATGCCACCCACAGAGGCGACCATCTGACCGCACAGCGGGCGACGCTGGCAAACCCAAAACTGTTCAATGAAATGGTCACCGATGAAAACGGTGAGGTGGTGCAGGGCTCGCTGACCAGGCTGGAACCTGAAGGCAACGTCATGCGTATGTGGGATGCCATAGAAACCTACATGCAACGAAAACAGCCGCTGATCATCATAGCCGGTGCCGATTATGGTCAGGGCTCCTCAAGAGACTGGGCCGCCAAAGGCGTGCGTCTTGCGGGTGTTGAAGTGATTGTGGCCGAAGGTTTTGAGCGTATTCACCGCACCAACCTGATTGGCATGGGCGTGTTACCGCTGGAGTTTACCGCCGGACAGACCCGTAAAACCCTTAACATTGATGGCAGTGAAACCTTCGATGTCAAAGGTGAACCGTCTCCGGGCGCGACCCTGACATTGATGGTGCACCGCTCAGATGGCAGTACCGACGAGGTTCAGGTGAAGTGTCGTCTGGATACCGCTGAGGAGCTGTCTGTGTATCAGGCAGGCGGCGTATTGCAGCGCTTTGCCAAGGATTTTTTGCAGAGCAGTTAGAAAGGATTGCCAATGGAGTCATGCCCGAATGTTGTAGTCGGGCATCCAGTGCCTTTGTGTTTATAGCATGCAAGGTCACTGGATTCCCGCCTTCGCGGGAATGACGGATTGCCAATGGGGTCATGCCCGAATGTTGTAGTCGGGCATCCAGTGCCTTTGTGTTTATGGTATGCAAGGTCACTGGATT
>NZ_NIWW01000008.1 GCF_002201535.1 Lacimicrobium sp. SS2-24 | reverse complement strand
ACCGCCACATTTACCTTCGCCGCACTTGCCTTCTTTGTGGGCTTTGTCGCCGCCACATTTACCTTCGCCGCACTTGCCTTCTTTGTGGGCTTTGTCGCCGCCACATTTACCTTCGCCGCACTTGCCTTCTTTCTTAGCTTTGTCGCCGCCACATTTACCTTCACCGCATTTGCCTTCGGCAAACTGCATATATCCAGACTCTAACGTCTGCATACCAAAATTACCGGCTTCTGATGCCACTGCTACATGACTCAAAGAGCCAATCACTACTGCACCCAGTGCGGTGGCTATACCTGTTTTTTTAATCTGTTTCATATCAATCATCCTGTTGTTGTACCGTTATTTATAGGCCTGTAGGCACTATCAATAGCATAGACCACAGCGGTATAAAATTTATTTCATTAAACGCTAAATTTAGTAGGTTGAGCCACGTCTTTAAACCAGTGAGTACTAGGGTGAATTACCAGATGCCCTGTGCAACAGGCAAAAAAAAAGCCCCGAAGGGCTTTTTTTATATACTGATACCGCGATTCTTCGCTTTTTCCTTAATATAAGGTTCCCAGCTTCTCGCACTGCGTGCGGTATTCTTATCTTTCTTGGCGAGCTGCACATAGTCATGTGCCTGCTTAAACTTACCCTGATAAAAATACGCTTCCATTATGGCCATATACAATCTGCCTGACTCACTCTCTGGCGTGAGTTCAACGGCTTTTTGTAATGCCTTAATGGCATCGCTGTAGTCTTCGGCGGCTAACAACAGGCTACCTTGTCTGCGGAAATGATCGGGGTCGTTGCTTAACGCCGCTGCCTGACCATAGTAATTTGCCGCTTTCTTAAGTTCTTTAGCCTGATGCCAGACATTCGCAATACCTGCCAATCGCTTAGCATCCCGCTCAAACAAGCCTTCATTCAGGTATTTTTCCTGAAGCTTGGCCGACTTATACGGGATCTCATTGGTCGCATAAAGCTGTGCCAAAGCGTTGATTTCGGACTTCTTCTTCAGGTATCCCTGATTAAGCGCCATCTCAAACGTGGACAAAGCTTTCTTATAATCTTCTACCAACATGTAGAAGAAGCCCAGTTGTGTCCACCACTGAGGTGTATCAGGAAAAAGCCTCACCAGCTCTTCCGCCACTTCAATGGTCTGTGGATACATCTTACGCTCGTAGAATGACGTCATCTTCAGTACGTAAGGATTTTTATTGGGCTTTTCATACAAGGCAATTGCCCTGTTCGCTGGCTCAATAATCTTATCCAGTTGCTTCAGCTCATAATAAGCCTGTGCCATACGCACATAAACATCCGGATTTTCCTTACAGGTGAAGTCCTGCCACTTCTTGTACCATTCAACCGCAGTCGCATAGTTTTGCTCCTGCAAATTCAGGTCAGCAACCAGTTTCAACGTGCTTGCATGCTCAGTATCGTTAAGCAGCTTCTTCCTGGCAGCGCCCTCAAGATAAGTCAAAGCACGCTTTGCCTCACCTTCTTTAGCTGCTAACAAGTTACCGATAAAACGATCGGTATAAGCGCGATCAAACTCATCTGATGTATCGATGTCCATCAGTATCGAGATAGCTTCATTGACCAGATCGTTACTGTATGCCTCGAATGCATCCTGAATCTTACGGCCTACACGCTGACTGGGTACTTTAGAAGACGGCTGTTTGTAATCAGGACAAACTACCGCGGGTGTACCTTGAGCCAGAGCCCCGGAAGAATAGGCGCCGAGAGCCAATACGGTTGCTGCAAGTACCTTAGTGATTGGATTTTTCGCTGTTCTCATTACGATTGCTCCAATTTAAAGTCCAGCTGAACCTTCATGTTAAACTGCTTCACTGGTTTACCATCCACAATCTGTGGCTTGTACTTCCAGCGACTCAGCGCACGTCGGGCTTCTCTGTCAAAAATCCGCTTGGGCTCAGCGTCAATAACCTGAATGTCTTCGACACCACCGACTTCGTTGATAGTGAAAGACAACCTTACCCAACCTTCCTTGCCATCTCTGGCAGCTTCAATGGGGTATTTAGGTTCGATCCTGACAATAGGTGTCGCTTCTCCGTCACGCATCAATGACCCTGGGTCACCGATGTCAACAGAAGCCCCGCCTACATCCACGCCGGGCATGTTAAACGACATGTCAGCGTCTGGCTCAGCCGAATCTGGTTCCTGAGGCTCCATTTTCGGTGGCTGCTGTGGTGGTGGCGGTGGTGGCGGCGGTACCCTTGAACGGGTTTGCGTTGACGAATCAGGCTCATTCATAACAATATCGATAACAGGTGCCGGTGGCGCCTCTTCGACTGGTCTGGATGAGTTTTCGATAAGTTTGGCCATCAACACAAACAAGGCAAAGGTAATGGCCGCACCTACTAGTATAGAAACTATTAGACGAAGCATATTAATTATCCTTTGCTGCTATCGATATCCTATCAATGCCAGCGGCTTTGATCTGATCCATTACTTCTACAACCACTCCGTGCTCCGATTCCAGATCGGCCTGAACAATAACTACATCTGTAGGTTGCTCTGCCAACAATCTTTCAAGATTTGCACGGACCCGTTCAACATCAACCTGACGCTTATCCATCCACACGTCGCCACCTTCACTGATGGCGATAAAGATATTGGCAGCCTTTTGTTTGGTTGCCTGATCAGACTGAGGTTTATTTACTTCTATACCCGCCTCTTTCACAAAAGAGGTCGTGACGATGAAGAAGATTAGCATGATAAACACGATGTCGAGCATCGGTGTCATATCAATGGTCGCCTCTTCTTCTTCGGTACGTTGTTTACGAGCCATATAATTCTCTCTTTAATGATGAGGCAAGCTGTCGACCAGTCTCTCTTTTGAAATCTTCACTTTGGCTTCCAGACGGGAGCTAAAAAAGACACCAGAAAGAGCAGCTACCATACCGGCCATTGTTGGAATGGTCGCCATGGAGATACCGCCGGCCATCAGACGGGGATTCCCCGTACCCTGCACAGCCATAACTTCAAACACTGAAATCATGCCCGTTACGGTCCCCAACAATCCAATCAGAGGACACATGGCCACTAAGGTTTTGATCAACAACATCCTCTCACTGAGTTTGTCTGATGCTTGTGAAATCCATGCTTCACGGATCCTATGCGCATACCAGGATGTTGTGTCCTTACGACTTTCCCAGTCATTGATGATTTGCTTCATCATTTTGGGAAAGACCGAGGACACAAACCAATAGCGCTCAATCATCAATAACCACATGAGGAAGAGCGCGGCAGCAACGATATACAGCACGTCACCGCCGGTAGCGATAAAATCCCTGACAGATTCCCAGAGTTCTATCAGGTATAACATATTAAGCTTTCTCCGCCTCAGCGTGGGCAGCTACGATACCTGCCGCTTGCTCGTCAAGAATGTGCATGATGGACTTACTGCGACCAGCCACGATGCTGTGCAACAGAATCAGTGGTAATGCAGCAATAATACCTTGAGCAGTCGTCACCAATGCCATTGAGATACTGCCTGCCATGATCTTCGGATCACCGGTACCGAACAGCGTAATTTGCTGGAAGGTGGCAATCATACCGATAACGGTACCAAGCAGACCCAACAGTGGCGCAATCGCAGCCAGGATCTTAATAATGTTTACGCCAGACTCGATCTTAGGCAGCTCACGCAAAATCGCCTCGTCCAGTTTCAGCTCCAGATTCTCAGCGTCGGCACCTTTGTTTTCATTGTATACCTGAAGGATACGACCTAAAGGATTCGATGAAGAAGGATTACCGGTGTTATTCAGCTGTGAACGAATCTTGCCGCTCATCACTGTCAGAGTGATGATCTTGTAAAGAGCAATCAACAGACCCAAAATGAACAGGCCAGTGATGACATAACCAGGCAGGCCACCAGCGTGATAACGCTCAGACAGAGTCGCCTTAGCTGTCAACAATCCGAGGATCGCGCCCTGAGAGGGATCAACATAGAAAGGTGCGATACCCGAAGTGGAACTTCTGAAGTCTGAAGCAGCATTTACCATGTAGCTATCGGGCTGACGACCCAGCGGCTGAACTTGTGCATTTTCAGAGTTATAAAGTAAGTATCCGCCTTCACCGATGAGGTTGAACGTGCCTACGCGAACCACTTCCTGACGGCTAGAACCACCATCCAGGCTGACCACATCTGTTTCAAAACGAGATACTTTTCCGGATTCGGTCATTTCAGTCTGCAGTGCAAACCACAGTTCTTCCAGTTCTTCGATGTTAGGAAGACCTTTAGATTCTGAAGACATTTCTTCCAAAAATGCAGCACGGCCAGGGTACTCAGCACTCACAATAGAGGTAGAGATACGACCATAGGCTTCACCAGAGGCCTGACGAACCACACCGAACATTTCACCCAGTGTACCGGTCGCTGTGTCAAGTTCCTGCTCTTTTTCTGCCAGACGCACTTCGTTGTCAGCATACTGTTTAGTCAGGCGGTCACCGCGATCCTGTTCGGCTTTCAGCTCAGCCTGAGCTTTGCGCAACAAGGCCTGCTTGTCAGCACGGGCAGAGTTAAACTCCGCTTCACGCTGTGCATTGATACGCGCTTCAGATACACGGTTTTTCTTTACTTCTTCCAGTAGCTGGTCCAAAGAGGTCGCAGCCTGAACTGGTGCAATGCTTACAGCCATCGCAGCTGTAAGTAGGACAGATTTGAATATGGTTTTCATTCTGAATTACTCCGCAGCTTTGATTGGCAGTTTGATCATGTCGGTGGGCACCAGTTTACGGGCCATACGCACCGCTTTAACCACTGAGCTCAGGTATTCATCACCCAGTTGCTCCCAACTACGACTCTCGTTGTTCCATACCCAGGCATTCTTTTGATCCAAAGACAGTGCCAGTAAGGCCGTGCGTCCAAGGTTAAAGAAGTCAGCTGCGATGGTTTGACCATTATGCTCCAACTGGCCCTGATAAGCGCGAATACGAGAACCATACTCATTCTCAATCTGATAGGCTTCCAGCACCTGACGGAACTGCTCAGAGGTAGTAACGTTAGATTTACCCATCAATTCACGTAAATGGGCAACACGGTCCATACGCTCCTGATAGTTAATCGGAACATCAAGCTCTATAAACTGTTCCAGCGAGTCAATCATGCGATACATCAGCGGTACCACACCACGCTTAACGCCTTCGATGCCGTCGATCTGACGCTGCAAAGAAGCAATACCCGCTTCCTGGTCTGCAACAAGACGAGCCAAGTGGTCGTTGTAAACCTTCAGGTTCTCAGTTTCGTCAACAACAGCGCGGTACTCAGCCAGAAGTTCCTGAGTTTGTTCATAGATGCTGTTAATTTTCTTTTGGGATTGCGCTGCAGCCACGTGGATTTTTGCTTCTTCTTTATGCAAATCGTTAAGTGGGTCTGCAGAGACAACTTGGCTGCCACCAAGCGCAAACGCGCCGATAACGGCAGAAGCAATCAGATTTCTCTTGCTCATTTTGGACATAGTTCCCAACCAATTTTTTTATCTTGAATCCTCACCCTAGGCCTGGTCTAGCCTTTGTGAGGGGCGTTAAAAACGGTTCTGCTTTTGGTAAGAAGCCTTTTGGCGCGTAGCTACCGAAAGGCTCGAACCTCGAATGTTCACACGGAACAGACAAAATTGTCAAGGTCAGCCAGCGGCTCATTTACAATTCGTTAATGTCCGTCATGAAAAGCCGAAGGGCGTTTTATAAAAAGTGCGTGGCGGATTTGTGGCGTGCCAGAGTATTATGGCAAGAATAGGCAACAACCGCATAAAGCATGTCAACTGCTTTATTCACCGCCTGCCCTTAAGTATATGTTATTCGGCGCAGAGTGATTTCTTTTTCAAGGCTGTTTGCGACATCGCGAAAAGGCTCAGCATAATGGCGCCATCTTTCAAGAGCATCACGGTACAGGGGTTGTCGTACTTGCCAGACACTGGCGGTTTTCACGACAGAACTGGAACGATTAAATTCAAGACATTGTGACGCCCAGGGGAGCTGACAAAAATCGAGCATACGCCTGATGGTGGACTCCGGCTCGGTCACCAGTTGCTGGTAGTCAATACACAGGATATTTTCCGGTAACAGGGTCTGCCAGTGCCGCAGTAACGCTTTGTATTGCGTATAATAGTGCGCAATATCAGATAGATCCGCGCTGTAGGGCAATTCATTCCCCAAATGCTGAAAGTAGATGGATAAACAAATATCCAGCGGGTGACGGTCGGTGCAAATAATTCTGGCATTGGGGAAGGCCGCGGCAATAAAGCCCAGATACCAAAAATTATCGGGTCGCTTGTCTGTGACAACAGCGGCATCAGGAAAGAGTGTCGATATTTTGCTCAGATAACGCTGGCTTAAGGCCTGAGTATCTATACTTGCATCCAGATACCCCTTTTTATTTGCAGATAACTCTTCAACAGTCTGTTTTAACACATTCAGCTCGCCGCCGGTGGTTACCTGGGGGTGGGCGCTGAGTATTTGCTCAGTCAAGGTGGAGCCGGAGCGAAACATACCACAAATAAACACAGGTGCATGTGTACTGGATGTTCGGTTTTGTCCAAGCCACTGGGCATCCAGGGTATGACAAATTTCCGCAACATCAGCCTCTGTTTGTCTTCTGTTGTAGGCAGGTAAACGTTTCTTGCACAGCTCGTTTGCCTGCCTGAAAAAGGTAAACGCCTGTGTGTAATCTTTCAGATCATCATGGCCTTTTCCGAGGGCAAAATAGCCAGCTTCTGATTCGAGCTGACTCAGACCTGAGACGCTCTGCAACGCATTTTCCAGTTTTTTCAATAAAGAATGTTGCTCTGAAGTGACCTTGTCACACTGAATAAGACGGGCCATTACCTCAATATTATTCGGCTGCAGGCTGAGTATCTTGTTATAAAGCAATGTGGCGGCGCACTTGTCGCCAAGCTCTTCATTCAGTGTGGCCAGATTAAAAAGCGCCGGTATAAAGGCAGGGTTGATTTGCAGTGCTTGCTCGAGGCTTTTTTTTGCCTGCTGCTCACGACGCTGCTCAGAATACATTACGGCAAGGTTAGTATGCACCTCTTCCGGTTGCTCTATGTTGAGTGTCAGTGCACGTTGATAGGCCTTTTCAGCCTCCTCAACATGCCCCGTTTTTTTATATATAATCGCGGCATTAAACCAGGCATTGGGATTATCGGGATTGTTTTTAAGAAAGAGCTGAAAAACGCGCACCGCGTCTTCTGACTGATGCCCTTTAATGAAAAGCTCACTCAGCTGCTGAACGTAATCCAGACGATAAGGGTAAAGCCGCAACAAGGACTGTAACGGTTCCTGCGCATCAGCATCACGGCCCATTGCCATATAGATTTGAGTCAATAGCTCCAAAAGCGTCTGTCGCGATTCGCCGTTCGCCTGCCCCATATGTTGCAAACATAATTCACAAGCCGCCTCTGGCTTGCCCTGACGACATAAATTAACGACCTGAGTTATTGCTGTTTCTACCGACACTGATACCACCTTGGCAACTTTACGCACTGCATCTTACCAACCACGAGCGCAACTGCAATTTTCTCAAGGCAAAAAAAAGCGGCCTCAATGAGGCCGCTTAATCTTGATCACACTTTAGTGCTTAGTAAGTCAGGCTTACACCTGCAAACACATAGCGTCCCAGAGCGTCATAGGCGCCAGGGAAGGTGTTACCGTTACCGGAACCTGCTGGTGCATTAGGCATCAGAGGTGGTTCTTTATCCAGAACGTTGTTAACACCCAGTCTCAGAGAAACATTCTCATGGGCCTGCCAGGTAGCTGCCAGATCCAGATAGTTCTGAGCCTTGAACTTAGTTGGGTTCGCAGGAGAGCCGAACTCTTCTGCTTCACCCATATAACGCCAGGTTGCGGTTACAGTAGCATCCCAAGGTGTTGTCCAGCTAGCGCGCAGGTTGTGACGCCATTCAGGTGATGGTGAACCACACACGTTACGATCCCAGTAGCCGGCACATTCATCAATAGGTGCGCCAGGCAGAGGCTGGTTGGTCAACTCTTCTAACCAGGTACCTACCAAACCGATTGACATGCCACCCATGTCGCCAATATCAAAATCATAAGTCGCTTCGATGTCTACACCAGAGGTAGCCAGGAAGCCGATATTGATATCAGTCGATGTAACGTTAGCTTGTCCGACCCACAGGTTACCGTTAGGACCACGGTTAATCAGGTCACAGAACTTAGCATCTCCGGTCGTTCCGCAAAGATTAAGAATAGTCTCTGATGGAATGCTGCTGATGGCCTCTTCCACTTCAATGTTGAAGTAGTCGATGTTCATGTTAAAGCCAGGCAAGGCGCTGGGCGACAAGGCCACACCGAAGGAGTAAGTGTCAGACACTTCCGGGCTCAGATCCGGGTTACCACCGGTGATCTCATTATACTGACCAGCAGGGCTTTCCAGAGCCAGAGTCTGATACTGGTCTGCTGTCAGGCCTGTATTCAGACACTGTTCCAGTGTCAGGTTACCGCCAACTCCACAAGGGTCAATCAGCATGTTAAACAGACCGATGCTTTGTGGACGGAACAAGTCACGAACGTTACCGGCACGTACCGCACGCTGATAGCTGGCACGGAAACGGATGTCTTCGTTAATACCCCAGTCGATAGCATACTTGTAGGTATTGGTGGTCTGATCGGTAGAGTAGTCAGAGTGACGGAAGGCCAGCTCTAAGGTCAGTTCCTCAGCGAATTCTTTGGCTTCCAGTAATGGAATATCCAGCTCACCGAAGACTTCAGTCACACTGTAAGAACCTTCTACACCAGCGGTAGGACCGCCCTGACCGGCACCGTCACCTGAAGTGAAACCAAAATCAGGCTCAAGCAACAGGGCTTCACGGCGGTATTCACCACCCAGTACCACACCAACACCGGTAGAGGTACCTGGCACCATCACACCGGCTTCAGTCAAGTCACCAGTAACATAACCACTGACCTGAGTCGTAGCGGTATCGCCACGGGCATACAGAGGTTTAATCAGGTAATCCAATGCCGCTTGCGTTACACCGCCAGTTTCAAAGATATTCCAAGGCACACAGTTAGGATCGCTGCCATCAACCACTGAACGACAAACCGGGTTACCGTTATCATCTTCAACAACGTCCAGAGCACGGCCGATGTTGGTGATAGACAGTTCGTTACGGTAGGTCTGTACGTAGGCAACTGTTCCGTGGTTAGCGAACAGGTCATAAGACCAGTTATCGTCGATAATACCGCGCACACCCAGTACCGCTTTCATTGAGGTGTGACGCAGGTCATCCTGACGAGGACCACCTTCTACGTTACGACGACCAATGTAAGTGCCTTCACTGAAATCATCTTTGGTCAGACCGCGGTCATCACACAGCAAACCAAACTGCTGGTCAGACAGGAAAGGGTTTCCACAGAAGATTCTATCAGTTACGAAGAATGCACCAGAAGGAGCAATCTGCGCCACACTGCGGTTATCCATGTAGCTGATTTCTGCATAGACTTCAGCGTGCTCGTTGATTTCATATTTACCCAACGCACCCAGTGTCTTACGCTCATCAGGACGTTGATAGTAGTTCAGAGGACCATAGTTGTACAAAGAGGTTCTGGGTACAAACTGATCACCTTCAACCTGATAGTCAAAGGTTGCGAAATCCGTAATACGGCCTTCAGGAATAGTACCTGAACCACCACAAACGAAGTTATCTACTGTGCCAAACAAAGCACAAGAGCTGTAGTCACGTTCAGACAGTTTGAGGGCTTCGATATCACGGAACGTACCGTACATGGTAACGTTACCACGACCATCTGCGGTATTTGCACCCACCATGAACGAGAAGTCATTAGAATGACCGTCACGAACATGGCTGGTAGGCAGATCATAGCCATCACCACGTACGATATCCTGAATGGTATCGTTATCGTTGTTGTGCTGATAGAAGCTGTGCTGATAATCGAAGTTAAAGCCTTCGAAGTCATCTTTAAGGATGAAGTTAACAACACCAGCGATAGCGTCAGAACCGTAAGTTGCAGAGGCACCACCGGTCAGCACTTCGATGCGCTCAATCAGTGACGCAGGGATCTGGTTAACGTCAGGTGCGATACCACCTGCACCTGGAGAACCAGATGGCAGACGACGACCATTTACCAGAACCAGCGTACGGGTTGTACCCAGGTTACGCAGGTCAAGTGTTGCCGTACCGGTTGCACCGTTTGCCAGGTTACCGGTCTGTGCAGCAAACAGGGCTGGCATGTCGTTGAGGATATCTTCCACACGGGTCATACCAGTGATGGCGATATCTGCAGCAGTAATTTCTGTAATGGGGCTGGCGCTAACCATGTTTACACGTTGGATACGTGAGCCCGTGATTGAGATTTTCTCTACTGATTCCGCACCTTCTTGCTGAGCCATCGCTACAGGTGTGAAGGCTGCAGTAGCAGCACCCAGAGTCAGTGCCGTACGCACTGCTCCAGCCAATCTGGATTTTGTATACATGTTTTGTCTCCCTGGACCACTAAAATGCTAGTGACACATTTTTTTAGTGATTATTGTTTACCGCTTTTGCGGCTTCTTATTTAAAGAGGTAGTGAACCTCTACGCTGATAATATACACAGGCCTGAGGCAGGGTCAATACAGATCAGAAAGTCTGTGGGGAACATTTCTAACAAATGGTTGTCCTGCCCGCGGCGATTGTAAAGTTATTGTTACTAGGTAAAACCCGCTGGTGTCGACAATAGCAGGCGTTTAGCGGCAAGGCCGTTGAAACTGCTCAGATTGTTTACATTGCCCCATCGGTAAACACCCGCCCTCACGCGGGTTGCCTCGGCTCTGCACCGCTAAATGATAAAACCTTCGTTATTCCTGGTGCAAAGCGAACCCAAGCTGCTTTTTGACCTGAGCCGGTAATTCAGGCAATGCTGATTTTGGCAACAAGAAGGTGGCCATGTTAAAAAAGTCCTGAAAAATACGGTTAGTTTCCGTCGTCCGTTTCAGATATTCATGACCAGAAGAGCCCCCCGTGCCAATTTTTCCGCCCAACATACGCTGTACCATCATGGCATGCCGATAGCGCCAGATGGTCAGCTTTTCATCTATCTCTGTCAGGCAGGTGATAAATTGATAGGGCAAGTTGAATAAAGGTTCTTCGCTATATTGGTTAATAAACAGGGCCGCCAGTAACGCCTTATGTGACAGTCTGAATTGCCCATCCGTCTGCCATTTAGCATATTTATCCTTGTCCCACAGTGCCGAGAAGGTCTCGCGGGTACTTTCGAGCTCTCTGAGTTCCTGCCTGCGCTCTGTTTCCGACAATGTCGGGTTATCCATGATGATTTGCTGGTCGCTTGCCAGCATGTGCTCCGTCGCGTCACGGTAAAGTTGCCAGAACTTAAATTCGCCAAATTCCAGCAGGGGTAAACGCTCCAGCCATGTCTGTGTCAATTCAAACAAGCTCGGTTTTTGCTCTAACTGCTCGAGAAAATCCCGGTCATCCTGATTCAGGCGGTTGTAAAATGACTGTTTGTCAAAGTCAATGCGGGTGCCACGCTTTAGCCCGAGGCTGATTTCCAGCATCTTAAACTGAATGCTCTGGAATCCCGATGCAGGAACCAGATAGTCACGAAAGGATAAAAATTGCTGGGGACTCATGGTCTCCATAATACTGATCTGATCGTTAAGCAATTCCTGAATACTGATAACCCGCTTGAGCCGGTGCACTACTGTCGTCAGCTGTTGGTCCTTTACCTGTTGCTCACAAAACACATCCATCACAGAAGACAGTTCATGGAGTATCTGCTTAAACCACAGTTCATAGGTCTGATGCACAATAATAAACAGCGTTTCTTCGTGCGCAGGCGGACCATACTTACTGCTTTGCAAAGCCTGAGCACCAAGCAGCTTATCAAGCTGCAGGTATTCACCGTAATAGACAGGTTGCTGATTTTTTTTCATATTATATTTCCCCTGAAGCATATTCGGGTGATTCTAACACTGGTTATGGTAACAGTTGCCAGTAGCGGGGTATTCTGTCTATCTTAGAGTTGTAGCGAATTTGTTACTGCTACCGAGTCCTTAAACGGGGCAAACTTTACATAAGGGTCAACACATGAAGCTGGACGACGATATCCATAATTATTATGAACATCTGGTTTTGGAAAAAATTGAGCAAATGGGCTTGGACAAAAGCGAAGATCAGGATTATCTGGCCGATCTCTGTTGCCTGACATTAAACCAGGTTCCGCCGAGATACATTCGATATGAGGTGGATATGGCCTTTTACGTTTCCCCTAATGAGCGGCATCAGATGGAAATGAACGTCGCTACTGCGTTGAATAAAGCCAAAGAGTTTCTGGATAAAAAGCGCAGCGATCACAACAGATAAAAATGTGGGTGGCGGTCCTGCCAGCCACATCCCGGCACATGAGTTCTTTACTGCGGCTGCTCCCTTCCAGGCCTGACCGGGTTCATAAAGTATCATTGCGGGAGGACCAACAGGACCACCATTGAAAGGCCCGAGAGGATTCCCTCTCAGGCGGCGCGCATTATGGCTGATGCCCGGACAGGATTCAAGCCGGTTTCGGCTCAGCCTTTCATTAAAAAGCGTTGTTCAGCAATTTTGTTGGCTTCGATATTGGTGGGAAGCCCTTGTTGCTCCGCTTTACGATAAATTTCGTTGAGTGTCTCACCAATCCCTTCAAGGTGCTCCCGCAGCGCCTGTGCTGAACTGCCCTGGCGTTGATGGTAGATATCGATGACACCACCGGCATTAATCACGTAATCGGGGGCATACAAAATGCCTTTATCCTTCAGTGCCTGACCGTGGCGCTCTTCTGCCAGCTGATTATTGGCCGCACCAGCGATAACCCGGGCCTTTATCTGATCAATGGTTTGGTCATTAATGGCCGAGCCAAGGGCACAGGGTGCAAACACATCCACATCTAAGGCAAAAATCTCATCCGGAGATACTACTGTTGCATTAAACTGCTGCTTCGCCTGCTCCAGGTTGTCAGGGTAGATATCAGTGACATAGAGCTTAGCCCCTGCATTATGCAGGTGCTCGGCCAACCGATACCCGACATGCCCCAGCCCCTGGATCGCCACTGACACACCGTTAAGATCAGTCTTCAGACCATAAGCCACCGAAGCTTTGAGCCCCATAAACACACCATAAGCGGTGGAGGGCGCAGGATTTCCATCGGCCGGACCACCGTCGTAGCGGTAGGCAGCCTGAGTTCCGGCAATATAATCACTGCGCTGAGACATGGTTTTCAGATCACTGACTGAAATGCCAGAGTCCTCAGCACTGATATACTTGCCTCCCAGACTCTGCACAAAATCCCCCATCGCCAGCATCATGTCTGCTGTTTTTTCTTTGCGTGGGTCACCAATAATGACGGACTTGCCACCACCGAGCTTCAAATTCGCCATGGCCGACTTATACGACATGCCTTTGGACAATCTCAGTACATCTGTTAATGCTTCTGAACTATTGGCATAGGGCCACATGCGACACCCACCCAAAGACGGACCCAGGTTAGTATTGTGCACTGCAATAATGGCTTTGAGACCACTTTTGACATCATGATAGAAAGCAACATGCTCGTGTTTGTCATAAGCCGCGTGATCAAAAACAGACATAGATATTCACCTGAAAGGTTGTGATAGCGATAATGTGGCGCACATGTTAGCGCATGGTTCAGAGGATATGTCTTGCTATGTTCGAATCCTGTTAACACTTGACGCAACTCCTGTAATCGAATCTGAACATTCCTAGGATAGACATCCTATTAAATTCCCTTGAAAAACAAACTTTTTTTCCGCATCCTTGGGCAACTTTATTATCTGTAAGCGTTTTATGAAACTAGATAAATTTGACAGGGAAATACTGCGGGTTTTACAAAAAGATGCCACGGTGTCTATGGCGGAATTAAGTCAACGGGTGGGCTTGTCGCATACGCCCTGTTGGCGCAGAGTCAAAAAGCTCGAAAGCGACGGCATTATTCGGCGCAAGGTTACCCTGCTGGATAACAAAAAGCTGAACCTCGGTGTCAGCGTTTTTATTTATGTCACCCTGAAAAATCATGACGAGGAGTCATTGAATAGCTTCGAGGCGTCAGTACAGGACATTCCCGAAGTGGTTGAATGCCACACCACCAGCGGCGAGAAAGACTATCTTCTGAAAGTCGTTGTTGAAAGCATTGAAGAGTATGAGCATCTGCTCAAAAGTAAATTGACTCATTTGCCCAGCGTCGACCATCTCAGCTCAACCTTTGCTCTCAAGCAGGTCAAGAACACCACCGAATTGCCCATAAAAAGCAGCTGAAAGTGATCAGTGCGCCGTTCCTGCCGGACTCTGGCGCCTGACCACTAACAGCTAATCGCGTTAACTGGCGTCGGGCTGATTCTCAGGCAGCGCCCGCTGGAATGCCTCTAGCTGGTTACAGTTAGTGGCAATACGCGAAATCAACGGATAATCGCCCATGTTGACCCCAAAGCGCTGTGCGTTGAAGACCTGGGGCACCAGACAAATATCAGCCAAAGAGAGGTCAAAACCAAAGCAATACTTACCGGCTGTGGTTTGCAAGCGCTCTTCTATGGCCCGAAAGCCCCGACCGATCCATTCACGACACCACTCGGGTTTCTGCTCGTCCGCTACCCCATGATGCTGTTCGAGGTACTGCAGGACTCGCAGATTCACCAGCGGTTGAATATCAGCAGCGATATCGTAGGCCAGGGCGCGCACTCTGGCACGTTGTAGCTTATGCTCAGGCAACAGCGCTATACCTGAATCATAACGCTCGTCCAGGTATTCGATAATGGCCAGCGACTGATTGAGAATAATGTCTTCGTCTTCATCCACCAGTGTAGGCACCAGTTCAGCAGGATTCAGTCGGCTATAGGGCGACTGATGCTGCTGACCGCCGTCTTTGACTAAATGCACCGGCACAATCTCATAATCCAGATCTTTGAGATTCATGGCGATGCGAACTCTGTAGCTGGCCGAGGAACGCCAGTATCCGTAAAGCTTCAAGCTCACGAGCGATACTCTTTTACTTGTTGATCAATAGCGCCAAAAATACTGTCGCCACTTTCATCCAGCATCTCAATACGAATACGATCCCCGAACTTCATAAAGCTGGTGCTGGGCCTACCATCACGAATGGTTTCAATCATTCTCACCTCAGCAATACAGGAGTAACCCACGCCACCTTCATCAATCGAGGTGCCATGGTCCGTGCCTTGCTTGTTGGATACTGTTCCCGAGCCAATAATACAGCCAGTCCCCAGGTTACGGGACTTCGCGGCATGGGCGATCAACTCACCAAAATTAAAGGTCATGTCCTCGCCAGCCTGAGGCTTACCAAAGGGCTTTTCATTGTATGTAGATAACAGAGGCAGATGCACTTTGAAATCTTGCCAGTAATCCCCCAGCTCATCGGGGGTCACCGCCACCGGAGAAAACGAAGACGACGGTTTTGACTGGAAGAAGCCGAAACCTTTGGCCAGCTCGCCGGGAATCAGACCCCGCAGAGAGACGTCATTCACCAGCATCAGCAAGCGCACGTGATTGCCCGCTTCCTGAGGCGACACGCCCATTGGAACATCGCCAGTAACCACGGCCACTTCACCTTCAAAATCAATGCCCCATTCATCACTGGGCATCAGAATATCTTCCATTGGTCCGAGAAAATCATCTGAGCCGCCCTGATACATCAGCGGATCGGTCCAGAAACTCTCTGGCATTTCCGCGCCTCTGGCCTTTCTGACCAGCTCAACATGGTTAACGTATGCGCTGCCATCAGCCCATTGATAAGCACGAGGCAGCGGCGATTCACATTCATTTGGATCAAAGGCAATGACATCATCCAATTGCCCGATACTCAGTGAGTGATAGGTCGCCTGCAGGTGCATTGAAACCGTATCCCAGTTGTCCAGTGCAGACTGCATGGTCGGTGCAATATGGGTGACGGCAACAGCAGTTTTCAGATCTTTGCTGACAACCACAAGTTGGCCGTCCCGGGTTCCGTTTTTTAATGTTGCTAATTTCATTGGCTATTCAGACTTCTTTATTCCAACTATGGATGTATCCAGAATCGACTCACGCTGTTCACCACTTTGGTGGCTATCAGCATCAATGCAACCTCGTCGGTTAAGGTGCACTTTCGACTGCAGCGGAGTCATATCACTCCCACCCGCCTATGAGTTAATTCTGTATCGATAACAGCGATGACGACGAGACCTGCCCTTAATCATAAAAAAGACCAGGCAAGATGTCGTCCCTACCCTTCGTTCCGTTTTAGTATTACAAATTCGTTGCAAAACACCTTGTTAGCTATTCTCCCACTTCACTTAGCCAAAGGGGAATATCGAACCTTCCTATCCGTGCAACAGCCTGTCAAGCTTGATGTATTTAAACCTTTACAGTCTTCTTATTTATGCCATATTCACGCAGTTTGTTGGCAATGGCGGTATGACTCAGCCCCAGCTTCTTGGCCAGTTGCCGGGTACTGGGGTAAGAAGGATACAGACGACGCAGAAGATCTTTTTCAAAGCGTTTCACCTCCTGATCCAACGTACCTTCAATCTGTTCACTGAAATAGCTCGGTGCCCCCATACTGCTGGGCAGTTGCACATCGTCTCGTCCGAGTTCATCTTTCTCTAATAGGCTTAAGGCACGATACAAGGCATTTTCGAGTTGCCTTACATTACCGGGCCAGGGGTAAGACTGCAGGTAATCGACACAGGATTTATTCAGAGTGGGCGGTCTGCGTCCCAGCTTACTGCTTTGTTGTTTCAGGAAAAATTCTGCCAATGCAATGATATCTGATTTACGTTCACGCAACGGCGGAATGGCAAGACTTAAGACATTGAGCCGATAGTAAAGATCTTCACGAAACTTCCCTTCCTGCACCATCAAACTGAGGTCTTTTTGCGTGGTACTGATAATACGCACGTCCACTTTGACTTCGGTCGCATCTCCGACCCGCCTGAAAGAGCCGTCCTGCAGAACCCGCAAAAGCTTTGCCTGCATTTGCAGCGACATGTCACCCACTTCATCCAGAAACAATGTGCCACTTTGCGCCTGTTCCAGCAGCCCGACCTGGCTCTTCTCATTGCCATAGCTGCCTGGCGCACAACCAAACAGCTCCTGCTCGGCCACTTCATCGGGAATTGCAGCGCAATTCAACACTAAAAAGGGACTGGTGCCACGGCGACTAGCCTGATGACAGGCTCTGGCAATCAATTCTTTACCTGCCCCGGTTTCTCCATAAATCAGGATGGGTGCATCCAGCTCGGCCATTTTTTTGGCTTCACGCACCACCCTTTTCATTTGCACACTTTGCGCCTGTACCTGCGCGAAGCAATCATCGCTGGCCTGATGAAACACGGTCAGTTGTTGCCCTAAACGATATTCCGACTTGAGCAACAATACGGCACCCGCGAGGATCTCACCGCCCTCACCATCGGTCACATTGATGGGCAAAATGTCTGCCAGGAAATCCTGTTCAATAAACTTCACTTTGTGGGTCTGGGCGTAAACATCTTTACCATCCATCCACCTGACAAAATTGAAGCCCTTGACCAGTTCAGTAATATCCTGCCCCACCACATCTTCATAATCACTTTCAAGACTCGATAACACCGCTTCATTAACCAGCAACACCTGGCCTTTGGGGTCAATGGAAAAGACCGGGTCCGGTAGTGTTTTAAGCAGGGCTCTGAGCTGATTTTGCTCTCGCTCGATGGGCATGAAAGGGGTTGTTTTGACATCTTCAATGCCTTCGATTCTGCGAATTTTGGGCATAAGATGCTGAAAGTCGCCAAAGTCTATGTTTGGAAAGTGCAGGAAAATTTTTCCGGCTTTGTCTATTTCGATTCCGCGCAGATCAATTTCATATTCGACCAGGATATCCAGCACATCCTGAGTGATCCCTAATCTGTCCTGACAACTGATTTCCAAACGCATACATATACCTCGGCCATTTAGTTGTAAACATTTTATGCCATCTGCGATGTGGAAAACAGGAAAATCTCTGCCTGAAGGCGCATCTGATCTCAGTTCGAAACAACAAGACTCTGACGCCACGCCAGGAGAAATCGGCCATTGCGGACTTATGCAGGTTTAATACCCGTGACGGTTGCCAGGAAGAAAACAATCTGGCATCGAGAGTAATCAGGCAACGAGAGAGGCCTGGCGTTTATGTTATCCCGCCCCCCCTCTTCACCCGAGTTAATTGTCTAAAATGTCACTGAAATGCGGCTCCCGACAACTCCGGCATACCGTCCTTCCATGGACATCGTCAGAGCTCTGTTCCATACAGCTCTGACATACCGTCCTTCCATGGACATAAAAAAAGAGCACGGTGTGCTCCTTTTTTCTTTGCTAACATACTGTGCTCAGCTCTCTAGCAGCTCATCTGTTTTAGCTGCACAGATGAAGTCATTCTTGTGCAAGCCATTGATGGCATGAGTCCACCAGGTCACTGTGACTTTACCCCATTCAAGCAAAATAGAGGGGTGATGAAATTCCGCCTCTGCCAGTTCACCCACCTTGTTAGCAAACGCCATTGCCAGCTTAAAGTTCTTGAATTTAAACTCACGCTCCAACTGCATCACACCATCCACGGCTTTAGGTGTCCAGTCTGGGATTTCAGCCATCAGGGTTTTCAGCTCATCATCAGATACTTTAGGAGCATCTGCGCGACAGGCTTCACACTTCTGTTGAGATAATTCTGTCATTTTCTTCCTCTGTTTAATTAACTGGCCATTTTTTCTTTAGGCGGAAACTTGGGCTCGTGCAAACCTAACGACCTGGCCTGTTCGACCAATGCCATAATATCCATATCGGAGATCTCAAACAGTGCGTCCAGATTTTCCAACACATAATACACCGGCTGCATGATATCGATACGATAAGGCGTTCTGAGCGCTTCAACCGGATCCATTTTATGCCGTTCAGGCTTATCACTTTCAAGGGCATAGATGGTTTCCCCCGGTGAAGATAAGATACCCCCACCATATATTCTCAGATCACCGTTTTGTCGTAATAACCCAAACTCAACGGTAAACCAGTACAGGCGGGCCAGATAAACACGATCCTGCTTACTTGCAGCATAACCCAGCTTGCCATAGGTATGGGTAAAATGCGCGAATGCCGGATTTGTCAGCAGGGGGCAGTGCCCGAAAATTTCGTGAAAAATGTCGGGTTCCTGAAGATAATCAAATTCTTCGCGAGTCCTGATAAAGGTTGCGACAGGAAAACGCTTGTTCGCCAGCAAACGAAAAAACTCGTCAAAATTTATCAGCGCAGGAACCTCTGCCACTTGCCAACCGGTCTCACGCTCTAGCACCTCATTAACCTCGGCCAGTTGAGGTATGCGATCCGCAGGTAAATCAAGCAGCTCCAGGCCATGCATAAACTGATCGCACGCACGCCCTTCTATAATCTCCAGCTGACGGGCGACCAGATCACGCCATACAGCGTTTTCCTCATCACTCCAGTGAATAACCCCATTCTCGTCCGACTGACGTGATACGTACTGGGTGTTCTTACTCATAAGTTCCTATCACTTCGTTTTACACGACTTTAGTTGGACGTGAGTCTACTTAAATAGTGGCAAAGAAAAAGCAGGCTCGTCTTTTCAGTCGTGCGTAAAGGCGTAACATTATTTTTACAAAGTGACCGGAATCAGAGATCCATCGCCTGCATGCTGAGGACATCACATCTTCAATCCATGCAGGGGGCGTCTCTATGGATTGGAATGGGTTTTCTTATCGCTTTGTGAATCTACCGCTCGGAGCCGCTCAAGCACGCTGGATGCGATGCGACTGATGTTGGGTGAAGGACTGTGAATAAACGCCATTGGTCGGCACAGGCGTGCAGCCTGAACGCCCATTCTGGCGGTTAATACGCCGGCTCCCAACCCCTGAGCAACGCGGCTGGAAAGTCGCGCGCTGAGACTGCCGCCCAGCGCCCATACCGAAGCATCGGCGGCCAATTCGCTGGCACCAGCGTAAATGATGTTGTGGCACATATTACGTATCAGCCGTATTCTGGCCCAGTATCCGGTTTTTACACCGTAACTGTGACTTATCTGGTTAATCATCTTTAGATTCCGCCACAGCACTAACAGCATGTCCAGCGTCGCAAAAGGGCTCAGCGCAATCATCATTGCTGAGGCACCGGATTCCCGACTGATTTGTGTGACAACCCGCTGATCAATAACACTGAGGACTTGTTGCTCAAAAAGCGCCATGACCTCTTTGTCGGCGTAGTGTGGCTGCAGTGTTGCCTGCCACTGTGTCACCAAGGGTTGTGCAGATTCCGGCAAGTGGGTCGCCAATTCCTGACAATAGCTTCTGGCTTCACCAATGGCTGGACTATTGGCCAGCAAACGCCCCTGTTCCTGCCAGTGATTGCGCTGCTCCAACTGTGTAAAAGCCTGCCACTCGCGCACCAGCGCTATGCCAGCCAGTGCACCAGCCGCCGTCAGTATCACCAGCCAGACTAACCCCAACCAGGCGCCAGAAGTAAAGGCAGCATAGAGGCTGACAGCTAATTGGACCAAAGACATCACCAACACCGCCGCGGTAAACCAAAATAGTTTTCCGGGTGGCGCTTTGTTGCTTTGCCCTTCGTCGTCCGGGGGCTCAGGCTCTGATTTGAAGGCTTCTTCTTCAACATGCATTGCAGGGCGCAGGTTATCCGCCTCTGAGGATGGCGATTCAGACGCCTCGATGCGCACAGCAGGGCGCAATTCAGATGACGTTGTATGCTGACTCATTGCAGTTTATCTCCTAACAAAAATTCAAGGAGTTGGTCCATACGAATATGAGGCAAGGCGGTTAAGGCAGAACGCTGCGGCGGCGAGAAGGCCGGAAACTCAAAGTGCTGGTGCTGCCAGAAAGATTCCTGAGGACAGCTTGAAGGAACGTCGCCGGGATACAGGGTCAGTGCGTTGCCCTCTAAATCCCTTCCCTTCAGAACACTGATCTGTGTGCCCTGATAGTCGGCTTTGCCCACCTGTGACGCCCTGATAGCGGCAAAGGCGGTGGTTTGAATCGTACACCCCTGATAAGCAATATCCTGACGCGCACTGTGTACCATAGACTCAAGCAACCGAATCAGATTATCCTGTTGATCAGGGGTAATATGATCCGCCTTGCTGGCAGCGAACACCAATTTATCGATACGAGAAGAGAACAGTCGGCGGATGAGCGAATTACTGCCGTAATCGTAACTTTTCAGTAGCCAGTTTATCGCCTCCTGCAATTCATAAAAGCTTTGCTTGCCCCGGTTAAGGGCACTGAGACAATCCACCAGAATAATCTGGCGATCGAACTTTTTGAAATACTGGCGGTAAAAAGGTTTCACCACCTTTTCTTTGTATTGCCTGAAGCGCTCGGTGACCAGCTCGAGGTTACTGCCTTTAGGGGGTTCAGAGTGTGCTTTAAGCACCGATTCAGGTACGGGGACAAACTGAAGAATGGGCGCCCCCTCCAGTTCTCCGGGTAACACGAAGCGTCCCGGCTGAATCAATTCCAGGCCGGCTTGCTTTGAAGCGCGCAGATACGCTCTGTATTGAGAAGCCAACCGTTCGAGTGCCATTTCATCGCCGTCAGCCGCCCAGTCTATTTGCTCAGCGTGGGTCAGAAAATCTGCCGCAAGCTCCTGTCGCAGTGGCTGTTGCATCTGCACTGCGCAATACTGGCTCCATTGCGTAAAATCCATGTCCAGTAAGGGTAAGTCCAGTAACCATTCGCCAGGGTAGTCAATAATATCGAGCACCAGCGTGGCCGTGTCTGAAACCAGACGACGCAGTCCTTTCGCCTGTCGATAACGAATATTAAGTCGTATCTGACTGACGCCTCGTGTGGGCGAGGGCCAGACGGGTAGAGGCGCGTTGTTCAGCGCATCCATACCCTTTTCGTACTCAAACCTGGCCAGCTGCAAATCGGGTTGAGAGGCCCGTTGTACACCGATAATCCGTCCGTGTCGCACCGGAGAGAAAAACGCTAATTCCGCACCATGATTGGCTTCCAGCAACTGATTCACTAATGAGGTAATAAAGGCGGTTTTACCCGCGCCGCTCAACCCCGTCACCGCTAAACGCACGTGCTGGTCAGTCATTCTGTTGGCTGCCAACTGTGCTTTATTGCGCAACGAGCTGAGTGTTTTTCGATGCATTTCGTTTGGGATCATAGGGTCCTTAAACAGCGTCATCAGCAGGGACCAGAAGTCCGCGCTGATGGTGACGATACACAGGGCGGGAAGGGATTACAGTCTGCTGATTTCTCGGTTTAACTGAAACTCTGATGAGGTTACATAGGTTTCCATTTTGCGCAATCTGACTTCCAGCGTATCAAACTGTCCCATGATGTCATGAAACGCCTGCTTGGGTGGTTCACCCGATTGCCATACCTTAGACTTGACCGAAATCGGTTCTCCCTGCTCAGTATTCTGCCATCCCTTCCCGGTGGTGCCTGCAAAGGCCGCCGATGGCCCCTGATGCAGCGGTTTTTTATCTAAGATAAACCAGGCCGCAATATAGGCCATGATGAAGAACGGCCCACCTGCAAGCAACACCGCAGACACAAAGATAATTCTTACCAGCCAGGCCTCCCAGCCAAAGTAGGCAGCAACGCCGGCACACACACCGGCGATCTTACCATTTTTGCTGTCACGATAGAGTTGACCTTTACCTTTCATGCTCTGTTCCTCCATTGTGGAGCCTCTGCATCTAATAGGGCTTCAAGTGTCTGTATCCGTTCGTTCATGACCTCGGCTTTTTGCGCCAGTTCAGTTAAGGAGGCATACTCCTCTTCCGATAATCCTTGCGCGACCTGCTTCTTACTGCGGTAATGCATGATCAGCCAGATTGGCGCCACGAAAATCATGAAAATGATAATGGGCGCGATTAAAAGAGCCACAACGTCTTCCACGGTCTTCTCCTTAATTCTTTACTTTTTACTGCTGGCGCTAGGCTGTTTAGTTTTAACCTTTTTCTTCAGCGCCGCCAGTTCGGCGTCAATTTTATCGCTGGCTTCCAGCTCCGCGAATTCATCCGCAAGCGTATTTTTGCCCAGATCATAGGCATCAACCTGACTTTCCAGATCATCTATTTTACGCTCATAACGTTCAAACCGTCCCATGGCATCATCAACCTTACCACTGTCGAGGTTACGCTTGATGTCCAGTCGTGACTGTGCCGTTTGCTGACGCATAATAATGGTCTTCTGGCGCGCTTTGGCATCCGCCAGTTTTTCCTGCAATTGTCCGATTTCACTTTGCAGCTTACTGATCTGTTCCTCAACCAGGGACAATTCACGTTTGAGCACATCTACATGCTCATCGGTCTTTTTGCGCTCCAGCAACGCGGCGCGCGCTAAATCTTCACGATCTTTACTTAAGGCCAGTTCCGCTTTGGCTTCCCAGTCTTTGGCCTGTAATTCCAATTTGGCAATCTGACTGACAATTTCCTTTTTATTTGCCAAGGTTTTGGCAGAGGTAGAACGCACTTCTACCAGCGTATCTTCCATTTCCTGGATGATCAGACGCACCATTTTCTCTGGATCTTCCGCTTTATCTAATAAAGCGTTCAGATTAGAGTTCACAATGTCAGAGAATCGGGAGAAAATGCCCATAATACTTACCTCTTTATCATTAAACTTAAATGACCGGTCATTATGACCTTGCCTGTCAGGGTATATTCAATAACCAGGCCAACCGGCACAACGTCATAACCCTTTGATTTTAAAAAAGTATTAATTTACTACCTTTTCACCTTCATCTAGAATAGTATTTATATCAACCATAAATTAGTCTTTTAGACCACTTTTTAAGGAACAATGTGAGTCGCTTTCGTCAGCAAGATAATTTACTCGGGCAATCCAACAGCTTTTTGGAAGTGCTGGAACAGGTATCTCAGATCGCGCCGCTGGACAAGCCGGTGCTGGTTATCGGTGAGCGCGGTACCGGTAAGGAATTAATCGCAGCGCGATTACATTACCTGTCAAAACGCTGGGAACAGAATTATCTGAAACTAAATTGTGCGGCGCTCAATGACAACCTGCTTGAAAGTGAGCTCTTTGGTTACGAAGCCGGCGCCTTTACAGGGGCCTCGAAGCGACGCGAAGGGCGATTTGAAACGGCGCACAATGGCACCTTATTTCTGGATGAGCTGGCTAATACCTCGGGATTGATCCAGGAAAAATTACTGCGTGTCATCGAGTACGGCGAATTTGAACGTGTCGGGGGCTCACGCAGCGTCAAGGTGGATGTCAGATTGATCGCCGCAACCAACGAAGACCTCCCCTCCTTAGCAGAGCAAGGCAGTTTCAGGGCGGATTTGCTCGACAGGCTCGCTTTCGATGTCATTACGCTACCACCATTGCGGGAACGACCGGAAGATATCCTGATGCTGGCGGAACATTTCGCCATCAACATGGCCCGCGAACTGGATATGGAGTTATTCAGTGGCTTCACAGAAAAAGCCAAACGCACCATGCTTGAATATGACTGGCCGGGTAATATCCGGGAATTGAAAAATGCAGTGGAACGGGCGGTGTACCGGTGTAATAATCCACATCTGCCGGTTCATGAAATGGTATTGGATCCTTTTGCGTCACCCTACCGGCCAAAACAGTTTATTAAACCCAGGCCAGCCCTTGAGCAGCGCAGCGATACGACTACCGTGACGACATCTGAAACAACCAATGGCTCAGATAAAAGCACCGCGATTAACGGTCATACTCCCCCGTCGTTTGCATTCCCGGTAGACTTAAAGAGTTTGTCACAAAACTTCGAAATTGATCTGATTCGTAGCGCCCTCTCAGACAGCCAGTTTAACCAGAAGAAAACCGCAGAGAAGTTGGGACTGACGTATCATCAGTTAAGAGGTTACCTGAAAAAATACAATCTGCTCGACTCCGCCAACGATGAACAGGAAAAACAGCAGTGATGCGTTGCCTGGCGATTCTGCTGAGCCTTGCAATAGTAGGAGGCTGCCAGCCACAGGTTGAGAGCAATATACCGGTCGAGGGGTTGGTATACTGTTCAGAAGGCAGCCCGATCACATTTAATCCGCAACTGGATATCTCCGGCACCACCGCCGATGCCACATCCCATCAGTTGTATAACCGTCTGATAGATTTTGACCCTCAAACAGGCAAACTGATCCCCTCACTCGCGAGCAGTTGGTCGGTCAGCCGTGATGGGCTCACCTATGCGTTTCAGTTGCGTAAACATGTTAACTTTCACCACACCGCTTACTTTAAACCGACCCGCTCCTTCGATGCTAAAGATGTAGTGTTTAGTATCAATCGCTGGCGTGATCCCAATCACCCATTTCATCAGGTATCCGGAGGCCGTTATCCCTATTTCGATAGCCTGGGATTACGTCAGATTATTAAAGAGGTCAATCTGGTCAATGGCTACCGTGTTGAGATTAAACTTCACTACCCTGACAGCTCCTTTCTGGCCACTCTGGCGACCGATTTCGCCATCATCTTGTCAGAAGAATATGCCAATCAGGTGATGGCCGAGGACAAACCCGAGCTGCTCGACCTCCGACCAATAGGCACAGGTCCGTTTAAATTTTATCGCTATCGTAAAGACGCCTATATCCGCTATCTCCGCCACGACGGATACTGGGAAGGAAACGACTCCGTCCCCAAACTGATTTATGACATCACCCCACGAAGTTCATTGCGACTGGCAAAACTGATTACCGGTGAATGTGATGTCATTGCGTATCCTGCGCAAACCGAATTGCAGGTTATCGAGGAACGAGCCGATCTCAAACTTGAGGAGCGCCCCGGACTGAATGTGGGGTTTTGGGCTTTTAATACGGCCAGGCCCCCGTTTGATGATCCCAGAGTGAGGCAGGCGCTGGCCCTGGCGGTTGACCGAAAGACGCTTCTGGATACCGTGTACTTTGATACTGCCGTATTAGCAAGAGGGTTGTTGCCCCCGTCATCCTGGGCCTTTGATGAAACCTTGCAGGACACGTCTTACAACCCGGTGCAGGCGAAAAAACTGTTACAGGAAGCCGGCATTGAGCCCGGTTTTAGTATGACCATCTGGGCGATGCCTATTGAGCGGGCCTATAATCCCAATGCCACCAAGATGGCAGAGTTAATTCAGCATTATCTGGCCGAAGTGGGCATCCGGGCGAGCGTTATCAGTCATGAATGGGGATCTTTTCGTCGCTTGCTGTTGCAGGGGCAGCATGATTCCGTTCTGATTGGCTGGTCCGCGGATAATGGTGATCCGGATAACTTCTATCGTCCCCTGCTAAGCTGCTCCGCCATTGCCTCTGGCAGTAACAGAGCCAACTGGTGCTCACCTGAATATGATCTGCTCATCAATCAGGCAGTAAGAAATGCCGATGAATCCGTGCGATTAGGCTATTATCAGCAAGCCAATCAGATACTGGCAGAACAGATGCCTTTGCTGCCGATTGCCCACGCCTATCGCTTTCAGGCCTACAGAACCAATATTAGCGGTTTGCAAATAAACCCCTTTGGCGGTATCAGTTTTGCCAATGTCGCTAAGGAGCCTAACTGATATGTTGATAGCCATTGGCCGTCGCCTGAACCTGCTCATCATCACGCTGTTTATTTTGTGCCTGGGATCTTATGTATTGGCCTTTTTGTTCCCTGGTGACACCCTGACGAACCTGTCTGGCACGCCACCTTTATCGGCCGATCAGTCCCATCAACTGCAGCTGATGTACGCGCTCAGTGAAGGGTGGTTCAGTGGTTTCTGGACATACCTTAAACTCACCTTGTCGGGTGATTGGGGCGTCAGCCTGAATTCTCAGACCCCGGTGTTTGACGATATCCTGTATTTGTTACCTGCCAGTCTTGAGCTTAGTCTGTATGCCATGGTGATCTCTTTGCTTGTGGGTCTGCCGTTAGGGGTCCTGGCAGGATTAAAACACCGCACCTATACGGACTTAGGTATTCTGTCCGTCAGTCTGGCCGGCTTTTCCTTCCCGGTATTTTGGTTATCACTACTGCTGATCCTTATCTTTGCTTTACAGCTCGGCTACCTGCCCATGTCCGGTCGCATCAGCTTGCTGTACGATATCCCCTACCACACCGGCTTTATTCTTATTGATATTTTGCAATCTGATGTGGCCGTCAAAGATGCGGCTCTCAAAGATGCACTGCGTCATCTGGTCCTGCCGACACTGTCCCTTTCCATTGTCACGACAGCACTGGTAATCAGACTGATACGACGCTCCGTGGTCACCGTGTATAGCAGTGACTTTATCAAAGCGGCCTACACCAAAGGTCTGAGTCATTCTCAGGTCTTCTGGCGTCACGGCATGAAGAACGCCCTGCTTCCCATCATGCCGCAGCTGGCGATGCAGTTTACGGTACTGCTCACCAATGCCATGATTGTAGAAGTGATTTTTTCCTGGCCAGGAATTGGTGAGTGGTTGATTCAGGCCATTTATCAGCGTGATTATCCGGCAATTCGCGGGGGCATGCTGGCGGTTTCTGCCATTGTTGTGACATTCACCATTTCCGTTGATTTGATCGTGCGTATCCTCTACCCCTTAAATAAGAGGCAGTTCTATGCCCAGGCCTAGCTTTTATCAGGAAGAATACTATCCCTCGCCGATGCGACATACCTGGACAGAGTTCCAGAATAACCATGTTGCCCTGGCAGGACTATGGTGCCTGGCCTTTTTTATTCTTGCCGCATTTATTGGGCCGATGCTGGTGCCTTACGGCCCACTGCAGCAAAATACCGACATGCTTCTTCTGCCTCCGGCCTGGGATATTAATGGTGAAATCAGCCATTTATTTGGTACAGACAGCCTCGGTCGGGATTTACTCAGTCGGGTTATTCATGGCTGCAGGATCACGCTGGGCAGCAGTGTCGTACTGGTGTTAATCGCCATGTTGGTAGGCTGCAGCATTGGTGCCTACGCGGGTATGAGCAGGGGACTGCGAGCCAGCGTCATCAACCACTTGCTTGATGCTATTATGGCGATTCCTACCCTGCTGATTGCCATTATTATCGTGGCAATACTCGGAACCGGATTGCTGAACAGCATGTGGGCTATCACGCTGGCGCTCATCCCCCAGTTTATTCATCAGACCCGGGACCTGGTCAGACGCGAGTTTCAAAAAGAGTATATCGTTGCGGCACGACTCGATGGCGCGAGCAATCAAAGACTGTTGATGCGCGACGTACTGCCAAACATGGTGGAAGTTTTGGTGGTACAGGCCACCATGGCGTTGTCCGTTGCCATCCTGGATATCTCAGCACTGGGCTTTCTCAACCTGGGGGCTCAGTCACCGTCACCTGAACTGGGTGCCATGTTATCGGAATCCCTGGATACGGCTTACGCGGCGCCCTGGAGTGTTGCACTGCCCGGCGCGGCCATCTTTTTGATGGTACTCTCCATCAACCTGGTAGGGGATGGCCTGCGCACCGCACTGAAAAAAAGGTTGTTGCAATAATGCCGATGTTGGACATCAAAAATCTGACCCTGGAAATCGATACCCCTATGGGTTGGGTCAGTGCGCTGGATAAAGTCAGCCTGAGCATTGAGCCCAGCGAAATTCGGGCGTTAGTGGGTGAATCAGGCTCAGGTAAAAGCCTGATCGTCAAATCTATTGTCGGCGCGATACCCGAACGTTGGCGCGTCACCGCCGATCGAATGAACTGGAAAGGCAATGACTTGTTGGGCATGTCTGCAAGTCAGCGCAGAGCGATCACCCGCAACGACATCTCTGTGATCTTACAAAATGCCTCTGCCTCTCTGGACCCCTCGGCAACCCTAAGAGAGCAAATCGAAGAGAGCATTCCTGCCCACCGACTAAGTAAGGGCTGGTTCTGGCAACGCAAACAGCAACGCCTGGATATTGCTATTCAGGAGCTACATCGGGTGGGAATTCGTGACCATAATCAGTGCCTTTCCAGCTATGTCCACCAATTGCCGGAAGATATCTGTCAGAAATTTTCCATCGCTATGGCCCTGATATCCAGGCCTAAACTGCTGATAGCTGACAATCCCACCGTTGGCATGGAGACCACCACCAAGGTACAGATACTGAAACTACTGACCAGGCTCAATAAGACCGCAGGATTGAGTGTACTTTTTGTCAGTCACGATCTGCTGGCCATCGCCGCGATGGCCAATACCATGACAGTTCTGTACTGCGGCCAGACAGTGGAAAGTGGCAAGATGTCACAGATAAAGCGCCGCCCGTTGCATCCATACACTCAGGCACTATTGGACAGTGCGCCGAGCTTTCGTCGTGATTTGCCGCCCAAATCGCCCCTCTCGTGTCTCGATGGAACCATTCCTACCCTGCAGCACTTGCCCATCGGTTGCCGTCTCGGTCCCCGTTGCCCGAGAGCCCAGCGAGAATGTGTGAAAATGCCCATAACCCGGCGCATTCATGGTCATGAGTATGCCTGTCACTTCCCCTTACACAGAGGTAAAGCATGAACAGCCTGTTGACGGTCAGCGGTCTGTCATACCGCAAGAACAAAAACAGTCTGTTTGGCTCCCAGGAGTTGTTTCGTTTGTCGCCGTTGAGTTTCGAGTTAAAACGCGGTGAGACCATGGCTGTCATGGGCGAAAATGGCTCGGGTAAATCGCTGCTGGCAAAATTATTGGTCGGCGTATTGGAGCCTGAAGGAGGCAGCATCTTGTTAAATGGTGAGCCGGTCTGTAACACCTCAAAACAACGACGTTTCAGTGCTATCAGGATGATCTTCCAGCACAGTAAAGAGTCACTGAACCCGGGACTCACTCTTGGACGTCAGCTGGATGAAGCGCTCATTCTGAATACCGGCATGTCCGCCAGTGAGCGAAAAAAACAAATTGAGAACACGCTGATTCAGGTGGGGATGCTGCCTGAGCACCAATATTTTTACCGTCATATGCTCTCAGAAGGCCAACATCAGCGTGCGGCGGTAGCCAGAGCACTGATCCTGAACCCTCAGGTGATTGTCGCCGACGAGCCATTCGCTGCACTGGATCCGTCGGTACGGTCACAAACGGCAAATCTGCTCATGAGTCTGCAGCAACAACTGGGCCTTGGCTTTATTTTTATCTCTCACAACCTGGGTATTGTCCGCCATATCAGTGACAGAATACTGGTATTAGAAAAAGGGCAGGTTATCGAATCGGGTAAGACAGAAGTGATTTTCAACTGGCCAAAATCAGAATACACCAAGCGCACCATACAAGCCCATCAGGAGCTGATATCCGGCCAGTGATTTACCGTTTAAAACACCGTTAAACTAGAACACCGTTAAACGTCAACAAAAAAACCACTGCATTGGCAGTGGTTTTTTATTTAAAGCCGCCAAAGCGACCTACGGCTATAACAACCTAGCGTGTTTCGGCAGGCTGTACTGCATACAGTTCAATGTCAGCCTGGGCCTTAAGAGCCTCAATAAAGTCCGTGTAAACACGCTGTCCACGACCCTCTGCCAGTTGTTCAGAAATCTGTGCCAACATGGCTGGCTCAGCGGCATCAGCATTGTGAATCTGGTCCACTTTTACAATCGCCACATTACCATCGGTAGTGTTCACCACTGCCATATTCTGTTGACTCTGCGCAGGCAGTTTGAAGCCCTGTTCTACCACAGACTGGGGCAGAGCAGTGCCGTAACGCATGACACCTTCATGGTCCTGCCATGTAAGAGACATCTCTGCCAGCTTCTCTTGTGCAGCCTGATCCTCGCCTGCCTGATAGTGACTCAGCACCTCATTGGCCCAGGCTCTTGCGGCCTGCTGTGCCTTTTGCGACTGTAGCTGTTCGTAAATCATCGGCTCAACTTCATCCAGCGGACGGGTTCGTTGCGGCTGATGTTCACTGACACGCATTACCAACAGGTGCTCAGAGGAGATATCAATGACCTCACTGTTCACGCGATCGAGGATCAATTCGTCGGAAAACGCCACATTCTGCATCTGATTTGACGCGAACAACTCGGGCGCACTGCTGCGCGAGAACAGCGCCGTAGATTGTACAGACTTACCGGCCAGCTCAGCCACCTCTTCGAGGTTATCCGGCATTTCAAAAGCCACCTGCGCAATTTGTTCATGCAGGTCATAGAACTCAGCAACCGCCTTATCACGTTGTACCTGAGCAGCAATCTCTTCACGCACTTCATCCAGAGTCTGTACTTGTTCCGGCTGAATGTCGGTGAGCTTGATCAGATGAATACCAAACTCCGTTTCAACGGGCTCAGTGATCTCTCCCACCTGCTGCAATGCAAAGGTCGCCTGTTCAAATTCAGGGTCCATCACATCACGACCAAACCAATCCAGATCACCACCATTTTCGGCACTGAAGGTATCATCAGAGTACTCTTGGGCGAGTTCCGCAAAGTCAGCCCCGTCCTGTAAACGCTGATACAATTCCTGCGCCAGCGCCATTTTCTCGTCTTTATTATCCTCACCAACCTCCAGCAGAATATGAGATGCGCGACGCTGCTCTTCAGAGCGATAATCATTGGCGTTGAGCTGATAGTATTCTTCTAATTCTTCTTCGCTGACCTGTACCCGTGACAACATATCGTCCACCGTCACCTCTATATAGCGCAGTGAGACTTTTTCTTCCGTATCAAACTGGCTGATATTGGACTGATAGAAGGCGTTAAGCTCTTCGTCGCTAACCTCCACATCAGACATAAAGGCACTGGCCGGGATAGACAGATAGGCAAGATCGCGGGTCTGTTGTTGTAATCTGAACGCCAGCTGTGCTTCACTCTCGAGACTGAATTCTGAACCAAGCACGGCCCTTACGACTTGCTGGCGAGTCATATCCTGGCGCAGGATATCGCGAAAATCTTTGGGCTGAAGACCATTCTGGCGAAGAACTGCCTGATATCTGTCATTATTAAACGCCCCTGCTATCTGGAAGCTGGGCGTTTCAATAATCGCCTGTTTGACTTGTTGATCACTGACCCGCAAACCCAGTTCTTCTGCAGCCTGTTCCACCAGTTTTTCTGCAATCAGACGATCGAGAAGATTACGCCTGAATGTGCGCATATAGTCAGAATCTGCCATCATATCGATAAAGGCATCACCATACTGCTGTTCCATTCGCGCTCGTTCATTCTGATAAGCCCGCTCCAGGCTTGCCTGACCAATTTCTTCACCGTTAACGCTGGCAACAGGCTGATCACTTTTAGCATTCAGGTAACTACCAACACCCGCTAAAGCAAAGGTAATGATCACCAAGCCCAGTATAATTTTGGCTCCCAGGCCTTGTGACCCTTCTCTGATTCTCTCTAACATCTTGGTCTTTAAACTCCGATTTAGCCTGACGGCAGACTTAAAATGGCGGTGATTATAACGTATTGTCCGGACAAACAGAATGCTACAGAAGAGGGAAATTGACGGCGCTGCCGCCACTAAAAATGCACCGTCAAAAGCCAGCCTTTTACTTTAACCTGAACACTCTTGACCGCCCCTGGATAACCCAAAGATAGTGTAACCATATGCCCTCGGCATACCCTCCGTCCTGGACATCGCCGCTCTTGCGCGTCCATGCACTTTCGGCATACCGTCCTGGACATAAAAAAAGCGATGAGATGACTCATCGCTTTTTTTAAACACGCTTAGTGCTTAGTTGCAGGCGTCTTTCAGTGCTTTACCAGCTTTGAAAGAAGGCACTTTGGCCGCTGCAATCTGGATAGTTGCACCTGTCTGTGGATTACGGCCACTGCGGGCAGCACGCTCACGTACAGAGAAAGTACCAAAACCAACCAATGCAACTTGATCACCGTCTTTGAGTGCTTCAGTTACTGCATCGGTCAATGCGTCCAACGAACGACCAGCAGCGGCTTTTGAAATATCAGCACCAGCAGCGATCTTATCGATTAGTTGAGACTTATTCACAATATCATCCCCTTCATTTGTTATTATTTGTCTGTTCCGCACACTTGTTGCGAATTTGTTATAACAAGCTTGAAGATTTACTTCAAGCTAAGACTTAGATATTTTTTGGTTAATGAGAATAGCTCAAAAGCCTTTTGTATCAGGGCTTGTGGCCAGTTCCAGTTAAAGGCTACCACAACTTTCCCTGTTGGGAAGCCCTGAACGCGAAAAAATCCACAAAAAGCCCCGTATCAGCGGTTATTTCTGTTGTTCCGGGGGCTCAACAGGCTCAAAGCCCTCAGGATTGTTGGCCAGCGCCAGCACCAACACCTCATCGATCCACTGCACAGGGTGGATATCAAGATCCTGTTTAACATTGTCCGGGATTTCTTTCAGATCCCGCTCGTTTTCCTTTGGAATCACCACCGTTTTAATGCCACCGCGATGCGCCGCCAATAACTTTTCCTTGAGTCCGCCGATGGCCAGCACCTCTCCGCGTAAGGTAATTTCACCGGTCATGGCCACATCACATTTGACCGGATTACCGGTAAGTGTCGAGACCAAAGCGGTACACATGGCGATACCCGCACTGGGGCCATCTTTTGGCGTCGCGCCTTCGGGAACATGCACATGAATATCACGCTTTTCATGAAAATCTTTGCTGATACCCAGTTTTTCGGCCCGACTTCTCACTACCGTCATGGCAGTCTGAATCGACTCCTGCATCACATCGCCCAGTGAGCCTGTGAAGGTTGTTTTACCCTTACCCGGAACGGCAGCCGTTTCAATGGTCAGCAAGTCTCCACCCACCTGGGTCCAGGCCAGACCGGTCACTTGCCCTATCTGGTTATTCTTGTCTGCTTTACCATAATCAAAACGTTGAACACCCAGATAATCGGCCAGATTCTCGTCATTCACCACCACTTTCTTAACGGACTTATCCAGCAGAATATTTTTCACCGCTTTGCGACAGACCTTAGAAATCTCACGCTCGAGATTACGCACACCGGCCTCGCGGGTGTAATAACGGATAATGCCGATAATGGCGGACTCTTCTAGTACCAGCTCGCCTTTCTTCAAGCCGTTTCGCCCCATTTGTTTCTCAATCAGGTGACGTTGGGCAATGTTGAGCTTCTCATCTTCGGTGTACCCTGATAACCGGATGACTTCCATCCGATCAAGCAGAGGGCCGGGAATGCTCATGCTATTAGACGTAGCGACAAACATGACATCTGAAAGGTCATAATCCACTTCCAGATAATGGTCACTGAAGGTGCTGTTCTGTTCCGGATCTAATACTTCCAGCAGTGCCGAGGCCGGATCTCCGCGCATGTCTGAGGACATTTTGTCGATTTCATCGAGCAGGAAAAGTGGGTTTTTCACGCCCACTTTGGCCATCTTCTGTACCAGTTTACCCGGCAAAGAGCCGATGTAAGTGCGGCGGTGTCCGCGGATTTCCGCTTCATCTCTGACACCACCTAATGCCATACGCACATATTTACGTCCTGTCGCCTTAGCGATGGACTGTCCCAATGAGGTTTTTCCCACTCCGGGAGGCCCGACCAGGCACAGAATTGGCCCTTTGAGTTTACGAACCCGCTGCTGTACCGCCAGATATTCAATAATGCGTTCTTTGACGCGCTCAAGCCCATAATGATCCGCATCCAGGATCTTCTCAGCATTGGCGAGATCTTTTTTCACCTTGCTGCGTTTGTACCAGGGCACACTGACCAGCCAATCAATATAACTGCGCACCACCGTCGCTTCTGCCGACATAGGTGACATCATTTTCAGCTTCTGTAGCTCAGCACTGGCCTTTTGCTTTGCGTCGGCAGGCATTCTCGCGTCATCAATTTTCTTACTCAGTGCTTCAAATTCATCAGGTGCATCATCCAGCTCACCGAGTTCTTTCTGAATGGCTTTCATTTGCTCATTCAGGTAATACTCCCGCTGGCTCTTTTCCATCTGCTTTTTGACCCGGGTACGGATTTTCTTTTCTACCTGGAGCAAATCGATTTCACTCTCCATGAGTGCCATCAGATACTCAAGCCGCTCACCCACCTGATCCATTTCCAGTACTTTTTGCTTTTCCGACAATTTCAGCGGCATGTGTGCCGCCATGGTATCAGCGAGTCTGGCCGCATCTTCAATACCATTCAAAGAAGTCAGCACTTCGGGGGGAATCTTTTTATTCAGCTTCACATAGCCTTCAAACTGAGAGGTTGCAGAGCGGATCATGACTTCCTGCTCCGCATCATCAATAGGCTCATCCGCCTTTTTAATTACCTCAGCTACAAAGTACTCCTGGTCTTGCAGATAAGTCTGAATTTCTCCACGCACATTGCCCTCAACCAGGACCTTCACTGTGCCATCAGGGAGTTTTAGCAGCTGTAAGATGGTGGCTATGGTGCCAACGCGATAAATATCATCAGCCTCGGGCTCATCGACACCGGCGTCTTTTTGCGCCACTAAAAAGATCTGCTTGTCTTTATCCATGGCAGCATCCAGGCACTGAATGGACTTCTCACGGCCGACAAACAAAGGAATTACCATATGCGGATAGACCACTACATCCCGCAGTGCCAGTACCGGCATTTCGACCACTTCGGCCTGCTTACTCGTCATAAGGAATCTCTTTACTGTTTCAGTTGGGTAATAATATGGGGATGGCGACAGAAAGTTCAATCACCAACGTCCTATCTCTGTACATAAGGCATTTAAAACCTTAACGGCATCGCCATGTTGACTCAGAAGCGCGGCCGCCATCTGGGTTGGCGTGACTCCCACCCATCAGGCAAATATCGCTGCATGCCGATGTTACGCTCTCCCGGCATCCGGCATACCGTCCGGCCCTGGACATCGCCGATGAACAGTCCCTCCAACATCGGCATACCGTCCGTCCCGACATCGCCGATGAACAATCCCTCCAACATCGGCATACCGTCCGTCCCTGGACATAAAAAAGGCCCCAGAGGGGCCTTTCAGACTATTCAGATGCCGCTTTTTTCTCTTTGGCGTTATCGTAAATAAGGATCGGCTTAGATTCACCGCGAATTACCGACTCATCTATCACCACCTTACTCACATCGTCCATGGAAGGCAGATCGTACATTGTTTCCAGCAAGACACCTTCAACGATGGAACGCAAACCCCTGGCGCCTGTTTTACGCTCCATGGCTTTTACTGCTATGGCGTGCAGCGCGTCTTCTCGAAACTCAAGTTCTGCATTCTCCATCGAGAACAGCGCCCCATACTGCTTGGTCAGGGCATTTTTCGGTTCACACAGAATCTGTATCAGGGCATCCTCATTGAGTTCTTCTAGTGTTGCCACAACCGGTAAACGACCAATAAACTCAGGGATCAAGCCATATTTAACCAAATCTTCCGGTTCTACCTGCTGAAACAGCTTACTCAGCCCCATCATATCTGACTTACTGCGCACCTCTGCGCCGAAACCGATACTGGTGCCAGTCTGTGCCCGCTGTTCGATGACCTTATCCAGGCCGGCAAACGCGCCACCACAGATAAACAGAATTTTCGACGTATCAACCTGCAAAAACTCCTGCTGCGGATGCTTTCTTCCACCCTGGGGCGGCACCGACGCAACGGTTCCCTCAATCAGCTTCAATAAGGCCTGCTGAACCCCTTCACCCGACACATCCCGTGTAATCGAAGGGTTATCTGATTTGCGTGAGATCTTGTCAATCTCATCGATGTAGACGATACCACGCTGAGCTTTCTCTACATCGTAATCGCATTTTTGCAGCAGCTTCTGAATAATGTTCTCGACATCTTCACCCACGTAACCGGCTTCGGTTAGCGTAGTGGCATCGGCCATCGTAAACGGCACGTCCAGGAAGCGGGCCAGCGTTTCAGCCAACAGGGTTTTACCACTGCCCGTCGGGCCGATAAGCAGGATATTACTCTTACCGAGTTCCACACCTTCGTGCACATCACCATTACGTAAACGCTTGTAGTGATTGTAAACGGCTACCGAAAGCACCTTCTTAGCGTGCTCCTGGCCAATCACATAATCGTCGAGGTGATGATGGATCTCATTGGGTTTAGGTAACGCACTCTGCTTTTTCTTGGGTGCGATTTCTTTGATTTCTTCGCGAATAATGTCATTACATAACTCGACGCACTCATCACAAATGAACACCGATGGTCCGGCGATCAGCTTGCGTACTTCATGCTGACTCTTACCGCAAAAGGAACAGTACAAGAGTTTGTTGTCACCTTCCCCGCTCTGATTATCGCTCATTTACTTTTTACCTCTGTCAGATGTGGAACACCCTTGCGAACTCTAGGTTACAGGAGTATCGATCACTACCTAAGCTTACATCTATTCATTACTATCGGCCAAATAATCCGTTTGGATTAATCCTGACCTACTTTTGCTTATGCGCATCTAACCTGCTGTTGAGCACTTCGTCCACCAAACCATACTCTTTGGCCGATGTGGCGCTCAAAAAGTTATCTCTGTCTGTATCGCGAGCGACTGTCTCATAGTCCTGCCCGGTATGCTCAGCCAGCAAGCGATTCAGCTTCTCTTTAACAGACAGAATTTCTTTGGCATGAATTTCAAAATCCGATGCCTGTCCCTGAAATCCGCCCAGGGGTTGATGAATCATCACCCGGGAATTTGGCAAACAATAGCGCTTGCCCTTCGCGCCACCTGATAACAAGAAGGCACCCATACTGGCGGCCTGCCCGACACACACCGTACTAATATCCGGCTTGATAAAATTCATCGTATCATAGATGGCCATGCCGGCTGTAACCGAACCGCCGGGAGAATTGATATACAAAAAGATATCTTTATCAGGATTTTCAGACTCGAGGAACAGCATCTGCGCCACGATAAGGTTGGCCATATGATCCTCTACCTGGCCAACTAAAAAGATCACACGCTCTTTCAGCAGGCGGGAAAAGATATCGTAGGAACGCTCTCCTTTGGAAGTTTGCTCAACCACCATTGGAACAAGAGAATTCATAGTTTCTAAAGACTTATCCATCATGTTAATCGTCTCACTGTTTGACGCCTGTGCACGTCCTGTGTTTGCGGCTGGAGTTTCATCCCTGCAGAAATAAAAAATGCCCGGTATGTACCGGGCATTTAATCAGGTGCTGACAGACTAAGTCAACGAGCAAGCGCGAAATCAGGCTTGCTTGTTCATAATGTCGTCAAATTTCTTCTTAACTTCTTTTACCTTGGCATCAGCCAGCAAGCTTTCTACCGCCTGTTCTTCCAGCGCCAGGTTCTGCATTTGCTGCATCAGTTCCTTGTTGCTCTTGTAATAGTTGATCACTTCTTCTGGATCTTCATACGCAGAGGCTGTGGTCTCGATCAAAGACTGTACTTTACCTTCGTCGACTTTCAGCTCTTTTTGCTTGATCACTTCACCCAGCAACAGCCCAACAGAAACCCGGCGACGCGCATTTTCTTCAAATAACTCTGCCGGCAGTTCAGGCATATTGCCTTGCTGCTGGTTGCCAAAACGCTGCAATGCCTGCTGGCGCAACTGATTCACTTCCTGGTCCACAAGCGCTTTGGGCAGGTCAATCTGGTTGCTTTCAACCAGACCATTGATCACTTGCTCTTTCACCTGGTTTTTCAGTGTCTGTTCCAGTTCACGCTGCATGTTCTTGCGCACTTCGTCACGCAATGCTTCAACGCCGCCATCTTCTACACCGAACAGTTTGGCAAATTCATCATCAACTTTCGGCAGGTCCAGACCTTCAACTTTCTTGATGGTGATCTTGAACTGCGCTTCCTTACCTTTGAGCTTATCGGCATGGTAATCTTCAGGGAAGGTAACATCGGCGATCACTTCTTCACCGGGCTTGTGACCAACGATGGGGTCTTCAAAACCGGGGATCATGCTGCCTTTACCGAGTTCAAGCTGAAAATCTTCTGCTTTTCCGCCTTCGAATTCTTCACCGTCAATTGTGCCAACAAAATCGATGGTCACACGGTCTTCTTTCTTGGCTTTGCGCTTACCTTCTTTCCAGTTGGCATGCTGCTTACGCAGAGTATCCATCATGTTATCCAGATCTTTATCTGTGATCTCAACAACCGGCTTCTCTACTTTGATCTTGTCCAGATCTTTGATTTCAACGTCAGGATACACTTCAAAAGAAGCAACAAACTCTAAGTCTTCTCCATCCGTGTCTTTTTGCAATTCAAAAGCAGGCATGCCGGCAGGATTCAGTTTTTCCTGCACTACCGCTTCATAGAAGTTGCGCTGCATCACTTCACCCGCCACTTCCTGGCGCACTGCTTGCCCAAAACGTTTTTTAATCACGTTCACAGGCACTTTACCAGGACGGAAACCATTAATACGTTGGGTTTTAGCTAATTGTTGTAAACGTGATTTCACGGCCGTATCGACTTTCTCTGCCGGTACGGTAATGGTAAGACGGCGTTCTAAACCTTGAGTCGTCTCAACTGAAACTTGCATTCTTCTACCTCAACTTTGCCTGTTCGGCTTTATGTAATATCACCCCAATCTCTCGCACCAGACTCAGCTCACACTGTAACCATGGGGCAAATTTTGACGGGTGAATTTAGGGCCTGATAAAAAGACGCAGCATTATACCGGTACAGGCCGACTAATTCCAGTGAAAACAAGCATGAATATTGAGGCGATAACGAGGTATTCAGAATAAAGCGCAATAAGAGAGAAAATAAGAGAATGGGGTGGACGATGGGACTTGAACCCACGACAACCGGAATCACAATCCGGGGCTCTACCAACTGAGCTACGCCCACCACTGAGTAGATATTTGCCAACAGTTTCTGTGGCCAATTCTGAGTTACACTGCCTGGTCCGCTGGCGCGCCCGGCAGGATTCGAACCTGCGACCCACGGCTTAGAAGGCCGTTGCTCTATCCAGCTGAGCTACGGGCGCTTTTCGAACCCGGAGCAAGAATTGGTCGGTGAGACAGGATTTGAACCTGCGACCCCTTGTACCCAAAACAAGTGCGCTACCAAGCTGCGCTACTCACCGATTCTTGCTCGTAGCAACTTCGTGTCTGCTACGGGGCGCGAATATTACCGGCTTGGTATGAGAGCGTCAAACACTTTTTCACATGCTAAAGTGCAGATGCCTAAAATTCCAGCGTCTCGGTGAATTAACCAACAAATACAACCTGAATTGTTATCACCAACAGAAACACGCATCCACGTTAGCCCTCACCCAAATCACAGCAATATAGAGACAACAGAACCTGATAAGACATCTTACTGACTAAATTTTTCATCCACTATCAGGCATTGAATGTCACTGGTGGTTCTGAAACGGTCACAGAATTGCCCTGTCGCAGGGTTCATGGGACAATATTATTCAATCAGCACACTTCCCTAAATACAGATCAAAAACATGTCAGCACAGCTCATTAATGGAAAACTCATTGCTCAACAGGTTCGTCAGAAAGTCGCCAGTCAGGTAAAGGCTATTAAAGATGCTGGTAAACGGGCTCCAGGACTGGCCGTGATCCTGGTAGGCAGCGACGCAGCCTCTCAGGTCTATGTGGGCAGTAAACGCAACGCCTGTGAAGAAGTAGGCTTTGTCTCGCGTTCCTATGATTTACCGGCTCGAACAACAGAACAGCAACTGCTGGATCTGATTGATGAGCTTAATGCGGATAAATCTGTGGACGGTATTCTGGTGCAACTGCCTTTGCCAGCAGGTCTGAATGCGGAAGCGATTCTGGAGCGGATTCACCCCAGTAAAGATGTGGATGGCTTTCATCCTTATAATATTGGACGTCTGGCTCAGCGCATTCCTTCTCTGCGCCCCTGCACGCCCAAAGGGATCATGAAAATGATCGAATCAACACGCAGACCGGTTAAAGGACTGGATGCTGTGATTGTCGGTGCATCCAACATCGTTGGCCGCCCCATGTCTCTGGAACTTTTGCTGGCCGGTTGTACCACAACCGTATGCCATAAGTTCACGCGGGATTTACAAAGCCATGTGGAACGCGCTGATCTGTTAGTCGTTGCTGTGGGTAAACCTGAGTTTATTCCGGGGGAATGGATTAAACCGGGGGCAACCGTTATTGATGTGGGTATTAATCGCCAGGATGACGGCACGCTGGTAGGAGACGTGGCCTTTGACGCCGCCTCATCACGAGCAGGATGGATCACGCCGGTACCAGGTGGGGTGGGTCCGATGACCGTTGCCAGCCTGATAGAAAATACCCTTGAAGCTTACGTTAATTTTCATAGCTGATCAGCCTCGTGGATCAACACGCCGATTACATTGAACCGGTCAAGCGCTGGGTTGAGGAAGTGGTTGTCGGCTTTAACTTCTGTCCTTTCGCCAAAGCAGAGCTGGATCGCACACGATATACCGTCAGTTATGGCCAAAAAGCCAAACAGGTGCTGAAGGATTTCGAGACCGAAATTGACTATCTGCAGTCGACGCCGGAAATCGCCAACACTTTGCTCATACTAGCCCGGGGTTTTGCTGATTTTCATCGTTATCTGGATCTGGTGGCCCAGGCTGACGCCTGTTTGGACAAGCAGGGGCTGCGTGGCCAGTTCCAGTTGGCCAGCTTTCATCCTCATTATCAGTTTGACGGTGAGCCTGCCAACGACCCTTCAAACTATACCAATCGAGCGCCTTTGCCGGTGTTGCACCTGCTCAGGGAAAGTGAAGTGGAAAAAGCCATCAGCCACTATCGCCAGCCAGAGAATATTCCACGCCGCAATATCGCCAAAGCTCGGGCGCTGGGCAGTGAGCATCTGCAAGAAAAGCTTGATCACTGCCTGCGTCGCTAAGCTTCCCCTGGGCGGACGCAGCCCCTCGCTATTGCGAAGGACTGTTTACCGGCAACTTCTCCTGGGACGGGTTTTCCTCGGCCATAAAGTCGGCCTGGCCTTTCAGCAACTGGCCCGCTGAAAACCCTGAGATCTGATAGAAACTGTTTTGCCAGTAGGCCGTTCCGCTTTCCAGCGAATAAGAGACGTAGTACTGTTCCTCAGCCTTTGCCAGGGCGAGTGAAATCTGCCTTCCGTCCTCCAGTTCAATAGTAAAGTCAGCAGCCGGATTAAGGCTGTCCCAGAATCCCTGTTCCGCGTCCACGCGCTCCTCAAAATTGAGTCCCATGAGTGTGCTGACATAGTTTTGCAGCACCCCTTCATAACGCAGTGGCTCGTCAGCATCTCTTTGCTCCAGCACAAACTCACCTTCGGCAGTATCCCGCGTCACTTTCCACGGAGTACCGTCATTGCGGCGAATGCTGAGTACCGAAGATACCCCCATGTCCAGAATAGGCTGACGCATCCAGTCCTGAGCACTGACCGGAACGGATAAGGTCTGATCGATTAACCAGGCCTGGGTGCTGTCGGCAAAACGCACATAATGTCCAAGACCACTGGAGGGTTTATTGCCCACCAGAATCTTCCAGTCTGACGTTTTGGTATAGAGGGTCAGTTCTGCCGGTTCGCCCTGCTCAGAGGACGCCAGTCCGAGCCGGTACAACTGCTCCTGACGCTGTGTTTTGGGCTGCAGTTTTCGGGCATCCACCACATCCTGCAGCAAATCGGCAAGCTTCTGTGTGGATACCGGATAGTATCCGTGACTGCTCATCAGCCACGAATCCCCATCCCGCAACACTTCGATTTTTTCACCACCTGCGGTGAGCAGAACCATTTTATCCACGTTAGCCGCGGCCTCTTCTAACTCCGGTAGCAAAGGCCCACTTTGCAATTCAGCCTGGTTATTCTGAGCATTAATAAGCAGATAACCTGCCAGTAGCCCCAACAATCCAATGAGTAACAAGGAAAACAGGTGTTTTTGCATCACAGACTTCTCCCTTTGGCGGTCCTGAGCAGACGAAACATGGCGCTTAAGATCAACACGAGTAAGATCGGCGCCAGCGCAATATTGATAAATTTAAGCAGGGTTCCCAGCTGCTCAATGTCCTTATCCAGTTGATGCCTGACATCCCGCAAGGCTTTGCGAATATCAATTTTCTGCTGCATAAATTCTTCCAGCATCTGTTGCTGCGATTGCGACAACACCAGAGCACCGGAATCACCGCCCTGCTCCTGTAATTGCGCCAGTTGCTGCTCCGTTTCATCCAGCTGTTGCTGCAAGCGTTTCTCTTGCTCTCGGAAAGATTGCTCAGCCTTGACAGTGAGCGCCTCAACCACTTCAAAAGGTCGCGAGAAGGTGCCACGACTGCGGATACTGATCAACGCCTCACTACCACTCAGGTTTTCAACAGCATTGGTCAGGAAGTCACCATTGTTAGCAAACGGGGTATAAATGGTTTGCCCAAAAAAGTTGGACTGGCTGACCCAGAACCTGTCTGTCAGCAAATCGGTATCCGCCACCAAAATCAGGTTCAGGCTGTCCGTTTGCTGTCGGTGTGAGCCCTCTTCTACTCCCTCAGGCACCGTTTCAAATGCTGAGCGCGCCGGGCCCGACAAACGTGCGGCTAACACATGTTGCTGAGCCTGGGCAAAATCTGCATCGAGTTGGCTGACATCGCGAATCATGGCATAGCGGTTACTGTCGGTAAGCGCCCCTGACTCAGAAGACTGTAACAATGGCTGCCATGCCGTTTGCACCGCATCATCATGAGTCAGATGTCCGAAGGAGGCCCCGTTGATCATATCCAGATCACGGGTGATGACATCATCATCTGCCATCTGCTCTGCCCCCAGCCCCAGAAAACCTAAATGACGGGTTGTTCCGGTCTGCGTCCGAATTTCCAGCCCTGTTGCCGCATCCAGCACAACGTCAGTGGCAGAAAAGGTGACTCCCCAGGCATCCAGTAGCCTTTGCAGGTCAGAACTGTTTGCACCACCCATTGCCGCCATCGGATCGGACTCATGATGGGGGTCAAGGAAAACCAGTGCTTTCCCGCCACTCAGCAGATACTGGTCGATACTGAATAACAGGCTCTCACTGACATTCTGAGGGTGCACCAGCATCAGCACATTGGTATCGTCCGGCACCGCAGTGGCATCCAGCCCCAGTGTTTCCACCTCGTACAGTTGCTGCAACTGGGTCACACTGGTCCAAGGCTGCTCGAAACGTCCAGTCATGGGGTTTTGCCCCCCTTGCACAGAAAGATCGGTGATCAACGTCACCTTCACTTGCTGAGGATCGCTGAGCTGATAAATGAGCTTACTCAACTCATACTCCAGTGTGCTTTCTTTCTGCGGGTCAAAAAACGGTATCACCTTTTCATCATCGTAGGCATTTCGTGCCGCCAGCCCAAGATAAATGGCATCGCCTGCCGCGCCGATGGAGGCAGCGGTAAGACCAAACTGATTGGCCTGGTCTTCCGCCTCTGAGAAGGGCTCCGGATCAACCTTATGCAGAATCAGCTTGCCTCCGGCAATGCTGCTGTATTCTTCCAGCAGGCTCTCTACCCGGCTCGCGTAATTGCGCAGATTGGTCATCCCTTTGGAGGTCTTATCCGAATAAAAAAAGTACAAATGGATAGGCTCATCCAGTTCCCTGAGAATTTGCTTACTGCCGTCGGACAGCGAGTACACCTTATCCTCGGTCAGATCCACCCTGACGCCATCCAGTAGCTGATTATTCAGCAGCACCAGTACAAAAAATACCAGCAGTAACAGTAGTGCCGCCAGTATCGAAGAAAGCTTATTTATCATCCTGTCTTACTCCGCTTTTTTCTGTTCAACCGCAAGCAAGCCTGCATAGAGCCAGATACCAATGACAATCACAAAGTAGCCGACATCATCCAGCGCAATCACCCCTTTGGCCATGGATTCAAAATGGGTGAGAAAACTGAGTGAGGCGAGAGTGTCCAGTAACAGCGGAGACAACCATCCGGTAAATGCATCCAGAACAATGCTGCTGCCGCTTAAAACAAAGATAAAGCACACCACCACAGCCAGAATGAAGGCAACCACCTGACTTTTGGTCAAGGCTGACATGCAGATACCAATGGCCAGAAATGCGCCTGCCATCAGCCAGCTGCCGAGATAGGCGGCAACAATAATGCCGTTATCCGGGCTGCCTAGATAATTAACCGTTAGCCACAGCGGAAACGTCAGGGCCAGTGACAGTCCCAGCACCAGCCATGCGGCGAGGAATTTCCCCAGCATGATTTCGAATATACTCACCGGCAGGGTCATCAGCAGCTCAATCGTGCCGCTTTTGCGCTCTTCTGACCAACTTCGCATGGCTATGGCAGGTACCAGGAACAGATAAAGCCATGGATGGAAATTAAAGAACGGCAACAGATCGGCCTGTCCGCGCTCGTACAAATTGCCAATGTAAAAGCTGAACACGCCACTGAGCATCAGAAAAATCAGAATAAAAACATACGCGACAGGGGTGGCGAAAAAGCTCAGAAACTCCCGCCGGAATATGGTCAATACGTTGCCCATTATGCAGTTACCTCTTCAGTCATTTGTCTGAACACATCATCCAGACGGCCTTGTTCCTGATACAGGGTGTCAACCTGTAAGCCACGATCGCGAATATACGCAGAGACCACCGGCATCAAATCCTGTTCACCTTCAGGAAAAAGTGTCACGCGGCCGTTATGCCGGTCTACTTCCATATCCGCTACCCCGGGCAGCTCGGCCAGTCCGGAAATATCAGTAAGCTGAGTAAAATGCAGGCTGATGGCCTGATAGTAACGGGATTTCTTTTGCAAATCGGCTGGACTGGCATCAAACAGCATGCGTCCGGCGGCAATGATCATGGCCCGGTTGCACACTGCCGTCACCTCCTCCAGGATATGCGTGGAGATAATCACGATCTTGTCTTTTGAGAAATGCTTGATCAGCTCCCGCACCTGATGTTTCTGATTCGGGTCCAGACCATCTGTAGGCTCGTCCAGAATCAGGATATCAGGATCATGGATAATCGCCTGTGCCAGTCCGACGCGCCGTTTAAACCCTTTTGAGAGATTCTCAACAGGACGCCTGAGCACCTCTTCGAGCTGCACCTGCCTGACCACCTCTTCCATGCGTTTATGCTTGAGTTGTCCTTTGAGTCCTCGGATATCGGCAATAAAGCTGAGAAACTCGACAACATTCATATCCCCATAGGCAGGCGCCCCTTCCGGCAGATAGCCGATCTGCTTTTGTATCGCCTTACTGGACTGCTCCATGGACATATCACTGATGCGAATCTCACCACTGCTGGGGGGAAGAAACCCGGTGAGCATCTTCATGGTCGTCGATTTACCCGCGCCGTTGGGGCCTAAGAACCCCACCACGTCGCCCGCTCTGATTTCAAACGACAGATTGTCGACGGCTTTGAAATCACCAAATATTTTTGTGAGTTTGGTTACTGAGATCATAGGATTCCTTACATGATCAAAGAGTTAGAGGTGCCTAAACAGAGGATATATGAGCGACTACGGCTGTACCAGCAACAGTTCCGAGACGTAACGCTGTAATAAACTGGCATCGATGCCATATAGCCTCTGTTTAGATACCGACCTGGTCGGAATATGGGCACCCGTGACAGGAATTCAAGCTTTTGACAGCACATCAATGCTGTTTCCAGTCACTCCATCACGCTGGCGCACCCATGAATCAGACCCCGACTATCCCGGCATACCATCCATCCCTGGATATCGCCGGGAAAACGTTCCCAACAATCCCGGCATACCATCCGTCCTTGGATATCGCCGGGAAAACGTTCCCGACTATCCCGGCATACCATCCGTCCCTGGATATAAAAAAGCCGCGAATCTCTCGCGGCTTTTCAGTCAGCAAGACTTAAAGTTCAGTGCTGTGTTCAGAAAGGTACTTGGCGACACCTTCAGGGCTGGCCTGCATACCATCTTTGCCTTCCTGCCAGCCGGCCGGGCAGACTTCACCATGTTCTTCATGGAAGTTCAGCGCGTCAACCATACGCAGCATTTCATCAACGTTACGGCCCAGAGGGAGATCGTTAACCACCTGGTGGCGCACCACACCTTCTTCATCGATCAGGAAAGAACCACGCAATGCAACACCCGCTTCTGGGTGTTCAACATCAAAGGACTGACAAATTTCGTGCTTAATATCAGCAACCAAAGGATATTTCACTGCACCAATACCGCCGTCGTTTACGGCCGTGTTGCGCCATGCATTGTGGCTGAAGTGAGAATCGATAGATACACCGATAACTTCTACACCGCGCTTCTTAAACTCATCGTAGCGCTTATCAAAGGCGATCAGTTCTGAAGGACAAACAAAAGTGAAATCCAGCGGATAGAAGAAAATGACCGCTTTCTTCCCTTTAATGTTTTCCTTGAGGTTGAAGTTTTCGACAATCTCACCGTTGCCGAGAACGGCGGCAGCGGTAAAGTCTGGGGCGGGACGACCAACTAATACACTCATCATTTTCTCCGTTTTCTTGGTTGTAGAACTGGTAGCTGAGCCATGCCAGCCACCGAAAATAAACTCTAGGATGTATCTAAGTATGGGCGCCAGAGACAAATCCAAGGGAAAAGTTCAGGAATTAATGAAAAAACTCTCGTACACACTCAAACGATAAAAAATTGCACAATCCTGTTGCCTGAAAGCCAAATAACAATTATTATCATTAACACTGACAAAGGAGAATGATTTATGTTTGTGTGTCTTTGCCACGGCATTACCGATAAACACATTGCCAGCGCGGTTCGTGAACAGGGAATCGGCACCATGCGTGAGTTAAGAAAACAACTCGGCGTCGGCAGTCAATGCGGTAAATGTGTGCAATTAGCGCAACAGGTAATCGATAACACCATTATTGATGAATCATTATTCAAAGAAGTGAGCTGACCCTCCTCTCTCGCTCAGCCCAGACGCCCTGACCTTCTTCCCAAGACAGCTGCATCAGAGTTCTCTATACTTACCCACAAACGCCATTGAAGGTAAAATAATGAAAGGTAACAAAGATCTCATCAAACATCTGAATAAGGTGCTCGGCGACCAGCTGGTTGCCATCAATCAATATTTTCTCCACTCACGGATTTTTAAGAACTGGGGATTAAACAAGCTGGCCAGCAAAGAATATCAACATTCCATCTGCGAAATGAAACTGGCGGACGATCTCATGGAACGCATTCTCTTTCTTGACGGCATGCCTAACCTGCAGGACCTGGGGAAACTGCATATTGGTGAAGATACTCAGGAGATGCTCAAATGTGACATGAACATTGAGCAACACGCCCTGACGACCTTACGCAAAGCCATCGACTATGCCGAATCGATTCAGGATTATGTCAGTCGGGATTTACTCAGCAAGGCGCTGGATAAGGAAGAAGAGCAAGTGGATTGGCTGGAGACCCAGTTGCTGCTCATCGAGCAATTGGGCATTGAGAATTACAACCAGTCTCAGGTAGATAAAGACTGAGCAGGAGCCCCATCAAAGAGGGTTTTCCCTCTTTGATGGCATCACGCCCTGTCATCATCAGCCTTGAGCAACAGCTTCTTGCTCTCTACCAGACTTTTCTTAGCGAAATCGCCAAACCATTGGCCAATATGAAAGAACTCCTTAATAAAGGCACCCTTATCGCCCCCTTCTAACACCTCAAGGGCCGCATTGAAACGCTGCTGAAAACGCCGCAACAACGCCACACTCTCTTTACTGTTAAAAATAATGTCAGCATACAGATCCGGTGACTGAGCAAAGAGTCTGCCCACCATAGCCAGTTCCAAACGGTAGATAGGCGAGCTGAACTGGATCAATTTCTCCAGCGGCGGATTCTCTCCGGCGAGGTGCGCCCCGTACACAAAAGAGCAGAAATGCCGCATCACCTGAATAAACGCCATGGCATCATCGTGTTCTTTTGCCGTGGAGGTATTGAGAATGGCACCCCAACTGCGCATCTGTTCTAACAACCACTGGTAGCGCTGGGGGTATCGCCCCTCGCATACCACCACCACTTGCTTGACCAGACTGGAGACATCCGGTCCAAACATCGGATGCAGACCCAGCACGGCGCCAGGATGTTTGTCTAACATTGCCGTTAGTGGGCCAGTCTTGGTACTGGTAATATCAACCAGCAAGCAGTCTTTGGGCAATGGCGGCAGGCTGCGAATGATGTGTTCGGTGAGCTTCATCGGCACAGAAATCAACACCATACCCGCATCGGCCAGAATGGATGGCGCCGACTCCCAGTCCTCTTTTTCCAGCACGCAGACCTGGTAACCGCTGCGCTCAAACATCTCAGTAAATACCGAGCCCAGCGCACCGCGCCCACCCACCACGACCACCTTGCCAAGGTTGGGGTTGGTGCACTGATAACGCACATGCTGGGTCTGATAAGACTCGCGCATGATGCGGCGCAGCAGGTCCTCTATCAAATCTCCTGAAAGGCCTAATTCTTCGGCTTCTGCTCGACGCTTTTGCAGCAGCTGCGCTTCGCGATCAGGGACGTAAATCGGTAATCCCACGCGACTTTTTATCTCGCCCACTTGTTTGGTCACAGCAAGACGTTTACCCAGCAAGGCGACCAGCTGACTGTCCAGCTCATCGATTTGCTGACGCAAGCCAGAAAGAGGATCTGTATCCGAGCTCATGGTTATACCGCCCGCTCCATTTTTTTCATTCGCATGGGTAACACGGTGATCAGCTTATCACGCACTTTCTTGAGTAACTGTGAGGTGGTTTGCCAGTCAATACAGGCATCCGTAATGGACACCCCATACTGTAAATCCTTCAGTTGCTTGCTCTCGCTGCTTTGGTTTCCTTCATGCAGGTGACTCTCCAGCATAATACCAATAATTGACTGGTTACCTTCGAGGATCTGGTTCATGACATTTGCCGCCACCAGTGGCTGCCGACGGTAGTCCTTATTAGAATTGGCATGACTGCAATCCACCACCAGTCCAGCGCTAAGGCCAGCTTTTTGCATCTCTTCTTCACATTCGGCAACGCAGACAGAATCATAGTTAGGCTGCTTGCCGCCGCGCAGAATAATATGACCATCAGGATTCCCCTGAGTTTGAATCATACTCACCTGCCCCTGCTTATTGATGCCCATAAAGCTGTGACCGGAAGCCGCGGATTTGAGCGCGTTAATAGGAATATCCAGGCTACCATCGGTGCCATTTTTAAATCCTACAGGCATGGATAAGCCACTGGCCATCTCGCGATGAGTCTGCGACTCCGATGTCCTGGCACCGATGGCTGCCCAGGAAAACAGTTCAGACAAATATTGCGGACTGATTGGATCTAAGGCTTCTGTTGCCACGGGTAACTGCAACTCTGACAGCCAGATCAACAATTCTCTGGCTTTACGCAGTCCGGTCTCAATATCGAAACTGCCATCAAGATGGGGATCATTGATCAGGCCCTTCCAACCTACCGTGGTTCTGGGTTTTTCAAAATAGACCCGCATCACAATGTACAGACTGTCTTTCGTCTCTTCGTGCAGCTCTTTAAGCTTGAGTGCATACTCTTTTGCGGCTTCCACATCATGAATAGAACAAGGCCCGCTGACAACCAGCAAACGGTGGTCGCGACGATGAATGATATCTGCAATGGTGGAACGGGATTGCTGAATGATATTCAGCGCGGATTCACTGACCGGCAACGCCTGCGCCAGCTCATCCGGCGTAATCAGTACTTGTTCACCGGACACGTGAACATTATTAATGGCGTCTTTTAACATAACAACACTACCTGAATTGTAATTGGAAAATAAATAAAGGATGACAACAGAAAGTATGACACCGACTTGGAAAAGTGGTGAGGAAAGATCAGCGGTATCGGGACGTCTTCAGCAAGCTCCGTAACGTTTTCTTTACTTTCATTTCTCGTTTAAATATATACAAGGGATTGACTTTTTATCATCACGCAAACTGATTGGCAAGTATTGTTCCTGAATCGCCAGTAAATATTACCTCAATGCAGGGCCTGTACTCCCTGTGGCGCACGACTCACATCAGTTTCCGGTAAGCGTTGTTAAGTTGCTGGGTGATTGCGGCATCACCACCTTTATCCGGATGATGACGATGGATCAGAATGCGGTACTGCCTGCGTATTTGTGCCTGCGTGGCATTGCCCGGCAGTTCAAGGACTGATAACGCCTCAGTGCGCTCCTGCTCACTGATCTGACCGGCCATTCGCAACCAGAAATCGTTAAGCAATGCATTGACATCATCTGTGCCGGTCTTTTCAAACTGGTTCCAATCCAGATAGTAGTCAGCCAGTGAATCGGTGTCAGTGAGCCCCGCTTTACCCTGACTATATGGCAACAGACGGATAGAGAGTGCGCTGATAGCCAGATCAGCCAATTGTTCGGCACGCAGTTGCTGACGCAACTGGTAAAGCTGATTAAAGAGGTAGAAATGGGCCTGAAACAAACTGAGCGAATCGGAAAAATTCACCTTCTCGCTCAGTACGCCGTATTCGGGTTGTTGCAGGCGGGTGATTAAGGCGTGTTCACTGATCCCCTGCGGATGCTCACACAGTAATTGATGCAGTATATCGGTAATGTCAGGAGGCTGACCCATTATCAGCCTCCATCAGCAGGTAACTCAGGGAGCCGGATACACATAGCTGGCCTGTATCCCTAAAGGAATACCCAACGCCCAGTAAATCAACAGGAATGCCGTCCATGCGATGATAATACAGATTGAAAAGGGCAACATCAGCGACAACAAGGTGCCAATCCCGGTACTTTTCACATAACGCTGACAGTACACCACTACCAGCGGAAAGTATGGCATCAGCGGGGTAATGATGTTGGATGAAGAGTCCCCCAGACGGTATGCCGCCTGCGTCAGGTCCGGAGAGATATTCAACTGCATCAGCATGGGCACAAAGATGGGTCCCAGCAATGCCCATTTTGCCGAAGCGGAACCCACAAACAGGTTCACAAAGGCGGTCAGAAATACCAGACCGACAATGGTCACCATACTCGGTAGCTGCAGCGTCTTGAGCAGCTGTGCGCCCTCGATGGCCAGTAAAGCCCCAAGGTTAGATTTACCGAAGGCATCGATGAATAAGGCGCAGAAGAACGCCATGACAACATAGTAACTCATGCTGCCCATGGATTTACTCATCGCGCCAATCACATCTTTACTGGATTTAAAGGTCCCGGCCAGATACCCATACACCACTCCTGGCAGGATAAAAAGCAGGAAAATAAGAGGAACGATACTGTGCATCAACGGCGCAGAAAAAGACGCCAGCTTGCCATCCGGTGCACGCAGGGCGGAATCTTCTGGCCATACTGCCATAACCAGTAACACAATGCCTATCAGCATAGTGAGCCCGGCAAAACGCAGGGCGGTGAGTTCTTTTTTCCCAAGTTCATCAAACTTAGGGATCTCATCCGGATCTCCGTCCACTGGCGTATCTTTTAATCTGGGCTCAATCACCTTATCCGTCAGCCACCAGCCCAATAAAATAATCAATATGCTGGAGGCACCGGTGAAAAACCAGTTGTTCAGGGGATTGATCTGAATATTCGGGTCAATAATCTGTGCGGCGCTTTGGGTAAAGCTCTGTAGCAAAGGATCGATAGCCGACGGCACAAAGTTGGCACTGAATCCACCGCTCACGCCAGCAAACGCCGCCGCGATCCCCGCCAAAGGGTGGCGGCCCATTGCATAGAAAATTACACCGGCAAGGGGAATAACCAGCACATAACCGGCGTCTGTGGCGGTATGACTGACAATCGCCACCAGAATAATAGACGGCGTGAGCAACATCTTGGGCGTGGAGTCGAGCATACGTTTAAGGCCGGCATTGATAAAACCCGAGTGCTCCGCCACACCCACACCCAGCATGGCCACTAACACCACGCCTAAGGGGGCAAATCCAGTGAAAATGGTCACCATGCGGGACAAGAAGTCAGCCAGGCTCGCGCCGGTAAGCAGGTTATTAACCACCACCGGCGCATCGGTTCTTGGGTCTATGGCACTGAAGCTGCTGCCTGACAACAGTGCAGACAGCACCCATACAATGATCAGACTGATCAGAAATATTACTGCCGGATCCGGCAGTTTGTTACCCACCCGCTCAATCTTATCCAGTGCGCGACTGGTCCAGTTAGTTGTACTCACCGGAGGCTCTCCCTTAATTATTGTTATGGTTTTTAATCTTGTTTTTACAGGCAGCATAAACTGCCATAATGGCGTCAGTTTGCCATAGTCCAGGTACCACCGCCATACCGCAGATACACGACTTCAGTGACTTATGCTGCCTTAACTCAGGCAAAAGACTTGATTGATAATGACTTAGATCACACACTAAAGAAAAACGCTGAATAACATCGACATGCCTGATAACCAGATGTGCTCTGTTCTGCGAGAAAGTAAGCGAAACTGTGAAAGCGCTTAACCGGATCGCCGCCCTAACCTACAACGTGTTGTTGTTGGCTTGCCTGTACCTGATGCCTTACCAGCAGGCACATTCGACACCCGAAGGGGATGATGCCCAAACAATCAGCCGCACGCCAAGCGTTATAACCTATTGCATCGATCCTGATTGGCTACCCTATGAGGCCATTGAACAGGGACAACACATCGGCATGTCCTCAGGCTATGTACAAAGGTTAGCCGAACGCAGTGGACTCAATCTGCAGTTCAAGCCCACGCAATCCTGGCGTGAAACCCTCAGATTGCTCCGTGAAGGGTCCTGTCATCTCTCTCCAATGCTCAACAAAAGCCCACAGCGACAAACGTTTTTAGCCTTCAGTGATGTGTATTTTTATGCGCCCAATGTACTGGTTTCCCGCCGCAGCGAACCTTTTTTACAGGGGTTTGAACAAGTTGGTGAGCGGCGTGTCGCCATTCCCCGAGGCTACCGTCTGTTAGAGTATTTGGAACGCCACTTTCCCACTCTGAATGTGGTTGAAGTTGAGAGCGAAAAAGCGGGTCTGATGGCGGTAGCTGAAGGGGAGGCTGAAATATTCGTCGGCTCGCTGTATTCAGTCAACGCTTATGTGCAGCAACAGGCGCTGCTGGATCTCAAGATCAATGGCTGGGCATGGCCTCAGGATGAACTGAGAATGGCGGTCATTCCCTCTTTGGCGGGTCTGCTGCCCAAAATTAACAAGGCATTGAGCGAACTGAGCGAAGCCGATCACCTGGCAATACAGAAAAAATGGAATAATATTCGCGTCATCGAAAACCACAACTATACCCTTGCCTGGCAACTGGCATTCTTTACGCTTGTGATCATTGGTTTGTTGGCTTCCTGGAACCTGCTGATTCGTCGCTACAACCGCAAGCTGGAAGTTAAGAACAGTCAGCTGGAAGCACTTAAAGCAGAGCTGGAAGATTCCAATAAGGAGCTGGAGTTCCTCTCCAATCATGATCCACTGACCAAATTATATAACCGCCACTTTTTCAGCGCCCACCTCAAACCCGATAATCGCAGCAACAGCGCCGAACAGCGCTGCAGCCTTATCCTTTTGGATATCGATCATTTTAAAGAAATTAATGACCAATATGGCCATAATAGCGGTGATAGCGTGCTACAGGAATTGTCCTCCATTTTGTGCCAGTGTGTCCGGGAACAGGATGTGGTGGGCCGTTGGGGAGGAGAAGAGTTTGTGATCCTCAGCCAGCAGGACTGCCTTGACGATGCTTATGAGCTGGCAAAACGCATAGCAGGGCGCATTCGCGCCACGACATTCTCTGTGGATAAACCGGTGACCTGCAGCTTTGGGATCGCCCGCTTACAGGCCGGTGAGGCAATGACAAATTGCTTTGAAAGAGCAGATAAAGCCCTCTATCGGGCGAAAAAGCAGGGACGCGACTGCATCTGCATTGACGATGAACAGGAGTAAGATAAGAAAATGATCAGTAAGGTGTGTCATGACAATCTGGGTTGATGCCGACGCCTGCCCTGTGGCCATAAAAGAAATCCTGTTCAGGGCGGCGGAGCGGACGCAAACAGACACTATTTTGGTGGCGAATCAGCCAATGCGCACCCCACCCGGACGCTTCGTACGCTCAATGCAGGTATCCTCGGGGTTTGATGTGGCGGATGATGAAATCGTTCGTCGGACTCAAGCCGGTGATTTAATCATTACCAGTGACATTCCGCTGGCTGCCGAGGTGATCGAGAAAGATGCCTTAGTATTGAGTCCGCGAGGAGAGTGGCTGGACAAAAGCAATGTACGCCAGCGCCTTAACATTCGTGATTTTATGGACACCATGCGGGCCAGTGGTGTGCAAACTGGCGGTCCCCCGCCACTCAGCCAGTCTGACAAGCAAGCCTTTGCCAACAAACTGGATGCCTACCTCACCCGCAGTAAAGCATCATAAGCATTCCGCCATAAAGGTGCGAACACCGGGCTACGCCGATTAGGTTATTCTTGCTGTGCGAAGTAGTTCAGTTCACGAATACAGTGTTTCAACACCGGATTGAGAATGGTGTTTTTTCCATTGATGGCAAAGAATTCATGGCTAAAGCGAAAGGCATCGCCGCCAATGGCCACCAGACCCAGTCCCGGTGCATGACTCTGCACCAGCGCATCGGGCAACAATCCCAGGTAATTACCGGTCAGCACCGCAGAAAGACAAGATTCATAGGAATCGGAGAAGGTGTGAATCGCCATGCGCTGCTGCTCATTCACATAATTGGATGACGACAGTCCCGTGATCCCCACAGAAGCATAGTCTTCAAGCCGCACCGAATCGGGAAACCCCTCTGTGTACTTGGCCAGCGGATGAGATTCATGGCAATACAAATGTCCTGTGTTACTGACCCCCAGGGGATGGAACACCAGTGATTCAGGCTTAACCATATCATAGCTGGAGACCACCAGATGACACTCGCCGGATAGCGCCACATGCTCAATTTCATTGTACAGGCGCGTCTGGATATTAAAGTGAATATCATCAAACTTCTGCATGGTACTTTTAACCGCTTTACTTACCGCCTGAGACAAACGCAGGGGTAAACTGGACATCAGTACCAGTGTGATATGACCGGAAAAGTCATCGTGCAGACTCTTGAGATTGAACACAAAGTTATCGAAGGCATTAAAGATGCGTTTGGTTTCCTGGAATACCACTTCGCCTTCTTTGGTCATCTGAAACCCACCGCGCCCACGGTGACACAGAACAAGATCAAGGCGCTCTTCAAGTTTTTTAATGGCGGCACTGATATTGGGGCGTTGCATTCGCAGCACTGGTTCAGCGGCAGTGAAACCGTTGCAGGAGGCTACCGCGTAAAATACCCGCAGGAGCTTGATATCGGATTCTTGAAGTCTGTTGAGCATAGTTTCCAGATCTTGTTATAGGTATGCCAAAACATACTACACCCGTTCTTGGTATGGATGCAAACAGTTATCAAACTGGACAGTGCGTCACCTCAGGACATTGCCACTAACTGCTGTCGCAAGGCTTCAACCTCATCGCGCAAGGCCGCAGCCTGCTCGAATTCCAGGTTCTTGGCATGCTCAAACATTTTCGCCTCAATGGTACCGATCTGCTGCATAATATCGTCAGCGGAGCGGAACTGGTAACCCTGCTCGGCTTCTGCCACTTTGCGTCGCTTGTTAGATACCCAACTGCCACCCAGATCCATCACATCGGTCACAGACTTGTTAAGGCTGGTGGGCGTGATCCCATGCTCGAGATTATGCGCAATTTGTTTATCCCGACGCCGCTGCGTTTCATCAATAGCCCGCTGCATAGAGCCGGTAATTCTGTCGCCATATAGGATAGCCTTACCGTTGAGATGACGGGCGGCACGCCCGATGGTCTGAATAAGCGAACGCTCAGAGCGCAGGAAGCCCTCCTTGTCTGCATCCAGAATCGCCACCAGTGACACTTCGGGCATGTCCAGACCTTCTCGCAGCAGGTTAATACCCACCAGCACATCAAACTTACCCAGGCGCAGATCACGGATGATCTCCATTCGTTCTACCGTATCAATATCCGAATGAAGATAACGCACCTTAACACCATGCTCATCCAGATAATCACTCAGATCTTCTGCCATGCGTTTAGTCAGTGTGGTCACCAGAACCCGCTCATCCACGGCCACACGACTGCGGATTTCCGAGAGCAAATCATCCACCTGAGTAGCCACTGGCCTGACTTCAATTTCCGGATCGATAAGTCCGGTGGGACGCACGACCTGTTCCACTACCTCGCCATCCGATTTGTCCAGTTCATAGTTACCCGGGGTGGCAGAAACATAGATGGTCTGCGGTGATAACGCCTCAAACTCATCAAACTTCAGCGGTCGGTTATCCAGCGCTGATGGCAGGCGAAAACCATACTCCACCAGCGTTTCTTTGCGCGAGCGATCGCCTTTATACATGGCGCCAATCTGCGAGACGGTGACATGAGATTCATCAATAAATAACAATCCGTCGGCCGGAAAATAATCAATCAGAGTTGGTGGGGGTTCGCCCGGCGCACGTCCTGAAAGGTAGCGGGAATAGTTTTCGATGCCCGAGCAATACCCCAGTTCCAGCATCATTTCTATATCAAACTGGGTGCGCTGACTGATACGCTGCTCTTCAATCAGTTTATTCACCGACTTGAGTTGCTCGCGACGATCTTTAAGTTCCAGCTTAATGTGTTCGATGGCCTCCAGAATTTTCTCTCGCGGCGTCACATAGTGGGTTTTCGGGAAAACCGTGGCTCTGACAACCGTGCGCTCAACGGCACCGGTAAGCGGGTCAAACAGACTGATTTTTTCGATCTCTTCGTCGAACAGTTCAACCCGAATTCCCTCACGCTCAGAATCGGCCGGGAAAATGTCAATCACGTCTCCACGTACCCTGAAGGTGCCACGCTCAAAATTCACATCGTTGCGGGTATACTGCAGCTCAGCCAATCGGCGCAGAACGTCGCGCTGATCCATCAGATCACCCTGGCGCAGGTGTAACAGCATCTTCATGTAGGATTCAGGATCGCCCAGTCCGTATATGGCAGAGACACTGGAAACGATAACCACATCCCGACGCTCCATCAGCGCCTTGGTAGCGGATAGTCGCATCTGTTCGATATGGTCATTAATGGAAGCGTCCTTTTCAATAAAGGTATCCGTGGTGGGCACATACGCTTCAGGCTGATAGTAATCGTAATAGGAAACAAAGTATTCCACCGCGTTATTTGGAAAGAACTCCTTCATCTCACCATACAACTGGGCGGCCAAAGTTTTATTATGCGCCAGGATCAGCGTAGGTCGCTGTACGTCTTTGATCACGCTGGCCATGGTAAAAGTCTTGCCGGAGCCTGTCACCCCCAGCAAGGTTTGACTCGCCAGGCCATCGTTGAGCCCTTCAACCAGGGCTTCTATGGCTTTGGGCTGATCGCCCGCCGGCTGATAAGACGATACCAGTTCAAATCCTCTGCTCATTGCGCCTCTGCCTGAATCTGTTGATCATGAAGTTGCTGTTCAAATGCCAATCGCCGTCTGAACCACAGGAACGCCACACTGGCCGTCATCAAATTTGCCAGAATGCCGGCCCAGAACATCCCGGTCAGTCCAAATAAAAGACTGCCCAGATAAGACACCGGAACAAAAAACACGAATAACCTTAGTATGCTAAGCCACAACGCACTCATTGGCCGGTGCAGTGCATTGAACGATGAGTTAGTCAGAATAATCACGCCTTGCAGACCATACCCCAAAGGTACTATTAACAAAAATAATTGGATCAGCTCGGCCACCTCCTGTTCCTCGGCAAACGCCATCGCAATATAAGGCGACGCCAACCATAGCAGTGCAAAGACCAGCAATTGCCAGACCAGCACAAAGCTGATGCACAGACGGTAAGCCTGCCGGACCCGTTGCAGATTACCGGCACCATAGTTCTGACTGATAAATGGGGGCAGGCTCATAGACAGTGCGAGGATCACGATGGAAGCAATCGACTCCAGACGGTTCCCCACCCCCCAGGTCGCCACAGCCTCAGCACCATAAGTGGCAACAATCGCGGTAAGTATGCCATTGGCGATAGGCGTGAGCATATTGGCGCCCGCAGCCGGCAAACCAATTTTAAGGATGCTAGCGCTGGTGAGCCTGAATTCATCCAAAGTCAGTAAGCGCGGTAAAATTAATTGCCGTTTATGCACGAGCAAATACAGTATGTAAGCACAGCCACTGCCCCAGGCGATCATCGTCGCAATTGCTGCACCCTGAATGCCCAGTGCCGGAATCGGTCCCCAGCCAAAAATAAGCAGCGGGTCCAGCAGCGCGTTAATCAGCCCCCCGGCGGCCATAATGATGCTTGGCGTCTTGGTATCTCCGGCGGCGCGCAACACCGCATTACCCACCATGGGAAAGGCAAGAAATACCCCGGCCAGGTACCAGATATGCATGTAATCGCGGATGTGCACCATCTGCCCGTCAGTGGCGCCGAGTAAGCGAAAGACAGGCTCGATGGTAATAAAGCCAATCAGCGCCAGACTGCCCACCAAAAGCAGTGACAGCATCAGCGCACCGGTACCAAACTCTTTGGCTAAATGGGCTTTACCTGAACCGAGGTAGCGTGCAATCGTGGCAGAGGCACCAATGCCCAGACCAATATTCAGGCTAATCAGGGTAAAGGTGACCGGAAAGGTAAAACTGATGGCGGCAAGCTCTTCTGTGCCCAGCAAACTAACAAAAAAGGTATCGACCAGGCCAAAGGTCATCAGCATCACCATGCCCAGAATCATAGGCACAGTCATCCGACGTAATGTGCTGGGAATCGGACTGTTCAATAGATCCGCTTTGGGCGTCTGGCTCACTCAATCACTCTTGGCGTTTATGGAGGCGCTATGATAGGTGACTGCAATCAAGAAAACCATGACTTGTTCGACAGCCCCACGCTCAGTCAGGCTCAGTTGCATCTTTACATCAGCCCGGCATTCAACCCAACTACATCGATAAAAAGCTGTTTTAGCGGAAGTTTTATGCAACAAAGGCATAAATAACTAACAAGCCAGTGGAATAATCCATCGGAAGCGGAGGAAATTATTCCGGCCACCCCGAAGAAAATTTCATCCCATTGTTTTTATTGAATATTTTTAATTTTTCTTAAATTTTAAAAGATCACTATTGACAGTATGGAAATGATCAGGCCGGTCAATCTATGGGTTTCATCAACATAGTTATCCACAGATTTAGTGGATAACTTCATACTCACCAATACTTGTGCCTGTTGTGCCAGAGTGTGGACAAATTTATGTGAGTCGACACTAACCTTATGCACCGGATAGCCATGTTACACTTTTGTTAAAACCTGTTTATCCATACAGATAACAAGCAAATTATAATAACAAAATAGAATAGCTAACGAGTTTTATATGCAATCGATATCAGGCATCTATACCTCCCTGAATAACCGGGAAAATGGTTCGATTTGCAACCTGTTTTACCTTTATTGCTCAGCAAATCAACAGAAAGGCATAAAGGCGCAAAAATAATCGTCTCCACTGTTGACAGTAACAGAAGGCCTCATTAATATTCGCCTCCGTTGAAAACGGCGGTGACCTCAGGTTACTGGTAGCTTCAACATGAATTTCTGCTCCCCCTTAGCTCAGTTGGTTAGAGCGACGGACTGTTAATCCGCAGGTCCCCCGTTCGAGTCGGGGAGGGGGAGCCAAATTCTCTATCACGTTTCTGCTGTTCCCCCTTAGCTCAGTTGGTTAGAGCGACGGACTGTTAATCCGCAGGTCCCCCGTTCGAGTCGGGGAGGGGGAGCCATCTTGCAGCGCTCACAATAACTTCACTATTTTGTGCACATTTATGCACAACACTCTTGAAATATCCCTAATAATATCAAGTTGTTAATCAGTGCATAAACACGGATAATGGGCGCCATTTTTTAATGCACCAAAAAGGCTGTGAACTGAGGTATGACTGAGTACTTACTGTTGCTGATTGGCACGGTACTGGTAAACAACTTTGTATTAGTGAACTTTCTGGGTTTGTGCCCTTTTATGGGCGTGTCGAGTAAGCTGGAAACAGCCATTGGCATGTCTATGGCCACAACCTTCGTTCTCACCCTGGCATCGTTGAGCAGTTACCTGATAGAGCACTATATCCTGCTACCGCTGGATATTGGCTATCTGCGCACCCTCAGCTTCATTCTGGTCATCGCCGTAGTCGTGCAGTTTACAGAAATGGTCGTGCATAAAACCAGTCCAACCCTATACCGTTTGTTGGGTATCTTCCTGCCACTGATTACCACTAACTGTGCGGTGCTGGGTGTGGCTTTGTTGAACGTTCGCGAGCAGCATAATTTTGTCGAATCGATTATCTATGGACTGGGCGCGGCGTTGGGCTTCTCGTTAGTGTTGATATTATTCGCCGCCATGCGTGAAAGGTTGGCAGCGGCGAATGTACCGGCGCCGTTTAAAGGCGCTTCCATTGCCATGATCACCGCTGGACTTATGTCGCTGGCCTTTATGGGCTTCACCGGACTGGTAAAACTCTGATGTCGGTTCTCGTTGCACTGCTAGCCATTGGCGCACTGGCGCTGATTTTTGGCCTGATATTAGGTTATGCAGCGGTGCGTTTTAAGGTCAAGAGTGACCCCCTGGTGGATCAAATCGATGCTATCTTGCCGCAAACGCAGTGCGGACAATGTGGCTATCCCGGCTGTCGGCCCTATGCGCAAGCCATTGCCGAGGGAGATGAGATCAATAAATGTCCCCCAGGCGGAGAAACCACCATCAGGCATCTGGCCGATCTCATGGGGGTAGAAGCTAAACCGCTGGACAGCGCACATGGTGAAGAGGACATCAAGAAGGTCGCTTACATTCGCGAGGATGAATGCATCGGTTGCACCAAATGCATTCAAGCCTGTCCGGTAGACGCCATCGTCGGGGCGTCGAAACAAATGCATACCGTGATTGTCGATGAGTGCACAGGTTGTGATCTGTGTGTGGATCCCTGCCCTGTCGATTGTATCGACATGGTGCCGCTGAGACCCACGGTTTCATCCTGGCGCTGGCAGTTAGAAAGCATTGCTGTGAAGAACGTAGAATAAACTAGGTCTGATTGAATAGGATTTCCATTGCAGTCACTGATAGAAAAAATTCGCCAGGGCAGCTTCTCGGACTTTCCGGGGGGAGTCTATCCGCAACAATTCAAAGAATTGTCTAATCAGACACCGATCTCGCGTATTCCCCTACCCGAAAAACTGTATATTCCCGTCAAGCAACACATCGGGGTGGAGGGCCAGATCAAGGTTGCCGTGGGTGACCGCGTCAACAAAGGCCAACCTCTAACGCAGAGCATGAATCCCTTCGCTGTGCCGGTGCATGCTTCGACCTCAGGTGAAATCACGGCGATCCGCGAACATGTCTCCGCACATCCTTCCGGGCTGCCTGAGACCACCATAGAGCTGACCCCTGATGGTGAGGAACATTGGGTAGAACTCACGCCTATGCTCGACTATCGGCAGCACCCGAAAAGTGAGGTACTGGAAGCCATCTGCCGTGCCGGTATCAGTGGCCTGGGTGGGGCCGGATTTCCCACACACATTAAAGTCACTCCCAAAAAAGACATTGAGTTTCTGATTATCAATGGCGTTGAGTGTGAGCCTTACATCAGCGCTGACGACAGACTCATGCGGGAACACAGCTGGCAAATTCGCCAGGGTATCGACATTCTCTGTCACCTGCTCAACCCCAAATACGTATTGATCGCTATAGAGGACAATAAGCCTGAGGCCATTCATGCCATGCAGGTGGCTTGTCAGGAAAATTCCGACTACATCATCTGCAGCGTGCCCACCAAGTATCCGGCCGGTGGTGAGAAGCAATTGATTCAGGTTCTCACCAACCGCGAAGTGCCCCACAATGGCTTGCCCGTGGATGTGGGCGTGGTAATGCAAAACGTAGCCACCTGCTATGCCGTTGCCGATGCGATTTTCACCGGTAAACCACTGATCCATCGCGTCGTAACATTAACGGGCAAGGCACTCAGAAACCCCGGTAATGTCTGGGCCTTGCTGGGCACACCTATCGCCCATTTGCTGGCACAGGCAGATGTGGATAAACAGCAGCAGCAAAAGCTGATCATGGGCGGCCCGATGATGGGATTTGAACTGGTGTCAGATCAGATCCCCGTGGTCAAAATTACAAATTGCCTCCTTGCACCAGGGGTGAAAGAGATGCCCGACATGGGCCCGGAACAACCCTGTATTCGCTGCAGTGCCTGTGCAGATGCCTGCCCGGCAGAACTGCTGCCACAACAGCTGTTCTGGCACGCCCAGGCTAAAGAATTAGAAAAAGCCAAAGATTACAACCTGTTTGACTGTATCGAGTGCGGGGCCTGTGCCTATGTCTGCCCCAGCAAAATTCCGTTGGTGCATTATTATCGGGTGGCTAAGGCAGAAATCCGCACACAGGAAGAAGAGAAGCAAAAAGCCGATAAAGCCCGTGAACGCTTTGAAGCCAGAAAGCTACGACTGGAGCAGGAAAAGGCCGAGCGTGAAGCCCGCCATAAACGCGCCAGCGAGGCGAGAAAGGCCGCAATGCAGGAAGATGATGGGGGCAGTCAAGCCCGCATCGCCGCGACACTGGCCCGGGCGAAAGCCAAACAGGAGGATAACGGAGCACCGTCAGATAACAGCGACAAGGTGGCCGCCGCCATCGCCCGCGCCAAAGCCAGAAAAGCACAGGCCTCGTCGTCCGGCAACGAGGTACAACCCGATGCAAACGCGGGACAGGATGACAAAGCCGCGAAAGTCGCCGCAGCGGTCGCTCGCGCTAAAGCAAAGAAACAATCGACGCAAAAGACAACGACACCAGAGCAGCCTGACGCACCTGAACAGGATGACAAAGCGGCTAAAGTCGCTGCAGCGGTCGCCCGCGCTAAAGCGAAAAAACAATCGGCACAAAAGACAACGACACCAGAGCAGCCTGACGCACCTGAACAGGATGACAAAGCCGCTAAAGTCGCTGCAGCGGTCGCCCGCGCTAAAGCGAAAAAACAATCGGCACAAAAGACAACGACACCAGAGCAGCCTGAATCACCTGAACAAGATGACAAAGCCGCCAGGGTCGCTGCGGCGGTTGCCCGGGCCAAAGCGAAAAAAGCATCGCGAGCGCAACAACAAGCCCATGAAGAGTCAGAACAAGAGGTTCAGCCTATTGCCGCTGACAGTGAGAAAAAGCGTAAGGTGGCAGAAGCCATTGCCCGGGCGAAAGCGAAAAAAGCCATGAAGGATAAAAACTCATCATGAAGTCATCCGTAAGCAGCTCACCGCATCAATACCATCAGCGCAGCACTGCTCAGCTCATGCGCCTGGTTTGCTATGCCACCCTGCCCGGCTTTGCGGCGCAGCTGTGGTTCTTTGGCTGGGGCACCCTGATTCAGTTTCTCATTGCCGCAACCGTGGCACTGGTAACAGAAGCCGCTATCCTGGAATGCCGCAAACAGGATTTTGAAAAGGCCCTGTCCGATTGTAGCGCCCTGCTCACTGCCTTGCTGCTGGCGTTGTGTCTGCCCCCGCTGGCAGAATGGTGGGTAACCGCTATCGGTGCGTTTTTTGCCATCGCCATTGTCAAACAGCTGTATGGTGGGCTGGGCTTTAATTTATTTAACCCGGCGATGGCAGCGTATATTGCGTTACTGGTGTCTTTTCCTGTGGCCATGACCTCCTGGTTGCCACCGCAGGAACTTGCCGCCCGCGGATATGACCTGCTGGATGCCTGCTACCTGATCTTTACGGGCTATACAGCCGAGGGGTACAGTCTCAATCAGGTACGTAACCTGGCGGATGGATATACCATGGCTACCCCGCTCGATAGTGTCAAAACTGACCTGAGTCAGGGATTCACCTACACCGAAGCCCTCACCAAGCAGCCCTTCACGGATGGCCTGGGAATTGGCTGGTTCTGGATAAATCTCGCCTACCTGTGTGGTGGTTTGTTCCTGCTCAAAATGCGTGCAATCAAATGGCATATCCCCGTAAGTATGCTGGCTGCGATGGCGGTGATCGCGCTCATTCTGCATCTGAGCAATAGCGATGTGTACCCCTCAGTGATGTTCCACCTGCTCAGTGGCGGCACTATGCTGGGGGCCTTCTTTATTGCTACCGATCCTGTTTCCGCCAGCACTACTGACAAAGGACGGCTGATGTATGGCGCTCTCATCGGTGCCTGGATCATTATCATCCGAACCTGGGGAGGTTACCCCGATGCCATCGCTTTTGCAGTTGTGCTGACTAATATGGCAGTGCCACTGATTGACTACTACACCCGTCCGCGTACCTATGGTCACAGCCGTTCAGTCAAAAAGGTGAAAAAGTCATGACCCAAAGTATGCAGAAAAATGGTCTGATTCTGGCCGCCTTTGCACTGGTGACAACGGCATTGATTGCACTGACCGATATGTTCACCCGTCCCATAATTGCTGAACAACAGCGCAATGAATTGCAGCAAACCCTTAACAGCATCATTCCACCGGATTGGCACGACAATGAGCTGGAGCAGGATTGTACCCGCGTGACGGCCCCCGACTTGCTGGGCAATCAGGAGCCTAAAACCCTTTATCGGGCGAGTCTTAATGGTGAGCCTCAGGCACTGGCCATCGAGACCATGACGCCCAATGGCTACAGCGGTAACATTCACCTGCTGGTGGGCATTGATATGCAGGGTGTAATCAGCGGTGTTCGGGTATTGCAGCACAGGGAGACGCCGGGGCTGGGGGATAAAATCGATCGCCGAATCTCTGACTGGATCTTAAGCTTCGATGGCAAATCCCTGGATAACACCCACCCGCAGAGCTGGGCGGTGCGCAAGGACGGTGGCGATTTCGATCAGTTCACCGGTGCCACCATCACCCCCCGGGCAGTCATTGAAGCGGTCAGAGACACCCTTGTGTTTGCTTCCGAAAACCGCCAACGTATTTTGCAGGCGCCCAATCAGTGTGGGCCAACAACCCAAGCAGAGGATGAGCATGAGTGAATATCAGGCCCTGTCTCATCAGGGATTATGGAAGAATAATGCCGCTCTGGTGCAATTGTTGGGACTGTGTCCTTTATTGGCCGTCACCGGTACCTTGATCAACGGTCTGGGTCTGGGACTCGCCACCACACTGGTGCTAATCGGTTCCAATACCACGGTTTCTCTGGTGCGTAATCTGGTGCCCAATGAAATTCGCATACCCATTTTTGTGATGATCATCGCCGCCTTTGTAACCATAGTGCAGCTGCTGATGAACGCCTTTACCTTCAACCTTTACCTGGCTCTGGGGATTTTTATCCCACTGATCGTAACCAACTGCGCCATTATTGGCAGAGCCGAAGCCTATGCGTCTAAAAATCCGGTGAAATATGCCGCCTTTGACGGGCTGATGATGGGAATCGGGTTTTCAGCCGTATTGATATTGCTGGGGGCACTGCGTGAAGTCCTGGGCTATGGCACCTTATTTGCCGGAGCCGAATTCCTGTTTGGTGATTGGGCCAGGGCTTTGCACATTACCCTGTTTGAAACAGAACATAACTTTTTGCTGGCGATTTTGCCCCCCGGCGCATTTATTGGTTTGGGGTTACTGATTGCCGTTAAAAACGCATTAGACAGACGGGTGGAGCAACTTATCAGCAAACCGCAAAAAGTCATAGAGCGGGCCCGGGTCACGACAGAGAGCTAGTTGTATGAATCAGATAAAACGCAAAGAGATATTAACCCGCTTGCGTGACGATAATCCCCACCCTACCACTGAGCTCAATTACAGTTCGCCCTTCGAGCTGCTGATTGCCGTTATCTTGTCCGCGCAGGCCACAGATGTGGGCGTCAACAAGGCCACCACAAAGCTGTTTCCGATTGCCAACACCCCTGAGGACATTCTGGCATTGGGTGTTGAGGGACTGAAGGATTACATTAAAACCATTGGTCTGTTTAACGCCAAAGCTGAAAACGTGATCAAAACCTGCCGTATTCTGGTTGAACAACATGGTTCCCAGGTACCCGAAAACAGAAGCGCGCTGGAAGCCTTACCCGGTGTTGGTCGCAAAACCGCCAATGTGGTCCTCAACACCGCCTTTGGCTGGCCCACTATTGCCGTTGATACTCATATTTTCAGGGTCAGTAACAGAACCGGACTGGCTAAAGGAAAAAACGTCAACGAGGTAGAGCAAAAACTGCTTAAAGTCGTGCCTAAAGAGTTTAAAGTGGACGTTCACCACTGGCTGATTCTGCATGGTCGTTATATCTGTGTTGCCAGAAAGCCGCGCTGTGGCGCCTGCCTGATTGAAGACTTGTGTGAATTTAAAGAAAAGGCCGATACCTAGCAGACGTGGTTGCACTCACCGCACGCAATCCCTCTTTGTAAGAGTGGCCAGACACCTGATTTATGTACCCTAATTAACAGGCGAAAAAAATGCGATTACTCCACACCATGCTCAGAGTAGGAAACCTTCAGCGCTCCATCGAGTTTTATACACAGTGCTTAGGCATGCAGTTATTGCGTCAGTCTGAGAATCCGCAATACCGCTACACGCTGGCTTTTGTCGGTTATGGCGACGAAGCCGAAAACAGTGTCCTGGAGCTGACCTATAACTGGGATAAAGATCACTATGAGATAGGTGAGGCCTTTGGTCATATTGCCATAGGCTGTGAAGATATTTATGCCCTGTGCGACACCCTCAGCGCCCGAGGCGCAGATGTCTACAGAGCACCGGGACCGGTCAAAGGTGGGAGCACGGTCATAGCGTTTGTACGGGACCCCGATGGTTACGCTATTGAGCTTATCCAACGCCCCTGAGGCCAGCTTACTGTTGCCCTGTCAGGCAAAAACCCTGAAAAGTCTCGCAAAGGCCTCTGGCGCCCTTTTTGCCATGTCCTAGAGTCTGTCCATACGAATGACAACACGGCGGTTTTTCGCCCGCGACATCTCGGTGGTATTGGGGGCGATATGGCGACGCTCGCCGTGACCTGTTACCTCAATTCGCTCTTCCGCCACGCCCATGCCGGTAAAGTGGGTTTTAATTTTCTCAGCCCGGCGTAAGGATAACTGCAGGTTATTCCAGCTACCGCCATAACTGTCGGTATAGGCATCCAGCAGCACCAGCTCTAGCTCCTGATCCTCTTTGAGGTACTCGCCGATCATATTGAGCTTTTTCTTTGACTGACGGGTCAATTCATCAGAGTTTTTCTCATACGTCAGCACCGAATAGGCAATATCCTCAAAACTAAAGGGCAGCAAATTGGCAACACATTGCGAAAAGGCATAGTAGTGCTGCACAAAGTTACTGGCATTGAGACCCACCGCCACTTTGTCGTAAGGGTTGTACCAGTCCTGATAATAAATGGTTGGCCAGTAGCCTTTTTCCAGCTCAGACAAAATCGTCCAGGCTGCTTGCTCGGGCAGGTCGCCATTGAACTGCTTGCGAATAGACATATCAGTAATTTCTTTTTGCATCGCGCCCGGCATCCAGCTCGGTGGGATGGAATACACTGCGGCAACCCCGTAGTCTTTGGGTAATCGCTGCATCGCCAGTTCAAATTCCAGGTTCAGTTCCTTGCTGGCCTGGCTGGTAAACAATGCATCACCATAGCCGGGGATAGTGTGACTCAAGGTACACTGCAATCGTGACTGGTTGCTCAGTTGCCACTGTGAATTCTCCACTTTGGCGGCATAGTGCCGGATACTGGCCGCCGCAGGCATCGCCATTATCACCATCAGTGCCACAATACACTTTTTCATGCGTTATCCTGTTTCCACACCGTTGCAATCGCCCGGATCATGGCATTGCCATAGGCCCGTTTGCGAGACTATTGTGATTGCCACATCCGCTCAGTGGATGAGACAACCCCTACTATAGCCATATTATCGGCAATCGCACCGCTCACTTGATGGCAAAATAGCAGCAGTATTGTCATAATACTGCGCCCAACAAGCAATCAAGGTCAACATGTCAGCGACAACGCCACAACTCAAGCAGCGATTCAGAGGATATTTCCCGGTTGTTATCGATGTCGAAACGGCTGGATTTAACCATCGCACCGATGCCTTGCTGGAGATCGCTGCCGTCACACTGAAACTGGACGAACAGGGGCTGTTGCAAAAAGATCAGACCTTTCATCATCATATCCAGCCTTTTGAAGGCGCCAATCTGGAAAAGGCCGCGCTGGAATTCAATGGCATTGATCCCTATTGTGCACTACGCGGCGCCATTGATGAAACAGACGCCATGAAGGACTTGTGTAAACAGATCCGCAAGCAACAGAAGCAGGCTGAGTGTCAGCGCTCGGTCATCGTCGCCCACAATGCAGCCTTTGATCAGAACTTCGTTAACGCCGCCATAGAGCGAGCCAGTATCAAGCGGACGCCCTTTCATCCTTTTGTGTCATTTGACACCACCAGTCTGGCTGCACTGGCCTTTGGTCAGACTGTGCTGGTTAAAGCCTGTCAGGCCGCACAAATCAGTTTCGACCAGAATGAAGCCCATTCAGCACTGTACGACGCCTCGAAAACAGCGGATTTGTTTTGCACCATTGTAAATCGCTGGCATCAGCTCGGGGGATGGCCGCTCAACAACAGTCAGCCCGACAGTGACACCCATGAACACGACTGAGTCACCGCCGCCATCAGGCGCAATGTCACTGCAGCCCATCGGGCTTATCCATACCCCTTATAAACAGAAGTTTGCCATTCCCCGTCAACCAGGCCTGGTCAAAGAAGCGGTGGGGGAAATTCGCTTCTTTCCTCCTTTCAATGACCTCAACTGTTTTCGCGGTATTGAACAGTTCTCTCACCTGTGGCTGGTGTTTCAGTTTCACCAGACCCAGACTCGGGGCTGGAAACCCACCGTCAGACCACCGCGACTGGGGGGCAATCAGCGCATGGGTGTGTTCGCCAGCCGCAGCACCCATCGCCCCAATAATCTGGGGATATCGGTGGTGGAGTTCCTGCATCTTCACCAACACCAGGGGCAGGTGTGTTTGCAGGTACGGGGCATGGACTTGCTCGATGGCACACCGATTATCGATATTAAGCCTTACCTTTCCTATGCGGATGCTCATCCGGATGCCGTTTCAGGCTATGCCGTGTCACCGCCGCCATGTTTGTCAGTAGACTTTTCGTCGCAGGCACAGGCGCAACTCGGGCAGGTGTGCTCAGAGCCGCAAAAAATGAAAAACCTGATTGAAGCGGTGCTGGCTCAGGATCCCCGTCCGGCCTATAAAACAGCGCAAGCTCTGCCACAATCTTATGCCATGCGTCTGGATAACCTGAATATTCACTGGCAAAGTGTAGATAACCGCATTGAAGTCACGGCCATTGAGCTGATTTGACGTAAAAATGCATAAAAATCTACTTACTGTACTTCTGCCCTGACGGGGGTGCTGTTAGAATGGCGCCCGATTTTCGGACAAGGTACCTTGATCAACGGGTGCCCATTATTGAGTGATGCCTATGCGAAGCAGTCAGTATTTACTATCAACCAAAAAAGAAACACCAGCGAGCGCAGAAATTATCAGCCATCAGCTGATGATTCGGGCTGGGATGATCCGCAAACTGGCTTCAGGCATGTATACCTGGCTTCCCACCGGGCTCAGAGTGCTCAATAAGGTTACCCAGATTGTCCGCGAAGAGATGGTCAAAGCGGGCGCGCTGGAGATCCTGATGCCGATGGTACAACCGGCTGACCTGTGGCAGGAGTCTGGTCGCTGGGACGAGTATGGTCCGGAATTATTGCGTCTCAATGATCGCCATAAACGGGACTTCGTCCTCGGTCCCACACATGAAGAAGTGATCACCAATCTGGTGAAACGGGAAGTCAGCAGTTACAAACAGCTTCCGCTGAATCTGTTTCAGATCCAGACAAAATTCCGTGATGAGGTGCGCCCCCGGTTTGGTGTGATGCGCAGTCGCGAATTTATCATGAAAGATGCCTATTCCTTCCACCTCACACAGGAATCACTGGAAGAGTCTTACCAGCAAATGTTTCGCGCCTATTGCAATATCTTTGAACGCATTGGCCTGAGCTATCGCCCTGTCATCGCCGACAACGGCTCCATCGGCGGAAGTATGTCACATGAATTTCATGTTCTGGCGGACTCCGGCGAAGATGCCATTGCCTTTAGCACAGAATCTGAGTTTGCCGCCAATGTGGAAATGGCCGAGCTTACCCCAAGTGAATTAGCTCCCGATGCACCGCAGGGTGAAATGCATCTGGTAGAAACGCCTAAGGCCACTACTATCGCTGAACTGGTTGAACAATTCCCTGTTGCGGTAGAGAAAACCGTAAAAACCCTGGTGGTCAAAGCCAGTGATGAGTGTGACAGTGACCTGATTGCCTTACTGGTTCGCGGCGACCATCAACTCAATGAGGTGAAAGCTGAAAAATTACCGCAGGTCGCGGCGCCTCTGACCTTTGCAAGCGAAGAAGACATTCGCCGCACCATTGGTGCAGGTCCTGGCTCACTGGGCCCGGTTAATCTGCCCATCCCCTTTATTATCGACCATAGCGTGGCTGGCATCAGTGATTTTGCTGCCGGTGCCAACATTGATGGTAAACACTTTTTCAATATTAACTGGTACCGCGATCTGGAACCCGGAGACAGCGCAGATATTCGTAATGTACAGGCTGGCGACCCTTCTCCGGATGGTAAGGGAGTGCTGGAAATAAAGCGTGGTATCGAAGTCGGTCATATCTTCCAGTTAGGTGACAAGTACTCTCAGTCGATGAACTGCGGAGTGCTGACCGAATCAGGCAAACACCAGCCACTGTCGATGGGCTGTTATGGTATCGGCGTTACCCGTATTGTCGCCGCGGCCATCGAACAGAATCATGATAAGTTTGGTATTACCTGGCCTGACGCCATTGCCCCCTTCAAAGTCGCCATCATTCCTATGAATATGCACAAATCTCACCGTATTCAGGAAGCCGCCAACCAACTCTATCAGGAACTGCTGGAAGCAGGTGTGGATGTGCTGATTGATGATCGCAAAGAACGCCCGGGCGTGATGTTTGCCGATATGGAACTGGTGGGTATTCCCCATCAGATTATCATCGGTGAACGCAACCTGGATGAAAACAACGTGGAATACAAGAATCGTCGCAGTGGTGACAAACAGCTGATGTCACTGAGTGAGATTTCGGGCTTTGTAAAAGCCCTGTAACAACAGGGTCAACATGGTTTCTCGTCCTTGCCAGCGGTGTGCTATGCACACTCTGGCATTGCCCTTACGCTGCACGTCACACCTGCCCGGATAGAGCTTTGGCAGCGCCGCCGCTCTTTTTACTTTATACCGTCTTCCAGCCGCTACTCTGACAGAAAATCTCTGTCCCCGGTAACGCTGTTACGATGGTTCAGTTTGTCCCATCGTCCTGTTAGCCACCAGCGATAAAGCGCCAGCACAGTAACCAATCAATAACACCCTGTCAGGTTATACAAATATTAACAGGAATATACCTGAGAAAAGCTGATCCAACGTCGCCGATGCTGTAGCTTATAATAAAGGGGTATCCTTGATTCAGAACAGGTCAGACTAATCTATGAAATTAACCTTTTATGGTGTCAGAGGTTCAGTGCCCACTCCGGGGCCAGAGTATGTTCGCTATGGCGGTAACACAGCCTGCGTGCATATTGAGCTGGATGACGGCACGGATATCATTCTCGATGCCGGCACGGGCATCCGTACTCTGGGTAAAAAGCTGATCCAGAAAGAAAATGATATACATCTGCTGCTGACCCATAATCACTGGGATCATATTCAGGGTTTTCCGTTTTTTGCGCCTATCTATCAGCCAGACAGAAATATTTTTATCACCCCCGGACAAACCACGCCAGACCAGCCAAACGCCATACTCGAGCAAATGAACGGCAGCTATTTCCCGGTCAATTACCGAGACCTGCCTGCCAATATCAATATCCAACCGGTGGCGGACAGCACCTCCAGCTGGTCCTTAAACAGCGCGACCATCAGCCGCAACAAAATGAATCATCCGGGTAATGGCAGTGCCTTTGTCATTGAGGCAGACAATGCCAAAGTGGCCTATATCACCGACAATGAACTCTACCCGCCTTACAAAAAAGCCACGGATTTTCTTGAATGGGTCGACTTTGCCAAGGACGCCGATTTGATTATCCATGATGCCCAATACATGTTATCGGATATGCCGAAAAAGTCCGGCTGGGGACACTCTATCGCCGAGGAAGCCGTGAAATTGGCCATGGCATGTCGGGCAAAACGACTGGCGCTATACAGTCATGACGAGGTGCGCACCGACAGTGAAATCGAATCACTGGAGCATCACTGTCAGGAGGTCATCGAAATCGGACAAATGGATTTACAACTGTTCGCCGCCGCTGAAGGCATTTGTATTGAATTTTAAAACGGGCATCGTGACGGTGTTTAGCAGGCAACAAACCGTCACACGCTGATTCACGCTCAGAATGCACAGATTCATGGTATTACCCCACCACTTGCACACTCCTCAATGCTAAACTAACTGACTTTATGACAGCCGCCAGAACCATTTGAATGTGTAGGACGGAATATGCTGGAACGACATAGATTTTCCCTGCTTCTCAGTGGTGGTGGCGCCCGCGCTGCCTATCAGGTAGGCGTCCTTAAAGCCATCACCCAACTGCTTCCACGTAGCCATAGTCTGCCGTTCCCGGTGATTTGTGGTACCTCTGCCGGTGCCATCAATGCCACATCCCTGGCCTGTTACGCCTCCTGCTATCATCTGGGGGTAAGAAAAATGGAGTGGGTGTGGAAGAACTTTCGCAGTGAGCAGGTATACGAAAGTGATTTGCTGTCGGTATTTGGGTATTTGCTGAAAAACCAGCTACAGGGTCTGCAAACCAGAGATACACCGCGCCGTCCGAGCAGTCTGCTGGACAACCGGCCCCTTAATCAGTTGCTTCGTCAGAACATGGAGTTCAACCGCATTGATCGTAATATCCAACGGGGTCATCTAAAAGCCATCAGTGTCACGGCATCCAGTTACAGTGCCAATGACTCTATCAGCTTTTTTCAGGGCGACGCCGATCTGTCGTCCTGGCAACGTGCCAAACGCCGGGGACAGATCACCCAGTTGAATGTAGAGCATCTGATGGCCTCATCGGCCATTCCGCTGGTTTTTCCCAGCGTCAGAATCGAAGGGCAGTATTATGGCGATGGTTCTATTCACCAACTGTCTCCATTGAGCACCCCCATTCATCTGGGCGCAGAGAAAATTCTGGTCATCGGCGTCGAACAGCCAAAGCCGGATAAACAGCATCAGCTTCAGCATCACCCCAGTAGCGCGATGATAGCCGGTCATTTGCTGGACACGATCTTTGCCGATACGCTGCATTCCGATCTTGAGCGGCTCTATCGTATTAACCACACCCTGTCGTTACTCAGCGACAAGCAGCGCCAGGCTACCCACCTTAAACCCATTGATTGCCTCGTCATTAATCCCAAGGTCAATTTCAACGACATTGCCGCTCAGTATTACCGACGTCTGCCTAAAGGTGTACGCACGCTGATGCGGCTTATCGGCATTCGTCCCGATTCGGAATCCAGCTTGCTCAGTTATCTGTTATTTGACGGCCCTTTTTGTCAGGCTTTGATCGATCAGGGCTATCAGGATGGGCTACACCGACTGGAAGAAATCAGCGCCTTTCTGGAGATTTAAGGCTGGCACAACTTTTGCTCACATTCCTGCTAAGAGAACGATGTTTACCTGACGTCAAATATCCGGCAGGAGTGAAATGTGGACCAGTTAGCCCCCTTATACAGTGGTACAGAAAAAGACAGATTCTTCCATTTCGGTGAATCCCGCCGTCTGTTGTCTGATGCGGACATGCTGACCATAATGCAACGTATGTTAAGTACGATTGACATCACTAAGCTTGCCGACATTGCGCTGACCCTGCTTGGCGAGCGCCTCACCGTAACCGGCCTTGAGATCCATGCCCCTGATCAGGGCTATGCGACCGGATTAGCCGGCGTCTATCATCGCCAGCTTGAGGCACCACAACAACTCGATCCGCGTATCTGCGTCACCTACCGCTTTGCCCGCAAGCCTTCGGCCCACGAGGAGCGTTTGTTGCACGAGATGCATGATTGTATCGTCACGCCGCTGGCACACGCCATGGCGCATGCCAGACTGGCCAACATGGCTACCAAGGACCATCTTACGGGTTTAGGTAACCGCGCCAGCTTTGACGAAGCACTGCAACGTCTGATCAGTCATGCTAATCGTAGCGGCAGCCGGTTTGGACTGGTGGTGATTGACATGGATAAATTCAAACTGATCAATGATCAGTACGGTCATCAGGAAGGCGATAAGGTGCTAATCAGCGTCGCCAGGGCTATCAATGACTGTCTGCGTGATACCGACTTTGCCTTTCGTTTTGGCGGCGATGAGTTTTGTTGTTTGATAGAAGATGCCGACGCCAAAGCCCTGCTGTGTATTGGCCAGCGTATTCGCCGGGCAATGAACAGCTATCCGGTGCTGCGCCAGTACAATGCCAGCTGCAGTATCGGTGTCAGCCTGTACCGACAAGGGGATACCAGTGAAAGCCTGTTTGAGCGCGCTGATCTGGCACTCTATCAACTCAAAGAAGCCAACTATCAAGGGGTCGAGTCGGCATAACGGGCCACAGCCCCGATGCTCACAGTCGGCAATACCTTGCCGCCCGTGGCCCAACCTGCGTCAGCGGATTGCCACCCAGAGATCGCGCTCTCCGCTTGCCTCACAGCCTTGTGATACTGCATAGCCCACCACAGCTACCAGCTCTCCCCCATGTCGTAACAAGGGAATGTAAGGACGTTGCCAGGGTGGCACCTTCCAAATCCGAAACCATTGTTTGAGGGGCTTACTCTGCTTCGCGCCAGCAGGTCGAAAGGCTTGCGACCAGCCACTGAACTCGATATTAAGCTCGTCGTACGCTTTTAAACCCAGCCAGCCTGATGACGCATCGGGTCGTGTGCCCGGGACAAAAATGATGTGGCGTCCATCACAAAGACGCAGTTGTGACTCTTTGCGCCAGCAAAGAGGCTCTGGTGAAGCGCCCATCTGGCTCGGCAGCAGGTACACATGCCGGTCAAATCGTCTTAACTGCCAGTCCCCCCATACCAGGCTCGGACAGGCATCCTCACGGGCATGAATCAGTTCTGACTCGATTCGATGCATCATCGCCTGGGGCGGCATCGGTACCCCAAGCTCCGCCAGCCAGCTTCTGATCATGTGTTTTCGCCAGAGCTCGCTGAATTTCATCAGCGCAGGAAGTCGCAGAGTCTGATCATCAGCCATCACCTGCTCAAGGTTCATCCGGCTCTGCTCTTCCAGCAACCTGTGCTGCTGTGCACATAATTCAGCACTACGCGCTATGGCCTTTTGCACACCCGGCCAGCGGTTAGTTAATAAAGGCAACACTTCGTGGCGCAGAAAATTGCGATCAAAGCGCTTGTCCTCGTTCGACTCATCCTCTACCCAGTGCAAGTGATGTTGCCGGGCATAATCACAAAGCTGTTGCTGATCGCATGCTAACAGCGGTCGGATATAGTGCAGGTCGTCTTTTGGTGCGTAAACCGCCATACCGCTTAAGCCTTTCGGGCCAGCACCGCGCTTTAGCTGCAATAACAGCGTCTCCACCTGATCTTGTTGATGCTGTCCCAGCAGGACCATGGCGCCAGCGGGAATCAGATTCGCCAGGGCCTGATAGCGAGCGTTTCTGGCCTGAGCTTCAAGGCTCTCGCCTTGCTGGTGCTGTAAAGCGAGTCGATGGCTGAGAAAGGGGATCGCCATGTCCTCGCAGACCCTGGCGCAATGTTTCTGCCAGCTATCTGCATGTGGACTCAAACCATGATGGATATGCACGGCATGACACGTATGCTGGGGGTGTGTGGAGACAAAACGTGATGCAAGGTGCAGCACAACATGAGAATCCAGCCCCCCACTGTAGGCCACATACAAGGGTTGTGCGGGGGTCAGGTAGCTCAGTAACTGCGCTTCGAAATGGGTATACAACATGGCTTAAAAAAAGAGCCGCTGATGCGGCCCTTACTCATGATCAACAATATCCAAATGACATTAAGCGCTGATAGCGCTCTTCCAGCAGCTCCGGAATAGCCAGTTTTTGCAACTGCGCAAGTTGCTGTTTCAGGCAGGCTTTAAGGTTCGCAGCGGTGCCGTCATAATCTCTGTGAGCACCGCCCAGCGGCTCTTCGACAATGCTGTTTATCAATCCCAGTTTCTTAATCTGTTCCGCGCTGACGCCCATGGCTTCAGCCGCCAATGGTGCCTTCTCGGCACTTTTCCATAGAATGGATGCACAGCCTTCCGGTGAAATAACCGAGTAGGTGCTGTATTTGAGCATGTTAACCCGATCTCCCACACCGATGGCCAGGGCGCCACCGGAGCCCCCTTCACCGATGACGGTACAGATAACCGGCACTTTAAGTCCCGCCATCACCTTGAGATTGCGGGCGATAGCTTCACTCTGCCCACGTTCTTCAGCCCCCACTCCCGGGTAAGCCCCAGGCGTATCAATGAAGGTGATAATGGGAAGACGAAAGCGTTCTGCCACCTCCATCAGTCGCAACGCTTTACGGTATCCCTCAGGTTTGGGCATACCAAAGTTGCGCTTTATCTTTTCCTGCGTGTCACGGCCCTTTTGATGGCCAATAACCATAACCGGTTGCTCATCAAGCTTTGCCAGACCGCCAATGATTGCTTTGTCATCGGCAAAGGCACGATCTCCGGCGAGCTCGTCAAACTCCGTAAAAATACGCGGCAGATAATCGAGCGTATAAGGACGTAACGGATGACGGGCCAGTTGGGACACCTGCCAGGCACCTAAATCACCGAAGATTTTTCTGGTCAGCTCAGCACTTTTCTCCCTGAGCTTGGTGATTTCTTCTTCCAGCCCGACATCGAACTCGCCCCCTTGATTGACCAGGCGTAATTCTTCAATCTTGGCTTCCAAATCTGCGATTGGCTGCTCAAAACTCAGATAGTTCAAACTCATCCCACGACCTTAACTCGTCTGATATTTCCCCGATATGGGGAAATAATAAAAAACTGTTTGCCTTCCTTCACTTGCCCTTGTGGCATATGACCAGGTGGCGCTCTGGCGAGAACACATGCACTGACTAATGAAATGCCAGCTTGACCTGCTCTTCACCTAATAACTGTTGTAGCTGATGTAATAAGTCATCATCCGGGGTGACGTACCAGTTGGCCGACACCGCCAAAACAGCCCGCGCATGTGGCTGATAATAATCGAAATGAACCGGACAGGTTCCTCCCTGATACTGACTTAACACCGCTTTAAGTTCAGCCACCGAGTGGCTGCTGCACTGTTGTTGCTGAAGCTGCAGTATAACCGCTCTGGCATTTTTTTCCCGGGCCTGCACAATATCCATGACATCCCGGGCGGACATTGTATTGCCACCCGAATACTCATCAAAGCTGACCTGTCCCGATACTACCAAAATTTTATCTTTTTGCAGCACCGCTTCATACTCTTCGAGCATATCGGGGAAAAAGCGCACGTCCATTCTGGCACTTTTATCATCCAGTGTCACAATTGCCCAGCGTCGGCCTTTTTTGTTCACCAGCACACGCATGTCAATCACCAACCCCACGACGGTGGCACTGCCCTCCCGTCCGGTCGGTTTAATGTCCACTAAGCGCCCATTACTATAGTGGCGGATTTCCTGCTGGTACTGGTTTATGGGATGCCCGGTCAGGTAAAGCCCCAGGGTTTCGCGCTCTCCTTCCAGCCACACTTTCTCCTGCCACTGTGCAACATCGGCAAAGGCCTGCTGAACCTGTTCCGGCTCGGTATTGAGCAAACCAAACATGTCCTCCTGTCCGAAGGACTGCGCCTTGGCGTGTTGATCGGCTGCGGCAATGGCCTCTGGCAAACTGGCCATCAGGGACGCCCGGTGGGGTCCCAGGTTATCCATGGCACCGGCCAGCACCAGCTTCTCTAATACCCTTTTGTTGATGCGCTTGAGATTCAGGCGTGCACAAAAGTCAAACAGGTCGCTGAAGGCGCCCTGTTGCTTGCGGGCGTCAATAATGGCATCAATCGGACCTTCACCCACCCCCTTGATGGCACCAATACCATAAACAATCTGCCCCTGCTCATTGACGGAGAACTTGTACTGGCCAGTATTAACATCAGGAGGCAGCACCGTGAGTCCCATGCGTTGGCATTCGTCAACCAGCGTAACAATCTTATCGGTGTTATCCATGTCCGCCGACATGACCGCAGCCATGAATTCAGCGGGATAGTGAGTCTTCAGCCACAGGGTCTGATACGACACCAGGGCATAGGCAGCGGAGTGAGACTTGTTAAAGCCGTAGCCTGCAAACTTCTCCACCAGATCAAAAATTTTCATCGCCAGGTCGGGATCAATCTGATTCCTGGCAGCCCCCTGGCGGAACACTTCCCGCTGCTTGGCCATTTCTTCAGGTTTTTTCTTACCCATCGCACGGCGCAATAAGTCGGCCTCACCGAGGCTGTATCCCGCCATGACCTGGGCAATCTGCATGACCTGCTCCTGATACAGGATAATGCCGTAGGTGGGCTGCAGAATTTCTTCAAGACATTCATGCTGGTACTGCGCATCGGGATAGGAAATTTCTTCTCGACCATGCTTACGGTCAATAAAGTTATCCACCATGCCCGATTGCAACGGGCCGGGACGAAAAAGTGCCACCAATGCAATGATATCCTCGAAGCTGTCCGGACGAAGACGCTTAATGAGGTCCTTCATGCCACGGGATTCAAGCTGAAACACCGCGGTGGTTTCTGCGTTTTGCAGCACTTTAAAGCTCGGCGCATCCTCAAGGGGGATAGCCGTAATATCGATATCTTTGCCCTGACCGGCTTTAATCATATCCAGCGCCCACTGGATAATCGTCAGCGTACGCAGGCCAAGGAAATCAAATTTAACCAGTCCCGCGGTTTCCACATCGTTCTTGTCAAACTGCGTCACCGGGAACTGGCCATGTTCGTCACAATACAAGGGCGAAAAGTCGGTGATTTTAGTGGGGGCGATAACCACACCACCGGCATGTTTTCCGGCGTTACGGGTGACCCCTTCCAGAATGCGGGCCATATCAATCAGATCCCGTACCTCTTCATCCTGCTCGTAGGTTTCCGGCAGACGCGGTTCTACCTCAAAGGCTTTCGCCAGGGTCATACCGGGATCACCGGGGATCAACTTGGATATACGATCGACAAAACCATAGGGATGTCCGAGTACCCTGCCCACGTCGCGCACCACAGCTTTGGCCGCCATGGTGCCAAATGTAATAATCTGAGACACCGCCTCGCGCCCATACAGATCGGCAACATGATCAATCACTTCATCACGGCGATCCATACAAAAGTCGACATCGAAATCGGGCATGGATACCCGTTCAGGGTTCAGAAACCGCTCGAACAGCAAATCGAATTCCAGCGGGTCGAGATCGGTGATTTTCAGTGCATAGGCCACCAGCGAGCCGGCCCCTGACCCCCGCCCCGGTCCAACGGGAATGCCGTTATCTTTACTCCACTGGATAAATTCCATGACGATCAGGAAGTAACCCGGAAAGCCCATCTGATTAATCACCTGAAGCTCTATTTTCAGGCGCTCATCATACTCCCCTCGCTTGGCCTGACGTTCCTGCTGGTCGGGAAACAGAAAGGCCAGACGTTCTTCCAGCCCCTGCTCAGATTTCATCACCAGAAAATCTTCATCGGTCATATCGCCGGTAGGGAATTTAGGCAGGAAGTACTCGCCTAAACGCACGGTCACATTGCAGCGCCGGGCAATCTCAACGGTATTTTGCAGGGCTTCAGGAATGTCGGCAAAAAGTTCACACATTTCTTCACTACTACGCAGATATTGCTCTGCGCTGTAGCGTTTGGGGCGCCGTTTGTCGTCAAGGGTATAGCCATCATGGATCGCCACCCGGATCTCATGGGCATCAAAATGTTCGGCTTCAAGAAAGCAGACCTCATTGGTGGCAACCACAGGCAACTGCCGCTGTGTCGCCATAGCGACCGCCTGATGCAGATAATCCTCTTCGCCGGGACGGCCGGTGCGCATTATTTCTACATAGTAATGCTCGGCAAAATACTGCTGATAAAAATCAACAATGCTCTGCGTCATTTCGCTATTGCCTTTAGTCAGCGCAATACCCAGATCCCCCGCCATGGCACCGGAAAGAACAATAATGCCTTCATGGTGTTCCTGCAGCCAGTCCCGATCAATAACCGGTCTTTCCTGCACATGGCCACGCAGATAGGCCTTTGAGATAAGCTGGGTAATATTCTGGTAACCCTGATTATTACGGGCCAGTAAGGTCAGACGATAAAGCTGGTCGCCAAGCAAATCACTCTGAACCCAGAAATCTGCGCCAATCACCGGCTTGATCCCCAGGTTATGGGCTTTATCGTAAAAGCGCACCAGACCACAGAGGTTCATTTGATCAGTAATGGCCACTGCGGGCATGTTCAGCGCTTTCACCTTTTCAAGAATGGGCGCGGTCTTGTTCAACCCATCCATCATAGAAAAGTCACTGTGCACCCGCAGGTGCACAAAGTTAATGTCTGCCATTGGTACTGTCCTGCTGTTGTTCGAGAGCGCGCTGTACGGGTTTAAAACTGAGCCGATGATGAGGGGTGGGCCCCAGTTGCGCCAGACTTTGCAGATGCGCCGCCGTAGGATAGCCCTTATGACGCTCAAATCCGTATGCCGGATATTCCCGGGCCAGCTCGCTCATCTGTGCGTCCCGGGTCACTTTGGCCAGGATGGAGGCCGCGGAAATCGCCGGAATCAACCCGTCACCTTTCACTACCGCCTCACTGGAATAGGCCCAGGCAGGGCAACGATTGCCATCTACCAGCACATGCTGGGGCTGAATAAAAAGCCCTTCGACAGCGCGTTCCATGGCCAACATGGTGGCCTGCAAGATATTCAGCTCATCGATTTCTTTGGCGCTGGCCCGGCCAATGGACCAGCACAGCGCTTTTTCTTTAATTAAGGCATAAAAATGCTGGCGCTTCTTTTCACTGAGCTTCTTGGAATCCATCAGTCCCTCAATGGGATGACGGGCATCGAGGATCACCGCTGCGGTTACCACATCCCCGACCAGAGGGCCCCGCCCCACTTCATCCACGCCGGCGATCAAAGTGCTATTGTTCATTTTGACTCGCATTCAACAGGCTCAGCACCGCGTCCGCGGCCCGCTCATCGGCCCCAAGTCTGAGCGTTTTGTGCAGACCTTCAAAGCGTTGCACTAACGCCGAGGTATCCTGTTCCAGCAGGCCTTTGAGCTTTGCCGCCATCACAGCCGGTTGCACCTGGTGCTGCACCAATTCCGGCACCAACGCTTCATTAGCCAGCAAGTTAGGCAGTGAAAACCATTGAGGTTTATACATGCGCTTACCCATCTGATAGGTTAACCAGTTAAACTTGTAGGCCACAACCATGGGCCTTTTGCATAACATGGCCTCCAGGGAAGCGGTACCGGAAGCCAGTAGTACCGCGTCTGCCGCAATCATGGCTTCTCTGGACTGCCCGTCGATGACAATGACATCTACCTTTTGTGGCGTGCTGGCAAGCATCGCGGCAATCTGCGTACGCCGGCGTTCGTTGGCCGCAGGGATAATGACAATTAACGTCGGGTTCTGTTGCTGCAACAGCGCAACGGTCTGCAAAAAGGGGGGCAGTAGCCTTTCAACTTCTGAGCCACGGCTTCCGGGCAGTACTGCCAGTACGGATGCATCGGCGGCAATATTCAGTTGCTGTCTCGCCGCCTGTTGATCAGGCTTCAACGGAATCGCATCTGCCAGGGTATGGCCCACAAACGTACAGGGCACCTTGTGACGATCGTAAAAGACTTTTTCAAAGGGAAGCAGACTGAGCACCATGTTAGTAGCACGGGCAATCTTTACAATGCGTTTTTCCCGCCACGCCCAGACAGTGGGGCTGACATAGTGTACGGTCGGGATACCCTGTTGCTTGAGTCGCAGCTCCAGCCCGAGGTTAAAATCCGGTGCATCAATACCAATAAACACATCTACCGGATTGGCGGTAAAGTAGCTCACCAGCTGACGTCTGACCTCCAGCAACCTGCGAATGCGTGACAGCACCTCTACCAGCCCCATGACGGATAGCTCTTCCATATCGAACCGTGTCTGGCATCCCTGCTGTTGCATTCTGGGACCGGCAATACCAATAAATTCGACCTGTGGCAGGCGCTTTTTCAAGGCCTGAATCAGTCCGGCTCCGAGAATATCGCCGGACGCTTCTCCGGCAACAATGCCGATTCGGATAGGGGGAGTCGTCATACGGATGTGGGCCTGCTTCTCTTTCATATTCGATTCTGTTGAACGCAAAACTGCTTCAATCAAAGGCAACCGCTATGGTTTAGTCAGCGGAACGGGCCAGAAACAACCTCTCCGGAGTGAGCTTTGTATGCGCTGCCTCAAAGGACGGCAATCACTATGACTGACGCGCAGTGCCTGATGAAATACATCACCACGTCGCCGACAAGGGCCGAAAGCACCTTGCTCACCCTAGCGGACAATACCTCTGGGAGAATTCGCCACAAAGTCTACCAGAATCTCCAGCTCAGGAGTCTGCTCCTGCATAGCACGCAGTTCACGCAACGCTTCGTCTGTCGTCTTACCACTGCGATACAGCACCTTGTAAGCCCGGCGGATCTGTAAAATACTCTCTTTACTGTATCCGCGGCGGCGTAACCCTTCGGCGTTGATACCATGAGGTTTGGCATCCTTCCCTCCCACCATGACGTAAGGTGGCAGGTCTCTCAGCAGGATAGTACCGGCTGCACAAAAACTGTGGGATCCCACATGACAAAACTGGTGTACCCCCGACATACCGCCGAGAATGGCCCAATCGCCCACATGCACATGGCCGGCAATACTGGCATTGTTAGCAAAAATATTGTTATCACCCACCATGCAGTCATGGGCCAGATGCACATAGGCCATCAGCAGATTATTATTGCCGATGCGTGTCAGTGAGTTGTCCTGGATTGTGCCACGGTGCACCGTGACACATTCTCTGAAGGTGTTACCGTCGCCGATTTCCAGGCGAGTCGGTTCACCGGCATACTTGAGATCCTGACAATCTTCACCGATGGAGCAAAACTGATAAAAATGGTTAGCCTTACCGATTCGGGTCGGGCCTTTAATGACGACATGGGACTCAATCACCGTGTTGTCATCTATTTCAACATCCGCTCCGATCAGTGAGTAGGCACCCACTTTTACGTTGTTGCCAAGCTTTGCACTGGGGTCTATTTGGGCTGTATGGTGGATCACCTTGCTACATCTTCCTCATTGCACACATAAATTCGGCACTACAGGCCTCTTCACCGTCCACACTGGCCACGCCGGAAAACTTCCAGATTCCCCGTTTCTCTTTGATCAATTCAACTGAAAAATCCAGCCTGTCTCCGGGCACCACAGGGCGCTTAAAGCGAGCCTTATCAATGCCGGCATACAGGTAGAGCTCATCTGAATTACCCACGGTTTTAAAGCCCAGAATACCAGCGGCCTGCGCCATGGCCTCCAGAATCATGACACCTGGAAAGATGGGCTTTCCGGGAAAGTGCCCGGTAAAGCAGGGTTCATTAAATGAGATATTTTTATACGCTTTAATGGAGACGCCCAATTCATAATCCGTCACCCTGTCAATTAACAAAAACGGGTAGCGATGGGGCAATAGCTCCATGATCTCTTCAATATCGATAAGCTTTAACTCGTTAGCCAACTATCTGTCTCCTTTGCCAGCACTATCGTGCTCCGAATAATGTTTTTCCAGTTCTCTGACACGTTGGCTGAGCCGATCGAGGTTGCGCACGTTGACCACTGCTTTACGCCACTCACGACTCGGTTGTGATGGCAGCCCTGAGGAATACGCTCCCGCCTGACTCACTCCTTTAGTCACCATACTCATTCCCGTAAAGTGCACATTGTCCACAATCTCGACATGACCGGTGATTGCACTCAGGCCGCCTATAGTGCAATTGCGGCCAATCCGTGTACTTCCGCCTACCACAGTGCACCCGGCTATGGCCGTGTTTTCACCAATCACTACGTTATGTGCAATCTGGCATTGATTATCGATGATGACCCCGTCCGCCAGACAGGTATCGTCCAGCGCACCGCGGTCTACCGTGGTACTGGCGCCTATCTCTACGCGGTCACCGATGATAACCCGGCCCAGTTGCGGGATCTTCACCCATTGCCCGTTATCATTGGCATAACCAAAACCATCCGCACCGATAATGGCACCGGCCTGAATCAGGCATGAATGGCCAATGTGAACGTCATGATATAGGGTGACATTCGCCCACAGCTTAGTGCCTTCACCGATGGTGACATCTTTACCAATCACGCAGCCGGGCCCTATCTGCACATTGTCACCCAGCTTAACGCCGGACTCGATCACGGCATTGGCACCTACGACCACGTTATTCCCCAATGTCACGTCCTCTGCGATGGTCGCATGAGGTGAGATTGAGTCGGCCGCGGCCGGTGTGGTATCCATCAACTGCGCTAAACGGGCAAACCCCACGTAGGGATTCTTCATAACCAGAGCGCTGACCGGACAAAACTCCAGATCAGCTGCCTGAAGGATCACCGCATCGGCTTTCGTGTCTTTGAGTTGGCTACGATACTTGCTATTGGACAAAAAGGAAATCTGACCTTTGCCTGCTCTGGCCAGCGTAGAGACGGCATGTATTTGTACATTACCGTCTCCCTGAACCTCGGCATCCAGATGCGCTGCCAATTCATTGAGGCTATAGGTTTTCATCGACCGTGAAGCCCTGTTATTTGATTTTGCTGACCTGATCGACCACTTTCTGAGACAGGTTGTTCGCTTCCGCCATGTACGCCACGGCATTGGAGTTCAGTACCAGATCATAGTTCTCTTTTTCAGCGATGCCATCAATGGCTTGCTTAATCAGGCCCAGCAGCTTGTCACGCTCTTCACCCTGACGGGCCTGAATTTGCTGTTGTAACGGCTGAGTCTTACCTGCATATTCATCACGCAGTGAAATCAGCTTATCTTCCAGCTCTTTGCGCTCAGCATCGCTCATAGTAGCGGCGTCTCGCTCACGCTTTTCCATGTAGTATTTGATGTCTTTTTCCATGCGACCGATTTCTTCGATCTGATCCTTAAATTCGTTACGGATGTTTTCCTGAATAACCGCAGCCTGAGGCAAGGACTGGAAGATACCCTGTACATTGACCACGCCAATCTTCTGTGCAGCCATGGCTGCAGAACTGAGCATAGACGTACCAAGAATGGCAGCGGCGACAACACCTTTGTTGAATTTTTTCAAAATACTCTCCTCAAAATTATCTAAAGCCTATCCGGCTGATATTATTAGAATGTTTGCCCGATATTAAAGGAGAAGAAACGACTCTCATCGCCATCTTCTTCTTTAAGAATACGGGAAAAGCTGAAAATCATCGGCCCCATGGGAGAAAGCCACTGTACTGACAGGCCAGCAGAGGCCCGGAAACGGCCTATATCAGCGTAGTCGGCAATCTTGTTGCGCTCTGATTCGGCCAGGCCATCATAATTTTCCACTCTGAACTCAGTGTCCCATACATTGCCCACGTCCACAAACAGACTGGTACGTACGGAGTTGTCCAGTTCCTCGTCGATGAACGGGGTCGGAACAATTAACTCTACGCCACCGAGCACCATGGCATTACCGCCAATAGCACGTAACTGCGTGGTGTCGGTGACAGTATCGGCATTCGGTCCTAACGGGATCTGACTGCCATCAGGCGCGGTGATGGTACTGGGACGACGATAAATTGGACGCGGACCCACCGTGTTGTTTTCAAAACCACGCAGTGAATCGCTGCCCCCCGCCCTGAAGTTATCCCAGAAGGGCAGAATTTGGTCGTTGCCATCGAGGTCGCCATAACCATTGCCATATCCCATTTCCAGTCTGGCCAGGAAAGACCAGCGCTGATCGCGTGACAGCGGGAAGTAGAACTTGGTATCAAAGCTCAGCTTGAAATAATCCACGTCGGAAAAAGGCGCGGTGACTTTCGCCGAAGCCCGCTGCATGGAACCCGCCGTAGGAAATACCCCGCGGTTCAGGGTACTGCGACTCCAGCCAGCACTCAGCTCGTAGGAATTAAACTCAATACCCGCATCCGGATCGTTAGGATCCGCAAACATGTCATAAAAGGTACGGATTTGATCGTAGGTTTGTAACTGCGAAATCTTGTTATACCGGTAGGTAAGACCGAAATTCAGACGGTTATATTCGTCAACCGGATAGCCAAAGTTCGCCCCCAGTCCCCAGGATTTATTATTGTACTGCACCAGGTTCGCGCTGCCGGCGTCAAACTCGGAGTAAAATAAGGTGCCACCGAGACTGATACCGTCAATGGTGAAGTAGGGATCCGTATAGGAAACCGTCGCACTTTGCTGATAGGACACAGTATTCAGGTTCAGACCAAGACGTTTACCCGTGCCCAGGAAGTTATCCTGCTGAATTCCCGCCTGCAGACTTAGTTTGGTGCGGTCGCCATAACCAATACCGGCATTAAAGGAACCGGACGGCTGTTCCTTGACGTTGAAGTTGACGTCCACCTTGTCCTCTTCGCCGGGCAGGCGTACCGTTTCAAAATTCACTTCTTCCATGTAGGTCAGTCGCGACATACGCGCTTTAGAAGACTCCAGTGCCGTATTTGACAACCAGGCCCCTTCCATTTGTCTGACTTCACGACGCAGCACTTCATCTGCCGTCACATTGTTACCGGCAAAATTAATCCGGCGTACATAAATCCGTTTACCCGGATCCACCGACAGGGTCAGCTTTACGGTTTTGTCTTCATCATTGATTTCAGGAATGGTGGTCACTTCAGGGAACGCATAACCGAAGCGGCCTAAATACTTACTGATAAACTCTTCGGTATAGGTCACTTCCGCAAGGTTATACATCTTACCGGCCGACAGAGGAAGAATACGCCTGATGGTGTCTTCCTGGCCCAGCAAATCGCCAATCAGTTCAACGTCAGAAATCGTGTATTGCTCTCCTTCTTCAACGTTAAGAGTAATGTAGATTCCCGCTTTATCCGGCGTCATGGAGACCTGCGTCGAATCCAGGCTATAGCGCAAGTAACCGCGATCTTTGTAGTAGCTCTCCAGTGTCTCCATATCACCGGTCAGCTTTTGTTTCTGATAGCGGGTTTCAGAGAGAAAGTCCCACCACGGCGTATCAAACCGCAGCTCAATCTGGTCCAGCAGTTCAGCGTCACTGAACACCTCGTTACCAACAATATTAATTTGCTTGATATCCGCCGCATCGCCCTCTTCAAACAGAAGCTTGAGGTCAACGCGGTTACGCGGCAAGGGGGTGATGATGGCACTGACGTCGGCGTTATATTTACCGATGCTGTAATAAAAGTCTTTAAGGCCATTTTCAATAGAGGTCAGTACAGTTTTATCCAGTGGCTCGCCCACCCGGATATTACTGTCATCAAGGCTTTGCTGGAGCTGCTCATCCTTGATGTCTTTATTGCCTTCGAAGTTAATTCGGCTGATGGTGGCCCGCTCACGCACCTGAATCACCAGGGTGCCACCGTCTCTGAGCACTTTGATGCTCTCAAAATGGGTCGAACCATAGAGTGAGCGAATCAACTGGGAGATGCGAAAAGCATTGAGTTTATCGCCCACATTAACCGGCAGATAGGTCAGGGCGGCCCCCAGCGCCACGCGCTGCAAGCCCTCAATCTTGATGTCTTCCACGACGAATTCACTGGCTTTTTCAGCCGATGCAAAGAAGGACCCGGATAACATCAATCCGGCTACAACTAACTGTTTCAACTTCATCAAAAAATATTCATCCAAACTGCTGGGGTTCGCGAAAAGCCCATATTGTTATTAGTCTACAAGCGAGCGATATCATTAAATATTGCCACTGTCATTAACAGCAGTAATAGTGCGCCACCTATACGAAACCCGATTTCCTGCACCCCTTCTGGTACAGGCCGGCCCGTCAAAAGCTCAATAAAATAATAAAGTAGGTGTCCACCATCAAGTACCGGTAAAGGTAAAAGATTGATAATACCGAGGTTGACGCTGATTAAAGCCAGAAAGCTCAAAAAATACACCAAACCATACCCGGCACTGACACCTGCTCCCTGCGCGATGGAGATGGGCCCACTCAAATTCTTGACCGACACATCTCCGCTTATCAGTTTCCCTATCATTTCCACACTGAGCACCATCAGGCGCCAGGTCTTATCGGCGCCCTCTATGAGCGCTCCTACAGGCCCGTATTGCCGGGTAATCCGATAACTCTCAGGCCAGGGTTCGGCAGTGGGCACGATACCCAGATAACCCTGCACTGCATCGTTAACCTCGCGGCTACCGGCCTGCACCTCAATGTCCCGCAGACTGCCATCCCGCTCAACCGCCAGGGTAAAGCGCTGGTCAGGCCGGGCACTGATAAAGTCCACTATTTGTTCCCAATTCTGCACAGGAGTTCCATCCAGTCGCAGTATTTTATCGCCTGGCTGCAATCCGCCCTGTGCCGCCGGAGAGTCTTCTGCAACAAATGCCAGTTCTGTGGTCGCCTCAGGCCTGAACGGAATCACCCCCAAGCTAACCAGTGCCGACTCCTTATCCGGATCAAACTGCCATTGGCGTATATCCAGTGTCACCCTGGTAGTGGCTTGCCCACTGTCACTGACCCGCATTGACAGACTGTCCTGTCCAATGTGAGAGACCAGCTCCAGATTGACCGCTTCCCAGTCCAGAGTCTCCCTGCCACCCACTTCTTCAATCTGCATCCCGCTTTTCAGGCCTGCCTGAGCGGCAATACTTTGCGCGGGCACCTCACCAATCACCGGCTTAACCGTATCCACACCGATCAGGTACATACACATCAGCGCAAAAACGGCAAAAATAAAATTCACCACCGGACCGGCCGCAACAATGGCGATACGCCGCCCCACACTCTTCTGATTAAAGGCCTTAGGCAAATCCTCATCGCGCACGGGCTCGACCCGTTCATCCAGCATTTTCACATATCCCCCTAAGGGGATAGCTGCAATCACAAACTCAGTACCGGTTTTATCGACTTTTCGCCACAATGGCTTGCCGAAGCCAATGGAAAAACGCAGTACTTTAACACCGCATCGTCTGGCGACAAAGAAATGTCCCCATTCATGTACCGCAACCAGCACACCCAGGGCCAGAATAAAAAACAATAAACTCCACAAAAAACTCAGCATTTATGTCCCCAGCATCGACTGTGAAGGCTGGGTCACGGCTTGTCTGGCCAGTACCCTTACCTCATTATCCCAGCCTATGATGTCATCAATGCTGTTTAGTTCACAGGAATCCAGAGCATCCAGCACCTTGCGATTAAGATCGGCAATACCGGTAAAGGACAGCCGCCCCTGTAAAAACGCCTCTACCGCTATCTCATTAGCCGCATTCAGCGCCGTGGTAGCATATTGCCCTGCCTGGCAGGCCTCTATGGCCAGTGCCAGATTCGGATATCTGTCGAACTCCGGGGCCTGGAATGTAAAGTCGGTCATTGTTGAAAAATCCAGTGGCGCAACACCTGAGGCGATGCGCTCAGGAAACGCCAGCGCGTGGGCTATGGGCGTGCGCATATCCGGATTACCCAATTGGGCAAGAACGGAGCCATCGGTGTATTGCACCATAGAATGAATCACACTTTGCGGGTGTATTACCACTTCAATCTGTTCTGCCCTGAGTCCAAATAGCCAGCACGCTTCGATAAACTCCAGCCCCTTATTCATCATGGTGGCGGAGTCTACAGAAATCTTCCGTCCCATGCTCCAGTTCGGGTGCGCGCAGGCCTGGGCCGGTGTCACTGTAGCCAGTTCGTGGCAGGGGGTGTGCAGGAATGGTCCACCGGATCCGGTCAGCAAAATTTTGGCAATTCCCTTACGCTCAGGGGCTCCGTAGACATAATCCTGGGGCAGGCATTGAAAAATCGCATTATGCTCACTGTCAATGGGTAGCAACTGTGCCTGACCGCTTTCCAGTGCATCCATAAACAGCTGCCCGGACATCACCAGTGCCTCTTTATTGGCCAGTAGCAGCTTCTTCCCGGCGCGCGCCGCTGCCATCGTTGGCAGCAAACCAGCAGCGCCGACAATCGCAGCCATTACCGTATCCACATCCTCATGGGCACTAACAAATTCCAGTGCTTGTGACCCGGCAATAATTTCACTGTTGATTCCCTTGGCTTCGGCCAACTGTGTGGCTCGGGTGTAGTCGGCCTCATCGGCTACGACCAAATACTGAGGGCTGAATTCTCGCGCCTGTTCCATCAGCTTATCCAGACGGGTATGGGCGGTCAGCGCAAAGACGTTATAGCGCTGTGGGTGCAGGCGCACCACATCCAGCGTACTCTCGCCGATTGAGCCGGTTGAACCAAGCAAAGTCAGTCGTTGCATCAGGTCATCCACAACACATAACACAGTGCAAAGATCGGAAAGGCTGCCGTCAGGCTGTCGATACGGTCGAGGATGCCACCGTGTCCTGGCAGTAATGTGCCACTGTCTTTGCAGCCAGCGCAGCGTTTAAACATACTTTCATTCAGATCGCCCAGTGCAGATACCGCCACCGTCAAGCCACCAATAATCAGGTGGCTCCAAATCATGGTCGCATTCACCTGATAGTGCAGTGCGGCAAAACCGATGATCGCGAAAGACGCAGCGATACCACCGAGCAAGCCTTCCAGCGTCTTACCCGGCGACACGTTGGGACGGAGTTTATGGCGGCCAAACTTAACGCCAATGAAAAAGGCGCCAATATCCGCCGCCCAAACAATACCCAGTACATAAAAAATCAGTGACGCCCCGTATAAGGTATCCACATCGTAAAGTTGCGTGCGCAACGTCACAATAGCCACCCAGGTTGGCACCAGGGTGAGAATACCAAACAATCCGCGCAGCAACCGGCTGTTGCGCCACATGGCCGTATACTTGGGGTAGGCCAGAATCATCAGTAACACCACCAGCCACCATAGGGCGGCAATGGCCAGAATGGTTAAATAGAGATCCGTTAACTGCCCCTGAACCCAGATTTGTTTCACGGGCACGAGATACGCCAGCACCAGGCAAATCAGGGACACCAGCGATGTGTAAACCGCTTTACCGGGGCGGGTTTTCAGCCCCATCAGGTTGGCCCATTCCCATGCCCCTAAGGCGACGATAAGACCTATACAAATCTCAAAGCCGCGTAAAGGCAGAAATAAAATACCGATCAGTGCCAGTGGCGCCAGCACCAGGGCTGTAATCACCCGTTGCTTCAACATGCCTTTGGCCTCCTCATTCTTGCACCTGCTCTGAGATCATGCCAAAGCGACGCTGGCGGGCAGCATAGTCAGACACCGCCTGACTGAATTCCTGCTCATTAAAATCCGGCCACAATGTGGGCGTAAAATATAATTCTGAATAGGCCAGTTGCCACAGCAGAAAGTTGCTGACCCGACTCTCACCACCAGTTCGGATGAGCAAATCCAGTTCCGGTAACCCAGACAAACAAATATGTTGTGAAAAAATCTCTTCGTCGATGTCGGCACTGTTCAGTTTTCCGTCACGAACCTGTTCTGCACAATGACGTGCAGCCTGAATAATATCCCAGCGGCCACCGTAATTGGCGGCAATATTGAGCACCAGAGACTGGTTATCCGCGGTCAGTGTTTCTGCGGCCGTAATCCGCTCATTGAGTTTCTTATCAAAGCGGCTGGTGTCACCCACCACCCTGAGCTGAACATCATTTTTGTGCAGCTTTTTGACTTCGCTTTTGAGAACCAGATTGAACAACTCCATCAACACCCCGACCTCTTCGGCAGGGCGATTCCAATTCTCGCTGCTAAAGGCAAACAACGTCAGCACTTCTATCCCTTGCTTGCGGGCAAAAGCGACTGCATTGCGCACAGACTCTACCCCGGCCTTATGACCGAATGTTCTGATCTTGCCACGTTGTTTGGCCCAGCGACCGTTGCCATCCATAATAATGGCAACGTGTCTGGGCATTGAAGTGTTGGCTGTCATGAAAATCTCCTGAAACGCAGAACGTTCAGATTTCCATCAGCTCTTTTTCCTTGTCGGCCAGCAACTGATCGATCTTACCTACGTACTCGTCAGTCAGTTTCTGGATGCCTTCTTCGGCGCTACGTCCTTCGTCTTCACCAATCTCTTTTTCTTTCACCAGGTCTTTGATATCACTGTTGGCATCACGACGAATATTGCGAATGGCGACGCGGCTCTGTTCCGCTTCCGCACGCACCACTTTAATAAAGTCTTTACGACGTTCTTCGGTCAGGGGCGGCATAGGAATGCGAATCACAGTACCGGCACTCATCGGGTTGAGTCCCAGATCAGACTGCATAATGGCCTTTTCTACTGCCTGTGTCGCACTTTTATCAAATACCGTCAGGGCAAGGGTGCGGGCATCTTCTGCCACCACGTTTGCCACCTGGTTTAAGGGCGTGTCGGCACCGTAGTAAGACACCATAATGGAATCAAGCAGACTGGGGTGAGCACGGCCGGTGCGGATCTTGCCCAGCTGACTTTTCAGCGCACTGATACATTTGTTCATACGCTCTTGGGCGTCTTTGTTAATTTCATTAAGCATTGTCGTAATCCTGTTTTACTTTTAAGCCAGATTCTTCTGATGATCGATCAGTGTGCCTTCTTCCTCGCCCATTACCACATCTTTCAGGCATCCGGGTTTGTTCATATTAAACACTCTGATCGGTAAATTATGGTCCCGAGCCAGGGTAAAGGCGGCCAGATCCATAACTTTAAGTTCTTTCTCCAGCACTTCCTGATAGCTGAGTTGCTGATACATGACCGCGTCCGGATTTTTTGCCGGGTCGGAATCGAAAACACCGTCTACTTTCGTGGCTTTGAGTACCGCATCCGCTTCAATCTCGATGCCGCGCAGGCACGCTGCTGAGTCGGTGGTAAAAAAGGGATTTCCGGTACCTGCTGCAAAAATCACAACCCGGCCGGATTTCAATAAACTGATGGCTTCTGCCCAGTTGTAGGCGTCACACACACCATTTAACGGAATGGCAGACATAAGACGGGCATTCACAAAGGCGCGGTGTAAGGCATCCCGCATCGCCAGACCATTCATCACGGTTGCCAGCATGCCCATGTGGTCGCCCACTACCCGGTTCATACCTGCTTTCGCCAGCCCTTCACCACGAAACAGGTTGCCGCCACCTATGACCAAACCGACCTGCACGCCAAGCTCGACCAGTTCTTTGATCTCTTGTGCCATACGGTCTAACACTTTCGGGTCGATGCCGAAGCCTTCCTGCCCCATCAGGGCTTCACCACTGAGTTTGAGTAATATGCGTCTGTAGGCGGATTTGGGATTGATACTCATTGATCAGTTGTTCCTGTGTAAGTTGCGGTGCACCAATGTCATTATCAGACTGGCTGACTCGGCTCAGGCTGATGGGTCTCAGTCCAGTGCTGCCAGCGGTTAACGCCGGATGTCGCCAGAACAGATGTTGCCGCACACAGATATCCGTTTCGTCTGCGGCAGTCGACCGCCAAAACCAGGCGGACGTGCAGGTTATGCATGAGTCATGACCTGCCCATACATCCTGTATATAAAAAAGCACCCCTTAAAGAGGTGCTCGTAGTTTATATGACATTGCCACCGGGCAAAAGTCGCGTGCCAATTTATTTCTTGGCAGCGGCCATTTGCGCCTGTACTTCAGCGGCAAAATCTTCAGATTTCTTCTCGATGCCTTCGCCCACTTCAAAACGTACGAAGTTGACCACATCTGCATTGCTTGCTTTTAACAATGCACCCACGCTCTGTGAGGGATCTTTAACGAAAGGCTGACCTGTCAGGCTGATTTCGCCGGTAAACTTGCTCATGCGACCAGCAACCATCTTCTCAGCAATTTCGGCAGGCTTGCCGCTTTGCATGGCGATATCAATCTGAATGGCTTTTTCTTTTTCTACCACGTCCGCAGGTACCTGTTCAGGCTTCACAAACTGCGGGTTAGACGCGGCTACGTGCATCGCCACATCTTTGGCCAGCTCGTTGTCACCGCCTTCAAGAATGGTCAGCACACCAATACGGCCACCGTGCACATAGGCACCCAGGTTATCACCTTCAATGCTGACAACACGACGAACAGTAATGTTCTCGCCAATTTTGGCAACCAGGTTCTCACGGGCTTCTGATACGGTGATGCCGTCAAGATCCAGAGCGTTTAACGCTTCAACGTCATTCAGTTTGTTTTTTAGCGCTAGGTCAACAATCTTGTCACCAAAGGCCAGGAAGCTGTCATCACGGGCAACGAAGTCGGTTTCACAGTTCAGTTCAACCATTACCGCATTGTTACCGTCAACTTTAGTCAGGATAACACCTTCAGCGGCGATACGACCTGCCTTCTTAGCGGCTTTTGCCTGACCTGACTTGCGCATGTTCTCAATGGCTTGTTCAACATCACCATTGGTTTCTTCCAGCGCCTTTTTACAATCCAGCATACCGGCACCGGTACGTTCACGAAGTTCTTTTACTAGAGCTGCAGTTACTGCCATTTCTCATTCCTCAGTAGAGTTGTTCGTAGAATCACAAGGGAGTCCTTGTGAGATACAGTGATTAACAGCGACCACTATGGCGGGTCGCTGTTGCAACTGCATGACGCTTATTCTGTTTCGACGAAGTCGTCGTGTTCAGCCTGAGCTTCGAGGTTTTGCTCACGACCTTCACTGATGGCATCAGCGGCAGCATTCAGGTAAAGCTGTACCGCACGGATGGCGTCATCATTACCAGGAATAACATAATCCACACCATCAGGATCCGAGTTGGTATCAACCACGGAAACAACAGGAATACCCAGGTTTCTAGCTTCGGTAATGGCAATGTGCTCATGTACCGCGTCAATTACGAACAAGCAATCAGGCAGACCGCCCATGTCTTTGATTCCACCGAGGCTTGACTCAAGTTTGTTCATTTCACGAGTCAGCATCAGCGCTTCTTTTTTAGTCAGCTTTTCGAACGTACCGTCCTGAGCCTGCTGCTCCAGATCTTTCAGACGCTTGATAGACTGACGAACCGTTTTCCAGTTGGTCAGCATACCGCCCAACCAGCGCTTGTTGACGTAAAACTGGTCGCAACGGTTTGCAGCTTCTTTCACTGCATCGCTGGCCGCACGCTTGGTGCCAACGAATAATACTTTACCTTTTTTGGCAGAGACGCCAGACAGATAGTTCAGGGCTGAGTTAAACAGCGGAACGGTCTTTTCAAGGTTGATGATATGAACTTTGTTACGGGCGCCAAAAATGTAAGGTTTCATTTTCGGGTTCCAGTAACGGGTCTGGTGACCGAAGTGCACGCCGGCTTGCAGCATGTCGCGCATAGATACGTTTGCCATAATTTTTCCTTATGGGGTTAGGCCTCCATATATCCCAGCTTTCGATCTGATTTAGCGCCCCGGGCAATTCGCCCATGTGGCACTCAGACACCCCGAAAACCGTGTCGATATATGTGTGTCATTAATAAATAAGTTAGGGCAAATTGAACCCGACGATTCGACGCGCTCAATTTGCGGGCGGCTTTATACCACAGTCAGGCTATAAGATACAACTTATTGTTCTGTCTGCTGTGCTCTGATGAGAGCGGCTGTGCCTATACACAGGGCGCCTCAGAGGCTAGAATGCGCGCAGAATATTGCAATACAAAAGTGGATGAACCTTGACTGCAACTATCAAGACACAAGACGAAATAGAAAAAATGCGCATTGCTGGCAAGCTTGCGGCTGAAGTACTGGAGATGATTGGCCCCTATGTACAAAAAGGGGTGACCACCGATGAACTGAATCAGCGCTGCCACGATTATATTGTCAATGAACAAGGCGCAATTCCCGCTCCGCTCAATTACCATGGTTTTCCTAAATCCATCTGCACCTCCGTCAACCACGTGATTTGTCACGGTATCCCGTCAGACAAGAAACTGAAAGACGGTGACATCATCAATATCGATGTCACGGTGATAAAAGACGGGTATCACGGTGACACCTCGAAGATGTTTGTGGTGGGCCAACCCAGCATCCTGGCAGAGCGTCTGATTCGGGTGACTCAGGAATGCATGTACAAAGGCATCCAGCTAGTTCGTCCCGGTGTGCACTTAGGCGATATTGGCCATGCCATTCAGCAGCACGCTGAACATCATCACTACTCTGTTGTGCGGGAGTACTGTGGTCATGGCATTGGCGCGGAATTCCATGAAGACCCTCAGGTTCTGCATTACGGTAAGCCCGGTGCCGGTGAGGTATTGCAAGAAGGTATGTGCCTGACCATAGAGCCCATGATCAATGCCGGAAAACGTCATTCAAAATTGCTCAAAGATGACTGGACAGTGGTGACCAAGGATCGCAGTCTCAGTGCTCAGTGGGAGCATACCTTACTGGTCACTGCCAACGGCTGTGAGATTCTTACCTTGCGCAGTGACGAAAACATAGATCGCATCATCAACCATTAAGGAGACGCCCTTGTCGCTGCAGAGTCTGCTTGGCCAGATAAAACGGATTAGCACAGTCGATAATATTGTTGCGTTCAAGGCCTGTGTTGAGAACCACCATCAATGGCTGGAAGACAATGCCTCCCTGACAGAAGTGGATAACCTGGTGAGAGGACGGGCCACCTTTGTTGATGCCCTCCTGCGACATATCTGGCAACTTTTCGATCTGCACACCTACCCGGATCTGGCGCTGGTTGCGGTAGGTGGTTACGGCCGCGGACAACTGCAACCCTATTCCGATATCGATTTACTGTTGTTAAATCATAAAAAGCCGGATGATGAGATTAATGAAAAGCTCGGGCGTTTTGTTACTCTGCTCTGGGACATTGGTCTGGATATCGGTCAATCCGTACGCACACTCTCAGAAACCATTAAGTTAGCCAAAGAGGATGTCACTATTGCCACCAACCTCATCGAGGCGCGGCTGCTCAGTGGCAGTAAAGAGACCTTTGCCCGGTTACAACAAAAAGTGCAGAGCAATGGATTCTGGAGCAGCAAAGACTTTTTCCTGGCAAAACTTGATGAACAACGCCAACGGCATGCCAAATTTAATGGCACCGCCTACAACCTCGAACCCAATGTGAAAGAAAATCCCGGGTGCTTAAGGGATATTCAGACCATCGGCTGGGTTGCCAAGAAACACTTTAAGGTGCTCAAAGGCAAAGAATTAGTCGAACATAATTATTTCACCGCCCGTGAATTTGATGAACTGATTGAATGTCGCAATCATTTATGGCGGATTCGCTTCGCCCTGCATCTGGTGGCCGGACGCAGTGAGAACCGGCTGCTGTTTGATTTTCAGCCTGAGGTGGCAAAACGGCTTGGCTATGGCGATGAGGGAAAAGCGTCCGTAGAAACCATGATGAAGGCCTTTTTCCGCACCGTGCGCCGGATAACCGAACTCAATGACATGCTGTTACAGCATTTCCGCCAGGATATTCTGGCCACGAAAGTACGTCGTTTTGAGCCCATCAATCAGGATTTTGCCCTGGCTGACGGGTTGCTGCAGGCCCGTCATGATCAGGTCTTTGATACACCAGAAAAACTCCTCAGCTTTTTACTGCTGCTCTCCGATACGCCCCAGGCACAAGGGCTGCACTCCGCCACATTGAGATTACTGCGTAATGCCCGGCGCAATTTCCGCTCGGCGTTCCTGTGTGAACGCGCTGGCTGTCGGGAACTGTTTATGCGGTTGCTTAAGCACCCAAACTTTTTCGCCTTTTCCTGGGAAGTCGCCCACAAGCACGGCATCATGCAGGCCTATCTGCCACAGTGGAATCAGATTGTAGGCATGATGCAGTTTGATTTGTTTCATGCCTATACCGTGGATGAACATACCCACAGACTGATTAAACATATTTACCATTACAGTCAGAGTGAGGGCGCCAAAGACTTTCCCCGCTGTCATCGTATTTTTCAGAATCTTGATAAACCCGAGCTGTTATATATCGCCGCTATCTTCCATGACATTGGCAAGGGTCGCGGCGGTGATCACTCTAAACTCGGCGCACAAGATCTGGCTGACTTCTGTGACACCCACGGCATTGGCCGTAAAGACAAAGAGTTGGTGGTGTGGCTGGTTGAAAACCATCTGCTGATGTCAGTGACAGCCCAGCGCCGGGATATCTACGACCCGGATGTGATCAATGAATTTGCCGGTAAAATTCGCAATGTGGATTACCTTGAACATCTCTATGCGCTGACGTTGGCGGATATTCGGGCCACTAACGACAATCTGTGGAATGACTGGAAAGCATCATTGCTCAGGGAATTGTACCTGATGACCAAAAAAGCGCTGGAAAGTGGCCTGGAATGTCAGATCGATCTTAAAGCCAAAGTTGAAGAACATCAGGAGGAAGCGCTCAGCCTTCTCACCTCAATGGGTAAAGATGCCGCACAGGTACAACAATTCTGGGACAGACTGGACTGGGACTATTTTGTGCGTTTCAAACCCAGTCAGCTGGTCTGGCATGCCAGTATGATTCTGGGCAATGAAAGTCTGCAGGACAATCAGGTGTTAGTGGAAGTCAGCGATGACACCTCCAAAGCCGGTACAGAACTGATACTCTATGGCCGTGACCGTGCCAGTCTTTTTGCTCAGATAGCCTCAGTGCTGGACAGCCGTAACTGTTCAATACACGACGCACAAATCATGAGCACCCAGGACGGTTACGTCTTCGATAGTTTTATTATCCTGGAAGACAATGGCGATCGTATTACCTCTTCTTCCCGTCGCCAGAGTCTCAAAGAAGCCGTTCTCGAACAGCTCGAACGCCCCGGCAGTGCCCACCAGAATAATCGCAAAATGCCGCGGCGCATGAAGCAGCTCAATGTCCCGGTGAAAATGCGCTTTTTCACCAATCAGGCCAACATGACCTTATTAGAGCTTGAAGCACTGGATGCGCCAGGACTACTGGCCACCATTTCTCAGCAATTTGTTATCTGTGATTTGTCCTTGCATATGGCAAAAATCACCACCATTGGCGAGCGTGCGGAAGATCTTTTTATCCTCACCAATAATCAGGGTGAAGCCCTCACCAATGAGCAACAGGTCACATTGAAGAAACAACTTATGTCCATCTTGAATCAACAAACACAGAGTGAAACATGTCAGAACTGAAATCCATCATTGAACAGGCCTTCGAAAACCGTAACGAGCTGGACAGCAGCGATCTCCAGCTTCGCCAGGCTGTCTCTCAGGCCATTGACCTTTTAAACACCGGAAAGGCCCGGGTGGCTGAAAAGGTCGCCGGAGAGTGGGTGGTGCATCAGTGGTTGAAAAAGGCCGTGCTTTTGTATTTTCGCCTGCACGATAATCAGTTGATAGAGGGTGCACAGAGCCGCTTTTTTGACAAAGTGCCGCTTAAATATGCCGAGTACAACGAGCAACAGTTTGCACAGGAAGGAGTCCGGGTGGTGCCTCCGGCAACAGTCCGTACTGGCTGTTATGTGGGTAAAAATGTCGTATTAATGCCCTCTTACACCAATATCGGTGCCTATATCGATGAAGGCACTATGGTCGACACCTGGGCCACCGTGGGCTCCTGCGCCCAAATTGGTAAAAATGTGCATCTTTCAGGCGGCGTTGGTATTGGCGGTGTCCTGGAGCCGCTGCAGGCAAACCCCACCATCATAGAAGACAACTGCTTTATCGGGGCTCGCTCGGAAATCGTCGAAGGCGTCATCGTCGAGGAAGGCGCGGTCATTTCCATGGGCGTGTACATCAGCCAGAGTACCCGCATTTATGACAGAGAGACCGGTGAGATTCACTATGGTCGAGTTCCTGCTGGCGCCGTGGTGGTATCAGGCACCCTGCCCTCCAAAGACGGTAAGTGTAATCTGTATGCGGCGATTATCGTCAAAAAAGTGGATGCCAAGACACGGGCAAAAGTCGGCATCAATGCCCTGTTAAGGGGTGCTGAGTAATTCTCATCACATTAGCCTAAACAAGCCAGCGGGCCATGTTGCCCGCTGACAACCCCGCAATCTCAGGCAAATATCCGCCACGGCTGAATTTTTTACAGTAGCAACTGCCCTTGGTGGCTTATGCTTTTTTCAGCCTCAGGGTACCCCCCGGTATAGTCAGCATCCCCATGCACAGAGTGCACGCTGACGATAACGTCGCAGAGATGCCTCCGGCCGTACGTTGATGTGGTCTTAAACGCATAAAAAAAGCCAGTCGATCACCCTGACTGGCTTTTTTGTCCCTTATTCAAGCCTGTTGCGGCTTTGTTGTATCCGCCTACAGCAGATCTTTGGCTTCGCCCTTGGGTTCCGCCTCTAATGCTGCCGCATCATCTTTGACGGTCTTTTTCAGCAATAATTTATCGCGCAGAAGCTTGTCCAGTTCATTGGCAATTTCAGGCTTCTCTTTCAGGTAACGCACACAATTCGCTTTACCCTGCCCGATACGATCGCCTTTATAGCTATACCAGGCACCGGCTTTTTCCACCAACTTGTTGGCCACGCCCAGATCAATCAGTTCGGCTTCTTTACTGATACCGTGACCGTAGAGAATCTGGAACTCCGCCTGCTTAAAGGGAGGGGCAACCTTATTCTTGACCACTTTTACGCGGGTCTCGTTACCCACGACTTCATCACCCTCTTTGATGGCACCAATACGGCGAATATCCAGACGCACAGAGGCATAAAACTTCAGCGCATTCCCGCCGGTTGTCGTTTCCGGGTTGCCAAACATGACACCGATTTTCATCCGGATCTGGTTGATGAAGATACACAGCGTGTTGGAACGCTTGATGTTAGCGGTCAGCTTACGCAGAGCCTGTGACATCAGTCGCGCCTGCAGCCCTACGTGAGAGTCGCCCATCTCACCTTCAATTTCAGCCTTAGGCGTCAACGCCGCCACCGAGTCCACAACCACAACATCGACGGCACCGGAGCGTACCAGCATGTCACAGATTTCCAGCGCCTGTTCACCCGTGTCAGGCTGAGACACCAGCAGTTCGTCTACGTTTACACCAATTTTTTCTGCATACAGCGGATCGAGAGCGTGCTCAGCATCGACAAACGCACAGGTCTTACCCATTCGCTGTGCTTCTGCAATGGCCTGTAAGGTTAAGGTGGTCTTACCGGAAGATTCCGGACCATAGATCTCCACCACCCGGCCAAAGGGCAAACCGCCTATACCCAGGGCCACATCCACACTCAGTGAGCCGGTTGACACCGCGTCGATATCCAGTGCCTGGTTATCGCCAAGGCGCATAATCGCACCTTTACCAAATTGTTTTTCAATCTGACCTAGTGCGGCCGAGAGGGCTTTTTCTTTATTGCTATCCATTGTTCTGCTCCTAAACGGGGACCCTATTGGTGATACATTGAATTATACTGTATAGCTATACAGTTACAAGCGGAATAAGAAAAGTTTTTCTCTGCCACCTCGCCGCCCGCGGCGGCGACAGGGGAACAGGCGTCTAACTGACCAATTGCAGGGCTTTTTGCAGCGCCACTTCGATGCTCTGGCTGCGAATTTGATGCCGATCACCCATAAAGCGCTGATGCAGGCTTTCAACCCTGTCTGCGGTGGCAAACCCAAACCAGACCGTACCCACCGGTTTTTCCGGGCTGCCGCCATCGGGGCCGGCAATACCGCTGACTGCGATCGCCAGATCGGCATCGGCAGCCTTTAACGCGCCCGAGGCCATTTGCTCCACCACCTTGGCAGATACCGCACCTTCGACGATCAACATGCTGTTATCCACCCCCAGCACTTGCTGTTTGGCCTCATCAGAATAGGTAATAAACCCACGTTCAAACCAGGCAGAACTTCCAGACACGCTTGTGATCGCGTATCCTATGCCTCCACCAGTGCAGGACTCTGCACATGTCAGTTTCCAGCCATTGTCTTTGAGTCGCTGGCCAAGGTTACTGGCCAATTGCAGGGTTGATTCATTCAATGTTTTTCATTCCTTATAACAGTTTATGATGCCTTCTGATAATTTTGTCACGCAAGCCGGACTCTTCAAAGAGCAAACTATCTCGCAGCATACCCCCATGATGCAACAGTATTTACGCATCAAGGCGGAGCACCCGCACATTCTGCTGTTTTATCGTATGGGGGATTTTTATGAGTTGTTTTATGAGGATGCCCGTCGCGCCGCAGAGTTACTGGATATCTCCCTTACCGCACGGGGCAAGTCAGGGGGCGATCCGATTCCTATGGCCGGGGTGCCCTACCACGCGGTAGAGGGGTATCTGGCACGACTGGTGAAAATGGGGCAGTCGGTGGCCATTTGCGAACAGGTTGGCGATCCCGCCACCAGCAAAGGTCCGGTTGAACGCAAAGTTACCCGTATTGTGACGCCCGGTACCATAACCGATGAGGCGCTGCTGGAAGAAAAACGAGACAATTTGCTGGCAGCAGTATTTCAACAAAAGCAAACTCAGGGCCAGTACATTTTCGGATATGCCACACTGGAGCTGGCCAGTGGCCGGTTTAGTCTGTGTGAGCTGGCTGATGAGCAGGATCTGCAGGCGGAGCTGCAACGCAGTCAACCCGCAGAGCTGCTTTATCCAGAAGGCTTTGCCGCCTTTCATCTGATTGAGCAGTATAAAGGATTACGACGCAGACCAGACTGGGAGTTTGATTTAGAAACCGCGACGACGCAGCTCAATCAGCAATTTGGCACCAAAGAACTGACAGGTTTTGGGGTATCTCAGGCCCACGCAGGCCTGTGCGCCGCAGGATGTGTGCTGCAATACGTCAAAGATACCCAACGTGCGGCACTGCCTCATATTCGCGCCATCAGCCTGGAAAGCAACAGCGATACCGTACAAATGGATGCCGCAACCCGTCGCAATCTTGAGCTCACCCGCAACCTCAGCGGCGGCACGGACAATACGCTGTTTGCGGTATTAGATAAGACCAGCACGGCGATGGGCAGTCGCCTGCTGCAGCGCTGGCTGCACAGACCACTGACCGATACCGGTGTGCTGGCACAGCGTCAGTCGATGATTCACGCGCTGATGGGATCGGATCTGGAAACACTGCGTGGCCACCTTAAACTGGTCGGCGATATTGAACGGGTACTGGGACGCCTTGCCCTGCGCAGTGCAAGGCCGCGGGACTTTGCACGTCTGCGCCAGGCCTTTACCCAACTGCCTGAGCTGCACGAGTTTATCCATCACCTCGATTGCCCCCCCTTACATCAACTCGCCAGTGACATGCCGCCCGTGCCCAAGCTGCTTGAATTACTGAACCGGGCTTTGGTAGAGAATCCGCCCGTATTAATGCGTGACGGGGGTGTTATCGCCCCGGGTTACCATGAGGAACTGGATGCCTTGCGCGCATTATCCAAAGGAGCGACCGACTACCTGGCTGAGCTCGAGGAACGGGAAAAGGCACGTACCGAGATCCCCACGCTCAAGGTTGGCTTTAATCGCGTACATGGCTATTACATCGAAATCAGCCGGGGCTATGCCGGGCAGGTGCCCCCTGAGTACGTCCGTCGTCAGACGCTGAAGAACAATGAACGCTACATTATTCCTGAGCTCAAGGAATATGAAGATAAAGTGCTCACCAGTCAGAGTCGTGCGCTGGCATTGGAAAAGCGCTTGTATGACGAGCTGTTTGGGCACTTTTTACCGCACCTTTCTGCGCTACAACGTGCGGCAGCGGCCCTGTCAGAGCTGGATGTTCTGGCTAACCTTGCAGAGCGGGCGGCTACGCTGGATTATCATTGCCCGACATTCACTGAAGAGCGCGGCATGCGCTACGATCGGGGACGTCATCCGGTAGTGGAACAGGTGATGAGTTCGCCCTTTATTGCCAATCCACTGGCAATGAGCGCGACGCGACGCATGCTGATTATTACCGGGCCCAACATGGGCGGTAAGTCCACCTATATGCGCCAGACTGCGCTGATTGTACTCATGGCCTGTATCGGCAGCTTTGTGCCTGCAGAAAACGCCTGTATCGGTCCCATCGATCGTATTTTCACGCGCATCGGCGCCTCTGATGATCTGGCATCAGGACGTTCCACCTTTATGGTGGAAATGACCGAAACCGCCAATATTCTGAATAATGCCACCACCAACAGTCTGGTGCTGATGGATGAAATAGGCCGCGGCACCAGCACCTATGACGGTCTGTCGCTGGCCTGGGCCACCGCCTGCTATCTGGCAGAGCGCATCAGCGCCTTTACCCTGTTTGCCACCCATTATTTTGAGCTAACGCAATTGGCGTCCCAACTGGAGGCACTGAGTAATGTGCATCTGGACGCGGTGGAATATGATGAGGGGATCAGTTTTATGCATGCCGTTCAGGAAGGCGCCGCCGATCGCAGCTACGGCCTGCAAGTGGCACAACTGGCTGGAGTGCCCAGAGCCGTCATTGATGCGGCGCGAATTAAGTTACAGGAGCTGGAGCAGCTCAATCATGACAAACAGGTAGTGGCATCGGAAGTGGCCGCACCCGCGCAGCTTAACTTTGCGCAGATGGACGATGCCCTGCACAAAGCGGTCGACCAGCTGAACCCGGATGAACTCAGTCCCCGGCAGGCACTGGAAACCTTATATAAACTCAAAGCCTTGAAAAGATAGTTATCCGTTTGATTGAAATAGAAGAACGTCATTCAGACTGATTCCCGGAATCCGCTTCCTTACATCCAGGCTACGACTGAAACTTTTTGTGTGGTTGGTAATGGAGAAAAAGGACGCCGGGTTCGCGCCAACAGCATGCGGGACGACCGTCAGTTATGCCCGAGCGCCGTTATCGGGCAACCATTAACCTTTTCGTAATGCCAATCAGCACAGCCGCAGGGTTCACAGAGAAATAACCTGTTGGTTCTTCCTTCCTCTGCGTTCTGTGTGCCTCTGTGGTTAAAAAAACGCTTTTTGTGGCTTTAGCGTGGTGTGTGGTCAACCTACCCAAAAAATAACCGCCACAGCCAGCTGCGGTCGAGATCTTCTTTGCAGGTTTTAAGCTGAGTCGCATAGCGATAGGATCGATCTTTGACTCTGCCCGCCACTCTTTTCAGCCAGGGTTTATCGTTGTAACTCTTACGTCGATAGCCTCCCCACCCCTCGTGGTAGTTAAGATACTGTGCATAGGCATCCCACTTAGACACTCCATTGATCTGATGGGACTTGCTGATAAACCAGCCCATAAAGTCCATCGCGTCATGAAAATTGGTTCGAGAAGACCAACTGTTACCGGTCTCGCGCACGTAGTCTTTCCAGGTCATGGTTTTTGCCTGGGAATAGCCATAGGCAGAACTTACCCGTCCCCAGGGGATAAGGCCAAACAGAATATAGTCTCTGGGCGGCAGGGCGTCGTGTCGGAAGGAGCTTTCCTGATACATCATCGCCATCGGCACATGAATCGGCACCCCCCATTTTTCATTCATATCGGAGGCCGCATCATACCAATCCCGCTTTTCATAAAAGATTTCACAGATATTACTGCTGTCCTGGGGAGGGCTGCTGGCACAGCCAGACAACAGGATTAGCATCATAATGAGACTCGGTAGAATTTTTTTTAACACCACGCTGAACTATTCCCCGTAACGCCACTCATAATGATTGTGTGTTTGGTTATGTGTGTCCCTGATAACCTTTAATGCCTGGCAAATGCCAGGCATTTTTTTATGCGCAACTTTTTGCATCGTAGGCAAAATAGCCTTGCAGAAAGTCATCAAAACTCTGCTCTTGCGCGCTGTCTTCCTCTTTCTGCTGCGCCAGTGACGCCGCGGCCATTTGCCGCAGTTCTTGCTCATTGTGAAAACTGTATTCATGTTGGGCCAGGCGTTCTCTGTACTGAACCGCCATCTCCAGTGCATACTCCCCGTTGTCCTGTCCCGTACTGAGTAAATGGTCGAGCATACGGGCAGAGGGGGTCAACTCCGGATGCATCAGTTTCTCATGTTCAGTCTTTACCGCTTTAGTATAAACATCGGTGCCATGCACCTGGTCCAGAATCTGGGCCACCGGCATTAAATCGGCAAACAACTGATTGCCCCAGTCCTGCATCGCGATAGCCTGACCATTTCGCTGTAATTGCAGACCCGGTTTGCGCCCTTCTTTTACCACCCGGGTCAGATTGGCATCGGTCTCGGCAAAGGCCTGCGGCGATAAATCGTCACTCGGACAAATCGCACAATAGGTCAACAGCACATCCAGGAAGTAGAACTGATTCAGGCAGATCCCCACTTCACAAAAGGGGTTCACATCCAACGCGCGCACTTCAATATAACTGACGCCGCGGCTGGCCAGGGCATCAGTGGGTTTTTCCAGTTTACGTGTGGGCTGTTTGGGACGAATCGGTGAATACAGCTCATTCTCAATTTGCAGTACGTTGGCGTTGAGCTGCTGATACTGTCCCTCTTTTTTACCGGAAAAGCGGGAAAAGTCCGCAGAAGGCGTACGGATAGCCTCGCGCAGAGAATGGATATATTTATCCACCCGGTTATAACAGATATTCAGACCCGACTGGGCTTTATTGGTATAACCCAGGTCACTCATTCGCAGTGAAGTGGCATAAGGCAGGTAGTAGGTCCCCTTGCCCAGCTTCTGCATCGCCTGTTTGATCTTCGGATCCCGAATAAAAGAACCACACAAGGCCGGCGAGGCACCATATAGATAGGGAATCAGCCAACAGAAGCGCCGGTAATTGCGAATCAGGTCGAAGTAAGCTTCCGAGATCTTATCCTGAGTAGCGTCGCCGTGACCCTGTGCACCAAACCAGGTCTGCCAGAATGCTTTAGGCAGAGAAAAGTTATAGTGCACCCCGGCAATGGCCTGCATCATACTGCCATAACGGTTCTTCAATCCGATCCGATAAAGGGATTTCATTTTTCCTACATTGGAGGGACCAAAATTGGCAATAGGAATACTGTCTTCATCATCGATGTAGCATGGCATACTCAAAGGCCATAGGCGCTCATCGCCGATATTGTCATACACAAACTTATGAATATCTCTTAGCTGTGCCATTGCCTGGCGGGGATCTTCATGGGGCTGTGTTATAAACTCTAACAGCGCTTCAGAGAAATCTGTGGTGATGTGCTCGTGACACAATGCCGAACCCAGCGCTGTGGGATGGGGCGTCTGGGCCAGACTGCCATCGGCGTTAATCCGCAGTGCCTCGCGCTCAATACCGTGCAAGATACCTTTGAGGCTCTCTGCCACCTCAGGTTTGGCCAATAATGTCAGGCGCTCAGAGTAGGAAGTGGTTGTTTGCTGCAAAATCAATCCTAGTGTGCATACATTCCCCATTAGTGGGGAGCATAATCTTAAATTCAAGCAATGCAAAGCGGGCTCAACTCAGTATTGAGCCCGCTAAACCCGTTACAAGGGCAGGACAAGATCCTGAATGTCACGCCCCAGTGTCTCCAGCTGTGGTAACAACGCCTGCTTGTCACCTACGACGATGATGGACATCTGCTTAGGATCCAGCTTCTTATGAGCAAGCCGGTTCAGCTCTTCCAGACCAATGTTACGGATAATCTGCTGCTGCTCCCTGACGTAATCCGCAGGCAGATTGAAGGTCAGCAAATGACGTAAAAAACCGGCTTTTTGCCCGGGTGTCTCGTAATCCAGCGCCTCCCCCTGTAAATAAGCCAGTCGCAGGGTCTTGAGCTCATCATCCTGCATACCCTGTTGCTGATAGTGCGAGATCTCCTTCAATAACTCCGACAAGGCATCACCGGTGTTTTCCTGCTTAACACTGGCACCAGCCTGAAACCACCCTAAGGTCTTGCCCCCCACAAAGCTGCTGGACGCCCCATAGGTATAGCCTTTGTCCTCCCGCAGATTGAGGTTGATACGACTATTAAACATCCCACCCAGGGGGAAGTTCATTAATTTGCTACGGAACTGTTCGCCCACCGCATCATAAGGCTGGTCCGGTTTAACCATACGGATCACCGACTGCACGGCACCAGGATGGTCAACCAGATAAAGGGCCGGTGCCAGGTCAGCCGCAAATGCCGTTCTGGCAGGCAAGGAATAGGGCTGCGGTTGCCAGGTTCTGAGAAAGTCGAGCTTTTGCACCATCTCTTGTTCACCGATATCCCCCACCAACACCAGTTTACTCAGCGCTGGCGAGTAGTAACGAGCATAAAAGGCTTTAAGATCATTCAGCTCAAGGGCTTCAATGGTTTCCAGTGTGCCTGTGTCAGGTAAGCCCAGTCGGGATTTCGACCCTAACAGCAGCCAGCGTACCGCACGTGATGCCAGTGCCTCCGGTCTTTTTACCTGCTGTTGCAGCGACTGCAGCAGCTGTTGCTTGATGCGCTGAAAATCTTCTTCTAAAAAGGCAGGCCTGAACAGTTTTTCCTGCAACAGTTCGAGGGTTTGGTCCAGGTTTTCCGTGAGACTGGAGAGGTTGATCTCGGTATAGCGGCCACCGGCACCAAAGCTGATGGTACTGCCCAGCTTGGCCAGTTCATTCGCCATTTCCTCGGTACTGAAACGCTCTGTTGATTCATTCATCATCATCGCCGTCATAGCAGCCAGTCCCGCTTTCTCGGCAGACTCCAGCAAAGGCCCCCCTTCCAGGGACAAGTTCATGGTGACCGTAGGTGTCTCATCGTTGCTATGACCGACCAGCACCATGCCATTGTCAAACTCCCTCTGCCAGTAATCCGGCAAGCTGACCAGCGGCGCCGGGCCGGCATCCGGCTCCTTACTGCGATCAAACTCATCCACAGGAGGCTGCCAGTCAGGGGCGGGGACATGCTCGATATCAAATTCCGCACGGGAGAATGCAAAGTCCTGCTCTGCAGCTGCCAGCGCCGCCTGTCCCTGTGGCACAATACTCAATACCACAGCGGCTTTGTCTTTGATGTAATGCTGATACACGCGCATTACATCCTCGGCGGTGACGTTGCGGTAACGGGCAAGGTCGTAAGCAACCCGATCAGGCTGATTATCAAAGGTTTCATTGCTGGCCAGTGTCGCCACTTTTCCGGCAACGCTTTGTAAACCAAAAATGGTCGAGGACAATATCGATGCCTTGACCCGTTTCAGATCATCGGGCTCCACGCCTCGCTGCTCGAATTCCAGCAGTGTTGCATCAATGCGTTGTTTGAGTTCACTAAGATTGGCGGTGCGTTGGGGATGTGCCAGGGCTATGAGCTGAAACTTACAGGCCAGTTCCTGACACGGGTGGCCCACCACGGCATTCACGGCATAGCCGTCTTTGACTAAATTCTTATAAAACAGGGAATTTTTACCCCCACCAAGGATATTCGACAACACATCCAGAGGCGCTTCATCCTCATGACGCACATGGACTGTGGGCAGAGTAAGTTGCAGCAGTGGCAAATGCACATTGTCCTCTAGCGTGACATAACGATCGTTTTCCAGTGTCACAGGACGCTTTTCCATCTTTTTCACTTCAGGGCCAGCTGGAATGCTGCCAAAGTACTGCTTCACCCACGCCAGCGTCTGTGCTTCATCAAGATCACCGCCAATGGTCAGCACGGCGTTATTCGGCCCGTACCAGCGAAAGAAAAAGGCCTTAAGGTCCTCAACACTGACCCGGTCCAGATCTTCGGTATACCCAATCACGGGCCAGGAATAGGGATGGCCTTGCGGATACAAGGCCTCATCCGTGCGTTCACCACGCAGACCGTAGGGCTGATTATCCACCCGTTGTGCCCGCTCGTTTTTCACGGTCTCACGCTGAACCTCAAATTTCTGTTGCGTGACCGCCGGCAATAGGAAACCCATTCTGTCCGCTTCCAGCCACAGTACCTTTTGTAACTGATTGGCCGGTACGGTCTGATAATAATTAGTACGATCGGCATTGGTGGTGCCATTGAGGTTGCCACCAGCTTCGGTAATCATTTTAAAGTGCTGCTCATCCTCCACGTGCATGGAGCCCTGAAACATCATGTGCTCAAAAAAATGAGCAAAGCCCGATTTGCCGGGCTCTTCCCGTGCTGAGCCCACATGGTAGGTCACATCCACGTGCACCAGCGGATCGGACTTATCCTGATGCAGGATCACCGTTAAACCATTGTCCAGTTGATACTTGTTGTATGGAATACCTGTTTGCCCCGCTTCCGGCACATGCTGTTCCAGCAACGTAATGCCCTCTGACAATGGGTTCTGGGGGGGCGATTGAACACAGGCAACAAGCGTCAGCAGACTCAGGAGCAACACACTTCGTAACGGCATTATCAGATCCTCTGGATATGCGGTGAATTGACGTTTCCATGGTTCCCTTCTGTTCGAGCAGACCGCGACACGGCCATCTATCTGTGTCAGCAGGGAACATTTCACCTGCTTGCTCAGGGTACCTGGGGATATTCAGGCTGTTTATACCAGAAACTTGCGTCCAATTGTTGTATGTCATCACTTTTTCACTAACAATTCGGGTATCTTGCGTGGCAACGAACTGACTCCTGAAGATCGACATAATGACGTCCCCCCTTTCTCAACACCCGATCCCGGTCATCTATGAAGACGAAGACATGTTGGTGATCCACAAACCACCCGGTGTTGGGATGCATCAGGAGGGTGACACACCCGGCATCGTCACGCTATTGGCGCATCAGCAAAAAAACGCCCCCTATCTGGTGCATCGGCTGGATAAAGTGACATCAGGTCTGCTGATGCTGGCCAAGCATCGTCAAAGTGCTCAGCGGCTATCACAACACTTTGCCCGGCGAGAGATAGACAAGTATTATCTGGCCATCACCGACAGCCGTCCGGCCAAAAAGCAAGGCTGTGTATACGGTGACATGCAAAAAGCCAGAGGGGGGGCATGGATGTTAACGAAAACGCGGCGCTCACCCGCTGTGACCCAGTTTTTCAGTTGCGCGGCATCCGCAGGCCAACGCCTGATTCTGCTAAAACCCCATACCGGCAAAACGCACCAGCTCAGGGTCATGCTAAAAAGTCTGGGCAGCCCGATTCTGGGAGACGCACTGTACAAGGGTACTGCGGCCGATCGCACCTACTTACATGCGTTTGCCCTGCGCTTTAGCAGTGACGCAAAGGACTATCAGTTTGTTCTGCCTCCTGAGCGCGGAAGCGCATTTTTAAACCAGGCCTGTGAACAGGCCATCAGTGCTTATACCCCGCCCTGGCAACTCAACTGGCCGACGTTGCCCAAAAGCGCCACAACTGCGAGTGTCACCGGCAATGCGCTTTAACACACTGATTAAAAGGCCCTGGCTGTTTTACACCACGCTAACCACCTTGCTGATATTTTGCGTAATGCTGTGGATCCCTCCGGCTTACGTTTTTCTGGATATGAGCCTGGATAAATACTATCACGTGATCTTTTTCGCCAGCGTCACGCTGCTTGGCAAACTGAGCCTGAACCTTAATCTTGCCTGGTTACTGTGTCTGGTAATGTTGTTCGCGATGCTCACAGAGCTCTCTCAGCACTGGATCCCTTACCGGCATAGCAGTTGGGAAGACTTGCAGGCGAACCTGATTGGCATTGGTATCGGTGTCATGTTAACGCTGATCCCACGACTACGCAGGTTATGGCGGACAAAGGCGTGATGAAAATCGTTATCCTCGGCCAGGGTGCCATCGGCAGCCTGTTGGCCGGAGTCTGTCAGCAAGCCCAATGGGACTATGCCGTGATACCTAAAGCCGGACCTTGCCAGTCACGAAAACTGACCCGATTGGATGGTCAGTCTTTTGAGTGGACACCCCCGCAGCTCTTAGCTTCACAGCTCAGAGGAGATGAACTGCTGATTTTACCCCTCAAGGCGTTTCATATGAAAGAGGCAGCCATCGCCCTTTCGCCCTGGCTGGGCCAGCAACCCTTAGTGCTGCTCAATAACGGCATGGGGGTCATTGAAGACGTCAGGCGCCAGTTACCGGATAGCCCTCTTATCGCGGCTATCAGTAAGAAGGCGGTCTATCGCAATAACAACAACATTGTTGAAACCGGCAAAGGGATAACGGATTTAGGGTGGGTTTCCCCTGCCCTTCCCGGTGACATCAGCAGGGATGTTGAGGCACGCCTGAATCTGTTGCTGGAGCCGGCGCAGTGGCATCAGGAGCTGCAACCGGCACTGTGGCAAAAACTCGCCATTAATGCCGTGATCAACCCCCTAACAGCCCTTGAAAATGTCAGAAACGGTGCCTTGATGGGCCCTCAATACCGCGAGCAGATTGCTCAACTTAATGCTGAAACGCAGGCGCTGATGCAATTAAAACAGATTCCGGGCTGGGAACAGATACCCGCTCGGGTGGATGACGTTATTCAGGCGACCGCGGAGAATTATTCTTCGATGCATCAGGATATCCGCCATAAGCGGCGCACAGAAGTCGATTATATTAATGGTTATCTGGTGACACAGGGCCAGCGTGCAGGCCTTTCCATGGCCTGTCATAGCGCCATGTGGCAGCGAATTAAGCGACTGGAAGCGGCAACCACCCCAGGTACATAAGCAAATGCATTAGTAAACAGGCCATCACCCCTGCCAGAATGTCATCGGCCATGATACCGGCGCCACCGTGAACGTGTTTATCCAGATAACTGATGGGCCAGGGCTTTAAAATATCCAGCACCCGGAATATCACAAACCCCACCAGCAGCGTCACGCCTGTCACGGGCACTGCTATCATGGTCAGCAGCATACCGGCCACTTCATCCCAAACGATGGCACCATGGTCATGCACTCCCATATCACGGGCGGTGCGGCCACATATCCAGATCCCAATCACGCAAGCCACCAGGGTGACCAACACATAGCTGATGAGGCCCGTCAACGCCAATAAACAGACCAACGGCAGGGTGACGAGTGTCCCCATGGTTCCCGGTGCTACTGGAGACAATCCCGAACCGAACCCCAGCGCCAGAAAGTGCGCGGGATGACGAAGACTGAGATTTTGCAGAGGATCCCGGTTCATAATCAGATGTCTAGATGCTCAGTCACGGAAGTGCTGGAAGCCGAGCACATCATAATGCACTTTTTCCTTGCCCCGGCGCAATTCGAGCTTCCCTTGCCCGCCAATGATCTGGCCAATACAGGTAAACCCCTCACTGGTAGTGGAAAGAACATGTTGCAAATGACTCTTTTGCTCCTCAGAGACGGTAAACAGCAGTTCATAATCATCACCCGCGGTGAGGGCATAACGAATTGCCTGATCGTTCACCACTGACTCCTGCATCGCCTGTGACAAAGGCAGTTGGTCCACCTGTATGGTGGCGCTGACCTGGGAAGCATTGAGAATATGGCGCAGATCCTGGACCAGACCATCAGAGATATCGATACAGGCGCTTGCCACACGGCGCAGCATGGTCCCGGCCAGCACTCTGGGCGTTGGGCAGTTGAGCCGGTTACTAAGATAGTTCTTATGTCGGGGCGCCACATCCATGCGCCCTTGCAACATATCCAGAGCCAGTCCGCCATCACCAAGATTGCCGGTAACGTATATCCAGTCGCCGGGTTTTGCGCCACCTCGGGTCAGAGCCTGATTCTCCGGCACAAAACCTTGTGCCGTAATGGTCACGCTTAAGGGACCTTTTACCGTATCACCGCCTATCAGCTGCACTGAATAGTATTCAGTGAGTTCCTGTAGCCCCAGAGAAAAGCCATTCAGCCACTCTTTATCGATCTCTGGCATTGATAAGGACAGGCTTAACCAGGCTGGTTCTGCGCCCATCGCCGCAAGATCACTTAAATTGACCGACACCGCTTTGTTGGCCACCGCCCGTCCGGGTGTGTTAACAGGAAAATGCACCCCGCTTAGCAGCGTATCGGTGGTCACCACCAACGATTGCCCGGCGGGCACACTGAGCACCGCGGCATCATCGCCGATGCCAATCTGAACATCACGACGTTGATAGCCTTTGTGCTTAAAAAAGGTCTCTATTAAATCAAATTCTTTCACTATACCGGTATCCATCCGAAAACGCTGTGTGCCATGCTCTGGAGCGGGGCGTTAGCCCGCCCATTTAGCACGACGGGGCCAATGCAGTGCTGATAGTCTCACTGCAGCTATCTGAACCGCTGCATCGACCATCAGACCGCTTAGGGCCAGCACTAGATTTTTTCGTGTTTACGCAGAGTGCGGATGGCTTTATCCAGCACGCCATTGACGAATTTGTGGCTTTCTTCAGCACCAAATGATTTAGCCAGTTCGATGGCTTCATTGATCACCACTTTTGCAGGAATTTCAGGACGCTCCAGAAGTTCATAAGTTGCCAGCCTGAGAACGGCTTTCTCAACCGGATCGAGCTCCTCTGGGAGACGGCCCAGGTAGGGACGAATACGGGTATCAAGGTTGTCATAGTCATTGACGACGGCTCTGAGCAACTCCTGAAAGTAGGCCATATCAACCCGGGTCATATCCGACGTGGTCGCCAGATGTAATTCAATCTGCTGGGCAGAGTTTTTTGTCATCTGCCAGGAATAAATCCCCTGTACGGCCAGTTCTCTTGCCTTATGACGAGCGGAGGGCTTCACAGATCAGGCTCCTTGTATCTGGTCAAGGACATTGACCATTTCCAGCGCACTCATGGCCGCTTCAGCCCCTTTATTACCGGCTTTCGTACCGGAACGTTCGATAGCCTGTTCGATGCTGTCCGTGGTAATAACACCAAAGGCCAGCGGCAAACCAAATTCCAGTGATACCTGAGCCAGCCCCTTGTTACACTCACCGGCAACAAAGTCAAAATGAGGCGTACCACCACGAATCACCGCGCCAAGAGCAATAATGGCGTCATAGCCGCCCTGTTCAGCAAGCTTTTTCGCCACGACAGGAAGCTCATAGGCTCCGGGTACCCGCACCAGGGTAATGTCTTGCTCGTTCACTTCGCCGACCCGCTCCAGCACGTCGAGGGCGCCGTCTACCAGACTCTCCACCACAAAGCTGTTAAACCGTGACACAACCAGGGCAAACTTCTTGCCAGTGGCGCGCATGTTACCTTCGATCACTTTCATGCTACTTTCCTGCTCAAAAATTCGGTGCTAAATAGCCGCATATGATAGCACAGCTCAGCCCTATAACTATAGTCGGGACTGCTCTAAATCAATCTGCCCGGGCGCCCATCGGCCCTTGCAGACTGCCCTTGAGGAAGACCCCGTGTCTTGCCCGGCCACGCCCGTCAGCTGACGTATTCCACCACTTCTAAACCAAACCCGGAAAGCGCATGGTATTTTTTTGGTTTGCTCAGCAGGCGCATTTTGCTGACCCCCAGCGATGAGAGGATTTGACAGCCTACCCCCACGGTTCTCGAGGTTCCCTGCCAACCTTGTGCCGGGGGCTGCTGGCCTTTATCTTCTGCCTCAAACTGACGGACTTTGGCAATCAGATCCTGATTCGATTCCTGCTTACCCAGAATTAATAGCACACCGCCCTCTTCGGCAATACGCTGCATGGCCTGATGCAGCCCCATACTTCTGTCCAGCGCCCGCTGTGAGGTGAGCAGATCACCGAAGGTATCATGCAGGTGCACCCTCACCAGGGTCGGATGCTCTGGCTTGACCTCACCTTTGCGCAGCGCAAAGTGCACTTCATCATCAATCTCATCTCTGAAGGTGATCAGATCGAATTCACCAAACTCTGTTGGCAGGCGACACTCAGCCACTTTTTCAATGGTGGTCTCATTGAGGTTACGGTATTCGATAAGGTCCGCTATGGTACCGATCTTGATATTGTGCCGCTGTGCAAACTCTTCCAGTTGCGGACGACGGGCCATGGTGCCGTCATCATTGAGAATTTCCACAATCACCGCCGCAGGCTCAGCCCCTGCCAGTCTCGCCAGATCCACGCCGGCTTCGGTATGACCGGCACGATTTAGCACGCCACCCGGCTTGGCAATCAGGGGGAAAATATGTCCCGGCTGAACGATATCAGTGGCTTTCGCCTCTTTCGCCACGGCCGCTTTGATGGTGGTAGCACGATCCGCTGCGGAAATACCGGTTGTCACGCCTGTTGCGGCTTCAATGGATAGGGTGAAGTTAGTGGAAAACTGTGCCCGGTTGTTATCCACCATAAGGGGAAGATTGAGGCGCTGACAGCGCTCTTCAGTCATCGGCAGGCATACCAGCCCGCGCGCGTGGGTCACCATAAAATTGATGGCTTCGGGGGTGACATGCTCTGCCGCCATGATCAGGTCCCCTTCGTTTTCTCTGTCTTCATCGTCCATCAGAATCACCATTTTTCCCTGGCGAATGTCGTCGATGATCTCCTGTGTACTGTTTATCGGCATAGATCTCACTCTGATTTGTAGGGTAGCGCGACCTTCTCTCCGTCAGCGGTGGGAGAAGGTGCATAACGTCAGTCCTTAAGGACCTGTGTTTCGAATTATGTTGTTATTTGGCATAACCGTGTTTGGTTAAAAACGCCATATCAATGGACTGGCCGCTGTGTGCTGCGTTGTCACCCAGCATCAGTCTCTCCAGATAGCGGGCAATCACATCCACTTCAAGATTCACCTGAGTCCCTGGCTGATAGGTTCCGATATTGGTTTCCTGCATCGTGTGTGGCACCAGCGTCAACATAAAGCGCGCTCCATCCACACGATTGAGGGTCAGGCTCACACCGTCTACGGTTATGGAGCCTTTTTCGGCCATATATCTGGCCAGTCCGTCGGGGGCCTTTATCCAGACCTCCCACGCCCGTGCGTTTTCACTGACACTGAGCACTTCACCAATTCCATCTACATGGCCGCTGACAATATGCCCGCCGAAGCGGGTGGAGGCCAGCATGGCCTTCTCCAGATTCACCACCTGTCCAACTCTGGCGTTAGCAAAAGTGGAGCGGGAAAGGGTTTCCGTAGACAGATCCGCAACAAAACGCTGTCCTGTGAACTCCACAACGGTCAGACAGACGCCATTAGTGGCAATACTGTCACCCAGTGCCACATCAGACATATCCAGTTTACCGGTGCTCAGGGTCAGGCGCACATCGCCACCGGTAGGACGAATTGCCTCAATTTTTCCTGTCGCTTCAATGATGCCTGTAAACACTGCTCACCTCTTCTGTGTTGCCTTTGCCGGATAACTGACCCGGGCTGTGAGTTTAAGATCCTCGTCCACCATTCTGACATCCTTCCAGCTCAGATGCGTCGCCTGATCCATATGACTGAGGCTGGGCATCAGCGCCATGCCTTTGGCCTTATCTCCCATCAGCTTAGGCGCCTGATACAGGATCAGTTCATCAATAAGCTGATGCTCCAGCATGGCGCCGGCCAGTGCGGCACCGGCCTCTACCCACAGGGTATTGACCCCGCGCTCAGCCAGATGCTGCATCAATGCCGGCAGGGATACCCTGGCGCTCTTTTCATGGCACTGCCACTGAAATACGTGCCGCGGGTACTGATGGGGGCTACTACGTTTGTTCGCAAGTAAAATATCACCGGGTAACGAAAAAAGTCGGTGTGAAGGTGTGAGCTGATTTTTACTGTCTACGATAACCCGCATTGGTTGTCGGGGAGCGCCCTCAATGCCCAGCTCTTGGGATGAGAGTCGCATATTCAGACTCGGGTCGTCGATCAAGACCGTACCTGAGCCAGTCAACAGTGCACAGCTTTGCGCCCGGTGGCGCTGCACGTCAAGCCTTGCCGCCTCACCGGTTATCCATTGACTATGGCCATTGGCCATCGCCGTTTTACCATCCAGACTGGCTGCCAGCTTAAGGGTGACAAAGGGGCGTTGGCGCTGAATACGGCTGAAAAAACCGCGGTTAAGCGCTTTGGCCTGTTGGTGCATAAGCCCCACAGCTGTCTCAATCCCCACGCTCTCGAGCATCGCCAGTCCCTGACCAGAAACCTGAGGATTGGGATCCTGTATCGCTGCCACCACTTTTGCTACACCCGCCTCGATCAGAGCCTGTGCACAAGGGGGCGTGCGCCCATGGTGACTGCAGGGTTCCAGCGTCACATAGGCGGTTGCGCCACGCGCCAGCGGCCCGGCCTCACGCAGAGCATAGACCTCCGCATGAGGCTCTCCGGCGCGCTGATGCCAGCCACGCCCGACGATCTTTCCATCAGCGGCGACAATCACGCAACCGACCATAGGATTAGGCGACACGGTAAAGCGGCCACGACCGGCGAGTTTGAGCGCCAGCGCCATCATTTGATGGTCAAGGCGGGTAAATTCAGTCATTTTTTTCCGGCGTTGGGGTATCGGCTTGGTCGCTCTGGCTTCCCAGACGGGCAATTTCTTCACCAAACTCACGAATGTCTTCAAAGGAACGATAAACCGAGGCAAAGCGCACATAGGCCACTTTATCCAGTTCCTTCAGGGCGTCCATGATCACATTGCCGATAAACTGACTGCCCAGTTCGCGCTCACCAGTGGCTCGTAACTCGGATTTGATCCGGTTGATACTCTTTTCCACCTGCTCGGTACTGATGGGGCGTTTTTCCAGCGCTCTTTGCAAACCGGCTCGGAGCTTTTCTTCATTGAAGGGCTCACGGGACCCGTCCCGCTTTACCACTTTCGGCATCACCAGTTCAGCCGCCTCAAAGGTCGTGAAGCGTTCATGACACTTAAGACACTCCCGACGACGACGGATTTGATGGCCATCGGCCACCAGCCGAGAGTCTATGACCTTGGTTTCCTGCTCGGAGCAAAAAGGGCAAAACATGATGTCTCCAACAAAGGCTTATGTCTTTATAATGTGCGGATTATATCAGCAGCCCCCTCAGCAAGCACCCGTCACGGGCAAAAGACTGATTCACCCGTGTCACAGAACGCGAACGCCCGGTTTGCTTCGGGGCAAACAAAAAGACGCAGCCTGAAGCTGCGTCTTAGAGCAAGTTAAAAGCTGGCGGCCTTATCAGGCGTAAACCGGGAAAGACTCACACAGAGCAACCACTTCAGCGCGCACCCGATTCTCAACGGTTTCATCACCGAGGTTATCCAGTACGTCACAAATCCATGCTGCAACCTGACGTGCCTCGTCTTCTTTAAAGCCACGACGTGTAATCGCCGGTGAACCAATACGCAATCCACTGGTAACAAACGGCGAGCGGGGATCATTGGGTACTGAGTTTTTGTTTACCGTAATATTGGCCCGCCCTAAGGCTGCATCAGCATCCTTACCCGTAATGTCTTTATCAATCAGATCAAGCAGGAACAAATGGTTTTCGGTGCCACCAGAAACGATCTTGTAGCCGCGCTCCTGTAATACCGAGACCATGGCTTTGGCGTTTTTTACCACCTGCTGCTGATACGTCTTGAATTCCGGCTCCAAGGCCTCTTTAAAGGCAACGGCTTTTGCTGCGATCACATGGCACAACGGGCCACCCTGGTTGCCCGGGAAGACGGAGCTGTTGAACTTCTTGTACAGGTCCTCATCACCACAGGAAGAGAGGATCAGACCGCCACGGGGGCCGGCCAGTGTTTTATGGGTTGTGGTGGTGACCACATGGGCATGAGGCAGAGGATTAGGATAAACACCTGCCGCCACCAGACCGGCAACATGGGCCATGTCCACCAGCAAATAGGCACCCACCTTATCGGCAATGGCCCGGAACTTGGACCAATCCATCACACCCGAATAGGCAGAAAAACCCGCAATGATCATTTTGGGCTTGTGTTCCAGCGCCAGCGCTTCCACTTCGGCATAATCCACTTCACCCGTTTCCTGATTCAGACCGTACTGTACAGCGTTATAGGTTTTACCGGAAAAACTCACCTTCGCGCCATGAGTTAAATGGCCACCATGGGCCAGACTCATTCCCAGCACGGTGTCATTGGCATTGAGCAATGCCATGAAAACGGCAGAGTTTGCCTGAGAGCCTGAGTGAGGCTGCACATTCGCGTATTCAGCACCAAATAACTGCTTGGCGCGCTCGATAGCCAGGTCTTCAGCAATATCAACATATTCACAACCACCATAGTAGCGCTTATGAGGATAGCCCTCAGCGTACTTATTGGTCAGTTGAGAACCTTGCGCTTCCAATACTCTGGGGCTGCAATAGTTCTCTGATGCGATCAGCTCAATGTGATGTTCCTGACGTTGCGTCTCTTTTTCTATGGCTTGCCATAATTCAGGGTCAAAATCGGCAATATTCATATCGCGTGAAAGCATCGTCTCTCCTCGGGGGTTGTGCGGCTAGTAAACTACTGGAAAAAAGAGGCCATATTCTAGCCATTTTCCAGTTAAAGTACAGCCTATAGCGACAATCAGATCAGCCGCATCAGGCTCAGACTTGTCTTTCAACCGGGGGGACAACTGGTTTAGAATACCCGGCCATAACACCTCCTAAACTGATATAAGAGAAGCTATGTCTCAATACGTCTATACCATGCACAGGGTGGGTAAGATTGTTCCGCCCAAACGTCAGATTCTTAAAGATATTTCCCTGAGCTTTTTCCCCGGCGCCAAAATTGGTGTACTGGGCCTAAACGGGGCCGGTAAATCCACGCTGTTACGTATTATGGCCGGCCTGGATACAGAAATTGAAGGTGAGGCCAGACCTCAGCCGGGGATCAATATTGGCTACCTGCCGCAGGAGCCTCAGTTAAACGAAAGCAAAGACGTACGGGGCAATGTGGAAGAGGCCTTCGCCGATGTCGTTCAGGCGCTTAAAAGGCTGGATGAAGTGTATGCTGCCTATGCCGAGGAAGATGCAGATTTCGACGCCCTGGCAAAAGAGCAGGGTGAGCTGGAAGCCATCATTCAGTCCAAAGATGGCCACAATCTCGACAATGCCCTGGAACGTGCCGCCGATGCCCTGCGTCTGCCGCCATGGGATGCCGAAGTCAGCAAACTTTCCGGGGGGGAGCGTCGTCGTGTTGCCCTGTGCCGGTTATTGCTGGAAAAGCCCGACATGTTGTTGCTGGATGAACCCACCAACCACCTTGATGCTGAATCCGTGGCCTGGTTGGAGCGCTTCCTTCACGACTACGAAGGTACCGTGGTTGCCATTACCCACGATCGTTACTTCCTGGATAACGTAGCGGGCTGGATCCTCGAACTTGACCGTGGTCATGGTATCCCCTGGGAAGGAAATTACTCTTCCTGGCTGGAGCAAAAGGATCAGCGTCTGCAGCAGGAAGAGCGCACCGAGCAGGCTCGCCAGCGCTCCATTAAGCAGGAACTGGAGTGGGTACGTACTAACCCCAAAGGCCGTCATGCGAAAAGCAAAGCGCGTATGGCGCGCTTTGAAGAACTGTCCAGCAATGATTATCAGAAACGGAATGAAACCAATGAGCTGTTTATTCCGCCGGGCGAACGCCTGGGTGATAAAGTCATTGATGTGGAACACCTGACCAAGTCCTACGGTGACCGCGTGCTGATTGACGACCTCAGCTTTAGTGTGCCAAAAGGTGCTATTGTCGGCATCATTGGCCCTAACGGTGCGGGTAAGTCGACCCTGTTCAGAATGCTCAGCGGTGAGGAGCAGCCAGACAGCGGTAGCATCGAGCTGGGCGATACCGTGAAGCTAGCCAGTGTGGACCAGTTTCGCGATCACCTCGACGGTGACAAAACCGTATGGCAGCAGATTTCTGACGGCCAGGATGTGATTCGCATCGGCAGTTTTGAAGTCAATAGTCGCGCTTACGTCAGTCGCTTCAACTTCAAGGGCAATGACCAGCAAAAGTACATCAAAGACCTGTCCGGTGGTGAGCGTAACCGAGTGCATTTGGCTGAGCTGCTAAAAGCCGGCGGCAACGTGCTACTGCTCGATGAACCGACCAATGACCTCGATGTGGAAACCCTGCGGGCACTGGAAGAAGCCTTGCTGGAATTTCCTGGTTGCGCCATGGTCATCTCGCACGACCGCTGGTTCCTGGATCGGGTAGCCACGCACATTCTCGATTACCGCGATGAAGGTAAAGTGAACTTCTACGAAGGCAACTACACCGACTACGAAGCCTGGCTGAAAGACAACTTCGGTAAGGACGTCGTCGAGCCGCATAGATTAAAATATAAAAAGATCAGTAAATAAGGCGAGACGACACAGGGCATGGAGGCCCTGCCTTTGCTTATTCCCAGCCCTAAAGATACTCAGCTTTTCAGGCGTTTTTTAAACCTCTTATAGGCCTCGCCGACTTCTTCGGTAAGCAAAGACAGAGCCGCCCTGACTTCCTTGCTGGATTCTCCGGTATCTTTTTTGATCGCCGAAAACCTGGATTGAAGTGCATCCCACTTTTTTTCCAGACCATTCCATTCATCTCGCATTTCCGCCCGGGCCAGATGCATCTGCACATTGATTTCATCACGGTGGCGCTTAAGATCTTCTATGGTTTCTTGCAGTTGTTTAGTTTCAAAGTTCATCATTGGTTTCCTTTTCCCTATGAATGCTTATGCATTCCGGATAAATATAGTTCTGGTTTTCACTCTCTGTTTTGATATTCGTCAATTCTGCTGCGAGTTCTATTAAATCTATGCACGCAGAGCGAAGGTATATCACCTGGGGGAATGTCAGATAGGTTCGTTTGAGGATGTCATTGAGTAAAGACTGCACTCAGATTTCTGTTTTTTCGCGCTGAAGGAATAGCGCATAACCTTGTCCACTGCCTACTGCCCCTTTTCTGAATGGGCTTGTGGGCTCATTTTTCTTACCTTGAAAACAAAAAAACCGCCTTCCGGCGGTTTTTTATGTCCATGGATGGACGGTATGCCGGGTTTGCAGGAAGCATTCCCCGGCAAAATTCACTTGAAGCGATCAGGCTTCAGCGATGATTTTTACTTTCACCTGTGCGTGCTCGTTAACTGTCAGTCGTCAGCAATCAGTATTTTCTGATGACGAAAGACTGATAACGGATTACGCTTTTTGTGGTGAACATGTCTTTCTCGTGCTTTTCGTGTAGTTTGTGGCAGAGGAAGGTCGCTGGGTTCCCCGCCAACAGCACGCGGGAACAACATTCAGTCATGCCCGAGCGCTTTTATCGGGCATCCAGCGCCCTTAGAACGTGTCTTTATCGGGCTAAAGCCTGGGCCTGGGGGATCGTGCTGTAGGTTTGACTTCAGCCCAACAAAAACAAGACCACAGGAACACCAAGGATGCCGGACACAAAAAAACCGCCTGAAGGCGGTTTTTTATGTCCATGGATGGACGGTATGCCGGGGTTGCAGGAAGCATTCCCCGGCAAAAATCACTTGAAGCGATTAGGCTTCAGCGATGATTTTTACTTTCACCTGTGCGTGCACGTCAGAGTGCAGTTGCAGATCAATTTCGAACTCACCGGTTTCACGCAGTGTGCCCAGTGGCAGTTTAACTTCTGCTTTGGCCACTTCAACACCTGCAGCGGTCAGTGCATCGGCAATGTCTTTGGTACCAACAGAGCCGAACAATTTACCTTCTTCACCAGCAGGCGCAGCGATAGTCACTTCGGCCAGCTGAGTCAGTTTTTCTGCACGGGCTTCTGCCGCTGCCAGCTCTTCAGCGATTTTCGCTTCAAGCTCAGCACGACGCTGTTCAAACTTCTCGATGTTCGCCTTCGTAGCAGGAACTGCTTTTTGCTGAGGGAACAAGAAGTTACGGGCATAACCTGATTTTACAGTGACCTGGTCACCCAAACCGCCCAGGTTGGCGATTTTGTCTAGTAGAATGATTTCCATCTTTGCTACCTCTTAATAATACGCCAACGATTACTTGTGAGAATCAGTGTAAGGCAACAAAGCCAGGAAGCGCGCGCGCTTGATGGCAGTTGACAACTGACGCTGATACTTGGCACTGGTACCAGTGATACGGCTAGGTACGATCTTGCCACTCTCAGTGATGTAGTTTTTCAACAAAGCAGTGTCTTTGTAATCGATCTGCTTGATGCCTTCCGCGGTGAAGCGGCAGTATTTACGACGTCTGAAAAAACGAGCCATGTTAAGTCTCCTAATCTGTTATTCTGCAGCAGCTTCAGAAGAAGAACTCTCTTCGCGGCTTTCGCGACGATCTTCTCTTTCACCTGAATCACGGCGCTCATCACGACCACCCGTTTCACGGCGCTCTTCTTTGGCCATAGGGGAAGGTTCGGTATCTGCCGTTTTAGTACGCATAATCAGATTACGCAGAACAATATCATTGAAGCGGAAAGCAGTTTCCAGCTCTTCAATGGCTTCAGCGCTAGCTTCAGCATTGATCAGCACGTAGTGTGCTTTATGCAGCTTTTCGATAGGGTAAGCCAGTTGACGACGGCCCCAATCTTCCAGACGATGGATTTGGCCACCGGCGTTAGTAATGATTCCGGTATAACGCTCGATCATACCTGGAACCTGTTCACTCTGGTCCGGATGAACCATAAATACGATTTCGTAATGACGCATTAAAAGCTCCTTACGGTTATAGCCTTTTGCAGCTCAGCCGGTCTGCGTAAGGCAAGGAACGATGTTGTATGGCTGAGTCAAGGGCGCGCATTGTATATAAAGCGGACACCCGATTCAAGCAATAATGTCGCTGCACACAGTGGCGGTTTAAAATGACTCTGCGCCCACCAGAATCGCCACGCCAATCAGAGCCAACAACGACCATAATAACGCCTGGCGATGAATGCGCTCTCTCAGCACCCAGGCGATTCCCAGCGACAAGATTACGCTGGTCGCAAACAGCGTTTGTACAACAGCGGCTTTGGTATAGGTAAAGGCTACCATTTGCAGATACAACGCCGCGAAGGTACCAATCAATGTGGCCGCAGCAAACACCAGCCAGGTGCGCCTGGCATTGTCAGTTTTGGGTAACCAGCGCTGGCGCATTCCTAACATTAAAACGATGATGATCGCCATTCCCCCGAGCAGGCGAATCTGGCTGGCGTTGGCTGCATCGACGCCAGTAGAGGTCAGGATATCCCGGCTGATGACGGCCCCGACAGCCTGACACAAGGCGGCCAGCGCGGCATAGACATAGCCGGTTAGTTCAAAAACCTGCTGGGTATCTCTGCGGTTGAGCTTAATCACCATATCCACCGACAGGATCACCAACGCAATCCCCAGCCACTGTTGCCAGTTCAGCCACTCTGCAATCCAGGCCATGGCTAGCAGCGCGGTGAAAATGGGCGCCAGGGTTTCTGCAATCAACAGGGACTGGCTATCACCAATTTTGTTCAGCGACTGGAAAAAGCAGGTATCCCCCAGGCCAATGCCAATGACGCCACTGATTAACAACCACATAATATCTGTTTGTGACAGCTCTACCTGCATGGGCATGGCCAGTGTCAACGGCAGCAGGATCAGGATCGCCACCAATCCTTTCCAGAAGTTCAGCGCCAGGGGCGAAAAACTGGCGCCAAGCTGACGAAATAGCCTGGCGGCTACCGCCCAACAACAGGCCGTACTCAGTGCTGCGATTTCCCCAATCATTGTGCTTTCCTGTGGCGGTAAAAAAAGGGCGACAGAATAGAGACATTCCCTGCCCAGATCCAGTGCCATGTTGCGGAGTCAGCGATGCAAGTGCCGGTGAATGCCTGTAAACTGTCACTTATGCTCTGCTGCGGGCAACGATTTATGTGGATAATACGTCTCCACACAACCAGGGAGGAAACATTATCAGTCAGCAACGTGCTATGCCCTCACTCAGTGGCCATCCTTTTATTCTGCTGGTGGTGCTGGTCGCCACGCTCTACCTGGCCAGAGGCTTTTTATTACCGGTCACGGTATCTGTGTTACTCGCCCTGACCCTGTCCCCGCCAGTGAGCCGGCTAATGAAGCTGGGTGTGCCTAAAGTCCTTTCCAGTCTGGTGATGTTAATACTCAGTTGTTCGTTGTTACTTGGCGCAATCTGGCTGATGTTGCCTGCTATTGGCGGTTGGCTGACCACGGCACCGCAGAAAATAGAGAGCCTGATGCACCTTGATCAGGACGTGGTCAGCACCCTGCAACAGGTCAAAGACTCCGTTGAGAAAACCTCTGAAAAAGTCTCCGAAGCGGTCGAAGAGGTTATTGATACAAAAGAACAGTCACCGGTGATGGTGGAGCAGCGAACCTGGCCCGATACCCTGCTGACCACAATTCAGGAAGGTGCAGGCAGTACCCTGTTAGTGCTGGTGTTAACACTTTTCTTACTGACCAATGGCGGTGATTTAGTTCTCAACATGGTAAAGCTCTGCAAGGAGCGGCAGCAACGGCGCAGTATCATCAGGTTATTCAGCCGCCTGCGCACCGAAACCGGTTATTATCTGGGTGCGGTGATGCTGATCAATCTGACACTGGGGATTATCACCAGCGTGTTGCTGTGGCTGATAGATTTTCCCATGCCCTGGATCTGGATAGCGTTAGTGGCCATCTTAAGACTGATTCCTTACGTGGGAATGAGCATTGTCAGTGTCTTATTACTAATGATATCCGTGACCCAGGCCGATCAGCAGTTATGGCAGATCCTGATTGCACCGGCTGGCTTTTTAGTGTTATCCACCGTCTTTGGCTTTATTGTCGATCCGGTGGTACATGGTATACGCCTGCAAATCAATCCGATTGTGGTCTTTGTGGCAGTCATTTTCTGGGGCTGGTTATGGGGCCCAATCGGTGCCATTCTCGGTGTTCCTCTGTTAACCGTGATCTACGTGGTGGCCGATACCCTTGGCTGGCATCAGATTAGTCAGATTATGACCACCCGTGTCAGTGCAACCACCACACAAACAGATAATGGAGATACGCCTTCATGACCAGTATCAGCAGCACGCCGCTTATCGGTGTTACCACTCATGCAGGCCACTGGTGTCCGCCCTGGTGGGCTATCGCCTTTGCTATTCGCCGCGCGGGAGGTAAAGCGGTCAGGATCAGTCCTCGCCATCCGGTTGATCTGGCACAGCTCGATGGTGTGGTCATGAGTGGCGGTACCGATATCTGCCCGCAACTGTATGGGGAAGAACCTGATCCGACCTACGCCTATGACAAAAGCAGAGATGCCTTAGAAAGTGATGTGATCGACTATGTGATGCAGCAGCAGTTACCGCTGCTGGCGATTTGTCGCTGCTGCCAGTTACTCAATGTCAAACTGGGCGGTGCACTGTTTACGGATATTACCAGGCAGCGCAAGTTAACCTCTAACCGCAGCCTGATTCACCCTGGCAAGTTTCTTTTTGTCAGGCCCGACAGTCTGTTGCACCGAATTACCGAACATGAGCGCTTGCGTATCAACAGTTTGCATCATCAGGCGATTCGCGAGGTGGCGCCGGGCTTTCTGATCAGCGGCACCGATGCTGACGGGTTCACTCAGGCCATCGAGAGCCCGGCCCACCCTCACCTCTTAGGTGTGCAATGGCACCCGGAGTACCTGCCCTATATGATTAATCAGGCCAAGTTATTCAAGTGGCTGGTTAAACAAGCCGATGCCAGGCAAGGCTGACGATCTGCGATGGCTTATCTGGTTCTGTTCTCATCGGCTTTCCTGGCCGCGACGTTCTTACCTTTTTATTCCGAAGCCGTGCTCTTTACCCTCGCCCGCCAGGGGGAGCCTGCGGTACTGCTGATCGCGACCGCAACGCTGGGCAATACACTAGGCGCAGTGGTGAACTGGATATTAGGCAAATATTTGCTGCATTTTCAGGATCGTCGCTGGTTTTATTTTAAACCCGCGCAACTTCAGCGAGTGCAACAGTGGTTCCAACGCTATGGCATCTGGAGCCTGGCATTTTCCTGGCTACCGGTGGGAGGAGACGCCCTCACTTTTATAGCCGGTATGATGAAAGTGCGATTACTGCCTTTTTTATTGCTCGTGGGGCTGGGCAAAGGCGTACGATATATTCTGGTGTTTTATTTTTCCACCGCCATTTAGGATTTGAGCGCCTGGCCGCAACGTCAGATTTACCCCACGACTCACATCTCTTTTTGACTCTGGCTATCACCTTCGCAAAAATTTCACTATACTGTCACACTCGAAAAACACAGCACCTGTTAGTATGACAGCCGCTGAATATAACCATACAGCATTCAGTTTAGAAAGGATTTAAACATGATATTGCTATCACTACTCTTCGCAGCCATCCTTGTTCTGCTCGTCTATTCTCTCGCCCAGGACAAAGGTAAAAACACGCCCTACTTTCGCAATAAGCGCGAGCTGGCCAAGCGCCCGTCTGCGTTGCGTAAAAAACCACTAAGAACCGGTGAATCGTTGTACTGAGGCAGAGAATTTCTGCACTGTCAGACTCACTCGTTGTCAATATTGGCCCCGCAAGGGGCTTTTTATTGTCTGCTTTCCCTAATCTCAGCAACCGATGTTATGCTGACTGCCTCTAACAGCTTGAGGGGATGTTTTCATGCGATTAGGTCCAGGACTTCTGGTAACAGCCGCATTTATCGGGCCAGGGACGATCACCACAGCAAGTATGGCTGGCGCGAATTTTGGGTTTGCGTTGCTATGGACACTGCTGTTTTCCGTGATTGCCACGGTCGTGTTACAAGGCATGGCTGCACGACTGGGACTGGCCACAGGCCATGGCCTGGCAGAATCGCTGAGAAACACACTTGATACAGGCTGGCGCAAATACCTGTGTATGGCATTGGTTATCAGTGCCATTGGCATTGGCAGTGCCGCCTATGAAGCGGGCAACCTGACCGGTGCAGCAATGGGAATTCAGGCACTATTGGGCCAGCCTATCAGCACTTGGAGTACATTGTTAACCCTGCTCGCCGGTCTGCTGTTGTTTAGCGGTCACTATCAGATGCTGGAGAAGAGTCTGATTGGCTTGGTGTTAGTAATGTCACTGGTGTTTATTACCACCATGGTGATTGCCAGGCCGGATTTTGTCGCCCTGTTTAAGGGGTTATTGGTACCCTCCTTTCCCGCTGGTTCGGTCACCACCGTGCTGGCTCTGATTGGCACCACCATCGTGCCTTACAATTTGTTTTTGCATTCCAGTGTGATGGCAAGACAACACCAACGTGCCACAGATATGAGCGAGATTATTGGCCAGAGTCGCTGGGATACCGGACTTTCCATCGGTCTGGGCGGCCTGATCACCCTTGCTATTGTCTCAACGGCCAGTGCGGCGTTCTTCGGCCAGGCCATTACCAACATTGATGCGGCCAGCATGGCCCGTCAGCTGGAGCCACTTTTGGGCCATCTGGCCCACTACTTTTTTGCCATAGGCCTGTTTGCGGCCGGGCTGACCAGCGCCATTACCGCACCGCTGGCCGGCGCGTTTGCAGTGTGTGGCATGCTCGGATGGTCAACAGAACTGACCAGCAAGCGATTTAAAACCGTGTGGGGGGTTATACTGCTCTGCGGCGCCATAGGGGCGGCCCTCAAGGTGAGTCCTGTCGCATTGATCGTATTTGCCCAGGCCGCAAACGGTATTTTGCTGCCAATTATCGCCATTTACCTGCTATGGCTGATGAATCAGAAAACGGTATTGGGAGCACACCGCAACAAGTTGTTATCCAACCTGTTGGGCGGGGCCATCATATTGCTGCTGCTGGGACTGAGCGGCTATAAGCTGTGGTCGCTGGTGTAAGGTTACAGACTGAGTTTACGTTCAGCGTTCATGCCATCACATAGAAAAGAGTGTGTGATGCAGCGCCCTGCATGACAGGGCGCCCTGGATAACTGACTTCTGTGAGTCGGGGTTTAAAACAACACCAGATCGTCGCGATGTACGGCAACCGCATAACTGCTGTATCCCAGTTTCTGCTCAACTTGCTGGCTATTTAAACCACTAATTTGCGCCAGAGTGTGTGCATTATACTGACACAGTCCCGTCGCCAGTATGTTATCACCCTGCACAATTTCCACCGCCTCTCCGGCATCAAAAGCCCCTTCCACCTTGACCACTCCCACAGGTAGCAGCGATGCACCTTTATGGGCCAGCGCTTCGGCAGCGCCCTGATCAATAATAATGCGCCCCTTCGCACGCAGACTATGCATCAGCCAGTTCTTTTTGGCGCTGGTTCGGGATAAAGGAGGCACAAAAAGCGTTCCCGGGACGTCTCCCTGCGCCAGCTGCATAAAGGTCTGTGATTTAAAGCCATTGGCAATGATGGTCTGAATACCGTTGTGAGCGGCCTTTCTGGCCGCCTGCAATTTGGTTTGCATGCCACCGGTTCCCACACCACTGACGGCACCGCCCCCCAGTGCCATCACCTGAGCATCAATCTTCTCTACCCGTTTAAGCAGGCGGGCGGTCGGTACGCTACGGGGATCCGCATCATACAATCCATCCACATCGGTGCAAATCAGCAGGGTGTCGGCTTCCGCCACCAGCGCCACCAGTGCCGCCAGGTTGTCGTTATCACCAAACTTGAGTTCATCGGTGGCGACCGAGTCATTTTCGTTGACCACAGGTAACATGCCGTGTGCAAGCAGTTCCCTGATGGTACCTTTGATATTCAGGTAATGATCGCGGCTGCGAATATCACCATGGGTAAGGAGGATTTGTGCCGTAGGCTGGTCGAAAAGACGCGCCCAGTTCGCCATCATACGTGTCTGCCCGACCGCCGCCATGGCCTGTTTTTCTGAAAGGGAGGGCTCTCGCTGGAGGGTAAAGGCATTTTTACCTGCGGCAACCGCCCCTGAAGAGACCAGAATAACCTCTTTACCAGCGGCCCGACTGTCATTGACAAATTGGGCGAGCGCTAACAGCGAAGCGGTTTTACAGCCGTCTCCGCCCGGTGAAATCAGCGCACTGCCGACTTTGATCACTGCCCGTTGCCAGAAAAAGCTGATATGGTTATGAGCGCCTTGTTGCTGCATCCTGAAATCTGATTTTGAGAAACCACTGGGGTGCGCATAAAATACGTCGCTTGTTCAGTTTAAAGCAACAAAAATTGAGTTGAAGGCTGTAAAAAATGCGTAGGATCATCACCGGCTCTGTTTCTTTCCTGGGATACCTGTTTAACACCCTGTTCTGGTGTATTCCTATTTTCACATTTTCGCTGCTCAAGCTCATCCCCGCCTCGAGCTGGCGGGCCCGTATCGGAAGGGTTCTGGATTGGTGTGCCAAACAGTGGGTAAAAGTGAACAACCTCAACCAGAATCTGACGGCATCCATTGACTGGGATGTGCAGGGGCTTGATGGGCTGAAAAGACGAGAATGGTATCTGGTAATTGCCAACCATCAATCCTGGGTCGATATTCTGGTATTACAGCGTATATTCAGCGGTCGCATTCCCTTTCTGAAGTTTTTCCTTAAAAAGGAACTCATTTGGGTACCCGTGCTGGGGCTGGCCTGGTGGGCACTGGACTTTCCTTTTATGCAGCGCTTTAAGAAATCCTATCTGGCGAAATATCCTCATCTTAAAGGTAAAGATCTGGAGACCACCCGCAAAGCGTGCGAGAAGTTCAAGTATAAGCCCGTCAGCGTGATGAATTTTGTTGAAGGCACCCGTTTTACGGCTGACAAGCATCAGCGCCAGAAAAGCCCCTTTCGTCATCTGCTAAAACCCAAGGCCGGCGGGATTGCATTTGTGCTTTCGGCCATGGGTGATAAGCTGCACAAACTGGTGGATGTAACCATTCACTATCCTCAGGGCGCGCCCAGTTTCTGGGATTTTATTTGTGGTAGTGTCAAACGTGTTCAGGTCAGGGTGGATGTAACTCCGCTGGATAATATTGCGCCGTCAGACTATTTCAATGACCCCGCTGAACGGATACGCTTTCAGGGATGGCTGAATGAACGCTGGCAACAAAAAGATCAACGCATAGAACAATTACAACAAGAGCGGTAAGTGCATGTTAAGTTTCCTCCCCGGCGTGATATTGCTGCCGATTCATTTTCTGCTGCAATCCCTGAACCTGGCATTCTGGGGAACCCTGGTGATCTTGCTGGGACTGATTAAACTGCTGTTACCAATCCGGCCACTGACCCGGGTCCTGAATCGTCTTCTGAACTTGTGCATGGCGGGCTTTGCACTGGGTAGCGTCAGTCTTATTAATCTGTTCAATAAGGTAGAATGGGATATTCGTGCCCAGGGACAGTTTAACCCGCACGGCTGGTATCTGATGATGGCCAATCATCTTAGCTGGCTGGATATCGTGGTGTTAATGCACTTTGCAACGGGACGTATACCGGCAACCAAGTTTTTTATCAAACAGGAACTGCTGTGGGTGCCTTTTATCGGGCTCGGGGCGTGGGCGCTGGACATGCCCTTTATGCGCCGGTATAGCCAGCAGTTTGTGGCCAGATACCCCCACCTTAAAGGCAAAGACATTGAAGCCACCCGCAAGTCCTGCGAAAAGTTTCAGCAAATCCCCACCACAGTTGTGAATTTTGTGGAAGGAACGCGGTTTACGCCCCATAAACATCGCCAAAAAGACAGCCCTTATGAGCGCCTGCTCCCACCCAAGGCGGGCGGAGTGGCCTTTACGCTCTCGGCCATGAATAACTTGCTCAGTCAGATTGTGGATGTCACCTTAGTGTATCCGGATAATCATGGTCATGTGATGATGGATTTACTTTGTGGCAGATTAAAACGAGTAATCGTTTCGGTTGAAACCTTGCCAGTCAGTGCAGAGTTGATTGGCGACTATCAAAACGATGCCGAATTCCGCCAGTCTTTTCAGCAATGGATCAATCAATATTGGCAGCAAAAAGACCAGCGCATCCAACAATTGTCAGATAACAGGCAGTAAAGAGACCTATGGAACATGTCACCGACTTGGCTAAATTGATCAGCGACACCCTCAATTACTGGGGTATCCAGACCTCTGCGAATTCAGGATTGTTTGCATTGTTTGCTCTGCTTGCGCTGGCAGCGATGTGCTGGATTGGGTTCAAAGTGTCACGCTATCTGCTCAGTACCAAACTGACCCGACTGGTATTGCACAGCAAAGCCACCTGGGACGACCAGCTACAGTCACACAATTTCTTCAAGCGTTCTGCACACCTGGTGCCGGGTGTGCTTATTTATCTGCTGGCGCCACTGCTATTTGCCCATACACCGCTGCTGTTGGAGACACTACAGAAGTTTTCATTTATTTATATTCTGGTCACCTCTTTGCTGATGTTCAGTGCCATTCTCAATACCATTGAGGATGCCTACAACGCTTCCAGTCTGGCCAAAAGAATGCCTATTACGGGCTTTATTCAGGTGGCTAAGCTGATCCTGGCCATCATCGCGATCATCCTGATTGTGTCGAGTCTGCTTGGCAAATCACCGGTGTTGATCATGTCGGGTCTCGGTGCAGTGACGGCCATTGTTCTGCTGGTTTTCAAAGATGCCATTCTAGGCTTTGTTGCCGGGGTGCAGATTGCCGCCAACCGCATGGTTAACACCGGTGACTGGATTGAATTGCCCAAATACGGCGCCGATGGTGAAGTCTTAGAGTTGGGACTGACCACGGTAAAAGTACGCAACTGGGACAAAACCATTTCCACTGTGCCCACTTACGCTCTGATTGGCGATTCCGTTAAAAACTGGCGGGGCATGCAGGAATCCGGAGGGCGTCGCATCAAGCGCGCCATCTACCTGGATATCCACACGGTCAGATTTTGTGATCAGACCATGCTGGATAACTGGGAAAAGATCCGCTTTATAAAAAGCTATATCAACGATAAAAAACAGGAACTGGCTAAATACAACAAGGACAATGACATTACCGAGCAGGATCTCCTCAACGCCAGGCGACTGACGAACATCGGTACTCTCCGGGCCTACATGCTGCGCTACCTGGAACATCACCCCAAACTGCGCAAGGACATGACCTTGATGGTCAGACAACTGGCTCCAACCGAACTGGGTGTGCCGATGGAAGTCTATTGTTTCAGTGCCGATACGAACTGGGTTGCCTATGAGGGGATTCAATCGGATCTGTTTGATCACTTCCTGGCGATGCTGCCCATTTTTGGCCTCAGAGCCTACCAACGGGTCAGCGACCAGCATCAGTCACTCCCCCCCGCGGCAACAAAGGGTTAACAAAAACTTGACTCACCACCGCGCTGCTGTATGTTATTTTCACCAGCGATATAGATCGCTGGTGATTTACTAACAGCCGCTGAAGGCGCAATCACATACGCCGACGGCTTTATAACCGTCAAGGTAGACTGACTATGATAAAGAAACTTCTCTATGTAATCCTGCCGCTGGCCCTGAGCGCGTGTGGCAATGTGGAGCAAAGCGGCGACCGTGCCACTGAAACGACCACCGCATCGACCCTCAATCTGGTGCCATTGCCACTGGCTGTTGAACAGATCCCGGGCACACTGACACTGGGTAAGACCATCAGCATTCAGACTCCCGCCAATGCCCTCCATAGCACTGCGGCACTGACGTCTTTGCTTGACCAGCTGGCCATTCAATATAACCAAAATGACAACGCTGTCATCTCTCTGGTGCTAGACCCCTCTCTGGCGCTCTCAGAAGAAGGTTATACCCTCAGCATTGACGAGGCTGTGACACTCAAGGCCGCCACCGATGCCGGGCTTTTCTACGCGGTGCAAACACTCAGGCAACTGTTACCGGCTGAGGCCAGGTCACAGTACACTCTGCCTAAGGTAATGATTGAAGACCAGCCTCAGTATCCGTGGCGAGGCAGTATGCTGGACGTGGCCCGTAATTTTATCGGTGTCGATTATCTCAAAGCACATATTGAGCGCATGGCAAGCTTTAAACTCAATAAGCTGCATCTGCACCTGACCGATGATCAGGGCTGGCGACTGCAGATAAAGAGCTGGCCAAAGTTAACTGAAATTGGTGGCAGCACCAGTGTCAGTGGCAGCAATGGTGGCTTCTACACGCAGGCACAAATGCGTGACATCATTACCTTTGCACAGCAGCATCAGGTGGAAATCATTCCTGAAATTGATCTTCCCGGCCACACTCAGGCCGCCATCGCCGCCTACAATGAGTTGGCCTGTGATGATGTCATTACCAGCCCACCACAGAATCAGTGTGAGGATGTGGTCGGCGATGCCAGACTGGCTCCTTATGAAGGCACCTGCGTCGGCTTCAGCGCCCTATGTGCCAGTCAGAAACCGGATTTGGTTTACCGTTTTGTAGAAGACGTGCTGACTGAAGTGGCGGCACTCTTCCCTTCTCCCTACCTGCATATTGGTGGTGATGAAGTGCTAAACGAAGAAGCGGATGCCTTCCCGGAGTTTATCAGCCGCGTGGATCAGATTGTGGCGTCACTGGATCGCAAGCTGCTCGCCTGGGAGGAGGCCTCTGTGGGCGATATTCGTTCAGACGCATTGCTGCAATTCTGGAACGATGACTATGATATCGCACCGGCACTGGAAAAAGGTATTCATCTGGTGCTGTCTCCATGCAGCTACACCTACCTGGACCATGGTAACTACAATGGCCAGCCAGACACCTATACCTGGTGTGCAAAAGAAGGCATACCACTGGAGCGCGTATACAGCCTGATGCCGGAAAACTACCAGCAGGTGGTCGGGGTTGAAGCCCCCATGTGGTCAGAAAAAGTCGCCAGTGATGCCACGGCTGACAACCGTAACTGGCCCCGGCTCGCCGCCATTGCAGAAGTTTCCTGGACGCCTGCACAGCAGCGCGACTATGGCGCCTTTACTCAGCGCTTGTCGGCACTTCGGGCACATCTGGATAGCATGGGTATTCAGTACTACCGGGCACCGGAGCTGGGCTGGGATTAACTTGTAAGTCGGGTTTTAACCCGACGATGCATTTATTCATGCCCGAATATTGTTATCGGGAATGCATCGCCTTTTGGGCTGTCATGCTGAAGGGCACTAGCGCTGAAGGGCTCTGGATTCCCGCCTGCGCGGGAATGACAAACAAGAGCAAGCAAAAGCCAACAAGACCAAAAAAACAGTAAACCGTCATGCCCGAATGCCGTTATCGGGCATCCAGCGCCTTTGGGGCTGTCATGCTGAAGGGCTCTGGCACTGAAGAGCTCTGGATTCCCGCCTGCGCGGGAATGACAAACAAAGCAAACACATGCCAACAAGAGCAAGCAAAAGCTAACAAGAGCAAAAAAACAGTAAACCGTCATGCTCGAATGTTGTTATCGGGCATCCAGCGCCTTTTGGGCTGTCATGCTTAAGGGCTCCGGCGCTTAAGGACACTGGATTCCCGCCTGCGCGGGAATGACAAGCAAGAGCAAGCAAAAGCCAACAAGCGCAAACAAGAACAAGCAAGAGCCGTAAACCGTCATGCCCGAGTGGTGTTATCGGGCATCCAGCGCCTTTTGGAACTGTCATTCTTAAGGGCTCTGGATTCCCGCCTGCGCGGGAATGACAACCAAGAGCAAGCAAAAGCCAACCCTAAACCGTCATGCCCGAATGTTGTTATCGGGCATCCAGCGCCCTGCAGCTAACCTCTTGCAGGAGATACACCTCACCGGTTGTGCCGTGTATCAATTGGCACTGCTCGCCCTGAAGCCGCAAGTGAAACACCTCTGGCTTATTATTATGCCGCCCCATAATGGGGTTACCCCGGGCATCCCTGCCCGGGTTCTGCTCAATGTACAGGGTATCGGTGTCGGTCAGGGCATCATCGGCTAATCTCACCGGCGTACCGCCAATGGCCTGTTGTATAACCCGCTGTAACTCCGCTTTGGTCTGCGCGCCGGGATTCGTCAGTACCGCCGCAACGGGCTCATTGGCCTGGGTAAGCTGACAGCCACCAGCCAATAGTGACGCGGCTATTACCAGCTGCTTTTTCATGGCTGTGATTCCGGGTTGCGACCAAACTGTTGATACAGCTTATTTTCCAGTATCGTGGCTCGATAACGCGGATCCGGCCGTTTGATCTGCAAACCTTTACCTTCAGGTGCGGTTTTTTGACTGAATCGCTCTATGCCGCTGCTTTGCGGGCAGCTGCCACTGCTCATGTAATCCAGCGCGGCGCGCAGCTGCCCTTCCTGTGGATTGCCCAACGGCAGACTCAGATCATCTTCCACCATGCAACCCAGAACCTCGGCGGGGAACTGCGGTGAGGGCGTGGGCAAAAAGCCATCTGAATATTCACCGAAACCTTTGTCGTTTACGCCGGTAAACTGAATCGTAAAGTAGGTGGTACCGCAGTTATCAGTGGGATAGAAACCATAAGGCTTACCACAGGTTTGATCGCCAATCAGAATCACTTCCACATCAATACCACGCAAGCCATTAATAAACGCCTCGCTGGCAGAGCAGGTACCGTCTGTTGCCAGCACAAACACACGGTTCAAGGCCAGGGTTGGCAGGCTTTCGCTGGTTTCCACAAAACGATCGTAATCAATACGCTTATCTACAAATTCCAATGGCACCAGTGGATCACCGGTAACCGGGTCGCGACTCGGGTGTTTGTCATTGAATTGCATCTGCTCGAAGGTGCGCCCGGCGGTGTTGGCATCACCGGCAACCATATAGCCCAGCTGAGACGCCAGCACCAGAAGGCCGCCACCGTTATAACGTAAGTCCACCACCAGCTCTGTGGCATTCTCGTTGACGAACAGCTCAAAGGCATCAATTAACTGATCCTGTGCCAATGCAATATGGCTATTGAACTGCACATACCCTACCCGGCCCAAATCGGTTTCGATAACGGAGGCATTCTGAACCGGTGTAATCTGCACATCCGCCGATGCCATGGTTACGTCAATGCGCTCCCCTGCCACCGTTTCAAACACAAAGTCATGGCTTTCACCGGCAATTGAGGGGAACAGGCCATTATTAATGGTGTTCACGTCATTTTGAGTACCGCCATTGATAAAATCCACGCCATCCACTTCGACCACCTCATCACCGCGCACCAGGCCAGCTAAATCTGCGGGCGAACCAGGCTCAATAAAAGCGATCTCCAGTTTACGAGGGGGGGACAAGGCGCTGAACTTCCACTCTATGCCATATCCCGACTCGACACCGGACTGGGTGCGCTGTTTGTATTCCGCGGTATCCTGGTAAAAATGAAAATTATCCTTGAAGGCACCGGATGGGGTTCTGGCATCGGTTTTCAGCAGGTCAAAATACTCCTGCACGCCGTAACCTGCAGGATTAATGTCATCCAGCTCGTCATACCAAAGGTAGGTATTGTTGCTCCAGGAGCGCAGCCACAGCTTCTCATAGGTAGCACTACCGGCTTTATCCGGGTATGCACGGCCACTGTAGGGGTCAATGCCGCTACGAGGAGCAGCACAAAAGTCTTTCAGCTCCGACTCGGGCGCATAAACGCCGGCCTGCCACTGAGGGCCGGTGCCACCGGATGAGCCCGACGTGGGCGGGTTAAAATTACTCTGGCCTCCACCACCGCAGGCCGACAGACCCACTGCAGTCAGCAGTATCAGCCCGGTAAATTTAATATTGTTCAGCATAAAGACTCCTTAATTCCTTTTACTTTATCCAACGACATAGCGGATCAACCGATACCCGAAAAAGCGGAATCTAGCAGAAAGTCTATGGTCATCATAGCCTCAGCGGTGTTTCTGATATCAAAGGGGGTGTCACGATAAGTAAGCAGCTGAGAAAAGTTGATGTGAGCGCTGAAGTGGCTGCTCATGCCCCACCCTGACGACTTCTGGTGCAGGTAGCCACAGGGCTGAGATATAACGCTGGTACCTCACCATACGGCGGGCATAAGGTATACAATATCAAAACTATAATTGCACTTAATAACAAAAATTATCGAGAAAGTTGCACTAAAATCCTTCCCAGTAAGCCATAATGTTACCTGTTCCAGCGTCTGGGTAAGGAAGGCACTCAGTCTCTGCAAATTCAATACTATCGGAGAAGACTATGCGAGCACGGTTGATTAACCGCAATGCATCCCATAAAATTGCGCGGCCGACCGAGAGATCAGGCAGATGACGCATAAGCAGTCCGATACCGAATTTTTTCGACTCATTTTTTAATTTTTCAGAGTTTTATTGTGTTAACGACCTTATTAATCGTTGTTGTTGCTTTTACGGCGTCATTTCTTGCGGTTGTCACCTTTCGTCCCATGGCCATTGGCTTGGGTCTGGTAGACCGGCCGTGTTCCAGAAAACAGCACACAGGCAATGTGCCATTGGTGGGCGGCCTGGCAATATATACGGCTGTTTGCCTGTCCAGCTTTCTTTTTGTTCAATTTGACACTAACTACAAACTTTACCTCATTTCCACTGCCTTTATGGTGCTCATCGGTGCTCTGGACGATTTTCATGACCTGGACGCAGGCTTGCGTCTCATTGCGCAGTTCCTGATTGGTGCCTTGATGGTATTTGGTGCCGAGCTGTATATCAGCGATCTGGGCAACTTATTTGGAATGGGTACTGTAGAATTGGGACCTTTTGGGCCCCTATTCACACTGCTAGCCGTGGTAGCATCCATAAATGCCTTTAACATGACCGATGGCGTGGACGGCCTCGTTGGATCATTGAGCATTACCGCTTTTGTCGCGATCGGCGTGTTAGCCCTGCTCTCCGGCGGTGTATTATTTACAGAAGTGCCGGCGATGTTTTTTGGTGCCATCTTCGCGTTTATGTTTTTCAACCTTGGCCAGTTCAGAGGGGGAAAATATAAAGTCTTTATGGGAGATGCCGGCAGTATGCTGATTGGGCTCACCATGATTTGGCTGTTAGCCTATAGCTCTCAGGGTAGCGAAGCATTTATCCAACCGGTCACAGCATTGTGGGTCATCGCCATTCCGATTATGGATATGGTCTCAGTGATGTTACGCAGAATTCTGGCGGGCCTGTCACCACTGCAAGCCAGTCGGGATCATCTGCATCATATATTATTGTTCAATGGCTGCTCATCCCAAAAAACGACATTATACATTGCCACTCTCGCTGTTTTGTTCAGTATTGCAGGGCTATTAGGCCAGATATATGGCATATCTGAAAGCAAACGGCTGTTGGTCTTTGTCGTGCTATTCGTCATCTATAACGGTGTGATGATGCGTCAGGACACTAAAATGATGAATCACCTGAAAAGCAGGCCATTCAGGCTGAAGCCCAAAGACTAGAGCTGTCTGGTCAGCATCAGCCAGGTAAAGTGAATTAACCTTAACTGTCTGCGCCAGCGTGTGGGCTGCGACAATAATCGGTACAGCCACTCCAGCCCTAGGTTACAAAACAAGGCCGGCGCGCGGGTCACATGGCCCGTGTAAACATCGTAGGTGCCGCCCACTCCCATAAAAATTGCCTTGATACCGGCTTCGCGACACTTGAAAATAAAGCTTTCCTGTTTAGGTGAGCCCAGCGCCACCGTTACAATTTGGGCGCCACTTTGTTTTATGCGCTGTATCAGGTCTTGCTCATCGTCAAAATAACCATGTTGGGCATCCACAATCTTGGTGTGATACTCACGCCCCAGCTTTACTCTGGTTTCTTCCAGAACGTCAGGTTTCGCTCCCACCAGAAACACCCCTAAACCACGTTTGCCGGCTTCCTGCATCAAAGACTCCCACAGCTCGCAGCCGGGAATACGAGCGATCTTGATACCACTCTTACGCTCCACCGCTTTCACCACACCTATTCCATCGGCATAACAAATGTCATGAGGCTTCAACTCATGAACAAGCTGGCCTGTGTGTTTCTGGGTGATGATTTTTTCCGGATTAATTGAGACTAAAAATGGCCATTGGTCACTCTCAATCTCATCAAAAAGATACTTTAAAAGGGAGGGCTTATCTTTATAAAGACGAATAGGGAAATTGCCAATATCAACTATCATATTTTTCATTATAAGGTTTCAAAGAAAGTGAGTAGCTTTGCTGCAAGTTGGTCTTTGTTGAAAGCTGTTTGAGCGTAGCATTTACCAAAGTTTCCAAATCCTGTTTGGTTCTCAGAGCATTTAATCACCGCTTGCGCCAGCGAATGCGGCTCGACATTCTGAATAAGCACTCCCGCACTACCATCGGGAACGACATCTGGGATTGCTCTATATTTCGCCGCCACCACGGGTAATCCAATCGCCATAGCCTCTAAATACACCATACCGAAGGAATCATTCTGCGATGGGAGCACAAATATGTCATGCTCCTGAAACACTTTGGCTTTCTCCTGATAGTTCACCCAGCCCAAAAACCTCACCCGCTGGGCTATACCGAGATTCTCAACCAACTGTTTCAGTTCGTACTCCATGATCCCCGTCCCAGCAATACTCAGAGAGTAACAGTCTGGAAGCACTCGCATGGCTCTTATCGTTTCCTCAAAGCCCTTGCCCTTAACAAGCCTGGACATCGCCAACAACTTAATCTCTGTGTTTTCTTGTCGTTTTACTACAGCACTCTGAACCAGGGAAAGCAGTTCGGCGTCAAGTGGATTAGCTATGACCTCTATCTTCTTTGCGAACTTCGAAAAACGCTGTACCAATAGACGTTTCCACCATGGGGAGAGAACCACAATGCCATCCGCCAGGCGACATTGAGAAGCAATCAGGCACCTGCCAAAATAAAAGTCCAAATAGTCAGCTGTTACATCAGCATGAAAGTGAAACACGACCTTGGCGCCTTTCATTTTAGCAACTCCAGCCAAAAGCAGCTTTCGCAGCATTGACAGCCAGCGCCCACAATGAAGCCAGACCACATCATCTTTCTTAACTTCACATAACACGGTCTTAAAGGCCTTAAAAAAAGGGATGACCTTACCCCCCTCTTCGTCATGGGAGGAAATAAATTTCACTCCTTTGTCGAGTAACGGTTTTGCTGTTGCAAAACCTACAATCGCGGTACTGATGCCTCCTTTACCGCTTTGGACCTTGGTACCAATTGAATAGATCATAAATCCGGCTTCTTCTCTTTAAAGCTATCGGACACAAACAGAAGGCTATTTGCCACTGCCCAGGCGATGCTCAACATACCTGAGGTCCAGACGTGACCGGCAATAACCGCAAAACCAAATAAAGCAATATTTGCGAGTAAAATGGCAGGAGCAAAATAGTGAGTGTTAAGACGACGCAGCGGCAAAACTATGCTGGCGATTGAAAAGGCGATCAGAATCACCATGGCAGGAAATCCAAAGTACATGAAAATATCAATGGGATCGATTTCAGCCGCTTCCTTGTTGGCATGAGCCAACATATAGGCTCCACCATCGCCAATCAAAATCCGAGCAACGTTTCCAGTGTCAATTAATGATTGCCAGAAAAGCGCCAGAAATACGTCTCGTCCAGAAAGGATAAATTGCCAAATCCCTTTTTGACTGAAATTAGCTTGCAGTTGTTGAAATGCAGGTAAGCCCTCTATGAAAGAGGCTAGTTGTAGAGCTGTTAAAGATATCACCAATGTCAGTACACTAAATAATAGCAGTGACCTCGGTGAAAAGAGTGCCCCACGGAAATTAACCATTGGAGTCAGGATAATAACCAGAATTGCGAATAGGATTCCTGCCTTGGTAGCAATCCCAACTCCTAAAGCCAATATAAAACAAGAAAAAATCCCATAGCGAAGGATACCAGACTTGTTCCAAACCAAATGACACACTATTGCTGACAGCAACACAAAGACCGCGCTAACCTCATTTCCGGCATAAAAAAAACCTTTAAAGCCAACGCCTGTATTGGGATAAGTCGGAAACCCTAGACCTAAAAAACCCGCTAGCACATTCGCCGAAACCACTATAAAACCCCACTTCAAACTTCTCACAACCCAGCGTCTATAAAGAAGTGGTTCTTGCTTTATGCATTCCAGACAAAAGGCTATTACCACGAAAAACATGATAATCCGAATAGCAAAGGCCAGATCATATTGCATAACCCCCTCAGTGGGAGCGTTAAGCAGTCGCATTATGGGTCCCACGAGCAACAATATTAATCCGGCCAAAATCCAGCTGATGTAAAGACTTCGCCAACGGAGCAGGTTATATAAACCCAACGCAATAATGGCCAGCTTAAACACTTGCGATAGGCGCAAGTTGAGAGACAATTGCTGCATTAAGTAGCCATTGACCGTATCCACCATCAGATAACTGGCGATCATGAGCCACAACAACTGGCAAGCATCGGCTCGCCAGTTTAGCCACCCCGATTTTTCGTGCTGCGACATAGGTTAAGAGCTTAGCCCTTGGTTCGGGCTGCACGCCCAGATGTGTTATACATTACAACAAGTAAGGTACTAATAAAGCCAGCAAGAAAGGTGACAACAATCACGATAAGACTGCGTTTAGGAGCTGACTTGAGGAGGGTGACCTGAGGAGGGTTTACTACCGTGAAAGCATATTCGGGAGTTACTTCCGCTAGCATCTTAGTTTTCAGTTGCTCCTCTATCAATCCAAAAAACAGATCTCGGATGTTATCAATAGATTCATTCGCCAGTTCATTTTGAAGATATTCAATGCTTCTTTTAGCCTGCTCACGATCACGCTGACGCATCTCGAGGTTTAAGTCCTCCACTAATTTTGAAGTCCACTGTTGCGCTAGATAAGGCGAGTAGAACTCAATACCAACAGTAATCATGCCATTGGAGGGATCCCGGGACAGTGACATAATATTTTTAAATCGTTCATACAGCTCCCAATCAGAAGGTTCTTGTGTATAAGGAAACTCTACTGTACGGACAAACTGATCTGATAAGGGATTATAAATTTCTTCATCAAAAGTCAACCTATCTGATTCATGCAACCAGCCATTTGCAGCCACCAGAGCCGGCGCTATTTCGTGCCGATTAACGAAGTCGCTCAAAAACTTACGTGACTTCAACACTTCCAGGGCGATATCTGTTTTATTTCCATTACCACCACCAATATCAATGCCAGCCAATGACGCTAAACCACCGAGCTGGCCCGACACCCCAGAGATGCCTTTCTCCTCTTTGGGCGCAAGGATAGCTTCAGAAGTGTACATGTTTGGCATCTGTAGAGCAGCATAAATACTTCCGAGCCCTGCACAAAAAGTGGCAGCAATGATTAACCATTTACCGCACCACGCCGCCTTTAATAAGCCTGCTAATGTCAGAGGGTCTTGAAATCTTTCTTGTATTTGGTGTGATTCAATCAACTCAACGTCCCTTTCTCAAAGCATTTTTATATTCATTTTCAAAGAAGATAATTTATGCACTTATAGCTTTTAAGTTATCTCCAAATGTGCAATCTACGCTTTAGACCGTCGCAGAAGCCGCACTTTTATACGGTTTAATCATTTTGCCTAGATTTTACCTGTTTTGCCGGGTTTCCTGCCATGATTGCGTATTCAGGGACATCTTTGGTGACAATCGCACCTGCGGCCAAAATCGCGCCTTGACCAACCTTCACTCCCGGCATAATCATTACACGCTGGCCAATCCAAACATCATCGTCTATCACTACCGGGCATGCTTCCGTTGTCCCTTGGAACATCATAGGCTTTGTCGTATCACTGTAATAATGCCCTTTAGAAAAGATCACCACATCGGGCCCCATCATGACGTAGCGACCAATGATAGTGTCGTTTGCTACACGACAGTTGGTACCAATACCAGAGAAGTCACCAATGCGAAGTGAACGCGGATTTCCAATATGTGCTCTTCTATTAATGTTCACATGGCTGCCACACTCACCTGCTAACCGCTTAATACAAGTGAACCTTAAAAAACGCCCCAGTTTTCCAACAACAGGCAACTCATTTGCCGGCAAAAATTGTGCAAACGCATAGTAGAAGAACAAAATAATCAGTCGCACAAGCTTTCTACGTCCATTTCAACTGATAGAGTCTATAAATCCACTTATAACGTGAAGCAACCCAATACCTAAAGAACAATTTATGATGGTCGGTTTTAAAAGACCGTAAAAGTATACTTGTAGGTAACGGCTTCCCTTCTGCTTTCTTCAATGCCAATGTTTGACACAGTTGATTTTCTTTAGACGATATTTTGGCGAATTTTTGAATAATTTTTGCATGGCCAGCTATTTTACTTGGGGACGTGGAAATGCGTTCCATCTCGTGACCTGAATGCACAAGATAAGTAGCTGCTTCAAGGCAAAAACCAACACCAAATCTTTCACTTAATCTTATCCACGTATCCCAATCCTGACAAGCGGGCATACACTCATCAAACCCATCGATGTCTCGGAGTCTCTCGGTTTTAACAAAAACCTGATTTCCTACATAGTTAGCACTGAGCAAAGTATTTAAATCGATTTCACGTACAGGGGACCTCATGACTTTTTTTCGCACGCCAAAGTCCCAGATTATCGGTGCAAATAAAAAGGCATAATCGTCATTAATGTTCTCGACAAAATACTCTAACCGGGTAGGTAAGAATTCGTCATCATCATCAATTCCAGTTATGTATTGCCCCCGGGCGGCCTCTATTGCCAGATTGCGGGCTGCGCAAGCTCCGCGTGGGTTCTCGTGTCGAAAAAAACGAAACCGCTTATCCTTCTCACTTAATGCTTGAAGGTAATCTGCGGTTTTATCGCTGGAGCCGTCATCAACAATGATTGCTTCAAAATCGGTAAAGGTCTGAGACTGAATAGACGCCACTGCCCGCTGCAATAAAGCAAGACGATTATGGGTTGGCATGTACACTGTAATTAGAGGTGCTGTATTACTCATCTCAATCAATATCCTGACGCAGGGAGCTGGTGTTCTTTTTTTGCGAAAACGGGATCATTCCCTCTTCTTGGGCATAACCGACGGCAATCAGCATCACGACCCGCTGCTCAAAAACTAAGTTAAGACGCTTGCTAATAAGCTGTTCACGCATTTCAATGTCTGGCCAATTCAAAGGGCAGGATGCTAACCCCATTGTTTCCAGCGCTAACATAAACTGCATTGACGCCAGTGCACCATCAATATAAATAAGATGACGATCTTTCTCATAAGGATATGCACTTAAGTCACCGACTACAGCAACAATGCAGGGGATATTGTGGGCGAATCCGCCGGTACCCACAGCAAACCCAGCGACTTCCCTTGCCTTTTCAGGGTCATTAGCAATAAAAAAGCTAAATGGCTGCCTATTACAGGCGCTGGGTGCAAGAGACGCCATTTCGATCGCCGTATCAAGCTTTTCATTTTCTACTGGCTGGGGTTTAAACCAACGCGTCGAACGACGCTGCATAAACAGTGCTTTCAAATCATCTGTACTTATTTCGGAGCGCATTCGATGCGCATCTTTATAGGGCACAAAATTGTTTTGGGCTACCTTGCCTGTATTTCGAAAAACAACTTCAGCCTGCTCTATTTTGGGTGTTAAGGTGACTGTTGAAAAGTACGCCCCGAGGACATCAGTCGCCCATTTTAATTCGTCTTTACAAACCTGCTCTGAACAGGCAATTTCAGCGAAAGCTTGTACCGTTTCCTGAATATATTGCTCGGCAAAGACTGGTTTACGAGGCTGCATAATCAGGCCTTTTTCCAGCCGATGCGTGTTACGCCTGAGTAAAGCGCTGCTCTTTGCGGTATATAACTGTTTGCGGTGCTGCTCTTCGTATTTCACCCTTCCTTTCAAAACTGAGAACTGCTCACGCCTGAACTGAGAGGAAAATAGAGCGTAATAGCAGGTGCTGAGAAGCGGTGTCAGACAGAAAAAACGCAGAAAGGCTAAGGACAAGGATGCCTGAGCAGCTCTAAGCCAACGCTTTACTCTAACTGGCACTATTTTACGTAAAAGACCCTTTAGCATACTAAAAACCTAGGTTGGCTAACGCCCCAATTTAACAAGCCGCAATGGCAGTAAAAAAGAACGTGTCATTATATAAGCGAAGGGCCGGGTTTGCGATGAGAAAAACAAGGCCCCGTAAGATGCCGAAGCATAGGAGAGTAAGGTGGCCCAAGCCGCACCAATAGCACCATATTGGGGAATTAACCACAAGTTCAATGCAACATTAACAACAGCTCCCATCCCCTGGCTGACCAATGAAAATTTAAATAACTCTTCAGCAATTAACCATTTACTCAGCAGGGCTCGCATGAAAATAAACAAGCCTGCAAAAATATGTACTTCTAGAATTTGGGCAGATTCAGTAAAGTCTTCGCCAAACAACAACACAATAAAGAACTCTGCCAACAAAACCACCGGTAAAATGATGGATAATGACAATACGAATAAGCCATCGCATAGCTTTTGTAGCTTATTTTGATATTGCTGGTAACTGCTCAACCGAACTTTCAATAGCAGGGGGAAAAACGAGGAAACCAATGCGGCAGGTATAAAATACCAAATTTCAGAAACCCTGCTTGCTACTGCGTATAAGCCCGTGGCCTGGTCACCAATCAGCTGATTTAGCATTACCATGTCAATGCGCAAGTATATAATGGCAGCGAAGCCAGAAAAGATTAGCCAATAAGAACGTTTCAGCAAACTACCTGCTGTATTAAAATCAATCTGCCAATCAAGTAGCTTTTGTCCTTTGATTGAATAAGTAAGCACATACATAAGCCCTACAAGCACCTGTTCCATAGCATAAAGCCATATGAAGAGCCCCAGGCTTGCATCCAGCAGAACTGCACCTACACGGAGGCCAAATAAAGTTACAATGGCCGCAAGACGAGAAAAAACCGAATATTTCACTTCAACGCGAGACTGGAACCAGAAATCGATTACAGAGAAGGCATTGAAAAGCTGCGAAACAGCCAATAGTGATAGCCAGACCACTTCATCACCGTCCTGCCATTGCGCATAAACGCACAGGCATAACAACCCGATTACACCGCCTAACATGCGAGCAATAAAAGAGGCACCCAGAAGCCGATGCTCTTTCTCGGGATGATTTATCAGCTCCCGGGTTATCAGAGAGCTTAATCCCATTGCACCAATTGGGCCTATCAAAGCGACGAGAGACAACAGATAACTGTACTTACCTAGTTGTTCAACGCCGAGGTGGCGGGCAAGTAAGATACTGAGCACCAGCCCCAATGGCATCGTCAGGGCTTTTTCCAGCATCAGCCAGGAGCTGTTTGAAAACGCCTTGCTTACATCTCCTGAACCTTTCAGCTTATTAATTATGGTTTTCAAAACCTTTCGTCCGTTGTAATCAGCCTTAACTTGTACAACAAGCGATAAGTTGTTTGGTAATATTTAAGAAATGTCATTAATAGAAACAGGTTGATTTTCATCAACACGCTGACTTGAGATCCAAAACGTTTCATTGCGGGAATGGCTCTAAGCGGTGGCAGACATCCACGGAGGATCCCTTGAAGCGTAAAGAGCTTTTCACATTGATGTAGCCGATTTTTCTGACGATAGGCTCCACCAACAGTTCTTCGTATTTTCTTTAAGAGCTGACTTATCGAGCTTCTGGCGGGGTGTCTGACAATCACATCATCAGCATAAAGCAGTTTCAAGCCCCTTTGGCTCAAGCGATTTCCCCACTCCAGATCCCCTCCTGAGAAGAGCTCATCATTAAACCTACCATTTTTTTCTATTACTTCAGTGGTGGTGAAAACATTTGCCGTGACAGCAAAGTGGCTTTTCTCAACATACTCTTGTTGTGGAAATCCTCTAAGCTGCTCATAGAGTTCAGCTATATTTGGCCTTTCCGGTTGCAACGGAAAAACGTCAACCCTACCACCTAGCGTAAGTAACGGTTGTTTCTCGAGCAGAGCTACAGCTGCTGAAACCCAGTTCACATCAGGTATACAATCAGAATCGGTGAAGCCAACGAAGCAGGATTTATCTCTGATTTCACGTAAAGCTTTGTTGCGAGCGGAATAAGAGCCAGGCTTAGATTCAAATTGATACTCACAAAACTCAAAGTCCCGCACAACCGACTCAATATTCTCGCTCGAATTATTATCTACAACTATCACGCGAATAGCTTCCAGCGGATAGGTTTGAGCAGAAATCGCGCGCAAGCATTTACGTAAACGCTCACTATCATTATGAGTCGGAATGATGATTACGACGTCTTTCATGAACTCAAAATGCCTTGCACTTGATCCCACATTTTTTGAGTACGTGACTTTTCCTGACTAGCATGCTCAGACACGATCTGACAAACCTGACTATATAAATCAGAATCAGTGGACAAGGCCAGCATTGCGTCGATGGCCTTTTGAGTATCAGTAGTCTCGTCAAAGAGGTAGTGCTGCATCTGATAGTCAGACAATAACATTTTATACTTATGACTCCATCCTGTTGCCAAAACGGGAACCCCTTGAGACAACGCGCTAACCAAACCATGGAAGCGGGAGCTGACCACCAGCCTTGTCAATCCAATAATAGCTTTAACATCGGCCGCATTATCTGGATGAATAACAGGTACGCTTACACCTGCTTGCTGCATGATTCTATGCCCTAACTGGCGGTCTTTTTCACCTTCGTGGATCAGCAAAAAGGGCTTTAGATCATTGGCTACGGCGCTTTTCAGCATCGCCGCCATAAAATCCTGATATGGGTTACCGGCACCATGTTCCTTCATTTGAACCATCTTGGCATTGGGTATGAAGCAAATTTGCTGTTTATCTTTATCAAAGTCTCCCGCATAAGCTGCTTGAAATAAATTAGTGAAGTCCGGGGCAAGATACACGTTATTGGCATCTTGAATCGCTTTAACATGGTCTAGAGATTCCTGATCCCTGGCAAAAATAATATCTGCTGTATCAATAACCTTAGCCATCGCCAATTGCATTTCAGGCTGGGTAAAAGGTCCAAGTGCCTGGGGAAGTAAAATGACCTTACGATTCTTACGACGTCTTTTAAAATCGGCAATATTATCAGCCAAGCGTTTACGTAGTTTTTCAGCTCCCCACTGATCACCATATGCAAACCCAGACGCGTCAATAATGATATCAATCTCAGATGGCATAATCAGACCGAGGTGCTGTCGGATTTTCTTAGGCATTAAATACAATATTGACAGCCAGTTGACGCCAAAGCGATGCCATAAACCCAGTTGCCAGGTACCATACTTGGCTCTTTCGTTATAGGGCGTGCTTGGCGGTAATACCACTCGAACCCCACCCAGCCTGCTATTCAAGGCCTGGATCAATGCTATTAGCATGAGCTCAGCGCCCTTATTGGGAAAGCCAATGCCCCTAACTTCAATATTCATCTATAAACTTGTCCGTTATTACTTCTGAGATTAGGCTTTAACAAACTTTATCAGCCTCTAGGTGTGTTAACTCAGGTTAAAGAGGCTCCGTGATAGCCTCTGTTTGTAACAAAATCGCTTCTATAAGGTAGTAGTCGGCATACACCAACCCCGTTTCAATCTCTAAACCATGGGGAACACTACCACTGGCCCGTCTTAGCAGGTTATGTTGAGCGGGATCCGCGGAAGTATATTCGTCGTTTAATAAGTTGTCGACCAGGGATAACGACTGATTCCGGTATGAGTTGCCACCCTCTCCAATTTGCTCTGCGAGCAGCCACAGTCCAACAGCTGCAATCACTGAAGCTGAAGAATCTTTATATGCCTGCTCCGCTGGTGTGTGAAAATCCCACCATGGTACGCCATCCGCTGGCAAATGAGAGATGAAAAAGTCGGCAGCATCCCTGGCTGTTTCTAGTGCTGATGGGCTACCGGTGTAGCGTGCTGCCATCGCAAAACCATAAATGGCCCATGCCTGCCCCCGAGACCACACTGAATTATCACTATATCCCTGATGAGTACGTTTTTTAATTACAGCCCCGGTTTCTGAATCGAACTCGACCACATGATAGGTGCCACCATCTTCTCGAATAAAGTGTCGTTGAGTAGTCAACATATGTTCATAGGCCGCTTGGTAGAAAGCATCGTTAGAAAAACGTTCAGCTGCTTTGAATAACAAGGCAAGGTTCATCATGTTGTCGATGATTACGGTATAGTTATTACCACTATCCCAGGAGCGAATGGCGCCTACTTTTGGAGAGTACCTTCTCTGGAGGTTTTCTGCTGCACGCCGCAATACAGGCTCATACTCAAGAGACTGTGTCATTCTTAATGCTTTGCCAAAGCTCGAATCAACTAAAAAGCCAATATCATGAGAGGGCCAGCTCGCGGCTCTTGCCAGCGGGCTTGTCCATTTTTGTGCCAAGTTAATTAATTCTTCATTTTGGCTGTGGTGCGCGAGTTGCCATAAGCTTCCGGTAAAAAATCCACTTGTCCAACTCATAGAGTCTGGCTGCCACACCCCTTGATTATCTATACTGCGAAAAAATCCTTCTTCTGGCTCGCTCACCGCCGCCCTTGTGTATTTTTCCACAGCAATATCCAGTAGCTCCTCACGACTTATGCTAGGTGACTGGGGGCCAGAAGCTTCTGTAAAGTGAGTTGCCAACGATAGCTTAGCTTCACCTCCCCCTCCACACGCCTGAATGGTGAGTAAAAAGGCTACAGCAATGATCAGGGATAAAGGTTTAAATATCATCATCACAGTTCAATTTCTCCCCTCGTGATATCTTTGTAAGGGCCACCTCACCCTGTTGATCTGCATCTCTTATGGTCAGGGGAAGCCTATACCAGGTGCCAGAACCATCAACCATCATTAGTGGGGCTGAGGGCATGTTAGAGTTAAAAGACACGGGAATGAATTGATAAGGGTTGGCTGCTGCAGCGATACCTATCATTCCGTCAGCAGGAGCCTCTTTAATGCTTCTGGCATAATTCATTTCGCATAATGAAGTAAGGTAGTGGTTTTCACCCACTACACTCTGACCGGCACCATAATACTCTACCTCCGAGGCGCCGGCGCTAACCTTTACGCTCGCAGGCACGCCACCCGCCATCGCGTTGCCATTTCCCGGACGCGTTCCCGGGAAAAAAACCTGATACTCTTGCAAATCGCTCCTGAATAAAAACCCTGTTGAGTAATTATGGTCAACATGATCAGTAACGGTTTGGTGTTGCCACTCTCTTTGTGAGCGGTAACTCAGCATTAATCGATGGCCTTCGCTTAAGGTAGGCTCATGCTGGGCAGCTCCGCTAGTTAGTGTGAAGAGAGCCGCAGGATTCATTGCACTGCCCTCTCCGGTGAGGTGCAGATCTTTTAAATATATACGTTGTTTAACCTTATCCTTAAAATCATATTCCAAAGCGGCTACAAGCTTTAACTCGCTCGGTGAAGTTAGGGGTAAGAGTTCCTGAGCAGAGAGAGGCTCGCCAGTGTCAGGGTGGAAGTATTGCCAGCTTTCTCCAGCATCATTTGAAAACAAATAGTACAAGTTAGTTCGCTGACTAACCTCCCCTTCGGGGTGGTAGTTGAACACCAAGCCAATATCGCGCCGATTTTCACCAACTCTGGCCATAAAATAATGCCCTTGATAGGCTGCCAATGGCACCGGGTCAATGATCGTTGCTTTGTCATCTCCATTTGGATCAAAAGCAATTTTGGCACTCCAGATTTGTCGAGTTGTTTTAGCACATTGATTCTTGTGGTTCCCATTACAATACAGCGTAAATACCAGTCTAAGCCCTTCTGTTGTGTTTAATAAATGTGGGTAGCTCACGGGTGTAAAAGGAGGCGCAATCAATCCACTAGGAGCATAGCCTCTATAGTCGAGGTTATCAGGACTGATATCTCTGATAATCAATTCGTCAGCAGCAAAACGAGAATGCTGATCTGGTGATTCAATAAAAAACATCAGGCTGCTTCTACGGACTTCCCTGCCTGCAATCAATACATAAAGATTGCCATCATTATCAAAGTTGAGTACGGCGTTATCATGGGGGTCGTCTGTATGCTTGGCATGTAAAAGTAAAGGTTTTGACACTTTTTTAGACGCATGGTTGTACCTGGCAAGAAAAGTTCCTACTGCGTTCGTGCGTCCATCTTCCCGTTGAAACAAAGGGCTTGAAACTCTATCTCCGCCCCCGGAAGAATGCAGAACCTGCTTACCATCATCGGTTATCACAGGGCCGGTGAAAACAAAATAGGTATATCGCTCAGAGGCCACAGCTGTCGGATAATGCTTGGCTGAATAAGTTGCTACCGGTCCGCTGTAATGAGATAGCGTTACGCTAGTCCCGACCTGGGGATCTAAAGTGAAACTATATTCCCTTGTTGAGCCCAGCCCAAAGACATGCCCGATAAAACCGGGAGATTCACTGTACTTGGTGACAACAGACTCGGATGAAGCACAGCTGACAGAGTTTAAACAGTCGCCCGAGCTATTGCGCAATAACGGATGGGTATTGGTGCTCTCAGCCGTTGGATCAGCGACTACATCACTTTCATAAGAAGTGGGCTGCGAGCTACCGGAACTTCCTCCACCACAGGCAGAGACAAGCAGAATGGTTGTAAAACAACAGTAAAACCTGAGCCAAGCCATAAGCTTTATGACTCAATATGAAGTGAATAGATATTCCCTGTTAAGCAGGATTTCATTCCTAGTTCCGTAACATTCAACATGTACAAGTCGTTGTACTATCGAATATCAGTAAGTTAATTACAACCTCTACTTGCTCTTATCATGCAAGTCAGCCTCAAGCATCGCCATTCGCTGAACCAGACGGTTAATGGTCACTTGCATTCGAGCTCGTTCAATATCTGCAATCAGTAGCTTAATAAGAATCAACCCCATTCCCAAAAGGACCGGTATGATAGGTGGATAACTGATACCCAGACTTGAACCGATAATATCGTTAATTTGCGGAAAAAATCCGTAGAGTAAGATAGCAATGGAAATAAGAATCCATTTAAGACCATCCCGAGTGATTAGGTGATCTCGCCGCACCATCCAGATAATGGTAATACTGATTATGGCCGCAATAATGGAGGATATAATTTGAGGTGTACTCATTAGCTTCCCTGTTTCAAACGACGAATATAGCGAGTAGAACGCTCAGGCAAAGCCTTTACTAAGCATAGAAATAGTGTGACCATCATGTAATACGTAACCTTCCCCCAAGACGAAAAAACCCGGGAAATACCATTTGTACGCCTGCACATGCTGACCGTTACTTCATGCATTTTCAAACCTGCAGAGCGCAGCATCAACAAAACCCCCATATCCTGAAATTCAAGTAAGGAAGCCTGACGACTGGTCAAAACTAAAAGTGCATTCTTGTTGTATAAACGAAAACCAGAGGTTAAATCGGCAATATTAACGCCTGTAAGACGCTTAAACAGACTCCATGCAATCCGACGAGAGAGAGAGCCACGAGAAACGCAAGCACCAATGATAACATCCACTTCATTCTCTTCTTGGGCTTCCAGCAGTGCAGGTATATCCTCAGCGCGATGTTGGCCATCTGCATCCATGGTAATAACCTGTTGTGCACCTAATCTGGCTGCGTAACGTAACCCCGCCTGGGTGGCCAACCATGCACCAATGGATTGCACCATCGGCAGCACTAGTCCGCCGGCTTCTTCGGCTTTGGCTACAGTACTGTCACTGCTCCCATCATCCACCACAATAACAGTGCACGGCACACTCTGCCTAACACTTGTCACCACTGCGCCAATGGTTAAAGCCTCGTTTTTTGCGGGGATAACAACGAATAAAATGATCACGCTCCTCAGTTCAGAGCGGGATTATAAGGGCTAAACAGCCAGAATGGTAGAGCGTTCAAACCTTCAGATATTCTTTAAGGTAATCTTTGTTCGAAAGACCGCATTCAATGTTAAAACTGAACTATATGTGTGCTGTAATACAGAAAATGCTAGAGACAGCCATACTCAACAAAGATCAGCAATTGTATGTCCACCCATTAATATGGTCGGTGTCCAGAAGAGGAGTGAACGCAGTGTCAAAATGGATCTTGCCCGATGTGCTGAAAGACCAAACCGTAGACTTTAGTGATAATACGATATGGTTCTTTTGGGACGAAGGACTTCAAAATGCTCCCGATCTTATAAAGATCAGCTATGACAACTGGAAAACCATGAATCCAGACCGTCACTTAATTTTATTGACTCGTGATAATATTGAACAGCAAATAGGACTTAACATAGAAAGTTTTTTTAACCCTGCATCGGCCCAATTGGGTATGGCAGGTAAGACAGATTTATTACGTTTATACCTGCTCTATCATTGGGGTGGGGTTTGGGTAGACGCCACCACGTTTTGCCTTAAGCCACTAAGTCAATGGCTCACTCCGCAGTCTAAAAACTTATTTTTTTCCTTCGCACAACCACCAAGTAGCCCTGACCGACAGCTAGTCTCGTGGTTTTTAGCTGCTCCGCCTAAAAACCCTGTAGTAGAGCAACTGTTGTCAGAAGCTTATTCCTATATCTTTAAGGAGAGAGAACAAAATATAGCAATAGGTCCAATCACTACAGCCGATGCAGACAACTTTCCTGAGCTGGTCTCGAGAGAAGGAACAGGATTCCAGTACCTAAATATACAGGAGAGCCGTGGAACGGTCCCTTATTTTTGGTTGTTTTATCTATTCAATGAAGTAGTTAAGAACTCTTCACTAAAACATAGCCTGCACAATGAAAACACGATGACTGAAAAGTACTCACAACCTAGCTCTAGCTTTAACGATTTTTTGAAGTCATACGTCTCAAAGCAAACTTATCGTGATAACCTCACGATTTATAGGGACAGATTAATTTACCTTAAAGAGAATAGAATGATCAGTGAGGCTAGCCGAGCTATCGTTAATAAAGCGTTAAAACATATTGATAATTAGATGCATTTAAAAATTACTATGGATTTAAATTAGATGAACTATCTATGTACTGGTTGGAATCGAACGGGAACAACAAGCGTTGGTAGCCTGTTAAAAAAATTAGGCAGCAAGCATGAGAGCTTCACTGAAGAGCTCTTTGGCTTATTAATAGATGGGAATATAGGGAGACTACTAGAGATAGCATCTAATATTGACTCCGCTGATGATTTTCCATTCAACCTTTTATACCGAGAAATTAAAAGTACCAATCAGGACTTAAAAGTAGTTCATACCTATGTTTCAGACCCGGAAACTTGGATAAAAAGACAAAAGACACTGGCCCTTAGAGCGCCAACAAAACGCTTAAAAGTGTGCAATTTTTTCCTCTACGGTAAATCATCTCCCTTCCTAAATGAACAAGCTTTCATTGAAAGGTACATGGCTCACAATGATGAAGTCCGTAGCTTTTTTAAAGAAGACCCCAACTTTATCGCCGTAGATCTTACTGAAAGTAAAGACAGGGAAGACCTTTTCAAATGGATAGAAGGAGAGCTAAATCAAAACATAGAGCGTGGTAGTCATCACAAGCAAAATGTCACTAAAAAGGCTTTCCTTAGTTATAGCGAAGCCCAACTTCAACAAATCAAATTTAATATAACAGTGAGTTGAAAAACATGAGATTCCCAACTCACGACGCTACAATACTTCGCTTCCTAAGGGAAATCAGGTTTTCTATAGATAGTGATCCAGATCACTTGGCATTAGATAAATTCTCTGCGCTTTGTTCGTTATTTGAGGAGCTTAGAGACTTTGATTTCGAAATTCACGAAAAACATGTCAATATTTTACAATATGGGAATGCTATGCACTTCCCATTACCTTTACCCAGGATAAAGCTTGAGCATATTGCGTGTGGATATGCAAATTGGTTGTTCAATAAATATCATTTACAAGGATTTGTAGAGGTCGAGGACGGCGATATTATAATTGATTGCGGGGCATTTGTTGGTGGCTTTTCCGTTGCTTGTGCCAATATAGCAAAATTAATCATTGCGATTGAGCCATCTTCACTTAACTATTTCTGCTTAGACAACAACCTTAAGCCATACGAAAACGCGTTGGCTTTGCGCTTTGCGCTGGGTAATGAGTGTGGAGTTGTTCAGCTCAATTGCTCTACATCCGCCGTTGAACATTCACTGTTAGAGCCAGATGATGGTGATATCTTATATACAGAGACAGTAGCGATATCAAGAGTTGACGCGTTAATTAAGTCTATTGGTATCGATAGAGTAGACTTCCTAAAACTGGAAGCCGAAGGCTTCGAGCCAGAAATCATAACCGGCTTAGGCGAACTTCGCCCCAAGAAACTAGCTATTGATGTAAGTCCAGAGAGGAACAATGAGTCTCCTGCCAATGAAATTATTAAAGTGTTGGTTAATCATGGGTACGAATGCAAGCAAAGAGGGCACGTCCTATTTGCCAGAAGAACAAGTTGAAGTTTAATTTGCTAACCATGAAAGTTATGAAGATTTTGTAGCAAGTCATGTCGTATGTAATATGCGACATCAAGCGCATTAGTTATAGAAAATATATCATCTATATCGTTAGCTAATCGAAGAACGCGACGAATAACGCTGCTTCACCCGTTCACTTGAGTTGTGGACTAAGTATTTACAGGATACCTAAACCTCATAAACCCTACCTTTTAAATACCAATTTCAAATAGCGCAGAAAATCACTAAAGCGCAGCCTCAATAATGACTTAAAGGAGCAAAATGTACTATGGATACGTAACATCCACTTCCACTTGGCTTGACGATATGTACCTACCCACATTTTTTCTTTCGCCTGGAGACCAATCAAATGATACAAACGCCATTCCTCTTTAAATCGAGTAAGTTCAGAAGTTAATTTAGCCGTAGTGCTTTGATGATGGCGCCGATATTCGAATCCTACCTCTTTGCTCCCTACTATTTCTCCACCTGCCATTAAAAGACGAGAGTATAGTTCTAAGTCTAAGACCATCTCCCATTCCTTAGAAAAGGATAGTTTTTTAATTACTTTTGTTCGATAACACATTGTCGGACAATATATAAAGCACCCCTTGAGTAGTTGAGATAATCCTTTATCACCCTTAATAGTATACTCGTTGTTGCTCGGCTCAATGAACCTCTTAATACTATCAGCAATAGTACTTGTCTTTATACCTTTTTCATTTATCAGCCGAACTCGACAAAACCATGCATCTGAGTTGGAATATTTTTGAACTAACTTTTGCATCACGGTGAGGTAGTTTAGTAGAAGTCGATCATCTGAATGTAATAAAATAGTATATTCTTGAGTTGCTAGGTCTATACAATGATTCCAGTTTTGAGCGATACCTTCTCTGCACGGTTTTGTTATGATAACTTTAGGTTCTAGTTCTCGTATTTTAGACATTGTGTTTACGGATACTGCAGAACCCAAGGATATTATTAATTCATTATAAGAGCCATGCTGCTGAACAACACTAGCTACTGCCTCCAAAAGAAAGCTTTCAGAGCCATAATGTGGAATGCATATGGAAAACAGTCGTTTATCCCCTAAATTTCAAATTAGATATAGAGCACAACAAGCTTTATGTTTTCACAAAAATAAAACAAATAGCTACCGGGTCCTTCAGAAATGCAATTCATTTAAAAGTGTTTTACTCTCTATAGCTTTTAAAGTTAACGAAAAACAACAAAAAATACATATATATACTTAATGTCCAATGCTGTTTAGTCAGCCTGTTAGCAAAAAAAACCTTGAACCTATCTACTAATCCCGCGTTTTCTAGCCGTGAAACACTGTCAATAAGAAAGTTGCTATATCCACGCTCATTCGACCGCTTGGCAGCAGCTATGGCTTGCATAATTGTATACTTTAAACTCAATGGAGCCGCTATCACATTCTTATATAAATATGGTTTAAAGGGATTTCTCCATAAATCTTTACCTTTAGCACCAACCTGATTATGAGAATGTTGTCGATACTTCACTAAAGGAGCATCAATGTAGTCAACTTTACCATTAAATGACGCCAATAGTGCAAGCCACCAGTCATGCATCACTACTGCAGTGTCAAACGGCACACTTAGTTCAATCAAACATCTATTAAAAGCTGAACTACATCCCGTAACAAAGTTTTGTACTGAGAGGGTACTTGCTGGATTAACTAGCTCATGATGTAAACCTTGAAAAGACATAAACGATTTAGAAAGTTCATTTAACTTTTCATCTACCACCATCAGATCTGAATAAATTATAGTTGGCACAGTAGCCCATTCCTTAGACATAATACCTACGCTTTTACTTATTCTTTCTAGTTTTTTACATATCCAAACATCATCTTGATCTGCAAACATATATATCTCTGCTTGGTAACGCAATGAAGCTATAAGTAATTTTTCAAAGTTCAAATGAGGTGAACCCGTTCCTCCATATGAGTCCTCTAACAAAATGATCCTAGGGTCTAATTCTTGATACTCCTTTACTATTTCAGTAGTGCTATCATCGGAGTTATCATCTCTTACCAATAGTTTCCAATCTGTAAGTGTTTGCTGCCTCAGACTATCAATCTGCTCACGCAGGTATTTTTCTCCATTATAGGTAGCCATTAATATAAGAAATTTACTCATTTAACTACAAATTCTTCATATGAAACCAAAATAAAAATAAAGCTTAAAATTAAAAATACCTTTCTTTTAAACAGAAAAAATTATGGTTTTTTCTGACAAAGATCTAGATGTCTTCTAACATCCCCACTTCCACACAAACTATTCCATCGTTTTTTAAAAAAGGAATAATTCTCATGTGCGGTTATCAGTAAGAAATCTTTTTCGACCGCCTTCCCAATGCATATAAATATGCCTATAACTTATCTACAGCTGTCTCGGCCGAATCAAGAGCCGATTACTAGAAGGCTTACTGTAGTGCACTGAGATTGAGGCCATTTTTTACACAAAATAAACTTACTTTCCTCTCTCCATAAATTCTCAAGAAAATATGGAGCGACGTAGTACCTCATTTTTAAAAACCATCTGCTAAAACTTTATTCCTATAAATATCCAAATAGTTTGATTCAGGATCATCTAGTTTATAAGTTCTCTTTTAAATATGCGTGAGTATTTAAATTATCTCTTCTTCGAGTATAGAAGATAACAACTCCAGATCAACCTTGAGATCATCGAATGCCAGCCCCCTTCCACTATTATGCATGGGGTAAGCAGCGATAGCCTTGTAGTTAATTGACAGCGCCGAAGTTATCATTCTGTATCCGGGATCACCCAGTCCTGCGACCATAAATTCTATTACCAACGGATCGTTGTACAAGTCTGAAAAGATAATATTAGTCAACCCTGCACCATGTGCTCCCACAACAATTTCCGCTTGAGAAAATATAAAAACTTGTTCTAACAATGAATAATATCCAGGGACTACTATCTCGAACCCATAGTGATTCAATATCTGCAATAATTCGTTTTCATTGACAACAGAGCGATGCTTAGCGTCTTCTCTGCTAATATATATCCTTTTAAACCTACTACTTTCACCATATTTAGCTTTTGCAGCTCGAACGAAAACGCTATTAATATATTTTAAGTAGAGAGGGTCCCACCCACCCTTATAATGTATTCCATCTTGAAATGAAGGGCGCATTCCTCGACTTTCTTTAAAACGATGAAGAGGAACTGACACCTGAGTAGCTAATATACTATGGTGATCTCCAAACTCCACCAAGTCATCAGTGGAAACTCCCAATAATTTCAGGGAGGTAGACATAAACTCCTTTAAGTTTGATTTTTCACAAACATAAATAGGTAGGTTAGGCAAGAACTCAACGGACGCCACAACCCTTGGTAGAACATCCATAAACCAGTGAAAATACTGAAAATAATTCCTATGAAAACACCAAGAAAAATTAAAGTTTATTGTAGTATCAATTGACTCCGTTCTTTTTTTCAACCACTTCCATCGCGTATTTCTGTCACAAGCAAAATTTGGATGAAAAAACAATTTTGACTGGAAAACTGTCTCTTCTACTAAGAAATTTTCTTCAATGCTATACAGAGAACCACAGGGAAGCACTATTTCTACATTTTCCAAGTTAACTATAGAGGAAGAGCATTCAGCTGTCACTTCTAATGAAAATCTTTGAGAGCGTTCATCTACATCTTCTCCTAAATAGGAGACCCGATCATAATAATTAAGGTTGTATCTAATCAATTCATGTTTATCGGTACTTTCTTTTATGTTTGTGAATGATACTAAATCTACCGCTATAAAGTTATCATACCCACCTGGCTTATCGCTTCGTCTTTCATATGGTACAAGCATGTCTCACCTTTCTTGGGATAATCTTTTTGAAACATAATCATAAATTTCTAAATCCTGCCAATTCAGCTCAATCAGCTGTTTATATAATTTTTCGGTGAGTTGTTCTTCTAACAACTCTAATCTTTGACTTACAGGAAGAAGATTATGTTCTGTTACATTTTTCGGTGAAAAATCAGAAACTTTAAAATCTATACCAAAAGACTTTAATATTGGAGAAAATTTTGAAACATCAGAAGAAAAGTATTCAGTTCTTGCCAAAAGCTCCACATCATTCAAATTACTAAGAGCTTGATTTAAATTAAAACTCTTACACTTTCCTTTCTTTGTTTGTCTTGGAACTGAAGATCTAGAATCCCTACTGAGTATTCTTGCCTGCGCATTGTTTATGTGATTAATTTCCACCCTATCTTCTATGAGATTCTCAATCCAATTTCTAAAATTGAACTCGCGCGCGAGTGAGCTGGCTTTAGTCCCGTCAAAGTGCTTTTTTTTGAAATTATAAATAGACTTTATTCTCAGTAGTGGATGCCTAACAAAAACAACTGAAACAACGCGGAAATCTAGTCCTTTTGGAGAGGGTAAATAGGTTTGATGAGATGAAAATGCACTTGCAGAAGGATGCCTTTCAATAATTTTTGTAAGTTCTTCTTGATTGATAGAAAAGTAAGGAAATGGCCCATCAAAAGATATATGACCATCACCAAAATTATCCTTTAGAATAGAATCAAACGTAGTACCACTATTTTTATATATGTGATAATGACAAATTACAGTCCTCATTAGCTGTCACCTAATCTTGAATTCGGTCTATTGCTTCTATATTTATGAGGTGTCCATTTACCCCATTTTTCTTCATATATCTTTCTATTACGCTCTAATAGAGCTTCTCTTTCTGCTCCTAATTTACTAAATGTTGCCGACAAGTGATGATGAACAAATGCATCTTCCGCTAGCGCTAGCCTATATCCTTTACTCTTAATTACCATACAGTGGTCATCATCTTCAAACATCCCTCTTCCATATGATGTATCTAAATAACCAAAATCAGAAAGGTCTCTCCTTCTGAACATAACTGCGAAGTATGCCAATGTATCTATTTCAGTGTTTATTCCCCTGTATCCTGACACTACCTTTCTAGAAACGTCATACATTTCGTCCATTGATGCATACTCGACAAACACCTTAGCTTCGTTTCCTATATTATTAGTAAGCGGGCCTACTGCACCAATTTGAACATCATTCTGCAGGTGCATTACCATTGCAAAAATGGCTCCGGGGGCAACATACGTATCGTTATTTAAAAGCAATACGTATTCACCTGAAGCTGAGCGGATACCAACATTGTTGCCTTCAGCAAAACCGAGGTTTTCGGTGTTTTTAATAAATAGGCAATCAAATGAATCTTCATAACGTTTCAAGTATTCATCAATAGCATCTTGTACACTCTCGCCAGAACCATTGTCTACAACTATGAGTTCCATGTTTGGATATGTTTTCTTACCTATCAAAGAGTCTAACGTTGCTAGTGTTATTTCTGAGTCGCCATATGATAGAACCACTACTGAAACTTTTGGATACCCCCCGCCAACCACATTAGCGAAGCTGTGGGCCCTAGAATTCCATGTATTCGACTGTGCAAATTCTCTTAGCTTTTCTACTTTATTAAAGTTTTTGCCATCTTGTATGGCCGTATCCAGTTGCTTTGAAAACTCTTGGGGGTTTGAAGCAAAATAGACTATATCCTTAACCCGTGCTAACTCAGGCAGGGGCGTTGACACACAGGGTTTTCCAACTCCGCAGTATTCATAGAACTTAACCGGATCGCATGCCTCAATTATCGGTATAATCTTAAAAGGAATACATACAACGTCCATCGACGCAACAAAGTCAGGGACAGTAGCGTAAGGAATTTCACCATACAGATGAACATTATCTAGGTTGTTTAACTTAAAAACATCTTCGTTAGTTACAGCTCCAGCAATATGGAAAAAAACATCTGATCTTTCTTTTGCCACCTCTTGAATCAACTTCCAATCAAACCAATTTGAAATAGCTCCAACATATCCAACATGAAATTTTGCAGAAACTTTACTTTTCTTCTCTTTCAAGAGAGTGGGCTCTACATACCCTACACCATCTCTTTCAAAATGTTCGATTTGACCTGCATTTCTAATTAAAACTGGAGTTTTCCGCCCCTTATATTTATCAAAAAGGTATTGTGAGCTTACAACCAAGTTTTCACATTTTAATAACAGTTGATTTTCCCACTCAATTAATTGAGAAGTTGTATTATCGAAACCAGCTATATCATCCATACAGTCGAAAGTGATTCTAAACTCAGGGGAAAGAAGCTCAGCAAACTGCCACCAATACGGATGTTGGACAACCACTTCTTTTTGCCCTGCACCTAGTCGACTTGCGAAAGATAGAAACTCACCTAACCATCGACGTTTTACTTTATTAGATGCAGTACCTGTATATGGCTGGATATGACCAATCGCCGCCCTTCCAAGCCTAACTCTGTACAAATTATCTTTAATTTCTATTAATTCAAAGCTTTCCTCTTGCTCCATCTCTACGTAAAAAACACTCCAACCATCCTCAGATAGTTCTCTAGCCAAATGCTGAGGACGTTGAGTTCTAAAGTCCCACCCAATAATGGCAAAAATAAATATTACTTTTTTCGAGGAATCTAATTTAAAGCCATCTAATGAGATATTTTGGAACTGGGAGGAATTGTTATTTGATATGACGCGCTCTAAAGGGTGCTGAGGCCATGGAAGCTTTCTTCCTATGGAGTCAACCCACGCATCAGGTAAAAGTCTTCTCAGAATTAATCCACCTAGAGAGTATAATCTCCTGTATACTGATATAAACAAAGCTGAATCTCCTTTCTTTAGGTGCAAAAACAAAGATGCTTCTTTCTCCTTATAGCCCTCTAGTTCTCTCTCTAAAGAGGCGACCTTATAATTTAGATCTTCTAAAAGATCTTCGCTTTCTTGCAATCTAGTCTCTCGTTTACTTAAGATGGCCTCTAGGTTCGACATCTGCTTTTTCATATCCTTTAGCTCTTTTCTGCCTTCCATTTCAATCTTATTTCTTAACAAAACTTCGTTTTTAATATCTCGGCTTAATTGCCTGTTACTTACTTCTAACTCAACAATTTCTTGTATAGCTTCTTTTAGCCCACTAAATTTTTTCGCATTATTTTCTTCAAAGTAACCTGTAAAGCGTTCGAGTCTAATTCCTGATGTCATCAAAGCTCGATTATAATGAACCATGGAAGCTTCAAAGCTATCCTTACAATGTTCAATTTCAGATTTTGAGCCTTCAGTCACTAATAGATCATAAAGTCTATACGCCAATGGATATAGCTCGTTATCTTTTCCAGTTTCTCTGCTGTGAACATATTCATCTTTGAAATTTTGTTTTATTTCATCAACATTTTCAGTCGTTTTATTTGGAAATACAAGTTCAAAAATATTTTCCATTTCTTCTAGCTTTGAAAAAACATCATCAGTCCAACTTGGATAATTAAAAAGCATAGCATTATCCAAACAATCAGACTTTATGATAGCACACGTATAACTAGTCCAGAGCCATATTCCATAAGCCTCAGGCAATCCATTTCTTCTTTCCAATGACCGTGCCACATCAAGGGGATTCCTCAACGCCCATACTATATTCAACTTATACCCTTCTCTTTCTGATAAAATCTTCCAAAGAGGTATAAATCTAGATGCCCTCGGATCTTTGACAATTATTAAAGATTTTTTTTGATAATCGCTTTGAATTATTTCAGCTAGCAGAGAAGAGTAAAGTAGACATTCATCTGAATTAAACCATGAATTAGGAACATTTTGTATAGAAGACCAAGATAGACCTAACTTATTAAGTATTTCGTCATGCAATTTCACAATTTTCAATGATTCAAAATGCCCATCTGGATTATCTTCAGCTCCTTCCTGTGTTGATTTTGGCAGCTCACCACCGACTACAGATAACGATCTGGATAAGAATGATGTTCCGCTACGGTGACAACCAACAATCAGTATAATGTTCTTCATATAAAATCACCGGATAATTTATTATAAATATCGAAAGAAGCCAAACTTCATATCTTTGTTATTTTGATTTAAGAAAGGATATCTCTTTACTATAAATTCTTTAAACGAACATAGGATGTAGCTTATCACAACAGATATATTTCAAAATTCAGACAGACGTATAGCATTTTTATCTTTCATTGATAGGATAGGCTGAGCTGAAGTTTTTAGAGGCCATATAATTTTTATTTCCTCGTCGTTGTAATGAATTGATATTTCCGAACTTGGGTCGTAGTAATTTGTACATTTATACGTAAACTCTGCTTTTTCTGATGTTACATAAAAACCATGAGCAAAGCCCTCAGGCACCCAAAGTTGACGCATGTTCTTGTCACTAAGAAGTTCACCTACCCATTTGCCAAAGGTCGGAGAGCCATGCCTGACATCAACCGCAACATCATAGACCTCTCCTTTAACTACTCTGACCAATTTACCTTGAGTATTTCTTTTCTGATAGTGTAATCCTCGTAGGGTGTTGTAATTGGAACATGAGTGGTTTTCTTGCACAAACATTACATCAGCAACATGTTCACGAAACCAGTTGTCACGAAAAGTCTCCATAAAAAAACCACGTTCATCACCGAACACTTTTGGCTCGAGTATTTTCACATCAGGGATTTCTGTATCGATAACCTTCATATTACTTTCTAAACCTCTTGAGAAGCTCTCCAGATGGGCGAGAAGGATCATTTAGCACTTTCTTTAAGTAACCGCCATAACCACTCTTTTCTAATGAATCAGCTAACGCTTCAAACTTTTCATCACCAATAAAGCCCATCCTGTATGCAACCTCTTCAGGGCAACTCATTTTGAGTCCCTGCCGCTCCTCAATGGTTTGTACATATTGGGCTGCACTCAGTAAATTTCCATGAGTCCCTGTATCCAGCCAGGTATAGCCACGGCCCATAATTTCAACATTGAGCTTGTTGTGCTTAAGATACAGCATGTTTAGGTCAGTGATCTCCAACTCGCCTCGAGCGGAAGGTTTTACTTCTTTAGCCAAGTCACACACATCGTTATCATAGAAATAAAGTCCTGTTACGGCATAGTTCGACTTGGGGTCCTGAGGCTTTTCTTCCAAGCTGATGACTTTACCGTTTTGATCAAACTCTGCCACGCCATAAGCTTTGGGATTATCTACGTGGTAACCGAATACTGTCGCACCATCGCGCTCGTTGGCTCTATGTAACAGTTTTAAAAAACCATGGCCGTAAAATATATTGTCCCCCAGAACGAGTGTGGCTGGCGCACCATTTAAAAACTTTTCACCTAGGATAAAAGCTTGTGCCAGACCATCAGGACTCGGTTGCACCACATACTGAATATTGATGCCCCAATCACTACCATCCCCTAACAAGCGAACAAAGCCTTCCTGATCATGAGGGGTGGTGATGATAAGAATATCGCGAATGCCCGCTAACATAAGAGTCGTTAAGGGATAATAAATCATAGGTTTATCATAAATAGGCATTAACTGTTTGCTAATACCTTTTGTCAGAGGGTAGAGGCGTTTACCTGAGCCGCCGGCAAGAATAATACCTTTTCTCTTAGCCAAAACGCCTCTCCTCTGCTTTTTTGTCCTTCAACTTCTTCATGAAAACTTGGTAGACATCAGCAACGTCTTCGACATCACCTTCTCGAATTACTTTGCCTTTTTCAATCCATATAGCTCTATCGCAAAGACGTTTCACCTGTTCTCCATTATGACTGACGAAAATCACTGTTTGCTCACTATCAAACTTATCAATCATTGCTTGCTCCGCTTTTTTATTAAAGCTGGCATCCCCCACACTTAAGGTCTCATCTAGCAATAACAAATCAACTTCAGTCTTAAGTGCAGTCGCAAAGCCAAGCCTAGATCTCATACCAGAAGAATATGTCTTAACCGGTTGTTCAAAAAAATCCCCTAATTCAGAAAACTCCTTAATGGACTCTAGTACCTGTTTAGCTTGCTTTTTGGTTGCTCCTTGTAGCATCGCACTGATCAAAGCATTATCTCTTCCTGACAAATGCAAATTAAAACCCAACCCTACTGAGAGTAATGCTCTAGTTATTTTTTGAGAGGTTTCAATATATCCTGTAGTTGGTGCAATGACATCCGCTAGAATTTGAAGTAAAGTGCTTTTACCGCAGCCATTTCTACCCATTATTCCGAAGGTTTCACCTTTATACACCGAGAAACTTACATCGGTTAATGCATGATGTTTGAATCTACTAAAAAAGCCTAACGATGAATAAGTTAGCGATACATTTTTAACCTCAAGAAGAATATTTTTACTTGTTTTCATGAGTGAATAACCTTGGATGTTATAATATATTGAGTTTTATGAAAAACCCACATCCAAAAAGCAATAATAGATAAAAATACTCCACCTAAAATAATTAAGTGTTTGATATCTGGAACCTGATTATGAATCACTATTTTTCGATATCCATCGATAATGAAGGCTAAGGGTTGGTATGTAATTAAAATGTCTTTATAGAACTGACTTTCAATGTCGTTTACATCGAAAAATATTCCAGAAGAAAACATAAAAAACAAAGTAACTATTGGTATGGTGTGTTGAACGTCAGGGATCATTGCAACGATCCAAGTAAAAGGAAGAGTAAGAGCAATTATAAAAAACAGGTTCACCGCTATCAAAGGTATTAACCAGAGCCAAGACCAATCTATAATGCTTCCACCTAATACTAACATGAATAAAAATAATACTACAAAAACCACCAACTGTTTATATAGTGACTCAAAAATATTAGTAAACGGAAATATTGATATTGGGATTTTAGTTTGTGCCATCAGTCCCCTTTTCCCTGCTAAGCAGCATGCTCCTCCAGTTAAGCTCTTGGCAAACCATAGGAAGGGAATTTGTCCCATAATTAAGAAAAAGAAAAATCCTGGTTGTCCTCTAAGTAAAAGAACTTCAATAACCAAGTAAAACATCGCTACATAAATCAGAGGCTCCAGCAGCCACCATAAGTAACTTAAATAAGTCTGGGCTGCGTTGGCTTTAAGATTGAGACGAGCTTGTGTGTCAATTAGAGCTATATATTGAGAAAGCTTCAAAATGGAACCTATTGCTTTATGTTTTTTATGGTCAGAGGAAGAAACGTTTGCCAATCAGGAATCATAAAACCCATGGTTCTCTCCAGTTTTTTAGTAGATAACCGTGAATTCAATGGTCTGGTTGCTTCTGTAGGGTATTGTGAGGTAGATATCCCCCTGACATCTTGAATCATCAGCTCAAAGCCCTGTAATTTTGCTTCCGAAAATATCTCTTTCGCAAAACTATACCAAGTAGTTTCTCCGCGCGGTGAAAGGTGGTAAATGCCAGGCTCAAAATTCAGACTATTAATGAGTCTGTAAATGAACAACATCGTTACATGCGAGATAAGAATTGCTGGTGTTGGTACTCCTACTTGGTCATCAACAATTTTCAGCTCTTTACGCTCTTGACCTAACCTCAACATTGTTTTCAAGAAGTTATTCCCCCGGTAGGAGTAAACCCAACTAGTTCGGAATATAAGATGCTTATCACAATGCTGTTGCACTGCGACATCTCCTTTCAATTTTGTTTCACCATAAACACTAAGTGGTCCAGGAGTATCGTTTTCAACCCAAGGAGTATCACCATCACCTGGGTATACATAATCTGTAGAATAATGAATCAGCCAAGCATCGTTTTCACTAGCATAACGAGCCAATTGTTTTGGTAACTCGGCATTCAACCTTTTAGCTGCTTGTACTTCTTGCTCTGCATTATCAACCGATGTCCAGGCAGCCGGATTAACAATAAGGCTAGGCTTGTGCTCCTCTAAATATGCATCTACCGCCTTTTCGTCAGCTAGATCTAGCTGAGCTCTGGTTGGTGCCAAAATCTCTCCAAATACAGCCAGGTCCCGTACTAACTCGTAACCCACCTGTCCGGTACTCCCGGTAATAAGTATCTTAAGCGGCTCCATATTTAATCCAATTTCCCTAATCGTTGCCCCTGATACTCACGAGAGCGTACACACTTCCACCATTCTTTGTTTTCCAAGTACCATTGCACGGTCTTTCGCATGCCCGTCTCAAATGTTTCTTCAGGAGTCCAACCGAGCTCCCGCTCAATTTTACCAGCATCAATGGCATAACGCACATCGTGGCCAGGCCGGTCTGCCACATAGGTGATTAGGTCTCTGTACTTCGCCAAACCTTTCGGTTTTTCGGGCAGCAGCTCCTCGAGAAGTTCACAAAGCGTCTGAACCACTTCAATATTCTGCTTTTCGTTATGGCCGCCAATGTTATACGTCTGCCCTACTTGCCCCTGAGAGGCAACTTTAATAAGAGCCCGGGCGTGATCTTCCACGTACAGCCAATCGCGAATTTGCGCCCCATCCCCATAAATAGGTAAAGGTTTGCCATCCAACGCATTTAGGATCATTAGTGGGATTAGCTTCTCGGGGAAGTGGTAGGGCCCATAGTTGTTGGAGCAATTACTCACTAGTGTCGGCAGACCATAAGTACGTTGCCACGCCCGCACCAGATGGTCAGAGCTGGCTTTACTGGCGGAATAGGGTGAGCTTGGAGCATAGGCAGTATGTTCGGTAAACAGGTCATCCGTACCTTCCAGATCGCCATAGACTTCATCGGTAGAAATATGATGAAAGCGAAACTCTTCAGCCTTATCGGTCCGGCTCTCTTTCAGCGCCAGCCAATACTTCCTGGCCTCCTCCAATAAAATGTACGTCCCTAGTATGTTGGTTTCGATAAACGCCGCAGGACCATCAATAGAGCGGTCCACATGGCTCTCGGCTGCCAGATGCATGATCACATCCGGTTGATGAGTATCCAAAACCGACTTTATGCCAATGGCATCGCAAATATCAATTTGCTCAAAGGTATACCTTGGATTACTCTCAATGGAGGCCAATGATTCCAGGTTACCTGCATAGGTCAATTTATCTACGTTAATTACTTGGTGAGTTGTGTTATTTATCAGTTCCCTGACCACAGCTGAACCAATAAAGCCGGCTCCCCCGGTAATTAAAAACGTTTTATCCATGATGTCTCTACCAAAATTATGAGCAATGTAATGGTTCGGCGCGCATTGTAACGTTGATAAACCGCAAACTTAAGAGCTATTTGAAATGTATTTACTAAACATTTTTAAACTGGTAACGCCTGAGTTTTCTAGACACTTTCCATATCCTTGAATTACTGCCGATCATACTCAGTCGGTGACAGTCGCCCGTTGTTTGTGTGCCGGCGCTTTGGATTGTAAAACATCTCAATGTAATGGAACATTGCTTATCGTACATCATCTCTGGTTTTGTATTTGATGCGCCTGATTTTCTCCTTCTTGAGATTGCTGAAGAAACTCTCCGCTAATGCGTTATCCCAACAGTTACCTCGCAGACTCCTACTGGGCGGAACATCCAGTGTATTAAGTAACTTTCTGAAGCTACCACTGCTATATTGAGAGCCTTAGTCAGAATGCAGGTAAACCGCATCTGGTGGTTTTCTGCGCCAATAAGCAGCGGTTATAGCATCCATCACCAGCTCTTCTGTCATTCTGTCACTCATCTACCAGCCAACAATATTGCGAGCGTATAAATCCATTACGACCGCACGGGATATTCGCTTCCAGAAGATCTAAATGCAGATTACGGTAGCCATGGTGGACAACCTGATTTACTACTTCTTGTTTAAATTCATTCGATTAACGGATACCTGAGCCCATGATTTACCTCATATGGTTTAAGTTACATTTTTACCATAAAAAGTGTTTGGAAATCTCAGGCCTACCACTGCGCCATAAAGGTTTCAATCCCCCCATGTCTGGGGGGGAAATATTTCCCTACGTGCAATACGCTAAACACGGCAAGCCTTACTGTGAGTTGACAGAGCCTGTATTAATGTGGCCATCAGAACACCCTTCCTTTAGTGATATTGTCAGCGCATTAGTTTTATCTAACCGCTGGGCACGCTCTAACATTCCCATCGCAAAGTCGCAGCGCCCGTCATTTATATAGATTCTCGCGATATTGGCCAATATCGCTGCTTTGTCCTTATTTCTGGTCACCGCCTTCAGCGCCATCACACCCACGTGCTTAGCGCGCTCTGCATTCCCGTTTTCATACAATGCGTTCATGTATGAAATAATAGTCGCTGCCTGCAGATGCCCAGTATCAGCTCCCACTTTTATTGCAATTCGCAGCCATTTTTGAGCTTGCGCCATATTGTCCCGGCGCGCATATAATGCGCCAAGCGCTCCGTAAGTTCTCGAATTATCAGCTGTGTAGGTTAACTCATGACGATAGAACGCTACTGGCTTTGTCCACAGTACGTTGCGAGCATAAGTAAAATAGCTCGCCGAGGTAAAAATAAGCAGAATTAATATGACTGCCACTCTCGCCTTCAATTGGAACAGCTTCATTAAACCCACAGATAGCAACGTCACTAAAAATGCATTGGGTAAGTAACTACGATGTTCAAAAGCCAAATCCGGTAAGACAACCAACATTGACTCAACGCTGTGTGCCAGGTAATAAAGCAATATTAAACAGGCAACTAAAGGAGCGCGATTGAGCATTTGCCAAACAATGGCCAAAACAGACATATGACCCAATGCCGCCAACCACACCTGATAGTCTCCCCAGCTATAGGGGGAAACTGAATATTCCAACAATAAGGGGTGAGGTACAAAAAACTTATAAATATAAAGCCACATAACGACCAATTGATGGCCGAAATAATCCACTCTCGGTAGTTCAGAGTCCAACCTAAGAGCGCTGTCCAGCGTCTCCAGCCGCCCCTCAGAGGGCACAATGACCAAAAAAATCAACGTTACAAGTGCAAGAACCAAAAGTGGTTTTACGACTACCTTAAGGCGGGAGTTTAGCAACGCTACCTCAAGCAACAGAACCGCAGCCGGCAACGTAATTATATTCTGTTTTGTCAGCATTCCCGCAACAAAAGCCGCTATAACAAGTAAACCATAACCAACTATACCCTGTAGGGTTGAGGCTTGCCTGGCTCTTAAATAAGCCCAAAGACCCAGCAAATAGAACAATGCAGCCATCACTGCCAGCCGCTGAACCACATACGTTACAGCCTGAGTATTCAGGGGCAATAGCAGAAAAATACCTGCAGCAATTAAACCTACGCGCAGCGCGTCTTGTCTGCTCTTTCCTGCGCACAGCATCAAGTCGCGGCTCAAGAACCCCAGGGCGACGCCTACAAGCGCGTGGAGAACCAGGTTCACGGCATGAAAAGCAATAATAGATTCTCCCCATATAGCTTGATTGAGTGCAAAACTAAAATAGCCAAGCTCACGCATGGGAAAGTAGCGGTGAAGCAAGTTCCAATCAAGTGTATTAATGATGGGGTTATTAACAATTGACTCAAAGTCATCAAGATAAAAAGGCACGCTTAAAGCCGGATAATACGCGCACGCAAAAAGCGTTGACACCATAAAAACAAATAACCAATGAACAGCACGAGCGTTCAAGCTTACCTCCATAAGTAAATGTCAGAAAAACGGGAAAATGCTATTTCGAAAGCCGCCTCAGAGGCAAGCACTTTTTACGATATAACCACCTGATAGTGATGAAGAACTTCTATGTTCTCACTGCAGTGCAAAAAAAAAGCGAGCCAGAGGCTCGCTTTTCTATTCAGTCAGTAAAAATTACTGAACAGGTGTGTACAGACGATCACCACGTACATTGTACGCGCTGAATACTTCAATCTGACCAGATGGAGAATTAATTACCAGGGTAATATCCATCTTCTTAGAGCTGCCATCGTACCCTTCTGCTTCCAGAGCGAGACGAATTGAACTGCTCAACGCAGTGATTTTGTTCGCTTCAGCAGCAGTATCCAACATTACTGGACCGTATTCATTTCCAGCGTCATCAAATGCAGTCAGCTCGATGTCACCAGTTACGGATCCGTCGTTAGATACGTAGATGATTTGGCTGATACCTGAGCCATAAGGCATGTAAGGAATATTTACGGTTGCACCGCTCAGATCCCAGGCACCGAGGCTCAGACCAGACGCATCAACAGAACCGGTAGTACCGCCCAGCGCATAATTTACTGTCAGATCACCAGAGAAGCTCTGAGCAACCAATTGGTTTGCATCTTCATCAGCAGAACCCAGAGAATCGAACGTGATACCGAACGTACCAGCGAAGTCTGAAGACTCAACTGACAAAGTCGTACCACTGAGCGCACTGTCAGCTGTTTCAGTTACACCCGTTACAGTGTAGTAGTCACTGCTCAGCTCACCGTCACCATCCAACAGGAAGTCCATGGTGCTAGCAGCAGTAACATCCAGAGCGACACTACTACCCGTTACACCCAGCAGGTCGGCCTCCTGTGTTACTGTGATTGAGAACGCATCAGTAGTTCCGCTCAGGAACTGCTTACGCTCTTCTTCAACGTCAATGGTGGCATCAAGAGCTGTAGCAACACTCACATCAAACTCAGAAACTGCCTGAGCGATTGGTGTAGCTGTACCAGAATCGATATCAAAGCCTTGCAGAGTCTGACCAACAGACGCCAGTGTTACTGCACCGTCGAACGCTTTCAGGGTAATCCCTTCAAGAATACCGAAATCAGTTGCAGTTACGCCGTTGTCATCCACAGGACGCAAAGTGATACTGTTAGTACCCACTTCCAGCACATCGAACGAACCAATACCGTCAGTCAGCACCGCTTCCAGAGCAGCTTCGTCAACTGAGTCGATCTCTGCGCCTGCAAAGGTTAGCAGCAACACATCGTTCTCGTTGTAAGACTTCTCAGTCTCGAAGTTCACTCCAATCTCACCTGCTCCACTACCCAGGGTAATAGTTTCTGCGATCGCCAGACCTTCGGCTGAAACGAGTTGCCAATCAACATCAGTATCTACGCCAGACGTGGTTCCGGTAATGTTCGCAGCATTCGCAGAAGCCGCACTCGCCACTGCAGCGGCGATAAGAGTCTTCTTAAGAATAGATTTCATTTCTTATTCTCCAATTTCATGAAATTGGGAATATAACGATATCGTTATATTCCGTTCCTAGTTCCTTTACTAGCTAGGTTTAAAGTAGAAGCTCTCCATCTATGGAGGGCCTCTTACCAAAGCTAATTCTTAATGAAGCATAAGTATCTGTCAACACTTAGAAAAATAAAAAGCCTACTTACGCCTGCCTATTGCTTATATTATATACGTTTAAACTAAAAATCCCTATCAAATAATTATCAGTTTAAGGGTATACGTATATTTTCAAGTCCGTTCTGAAAATCCATCATCAGCTTTTCCCAATCGTCGTTACGCTCAATAACTCTTGGCGTAACCAACATCACCAGCTCAGTTTTTGTCTTAGAGTCATTGCGCTCTTTAAATAAGTTACCGATAAAAGGAAGATCCCCAAATCCCGGCACTTTGATCTCACCATTTGAGACATCTTCGCTGATAAGTCCACCTAATAATACGGTACGGCCACTTTCCACGACCACTTCAGTGTCCAAAGAGCGCTCAAAGATTGAAGGCGAGCCTCCACTTCCAGCAGTGGTGTCAACGGTGTTACTGATCTGCTGCTTTATATTCATGATAACAACCCCCTGTGCATTAATAGTGGGCGTTACCGCCACATCCACCCCGGTCTTACGGTAAACAATATTGGTCGTCACATTGCCACCATCCTGAGACACAGTGCCCCCTACAACAGGAATATCTGTACCCACGCTAATATTTGCGGACACACCATCTCTCACGAGCATGGAGGGGTTAGACAGCACATTTATGAACTTATTTTCTTTAAAGAAAGACGCAACTGCCTCAGTTCCGCCATCCAGAAAACTCAAATTCAGTCCTCCGGTTTCACCTGCGCTGAACGCCCCTTTGGTAGTCAAAGCAAAGCGACTGCTATTTCTCAGTGCAAATTCAACGCCGAACTTAAAGTCATCACTCATTGTCACCTCAGCGATGAGCACCTCCAGCAGTACTTGCTTAGGTAACACGTCCAGTCGCTCCAATAGTGGCATCAATGCCTGGTATTGAGAGCCTGATGTTTTAAAAATCAGGGAGTTACTGCGCTCATCCACAACAAAAGAAATATTACTGGCGGAAATCACTCTATTGGAACGAACTGATTCGTTTGCCAGCTGGTCGGCATTTTCGCCGGTGGATTGATTGTTTCGCTGAACACGCTCTTGAGAGCGTCCCCCACTCAGAGAAATCAACCTTCCCACACTATCACCCAAGTCTGTTGCCCGTGCGAAACGCGGGTGATAGACAAAATACTGTTCATTGTCTCCACGAGTTGGCTTGTCAAGAACCGAGGCCCAGTATCGCACACGATTCAACAATTCCTCTGAGGTCGCAAACACAGCTGCGGCTCCAATATGGTTAAGAGTAACCAAGGCTATATTCTTGTTTTGCCCATCCGCAATACCCACATCGAGCCCTTCATTCTTCATCAACGTTTGAGTCTGAGTTACAAACTCCTCAAGTGGTATATAAGTCAGAGAGATTAGCCCTATATGTTTACCTCGATTAGCAGGAACATCCAACATTTGTACGAGTTCAATAGCCCTTAGAATGTTGTTACGATCTCCCATTACAAATAAGGTACTTTGCTCGTAATCAGAGCGGATATCAGCCTCGATAAGCTCTCTGATGGTGCGCTCCATACTGATCCGAATGCCATATTTAAGAGGGATGACTTGCAGGATTTGTCCCGCAACGGATGGAACACTTTCTATGGTTCGACCTATCCCTATAGTCGCCTTTGCTTTTCCTAACGCCGCAGCCTGAAAAAAGAAAACATCACCACTATAGTCTATTGAAACCTGCTGATTATCTAACACATTAGCGACTAATCGAAACAGTTCTCTTTTACTGATGGCGTTAGAGACATTAAGGGTCACCGGGGTTTTGTTCCCTTTGAGATCAGGTGCCAACACATAGTTCTTTGCCAGGATTTCGCCAAAAGCATAATGCAAAAATTCGGTCAGCGGCATTTTATCTGCTGCAATAGTAACCTTTTCGGAGTCACTAAACTCACGAGCGAGCGTATTTGCTTTACGTTCCTTTTGGGCATTCTGCGCTATAGGCTGCAAAGGCTCATAAGGTGGGCGACCTTCTATTTCGCTGTTCTCAATATCTTCGGGTAAAGTCTTGTCAGTTGAACCTTCAAGGTACGAGCGTTTGATCTTATATGTAAAACGCTCATCTTTACCCTGCTGAGAGGATTCCTTTGTGGTTGCACAACCGCTTAACGCCAATACCAAACCGAGAAAGATACAAACATGTTTCACTGCACAGTCCTTCATTATTTATTCATTGCTCCCGCTTAAATAGCCGCAGCGTAATTCTGTCATTTTCAGATACAAGCGTGGCGCTTGTCTCAGTAATACTCAGCAATTCATATTTACCAATGCGTTCACCGATATTCAATCTGACGTATTCTGATTGCTTCGACACAAAATTAATGCGTTCAAGCACAGCAAAGGGTCTGCTGTCATCAAAAAGTCCTGTCAGTCCCACCTGATAATTATCGTCAATTTGCTGAAAACGTGGTTTCAGCGTTTTATCAACGGTCACGACCTCATTATCTGAGGAGGCAGCCTGGCCTTGCTCTTCGTTCTGTTTCACTTGTTCATTATCTTCACGAGGATCCAGGCTCTCTAACCGTGACAATACAGCATTAAAATCTTTTTTGTGCTGAAGTTGACTGACTTCCAACTCCACCACTTCAACAGAATGTTCCTCTTGCGAAGCCTCGAATGATCTGAAAGTGGTCAATTGGGCGATACTCCACCCCCCTGTTACGACTGCGACTCCATACAAAAGGTGGCGGATGTTCCAGCCTGAACCCAGCTTGATCACACTCCGCCTCCCACGATGTAATAGATTTTGAGCAAAATCTCTCCCCGAGCTGTGCCTGGGCGCTTCCACTTCATTTTTTGCTCCCTAACCCTGAAGTCTAAATTATCTACAGCTAACCAAGGCCCGACTTCGGCTAATGCTAAGTGAAACCTTGCCAAATCAGTAAACTTACCTTCAAAACTCACACTAACCACGGCACTCTCTGGCTGCCCTGGACTAATAGCGAGCCACTCGACACTGTCTAGACGCATATCCTGCTCACGTGCCAGTTTTTGTAACGTAAGTTGAAACTGCAGTTTAGCCATTCCCGCATCAGGATAATTGGGAAAAACATCTTCCAGCTTGCTTAATTCGTGATTTAGTTTCTCATCTTGCTCTTGCCATAAAGGGAGCGCCTCAGCAATAGCCTCTTTCTTACTTAATCGCTCGTGTTTTTGTGTCAGTTCATTGCGCAGAGATGCTAACTCCTCCTGAAAAGGAAGATAAACAAACTTAACCATCACTAAGGCAGCAACAACAGCGGTTAAAGTAATCTGCCTGCTCATGTTGCGTCTCCCTGACTCGGTCCCACCGCGCTAAGCGTCATTGAAATAGTGAACCGCTCGCGACCAACACTTTCACGGACTGGTGTTGAAAATTCAGCATTTTCAACACCAGAATGCTGTCTTAACAAAGACAATATATCTGTGGCTTTATCTGCTTCAAATCTGACTTCCAGTTCTTCAGGCGTAGACCTGACAAATTGGACATCTGCACCAGCATCCATACAAGTCAGTAACATATGCCATAACGTCTCCTCACTTGCTGCTGAACTTGCCACCTGACTCAATGAGGCAAGTAACTGATTTTTTTTCGATACTGCATTTCTCAGCTCGATAGCATGTCTGACATCTAACTCTTCGATCGCATTATCAATTGATGTGTTTTGATATTTGAGGAAGAAAAAATTGATACCGTTGAGTAAAACAAATGCTAACACAGCTCCTGCAAAGACACTGCGCCAAGAGGCCAAACTCCAGAGCTTTTCTGAGTAACCCTGCCTGGATAGAATCTGAAGCCATTCAACAATACCGAAATCACCAAGCTTACGTCTAATAAATTGGGCGTATTCTGGCTGGGCCATGTTAACGTGCTGAATGCCCTCTTCGGCAATCCCTATAGACAATAGAAAGTAATCCGGATTTTTGTACAACCCTTCAGACGGGACAGTCCTCATGCTACTTCCTGTAGCTATAAATAATTCCCGATGAGGACGTTGTGCTCTGATTAGCTGTGACTCGATAACACCATTAAAGAAAAAGCTCTCCGGGATCCATATCATCAACTTATTGCCAAAGCGTTCAAAAAAACTTTTGTCAACAGACCAAATCACTACCTTGGTACTGGCATCACCCCGTTCTTCTATTGCATACAGGTATGGGCCTTCCATACTGTGGGAAATTAGCCGTTCAAGTTCTTTTTTGTCTTTAACCGGGAACTGCTGTACCTGCTCCGTGTAATGTTCACGACCAATGATTAAGCAAGGAAAATGGCTATTATCCAGAGCACCTTCTTCGGTTAGCTCAAATCCCTCTTTAGAGAGCTTGTAGACTTCTTCGCAATAAAAAAAACAGTTATTTGAAAATAACGTTTTAATCCATTTAAGTTGCATTATTACTCGCTCAAAAATATTATCGGATCTGACTTTTCTGGTTGTAAGCGGACCATAAAAGACCGCTCCAACTGTGTCTCTCCGACCTGACTGGAAAGTGTCAGCCGGAGCATTTCACTTGGATAATCGCTTACTTCATCATCAATAGAGGGGGTAAGATTCACCATGAGTTCCCGCGCTGTTATAGTGCCCTTCTGACGCCTCTCCAGAACGCTGTCAAGACTATCATCGGTGAGCATAAGTGCCAACAAAGGATTTGGGGCTGTTCCAGGGTTAAAGTAGCTGACAGGATGATATGTCGTTAGTTCCTCAGAAAGAACATCGGAAAGCCCTGCCTTGATAAAGTCTAACTCTTGCCTAAATTGAATTGGTCCTCGTGAGTTTCGCTTTGCTTGCAAACCCTGCCAGTCTTCTAACAGGTCTATGGCTTCCTGGGCCTCAGATAAACTGTACCCCTCGGCCAGCATCAGTTTAGACACTAAGTCGGTTGAATAGGTCAGAGATGCTAACCCAGCCATATCCTGGACAGTAACTTGCAATTTGGCATTATCTGCAGAGAGTGGTTCAAAAGGGGCGCCATGGAAATTCCACAACCGTGTAAGCTCAGTGTCAGTCGTTTGCAGTCGCTCTTGCGTCAATAATCCAAACAATAACCGTTCCTGAGCGTTATTCAGTGCCAACTCTGCCTTAACCCGATCTTGCCAGAGTTGTGCGGTCGTCACTTGATGCCTGGCATCTTTACTGATCTGAATAACCAGCAATAAAATCAGCCCTGTAATTAATAAAACCTGTATCAGAGCAACGCCAGTTTGCCTTAACATAACTTTCATTCGTCACCCACCAAATGATAAGCAATCAGATCTTCACGAATTGTTTTGATTGGCACCTCTAATTCGTTGACATGTTCCTCAAAGCGAATAGCCATCTTCATTTTCATTGGTGTAATCCAGGTATCTTTCCCGCTGTAAAAACCGTACCACTCAGGCGAGCGAACTGATCCTTCGCCTTCACCATCTTCTTCGGCAAAGTCATTGAAGTGAGCCCACCCAAAATACTGAAGATTAAACTCTTCCAGCCCATCAAGAATGGTAATTTGATAACTAAACTGACGCCATTTATCCGGTTGCTGAAAGTTTTCTCGACTGAGCGGCAGCTCTGAATACTGAAGAGATAGGCTATCAACTCCTTGTTCTCTGTACGCCCTAATTTCGAATATAGCTGGACCGTCAGTGGTCACCCCTTTTGCCCGTACAGCTCGAAAAACACTCTCCCCACCTTCAAAATAAAAATAGGGCTGCTGGTTCTCTACGACAAGATAGGGTTTAATTCCCTTTATAGCCTCAACAACAATCGTCAGCCCTCTGGATTTACCGTATGAAGCACCAAAATCTCCCAGCTCATCGCCCCAATATCTGGAGAACGTCTGATATCCATAGCTCCCAATAAAAATAATTAGGGTGAGCAACGTTAATGCAACCAACAACTCAATTAGTGAAAAACCGTAATCTCTGTGGCGTGTCATGATGTCCAACCTGTCACAAAGAACTGAAAGTCTCTGCTGTTGCTTTCTGCTTCAACATTCAATGACACCGACCAAAGTATAATGTCCTTAGGTGGTATTGAGAATCCTTCTTCAGGCCCCGAATACACAGGTGTCGGCTTAGCCCTCTCTTGCACTCTTGCAACCCAGTGATATGAGTTACCTAATAAGTATCCCTGACCTTTTTTGTCAACAAGGCTATCAACTCGGCGAAGTTGAGACTGAATGTGAGTCATCAGCATGGATAACTGGCTTGCGCTGATGACCGCTCTGGTAGCACTCTCACTACTTTTTAGAGCACTGGAGTAAACTATTGCGGCTGAGCTTATTGCCATAAAAAGGATAACTCCCGCGACAAGCACTTCCAGCAGCGTAAAACCTTTAGGGCGTTGCACGTAAAACCCCGTCAAGCGAAAGCCTTTTCGACTCCCCCTCTACCCTTATGAAGAGGCTTTCCTGAGAAGGTAACCCCTGTCGATTTAGGCTAATGCTTTGCTTCGGGAAACGAATACTTTCAAAAGACTGTTCAATAACCGGCTGATTACTCTGTTCATCCAAGCCAATCAGCATTGAATCAGCAAATTGCACACGATAGGTTCTCTCCAACACAAAAGCTCGTTGAGATAAGGCATTTAAAATGGCAAAAACTTGCTTCTGTTCAGATTTAACCTTGTACTTATCCAACATATCTACGGTTAAACCGCCCACAAGCCCCATTACTGTCATCATAATGGTGATTACCACCAACAACTCAATCAAAGTAAAGCCGTTTCTAGATACCGACATCATTGACCGATACAACGCTAAGGAGCATAGTTACTACAACGCTTCCCACGATTCCTCCCATAACCAGAATCAACACTGGCTCTAACATGCTGGTAATGCGCGTCGTCCAGTTTTCAAACTCCGTTTTTGAGCGTCTTGAAATTTCATCGAATACCGATTGCATTCGACCACTCTCCTCTCCGACTTCTAATAAAGACAAGTAAAAAGAGGTGAAAATGGGAGTGGCCGACAAAGAGGAAGTAATACCCGCACCTTTTTTTATACGTTCCTTAGCTACTGTTAAACTTTTTCTGATTCTTGGGTTCTTGATACTATTCGCAGCATACCCAATTGCATTATCAACATTCACTCCAGCTTCAAGCATTAGGGACATCGCAGAATTAAAACGGATTCTCTCGGTTTGTATAACAACAGACGAAATCAGTGGTGCACTGACCGCAAAGTCAGCAAGACGAGCGGCGACATCGGGGTTCTTCCTTGAGCTATAAAGTACCCCGATGCCTAACGCGAGCCCGCCAAAGAGAAACCACTGATACCGTATCATCCAATCACTGGCCCCCAATAAAAAGGCGGTGTAAACAGGAATATCATCGGACCCAGCAAATATGCTACCCATCTGCGGTACGATGTAATTGAATACAAAAAGGATACAGAGCACACATACAAATAAAATTACGGCTGGATAGGTTACCGCCTGAATGATTTTGGCTTTGAGCTCTTTTCTAAACTTAAGATCATTGGCAAGCCCCTCAAATACTTGAGGTAAACGACCGGTCGCTTCTCCAATTCTGATCAAGTTAAAATAAAGTGGGTCAAAGATGGACTTTCCGACCTCGAAAGCTTCAGCCAAGGGCCGGCCCTTTTTGATCTCGCTTAAGATATCGCTAATAAGCCGGCTCATCGCGCCGCTTGCTTTGTTTTTTGAGATAATTGTCAGTGCTTTATCAATTTTGACACCGCTGGCAAGGAGTATGGATAGTTCTGAGGTGAGAAACTCTAAATCATCCAGGGTAACTTTTTCCTGAATAATACGAATATCCTTCCAACCACTGTTCAGTGGTTTAATATCAGATACCAATAATCCCTTTTTTTTCAGCGTATTTTTGGCAACATCGAGAGACTCTGCCTCAATGGTATCTGAGAGTTTTATACCAGCGCTATCATAGGCAGTAAAGCGAAATTGGCTCATCAAGCACAAACCCTCAGCACTTCCGCAATAGTAGTTTCTCCCTTGAGAGCTTTTAACATGCCATCTTCAAGCAATACACGCCCACCTTTCTCTCGGTTGAGTTTTCTGGCTTCAGGAATAAAATACTCATTCTTATGCAAAGCCCGAATATCATCATCGCAGCGCAAATATTCGAGTATGGCTAAGCGCCCTTTATAGCCAGTGTGGCCGCAGGCACTGCATCCTTGGGCTTCTTTTAATTGAGGCTTTTGCTCTAGAGTGCTTGCCAGTTTATCTAGCTGGTAACGCCTTATAGTTGCTTCAGCATCTACCACAGGCTCAGAACATTCAGTACATAACTTTCGAACAAGACGTTGAGCTATAACAGAAACGATTGCAGCGTTAAGCAAAAACTCCTCCACCCCCAAATCAATCAATCGAGTATAGGCACTAGGTGCGTCATTGGTATGCACAGTACTAAAGACAAGGTGCCCAGTCAGTGCAGACTGCATAGCTATCTGAGCCGTTTCCTTATCACGAATCTCACCCAACATAATAATATCGGGGTCTTGTCTTACGATGCTGCGCAGACCTGCTGCAAAATCAAAGCCAATTTCCGGCTTAACCTGGACCTGATTGACGCCCTCTAATTGATACTCAACAGGATCTTCGAGAGTGATGATTTTTACAGCATCATTATTTAGTTCATTAAGAAACGTATACAAACTCGTAGTTTTACCGCTACCAGTTGGCCCCGTTAGCAGAATAACTCCCGCAGTTGTGCGCAAGTCTTTTTCTATGTGTTTTCTGATATCAGGTGCAATACCTAAGGTATCTATGTCGTATCGAATAGCGTCTTTGCGCAAAAAACGCATGACTACACTTTCGCCTTTAGCTAAAGGCAAGCATGACACTCGAATATCGAGCTCTGTATTTGAGATTCGGGTTTCTATTTTACCATCCTGGGGGCGTCGCTTCTCAGCAATATCCATGTTTGATAAAATTTTAATGCGCGATATTACAGCCAACTGCAAAGACACTGGCAGGTGTTCTTCTTTTTTTAACACACCATCAACACGGTAACGAACTTGATAACGGCCTTCTACGGGCTCTAAATGCATATCAGAAGCTCCAACACGGACAGCCTTTGCTATTAAGCTGTTCAATAAATTAACAGTGGGTGCTTCTGTCGCTAATTCTCGTAACTTGTCTTCTTCGAACTCTGATAGTACTGACTCTTGTTGTTCCCGGGTTTGAGCAGAGGCCCTGAACTCACTCAGCAATCTATCAATATCGGCTTTGCTCGCTAGACTAAGCTCAAAGTTGATGCTTTTGCGAACCAACTGTTGATTTGGTTCCCAGGCTAGAGGATCGTCAGTAACAAAGTGCCAGGTATTTCCTTTTTCGCCAATGGGGACCCAGTTAGCTCTCATTAACAGCTCAAGGTCGATATTCTCACTTTCAAAATCAAATTCAACCTGTTCCAGTTCATCCTGAGATAACTTAGGCAAAGACAGTAGGCTGGCATAAACATCAACTAATTGCTCCTCCGCCAAGCTGCCTATGTTTACTAACAACTTCTCGAGGCGACCACCAAACTTCTTTTGGTAAGCTTTCGCTTTATCTATATCTACCTGCGATACACTGAATTCGGTATTCAATAGCGATTCTATGCTCATCGACCTACTTCTATATCTGCATCTTCACCCTCGCCACCAGGTTGTCCATCTCTACCCAGTGAGCGAATACGATACTGCATACCATTGGGCCCTGGCACCTCTAATTGGTATGCGTTACCCCAGGGATCATTTGGCAGTTCTTTACGAACATAAGGACCATCCCATCCGTCTTTATCTGAGCGCCATAACTCGTTGAGCGACTGTGGGTAAGTTCCCACATCCAGATAATAGGTATCCAGGGATGTTTCAAACATCTGCATTTGTGCTTTTGCCGTACTTTGTTTAGAAGAACCCACTTTCGAGAACATTTCGGGAGCAACTAAAGATCCGAGCAACCCTATGATGACAATCACAATCAACAGTTCAACGAGCGTGAAACCTGAAACCCTTCTCTTTTGCATTTAAATACCTCTGCTTTATTCCGTTCCAATTAATATCGTGCTAAAGCCAAACCTTTCAGAGACCATTGACTTACAAGCTACCAATGGCTGCAACAGCTACTGCCAGTTGATAGATAATCTGCGTGGCATTAGTCCACAGCGTTGTGTTATCGACATGTTCTGAATCAAACGGCACCACTATAGTATCACCGGGTCTTATACCCTCGTTCGAAGCATCTGAGCTAAACCAGAATCCACCGTCACGATTGGGCACACTCACCGAGCCATCCGCACGGATGATATAAGCTCGGTCCTCATCAGCGAGACTCTTATACCCTCCACTGCGGGTAATATAATCCTCGAAGCTCGCATCTGCAGTGTATAAGTGAGAAGTAGGCACATACACCTCGCCAATAACATTGACAGACTGGCTGCGTCCCGGAATGTACAGTACGTCACCATCTTCCAGCTCAACATCTCGCTGAGAACGGCCTTCTGCGATCGCAGCAAGATCGATAACCAAACGTCCCACTGGCTGTACTCTGGTCAAATCTCTGAGAAGCTCTTTCGCCTCACTGTAGCTGACAATAGATCCCGCACCGCTTTGTTTACGCAAGCTCTGGGATGCAATTTGTTTACGCAACTCTTCCGCTAGTCTGACCAGATTTTTACGTTCTTGTTCCTTTAAGTCTTCACGCGTAAACACAGCCGCCTGGGGATCGCCATATTCGGTCAGTCCCCCCGCTCGCCTTAACAAATCTGATAAGTTTTCGCCCCGGCGGATAGTGTATTCGCCGGGAAACTCCACTTCGCCCTGAATGGTTACACGAAGATCTTCCTGCCAGGAAGGGATAGTGAAAATGTTGACTCTGTCTTTACTTTCCAGTGATACATTGGTGGTAGAATCCCCTTCTATCAGTGACTTAGGGCTGAAGTTTACGTGGGTAATTTCAGCCACGCCTTTGTCGTTAATCACCGTTCGGGTAATTTCTGAGTTATAGCCGTATGAGGATTCAGTCAGGCCACCAGCCGCTTTAATCAAATCCAGTACTTTGGCATCTTCAGCAAGGGGATACACTCCCGGCACTTTGACTTCGCCAACAATTTCCACCAATTTTAGGGGTTGGCCTAGCCTTGCCTGCTCACGCAGTTTGGCAATTACGGGAGTCAGCATACGTTTACGGGAAAAATAGGTTGCATCCTTATACTCAAGAATATTTTCCCGTTCTGCCTCGGTCAGTTCGATCAAAGACTGCTGTGAGAGTAAATCCATTTCATTATCAAAGGATCCTTGCTCTTCATCGCCTTCGCGCAAACCAATCTGTTGCCAGAACAACTTCTCTTCAATGCGTTGTTGCCATTTTTCTTTCTCTTTTTCATCCAGCTCGGTGTCGGTAAAAGCTAAGTCTTCAAGCTTGATATCCCCCATACTTTCACTTTCTATACGCGAAAACACCAGCACCTTATCATTCGGCGCCAATAGCAAGTCTCTTTCCGGCAGACTGAGCTCTGCTAAATCCGTTTGCAACACATCAAGTTCACCTGACTGATCCTGATCTCTGAGGATCAGAACATAACTGGTATCAGCAGTTTCCAGCAGACTTTCTTTACGGTTTCCTAACAGGTCTGAAATACGCAGATCTTCATGCCACTGGTAATTACCCGGTCGTGCAACGGCACCAATCAGGGTCACGGCATTCGTAACCTGAGGTGCGACCCTGGCAATACGCACCTCATCGCCGTTCTGTACTCTAATATCTTCCCGGGTAAGATCGACCGTCAGCTGCATCTGCACACCGTCAGTGAATCGCTTAACGCCAATGCCACGGTCATAGCCCTCCGGCAACTTACCTCCGGCAAGTTTGATGACCTCACTGAGGGTCTCTTCATGCTTAAGCTCGTAAATAGCCGGGCGTCGTACCTGCCCATCAACAATAACGGTTTTTTCTACAGCTGGAATAAAGACCACATCACCGGATTGCAACAAGGCATCTTTTGATGCATCGCCTGCATTGAGCAGGTCATAAAGGTCCAGGGTTTGCACCAGCTTGCCGCCGCGTTTTAACTGGATATTCCGAAGGGAGGCAATCTCGGTCACGCCACCACTGACAAACAACGCATGGGTCATGGTGGATAGTGAACTGACATTGTAAGCCCCGGGTTTGTGGGCTTCACCCATAACAAATACCCGCATCGTACGCAGCTCACCCATGGACACGCTGACTTCAACGCCGATAATCTGCCGTTTAATCAGTTCAGCCAGATAAGACTTGGCTTCCGAGAAGCTTTTACCGGCTAAAGTTACCGGTCCTAGTTTCGGAATCACGATGGTGCCTTCGCGGGTCACCGCCAGTCGGTATTCCTGGTTCTCTTTGCCATAGAGCTGCAGCACCAGTTCGTCACTTGGTCCAATAATATAATTGGCGGGAACCGGAGTATCGGCTACAGGCGAGAATGTCGAAGGCGCATTGGCAAACAGTTGGGAGCCATACAGTTTGAGTTCATCATCTTCCTCGTCTTCGAGCATCTCCTGCTGCTCCCTCTCATGCGGGTCCAGAGGGTTACCGAACTCATCAAATTGGGTACCACGAGGATAGATTCTGCTTTGAGCGTCCGGCTTCATGTTACCAACACCAGATTGACTTTGCCCAAGGCCCATACCCTGCAGGGAGGATACATCGATCCCCATCTGTTGGGCGAGTCGCTGCCGCTCCTGCGCTGACATATTTTTCAGTTGATTCATCTGTGCCTGAGTCAGCGTCTGTGCACTGGTAAAAAAAGACATCAGTAACAGGGAAAATAAAATCAGGCTTGCTGTCCGTATAGCTCTCATTCTCTCGTCAGTCCAACTTCGGTTAATGGGCTTTATACCATTTGGTATGTTAACCGCGCTATTCTATAGGAAGATGCCCAAGACTAACAATCCCGTTTATGTGTGCATTTGTGATTGTAGTGAGGAGTAGGTAGCCTTCAAAGAGCACTGCAGATTGCGCGTTTAGGATCTTACACCCCCACATTTTCCCCGGATTCTGCTTCGCCGCATCCAAGGGGCAGGAAGACGTTCTATCACGCCCGAGTGTAGTTATCGGGCATCCATCGCCTGTTGGGCTCTAGTGCTAAAAGGCACTGGATTCCCGCCTGCGCGGGAATGACATAAAAGAGAAAACAATCGCAATCAACCGTCATGCCCGAATGCGGTTATCGGGCATCCAGCGCCTGTTGGGCTCTAGTGCTAAAAGGCACTGGATTCCCGCCTGCGCGGGAATGACGGTGTGTCTGGATTTAAAAAAGCACCTACCTTGGTCATGCCCGAACGTGGTTGTCGGGCATCCAGTGACCTTAAGCTGACAGTCAAGCCTTACCAAAAGGCACTGGATTCCCGCCTACGGGGGAATGACGGTGTGTCTGGATTTAAAAAAACTCCTACCTTGGTCATGCCCGAACGTGGTTGTCGGGCATCCAGCGCTCTTTGATGATAGTAAATTTACCGCGGAGAATGGGAAGACTAACCTCTGGTAACTGACCGCTGAAAGCTGATAACGGCGTGCTATCCCTTTCCGTGAAGACTAAACAACAACTCCGCTTCGGCGCGCGGTAATTCGCACTCCTGCATGACCTCTTCGACGCTGGCGCCTTGCTGAAGCAGTTTCACTGCCCCGGAGTAGAGTTTGCTCTCAGGCTCCATCTCTTCCAGTTGCTGCTGCTTTTCCTGTAGCTGGCGAAGTTGTGCTTCCAGCCCCTTAACCTTTTTGCCGACACCAATACTGCCGCTGCGCAGTTCATGCATGGACTCTGTAAGTAAGGTCAGCTGTCGGTTTAGCTCTGAAAGCTGTTCTGTGCACTGAACGACATTGCCTTGCTGGGTCTGTTGTTGGCGAAATAACCGCACCACCCCAGCAGCTAACACGATCAAAAAACCAAACAACAAGGCTTCAATCAGGGTCATAGAGGTTCCGCGAAAAAGGTCTCAGTGGAGAAAAGGAAAGAGGCTTTGTGATCGTTACTAAGGGTCAACTCGACTGGCCAATCATCTGCCAGAAGCAGCGCGATGCCCGGTACCCCGGGCACCATCGAATCATACAGCTTACAAACTGGTGATTTCATCCCATTCTTCATCGGTCAGTAGCTTGTTCAGATCCACCAGAATCAACAGCTGTCCCTCCCGGTTACAGACACCCTGGATGAACTTGGCGCTCTCTTCTGTGCCCACATTAGGTGCGCTGTCGATCTCGGAGGATTTCAGATAGACCACTTCAGCAACGCTGTCGACCAGAATACCGACCACCTGCTGCTCAGACTCAATGATCACAATACGCGAGTTATCCGTGACTTCGTTGGTTTCCAGACCAAAACGAGAGCGGGTATCAATCACGGTCACCACATTACCGCGCAGGTTAATAATCCCTAGCACATAATCCGGGGCACCTGGCACCGGGGCGATCTCGGAATAGCGCAGTACTTCCTGAACCTGCATTACATTTATACCGTAGGTTTCTTCGCCGAGCTTGAAGGTCACCCACTGCAGGACTTCGTCTGCGTCTGTTGCAACATTGCTGCTGGTTCTGTCGTCACTCATAAGACTGGCTCCCGGGCATCGTCTTCATCATTACTGTTCAGCCCCTGCTCCAGCATGTTCACCAATTGAGAAGCATTGATAAGGGCACACATTTTTTCTTTCACCAAGCCAGCCAGCCAGGGACGCTTACCGTGATGTTCACGCCATCTAACGTCATCCTGTTCCAGCTTGACCGTATTCACCAGTGATTCGCAGGATAATCCCCAACCACTGTCACCTAACATAATAAGATATTGATAATTTAAGGATTCTGCCAGTGTTTCGTCGTATTTTTCTGGCATTACCCATTGTGCAGTGTCCACAACATTGAGTTTTTCGTCTCGGTGTAACATGACGCCGGTAAACCAATCGGGTTTACCAATCAGCGCGCTGGTCTTCTCCATCTTGTGGATCCCGCCGAGTTCAGTCAGCGGTACCGCCAGCGTCAGACCCGCCACTTTAAAAAACAGCGCCTGAAAACTGCCCTGACGATACTCGGCCTGCTCTTCTTTTGTCGGCAAGTCTGCGGATTTCTGTTGAACTTTTTCGACAATGTCCTGTTGCGACGGTGTCTCAGGAACCACAACCGGCTCCGGAGGGGCCACAGGAGGCACCACAACCGGCTTTTCTGGCACGTTCAGGTTTTCTTCCACCTGATGCTGAGCCTGCTCGAGTAATCGCGCCACAGATTGTTTCTGCACATCCTCGATCACCGGATCATCCGTGAGCAAGGCATCCAGATAGGCTTCCATCACCCCTTCATTGGCAAATTGACCCTTACTCATGCCTGCCCCCTTGTGGACTGCAGGTGTTTGAGCAAACTGGCATAGGCATACACGCCACGGCTTTTGGGACAAAATACGGGAGGCGGGCTCTGTGCCTGACTGGCATCACGAAAGCGGGTATCAACCGGGATCACACCACTCCACACGCTGTCACCATAGGTTCCGCGCAAGGCCTGGTAAGACTCCATGGCGGCATTGGTGCGCTTATCAAACATAGTAGGCACGATGGTATACTGATAATCATTGTTTCGGGATTTACGCATAATCTCCAGCGTATGCATCATTCTGTCCAGGCCTTTCAAGGCCAGGAATTCTGTTTGTACCGGCACCAATATGCGCTCACAGGCCGCCAGTGCATTGACCATCAGCACCCCTAAAACAGGTGGGCAATCAATCAGCGCATAATCGAATTCACCGTCAATGGCTTGCAAGGCCTTTTGCAGAATCAGCCCCATGCCACCCTGATGCCCCATACTTCTGTCCAGTGTCGCCAGTGCCATGGTAGCGGGCAGCAGAAACAGCGAATCAAGCTTGGTTGGACAAAGACAATCTAAAACAAGATCCTGATTCAGCGATTTTCCCGCCATAAACACATCATAGACGCTGGTAGAGAGTTCCTCTGAATCAACGCCAAAATAATAGCTCATGGAGGCATGGGGGTCCGTGTCCACCAACACCACCCGCTTGCCCTGCAGCGCCAACAGTGCCCCAAGTGTCACGGTGGTGGTGGTCTTACCAACTCCACCTTTCTGATTGGCAACGGTCCAGACGATCAATGACTCACCTTTTATGCTCTTTTGCCGTGTTAATGCTCTATGCCCCGGCCGGTAATGCCGATCTTTTCGCACAAACCTAAGGCACGGGCTTCACAGACTGAGATGATTGGCCCGATATCAGCCACTCACTGACATTTCCGTTTTAATATTCGCGGCAATATCGCCCAAAGCCATCGACTGAGAAGAAATCCCGGCGGCGGCAACGGCCTGAGGCATACCATACACCACGCAGGTTTTTTCATCCTGAGCCCAGATAGTCGCCCCACGGGACTTCAGCGAACGTGCGCCCTCGCGGCCATCTGCGCCCATGCCGGTAAGAATGACGGCCAGAACATCCCCACCATAAATACGCGCCAGGGACGCAAAGCTCAAATCCACACTGGGTTTGTAGGTGATATTACTCTGATCTTTATCTTCAACGATACGAATACGCGGCGCGCGACTAGTTCCTTCAAACAGCATTTGCTTGCCACCCGGTGCCAGATAGGCCCATCCCGGTCTTGCTGTTTCACCGTTTTCGGCTTCCTTGACGTTAATCTTGCACAAATTGTTCATTCGAGAGGCAAAGGCGCTGGTAAAGGTGCCCGGCATATGCTGAATCAGAAAAATCGGATAAGGGAAACTGGCTGGCAACGCCGTCAATACCGTTTGTAAGGCCACCGGCCCCCCTGTTGATGCACCGATTGCCAGTACGGCATAACGCTTGCCCGAACCACTTTTCAGCGGCGCTGGTGCTGCCGGTGCAGGCGTCGGCGCTTTGGGTGCTGGTGCGGTACTGACACTGCTTCTGGCTGCGGGTCTTGGGGCCACAGGTCGGGAAAAACCACGGCGCCTGGCAAGTGCTTTAACGCGTTGCTGCAACAATGAAATGGCTTCTGCCCGTTCGCGGGCAATGTCTTCAAATTTCTTGGGTAAGAAATCCAGTGCGCCGGCATCCAGTGCGTTTAAGGTAGCCTCGGCGCCGTCGTGGGTAAGGGAGGAAAACATCAGAATTGGCACGGGCTTTTGCGCCATGATCTTTTTCACCGCGGTAATGCCGTCCATTACCGGCATTTCCACATCCATGGTAATCACATCAGGGTTAAGACTGGCGGCCATGTCTATGGCCTCCTGGCCATTACGCGCCTGCCCGACAACCGTTAACCCGGGGTCTTGTTCCAGAAAATCCGCTACCCGTTTACGAAAGAAGGTCGAATCATCAACCACCAGCACTTTATACTGCATCAGTTCACTGCTTTTCTAAGTTCTTTAATACCTTTACGGGCGTAACGTTTGAGCAAACTCGGGATATCCAGAATCAGGGCGATACCACCATCGCTGGTGATGGTTGCACCGGCCATGCCCGGCGTGCCCTGCAGCAGCGCATCCAGCGGTTTAATCACCACTTCTTCCTGACCAATCAGTGAGTCGACCACAAAGCCAAACTGCTGGGTACCGATTTGCACAACCACCACATGACCTTTACCACGATCAACCTGCGGACGCCCTTCTCCACGGTGCAACCATTCTTTAAGATAGAACAGTGGGATAGCCTTGTTGCGCACAATCATGGTCAGGTGACCATCCACCGTGTTGGTGCGTTCTAAATCCACATTGATGATCTCGCTTACCGCGGCTAATGGCAGCGCGAAGGTTTGCTCGCCCACCACCACCATTAAGGTCGGCAGAATAGCCAGCGTCAGCGGAACCTTAATCTCCAGTTTGGTGCCAACGCCCAGCTGCGAATCAATGTGTACGGTACCGTTTAGCTGATTAATCTTGGTTTTCACCACATCCATGCCCACACCGCGGCCTGAGATGTCGGATATCTCGGTTTTGGTGGAGAAACCCGGGGCAAAAATCAGGTTAAAGGCTTCCACATCTGACATTCGTGCCGCAGCATCTGCATCCAGCACACCACGATTGATCGCAATTTCTTTGAGTTTGTTCGGATCCATGCCTTTACCATCATCTTCGATGGTGAGCAGAATATGATCCCCTTCCTGCGATGCAGACAAGGTCACAGAGCCAGTTCGCGCTTTTCCGGAGGCTTCACGCTCATCGGGCATTTCAATCCCGTGGTCGACGGAGTTGCGCACCAGGTGAACCAAAGGATCGGCGAGGGCCTCAACGAGGTTTTTATCCAGGTCGGTATCTTCACCGACCAGATTGAGATTAATTTCTTTTTTAAGACTACGGGCCAAATCTCTGACAACACGCGGGAAGCGACCAAACACCTTTTTGATTGGCTGCATGCGGGTTTTCATTACCGCCCCTTGCAGATCCCCTGTGACCACATCCAGATTGGCGATAGCCTTTGACATGCTTTCATCAGCAATATTAATGCCCAGGCTCAGTAATCTGTTGCGCACCAGTACCAGTTCACCAACCATGTTCATGATTTCATCAAGACGCTTGGTATCCACACGTACGGTGGTTTCAGCCGGTGGCGGAGGCGGTTTTTTCTCTTCTTTTTTCGCAGCAGGCGCTTTAGACGCTGGTGCCGGCGATTTTGCTGCAGGCGCTGGAGTTGGTGCCGGAGCGGGTGATGGCGCTGGTGCAGGTGCGGCGGCTTTTTCCGCAGCAGCTTTAGCCGCCGCTTCTTCCGCAGCACTGGGGCCTTTACCCGAACCGTGTAACTGGTCTAGCAGGGCTTCAAATTCGTCATCGGTGATTTCATCATCAGCCTGAGCACTTTTGTCTTCTGCTTTGGCGACATTATCCTCGTCAGGGGCTTTGAATTTGCCCTCTCCGTGAAGCTGATCTAAAAGTGCCTCAAATTCATCATCGGTAATATCTTCATCATCACTGGCGCCAGATTTAGCCTGAGCAGACGGAGTTTCAGCAGGTTTTTCTCCGCCCTGCTTTGAAGGACCGCCACCCGGACCGTGTAATTCATCCAGAAGCTTGTCAAATTCGTCTTCGCTAATTTCATCGATATCCCCCCCTGACGATTCGCTGGCTGCGGGGGCTGGCGCTTCCGGTTCAGGTTCAGGTGCTGGAGCGGGTGCTGGAGGCGCTTCGGCAGCGGGTGCACCGGGAACTTCTATTGGTGCTTCGTCCTCAGACTGGGGCTTACTCAGTTTATGCAAGGCATCAAGTAATTCTGGCGTGGCCGGGGTAAGTTCTTCCCGGGCCTTAACACTGGCAAACATGTCGTTGATGCAATCCAGCGACTGCAGGATCACATCCATCAATTCCGATGTAACTTCACGCTGACCGTTACGCAGGGTATCAAAAACATTCTCAGCACCGTGGCAGGCATCAACCAAAGGGGTTAATGATAAGAACCCTGCACCACCTTTCACAGTATGGAATCCACGGAAAATGGCATTCAGCAGGTCGGCGTCTTCGGGATTATTCTCCAGATCGACAAGCTGTTCCTGAAGTTGCTCCAGGATCTCTCCGGCTTCCACCAGAAAGTCTTGTAGGATATCCTCGTCAACGTCAAACGACATGCGTCAGCTCCTTAAAACCCTAAGCTTGAAAGTAGATCATCTACGTCATCCTGACCCGATACCACATCATCTCGACTGTCAGCATCAATTATTGGTCCTTCGGCCATTTCCTTATCGGACTTGTTGTCAGATTTATTAGCATTTTCATCAACTTCCGGCTCACCAAAGACAGTCAGCATGTGTACCAGGTTGTCTTCAACCTCTTTCACCAACTCGATGACTCTGCGAATAACCTGCCCGGTGAGATCCTGGTACCCCTGAGCCATCAACACTTCAGTGAGTAACTCGTTAAGCTTAGCCGAATCAACGCTGGCTTCTTCAAGTATTTTGTCAAGGTCATGACACAATGCCTTAAACTCACCCAGTTCAATCTGCCGGGTCATGAGTTTCTTCCACTCAGGAAGAATGCCGGTAATCTTGGCATTGAGTTGTTCAGCGATAGGCATGCTGGTTTCCACCGCGTCCATGGTGCGGTTGGCAGCATCTTCGGTGGTTTCTATTACATAGTTAAGACGCGTCTGTGCGTCCGGGATGTCTTCATTGGCAAGGTTGGCAATGCGGGCATCCAGTTGAAAGTTGTTCAGTGAGTCATGCAACTGACGGGTCAGCTTGCCGACCTCGGCAAACAATTCTACCGAGTCATGTTCTGATACGCTGTCGAACAGTTCACTGGCCGCTGCATTGTCACCGGCCTCAAGTAATTCAACCAGTCGACGGGCGTCTTCGAGTGAAATAGGCGCTTTATCAGTCATTCAGGTGTTTCCTCTTTGTTCAGGACCCACCAGGATTACCCTAGGCGCTCAAAAATCTTGTCGAGTTTTTCCTTCAGCGTTGCCGCCGTAAAGGGTTTAACCACATAGCCGTTGACACCGGCCTGGGCTGCCGCAACGATTTGCTCTTTCTTGGCTTCGGCAGTCACCATCAGCACAGGCAGATGTTTGAGGCTGTCGTCAGAGCGAATAGCCCTGAGCAAATCAATGCCCTGCATTCCCGGCATATTCCAGTCGGTAATGACAAAGTCGAAATCCCCTTGCTGCAACATCGGCAGGGCGGTATTGCCGTCATCGGCCTCCTGCACATTTGTGAAGCCAAGATCCTTAAGTAAGTTCTTGATTATACGTCTCATTGTCGAAAAGTCGTCGACAACGAGAATTTTCATATTTTTATCCAAAACTGCCTCCAGTGAGGATTCAACTAACTGTTATTCTTATTGAAAATTATGTAACGCGCCAGGACTGCATCCTGGTTTTCAACCTGAGCATTGCCTGTGAGTGTATCTGACTGATCCTCGACTCACTCACTTCCAGTACTTCACCAATTTCCCTGAGGTTCAACTCTTCATCATAATATAATGACAATACAATGGCTTCGCGCTCCGGCAAAGTAGTAATAGCATGGGCAAGCGCTTTTTGAAACGATCCCTGTAACAAATCGTCAAAAGGTGCGTCGGTTCCCCGGCTCTGCTCAGTGGTAATTACATCTTCTGTGACACCCAAATCCTCGATGCCAACCATGCGCCCGGCGTTCACTTCGTTGAGCATCTGATGATATTCATCCATACCTACCTGAAGCTTTTCGGCCACCTCATGGTCTCTGGCATCCCGCCCGGTTTCTTTCTCCACCTGCGAAATCGCCTCGGCAATCGCGCGGCTATTTTTATGCACCGATCTGGGCGTCCAGTCCCCTTTACGAATTTCATCGAGCATCGCACCGCGGATCCGGATACCGGCGAAAGTCTCAAAACTGGCGCCTTTGGAGCCGTCGAAATTTTTTGACGCTTCCAGCAAGCCAATCATGCCAGCCTGAATCAAATCGTCAACTAAAACACTTGCAGGGAGTCTTGCCATCAGGTGGTGCGCAATGCGCTTGACCAGCGAAGCATGTTGCTCCACCAGCTTTCGTTTATCATCCAGTTGCTGATAGGCAGCGGCTTTATTATTCACACTTTATCTCTCTGCACCTCAGTCCCTTGATCCACTAATTGCTCCAGGAAGAACTCCAGATGTCCTCCTGGTTGTGCCGGAACAGGCCATTTGAGTGCCTGTTTGGCCAGATTCGTTATTGCAATCGCTGCCGGTGAACTGGGAAAGACTTCCACAATGGCCTTTTGTTTGCGTACGGCTTTGCGGATGTTCTCATCAAATGGCACAGTGGCCACTAGCTCCAGTGCCACATCCAAAAACCGGTTAGTCACTTTGGAAAGCTTGGCGAATAGCTCTTGCCCTTCGCGTAAATTACGCACCATATTGGCGACCACTTTGAATCGAAATACACCGTGATCGCGGTTCAGGATTTTAATCAACGCATAGGCATCAGTAAGAGATGTGGGTTCATCACAGACCACCACCATAATATCCTGTGCCGCCCGCGAAAAACTCAGCACCATATCGGAGATGCCCGCTGCGGTATCCACAATCAGTACGTCAATCTTGCTCTGTAGTTCACTGAAGGCGCGAATAAGGCCGGCATGTTCGGTGGGAGTGAGTTCGGTCATGGACTGAGTGCCAGATGTGGCCGGGGCGATCTTAATTCCCGCAGGCCCCTCCACCAGCACCTCTTCAAGCAGACATTCGCCCGACAGCACATGGGAAAGATTTTTCTCTACCCGTAATCCCAGCATCACGTCAATGTTTGCCAGGCCAAGGTCAGCATCGAGTACCATGACTCGCTTGCCCTGCTTCGCCATGGCAATCGCGGTGTTGAGGGTGATATTGGTTTTACCGACCCCGCCTTTGCCGCCTGTTACAGCGATAACTTTAATTAAATTGGGTTGGTTCATTCGTCTTAAGCTACTCGCTTGATCCTCAATCATAATGATACTGCTGAGTTTGCAACCTGCTGAGTTCTCGTGGGTAATGAAGCATACTGCTTATAGAGCCTGGCTGCACATGAAATCAGATATTTTCCATCAGCCACTTTAATATCTTCGGGTACTTTCTGGCCATCGGTCAGATACCCCACCGGCAGTTTATGCTCAACGGCCAGGCTAATCGCCTCACCGAGACTGTAACACTCATCCAGTTTAGTGAAAATACAGCCCTGCAAAGAAATCTGTCGGTATGTTTTCAATGTATGCTCCATTACCTGATGCTGCGCATTAGCTGCCAAAACCAGATAATGTTTGATATTAGCACAAGATGATTCGCGCAAGGTATCTAACTGTTTGATTAATCGGGCGTCTCTTTGTCCAAAACCGGCTGTATCGATGAGCACCAGGCCCTTGTTGCGAAACTGATACAACAGGTCCGACAGTTCCTCTGCGGTACTGGCCTTTTTTACATTACAGCCAATGATTTTACCGTAGGTTGCGAGCTGCTCGTAGGCGGCAATGCGGTAACTGTCTGTGGTAATCAGTGCCACCTGCTGGTGACCGTATTTACGGGCATATTGCGCCGCCAGCTTAGCAATGGTGGTGGTCTTACCGGTTCCGGTGGGTCCTACCAGCGCAACCACACCACCATGTGTCAAAATCTCGTTATTGCTGGTGTGTACTCTGTTCATCAGCAATTTAAGCAAAAATTTCCAGGCATCCCGCTGTTCACAATTCGGTGGCGCATAGGACACCACCTGCTCGGCCAGTGATGGCGTAATACCAAGGCGCTGGAGTTGATCAATCAGATAGCTGTGCAAGGGGCGGCTCTGCTGTCGCTCCTGCTTTAACAACCCAGAGACCTGAAATTCCAGCACATTACGCAATGACTGCAGTTCATGGCGGATATCATCCATGGCTTTGTCATCCTGCTGTCTGGATGGGGAGCTCTGTGGGACTGATGTCTGGGCTGCGGAAACCGGCTGTGCTGCCCGGGATGGCTGCGCCGCTGCGGAGGCTTCCTGCTTATTCTGTTTTTCCAGTAAGGCGCGTAAGCTGTCAGGACCTGAATCACCGATGATCTCACTCAGGCTCGGCGTACCCTGGGTTCTAGCCGGTTTACCGCTGGCAGAGGAGGATGAGCGGCTGTGCAGCGGCGCCACATTGACACTCGCCTTGGTCTGAGCCGACTGGCGTTGACCCGCCGTTTTTACCGGCTCTTTATCATAGGCCGCGACAATCTCTATCCCCTCAGCCACCTTTTTATTCGACATGATTACCGCATCGCCACCCAGTTCTTCTTTAACCTGGTTCAGGGCATCACGCATGTCCTTTCCATAAAAACGTCTGATTTTCACTTCTCACCCCCTTGCCAGCGGCAATAGAAACTAACTGGTTTAGCCTGTGACTGGACCTATTGGCCTACAGCGCTGACAATTTTGATTTGTTTGTCATCAGGAATTTCCTGATAAGACAGAACGTGTAATCCGCTGATGGCATGCTTCAGGAATCGCGATAACACCGGCCTTAGCATACCTGACGTCAGCAACACCGATGGTTCACCGGCCAACTCCTGTTGCTGAGAGGCATCACTGAGTGACTGCTGTAACTTCTCAGCCAGCCCCGGCTCGATACCGGCACCCTCACCGCCGCCTGCCTGAAGGGACTGATGCAACATCTGTTCCAGTTCTGGCGCAAGCGTGATAACCGGGATCTCATGACCGCCACCATTGACTTCCTGCACAATCAGGCGCTTCAGCGCGATTCTCACCGCAGAGACCAGTACGTCGGGATCTTGACTCTTAGGCCCGTATTCACACAATGTCTGGATGATGGTGCGCAGGTCTCGGATAGGAACACCTTCATAGAGTAAGGTCTGCAACACTTTGACGACGGTGCTCATCGGCAGAATGTCAGGCACCAGTCCTTCCACCAGTTTAGGATTGCTTTTACCCAGCATATCCAGCAGTTGCTGCACTTCCTCATAACCAAGCAACTGGTAGGCATTGGTTGTCAAAAGCTGACTTAAATGGGTGGCCACTACCGTTGCCGCATCAACGACCGTATACCCCAGGGTCTGTGCATGCTCGCGCTGTTCCGGTTTGATCCATACAGCGTCCAGTCCGAAGGCCGGATCCTTGGTCGCCTTGCCATCGAGTTTGCCAAATACCTGGCCCGGATTAATCGCCAGTTCGCTGTCATGACTAATATCGGCCTCGCCTATGGTGACGCCCAGCATGGCGATGGTGTAGGTATTAGGGCTGAGATCCAAATTGTCTCGAATATGCACTGGTGGAACCAGAAAACCTAATTCCTGAGACAGCTTCTTACGCACCCCTTTAATACGCGCCAGCAGCTCTCCCCCCTGACTTTTATCCACCAGCGGAATAAGCCGATACCCCACTTCCAGTCCGATGGTGTCCACATGTTGTACATCGTCCCAGCCAAGCTCTTTGATTTCGGTAGTCTGAGCGGCATGCTCCTGTTTCACATCCGTAAGCTGCGTCTGGGTTTGCTCGCGACTCTCCTTCCACATGCCATAGTAGGCATACCCCCCCACTATGGCGGCCAGGCCGAGGAAGGCAATGTGAGGCATACCAGGGACAATCCCCATCACAAACAGTACGCCGGTAGCAATAAACAGTGCCCGGCGATTACCCAGCTGAGTAGTCAGCTCGGCGCCAATTTCCTGATCTTCATTTTCCCGTGTCACAATAATGGCGGTTGCAACAGACAGCAGCAAAGAAGGAATCTGCGCAACCAGGCCGTCACCAATGGTCAGCAGCGTGTAGATTTGGACCGCTTCGCCAAAGGTCAGATCGTACTGAATGATGCCGATAAACAAACCACCAACGATATTGATGATCATGATAATCAGACCGGCAACAGCGTCACCTTTAACAAATTTTGACGCACCGTCCATGGAGCCGTAAAAGTCGGCCTCAGAGGTGATTTCCTGACGTCTGGCTCTGGCCTGATCCTGATCGATATAGCCTGCATTCAAATCGGCATCAATGGCCATTTGCTTGCCTGGCATAGCATCCAATGTAAAGCGAGCGCTTACTTCAGAGATACGTCCGGCACCCGCGGTGACCACCTTAAAATTGATGATGACCAGAATGGCAAACACCACAATACCGACCGCATAGTTGCCCCCGATAACCACTTCACCGAAGGCTTCAATTACTTTACCGGCAGCATCTCCGCCTTCATGGCCGTGCAGCAACACCACCCTGGTACTGGCGACATTCAGAGCCAGCCTCAGAACAGTGGCAATCAGCAGCACCAGGGGAAAGGCCCCGAATTCCACTGGTTTTTGCGTAAATACCGCCACCAAAATGACAACCAGCGACAGGGCAATGTTAAAACTGAACAGAATATCCAGTAAAAAGGGAGGCAGTGGCAGAATCACCATCGCCATAATGGCAAGCAGTATGGTTGGTGCGCCAAGCCCGGTAGTCAGCTGTTTGACCCGGTTTTTGTCGAATCGGTTTAGGTAGGTGCTTAGTTCCATTCTCAGACAACGAAAATTTGACAACTGCAGGGGTGTAGCAACAATCAGGCCAGAGGGTATCAGATAGGTGTGACGGGTAAGGAGCGAGGAGAATGGTGGCCATCAT
>NZ_NIWW01000007.1 GCF_002201535.1 Lacimicrobium sp. SS2-24 | reverse complement strand
TGAGCGAACAATGGACATTGGCTGCTGTTGTATGAGCATACCGGGACCACTATAAATCCCACTTCTCGCTTTCCCCGCAACAGGTTATGCACACAGCGCTGGTAGCTGGCTGCAAGCTATTGTTAACATGGGGAAAATGAATAGAAGCTGTGAATAAACCGCACTGCGTCCTCTGCGGCATACCGTGAATTCATGGTAATAACATTGTTAGCTTTTCGGAGAAGAAATTGAACATAAAATTATTGGCGATCGGTGGGTTTGTCTCACTGCTGGGACTTGCTGCTGGCTACCCATACTTATATAGGGTTTACTTATCCGAAGGAACCAAAGCCGTTTTAAAACAGATGGATTATAAGTCGGCTATTGAAGGGTTTGCACTCTGTCAGATTCATAATTATTCCACAGCAAATATGCCTCACGATCAATGCTTAGATTTCTTCAATAACTATGTTCCAGCTGTTTTTGAAAAATCCAAAGATGAAACATTCCCACTAAACTTTACGAAGAAATCTGACCTAGTTAAAACATACAATCTGGTACAAAAAGATCTGCGAGAGTTCGGTCTTGAAGAGCTTCCACCATTAAGAGTGCTGACCAATGGGAAAGTCCAAAGCTAACAAGCGCATCTTGTCGGACTGGTTTTACGCTGCGCTCCAAACCAGCCGCAAATGCGGGCGTTAAAGGTCCGCTTCTGGCACACAGCTGCCTTGAGTTCCCATATGTGAACTCAAGGTTTAAAGCTGACTGTCAGATTATGCCGGGCAATGCGCATAGGATGTGTCACATGGAGTCAGACCGAATCCAAATAATCTGACCTGATTCCCTTAGCCCTGCATATCCTCCAGTTCGGTGCCCTTGGTTTCATGTACCATTTTTACTACAAACCAGACGGATAAGAGTGCACCGAGGGTATACAGGCCATAAGCCCCTGCCAGTCCGATGCCCGCGAGTAACAGTGGGAATGTCATGGTGATAAGGAAGTTACTGCCCCACTGCGCCAGACCACTCACAGCAAGTCCAGAACCCCGAATCTGATTAGGAAACATTTCGCCCAGCATGACCCACATTACCGGCCCCCAGGACATATTAAAAAAGAATACGTAAGCATTCGCACTGATCAGCGCCAGGGGGCCCCAATCTCCCATGACCAATCGGCCCGAGTCGCCCACACCAGCATTGGCAAACGCCAGAACCATTAAGCCCAGGGTCAGCGTCATCCCCACTGATCCCCATTTCAGCAAAGGTTTGCGACCGATTTTATCAATCACCATCACGGTGATAACACACGCAGCAATACTGAGAGCACCGCTGATCACATTGATCAGCAGAGCATCCGATTCTGAGAATCCCACCGCCTGCCACAACACGGCGCCGTAATAAAAAACCACATTGATGCCCACCAGCTGCTGAAATGTTGCCAGCCCGATACCAACCCACACGATCCGCCGGACTTTGCCACTTTGCCGACTGATCAAATCGGCAAAACGGGGCCGGTGGTCTTCAGCCAGGGAGCCCTTTATTTCTTCCATTTTCCGTGTTGCGGTGGCGCTGCCGTATAAACGGGTAAGAACCGCTTCGGCGATATTTGCCTGCCCTTTAAGGACCAGAAAACGTGGACTTTCCGGAATAAACAGCAACATCAGCAGAAACACCAACGCGGGCAGTAACTCCATCCAGAACATCCATCGCCAGGCCTGAAAATCGAGCCACAACACGGCAGTTGAGGCACCGGCAAACTCTGCCAGGGTATAATTACTGACAAACGACAAAAACAATCCGCTGATAATAGCAATCTGCTGAATGGTGGTTAGCATTCCCCGATACCGCGCAGGAGCCACCTCGGCGATGTAAGCTGGAGCCATCACCGAAGCGCCGCCTACTGCCAGCCCGCCAATAATGCGATAAAGCACAAACTCCAGCGAACTATCGGCCACCCCGGAACCCCAGGCGCTGATGAGAAAAAATACTGCCGCTACACGCAACAGCGCACGACGCCCATAAATGTCGGCAAGACGCCCGGCAAAAAATGCCCCTACTGCACAACCAAGTAACATGCTTGATACATTAAAACCCGTTCCCACACTTTGTGAGTTGAAGGCCTGTTGCAGACCGTCTACGGTGCCGTTGATCACGCCACTGTCAAAGCCGAACAGAAAGCCGCCTATAGTGGCAACAATGCTGATAAAAAGAATAAAGGCCCGATTGTCCTCTGATGGCTGTGCTGGTGCTTCCATTTTGTTGTGCAACGTCGCGTCTCCTGTGCTCATGGATGAAAGTCAGCATAAAATCTATTTGTTCGATTGAACAGTATATTGAACAATAAATATGCGACTGCGCATCGCTACTGGGCCTCGCCCTCCGCCTCCTCATCTTCTACCGTGGTTCTGCCATGGGTCAGTAAACGGGTCAGCAGAACGGCAACCACAGCACAAAACATCAGAGCAGCAAAAGGTACGGCCGTGCCGGTATAGGTCACCGCCAATACCGGTCCCACCAGTGCACCACTGCCAAAACGCAGACTGCCGATGACCGCTGTTGCCGTGCCTGAGTGATGAGGGAAGCGGATCAGAATCAAGGCATCGGCATTTACCGCCATCAGTCCCAGAGAAGCGATTAAAGGGATGATACTGATTACCGTCCACGCCAGCCCCATCTCCAGCATGTTAACGCTGAGCAGACTGACTGAGGCCAGTAACCCTAATACCAGGCCAATGCTCAACATTCTTTCTGAGCCGAGACGCACGACCAGCCGTGTGTTGATAAAATTCACCAGCATCAGCGCGGCCACATTCGAGGCAAAGAGAATACCGAATAACTGCTCCGACACCCCAAAAGCCTCCATATACACTACGGGTACGGCGGTCAGGTAGCCAAAAAACGCGAAGGATACCAGCATAGAAATGGCAATATGAGGTTGTGCCCTGCGGTTACCCAGCACTGTGACATAGCCCGAGAAAAACAGCCTTAACCAGGGACCATGTTGGGTACGGGTCGCCACTTCCGGCAGCCACCGAAATGCCGGCAGCCATAGCAACATAGCGTAGCAGGCCAGTACGACGAAGATGGCTCGCCAATCAAACCACTGCAGAATCAGGCTGCCCACACTTGGTGCGATCAATGGCGCGATCATCATAATCATCGACACATAAGACATGCCTTTGGCGGTATTCTGCCCATACAGGTGCCGCACAATCCCGGGGACCACCACGGCAGCGGCCCCACCTGACATGGCCTGCAGGGTACGCAATAGCAGAAACCACTCTATGCGTTGCACAAAAGCAATGGCAACACTGAATAGTATAAACAGGCACAGTCCCCACAACGCCAATGGACGCCGGCCGACGATATCGGCAATGGGACCAAACACCAGCATAGACAGGGCGAAGCCTGCCAGGTAACAGCTAAGGGAGACCTGGACCAGGGAAATTTCGCTATCCAGACTCTCGGCTATCGTCACAAAAGCTGGCAGATACATATCGATAGCCAGCGGCGTAACCGCCGTGATGGAGGCCAGTAATAAGATGACCCAATTAATGGTTTTTGGCTGGGGTGCCTGCATAAATCCTCCGTGAGCAGGCCATCATACGCCAGACAGCAATACAGAGTAAGCGTCCAAGCGTTACAATCCGTAATAGCTGCGACAACCGGTCATGCGCATGAATTGAGATGACTAGTATGCCTTACATTAAAAGCATCTGAGGGTAAGCAAAGGGGACGAACAACTAGCAGCGCTTCAAACCGAGCCGTCAGTGTTCTGGGTGATCTGGCATGGGTCGCAACGCGGGCCTGAAAGAACAGCACTCGCCGGTCTTACTGACCAGCGAGCCTACGCTAACAGAGTAAAGACAAGGATATTACTCAGCGGCCATCGTATTCAGTCGCTCACGCAGTTGCTCGTCGGTTTGCAGACGTTTAACAATGGTGTTGTATTCCTGTGCAGACAAGCCTGATTGTGACACGGCCTCAATCATTTCCTGCTGGGCCTTTTGCTGAATTTGCTGAGCCTGCGTTTTGTCCTGTGCATTTTGAAACGCTTCAGCATATTTATTGCTGATGGCGCGAACCTCATTCATTGCACCAACAACCTGCTGCAACTTTGCATCGCTGACCGCTTGCTGTGTCTGAACTGATTGCTGAACCGGCGCCGCATCCTGGGCAATGGCGGATATACTCAACCCCAACAACGCCATACTCGTTGAAATGGCAAGAATTAGCTTACGCATAATTGGTCTCCTGTTTTGGCTGCGTTGATGCCAGCCAGATAAATGATTTCCGGCAGTCCCCTTCAGGACAACTGCCAGAAGCGTCAGCAAACCGCTGGGCTGTTAACCGCGGAAATACCGAGAAACAGGCAGACACTAACAAGCTGCGAACGAGTTCTCAACCACACAAAGCAGAGCATAACCACAATACGGGCAGCATGAGGCGCGCGGTTTTCTCAGCTGGCACGAGAGGTCAGCACAAACCTACGGATCAGGAGAGGTTTTGTTTGTAGAGTGTCAGTGCAGCCTTGTCATCCTGCTGCAACTCTTTCACATGCGCCAGACGCAGGCGATCATACTGGCTCTGAGCCCCATCAGGACGCAAATGCAGGGCTTTAGACAGCGCTTTTTCAGCCAGCCTGAGGTCGCCCGAATGCATTGCCAGCTGACCTAACACGGATAATAGCTCAGCATTTTTCTCATCTGTTTTTAACCAGCTTTCCAGTGCCCTGATAGCCCTGACCGGATTCGGCATCTTCAGCTCCCGCAATAACGGTAACAGAACCGGATGAGGACCTTTTTTCTGCCAATCCACCAGCAACCCCTCTGCATCACTGTCCATTCTCTGGGCCAGTAACTGCTCAATATAAGCTGCCTGATAGGCCGGATCCTGACGCACACTGCGAGGTAACTTCTGCCAGTAGGCTTTGAGTTGGTTCGCGCCTTCTTTACTTGCCACTTCGGCGAGAATGCCTCGTGCTGCACGCAACATCCATTTCTCTGTGGCTTCTCTACCTAACAACTTTTTCCATGTGCGTAACTTTTCACGCAACACCTGCCATTTCCCCGCATCGGCAAGGGCCCGTGACCACAACGCCGCAACCTGCGGATGATTCTGGTGCTTATCATCCAGTTCGTTAAGCAGCGATAATGCCTGTTTGGGATTGTTCTGCCCCAATGCCAATTCCGTCAGATGCAATCGTGCTGCAAGCGCGCAGGAAGAGTACGTCAGCGCTTGCGTCCATTTTTGTTTGGCTGTTTCAAGCTGCCCCGCACGCATAGCCGCCTGCGCTGCCAGCAACAAATCGAGACCGGAAAAATGATCGCTGTCGACCTTGGCAAGCTGCCGCTGTGCTTCGCCAAGATCATTCTCTTCCAGGGCAATGAGCCCCTGACTGAAGGCCTTACGACGACGTCGCTCACCCCAGCTTCCCAACCATTGCCGAGAGCCAGTTGCCAGGGTCAGCAGGCGCTTGACGAGCCATTCCAGTAGTAAAAAACCAATAATCGCCGCAAAGACCATCAGGCCCAGGGAAATCACACTCATCTCGATGGTCCAGTGTCCCAGGGCAATCAGCACGTAACCCTTATGACCAATCAGAAAAGGCCCCACCACCAGACCGGCGGTCAGCAATGCCAGTAACACCAACAAACGTATCATGGTTGCTCACCCTGATACTGTGAAGACAGGCGCTGCTGCAACACATCCTCCAGAGCCAATGACGATTGCAACTGCCGAGGGTAGTCGCGACGAATGTTAGTCTCCAGCAATTCCTGCAGGCGGGCTCTGAAACCCGCCACCGCCGGTGCCTGGGGGGCAAAGTATTTCTGGAGTATGCTCAGTGCTTCGCGCAAAAAGACGGGGTACAGCTCCACCTCTTCTTTTACAAGCCCATGCTGAGCCTGCAACAAGTACAATCGCAACTGCTCTCGCACCAGCCACTGCTGACTGTCATCGAGTAAAGGTTTAGTCTGCTCCGTACGTCTGCGCACCGTGACAAAGTCATCCACAATAGCGCGCCAGCTGCGCTTGAGGTTAGTGCGCCAGTCCGACACCGAATCGGTCAGTGTCTGATCGGAACCATCCTGTTCGGCCTCCGGCAATACCACCATGTCCAGCGGCAACGTATCTACCTGATTAGCCAGCGCCCCTAACTGCAATGCCAGCTTTGTCAGTGGCTGTGGATTAATCTGTCGCAATGCCTGAACATCATCGGCGATCACCTGGCGCACCGGAATCAGACTCGGGTCATTAAGATCCTCAAGGCGACTGTCAGCGGATTCCAGTAATAACACCGCGGTCGTCAGATCTTTTTCCAGCCACACTTTGCGTCCTGCCATACGCACCAGATATGCCGCTTCCGCCAGCAGCCAGTCATTGGGTCGGCGCCCCTGCATTTTCTGTAATTGCTGTTGGTTTGCACTGAGTGCCTGCTCAAAACTGGCCAGCTGCTGCTGCAACTGTTGTTGTTGCTGCTGTGTTGCCTGTTGTGCTTGTGTGGTATCGGTTACACGCTGATTGAGTTGTTGCGCCAGCACCTGACGTTGCTGTTGTGCTTGTTCAATCAAATCCTGAACTTCGGTGTCTTCTGCCTGCTGAGCCAGCTGAAACTGTTGCCACGCCCAGTAACCCGCCGCGGCCAGCGCCACAACCATTAACAGATTAAGTACCATCAGTAACCACAGGAAACCGCTTCGCCCCGCTCGCGTAGCCGTGTTTTTACCCGCTTTGTCAGATGGATTGGAAGTGTTGGTGGTCGATGCCGGAATAGCCCCAGACGCTTTTTCCCCCGCGGCCTTGGGTGATGCCTTGTCGGTACTTTTTTGTGGCGTATTTTTACGGGGTTGCTGGTCTGATTCAGACATAGATTGTTGCTCCAAAAAGTGCCGGGCAGTCTTGATCAATGCTTCATCGCTGGCATCGTCACTGCGCAAAACGTGTGTAATCCCTCGCTCCCTAGCCTCCTGCATCAGCCTGTCACTGACCAGGATCCAGGGCCGGGAGCACAACCAACTCGGGTCAAACTGATCAAAGGCCGCCGCCATCAGTTCACCGCTGGTACTTATAATGCATTGAATCTGCTCTGGTTTCCATGGCCCTGTCGGCTTTGGCTGACGGACCCGCTGACGCCGGTACAGATTCAGTGCAATCAGGTGTGCGCCCCGCTCAGTGAGTGTCTGTGCAAGCAACGGACGGCCGCCTTCGCCTTTGAGCAGCAACACCGACTGGCCATTGATGGCATTCAACTCCGCCAGTGTCAGTAGCCCTTCAGAATCTTGCTGTTGCGGCACTTGTACACTGACACCCGCCTGGCGAAGCAGCGCTGCAGTACTGTTACCCACCGCAAAATAACTGAGTTGGGACGGCCATTCTTTGTCAGTCATCGCGTCGACCGCCAACCTCGCGGCCGAGGTACTGATAAAGATCACTTTGCTCTGCGCAGGCAATGAGTGCAGTTTTTCCACCCACTGAGTCAGCGCGTCAGGCTGCGCAACAATGTCGATCAGCGGGATACCAACGACGTCAATGCCCTCGGCCTCAAAGCGAATACAACTTTGCTGACACTTACCCTCGGGGCGCAGGAGTAAAAATTTAGCCATGCTGATACAGCGCGTTTAAAATCCGGTCTGCGCCACGGTGCAGCAGTGCTTGTCCAAGCTGCTTGCCCAGAGCTTCAGCTTCACTGGCGTGGCCACGCACTTCGGCGTGTATGACTTCACTGCCATCGACAGCACCGACTAAGCCGCGCAGCCAGATTTGTTCGTCTTCGAGCAGGGCGAAACCGCCTATGGGCACCTGACAGCCGCCCTGCAGAGTGTGGTTCATGGCCCGTTCGGCCTGAACACGTATGGCCGTGGGAGCATGATTAAGGGGCTCGAGTAAGGCGATCAGATCCGCATCATCATGACGACATTCAATCCCGACAGCGCCCTGTCCCACTGCGGGCAAACAGAATTCCGGTTCAATACTGTGACGGATTCGCTCACCCATGCCAAGGCGAATCAAACCCGCCGAGGCCAGAATAATGGCGTCATAGTCACCCTGATCTAATTTACCAAGGCGGGTATTCACATTGCCACGTAAATCGCGGATCTGCAGATCACCACGCCAGGCCTTGAGCTGGCATTGCCGACGCATGCTTGAGGTACCGACCACGGCATTCTCTGGCAAGGCTTGCAAACTCTCATAGTGATTCGATACAAAAGCGTCGAGGGGATTTTCCCGCTCACAAATGGCATACAAACCGAACCCCTCCGGCATCTCCATGGGCACATCTTTCATCGAGTGCACGGCAATATCGGCCCTGTCTTCCAGCATCGCGACTTCCAGTTCCTTAATGAACAAGCCTTTACCGCCAATTTTGGCAAGGGGGGTATCGAGGATACGATCTCCCTGGGTAGACATAGGCACCAGTTCCACTTGTAAATCAGGATGCGCCGCCTCCAGAGCGTGTTTAACATAATCTGCCTGCCACAAGGCCAGGGCGCTTTTGCGGGTAGCAATACGGACAAGGGATGAATGCATGCAATTCTCTTAACAGAATAAACCAGGCGGGATAATAACATTGCGCCTGGGGTTTATCAGCTTGTCTGTTATCCGCTCTCAAGCCTAATAATTGTTCATGGCCACCGTAAACTGGAAGTCTTTGGTTTGCAGTATCTGGTCACCTGCCCATACCTGAACCTGCCAGCCGCCCTGCCACTTGGGCAATAGATCTTTGCTCGACCAGGTGCGCCAGCTATTGCTACCAATGTCAAATGTCACTTCAGCCATCAGTGTCCCTTGGTGAAACCACTTGTGCACGATTTGCTGATTCATGCGATTTTCAATGTGAGTAAAAAACCACACCCGGGTAATTTCTCCGGTGCGTCCCACCACCTCGTCCTGCAAATCGTCCACAGGCTCACGATTTTGGATTTCACTGGTTAACTGGCTGCGCAGCACATCCGCCTGTGTGCCCAACGCAACGCCCAGGAGTAAGATCAGTAACCACCTCATTATCTGCTCTCCAAAGCTATGATGTTGATAAGTGTAGACGAAAGCCGTTGAATAGTTGCCGGCGGGTTCAACTCTGCATCCGTTTACCAATGAGATTGCAGTCATCAGCTCTGAGTTATCAGCAGAAGTACAACGTCACTTTACGCAGAGTAGCCCCCTTACAACTGATGGCAGCAAACTGAAAACTTTCACCTACAACGGCAGTTTTTCCAAATGCGTCGCAAAGCGCTCTGCGTTCATAAACCCGGTTACCCGGGCCCGCTGCAATTCGTTGCCCTTCGCATCGAAGAACAAGATAGTCGGCAAGCCAAGGACTGAAAACTCCTCCTGAAATTCCAGACTGGTGGGCGTGTTTTCTGTCAGGTCTATCTGCATCAATACGGTATTGGACAATGCCTCTTTCACGCGCGGATCGGGAAAGGTGTACTTTTCAAACTCTTTACAGGCTACACACCAATCTGCATAAAGATCGATCATCACCGATTTGCCTTGCGCATTGGCCGCCTGCAATTTGGCAGCGAAATCACCGAGGTCACGTACTCGCACGAAATCCACACCATGTTGAACGGGCTGCGGATTGTTAACCTGTTGCACCGCAGGGGGCATGCCGGTGCTGTTGCCCGGCAGTACTGCCTGGTAACCGTATAATGCCGATGCAAACAAGCCCAGGAAAATCAACAGGCTACGCACGCCCTTAAAGAAGGTGGTGGGGGTGCCCTGATTCATAACCTGCCAATAACTGAACGTTGCCAGACCCAACAACGCCCAGCCAAGATCCGTCCAGCGGTTTTCCACCAGGCGCTCGACAAATAGCAGCGCCACGGCCAGCATCATAAAGCCAAACGTCACTTTGACGATATTCATCCAGGCACCGGCTTTGGGTAACAATTTCCCCCCGGTCATACCAAACAGCACCAGCGGTATTCCCATACCAATGCTCAGGGCATATAAGGCCGTAAAGCCCAGTACCAAATCCCCGCTTTGGGCAACGAACAGTAAAATACCGGTCAAAGGTGCCGTGGTACAGGGTGAGGCCACCAAACCGGAAATGGCACCCATCAAAAAAACACCGGTGTAATTGCCGCCCTTCTGCTTGTTGCTAAGGCTATTCAGCTTCTCCTGCCATTTAGCCGGTAATTGCAGCTCCCAGGCGCCAAACATCACTAACGCCAGCAGTGAAAAGACCGCAATGAACGTCACCAGAATCGCAGGGTGTTGCAAAGCCGCCTGGAATCGGACCCCTGCCGAGGCAACCACCAGTCCCAGTAAGGAATAGGTAATGGCCATCCCCTGCACATACACAAAACTCAGGCTAAAGGCTTTTGAGGTTTTGATCTCCTTGCCCTGACCGATAATGATGCCGGATAAAATCGGATACATCGGAAAGACACAAGGGGTCAATGCGAGCCCCGCCCCCAGAGCGACAAAAATCAGCAGTGTCCAGAGCAGGTGTTGTTCACTGGAGAGCAAATCAGCCAGTTCAAATTGCTCCGAGCGACTCGCCGATGACTCCTCTTCAGGGGCCGCAATACTCTCTGAGCCGTCACCAACCTGATCCAGATAGACCACTCGCGTTGTAGCCGGATAGCACAGGCCCGCCTCTGCGCACCCCTGATAGCGAACTTTTACCACACCATCCTGAGCCGAAGCCAGGATGTCGTACTCAATGACCACGTCATCGAAATACACTTCAGACACACCAAAATATTCATCTTCAATTTCTTGTCCCTTTGCAGGGTCATAGCGCCCCTCGGACAGAGTCACATCGGTCAGTGCCGTTTTAAATTGTTTCTTGTAAAGGTAATACCCTTCGGCAATTTGCCAGCTGAGTGTCAGTTTGTCGTTTTGCTGACGAAATTCGAACTTAAAGGCCTCTTCCACTGGCAGGAATTGCTGCTGCTCGCCTAACAAATCGGCCAGCGGGTCCTGCGCCACAGCGACAGAGGAAACACTCAGCAACAAGGCGGCGAGAAAACAGGAAACAGTTTTTATCATCATGTTGTACTACTTTTAATCCAATTCAGGTAAGTGGTGCTGCCGCCGGCAACATCTATGATCAGCCATTCCGGCTCATCATAAGGGTGCAGGCTTAACACCAGCTTATAGAGTGCATCGGTATTACTGCGTGTGGTTTTTATCAGAAGCTGCACTTCACGGTCTTTTTCCACTTTACCCTGCCAGCTGTAGACTGAGGTCAGACCGGGAACGATACTGACACAAGCAGCCCGCTTTTGCTCCACTGCCGCAGTAGCAATTTCACTGGCGCTGGCCTCATCGGGACAGGTGCAAAGCACCAGGCAACTATCAGATACTGTCATCAGACCCTTCCTGTTCACTTTGTCTTTCAAAAAAATATTGTGTCATCACCCATTGCGATCGGATGGTGCAAACTGTGGCAATCATATACTTTGTAACATTTAAGTGGCAGGCACGAAATAGTGACCCCATTGCCGATAAGTGCAGTGCTGCTCAGGGCCGACACCCTATGTATCAAGGGCTACCCTGGAAATCGTGGCGCACACTGGCTGGGTTTTCGTCTGCAGTGCCGTGTGCGACCACACTTGCATTGCTATAGTTGACCCCAACATACTGGTGTATCGCGTTACGATCCGCCGGACCATAAGGATACCCCATGGGAAAACTGTTTTTTCTGTTTGCTGTGATGCCCATCATAGAAATTGCATTGCTTATTGAGGTAGGCGATCGCATTGGCGGCTGGCCTACCATTGGCCTGGTTATTCTCACTGCCGCCGTCGGTGCCGCTCTGGTAAGGCTTCAGGGTGTCGCCACCTTGTTTCAGGCCAGACGCAAACTGGACAGCGGACAGGTACCCGGCCAGGAAATGCTTGAAGGGTTAATGCTGGCCATTGCCGGTGTGCTGTTGGTAACGCCCGGCTTTGTTACCGATGCCTTCGGCCTGTTACTGGTGGCCCCTGTTACACGTCCGTTTATTGCCAGATGGTTGTTGAGTAAACTGCAAATTCAGATGGTGCAGGCTCAGCAGCAAAGCTACTATCAGCGCCCCCAAAGGGATGATGAGGGTAACACCATAGAAGGCGAGTATGAGGTGAAAGGAAGACAGCAAAGCGCACCTGACAAGTTACCACGAGACTAAACAAGCCCGCCAGACAAGGCATCGGGCATGTGCCATTCTGATAAGTAGTGGACATGCCGATTTTCCCCTTCACCGTAGACATTCTGGCTCACTCAGGATAGGTTAACTCTCTGTTATTACTCTCTTTGTGACGGTGAAAATGTTAAGACTATATATTCTTATAATTCTTTTATTCACGCAGCCGGCATTTGCCCAAACACAACAGGCTGCGGTGGCGATGCCTGACAGCTACAGTGCCGATGTGGCCCGTCAGGTACTGGAAAATGGTGGCAATGCCATTGATGCTGCCGTAGCGGCAAATTTTGTTTTGGCCGTTACCCTGCCCGAAGCCGGAAATATTGGCGGCGGTGGTTTTATGCTGATCTATAAAGATAATGAGGCCAGCTTCCTCGATTATCGGGAAAAGGCCCCCATGGCCGCGCACAAAGATATGTATCTGGATGAAGCCGGTAAGGTAGTGCAGGAAAAGCCCTTGTACGGCATTCTCGCCTCGGGTGTGCCAGGCGCGGTGATGGGCATGTGGCAGGCTCATCAAAAACATGGCACAAAAGACTGGTCGGCTCTGCTACAACCGGCTATCAGTCTGGCAGAAGATGGTTTCATGCCTCACCCTAAATTGCTGAAGTCAGTACAACGCTATATCCGACGCGTCAAACAAGAGCGACTGGGACGAAACTTTGACCATTTTTTCGGGCGCATGCGGAAAGATCAATTGTTCAAGCAACCCCAGTTGGCGGCTACCTTAAAGCGTATCGCACAACAGGGGCCTGAGGACTTTTATCGTGGTGAAACCGCTCGTCAGATTACCCGGTTTATGCAGGAGCAAGGGGGCCTGATCAGCCCACAGGATTTAGCCAGCTATGAGGCGAAATGGCGCACTCCGATCAGTGAAAACTGGAATGGCTATCGTATTCTTTCAGCGCCTCCGCCCAGCTCTGGCGGCCTGGTACTGGCACAAATGCTGAAAATGCAGGCCAAGTTGACGCAGCACTTCAGTGGGCTGGAGCACAATTCGGCACAATACATCCATTTACTGGCTGAACTGGGCAAACTCGGCTTCGCCGATCGGGGCGAATACATGGGCGATCCTGATTTCTATCCCGTTCCCACCGACAAACTCCTTGATGATGCCTACATCGAAAAACGGGCCGCAAAGGTGTCTATCGACAGTATTTCCGTGACAAAAAATGTGCAGCCCGGTCTTAAAGAAAGTGAGGACACCACCCATTACTCAGTAATCGACCAGTGGGGGAATGCCGTTTCTAACACCACGACAATCAATCTTAGCTTCGGTAATGGGGTGGTTGTAGAAGGGGCCGGGTTTTTGCTGAACAACGAAATGGACGACTTTAGTGCCAAGCCCGGTGTACCGAACTTTTTCGGTGCCATTGGTAAAGAGGCGAATAAAATTGAACCGCAAAAGCGCATGTTGTCTTCGATGACCCCGACGATTCTGTTAAAACAGGAACAGGTTGAGATGGTTACCGGATCACCAGGGGGCACCACCATTATCAGCTCGGTGTTCCAATCTATCCTCAATCGCGTGCTCTACAACATGAGCGCTGAAGAACTGGTGAATGTCCCTCGCGTACACCACCAGTTACTGCCAAAAGACCTGATTCGTCATCATCCTGGCTTGTCCACAAAAACGAAAGACAGACTAGAGGCGATGGGCTATAAACTCAGCAACCGGCGTTTTGGTGATTTACAGGTCATCAGCCGTGATAACAATGGTAAGCTCGATGCCGCCTCAGAGGCCAGCGGACGCGGCAAGTCAATGGTATTCTGATACACCAACTGCCCTGGCCTCGGAACCAGGGCAGTCTTGATGCACCTAATCGGCGACGACGCTGTCTTTACCCAGCCCTTTGGCCTTATACAGGGCGCGATCGGCTCGCTTAAGGGTCTCTTCGCAGGATTCATCTGCACTGTTCATTTCTGTCACCCCTATGCTAATGGTGGCGGTGCTGTCACCCACAGAAAAACGATCCAGTTCTTTTCTGACATCCTCATTAAGACGCGTGGCAAACTGCAGTGCCTGCTCGGTTTGTGTATTCGGTAACACGATAACAAACTCGTCGCCGCCGAAGCGACAGGCATGATCGGTTTTGCGCAATACTGAACGACACAGATCTGCCAGCGCCAGAATCATCTCATCGCCCGCATGGTGGCCCTTGCAGTCATTGACCTTTTTGAGATTGTCCAAATCCAGCATCAGAACTGATGTGGGAACATCATGGCGCCGGAACGTTTCAAAATGAAGCGACAGATCCCTTTGCAGCTTTCGGCGATTAGACAGGCCTGTCAGCTGGTCTGTATCACCGAGTTCGCGCAGTCGGATTTCAAGCTCATGGCGCTCTGATATATTACTCGCTACCCACAACACCACATCTTGGTTGTCGACCTGAAAATCCAGCGCCTGAATGCGTGCCTCAAACCAGATCGGCTTCTCCGGTCCCTGATCGGGCAGCCCCTTGACGTCCTTGTTGCTGAGTTCATATTCCTCAACCAGTAAGTGTTTAGAACGTAAAGCCCGCTCTATTTGCTGTATAAACCAGGCCGCCTTATCAGGCTTGATCAGATCGGGGATGTACTTACCGACCAGATCGGATCCGTCATGGTAATAGCGGGCATCACGACCACCAAACACCGCCACATACTTACCTTCACGGGAAAAAATAAACGCAGGGTCTGGTAATGCCTGCAACACCGCGTTCATGTGTTCAACATTGATCATAAAGTGGGTCTGCGTAACGTTACTAAAAAGACAGTATCAGGATTACTTGTTTGTGTGAATAGTCTGACAAATTAAGACGCTATCCATTTCGCCACCGTTTCACACCAGTGCAAAAGCACCTCTGCGGTGCTTTTTCTGCGCTACTATTATGGGGTTGCAGAGTTGAAGTAAAGGTGTTTTTGGTATGCAGAACTGGGGTGTTTGTGGGCTGCTGATATTTTTTCCCGTTTTCACATGGGGACAACACGACATTACCTGGTTGACGGACGATCCGTATGATCTCGATTACTACCTCTCCGATACACCTTATTCCATCAACATGGACACCACCAACCTGGTGTTATCGCAGCTCAGGGACGTCGCACTGCACTTCAACTCGGTGTCAGTCGCCCGCATTGACCTACAATTGAGACAAACCCGCAACACCTGCGTATCAAACCGGATGAGAACCCCTGAGCGTGACAAACACAACCTGTTCAGCTTACCGGTCAATATTCACCCGTTGGCAAGGCTTTACTACAACACACAGAAGGTCAACCTGCCCTCACACCTGATCACCAAGGACAATAAATTGAGGAGTATTGTCGCTTTGTTGAACGCCAACCCGGGTTCCAGTATTGCTATTGCCAAAGGGGTTTCTTACGGTACCGAAATCGACGCGCAACTATCACAATTGGCGTCTAGCCAAGTCACCTACTACAGCGTGGACAACCGCAATCTGGCAGAGCCGAAATTATTGACAGAAAGGTTTGTGGATGTCGTGCTGGATTATCCGTCTGACGTGTATAAACAGTCCCTGACCCCATTACCGAACAGTACCATTGCATCCATTCCCCTTGAACAAGAACAGCAGTATATAATCAGTCACATAGCCTGCAGCCGCTCCGAAATAGGTCAAAATGTGATTAAGCAGGTCAATCGTATTCTCACAAGCCTCTACCCCACGGAAGCCTTTTTGAATGCTCACTTGCGGCATCTGCCTTCTGGGGACCGCGCCGATCTGCGCCTCTTTTATCAATCTACTTTTGCGGAATATCTGCCTGCACCTGTCAAAGTTGCCGTGGATGACTTTCCCCCTTTTATTATCTACCAACCTGAACAAGCACCTCACGGACTGGATATCACAATCATCGAGCGCATCAGTCAGGAAACTGGCATTGCACTGGACTATCTGCCATGCCCTTTTGCCCGCTGTATCAGGATGTTGGAAACGGGCGAGGCGGACATCTATATCAGTTTATTTCACTCAGAGGAGCGGGAGCAGTGGATTCATTTCATTGAACCACCGATTACCACAGACTCACCTCAGGCTTTTTATTTACCCAAGGACTCCGCCCTGAGCATTGACGATTACGATGATCTTAAAGATCTTAGCATTGGGGTATTGCGTGACAGTGAGTACTTTGAACAATTTGATCAGGATTCGACACTGAATAAAATCCCTGTGGTTAAAAACCATATGCTCATCGATATGCTGTTAAAGCAGCGTATCGATGTGGTGATTGGCTCCGAGATCGTGATGGATTATCTGATTAACAAGTCGGGTAACGCGCCACTGATCAAAAAAGCGCAATACCGACGTCACGCCAGCCGCCCGGTATATATCGGTATTTCCCGACGTTCCGCGCAGTTACATTTATTACCCAATCTGGAAAGAACCGTGCAAAAACTAAAAGCCGAGGGGGTATTCCATCAGATTTATGAACAGGGGAGCTCGCTTAACTGATACACCCGCTACTTCCATTTCGATGCCAGCTAAGCTGCTTCATCACAATCCTCAATGCCCCTTGGAATTCGCCTATCGGTATTTAAAGAATGTTTATTCCTGTAGTAGTTGTTGATAACTGATTGGCAATAAGGTGTTGATAATAATCTGGTAATCCCCCGATTGTCGCAACTGGCTCAGGCCCAGATTAAATTTTTCCATCAGTGCCTCTGTGCCGGGATAGTGCCGGGAGAGCACCAGATATTGAGGACGGGACTCCAGGGGCGGCGATATCCAGTCAATGCCAGGTGCATGCTGAGGCAAAAAGGTTTGCAGTACATGCTGACCGTTTAGCAGATCAGCTGCAACCAAATCGACCCGGCGGCGGGCCAGCATCCTGAATAACTGCTCATCGGTGGTTACTTCGGCAATACTGATTCCACTTTCCAGTAATGAGGGAATGGCAAAGTACCCTCTCACTCTGCCTACCCGGAGTCCCTGCTGTTTTGCCTGTTTAAAAGACTGGAAGTGGATTGCATTGGCCTTCAGCTTGAATAACACCATCAGATTTGGATAAAGAGGCTGCGAATACAGAAAGTCCTGTGCCCTGTTTGTGTGGCACCAGGTTAGTTGACTGCCACGATCAGACGAATCTCATGGGGTTTTTGCTCATCACCAACGGGGTAATCAGGCAACTCGGTCTGTATCAGTGTCCAAAGCCAGTTTCAGCAACAGGGTGATGATCTCCGTTGGCTGGCGCCAGGCCAGGCCAATCTCGCGGCTCAACTCCAGCCCCTGCAATGGCACAAATCGGACATCCGGGCTATGCAGCTCTTCATGCACGGGCACCAGCGCACAGCCGACACCCGCACTAACCAGACCCAGCGCATATTCAATGGTCTGGATACGGGCGCGGATGTCCAGGGTTATACCCGCCTGTTGCGCCAGTTCACGCAATGCTGCGCAACCTTCACAGGGGTTTCGCTGAATAAAGGCCATCTCACTCAGATCGCTGATGCTGATCATTGACTGCAACGACAACGGGTGATTGGCCGGAACGGCCAACTGATACTTGTCCTGCCAGATCAACTGATAGTGTTCGCCCTGTTGCAACAAGTCGCGCGTAATGATTCTGGCATCGCTACTGTCCTCTGGTGGCACCAGTGACAACTCCAATGCATCACGGGTGCTGGTAAAGGCTTTGAGTAATGCACTCATACGGCTGACCCCCAGACCTTTTGTGACACCCAGCCGAAAAGGCTCTTTTTGCAAGCCACCGGCAAATACCGAGTGAATGGCATCGGCCTGGGCCAATAACTGCTTGGCCAGCGGATACAACTGCTCCGCCGCCTCGGTGGCTTTAACACCGCGGGCATGGCGCAGGAACAATTGTTGTCCCAGCTCATTTTCAAGTTGTTTGATCGCTGCAGATAAGGACGGCTGGGCAATGAAACGCCGCCGTGACGCACTGCTAAAGCTGCCTTGTTCATACACCGCAATAAAGTGTGCCAGAGGGCGAAGTTCCATACTGTCTCCAGACGGGTTTAGATATAGATACAAACTATATCTAATAAAGAAAATTGGTACTATTCCTTTAGCTAAAATGAGCTTAGTATCCTTTCATTCCCATATAAAATTCGTTTTGATCAACTATCAGGTGTAATCGTTATGGCAAAACCCGCTTTCAATTGGCAAGACCCCTTATTACTGGAATCCATGCTCACCGAAGAGGAACGCATGATCCGAGACAGTGCTCACCAGTATTGCCAAGAGCGACTGATGCCGAGGGTTCTCAAAGCCAACCGCGATGAAATTTTCGATCGCGAGATAATGAATGAACTCGGTGAACTCGGTCTGCTGGGTGCGACGTTACCCGAAGAGTACGGCTGTGCCGCTGTTAACCATGTAGTTTATGGCCTGATAGCACGTGAGGTTGAGCGGGTTGACAGTGGCTATCGCAGTGCCATGAGCGTGCAATCCTCACTGGTGATGCACCCTATTCATGCCTATGGTACCGAGGCCCAGCGCCAAAAATACTTACCCAAACTGGCCACTGGCGAATGGGTGGGCTGCTTTGGCCTGACAGAACCCAATGCCGGTTCCGATCCGGCGAGTATGGCCACACGTGCGGAAAGAATCGATGGCGGCTACCGGCTGACGGGAACAAAGATGTGGATCACAAATTCACCCATAGCGGATGTGTTTGTGGTGTGGGGCAAGCTTGATGGTGAAATTCGCGGATTCGTGCTGGAAAAAGGTATGCCGGGTCTCAGCGCGCCAAAAATTGAAGGCAAGTTCTCACTCAGAGCCTCTATCACCGGCGAAATTGTGATGGATAATGTGGTGGTACCGGAAGACAGCCTGCTACCCAATGTCAGCGGCCTCAAGGGTCCCTTTGGCTGTTTAAACAAGGCCCGTTATGGTATTGCCTGGGGTGCCCTTGGCGCAGCGGAATTCTGCTGGCACGCCGCTCGCCAGTACACTCTCGACAGAGAGCAGTTTGGTCGTCCACTGGCAGCAACACAGCTGATCCAAAAGAAACTGGCAGACATGCAAACCGAGATAACAACTGGCCTGATGGCCTGTATTCAGGCTGGACGACTCATGGATGAGAACCTGCTCGCTCCCGAAGCGATCTCTCTTATCAAGCGCAACTCCTGTGGTAAAGCCCTGGATATTGCCCGTGTCGCCCGCGATATGCATGGTGGAAACGGGATTGCTGATGAATTCCATGTGATTCGCCATGTCATGAACCTTGAAGCGGTTAACACCTATGAAGGAACCCATGATGTACATGCATTGATCCTGGGGCGTGCACAGACCGGATTACAGGCCTTCGGCTAACCGGGTTAGACAGGGAATGCGGGGGCAAGTCAGCGCGCCCGGTAGCTGCGACTTGCCGCCGGAGTATCCGGCTGCTGTGGTGTATAAATCACAACTCCCCCGGCCAACCGCGACAGATTAACGATCACCGCTAGCCCGGTCTGCACCTGGAAGAATGGCGGTAATCAGGAGTAAAAGATGTTGGATCGCAATAGTATCGTCAGAGAAAATCTGACTCGTCTTATTGAGCAAGACGCCCTGCCTGAACCGGCACTGCCAATGACGACAGTCGATGCGGGACTGAGTCATAGCCAATTAGTGGAGTTGTTTGAAACTCAGGTCATGAGCCGGCATCTGGATCTGGAGTCCCGGCGCATGCAAAAACAGGGGCAGAGCTTTTACACTATTGGCAGCGCCGGTCACGAGGGCAATGCGGCCTGTGCTGCCGCCCTGCGCCCTGATGATATGGCGTTTTTACATTATCGCAGCGGCGCCTTTGCGATTCAGCGCGCGAAACAGTATCCCGGCAGCACCCCCTTATTCGACATGTTATTGTCCTTTGCGGCTTCTTCCGAAGATCCTATTTCCGGGGGACGGCATAAGGTGCTGGGCAGCAAGAAAATGTTCATTCCACCACAAACCAGTACCATTGCTTCGCATCTGCCAAAAGCCATGGGTACCGCGCACAGTATCGCCCTAAGCCGCAAGCTCGGCAGTAAGCCGGTCATCCCCACCGATGGCATTGTCTATTGTAGTTTTGGCGATGCCTCTGCGAACCATTCCACAGCCCTGGGAGCCATCAATGCCGCCAGTTGGGCCGCATATCAGTCGGTGCCCATGCCGATTCTGTTTGTGTGTGAAGACAATGGTATCGGCATTTCGACACCGACCCCTCAGGGCTGGATCCATGCGAACTTTGCCAATCGCGCGGCACTGGAATACCGCTATTGTGATGGTCTCAACCTGCTGGATACATACCATACCGCCAGTCAGGCGGCGGACTGGGTCAGAAAGCACCGTAAGCCATTGTTTTTACATATGCGCACAGTGAGATTACTGGGTCATGCCGGTTCGGACTCGGAGTTTGCCTATAGGAACCTGCATGCCATCGAAAGCACGGAAGCGCAAGACCCCTTGTTGCACAGCGCCTCACTTTTGAAGAGCCAGGGCATACTCAGCGGGGCAGAGATACTCGATTTATACTCGGATATTGAAAAACGGGTACAGCGTATCAGTCAGGAAGCCGCCAGTCGGCCGCGGTTGACCAGCAAAGAACAGGTTTGTGCCGCGGTGGTGCCACCTAAACGTCAGCCCCCCTCCTCTGAGCCGCTCAGTGAGGACAAGCGCTTAGTCTTATTCTCTCACGAGAAACACAACCTGGGTAAACCACAACACCTGGCTAAATTGATCAATTGGGCACTCATGGACCTGATGGCAGAACACCGGGAGATCGTGCTTTGTGGCGAGGACGTGGGGAAAAAAGGCGGCGTGTATAATGTCACCGCTAAGCTGTGTGAAAAATTCGGCGTTCCCCGGGTTATCAATACCCTGCTGGATGAGCAATCTATTCTTGGCATGGCCATCGGCATGGCTCACAACGGCCTTCTGCCGATTCCGGAAATTCAGTTTCTGGCCTATGTCCACAACGCCGAGGATCAGATACGGGGAGAAGCGGCGACGCTGCCCTTTTTCTCTAATGGGCAGTACACCAACCCGATGGTGATCCGCATTGCCGGGCTGGCTTATCAAAAAGGCTTTGGCGGGCATTTTCATAACGACAACTCCTTCACCCTGTTCAGGGATATCCCCGGGCTGATCCTGGCCTGCCCCTCCAATGGAGCCGATGCCGTTTCCATGTTGCGAGAGTGTGTGCGACTGGCCAGAGAAGAACAGCGCATGGTGGTGTTTCTCGAACCTATTGCACTGTATATGAAGAAAGACTTGCACACCGAAGGTGACAACCTCTGGTCATTTGATTACCGGCCTCCTGCACAAAATGACGCTATCGGTCTCGGAGAACCGGGACGTTACGGAAATGGTAAAGATCTCTGTATTATCAGTTATGGTAATGGTTACTACCTGAGCCGCCAGGCAGAACAACAGCTCAACCGCGAGGGCATTCATTGCACCGTGATAGATCTGCGCTGGTTAGTCCCACTCAATGAGAAAGCCATTGTGGAACACACACAAGGGTTCGATAAGGTGTTAATTGTGGATGAATGTCGACGCAGTGGCTCCGTCAGTGAGGCCATTGTCACCATGCTGCATGAAGCCGATCAGTTAGCCGGTGAGTCGCGCCATATTGAGCGGCTGTGTGCCGAGGACAGCTTTATTCCTCTTGGCAACGCCAGTTATCAGGTGTTACCCAGCACTGAGCAGATCGTCGAACTGGCTCAGACCATGGTTCGGCACAACACAGACAAAAATAACAACATACGTGGGGTGGGTTAATGGGTGCCAAACAAACCGCCGTGGTCATTTGTCCAGGCAGGGGAACCTACAACAAAGATGAGTTGGGCTACTTTGGGCGTCACCACGCCGACAAGGGTCATATCCTCGATGTGATTGACAGCTATCGCCACGCCCAGCAGCAAACGCCCATCAGTGAACTGGACAACCTTTCGGCATATAACATGCGCCTGCATACAGCGGGTGAGAATGCCTCGGCTCTGATTTATGCCTGTGCCAAAGGTGATTTTGAAGCCATCGATAGGGAAAAATATGACATCCTTGCCGTGACCGGTAATTCCATGGGTTGGTACATCGCCCTGGCGATGGCAGGTGCGCTGGGAGAAGAACAGGCCATTGAGCTGATCAATACCATGGGCTCAATGATGGCCGGTAAGCTTATCGGCGGACAGATGATTTATCCTGTGGTGGATGATAACTGGCAGGAAAACCCGGCACTACAGACAGACATAAGGTGCTGGATGGAGGAGGTACAAGCCTTAGCCGGAGCAGAGATCTACGTGTCCATTTTGCTGGGAGGGTATATTGTCTTTGGTGGCAATGACAAAGGCCTGAAAGAAATGGAACTGCGTCTGCCAAGAGTCAAGGACACCTACCCGATGCGATTGTTTAATCACGCTGCGTTTCATACCCCGTTGCTCAGTGAAATTTCTGAACGGGCCAGAGCCTGCTTACCGGCTTCATTATTCAGTAAGCCACGTCTGCCACTTATTGATGGACTGGGGCGTATCTGGCAGCCCTACAGTAGTGAACTGGACGCACTGTATCGTTACACTCTGGATACTCAGGTGGTGGCGCCTTATGATTACTCTGCGGCTATCCGTGTGGCATTAAAAGAATTCGCACCGGACAAACTCATTATCCTTGGACCCGGCGCCACCTTAGGGGGGGCAACCGGACAATGTCTGATTCAGAATCGTTGGCAGGGCATCACCGATAAAGCGAGCTTTATTGACCGTCAGCAGCAGGATCCTGTGTTGCTGGCCATGGGCCTGAGCGAGCAGCGACAGATAGTCACAGGTTGAACAAAAACTGGCGCTCACACCTGGCATCATGAGCGCCCTCTTCCTGAATTGAAGATTGCTACGCTGAAGTGAAACACCGGGATAGCCGAAGGAGGCCATCAGACCGTAGTCAGTTCATCAATGATTCGTTAGACTGGTGACACTATGCAACCAGGTTGATTACCATGCCCCTCCTGATCATCCTCTGCTTTCTTCTGTTCCACGCTCAAGTGCATGCAGAGCGCTACCTGCTAGGCATCGAGGCGATTAATTTCTATCCTCATTACGACTTTTCTGCTCCCCATCAGAACGGCTTTGCCAATGAGGTGTTTGCACTGTTTGCTGAAATGTCGGGGTACGATCTGGTCATGGTGCCGCTGCCCCCAAAAAGGCTATACCATGAACTGGACAGACGCGTGGACCTTATCTATCCGGATCACCCCAGATGGGTGCAATATCAGGGAACTGCGCCGGCGCGCTATTTCAGTCAGGCCGTAACCGGCAATCTTGGTACAGCGATGATCCGCCCAGAGTTCGCTATGGCCAGGACAGAAGATATTCGCAGCGTCGCTATCATCCGGGGCTTTACCCCGGTTGCCTGGCTCAGCCGCGCCAAAGACCGCATCGAGCTGATTGAAGTCACAGATGCTCAATCCGCTTTGGGTCTGGTGCTGAGAAACCGGGTCGACGCCGCTGATGTAGAATACAATGTTGCCAACCACCTGTTGCGTAAGATGGGTAAAGCGGGGGCACTGGTACCAGCGATGAATCTCCCCTACACATTGGGCAGCTACCATCTTTCAAGCGCGACGCATCCTCAGGTGATAACCCAGTTTGATGACTTCCTGCACAAACACAGGCAACAAATCGAACAACTCAAAGCCAGGTATCAGATTTTAGATCGTCCTGATCACTTATTGCGTATTCACGCTGCAACAATCAAGTCCGACCCATGATGAAGGCGAGACATACCATGCTAAAACACTATTCCCTTGTCCTTGCGCTGCTTCTGTTAAGTGCGTGCACCTCAACCCTGACCACAACATCTTCAGACACGCTGCTTGAAGCGGATATTGTCAGTCTTCAGGCGCGTATGAAACGTGACGAGCTGAGCGCGGAACAACTGGTGCAGTTTTATCTGCATCGCATTGCGCAATTCAACCGTCAGGGGCCGCAGTTAAATGCAGTGATCCAGGTAAATGCGGCCGCGTTATCTGAAGCCCGCAAGTTAGATAAAGCTCGTCGCTCGGGTCAGCCTATGGGGCCGTTGCATGGTATTCCGGTTTTGTTGAAGGATAATATCGACAGCGCCGGACTGCCTAATACAGCCGGTTCTGAATTATTAGAAAACAACATGCCCCCGGATGATGCGTTTATTGTCAGTCAATTACGACACGCTGGCGCCATCATACTGGGCAAAGCCAACCTCTCAGAGTGGGCAAACTTTCGTGGTGATCGTTCCAGCTCAGGCTGGAGTGCGGTGGGTGGACAGGCGAAAAACCCTTATGACCCCAGCCGCTCCCCCTGCGGATCAAGCAGCGGCTCGGCCATTGCGGTGGCAGCGAACCTGACCGTGGTAGCCGTCGGCACTGAAACAGACGGGTCACTGGTTTGCCCTGCCGCGGTGAATGGTATCGTCTCGCTAAAACCAACACTTGGCCTTATTAGCAGAGACGGCATTATCCCTATCGCCCATAGTCAAGATACCGCTGGTCCCATGACGCGTACAGTCAGAGACACCGTCATCCTGTTTGCCGCAATGCAAGGCGAAGATCCTGCTGATCCCATCACTTACACAGCGCCACAAGACTGGCAGGCTCATCTGATAAATGATGGGCTCAATGGCAAACGCATCGGTGTTGTGCGCAATCTGACCGGTTACCACGATCTGTTGGATAGCCAGTTCGAGCGTCAGCTGGCCGTATTGCGCAAGCAAGGAGCGATATTGATAGAGGATACCAACATTGACACCTTGCATCAGTGGGGAGAGGACGAATACACGGTACTATTGCATGAATTTAGGGCGGATATTGCCAAATATTTGCAGCAAAGTGGATCGCCTTATCAGAATCTGCAAGAGCTGATTGAAGCCAACCGAAAATCACCTTCCGAACTGGCACTATTTGGTCAGGAAATCTTTGAACGGGCTCAGCAGCGTGGTGTTGAACAACACGACGAATACCTTGAGGCATTGCGCCGAGCAAAACGGCTGGCCGGGAAAGAAGGCATTGACGCCGTGATGCAAAAGCACAACCTGGACATGCTTATCGCCCCTACCGTCGGCCCTGCATGGAAGATTGATCACATCAATGGCGATCACTATATGGGTTCAGCAAGTTCTGCTGCCGCCGTCGCCGGCTATCCGCACATTACTGTTCCAATGGGCTTCATTGAAGTATCCGGCAGCGCCCCTCTCCCGGTCGGTTTAAGCTTCTTTGGCAGCGCCAATTCGGAACCACGATTAATCGAAGCGGCCTATAGTTATGAGCAAGCCAGTCGACACAGACGTCCGCCCAAACTCCCCCATTGATGGGTTCCCTGCCGGAAATGCTAGAGTCCGGCCAAGCGTTTCAACAACTTAAGAAAGGCCTCACAGGAAGTCAGCGATGCCGTTTCCTCCATAGTGTGATAGCCGGTTGTGGGGATCTGCAGGGTGGTGCCGGTCACCATGCCCTTTGAGGCGGCAATGATTCTTCCCATCTCGGTGCTCCCCAGGGACTGAGGCGACTGCCCCTCTTGCAAGGCCGCGTTTTTTTGCTCAATGTAACTGTCTTTATAGCTGTAGGTCAGTGACGAGGATTCACAGAGTTGCGCCAGGCTTGCAGTGAGCTGAGGATCAAACTCGGCATTCGCATCCTTATGGCGCAGAACCAACTGCTGTCGATCGGCTTCAACACGGTCCGGGTAGGGACTGGTATCCACAACAACCAGTCTATTGGTGCGACTGCCAAAGCGTCTAAACCATTCCAGTAAATACCGCCAGCTCTTTCCTGCTTCTTCCTGCGCCGTAAAAAAGGCTGTTCCCTGAAACCCCAGACTAAACAGGTGCACCAGATAAGCCGCGGTGAGCACGTTATCCAGCTGACCGCTGACACTGTTACCTGAAATTTTCAGTTTATCGGCAAAGGCAACCGGCGTTCCGGCCACCAGGTGCTGCATGCCCTCCAGTGTAAAAATCAAATTGTTGCGCCGCTCACAGACATAGCTCGAGGCGATTTTACCACTGCCACGATACGCTCCTGACCAGGGCTCATACGCCATGACCGGAGTGGTATCGAAGCGATCCACTATCTTGCTGATCAATTGCTCTGATACCGAATTGCCAAGTAAATCAGACCGGTTACCGGCGACAAAAGCGGCATACTGAAATTCATCCGGGCCGGTACAAATCAGTCCATGACGGTCAATATGGGCAGAAAACATGGTGCTGAAAGGATCGTTGCCCTGAGCCACCAGTAATCCCTCATACCAGGTAACCTTAGCGCCCCGCTCTTCCAGCTCGCGCTGCAAAACCCGAAAGAAGCTGTGTTCAGCCCCCACAACACTGGGTTCGCGGATCATGATCTTTAACAGATCCAGCACCTCATTTAGCTCATACATAGTCAAAACTGCATTCTTGTCCTGTGAGATTGCCAGCATAATGCCCCTCATCCTGAGGGGCCAGATTTTTCCGCTGATTCATGGAAAATTCATCCGATCACTGTCAGCATTTCTGACAGTTCAAATTAAGAATTTTCTTATCTTCATGTTTTCATTGAATAAATAGAAGAGGCTTCGTTATTGCATGCTTATTCCAAGAAGCATCTTTTTGGCGACTATTTTATTCCGAGAAACCCTCCCAATGAGACGGCTCCGAGCCTCACAGGAGTAGGCTTTACAGGCTTTAGCAGTGCCAAAAAATTGAAGGAAATAATACGCATCACACCAAAGGAAGAATAATGCAAAATAACATCGTAAAAAGTTTCTCACTGGTCATGGCACTGAGTGCTGGCTCTGCTCAGGCGGCATTGATGTTCGATGCCAATGTCACACCTGATGTCATTTTCGGTAGCGGTAATGCCAATGGCAATTACACGGTAGACCAGAACAACGGTATTGAACTGGGATTGCGCGGAAAGTTACGTCATAACGCTGCCGGTGCCCCCGAAAATACGTTCAACAGCAATGGAGATGGTACCTACAGTTTCAATGCCGGCGTTGCACCCACCCAGGCTGCGCCAACAGCGGAGTGGAGCTTCGAGTGGTCGATAAATACGGATTACGATGGAAGTAGCGGATACGTACTTTCTGATTTAACCTTTTTGTTGGGACTGGATAGCGATCCATCACTCTCTGCCAATTATAGTAGTTTTGATGTGATTAACGGCGCGCCCTGTTTCGATCATGCATTGGGTAATAACGCCACAGGTAATGGCGGTGGACTGGCAACAAACTGTGGAGCTGCTACTGCTGCAGCCGATTACTCTGCGAACATCAGCAACTTTAACGTCGCGCAGAATTCCTGGAAACCCCACTGGTTTATTGCGCCATTTGACCCCACGGTAGATGGTACCTATGACTTTTTCCTGGCGGCATTTAACGTTGATGGTAGTGAATTAGCACGCACCAGCATCCAGATCATCGTAGGAGATGGTGGCCAGACAACAATCCCCGAGCCCGCGCCACTGATATTATTGTTATCAGGTTTAATTGGCCTGGCGGGCGTCAGAAAACGCAAAATGTCCGCGTAGAGGGCAGGGCCTGTAAAGTAAAAAAACGCCAGCTAAGCTGGCGTTTCTTTATTCATATAGGGGAGCCTGGTGGCAGTGCCAACGGTTTGAAGGCAGGAGTCCATGTTCCCTCATCCAGATACCTGTCAATCTGCTCCGATAAATACCGATGCTGACTGTTATCATCATTGTCCTCAAGCCATTCCTTCAGCTCTGATAGTGAGGCATACATCTGCGCCCGCGCCTCGGGAGCCAGCTCGGCATTCTCCATCGCCGCAATCCAGCGATATGCCACAACGTGCAGTACCCTGTGATGCAACTGTCGTTGGTCTGGTTGAGTCAGGCGCTTTTTAAAGCTGTGTTGCATCAGCTGCTCAAAAACCCCCTTGATCCCACCCAGTGATGACTGCATAGCGATACGATTGAGCCGCTCTGGATGGAGCAAGAGTTGCAAGGAGTTATTAGCTGCCGCCTCTGCGGCAGAGATGGGGTCAAAAAGCAGGCCGGTACGTGACGCAAAACTCTCGCGACTTTCTTCATCACCATAGACTTTGGGGGCGATCAGCCTGAGCAAATCCTCAGGCAGAGCCAGGTACTCAGGTTCAAGGGTACTCAGCAGCGCTTTTAATGCGGAACGTTGCTGTGACGAAGAAACGGGGCTGACGCCAACAGGCTTCTCGTGTTCCCCTTTGAGTTCATACTCATAATGTACGCCACCGATTTGTTTTGCCACGGCTTCAATCTGATAGCGATGCAACAGATAAATCGGCACCAGCGCTTCATGTAAAGAAGACAGTGGCTGTCCGGCGGCAATACTGTTCAGACCAAAATTTTGCAGTGCGAGTTTGCGCACCTCAGACAAACGCTTAAGTTCACTGACAGGATCTTCACCATTGTCCCACAAATGCCCCTTAGCACTGACACCACCAATCGGCCGTGCATCGCGGTCGGCGATATAATCCAATCCCTGCGCTTTAGCTTCTGCCGCCAGGGCTGCCATCTCTTTTTTCTCATCAGAGAAATCCGCATACCCCATTTCTATGGCATACAAGTCCCATTCTCCGAGACCCTCGCGGTAGGCATTATTTAACACCACGTTACCGTCTTTTATTTCAGCCAAAGGATGGGGGTAGTCCATTACTGACGCACGCCCATTGGCACTGGCAGCAAAATTATGGATCAGTCCCAATGTGTGACCCACCTCATGGGCCGAGAGCTGGCGAATGCGAGCCAGGGCCATGGCTTGCTGCGCTGTGGTATCTGCCGACGCATCAAAAGGACTGGTCAGGCCATTGGCGATAAGAAAGTCCTGGCGCACCCTTAAAGATCCCAGCGTCACATGACCTTTGATAATTTCACCATTGCGGGGGTCGATCACAGAGCTGCCGTAAGACCAGCCGCGGGTAGCCCGATGGACCCATTGAATGACGTTATAACGCACATCCATCGGATCCGCCTCTGCCGGTAAGGGCTTTACCTGAAAAGCATTCTTATAACCGATACGCTCAAACGCACTGTTCCACCACATCGCTCCATCGTATAGGGCCGTTCTGATGGGCTCGGGAACACCCGGGTCCAGATAAAAGACAATCGGTTCGACGGCTTCACTGACCTGCGCCTGAGGGTCTTTTTTAGCCAGGCGATGCCGTGGCAACATTCTTTTGATCATGGGCTCGGTGATGGCTGCCGCATAATCCATAAACTCGACTTTCCAGTACCCGGAATAGGGATGGAATGGTCTGGGTTGGTAGCCAGCTTGCGGCAAAGCCACCAGCGAATGGTGCAAATGAACAGACACCGCCGCCGGCTCTGGCGCCACCTGTTTGACAAACTCCCCTGCGTCACTACCTGCAAAGGTGACCAATGATTCCAGCTCGGTATTGCGCGGAAATGCCTTGCTGCGAGGTAGAAAAATACCGCTGCGTTTGGCATCCGGTTTATAGGTACCCTGTTTACCTTTACTCAACCGCTCGCTGATTTTATGAATATCGGAAAGTAAAAAGGCGGTGTAGTCCACCAAAACCTGACTATCTGTACTGGCCACGATGGGCAGTCCGGCGATCACGGAATGGGCGAAAGCTTCCATCACACTCTGTTGCTCTGCCGTATTGTCAGAGTCCGCCCGGTAATAGGTATTCAATTGTTTCAGCAGTACTTTGTTCCCAAACCGTTCGAACCTGACCAGCCGTGTTTCACCCTGTTGTCCGCGGTCCAGGCCAATATCATTGGAACCCAGACCTCTTGGTAAACTGCTCTGAAAAATAAAAGGGGTGTCGAGCTTATCAATAAGCAGATAGACCTTGTCTTCATCCACTTGATAGTAAAAGTCGAAGTAGCCCTGATGATGCTGCATATCCTGAGTGAAGGTTTTAATCTCTTCAGCCCAGGATGACAAGGGCAACAATACAGTCAGAAGCAGGATAATGATGCGCATGACAGGTCTCTTTTTTATTATGGTTTAAACCAGAAACGGAGCCTTAGACTACCACTGAGGATGTCCTCGCCCAATAGCTAATGACCAGGCATGTAAAAAAGCCTGCGACTAAGACAAAAAAGCCCGCTGTTATATAAACAACAGCGGGCTTCTTAGCGAACACTTTCTACCGGGACTATTTGGCGTTCGTGCTCTCGAAAATTTTATCCGCAGAAGCTGCCACAAAACCCGTATAAAGCTTACCGTTAGGTAACGGGAAACGCTCGGCGAACTCGTAGAAGCAGCTAGGAATGGTCAATGCCTTGTCACTGAATTTGACGGTCATTTTGTCAGCCATGGTCGAAGATTGCGCCAGATGGACTTCTGGACCACCTTTAATCTCACCACCAGAAGTGTTGAGCTCGAAACCGGCCTCTTTGAGTTTTTCGTTCACATCGGCAAGCATATTGTAATGCTTAAGGTGGTTCAGGCTGACGGTGAAATGATTGGCACGAAAGCCCCACGCCGAAACCCACGCGGCATATTCAGATTCTGCCAGCAGCGTCTGATACTCTTCACTGCTAACCTGCCAGTGCGTACCGGAATACAGGAAATCCTCTTTGTTCACGGCATCGGCAGGAATCGCATCAACCATGTTACGAATAATCTGCTGAACCTGCTCTGAGAATTCTTCTACCAACAACTCACTGATAAAGACCTTTGGTTTGGTTTCGTCAGCATGTTCAAAATGCTTGGCTTTGAGCTTCTTCTGTTCGAAGTCATATTGGCCTTTTTCTTCATAACCCAAAGCAAGGAAATGCGCCGCCAGTTTATCCAGATTCACTTTCTCCAGATTAAAGGTACGGAAAGCCACATGGTCATTGATTAGCTCATCACCGTCCCCGAGAAGCTGGTGTACTTTTTCAGCTGAGGGGGTCATGGCAACATAATCCTGCCAAAGGTTGGAAAACAGGCTTTCTATACTGGTATGCATAATATTTTAAAATCCTATACTTAAAGAGTTTAAAGTGGCAGTTATCTCTTAAAAGAGATTTGCCTGCCTGACTGAAAATCAGACGGGGCGTATTATACAGCAGGATTGAACAAAAAACAGCCAGAAGAGAAAATTATACAATATAAAGCCGAAATGGCTGATTGAGATCAAGTTAACATAAAAAAAGGCGGTCTAAGCCGCCTTTTGATACATAACCTTAACATCTTGTTAACTTAAAATTTAAGGCCAGGGTTCAGGGCGCCCGGCAACTGGCTTTTTTCCAGCTCAACGGAGGCCACGGGGTATGCACAGTAATCTGCCGCGTAATACGCACTGGCTCTGTGGTTTCCACTTTCGCCGATACCACCGAAGGGTGCCGCACTGCTGGCACCGGTAATTGGACGATTCCAGTTAACGATACCGGCACGAATGCGTTTGAGGAAGTGCTGATACAGCTCTGCATCATCTGACAGCAAGCCCGCAGACAATCCGAATACCGTGTTGTTGGCTTCGTCGATAGCCTTATCAAAATCATTGTAACGAATCACTTTGAGCAATGGACCGAAATGCTCTTCATCAGGCATTTTGTCGAGCATGGCAGTGACATCAATGATACCCGGCGTCACCAGACCCGACTCACTATCTTCATGAGTCAGCTCAACCAGTGAGGTTCCACCCAGTCCCTGTAACTGTTGCTGAGCAGAGACCATCATTTTCGCCGCTGCAGAAGAGATCATCGCACCCATAAAAGGCTGCGGATCAGCATCATAGACGCCAACAGCGATATCCCTGGTAACCTCAATCAAACGGTCGATGATGGCATCACCTTGCTCACCTTCTTCAATAAACAAGCGACGCGCACAGGTGCAACGCTGTCCAGAGGTGACAAATGCGGATTGCACGATGTCATGCACTACGGCATCGATATCGGACACACCTTTCACCAGTAGGGGATTGTTGCCTCCCATTTCCAGCGCCAGAATTTTACCCGGGTGGCCACCGAACTGCTCATGCAGCAATTTACCGGTACGTGAACTGCCGGTAAAGAAGAGGCCATCAATGTCAGGATTAGACGCCAGTGCTTTGCCGGTTTCGAGCTCTCCCTGAACCAGATTCAGAACTCCGGCTGGCAAGCCAGCTTTTTCCCACAACTCGATGGTTTTCTGGGCAACTAATGGAGTCTGTTCACTGGGCTTGAATACCACGGTATTACCCGCCAGCAGTGCTGGAACGATATGCCCGTTAGGCAAGTGACCGGGGAAATTGTAGGGACCGAATACAGCCACGACACCGTGGGGACGATGGCGAATAAACGCTTTACCCACTGGCATGGGGTTTTCCACCGTTCCCGTGCGCTCATGATAGGCTTTTTCAGAAATCGCCACTTTACCTATCATGGCACCCACTTCCGTGGCGGTCTCCCACAGGGGTTTACCGGTTTCACGGGCAATGGTCAGAGCCAGGTCCTCTTTATGTTCACCGAGTAATTCAGCAAAACGCTTGGCAACATCCAGGCGTTCTTCAAAGCTGCGGTCGGCCCAACTAACGAAGGCACTGCGTGCCGCCCCAATGGCCTGATTCACTTGCTCCGCTGTGGCAGACTTGGCCTGCCAGATGGTTTCTTTTTTGGCCGGATCTACCGAGGCCATATCATGGCCCTGGCCTTCCAGCCATTGCCCCTGAATAAATTGCGCTTTTGTCATCGGATTATCCTTTTATCTTTAGAGGTGCAAAACGTACCATTTCACCATCGGCTACCTTTAATGCGCTGGCTGCCTCGGCTGAAATGATGACCTGCTGATTCACTTCATCGATTAGCAATGGCGTCGCCACACCACGGAAATCTTCTACTCGTGTATTGATTACCATATTCGTCTGCGCATCCTGCGTATCCCCCACCTTAACAGGCAGTCGGCGGCTGTTTCGGGCTGTTCGTATATGCTGTAGATCAGCCTCAACGGTAGGGCCTGCGTCAAATATATCCACGTAACCACGACAGCGGAACCCTTCCGACTCCAGCAACTGAAGCGCCGGGCGGGTCTTTTCATGGACTTTTCCAATGACCGCCTGAGCTTCTTTACTGAGCAGGTTGACGTAAATAGGGTACTTGGGCATCAATTCCGCAATAAAGACTTTCTGTCCGATTCCTGTCAGGTAGTCTGCAGTTGGGAAGTCCATCGAGAAGAAATGCTCTTCGAGCCACTTCCAGAATGGTGAATTGCCTTTTTCGTCAGAGACACCGCGCATTTCCGCAATGACGGTTTCAGCAAAACGTTGCTGATGCTCCTGCAGGAACAGAAAACGGAACTTAGATAACAATCTGCCATTGCTGCCTCTGCGCGCCTTTTCCCGTAAAAACAGCGTGCAAATTTCCGTTACACCGGTGTAATCGTTACAGAAGGTCAGAATTTCCACCAGATTTGACACATTCAGCTCACGGGATACATGCGCCACTTTACTCAGGTGATAGTGATAAAACGCGTCATCCAGTCCAACCGCCGCATGAATACCACTGGTACCCACCGCTTTGCCTGACTCAGCATCTTCCATGACAAACAGATAGCTCTGATCGCCGGGTTCCGTCACGTTGGCCGAAAAAGCAGCCTCAGAACTGGCAATTTTGTTCCGCAATAACTCTTCGTTGACCGGTAGCGAGGTAAAACCTATACCAGACTCAACGGCTATATCATGCAGCGAGTCATAGTCACTGCTCTGGATTGGGCGGATAACCATCATGGTCGCTTACTCCTGCTTATATCGAGAGAAGACCCCTCCGGAGCCGGAGGGGAGGCTTGTGCTTGAGAAAGGTTTAGCCGTTAACGACTTTGGCCACAGCACGCTCAAACCTGGCCAGACCTTCTTTGATATCTTCGTCAGGAATAACCAGAGACGGAGCAAAACGTACGACATTCGCGCCGGCTACCAGACACATCAGATGCTCACCCACTGATGCCACCAAAAAGTCACGGGCACGTCCCTGATATTTTTCGTTGAGTGCAGCACCTAACAATAAACCTTTACCACGAATTTCAGCGAACACCTGATATTTTTCGTTGATGGCATTGAGACCGTCACGGAACAACTGCTCTTTGTGCTTCACACCTTCGAGCACTTCAGGCGTATTGATCACATCCAGAACCCTTTCGGCAACCGCACAGGCCAGCGGATTACCACCATAGGTACTGCCGTGGGTACCTGGCTTCAGGCTTTCTGCAATATCTTTGGTAGTCAGCATGGCGCCGATTGGGAAACCACCACCAAGAGATTTCGCCGTGGTGAGGATATCAGGCGTCACATTCAGTCCCATATAGGCATACAGATCACCGGTACGGCCAACGCCAGACTGCACTTCATCAAAAATCAGCAGCGCGTTGTGCTTGTCACATAACTCACGCACACCTTTAACGAATTCAGGCGTCGGGCTAATAATGCCACCTTCACCCTGCAGAGGTTCCATCATTACCGCACAGGTCTTGTCAGACATCAGTGCTTCGAGACTGGCCAGATCATTGTAAACCGCGTGCTCAACAGCTCCAGGCTTAGGTCCAAACCCATCAGAATAGGCTGGCTGACCACCGACGGTAACAGTGAAGAAGGTACGACCGTGGAAACCTTGTTTGAAAGAGATGATTTGGTTTTTCTCTTCACCATGGTGATCCAGTGCCCAACGACGCGCCAGTTTCAGCGCAGCTTCATTCGCTTCGGCGCCTGAGTTGGCGAAATAAACCCGATCAGCAAAGGTCAGATCGGTAAGTTTCTTGGCCAGACGAATAGCCGGTTCATTGGTGAAAACGTTACTCAGATGCCACAACTTTTCGCCCTGCTCTTTCAGTGCAGAGACCAGTTCAGGGTGACAATGACCCAGGGCATTTACGGCAATACCACCGGCAAAATCGACATATTCAATATTGTCCTGATCCCAGATTCTGGAACCCTTACCCCTGACAGGAATCATGGCCGCCGGATTGTAGTTGGGGACCATCACCTCATTAAACAGTTCACGAGTCACTTTCATTCTATTTACCTCTTGCTTTGCGGGTGGCATGGCGAAAAATGCCGCTATTATTCCAGATTTCAAGTCCGTTGTCTTGCTGCCTGAGAGGCCAGAAGCCTATAGAACTAAGGGTTTAACCTATAATTGCAGGAATAGTGAATAACTATCCGCAGCCTATGCAGGGCATAGGTTACGAATAGCGCTAGCGAGCTCTTGCAGACCAAAAAACGGGCCTGCATGATTATTTAAAAAAATTTTTTGTACTCTATTTTCAGTGCTTATTCTTCAAAGGACAAATTCAGGTGCCTCAAATCTGTCACCTTCAATGCCGCCAATGCACCGGGTGGCATTCTAAAAAGCTTCAGGAAGGCTTTGGCTTCATCGATATTGATTAAGCGATAGGTCTTCAACAAACGATATTTACTGTAGGCGCTCCCCTGAGCCAGCACCTTGCCCATGTCCGACATGGCGGATATGGGTTTATTATCGGCCACTTCATGCATGGCAGCGCCAATAAATACCCTTCTCAAGTCCATGCGTTCGATCAAGCGACTGCTCAAAGCCAGTCCATGCTTAATCAGAACATCCCGTAAAAACGCTCCACTGGGCTGCAATTCATAGAGTGCGCTGTGTTCATCCTTGAGCTTTTCAGCATGGGCTTCGGCAATGGCATCCCGCTGTACCTCTTCAAACAATCTGAAATACAAACGTACCAACACGATTTTGCCGATATCATGCAGCATACCCAACGTAAAAGCCTGCCCCGCGTCCAGTTCACAAATCTCAGCGATTTTTTTACACGACAATGCACTACCAATACTTTGCTCCCAAAGCCTGGTTTTTATGCTTGGATAGGGATCCGTAATCTGCGGTGTCCAGCGCCGAAAGGCCAGCGCAGGGATCACCATTTTCAGGTTCTCGATGCCCATAAAGCTCATCGCGACCCGCAAGCTGTCTACGGGCGTGACCTTGCCCTTTTTATCCGTTCGCCGGTATTTAGGCATGTTGATCATCTTAACCAGATCCGTGTGCAACCAGGGGATCGTTGCCACAAGGGGTTCCACGCGCCCTATGGACGAGGCTCGCACCGCCATCACATCTAGCACGTCAGGAAGGTTTTCATGCACACCAAGAATCTTGGTGTAAAGCAATTCCGTGTCTTCAAGCTTTTCTTCAAGACGCACCAACAGCTCCTGATTGAGCTTATCCAGCAGCGAATCAAGAAAGCTCTGATGATGTTTTTGATTGAGGGTCTTGTCCCGTTTAGCCTGTTTTTCTACCCAAAGCAACTGCCGCCCAGACTCTTCCACTGCTGGCAGAAAAGTGTCCGGACTGTCGGTGTCAGCAACACTGACCTGCTTGGCCATATCGACACCCACCTGAAGACTGGTAAAGCGATGTTCAATTTTTTGTCTGATATCTTGTTGTTCTGGCATGAATCATCTTTTTGCTATTGGCTATGCAATGTATCGGTCTTTCCTGTATAGAGTTAAGACCCCGTGACAGAGCTACCATCGACTTCAGGTCGGAGGTACCGGCAATCCTTTGTTTCACTCGCCCTGATATGCATGATACAGGTAAATCCTTCTTGTGCAGACTCCGAGGCCATATTTTTTGCCTTTGTAACCTCTGTTTACAGTTTTATCTTTGCAAAACAGCAAAAACCAGTGCTATTGATATCTTTTGACCCGTGACTGAAAACCTGCATGCCGATTCCTCTTCTGTGGCTGGGTCTGGGTGCCGGCGCACTGTTTGCAACACAACAATGGCACAAAGACCGACAGCGTCACCAGATTAAGTTTCACCCCGGTGAGACCGACGTGGCAGTGCGCCCGCAAAACGGTGCCGTCGTTTGTTGTGGTATTTATGGTGCCTTTGACCACAGTGGTATCTGGGTGGAGGACAACGTGATTGAACGTGCGGGTAACGGTCTGGTCAGGGCTATTTCACCGCAACGCTTTACAGCGCGACGCTCTGGCAACACCATATTTGTCGCCTGCGGTGAAGAGGGAGAGGTGCTGGCAGACCCATCGGTTGCAGAAAAGGCTGCAGCACAAGTTTACCAGTATGAGGACTATCACCTGCTGAAAAACAACTGCCATCAGTTTGTGGCTGGCTGTCTCACACCCAATCAGCACAGCATCACCTTTTTCAGCGAGCTGAATCAGCTATTATCTGCACATTACCATTGTCGGCTGAGCTGGCACCCCATCCTGTTATAGAGCAGCATGACCAGAGTAACCCTCTGGAGTACCAAGTCTGCCCGGAACTACCGGCACATAGACAGTATTTTTATATGCAACTGAGAGCGTCACAAGGAGACAGGACGCTGACAGCAACTACCCCATGCGCAAGAAGTTGCAGAGGATTTGGTGACCCGCATTCGTGAGCACGGACTCAGGGTGAAACTGTACACCGCACAAAGGCAGAGTACGGTGTTCTATCGCCATCACCGCCTCGCGCGCTCCCTGCGACTCTGTCCAGGCAGTGATGAGGAAATCCACGGGAATACTCTCCTCTGCCAGTATCAAAGAGTGATAGCGGGTGGCAATAAAGGGGTCGCTGACATCACTGAACAGTTTACTACCAAGATGATGCACCATGGATGTCTTACCATGCATGACCCGCTCGGCCCGGGTGACCGTGGCGCCATACACCTGACCGATAGCCTGATAACCCAGACAGACACCCAGTATGGGAATCTTACCGGCAAAATGTTCAATGGCGCTTAAAGTGATACCTGCTTCATTTGGGGTGCAGGGCCCGGGAGAGAAAACCAGATACTGCGGTGCCAGCCGCTCAATGTCGTGCAGCGTCAGCTGATCGTTGCGTACGACACTCACTTCTTGCCCAAGCTCCCTGAAATAGCGGGCAAGGTTATGTGTGAAAGAATCATAATTGTCGATCAACAACAACAATCTCAGGCGCCTTATAAACAGGACAGAAACAAGAGAGGAATTATGCCTGATGGAAGACAGACAACCAATCAGGCATGAGTATACTGGTGTTTACCCCTCAGGGTCGCGGAATAAAGCCCACGGCCTCATAGACTTTTTTCAACGTCACTTCGGCTCGCGCGCTGGCTTTCTCGGCACCTTCTCGCATGATACGATCCAGCTCATGGCGATCGTTGCGCAACGCACGAAAACGCTCCTGAATCGGCTCCAGCAACGCTACCACGGCATCTGCCACATCGGTTTTCAGATGGCCATACATCTTACCTTCGTAATCAGGCACCAACTCAGCAATGGATTTTCCGGTTGCGCCGCTCAGAAGCGTTAACAGGTTAGAGACACCCGCCTTCTCCTGAGGGTCGAAATAGATGCGAGCCTGCTCATCAGAGTCCGTGACGGCTTTCTTGATTTTTTTGCTGATTTTTTTTGGTTCTTCCAGTAGCCCGACAAAATTATTGGGGTTGTCGTCAGACTTGGACATTTTCTTGCTGGGATCCTGAAGACTCATAATACGCGCACCAAATTCAGGAATATAGGGTTCGGGGACCTGAAAGGTTGCGCCATAAAGGTTGTTAAAGCGGGTGGCCACATCCCGGGCCAATTCCAGATGTTGTTTCTGATCATCTCCCACTGGTACCTGATCCGCCTGGTAGAGCAAGATATCGGCAGCCATCAGAATAGGATAGGTATAGAGACCCGCATTAATATTATTCACATTGCGCGCAGACTTATCCTTAAACTGAGTCATACGGTTAAGCTCACCCATCTGGGTATAACAATTCAACACCCAGGCAAGCTGCGCATGTTCAGGAACCTGAGACTGAATAAACAAGGTGCTCTGCTGAGGATCAATCCCGCAGGCGAGGTACAGGGCCAGTCCATCCAGTGTCGCATCATGCAAAGCTTTGGCGTCCTGACGCACCGTAATGGCATGTAAATCCACCAGCATATAAAGACAATCGTAGTCCTGCTGCATGGCCACCCATTGCTTTAGCGCCCCCATGTAATTGCCGATAGTCAGTTGTCCAGATGGCTGGCAGCCGCTCAGTACAATGGGTTTACTCATGTTCAGATGATCCTTTGCATATATTATAGGGTTCAGACACCGGCCAGTTGTTCACGCATACTGGCTATGACGTCAGCATAATTCGGTTGGTTAAAAATGGCTGAGCCAGCCACAAAAATATCGGCGCCAGCTTCGGCGATGGCGCGAATATTATCGACTTTTACGCCCCCGTCAATTTCGATACGGATATTTCTGCCGTTGGCAACAATTCGCTTTTTCACCTCAGCAATTTTTTCCAGACTCGAAGGAATAAAGCTCTGCCCCCCAAAGCCCGGATTTACCGACATCAACAACACGTAATCCAGTTTATCCATCACATAATCCAGATAGTGCAGCGGTGTAGCCGGATTAAGCGCGAGGCCTGCCTGACAGCCAGCCTGTTTAATCAATTGAATACTGCGGTCAACATGCTCCGAGGCTTCCGGATGAAAGCTGATCATGCTGGCACCGGCCTCGGCAAATCTTTCAATCATGCTGTCAACGGGCTTTACCATCAGGTGCACATCTATCTCTGCGGTGACACCATATTTCCTCAGCGCACTGCATATCATTGGCCCGAAGGTCAGATTAGGGACATAGTGATTATCCATCACATCGAAGTGAATAATATCAGCGCCGGCGTTGAGTACCGCATTCACCTCTTCGCCCAAACGGGCAAAGTCAGCGGACAAAATGGAAGGGGCAATAAGATGGGACTGCATGACGTCTCTAATCAGTTGACAATGGGCTGTTACTCTACCCAATTTACCGGTCACAGAAAAGGCTCGCCCCTGCACCAAAACTCTCCCTTACGCTCCACGGTGGTGCAATCACACTGAAACCCCGCTCAGATTGCTATCGAACAAACACCGTTTACCTCCAAAAAATTTATTTTTTAGTCATATAAATCATGTTGTTACATGAGCACCCTGGTTTCACCTCAGAAAATTGGCAAGGCGGCACCAACTTTGCTCTACCCCCTTTGCACATTACAATTATCAGGAGACACACATGAGACAAATGCACAAAGCACTCATAGCGGCCGCCGTGGGCAGCGTATTTTACAGTCAGGCCAGCCTTGCCGAGATCAGCGCAAATATTGGTGTAACCAGCAATTACTTGTGGCGAGGAGTAACTCAGAGCGCAGATGGTCCATCAGTATCAGGTGGTCTGGATTACGAGCATGAAAGTGGTTTCTATGCCGGCACCTGGATTGGCTCTATTGACTGGGGAAATGGTAATGGCGCAGAAACAGACTGGTATGTTGGCTACAGTGGTGAAGCCGGTGATCTGGGTTATGACGTCGGTTATGTCTACTATGCCTACCCTGAAGAAGAGTTTGATGACTCCAACTTTGGTGAAGCCTACTTCAATGGCAGCTATGGTGCATTTGGGTTTGGTGTTGCCTACACCCTGAATTCTGACGCCGATGATGATGCGCCATTCGGCCAGGGCGATCTCTATTACAGTATCAGTTATGGCTTCGATCTCGCTGACGAGTATTCCCTGGGCCTGACTTATGGCTACTATGACTTTGATATTGATGAATCAGTATGGGGTGAATGGGACTACAGCCATATTCAGGCCGATCTGAGTAAAGGCGATTTCACCTTCAGCATCTCTAAAGCTCAGGAAGAATCCGGTGATGACGATACGAAATTTGTTGTCAGCTGGGGAACTTCTTTCTAAGCACGAAGATACAACAGCACTACTGTAAGGTGATCGGGTCATCCAATTTTCGATGGCCCGATTCGTATCCCATTCGCTCCAATGACGCACTCACCACAAATAAGTTGCGACCAAGCACAGGTTTTTACCGTTCACCCCCGTTGTTCAATTATTAATCTGGCGTATAATACCCTCAGGCTCTAAATAACGTGGTGTTCACATGACGGGTAAAATCAGGACGATATCAGGGGTAGCCCTGGCCCTTTCTCTGGCAATAGGTTGGTCAGGGTATTCTCATAAAGACCAACTTGGCATTGACTGTGCGAACAGTCAGGCAACGGTGGATACCCGGTTGCCGGTCAGCCATCCTCAGAACCGTTGTGCCATGGGAAATAAACAGGACGTAAGCTGGTCTTCCTGGCTATCAGGAAAAGGTCAGGGCATGCAGTTCCATTTCCTCGACTTACTGGAACTCCTTTCCAGAAATTCAGACACTAGCACCGACCAACTCTCTTCAAACTGATGACTGAATCCAGATTATCCTGGTGGGAAGTGGTAAAGAGTGTTGCCGCCAGCATGTTTGGTGTGCAGAGTGAGAAAAAACGCCAGGCGGACTTTTCCTCTCACCAATCCATTGTCCCCTTCCTGATCGTCGGTGTCATTTTTGTCGCAGTGTTTGTGATAAGTCTGATTATTTTTGTTAAGTGGCTGATTCCAGGTTAAGTGTAAGCCCGGCCCAGTTACAAAAAGCCATTGATGAAGCGCATGAAAGATTTTGACTTCTTCGCCAGAAATATCAGGAATAAACATAGTCCCTCAAGCTGCTATTGATTGGCGACGTATGCATACCCCGGCAACATAGACTACGTGATGAAATGTCAGTGCTTGAGTCTTACCGTGGAATAATATTGATGGGTGTGGGGTAAATGAGCCCTGTCTTTAATTCTGAAATATGCACTATCAAAATTTGGGTTCTTGTTGTGTGGTACAGTGAATGCCACCTCCACCGGCCGCCAGCGCATCGATATTGAGCTGGATGATGTCACGATCAGGAAAGGCATCGGCAAGCTTCTCCCTGCACGCGCCATCGGCTTGAGGATCGCCAAACTCAGGTGCGATAACGGCGCCGTTGCAGAGATAAAAATTAATATAGCCTGCGGCAAAATCATCATGGGCAAACCGGTCCCTGATACGGGTTGGGGCTTCCAGTACCGCCACTTTCAGCCTGTTGCCCATTGCATCGGTTGCATCACGCAAAATCTCGAGATGCCGCTTGGTTACAGCATGATCGAACGAATAGGGATCGCTATCATAAGCCGCAAGCACCACGCCGGGTGATGCAAAACGGGCGTAAAAGTCTGTGTGCCCATCGGTAATATCTTTACCTTTTATGCCCGGCAGCCAGATGATTTTTTCCAATCCCAGCAGGCGTTTTAGCTCAAGTTCACACTCGGTTTTACTCAGGCCCGGATTGCGATTGGCATTGAGCACGCAACTTTCGGTGATAATGGCGGTGCCATGACCGTCTACTTCAATACCACCTCCTTCCAGTACCAGATCGGTGGTTATGACAGGCACCTGAGCCTGTTCAGCGACAAAGGCCGCCACTGCCGAATCCCGACGGTGTGTCTGTTTACCTCCCCAGCCATTGAAGTTGAAATCTATAGCACCTTTTTGTGAATCAGGTGTTTTTACAAAAACGGGCCCGGTATCACGCATCCACAAGTCATCCAGGGGACAGGGGAGCAGCTCTACATCATTACCCATCAGCTTGTTAGCCAAACTGAGTTCACTTTCTCTGACAAGCATCGAAACCGGCTCATAATTGGCGATAGTCAAAGCGATATCGACAAGGTTTTCTCGCACTGCGGGCAATAACTTGCTACCCCAGATACCACGGCTGGCTCCAAATGCCATCCAGGTGCGGCGGTGGGGCTCACTTTCATCGGGCATGACATAAGGTGCATGACGATTAGCCCTGGAGCTTGCCATGAGATTCGCTGATATCAGACTGCTTGCTGAAATAGCGGCCATAGATTTAATAAAGCCCCGCCGGGATAGCATGCTCATTGGCTTACTTTCATCGTGAACCACTCTCGTTCTCAGTTTCTACCGAATGCGCTTTGCCACTGAGGGCTTTCAGCGCCTCAGCCGTGGATTTTATCTCAGGCAGCAGTTGGTTGATAAAACTCTGGCGATTACTGGTTTCATTCAGGGCGAATAAAATCATGTTAGAGAAGAGCGGGGACTCAATAACGTCTTTATTGACTACTTTGCTTCTCAACATATCCACACTCTCGAGCCATAGCGGAATAAAGTGGTCATCCAGCCCCTGAATATAGTTATCCTGAAGTAACTGAAGCAGCTTGTAGTTATCATAGGTAGACAACAACATATTCTGAACTTTTTCATCCGCGATCAGCTTAAAATCGCCGCTTTCGCGCATGGAGACAAAGGTAAAATCCAGCGGCGTAAAAAAGTGGTAATTGTTCACCTGCCCCGCTGTTTTCAGCACCAGCTCTTCATCTTCAATTTTGCTCACAGAAAAAGAATCAGCGCTGATGGTGGTTAACCCCTCCTTCAAAGCCTTAACCTTTTTATCCAACCGTCGCTGCACGCCCTCCAGTTGCTTTACATCATTACTCAGGTCGATGCTGAGTCGGTAAAGATAATCTTTCTGGCGCTTTTCTTCCTGCCAATCCTGTACCTTACCCTCCAACCATAAGGCCAGATAGATGCCCACAATGAGCAGCAGCAAATCTTTCCAGGCGGAACCCAGTCCAAGCAATATTTGTCTCATTTTCATCGCATTTTCTCTTTATTGCTCTGCTTGACTGGCGGAGCAAAACGGTTGGTGTTATCTGAGCTTAAAACGGTTTGGCGATAAAGGCTGCAACTTTCAGGGTGATTGTGGTGCGACTGTTAAATCGGCAACCAAAGATACGACCGTAATCGTAATCTGCTCTAATCCCAAGCATCACCAGCCGATGCCGTTGTTGCCCCAGACACGGCGACCGCTTGTTGCGCTGCAACCTGACTACTGACCACCGAGCTCGACTGATGCGCATTGGCAATAATGCAGGTGCTATAACCCAGACCTTTTAAGGGGTTTTCCCAGAGGATGGTGCCATCCTTTGCACTCAGACAAAACAGGTGGCCGCCCGCATACGCATAGACATGGTTATCTTCATAACACACGTTAGTCAGGTTGGCCCGCTTTAACTTGACGCGCCAAACCTCATTGCCATCTGACTTGTTAATACAAACAACATGGCTGTGAATGCCGAGAAACAGGTCGTTCATGGTGGTCCTTTTTAATAAAAATGAGTACTGCGATCTTCTAAGCGTTAGAGTCCCCTGCGACTTTTTCTTAGCAACATCAACATAGTGCCGATGCCGAATCCAACAATAATGCCCGCTACAGCAGCCGGGCTGAGCCCCATTACCAGATTTTCCTGCTCTGACTGTAACAGCCAGAAGCTCAACATAAAGGTGGTAACACCAATGGCTGGAATGATGGCAAAAACAGGCTTTTTATTCTTCATAGGCCGTCCTGATTCAAATGAAAAACAGGGGTACAACATTGTCAGCTTAACAATATGTTTACATTATCCTATCGCCCGGGCCGATATCTGGCCATCAGAAAGGGCGCGAAAAGTGTAAATAAACGCAACAACCCCCTAATTAACAAGGTATTGAGCGGCCAATTCATTCAGATTGCCATCTATTGTTGATTGGAGGTGTATTCGGTCTTTTTGCCGCTATATTGCTGATACAAGCGTTGATGAGCATGCTGTGAAAAGCAATCATCGCGATGGGCGCAAACACATCAGCATTTCGCCCTCTCAATTGTGTTAGGGGTCACTAAACGAACTCATCAAAAAGATTAAAGTATCATCAACTACTCATCTCGAAGTACCTTTTTTACACTCACAAGCTCAACATCATGCATTTGATCTAAATACGAATCAAAATAGGACTTGTGGGTGGCACCTACTATTACCAATACCCTGGCTCCCGGATAGTTTGCGCTTCCCTCAAGGACATTAGCTACCATCCTTAACCCCCTAACTTGCCACCATGCGACGTATTGTCTAGCAACACCATCATCATCGGGAAATGATGTGGCTAAACCAAAGTCGTTCTCGATTGCATAGCGCTGGTAATCTTTCGAATTGAGGTAAATATACCTTTTTAGCATTTGCTTGGGTGAACCTAACATTTGTTCCAATTCTGATTTAACTTTTTCCTGATTTGGATGTTCTGTTTTCCAAACAGATTGTACCGTTTTGAGGAGCGAATCTGGTGATTTAAGATAAATGTAATCTGCAGAATGATCGTCCATAAGAATCAGTGTTTCGAGACCAAGACGACGAGCTATTTCGATACCAATAAGGTTGTTCTCATTCTTCGAATTCAGCCCACGACTTAGATGAGCAGCTACTGTTTCTGAAACTCCATCCCTGGCTATCCTTTCTGATTCTTCTAGCTTTGACCATTGCAAAACCGCTGACCAAGTCTCTCCTGCCGCAAAAAGCAACATCGCTAAGTGACGACGGTCTGATGCTGTGGGCTCACTTGGCCATTTATCCAGAGTATGTTCAACCGCCGCAGCAGCTTCTGGACGCGTCATGCCCAGGGCTTCCAGTGCTTCGCTCGTGTCTGAACAGTAGTTTTGGACGTCTGGATATAACGACGCATAACGCTGAATTTCGTCACATGTCCTTCCATTGATAGCTTCAATCGCAATAAAATGAGGTTCAAATCGTTCCAGACGATCTAGTACGTCAGAAAGATGGCTAGCCTCAAAACTCCCTTCCTCCATTTGGTTAAGATGTTCAGTTCCCAACACTAACACACGTGTTGGTTGACTTTGCATATCCGCTTGGACACCACCAAAATCAAACATGGGTTCAGCCCCAGTTCGATGAAACGTAGGCGTACCTGGTTGAGCAGCGCTTTCGGCAAAGACTGAAGTACTCAACCCTAATAATAGTGCCAACCACAAAATTAAACGCGGAACCGCCAATTTAGGTGTAGATATCATATGCAAATCTCTTTTCAGCGAATAACCAGACAGATGGGGTGTTCAATAGCATTTTATTCCCAAGCACTTGCTTACATTACAGTTTTGTCTGACTGCAAGCAAAAGACTGCCCTCAATTATAAAAGGGGCCATAGAAAAGTGTTACCAATAAAAAGGGTCAACAGATCCCTCAGGGTCAGATCAAGCTTAAACTGCCATCTATTGTTGATTGGAGGTGTATTCGGTCTTTTTGCCGCTATATTGCTGATACAAGCGTTGATGAGCCTGCTGTGAAAAGCAATCATCGCGATGGGCGTACTGGCGGATCCAATCAATCAGCATGTCCAGGTTGGCATCCTGTGCCTCTTTAGACGGGTATTTATGTGGCTCCCAAGGACGCGCTTTTGCATTGGCGACACAGTCTTCGATAGGCAGATTCAGATAAACCAACTCCGGGGAATGCGGCAACACCAGCTCAAGCAAGTCGGCGTAGCACCCTTCAATGACCCAGGCTGAATGTTCACGAATAAATGCCTCAATGGCCTCGGCCGATTCGCTAACCGGTTTCCGTTGGGGGGGCATGTCCGGTTGCCAGGCCAGGGTGTCAAGATCAAGATGGGCAAGCTGTTCTGCTTCCGCCAGCTTTTTTGCCAGGGTCGATTTCCCTGAGCCTGAGTTGCCAAAAATCATGATTTTTCTCAAAACATGCTCCTTGTTCTTCATCCCTCTAAAGATTGGAAACCTCTAGTTGGTTGCTTGGCTATAGATATCGGGAATACAGATTTGCATTAAACTGGGTGACTCACCCACGGGCTCAAAACCATATTTGGCATACAGTCCATGAGCATCCCGTGTTGCCAGCATAAAGCGCCTGAGACCCTGCATGTCCGGATGTTCGACAATGCTATTCATTAGCAGTCGGCCAAGCCCGAGGCCGCGATGAGAATCCATAACAAACACATCTGCCAGGTACGCAAAAGTGGCTTTGTCTGTGGTCACCCGGGCAAAACCCACTTGTTCGCCTGCATCCGTATAAACGCCAAATACCAGTGAGTTTTCAATGGCTTTTTGCATGGTGGCTCTGGGAATACCCTTGGCCCAATAGCTTTGTGAAATAAATCCGTAGATGGTTTCAAAATTCAGATTCTTTTGATCTGATGAGACGAAAAAGCCCTGCATCGGTGATTCCTTTTTAGCATTCATGCTAGCGCCTGTAGCGACGTCGTTAACCTATTTTTATGTTTCAAAGTCTGTCAGTGGGGGACTAGCTACAGCAGTCTGAGCCTTGTTGAATAGGTGGGCAGGGGACGGTGCCATAAGAGCAGTACACACAACAGTCACCCGTTTCGGGTTTGAGCACACTTTGGCAGTTTTCACACTCATAAAAAAACTGACAACAATTTGTCGGCATCAGCTCGGTTTTGCGGTGTCCGCACTCAGGGCAGGTAATCGTAGACTCGGATATGGGTTTAATCATAGGTACAAGGCTCCCCTGAGCAGCCTGACTTTACCCGCAGAAAACTATTTTTTATCACGCTTTTTCTGCTCTTTACGAGCTTCACGTTCCAGCTTTTTCTCCGCCTTACGTGCCTCGCGCTCTGCGTTGCGACTTTCCCGCTCCTGCTCGCGGGCATACTTTGCGGCTTCCCGCTCACTTTCTTCATACTCTTTGCGAGCTTCGCGTTTCGCTTCTGCTTTTTCTAATCCTGCTTCACGGGCATGTTCCCTTTTCGCCTGAGCGGCTTCACGCTGCTCTTGTGCATGGGCCTGGCTGCGTTCCCGCTCGGCCTCGTTGCTTTCCAGTTTGGCTTCCCGCTCTGCTTCCGCTTTTTCTAATCTTGCTTCACGCTCAGCTTCTCTTTTTTCAATCACAGCATCTCGCTGTTCGGTACGCAATTCGCGGGCTTCTTTATCTTTATCATCGGCAAAGGCCGGGAGTGATAAGCCAATGACAAGTGTAGACAGCACTAAGCAGGACAGGGATTTCATGATAGATGTTCCTCGGTATTTTTCCTCAGTATACGCAGGGAATATTTCAGCCGCACTGTTTTTTTAAGCGCGGCGTCTTCCGTGTTCTCGCACTTATTTATAGGTCAGCGATTTAAGGTAAAGCGCCAGGCGCTGTTTCACCTCGGGGGTCAGTCCCAGGCTGATCAGGAATGACGAAAACACCGAAATAAACATAATGCTTTTTAGGATTTTGGCGCCGGTCAGCAACGCCACCAACACCAGTAAAGCAACGTAACCGATACCTATTAAGCCGAGAAACAGGCACAGGCCTTTAATATCCTTATTCATCGCGAACCCCCTTGAAATATATGAAACATCTTCGCAATACAGCGAAGTTTTATCCTCATCATAGCAAGCCTTTAAAGGGTGTACTGCCGGCTTAAAATTTTGTTACTTAAATTATACTGACCAGAAGTGCTTAAGAATGAATCGGGAAACCTCAACCCATAGAGATATGAACCTTTATTCGAGCAATGATTGCACCCGGCCTACTTCACCGCTTTCCAGGCGTACCTTAATACCGTGAGGATGACTGGGTGATTTGGTCAGCAGTGTTTGCACAACGCCTTCGGTAAGCTCACCACTGCGCTGATCCTGCTTTTGCACGATGGCGACCTTGCTGCCCGGTTTTATCTGACTTCGGGTTGGTACACCCATGGTTTGACTCGCTTTTCTAAGTGGTAAATTAAAAATTGAGCCTGGCTCTCTGCTCGGTGCATTCAGACCCCTGAAAGGGTAAACAGTCAACCTGCTCAGGGGGCTGATAAGCTGTTGTGCTTCTAGCAATCATTGGTGATCACCTCCACGGTACAGTTTGGCGAACCAAATGAGTCGTAAAGCACATAACATCCCTGGTTGGTGGGTGTTCCCGATGAGGGGACAACGTAGCCGATAAGGGTGTGTTGATTCGTAGCGCGGTGACTCAAGCCTGATTCTAAATCGATATTCATAAAATCAATCATTTCCAGCTGATCCCCACCCTCCGCCTGAGACTCGGGGCATAAATTGCGCCAGTCAACTTCAGCACTGCCAAAACCAAAGTCTACGACATAGTCAGTTTGCAATCCGCCTGGATTGGTTAAGGAAGGACGGATCCCGTTAACTCTTGCTTTAACCTGGGCAAGCTGCGCCATCGATTTAATCTGTCCGCTCATGTTTTCAAGCACAGCAATGCGCGCATCACGATCGATGTCGATAAAACGGGGCGCAGCCGTTACCGCAAGAACACCAAGAATGACAATAACAATGATGAGCTCTATCAGGGTAAAGCCCGCTTTCTTTGAGTAGGTTTGCATTGGCGCACAAGTCTTATTATTTTTCTGTATTTAAACACAGCGCAATAAGAAAAAAAATCATATACCGCATTTTGCCGAGCCACCGTGGAGAAAGGCGACCATCTCCTTCGTGTAAACGCTTTGACGGGGATGCTTAAACACTGGAATCGCCGTATACATAGATAACCACATCAGTGATCTGGGGGATATAGCATAAACCGTCACATATGGCTTCGATGTTGGCGACATCACGGGCGAAACGCCAGAGCTATTAGGGTGGGCTGAGCAACACATTCCGGTACGGTCGTCTTAGATGGGTTGGTGAGATACAGGGTTTCTCTGAATTAGCGCTCAATAGAGCTTTTTTTATCTGGCCATGTAAGTAGCGTTTTTACAAACTGCCAGTGCCAGGCGATACCAGCCAATACCGCGATATGAAAGAGTTCATGAGGCCCCAGCACGCCAGGAATCAATACCGGCACACGTAAAAAATCCAGGGTCGCGCCGAGAGTGTAGGCCAGTGCGCCGAAGAAAAGCGGTTTAATCACGGTGAAGCCGTGCATTCGGTGTGTGAGGTAAGCAGACACAATGCCCAACCAGCCCAAGCCAATGTAAAAAATCAGTCCCAGCCACTCTGCGAAATCAGTAAAATAGATCGTCTTGAGGGTCACTCCGGTAATTGCCAGCACCCAGATGATGGTCAGAAAGCCCCAACGCCAGAATCCTCTGAACATAATGGCATGGATAGGGGTAAAGGTACCCGCGATCAACAAAAAGATACCGGCGTGGTCAAGTCGCTTCAGCACAGCACGGCCCAGTGTTCCTGGCTCAAGTAAATGAAACACGCCGCTCATGGACAACAAAAACACGACCGAGAAGACGTAGATGCATACTATCGCCAAACGCAGCAGAGATCCTCTGGCCTGTCTGATCAGCGCGATACCAAAAAACAATGCAATTAACGCCGCAAACAAGTGGCTAATGGAGCTAAAAGGGTCACTAAAGCCCGGTATCTCTGTCACATTCATCATACCGATCTTAACTCCCACACAGTAAAGTCAAAGTACGGAGGGTTTGCTACACAAGTCATCACCTGGGCTGTCAACTAAGACTGATACAGCGCCAGCAGTTCATCAACCTTCGCCCGAGTATGGCCTTTCTGGCTGATATAGCGGCCCACCTTTAATTCTTTGAGGCTGGCCCCAGCGTAAATCTGACGCGTCTGCTGAGTATCATGATTACTGATAAGGACAGGTATGCCCTGAGAAAATGCCGTATTCCGGGCGCAGTCTGCCAGACGGTTTTGCTCGGCCATGCCAAAACCATTGCCGGCATATCCTGTAAAATTAGCCGTCGTACTGATTGGCGCATAAGGAGGGTCGCAGTAGATGATATCCCCTTGCTGGGCGAGACTGAATACCTCCGCGAAAGGTTTGCATACGAAGGTGGCGCGATCTGCTTTCTGGGCAAAGTGATACAGCTCCGCCTCGGGGAAGTAAGGCTTTTTATACCTGCCAAAGGGCACATTGAATTTACCGGATAAGTTATAGCGACACAGTCCGTTATAGCCAAATCTATTCAGATACAGAAACAATACTGAGCGATGGTAGGTATCGGTTGATAAATTAAATTCTTCTCTGAATTTATAATAACGCTGCGCATCATTATTCGCCGGAGTAAACAGTGCACGGGCATCCGCAATATAACTTTCTGGCTTTTGCTGCAGTATCTTGTACAGGTTAATGAGGTCCGGATTAATGTCATTCAGCAAATAATCCTGGTACTCCGTATTAAGGAATACTGAGCCCGCACCAACAAATGGCTCAATCAGACGCTTTCCATCCGGAAGAAGCGCACGAATCTCGCTGACCAGACTGTATTTGCCACCTGCCCATTTTAAAAAAGCACGGCTTTTTTTATTATCCATCTTGCCACTGCTGGAACGTCAAAGTCAGGATTGTAACTGAATCTGGTTTACGGTTGGGAACTAATTTCCTTACGGATCTGAGCAATGGTTTTTGCAAAAGGTTCGCCGGCCCGCACCTGCAACGGTAAGGTGTTCGCCGCGGATCTGGCTTCTTGCAATGACGGGTAGCTGCCCTGTAACAACAATACATGCCAGTCGCCACCGTATCGCTGTGTCTGATAGCGCCAGTTTTCGCCCTGCAGCTCATGCCGATGAATAAACGCCTCGAGCACGTTGCTGTCGCTGGCAGCCGACAGTTGCAGCACATATTCGGAATCCGGCAAGGTCAGTAAGTAAGCTTCATCCCAGGCATAATCCGATTGTACTGGCTCATTCTCAGGCTGCGATGGCGAAGTGTCAGCGAGCTCTGTGTCAACCTCGGGTGAGGATGAAGCCGCATTGCTGTTAGCTTTATTCTTCTCAGCAGCCGCAGGCGTTTTCAGCTGCTGCACCGCCTCCGACCATTGGGTGACGGTTTGCACTGCATCCTCTTGTGTCATCGTGGTTTGAACCGCAGACTCCTCAGTCGTAGTCTTTTCTTCCTCAATGCTGGGCGGCGCTTCTGCCGCTAGCGGTTTTTCTGCTTCCATTAATTCTGCCGGCTCTGCCACTGAGGGCATGCTTGACTCAGGCTGTTCCGCAATCAGCTTCTGGTCCGTCAGAATCTCTTTCTGAGGGTCTTCTGGTGGCAATGATGAATGCACCATAGCCAGTGCATTCGCTGGCAAAAGTTGCCCCACTAATTCAGGATGAAACCAGTGTATAAGTCCGCCAAAACTGATTACAAAAACCAAGGCTGCTGCGCTTTTAAAGCGAGTGCTGGTGACAAGACTTGCGGATTTGCTGACAGGATTGTCTTGCTGTTGTCTCTGCGCCAGTCGCGCATTAAAGGCCTGGCGTTTTTCAGCAAGCAAACGATCCAACTCAGACATGGCTATTTCAGTGGATTCCGGAAAATCATATTGCAACAACACCGGCACAGTTCCGCCTTGCAGTTGTTGCTTGGTCTCCATGGCCCACTCGGTATCAGCAGCTAACACAATGCTCAGGTTGTCACTGCGTGAACTTAACATCCATAGCTCATCAACAAGCACGGTTGGTAACTGGCGGGCCTGACTGACGGCGATGACAATGCGCCCCTGATTCAGTTCGCTTGCGGCGACCTGCTGATGCAATGGACGACGCGCGTCACGCTGTGCACCGAATAGCTGCGATAAAAGTTGTTGGCGAAAGGATTGTTCGCTTTTGACATCACCCGCATTGAGAAAGGCGATATTCACGGATTCGTCGAGATCACTGACGAAATCTCGTAAAAAACGCTGTTGCTTCGATGCACCTGTACCTGCAAGCAGAATCAGGCCACCAACAAAGCTGGTCAGGTGTAGTAATCTTTTTTCTAGGTCAATAAAGGCTGTTTGCACGTTGCCACCTGTCAGGAGGCATCGAGAATCTCTTTTAACAATGCCTCATCTACGTCGTCTGTCACTACAGCACTGCCGATCCCTTCTGGGATCACGAAGCGAATTCGGTTGGCCTGAACTTTTTTGTCGTGTCGCATGTGCTGCATAAAACGCTCATAGCCCATTCCTTGAGGTGCTGCCACCGGCAAATTGAAAGCCTTGAGCAACTCGACAATACGACAAAGTTCTGACGCATCAAGCCAGTTTTTGTGCTGTGCAACGGTAGAAGCAAGAACAATGCCTGTTGCAACAGCTTCACCATGTAGCCAGTTACCATAGCCTTGCTCAGCCTCAATGGCATGACCAAAGGTATGCCCAAGATTAAGCAGTGCACGCAGTCCTTTTTCCTGCTCGTCTTTTGCAACAATCAGGGCTTTGATTTCACAGCAACGTCTGACCACTTCCTGCAGTGTGGTCTGATCTTTGTCGAGCAACGCCTGCTGATGTTGTTCCAGCCAGTTAAATAATTCAGCGTCGTAGATAATCCCGTACTTGATCACTTCTGCCATGCCTGCAGAAAACTCCCGTCGGGGCAGGCTGCACAGGGTCATGGTGTCAATAATGACGGCTTTGGGTTGGTAAAACGCACCGATCATGTTCTTACCCAGCGGATGATTGACCGCCGTTTTCCCTCCGACTGATGAATCTACCTGAGACAAAAGTGTTGTGGGGATCTGAATGAAGGGTATTCCGCGCTGGTAGCAAGCCGCTGCGAAACCGGTTAAATCACCGATAACACCCCCTCCAAGCGCGATGAGGGTGGTGTCTCTTGCAGCGTTAAGCTCCAGCAGATGGGTCATAATGCGCTCGAAGCTGGCGAGAGATTTGTACTCTTCACCATCGGGCAACACCAGCTTATCGGCATCCAGACCGTTGAGCAGATCCATAACCTGGGCACCGTAGAGTACATCCACCACCTCATTGGTGATAACAATCACTTTACTGGTGGTAAGGTGCTGACGCAGCAGGTCAGGTTGGCGCAAGCCATTTACGCCGATATAAATAGGGTAGCTACGCTCACCCAACTCAACATTCAATGTTTGCATCAGCGCAGCATCCCCGCCTGGTATATTTGATTAAAGCCCGATTTTTTCGATGATCTGACTGGCTACGGCACGTGCACTTTGGTCATCTGTCTGAACCACATAATCCGCCACTTCTTCATAAAGCGGATTACGTTCATCAGCCAGATTGCGTAATACCGTTTCCGGATCATTGTTTTGTAGCAAGGGGCGGCGTTTATCACGCTGTGTCCGGGCAACCTGTTTGTCAATGGTCGTCTGGAGATAGACCACGATGCCTCTAGCGGCGAGACGGTTACGCACCGTTTTGCTGATAACCGAGCCACCACCGGTAGCAAGCACAATGCCCTGCTTCTCGGTCAGGTCGTTAATGACGCCCTCTTCGCGAACACGGAATCCTTCTTCGCCCTCGAGATCGAAAACCCAGGCGATATCGGCACCGGTACGGCGTTCGATTTCCTGATCGGAGTCATAAAATTCTAAATGAAGTTCGTCTGCAAGGTGTTTACCAATAGTGCTTTTACCTGCACCCATTGGCCCTACCAAAAAGATATTACGTTTTTCGGCCATCTTTGATTTAAGTCACACAACTAACGGTTAAAAATGAATAAACTCAACCCCCGGTCGAATTTGAGAAGCGGGATTATCTCAGTTTACTCCGTGCAGATGCAAGTTTGATCTTCGTTCCACTGAGGAAAAAGGCTGGAGGGGGCCAGCAGCCCCCTTCTCAGGATGGTGTCAAAGGGCCTCATCGATGATTTTTGGGGTCACAAAAATCAAAAGCTCTCGTTTTTCGGTGAAATCCCGAGAGTTTTTAAACAAATTACCTACCACAGGCAGATCACCAAACAGTGGCACTTTCTCTATCGCATTGATCAGTTGCTGCTGGAAAATACCGCCCAACACGACTGTTTCACCGTTTTCAACCAGAACCTGCGTTGAAATCTCTTGTGTATCGATAGCAACAGCCGGTCCGGTAGAGGTTGATACCGTGTCACCACGGGTATCCTGTGTCACCACCAGATCAAGAATAATACGGTTATCTGGAGTGATATGGGGTGTCACCGTGAGGCTCAATACGGCTTTTTTGAATTCGACAGAGGTTGCACCACTGGACGTCGCCTGAACATAAGGAATCTCTGTACCCTGCTCAATATAGGCTTCCCGCTGATTGGCAACAGTAATCCTGGGGCTGGCAATAATCTCACCTTTGTTTTCACTTTCCAGTGCCGAAAGTTCGAGATCCAGTATGGTTCCGTCGGCCAGCTTAGCAATCTGAAAGCCAATGCGTCCAGCCGCACCAGATACCGGAAGATTGACATTTAAGCGATCCGCCAGCGCGGGTACCTGTCCGCCAGATATTGTTTCTGCTCCCTCCAGAGACCCGGAGACACCGTCATCACCCTGGCGGTCGCTGAATCCCCAGCGCACACCCAACTGCTCATCCACATTGTCGCGTACCGTGACCATGCGGGATTCGATGAGCACCTGCTTAATGGGAATATCCAGTTCCTTGACCATGCGTCGTGCTTCCTGGATGGATTCATCGGTATCCCTCACCAACAATGCGTTGGTGCGGTTATCCACGGTGACCGCCCCTCTTGAGCTGAGTATACCGCCCTCACTGGACTTAAGAATGCCAGCCATATCAGACGCTTTGGCATAGTTAATCTGAATGGTTTCAGAGCGCAATGGCGCCAGCTCTGCTGCCTGTTGTTCCGATTGCAGACGCTGGGTTTCTCTGGAAGAGAGTTCTTCAGCTGGGGCAATTAACAATATATTGCCTTCCATGCGCTTATCCAACCCCTTGATCTTCATGATCATATTCAGCGCCTGATCCCAGGGCACGTTATCCAGGCTGAGGGTCACGTTGCCGGTCACGGTATCTGTGGTCACCAGATTAAAACCGCTGATTTGAGCAATTACCTGCAGCACCTGACGGACAGGCACATCCTGGAAATCCAGCGATACCGGAGCCCCTTCATAATTTCCCTTAGCAACGGTCTGGGTGTCTTCTGCTGTTGCCTTATCAATTTCAACCACCAGGCGGTCACTGAGCTTCTGATGTTGAAAGCTCACTCCGGTGGACGTTTTAAACACCACAACCGCACCTTCGTCCTGTTGAAAGGTTTCCAGCCAATCCACAGGCGTCGCAAAATCCATCACATCCAGACGATACAACAAATCGTCCGCCAGGCGGCTGCCGGGCAATTGCAGTTCAACCCCTTCTGGTACCTCAATCAAAGCAGCATCAAAGCCTGCTTTACTGAGCTGCATTTCAATACGGGCACCACCATTGTTATTGCGTCTGAAAGTAATGTCCTCCACCTGAAAGGGTAATGCCTGCACAGGCGTCTCATAGGGATCCACAAGCTCTACGTCTTGTGCCTGGACTGAAAGACTCTTTACGCCCACCAAAGCCAGCAATACTAAAGACATCCAGGGCCAGTGCCTGCTGCGTCTGTTGAGCTTCTTATTAAAAATATAACGTTCAGACATTGTCGTTCTCTCCTGCCTGTGAGGACATCGTCAGGGTGGCTTGTTTCTCTTGCCAACAGCCTGTGCCATCGGGCAGCATTTCAATAATCGAAACCTTGCCGTTGGAAATGTCAGTAATTCTCCCAAAGAATAAACCCAAGCGGTCTCCCACACTGGCTTTATGTAAGCTGCCATCATTCGCCTGAATCATTGCCCAGGTTTTGTCGTTACGACTAAAAAAGCCTTTTACCGATAAGGCGTCAGTTCCATAACGTTCCAGGGGTTGCTTGGTTCTGGAAAAGTCGGGTTGACGGCAGTTTGCTTGCTGTGATTTCACAAGCTCCGCAACCTGCCCCTTTGGACGTTGAAACGGGCTGCGCTTATCTCCGGCGCGATAAACAAAAGCGGGAGTTTTACTAAACTCAGGATACGGCTCAATGCTGACCTGCGTATTTTGCTCCACTTCAGTCACAAAGGCTTGTAAATCATCAAACTTTGGCTGGCAGCCCGCAACCAATAATAACAACATCACGGTCAGGATTCTCATTCTGCACGCTCCGCCACACCACTGGTTGTCGAAGTACGGTAGGTTTGCGCCTGCAAACTCAGGCGCAAACCACCACCATCATTCACCATTTCAAAATCATGTACTGTTACGATGCGAGGAAGACCGGCAACATCAGAAAGAAACTTACCAAAATCATGATAATCTCCCCGAACTTCCATCTGAATTGGCAATTCAGTGTAAAACTCTTTTGGTACTTCTTTTTGCCAGTTCAGCAACTTGAAGTTAAGCCCTGCAGACGTACCCACAAAGGTAATATCGTCAAGTAGCCCCGGAGTTTCATTACTGGTGGGCAGGGATCTGAGCATGGATGAGAAATCCTGTTGAATTTTCGCCAGTTGCTCCTCATAGGCCTGCAGGTTAATGGCAACCCGGTACTTAACCTCGTAACTATTTTTTAGTTCAACTTCCTTCGCCTCAGCTGTCTCCAGAGCCGGTAATTTGTCATTCACCAGTAAATAGAAGCCGAGTACTCCGGTGAGGATGGCAATAACCAGACCTACCACAAATTTGACTTCAAAAGGCCAAATCGCTACCTGTTCGAAGTCCAGATCATTCATTTCTTTGAGCTTGTTGAAATCAAATTTCATTGCTGATCGTCCTCCACCATCATCTGTGGCGCGATGGCCGGACTGATATTGAAGGTCAGTCTAAACTCACTCACCGCATCTGTACTGCTGGTATCGGCGACAATGGAGGAAAGCTCCCCGCGGTTAAAGACCTTAGAGAGTTCCAACTGACGCATGAACTCAGAGAGCCGGTTGTTGGATTCACTGACACCTATCACTTCCAGCTGATTGCCTTTTCTTATCAAAGTTCTAAAAGACACTCCTGGCGGCAGTATTCGAGCCAGTTCATCCAACACCTGAGGCGCCACATTACGGTTCGTTTGCAGCTGTTCAATCAGTGCCATGCGCCGTTCGAGATCCTTTTTCCTCTCTTTAATATCCTTGATTTTGGCTATCTGAGCATCCAGCACAGCGATACGTTGCTGCAGAAAGTCATTGCGCTGCTGTTGATTAGAAATCATGGTGTCGACCAAAGACCCGATGAGCCAGAAAAGCGCCAGTACAAAAACCGCCACTAAAGCAAGCAGGGTAATGTATTCCTGCTTCTTTTTCTGACGGTGGGCCGCTCGCCAGGGCAGTAGATTTATATGTGCCATGGACTAAAACTCCTGCTTGCCAAGCCGGCGGCGATGGCCAACTGAGGGGCCATGGTATCGAGCCGCTCTCGCACCTCTGGTTTCATTTTCATTTGCGCGAAAGGATCAAAGGTACTCACTCCCAAAGACAACTCACGCCCCAATTCGGCCGCCATATCGGCCAATACCGCCCCTCCGCCTGTTATCAGAAGTTGCTGCGGTTGTTCTTTATTGGTTGACGCCACATACATTTGCAGGGCGCGGGTTAATTGCTGCTGTAAGTTTGCCATAAAAACTGGCCACTGCTGCTCTTTCCAGCTTTCTGGTAGCGTACCTTCGGTCATTTGTTGCTGCGCTTCCTGCCATTCCATAGCAAACACCAGCGCAATATCCCGGATCAGATTGTCACAGCCAAAGCTGTGTTCTTTGCTGTATATAACACGCCTTTCCTGTACTGCTGTCACCAAAAGTTGACTGGCACCAATGTTCACACACACAACAGGCTGTTCTTCACTGGGCGGTCCATACTCAATCAGCGCACTGCCTAAAGCGTAACCCTCAACGTCTATGACCTTCGGTTCTATCTCAATTTCTCGCAGCAGCGTCATACGATTATCGATCATGTCTTTGTGGCCTGCGCTCAGTAGCACATCGACTTTGCCTGCATGACTTTTGCTGGGACCCAGTTCTTCAAAATCCAGATACACTTCATCAAGCGGATAGGGAATGAGGCTGTCCGCCTCGATTTCAATCTGAGATTCCAATTCGTGGTCCGACTGTTCAGGGTCCATGTAGACGACTTTCGTAATGACCGATGCACCTGACACCGCCACCGCGGCAGATTTGCATTTTACCTTGAGTGAGTTTTTCACTTTACGAATAGCAGTACTAACGGCATCAAAGTCTTTAATGTCCCGGTCGGCAAAGGCATCGCCATTAATAGCCTCACAGGCAACGGCCGCGACCTGCACATCTTTACCTGAACCGGTCAACAGCACCCCCTTGACGTAGCGGGTGCCGATATCCAGTCCCAACAATGGTTGGATTTTTTTGCTGAAAACTTTATTAAGCAAAGCGGCGTCCTGTTTTTTTCGTTAAACTACGAGTTAACCATTATTCACTAATTTTTTATACTTAATGGTTCCCGTAATGGTACATAGGTATAAAATATAAGCCATTTCCATGAAATTGCTCTGACAAAATAGGTTTTTGTGAAGTACGTCAAACCTTTAGCCCTGACTTTTTTTGTTTCCGTCCTAATGGGTGCTATCGCCTTAGCAGCCCTGTATTTTTATATCCGTCCTGAACTTCCAAGTGTAGCCATCTTAAAAGATGTGCGCCTGCAAACACCAATGAAAGTTTATTCCCAGGATGGATTATTAATTTCACAGTTCGGGGTTAAGCGTCGCATCCCATTAGAATTAAAAAATATACCTAAACCCATGTTGCAGGCTTTCCTCGCAACAGAAGACAGCCGTTTTTACGATCATCCCGGTGTAGACCTTATCGGCGTCGCCCGGGCTTTTATGAATCTTATCCTAACCGGGGAAAAGGGTCAGGGTGCTAGCACCATTACCATGCAGCTGGCGCGAAATTTCTTTTTGACCCGGGATAAGGCATGGATGCGCAAGATCAAGGAAACCTTTATTGCCCTGCACATCGAGCAACTCCTGAGTAAGGAAGAGATCCTCGAACTGTATCTGAATAAAATTGAACTTGGCCATCGCTCCTTTGGCATTGGTGCCGCAGCTCAGGTCTATTTTGGTAAGACCGTCGACGAATTGAATCTGGCCGAAATGGCCACAATTGCCGGATTGCCAAAAGCTCCCTCTAACCTCAACCCAATCAGCAATCCGCAAGCCTCGAAAGAGCGCCGTCGCGTGGTACTCGCAAGAATGCTGGATGAAGGACATATTACAGAGGAGCAATTTAAGCAGGCCGCAGCGGTGGATCTGGATGCAGAAAAACACGGCGCAGAAATACAGTTACATGCCCCCTATCTTGCCGACATGATTTATATGGAAATGATTCAGCTCTATGGAAAAGAGGAGGCCGAAACAGGCGGCTATCAGGTTTACGCCACCGTTCCATCTGTTCTACAGCAATCCGCTCAGCGTGCCTTGCAGCAGAATCTGCATGATTATGACGAGCGCCATGGCTATCGTGGCCCCATTGCCCAACTTTGGGACGCTCCGGTACTGCCAGAAGTTCATGAGAGTGCCCCACAAGCGGATATGGAGCAGCTAGAACCAGCAGGTTCGCTCACTGCAACAGATCCAGCCTGGTCAGAGCAGCAGATGCAAGACTATCTGAAAACGCAGCCAGCTTTTGCCCCTCTCGCACCGGCAGTCGTCACAGTCGTGCAAGACCAGAACATTCGTGTCTTCACTCTCGATAACGGATACATTGACATAGGCTGGGATGGGTTGGCCTGGGCGAGGCCTTTTGTCACAGACAGCAAACAGGGCGACACGCCTGAGAACGCCAAAGATATCGTCAGTACCGGAGCTCACGTGTTGATTCGCTTTAATCAGGAACTAGAGCAATGGCAACTTTCCCAGTTTCCCGATGCCAGCAGTGCGCTAGTCTCCTTAGACCCGCAAAATGGTGCTGTCAGATCCATAGTCGGGGGCTACAATTTCTATCAGAGCCAGTTTAATCGTGCGACCCAGGCGAAACGTCAGGTAGGCTCGAATATCAAACCTTTCATCTATTCTGCTGCCATTGAAGAAGGCTACACCCTGGCCACGATCATCAATGATGCCCCTATTAATCAATGGGATCGCAGTTCAGGCATTGCCTGGCGCCCGAAGAACTCGCCCGAAATCTATGACGGACCTATCCGTATGAGGGTCGCGCTGGGCCGTTCGAAAAACGTGGTATCTGTGAGATTACTGCGCAGTGTGGGACTGGATGATGTTATTTCCCACTTAGCCAATTTTGGTTTCAATCCCAATGAGCTGCCAAAAGATGAGTCACTCTCACTGGGCTCAGCCTCCCTCACTCCCCTTGAGGTCGCCCGAGGAATTGCCATTATCGGCAATGGAGGGTATGCGGTAGAGCCCTATTTTATCGAGCGCATTGACAATGAGTTTGGACAAACATTATGGCATGCCAATCCCGCCATCGCCGCATCCGAACAGGTAGATGAGCCTCTCTATCCTGATCTGCAAGCTATTGCCGCTGGTACAGACTTCAGCGTTCCCCCTCTCATCGCGCCTCAGGTACTCTCAAGACAGAATGCCTTTTTGACCCGCGAAATGATGCGCACCGCCATTTATGGTGGTGGAAGCTGGTCGAAGAATACCTATTGGCAAGGCACCGGGTGGCGCGCCAATAATCTGATGTCTCGGGACGACCTGGCAGGCAAAACCGGTACCACCAATGATGCCAAAGACACCTGGTTCAGCGGTATGGGGGGAAACCTGGTGACCACCGTCTGGGTCGGATTCGATGATATGAATCGGTCGCTGGGACGCACCAGTCGAAATCAGTTTCTGATTAACCGCAACCCGCAACAGTTCAACTGGATGGGTAATGCGATGGTGGGGGCGGAAGATGGCGCCAGGGTGGCACAGCCAGCCTGGATTCGCTTTATGCGCGACGCGCTCGAAGGTGTGCCGGAGCAATACCCGACGGTACCTGAAGATATCGTGACCGTGAGAATTGACCGTACCACAGGAAAACTCACGCAACGCACTGACCATACCTCCAGGTTCGAGTATTTTATTCGCGGTACTGAACCGACTCAGTATGTGGATGACAGTGAATTTATCGACCCTTTCGACCAGGGTCAGCCGGTGATAGAAAGTGAGGATATTTTTTAATAGTTATCAGCAACCAGTCATCAGCCTTGAGTTTCAGACTGACAACTGACCGCTGATAACGGACGGCTTGTATTACACCAATTGATTCACCGGAATAGCCCCAGCCGGCATCGGCTGCTCCGTGATTTTAACCACATATTCCATGGCGACCTCGTCGCAGGCATGTTGTTTGGGACAGATCTCGCAGTCTTTCATCACTTTTTCCGGCAGGCTGGCCATGGCCGTTCGAATAAAGCCTAACTTAGCAAAAAAGTCTGGCACCCGGGTCAATACAATCACCCGTTTGAGTTCGATATGCCGTGCCTGCTCGAGCAAATACTGGATCATTGCCCGCCCCTGACCTTTGCTCTGGGCATTACTGTCCACACCAACAGAGCGGATCTCAGCCAGGCCCGTCTGATAAATATAGAGGCTGGCACAACCTACTACGCTCCCTTGCACCTCAGCCACCACGAAATTCTGAATATCGTGAATGATATTGTCTCGACTGCGGGGCAAGGTTTCGCCCTTATCTGACCAGTAACTGACAATCCGCAGGATCTGATCCACATCGGTCATCCTGGCGCGTCTTACCGACAGTGCTTCGGCTTTTTGCGCATTGAGTCGCTGTTGAACCTGTTTAAGCGCCAGTTGAATCTGATCGGTACCGGTTCCACCCAGCACATGGGAGCCTAAGATCTCATGTTTGCCAGACTGAATAGACTCTATGGTCTTTTGAACCTGTGCACGGGAGGTACCGCCCAGCACTTCGCGTTTATCCAGGCAGGATTCAATGGAGAGATGCTGGTACACATCTTCTTCGATTCGATCAGAATATTGTTGTAATTCAGACAGCGAAAAGTCTTCCAGCGGTTTACCCGCCTCAATCGCCGCCAATACCGCTTCACCCACGATATGATGGGCCTCGCGAAAAGGAATATCCTTACTCACCAGATAATCCGCCAGTTCAGTGGCATTGGCGTACCCTTGCTGTGCCGCCGCCAGAGTACGGGCACTGTTCACCTTCAATCCCTGAGCCACTAGCACCCCCATATCCAGGCATTGCTGCCAGGTATCCAGGGCATCAAAAAGGCCTTCCTTGTCTTCCTGCATATCTTTGTTATACGCCAGTGGCAAGGCCTTCATCGTCATCATCATGGCGGTCATTGCGCCATAAACACGACCGGATTTGCCTCGAATTAACTCCAGCGCATCGGGATTTTTCTTCTGTGGCATCAGTGAGGAGCCTGATGTCACTTCATCACTCAGCTCAATAAACCCCGCTTCGCCGGAATTGTAAAAAATCAGGTCTTCGGCAAAGCGCGACAAGTGCATCATGCTAACACTCGCTGAGGACAGCAGTTCAACCACATGGTCCCGGTCTGATACCGCATCCAGACTGTTCATGGTCGGGCGACGGAACCCAAGGTCTGCTGCCAGCTCCATGCGATTTATGGGGTATGCCGTACCCGCCAGTGCACCCGATCCCAAAGGACTGGTATCCGCCCGATAAAGGGCATCTTTAAGTCGGCCGATGTCACGGTCGAACATTTCTACATAGGCCAGGCACCAGTGCCCAAACGTGACCGGCTGGGCGCGTTGCAGGTGGGTATAACCGGGCAATACGGTAGCCCGTTCGCGCTGCGACAAATCCATCAGTGCCTGCTGAAAGTTCACCAACGCCAACAACAGCTCACCGCCTTTTTGTTTGCACCATAGCTTAAGGTCGGTCGCCACCTGATCATTACGGCTGCGCCCGGTATGCAGCTTTTTACCCAGATCGCCGACTGTGTCGATCAGCTTGCCTTCAACCCAGCTGTGAATATCCTCGGCATCGGATGCCAGCACGCTATTAGGATCGGCCTGCACCTCTGCCAGCAACGCCCCCAGTGCCTGCTCCAGCCGGCTTTGCTCATCCGCTGATAACACGCCGACTTTGCACAGCGCCCGGGACCAGGCCACTGATCCCGTAATATCCTGCTCGGCCAGGCGGAAATCCACAGGTAAGGAGTCATTGAATGCCTTAAACTGCGTACTCGCCTGTTGTTTAAAACGGCCTCCCCACAATGCCATAGCCCTACCCCTTTTGTTGTGACTTGAGCGCTTTAATCCGGCTCGACAGACTGTAAAGACGAATGAATCCCTCAGCATGACGCTGGTCATACACGTCATCGGCACCAAAGGTGGCAAAATCTTCAGAATACAATGAATTCACTGAGCGCCGCTGCACGACAGTGGCTTGTCCCTTATACAACTTCACCACAACTTCACCGGTAATATCGCGGGCAAAAGACTGGGCTGCGTCCAAAATGGCGTCTTTCAGTGGAGTAAACCAGCGCCCATCATAAACCAGATGAGAAAACTCCAGCGCGATCTGCTCTCTGAATTTAAGGGAGTCTTTACTCAATACCAGATGCTCCAGTGCTTTATACGCCGCCATAATGACGTAGCCCCCCGGCGTCTCGTAACAACCACGTGACTTCATGCCTACCAGACGATTTTCAACAATGTCCAGACGACCGACACCATGGGCGGCAGCAAGCTGATTGAGTTTAACCAACGCCTGATAAGGGCTCAGCGCCTCACCATTTACGGTAATCAAGCGACCTTGCTCAAATCCCAGCTGGATCCGCTCTGGCTTATCGGGCGCCTGTTCTGCAGAAACTGTCATGGTCCAGACCTGTTCGGTAGGTTCACACCAGGGGTCTTCCAGTTCACCACCTTCATGGGAGATATGCCAGGCATTGGCATCCCGACTGTATATTTTTGTGGCCGACGCTGTGGTAGGTATCTGGCGCTCCGCCAGATAGGCAAGCAGATCTTCTCTGGACACCATGTCCCATTCACGCCAGGGAGCAATGACTTTAAGGTCAGGCGCCAGCGCCGAAAACGCCCCTTCGAAGCGAACCTGATCGTTGCCTTTACCCGTGCAGCCATGACACAAAGCATCGGCACCGACTTTGCGGGCAATTTCCACCTGAGCCTTAGCGATAATCGGTCTGGCCATGGAGGTGCCCAGTAAATACTGTCCCTCATAAACGGCACCGGTCATCACCGTTGGATAGATATATTCACTGACAAAGGCTTCTTTAAGATCAACGATATGGCACTCACTGGCCCCCGACCTTAAGGCTTTTTGCTCCAGCCCGTCGAGTTCCTCATCCCCCTGACCAACATCGGCGGCAAAGGCCACAACCTCACAGTCATAGTTTTCTTTCAGCCACGGAATGATGGCCGATGTGTCCAGTCCACCAGAGTAGGCCAGAACGACTTTATTAACGTTTGATACAGTCATGTTATCTCCTTGTGTGCCGGGCCCTTAGCTCAGCAGACTGATTAATATGGCATTCTGTGCATGCATTCTGTTTTCTGCCTGCAAGAATAGAAGTGAGTATTCGCTATCAATTAATTCACTGGTAATTTCAAGATCTCTGTGGGCCGGCTGACAATGCATGACCGCACTGGCCCCGCTTTTACGCAGCAAGGGCATATTCAGCTGATAAGGCATAAACAGCGTCTTTATCTGCTCCAGGGGGGTCTCGTCTCCCATCGACAGCCAGGTATCGGTATACAGCGCTTTGCAACCTTCAGCGGCCTCCAGATCATTACTGACCAGAATCGTACCGCCATTCTCAGCTGCCAGTTGACGAGCCTTTGTAACCATCGCCTCATCGGGTTCATAACCTGGCGGCGTGACAACACGGACATCTGCGCCGAGGATGGCACCCACCAGCATTAATGAGTGACTCACATTATTGCCATCGCCCACGTAACACAGAGGTAAGCCGGTCAGATCGCCAAATCGTTCGGTCAAACTGAGGTAATCGGCCAGGGCCTGGCAGGGGTGATAGAGGTCGCACAGCGCATTGATCACTGGCACCTTTGCGGCACGGGCCAGTGCTGATAGTGTCTGGTGTGAATATACCCGGGCAATAATTGCATCCGCCCAGCAAGCCAGGTTAGCCCCCATATCCAACACATCTTCACGACCCGATAAGTTGCCCGACTGGCTATCCAGATACACCATATGCCCACCCAGTTTGTGAATGCCAATATCAAAACTCACACGGGTACGTAAGGAGGGCTTCTCAAATAACGCCACCAGACTTTTGCCCCGCAAGGCCTGTTCGTAATCGGCAGGCGTATTTTTCACCTTCAGCGCCAGCTCCAGCAACGCACTCAGGTCTTGCTGTGACCAATCGGAAAAGGTCAATAGATCGTGTTTCATGGCTGCTCCTGAGTCGACGTTTCCGGGGGGCAAATACGTGTACCTGCGCTGCCGCCAGAAAGCAGCTGCAACAGATTTTGCGGTTGCTTCCAACTGGCAATGGTAACCGGCATACCGATACTGACGGCTGCATTGAGCGCCGCCCGGACCTTGACCAGCATGCCATCACGAATGACTTTTTGATCCACCAGCGCATCGATTTGCTGTGAATCAAGCTGACTCAACAGACTGTGCTGCTGATTGAGCACGCCGGCTACATCTGAGAGCATCACCAGTTCAGCGTTAAGCAGTTGTGCCACCGCCGTAGCGGCCTGATCGGCATTCACATTCAGCAGCTGGCCACCGTCACTACAGCCAATAGAACTGATCAGCGGCAAATAGCCCTCTCTCAATAATACCTTCAGTAATCTGCCATCATCGGGAGTCACCTCACCAACGGCACCATACTTGGCCTGCATCTGTGTACAGTGCACCAAATGCGCATCCGCCAACGACAGGCCAACCGGTTGCAGTCCGCATACCCTGGCCTGAGAAACCAGTTGCGTATTCGCCGTACCCGCCAGTGCGCCTACCACATAGGGCATATGGACATCGGTGGTAACACGTAACCCATCTATTTTGGTGGACTTGAGATTTAGCGCCTGCATCCACTGCTCGACGATAGGACCACCACCATGCACCAGAACTACCGCCCGGGTATGCTGCAACTCACGCACAACCTGAAACAGTCCCCTTGCAGCGTCTTTGTCGCCAATAAAGGCGCCCCCCACTTTAATTACTAAGGCTTGCATACTGCCTCCTCCATTAGTCCCAGATGTGATGCCAGGCCAAACCGCAAATTGGCACATTGGATAGCCTGTGCTGCCGCTCCTTTAAGCAGGTTGTCGATAGCACTGACCACCACCAGATGACCGCTATCGGGATCGAGTTGCCAGAACAGATCGCAAAAACAGGTTCCTGCCACATCATCGATTTTCGGCCAGCGATTTTTCAGCCTGACCAGCGGATTTTGGCCGTAAGCTTTTTCATAGGTCCGCTCCACGGCGTCACTCCGGGTCCCCGACGGCACTTTTACGGTCACCGTAGCCAGAATGCCGCGCTTAAAGTTGCCAAGATGTGGGGTAAAGAGCACGGGCCTTTGCAGTTCCTGACTGATTTCTGGTTGATGCCTGTGCCCCAATACACCATAGGGTTGCAGACTGACCTCACAGAAACTGCTGCTCAGTGACGCTTTGCGTCCAGCGCCACTCACGCCGGAAACCGCGTTAATCACAGGCCATTGTTCTTCATTCAACAGGCCGGCCAATTGCAAGGGTTTAAGCGCTGTGAGTGACGCAGTTGGGTAACACCCGGGAACTGCAATCAGCGAAGCCGAAGCAATAGCTTGCTGATGCCAGTCAGCCAAACCGTAAACTGCCTGCTCCAGTAACCTGTTTTGCTGATGTGCAAAACCATAGTACTGCTCAAATATTTGCGGGCTCTTGATACGGAATGCGCCGGAAAGATCAAAGATAACAGCCCGCCCCTGAGTCAGCGCGTTCATCCAATCGTGGCTGGCACGATGAGGCGTAGCCAGAAAAATGGCGTCATATTCATCCGCCAGGCTTGTCAGTGCCGTCTCATCCAGCGGCCGGAGTTTCAGTTCCACCAGCCCCTGCAGTTTGCCATACAAATCACAAAGTGGTTTTCCGGCGTCCTCACTCTGGGCTGAGACAAACACATCACAAAGCGAAAACGCTGAGTGCGTAGCAAGTAATCTGGCTAACTCGGCACCGGTATAGCCACTGGCACCTATTACTGCGGTTTTAATCATAAGCTTGGTATTCGTAGTTTAATTTCAGGAAAAATAAAAATGCGGCTCCTGAGCGGAGCCGCCAAAGGCTGCTAGCAGAATCAGGCTAGTATCGTCGCCTGAGTTGGGAGAAGCAGAAGTTAGCTATACACTGTTGTTGCATTACCTGGATGAAATCACCTCAACATCTGTTGATTGACATCCTAACAGAGGTATATATTTATGCAATATTAATGCATAAATATATTTTATTTTTTCCCCAAAGAGGATCTGGGCTATGATGCGCCTGTATCAAACTCAGCGACATAAGTTGAAATCCAATGCATAAAACACCTTCATTTCTGGAAGCCTACCGCAGAATTATCGCAGCGCCCAGTATCAGTGCCTTTGAACCCGCCATGGATCAAAGTAACCGCCAGATTATTGAGCTGCTCGGGAACTGGCTCAGTGACATTGGATTCAACATAACTATTCAATCTGTGCCCGGGACGAGGAATAAATTTAATCTGCTTGCCCGTCTCGGAGGGGGAACCGGCGGCCTGCTGCTGGCCGGCCATTCTGATACCGTACCTTTCGACGAAGGTCGCTGGCAAAGCGATCCGTTCACGCTCACAGAGCGAGACAACCGGCTTTATGGTCTCGGCACCTGTGATATGAAAGGCTTTTTCGCCTTTATTCTGGAAGCTCTGGGCAGTGTGCCGCTGGATAAGTTGCAACACCCTCTGTACATACTCGCCACCGCTGATGAAGAAACCTCTATGGCTGGCGCGCGCTTTTTCGCGCAACAACAGCTCATTCACCCTAAGATGGCCATCATCGGTGAGCCGACTCAGCTGCGCCCCATTTATAAGCATAAAGGGCATATGGCGCATACGTTATCGGTAACCGGTAAAGCCGGCCACTCCAGTGATCCCGACAAAGGCGTCAATGCCATCGAAATTATGGTCGAGGCCATTGCAGAACTGCTAAAGCTGAAGCAGGCACTGGCAAATCAGTACCAGGATGCGGCGTTTTCTGTGCCCAAAACCACCATGAATCTGGGCCACATACATGGGGGCGACGGCGAAAACCGTATCTGTGGGCATTGTCACCTCAATTTCGACCTGCGTGCAGTGCCGGGATTGTCCGATCAGGAAGCCATCGCCAGAATTGATGAGGTACTGGCCCCCTTGCAGCAACGATATCCGGGCAGAATAACCCGAGAAGCGATGTATGAGACGGTTCCGGCGTTTGGCAGTCGCCAGCAAACAGCCCTGCTTGATCTCGCCGAAGCCTTTACCGGATTCAAGCCAGATAGCGCTAATTATTGTACCGAAGCACCATTTATCAGTGAGCTGGGTTGCGATACGCTGGTCTTGGGTCCGGGTAGCATAGAACAAGCGCATCAACCGGATGAGTATATTTCACTGGATTATGTGGAACCTACTGTCAGGCTGCTTCAGAATATGATTAATCAGGTCTGTATCAGACCCGCAACATGACTCGACACATAAGCATGGTGGAGAGACAGCACTAAGGACGTTCACTTGAAGTTACAACCCAAAGCCGTAATTTTTGATATGGATGGTCTGCTGATTGACTCTGAGCCCTTGTGGCGTATGGCAGAGCAGCAGGTTTTTGCATCAGCAGGCATTACCTTAAACGAGCAGATGTGTCTGCAAACCACCGGCCTGAGCACCGAAGAGGTGGTGCGCTACTGGTATGAAGAATTTGATGTGAGACGGGATGATGTGCCTATTGTGGCCCAGCAACTCGAGGACACCATGGTGAAGCTGATCCGCGAAGAGGGTGAGCCTTTGCCTGGTGTCTACCCGCTGCTGCAACGGTGTCAGGAGCTGGATCTGAGCCTGGCCATCGCGTCCGGCTCCGCTGACCGCCTTATTGAGGCCACCATGGAACGCCTGGCGTTGTCTCCGTATTTCGATTTTTACCACTCAGCAGAGCATGAAATGGCGGGTAAACCGGATCCGGCCGTGTATTTGACCACCATCGCGAAGCTGGGGCTGAAAGCATCACAGTGTATCGCCTTTGAAGACTCCGTTCGCGGTGTACAGGCGGCCAAAAAGGCCGGTATTTATACCATTGCTGTGCCGGAATCAGGCATGCCAAAAGGACCCGATTTTGCGATTGCAGATCAGGTTCTGGATAGCCTGGATCAAGCCATGATGCTGAGTCCGTTTGCCATGACACCAGCTCCCCATTAATCAGGAAACAACATGCAAAAAACTCTGGCGCTGGTCGCCCATGATCATAAAAAGCCCGATCTGATTCGCTGGTCGAAGTCCCACAAAGCGCAGCTGGCCAAACACAAACTGGTGGCCACTGGCACCACCGGGGGTTTGCTGACCGAGGCTTTGGATTTGCCAGTTTTTCGCTACCAGAGTGGTCCGTTAGGCGGCGATCAGCAAATCGGTGCGCTCATCGCAGAAGGAAAACTCGATGCCCTGTTCTTTTTCTGGGACCCCCTCAACCCGGCGCCGCACGATCCCGACGTCAAAGCCCTGTTACGTCTTTGTTCTGTATGGAATGTACCAGTAGCCTGCAACGAAAGTTCAGCCGATCTCATTATCAGCTCCCCACGCTTTGAGGATCCTGCTTATCAACGCAAGGTGCCAAGCTACTGATGCAATCCTTCGTGATGCGTGAAACGGAACTGGAGCAAGATTACGATACCCAGATAAAAGGGTTCTGGCACAATCAGGTGCAAACCGGTCGCTTTAAAAGTACTGACAACACCGACATTGCCTATGCGTTTGTCCCCCAGGAAAATGCCATAGGGACGGTGGTCATCAGCAGTGGACGCATTGAGGGCTACCTTAAATACAAGGAGTTGGTCTTTGAGCTATACCAGAACCATTACGCCGTGTTTATTCTCGATCACCGTGGTCAGGGGCTCTCTGCCCGTATGACGCAAAACCAACAACAGGGTTATGTGGAAGATTTTGATGATTATGTACAAGATCTGAAAGTCTTCTATGAGCGTGTGGTCATGCCAAACAGCCGTCATCAACCCATGTTACTGGGGCATTCTATGGGGGGCGCCATCGGCACGCTGTATCTTTGCCGTTATCCGCAGGATTTCTGCCGTGCGGTATTCACTGCGCCAATGTACGGTATTCGCATGCCACTGCCCACATGGACAGTGAAAGTCCTGCTTAAAGTCGGGCTGGCACTGAACGCCTGTGTCGCAAGCCGACCCTGGTATTTCCCCGGGCAAACCGATTATCTTCCCATCCCCTTTGCCATTAATCCTCTGACCCACAGCAAATTGCGCTACCGTTTATTCCGTCAGGAATACGAGATGCATCCTCAACTCAAGCTTGGCGGAGTAACATTTAACTGGCTTAAAGCTGCGATCAGTGCACTGGAAAAGCTACTCTCGCAAGCCCCGACAATAGAAACAGAGATTCTGATATTACAGGCCGGAGGCGATCAAATCATCAATAACGCGGCTCAGGATCATCTGTGTGCCATTATGCCTAACTGCCGGCTCATTCCCATTGCCGGAGCCAGGCATGAACTTTTGATGGAGGCCGATCAATATCGCCAACCGGTGATGGAGGCTATTCTGAATTTTTTGGCGCAGGCTGCGCCACAGACACAGGGTCCTGATGGATGAGTACTTCCGCCTCAGGTATTTTGCGGTTCACCGCTTCTTCAACTTTCACCGTAATATCATGGGCATCAACCAGCTTGAGATTATCGTCAAGCTCCAGGTGAAACTGCACAAAGATATTGCGGCCTGATTGCCGTGTGCGAATATCATGCACCCCATGCACCTTAGGGTTAGCCAAGGCCACTTGTTCAATGGTGTCGGTGTATTCCTGGGGCAATTCTTTGTCCATCAATGCATTGGCCGATTCCATGGCAATAGAGCGTGCTCCCCACATCAGATAGACAGCAATACCAATAGCGAACCAACCATCCATAGACAGCCACCCCTGCGTGGTCAACCATAACGCCAGCAGCACTGCCAGGTTCATCAACAGATCAGATTGATAATGCAGGGAGTCGGCCTTGATGGCCACGGAATTGGTACGACGAATCGCCAGTCTCTGCACTGCAACCAGAATCAGCGTCATCACCACACTGAACAGTGTCGCATAGACTGCCAGTATCGGCTGATTCAAAGGGGCAGGATCCTTTAACCGATCGACACTGTGAAATATCAACAACATGGCAGAGCCAAAAATAAAGGCGGACTGCGCCAATCCTGCCAGCGATTCAGCTTTGCCGTGACCAAACTTATGATCGTCATCGGCCGGCATCAATGCATAGCGAATAACAAAGAAATTGATCACTGAGGCAACCACGTCAAACACCGAGTCGGTCAGCGACGCGAGCATAGTGGCGGAGTTGGTCACATACCAGGCCCAGATTTTCACCAGGATCATTGAAAATGCAGCTACCAGAGCAAAGGTACTGGCAAGTTTGACCCAAAATGCGTAGCTGTCTTTCATTCCATGTATTTCCATTTTCTGCGTACCTGACCGTCTCTCAGTATACCTGTACAATAGCGCTAATATAACTGCACAACATGACTGAGATTATGCTCGACATTATCCTCTACCAACCTGAGATTCCACCTAATACCGGTAATATCATCCGCCTATGTGCCAATACCGGATTTCGCTTGCACCTCATCGGTCCGCTGGGGTTTAGCTGGGAGGATAAAAAACTGCGTCGCGCCGGCCTCGATTACCATGAGTTTGCCGCCATAGGCCAGTATGACAGCCTGCAGACATGTCTCGAATCAGTGACACCCAAACGTCTGTTCGCCTGTACCACCAAAGGTCAGCGTTATTATTCGGATGTCCAGTTCACTGAGGGTGACGCCTTACTATTTGGACCCGAAACCCGCGGATTACCCATGTCTGTCATCGAATCGCTGCCAGCGGACCAACGTCTGAGAATACCCATGAGGCCTGACAGCCGCAGCATGAACCTCTCTAATGCCGTGTCCGTGATGGTATTTGAAGCCTGGCGACAACTGGGTTTTGAAGGAGCGATATGACATCGAACTGATGACAGCATTCGTCCCTGAGCCGTGGCTCAGGGCGGTGTCTATTCGAACTTTTTCTCCCTGCCCAGCAGGGCAAGCGCCGCTTCCTGGGGAGGTTTGTGCTCATACAGCACCTGGTAAATCTGTTCCGTGATAGGCATTTCCACTCCTTCTCGCTGCGCCAGCAGATACACTTCTTTGGTGTTGCGATAACCTTCGACCACCTGACCAATACTGTCCATGGCATCGTTCACCGTTTTACCCCGGCCCAACGCCAGCCCGAAGCGTCTGTTTCGGGATTGATCATCGGTACAGGTCAAGACCAGGTCGCCCAGACCGGCCATTCCCATAAAGGTGCTGGGTTGCGCTCCCAGGGCCACACCAAGGCGAGTCAGCTCGGCCAGTCCACGGGTGATTAACGCCGTTCTTGCATTAGCCCCAAAGCCGATACCATCTGCAAGGCCGGCGCCGATGGCAATCACATTTTTCACCGCACCGCCCAGCTGAACGCCAATAAAATCAGCGTTCTTGTACACACGGAATGATTTGCCGCAGTGCAACATATCGGCGATATCATCGACAAACTCGTCATCAAGGGAAGACAAGGAGATGGCCGTCGGTAACCCGGCTGCCATCTCTTTTGCAAAGGTTGGGCCGGACAATACCGCCAGAGAAATACGATCACCAAGAATGCGCCGTGCCACGTCCTGCAATAAACTGCCTGTTTGTGGCTCTAACCCTTTGGTGGCCCAGACCACCCGATGTTCTTCACTGAGCAGAGGTTTAAGCTGCTCAAGCATGCCGGAAAACGCATGACTGGGCACAACAACCAGAAGGTTGCGACTGGCTTGAACGGCTTTTTTAAGGTCAGACTCTACCTGCAGGGCATCCGGAAAACGCGCATCCGGCAAATAACGCTGGTTACAGCGCTGTTGCTGCATCTGCTGAATCTGCTCAGCGTCACGGCCCCACAGCAGGGTGGGAATACCATTTCTGGCAAAGCAAAATGCCAGGGCGGTTCCATATGACCCCGCCCCCAACACGGTAATCCCGGCGTGATTGCTCATCAGGCCTGCGGGCTGGCAGCCGCGTCTTGCTGTCCCTGAGCTTCCTGGGCACGTTTCTGCATATAAGCTGCAAATATGGCATCAAAGTTAACCGGGGCCAGATTCAGTTGTGGGAAGGTACCGCGGTTTACGAGATTGGAAACACACTCACGGGCATAAGGAAACAGTGTTGCCGGGCAGAATGAACCCATAATGTGCGCTTTTTGCTGGTCAGACATATCACCAATGGTGAAAATCCCGGCTTGTTGTACTTCCACCAAAAAGGCGGTTTCTTCACCGGCTTTGGCTGTCACGGTCACGGACAGCACGACTTCATAGCTGTTATCGTCAAGCTTGGTGCTGCGGGTATCCAGATCCATTTTGACTTCTGGCTTCCATTCTTTCTGAAAGATAGCCGGCGTGTTAGGAGACTCAAAGGACATATCCTTTACATAGATACGCTGGATGGCGAATTGTCCCTGTGCATTGGCCTGGCCATTTGCGCCCTCGGCGCCATTTGCATTGATTTCGTCTGTCATGATAATTCCTGTCGATATTAGTAATTTATGCGTTCAGCAGTTTGTCGAGTTGGCCCTTTGCTTCCAGGGCCATCATCTCGTCACAGCCGCCGACATGATGATCGTTAATAAAGATTTGCGGTACCGTGTAGGCGCCGTTTGCCCGTTCAATCATGGGACCTCTGAGTTCGGGCTGCTGATCGATTGGATATTCCTGATAAGCAATACCCTTGCTATCCAGCAATTGCTTGGCACGCACGCAGAAAGGGCAGAAATTCTTGGTATAGATCTCGACGCGACTCATTGATACTTCACCTTCATCCGGACTGTGGGCGTGCCTATTTCGCAACCGGCATGCTGGCGCTGGTCCAGGCATTCATGCCGCCTTTTAGTACAAAGACCTGATTGAAGCCTGACTTGAGCAACTGGCTGGCAGTTCGTTTGGCTGACACACCCATGGCGCAAACCACAATAATGGGTTTGTCTTTGTACTTTTCAAGGTCAGAAAAGTCACCCTTAGCCATTTTTTCTGCGCCCACCTGCCTGGCGCCCAGTATATGCCCCTTGCGGTAATCAGGCTGCGGCCGGATGTCCAGCACCACCGCATCCTGCTTATTCATCAGCATCGTCATCTCCAGCGTCCCCAGTTCTTTTACCGGAGACAACCGGCCACTGATGAGGCTGAAAATAAACATCAGCGCCAACGCCACCCAGATACTGGAAAGAATATAATGATTACCGACAAATTCGATCAGCTGTTGCATGAAAAACATCGCCCCTGAAAATGGAAGTGCTGCGAAAAAATGAGTGCAAAGTATATAGAAAAACGCTACAGAAACCAGTCCGCTGTGCGCATAGCAGAGCATTTCGATCTAGCTTATTGAGATTACTATTGGATTTGCACCTGCGTGTCCCTTACCATTCCGGTATCCCTGATATCAGCTTTTATCCAAAGGAGCCGCTTCATGAGTCAACTTAAAGGTCCACTTGCGCTAATCATTCTCGACGGCTGGGGTCATCGAGAAGAAAAACAGGATAATGCGATTGCCGCTGCCAATACACCGGTTCTGGATAAGTTGACACAAACCTGTCCCCACACCCTGATTTCCGGTTCGGGAATGGATGTGGGACTGCCTGAAGGGCAAATGGGTAATTCTGAAGTGGGCCACGTTAACCTCGGGGCCGGTCGGGTGGTGTATCAGGACTTCACCCGCATCACCAAAGACATCGAGGATGGCGAATTTGAGCACAACCCGGTACTGACAAAACATCTGCAAAAGGCGGTAGAAAACGACAAGGCGGTCCATATCATGGGACTCATGTCGCCAGGGGGTGTGCACAGTCACGAACAACATATCTTCGCAATGATCAGGCTGGCGGCCGCCAAAGGGGCAAAGAAGATCTACCTGCATGCGTTTCTGGATGGTCGTGACACCCCACCACGCAGCGCCAAAGCCTCACTGGAAAAAGCGTCAGCCTTGTTCGAGCAGATTGGCACAGGTCAGGTAGCCAGTCTGGTCGGGCGCTATTACGCCATGGACAGGGATAACCGCTGGGATCGGGTCGAGGCAGCCTATAACCTGATAACGGCGGCGCAGGCAGATTATCACGCAAAAACGGCCGTCGAGGGCCTTGAGCAAGCCTATCAGCGCGATGAAAACGATGAATTTGTAAAGCCAACGGTCATCGGCGATGGCGTTGGTGTGGAAGATGGCGATGCCATCTTCTTTATGAATTTCAGAGCCGACCGCGCCCGGGAAATTACCCGTGCCTTTGTGGAAAAAGACTTCAGTGGCTTTACCCGCAAGCAGACACCTCAGTTGGGAGGCTTTGTCATGCTCACCGAATACGCTGCCGATATTGATACAGATTGCGCTTATCCACCGGCACCACTTAACAATGTGTTGGGCGAATGGCTGGCGAAACATGACAAGCGTCAGCTGCGTATTTCGGAAACCGAAAAGTATGCCCATGTTACCTTTTTCTACAGCGGTGGACGGGAAAAGGAATTCGAGGGTGAGAAGCGGGTATTGGTGCCCTCTCCGAAGGTCGCGACCTATGACCAACAACCAGAGATGAGTTCCACTGAGCTTACTGACAAACTGGTGCAGGCCATCGAGTCCGGCGAGTTTGATGTCATTGTCTGTAATTACCCTAATGGCGATATGGTGGGCCATACCGGTGATTTCGATGCTGCGGTGAAAGCCTGTGAAGCCGTTGATCATTGTATTGGCAGGGTAGTAGAAGCCCTCCAGCGTACAGGCGGTGAATGCCTGATCACTGCCGATCATGGTAATGCGGAGCAGATGAAAGATAGTAGCACCGGCCAGGCCCATACCGCCCACACCAGTGAATTAGTGCCCTTTATTTATGTGGGTAGAGATGCCACCACCCGTGAGGGGGGCACCCTCAGTGACGTTGCACCGACCATGTTGCATCTTATGGGGATGGCGCAGCCAGACGAGATGACCGGTACTCCCATTGTCACCTTGAAGTCCTAATCGAATGCAGCGTTACCGGCCATGCCCTACCTTTTCCAGCATTATCCGCAATACGGTAATGCTGCTGGGATTGTGTGCCGCCGGTGTCCTGCATGCCCAGGATAATTCGCAACAACTGGAAGCCCTGCGCGCCCAGATTGAGGAGCGCCAGCAACAACTGGACTACACCATCGCCAGTGCCAAAGAGCTGGAGAAAGCCCTGAAGCAAGCGGAACAGACCTTATCGGAGCTGTTTAAAGGGCTCAAGCAAACCCGCGCGCAAGCCGAACGAAACCGGCAACAACAAGCCCAGCTGGAAGAACAACAAAAGCAACTACGCAGGCAAATAGCACAACAACAAAGCGCACTCAGCAATCAGCTTCGCAGTGCTTACATGACCGGCCAACATGACTTCACCAAGATGTTGTTAAATCAGGAGGATGCCGCACGAATTGAGCGCATGCTGAGCTATTACCGCTACCTTAACCAGGCTCGCGTTGAGCAAATTGAAAATTTCACTCAATTGGCCCGGGATCTGCAAAATGTTGAATCAGAATTACGCCTCAAAGCCACTGAACTGAATGAGTTACTGCAAGTTCAGGAAGCGCAGCGGCAGTTGCTGGCAAGGGAACAGGACACCCGTGAACAAACGCTCAATGCACTGGAAAAACGCATCAGTAGTGAAGCCGAGCAAATCGAACAACTACAAATCAATGAACAGAATTTGATTCAGGCGATTGCCCGGGCCGAAGCTCGCGCGACTGCATCGGAAGTGGAGCTGGCCGGCCTTCAGTCCTTTAAAGGCCAGCTGTCTAAACCCACTGAGGGGCGCATGCGCAATTTATTTTCAACGCGACGTCAGGGACAGATTCGCTGGAAAGGGGCGATGTTTGACGGCCGTGCAGGCGACAGTGTCAAAGCGATTCACCATGGCCGTATTCTTTATGCCGATTGGTTGCGAGGCTTTGGTTTGGTGATGGTGCTGGATCATGGAGACGGCTATATGAGCCTTTACGGAAACAATCAGGCATTACTCAAAGACGTGGGTGACACGGTGCGCTCCGGAGAGGAAATTGCCCTGGTGGGCCAAAGTGGCGGTCAGAGTCAACCGGGGCTCTACTTCGAGCTCCGGCATAAGGGTGAAGCCATCAATCCTGCTGGCTGGATACAACCATAGTAATTCTCAGGTAAAGCCTTATAATCATTTCAACACCCACAATAATAACAATATCGTGCGTCTGATATTCAGCCTTGTTACGACACTCCTGCTCAGTCTTCCGGTCCACGCGGCCAATATCGCCCTGATCATCGATGACATGGGATATCGTAAACAGGATGTGGAGGCCTTTACACTACCTGCTGAAGTGACTTTTGCGATTTTGCCCCATACGCCTTTTTCAACCACCTATGCCAAAAAAGCCGCCGCACAGCATCGTGACGTCATGTTGCATATGCCCATGGAGGCGCTGGCAGGCAACAGACTGGGTCCGGGCGCACTCACCGCCTCTATGGATAACCAGGCCATTCAGAACACGCTTAACGATGCGCTGGACTCAGTGCCTCATGCCATTGGTCTGAACAACCACATGGGCAGTAAACTCACTCAGCTGACGCTACCCATGCAGGCCACCATGGCATTTTTGCGTCAACAGCAACTGTTTTTCATTGACAGTCGCACCACCCGATACAGCAAAGCCAATAAAATCGCCACGCGCTTTGGTGTGCCCAATACCCATCGTCAGGTTTTTCTCGACCATTTTCAAAATCAAAAACACATGCAGGCTCAGTTCGACCGACTTGTTCGCATTGCCCGAAAATATAACAATGCTATCGGCATTGCTCATCCCTATCCGCAAACCCTGAGCTTTCTGCAACAGCAGTTACCCAAGCTTCAGGATATGCAAATCCAGTTGATTCCGGTGAGCAGACTGATGCAGGAAAAAGCCCTGGCCATGACGGAATCTGTCGCTGACAACACCAACGTCGGTTCTGACTAATCCCGATGATGTGATTCACCAAGAATAAGCTGTTGCTGCCTCATCGCTTTTTTTACGTCTGAAGGCTTGCCAAATCAACCAAATGTTATATTATAACGTTCCTTAATGATTCAGGCTTTTTTTCGTATGTCCGTTAACAGCAGTAACAATTTTCTCGACAGAATGGGGATCTGGGCGTCCAGCCTGTGTGCTCTTCACTGTCTGTTACTGCCGATTATGATTCCCCTGATACCCTATATTGGCGCCAGCTTCGTGGCCCAGGACTGGTTCGAGCGCAGTATTCTGACCATTTCCATGGTCATCGGTTTCTGGGCCTTACTGTCAGGGTTTTACCGTTATCACCGGCAAATTTATCCCATTTATAGCCTGGTACTGGGCGGACTCATCTATTGGAATAAGGATATGTTCGGCGAAGCCTATGAACCTTTCACCATCGCTGTGGGTGCACTGCTGATTATTGCTGCCCACATTATCAACTTTAAGCTGTGCAAAAGTTGTCATCAGTGTGCGGATCACTGAGGCAAATTAATCTAATTTTTCATCGCTGATGAGTACAGGCGCAGTGACGTCGGTCAGGCGTGGATGATCTCTGAAATGCAGCGCACGATCCGGCACATTGGTAAAAATACCGTCCACGCCCCAGCTCACTAACATTTCCATATCCACCAGCTCATCAACGGTATACACATAAACCTGAAGACCTTTTTCTTTGGCATCGGCCACGAAAGGCGGGTTCACAAAGTTAAGTTCAATATGAACAGAGTAAGCCTGCAGCGCAACTGCAAAGGCCGCGTAATCGAGCGGGCAGGATGCGGTCAATGCGCCTACCTGCAGATCAGGGCGGATCTGTTTGATTTCGAATAACAGATGATGATTAAAAGAGGACAACAAAAATTGATTGGGCGTGAAATTCAGTTCGGCCACCGCCCTGTCTACCAGCCTCAGAACCGGGATCACATTGCTGATACCTTTGAGCTCAATATTCAGTGAACAACGACCGCCCACCTGTGTCATTACTTCCCACAAGGTAGGAATGCGTTGCCCCTGCCCGGCATCGAGCCTTCTGAGATCGTCAAAACTCATATCACTGACCCGACCTTTGCCGTTTGTGGTGCGGTGCAACCATCGATCATGGATCACGATCAGTTCGTCACCCACAGCGTGAACATCGATTTCAATACCATCGACACCCATTTCCATGGCTTTTTCTATGGCCAAAAGGGTGTTTTCCGGCGCAACGGCACTGGCGCCACGATGAGCAATGACCAGCATACTGGTTCCCTTACGATTTTTTTGGATGTAACCGGTGAGCGTTTATTGTTTCGTATATCGCCGCACAGATCACTAAAATTCCACCCAACATGGTTTGCCAGTTTGGCTCTTCATCCAGCACCAATATCGCCAGAATCACACCATACAGAGGCTGCATACACGCCACCAGTGAAAAGGTCTTGGCGCGCAGATGAATCAGAGTATAAGCCACCAGAGCATGGGGTGCTGCGGTGCACACTGTACCCAGTATCAATAACAGCATATAGGTGTGTTCCGTGGCCTGGTACAGTTCGTCGGAGCCAAACCAGAGCAGGCACAATACGATCACCAGCGTCTGGTAGGTCATGGCCTGTGCACCGCCATAGTGGGAAAAATACTTTCGATGCACCAGATTGCGCAGTGCATACAAAAAGGCAGAGCAAATGCCCACGGCAATACCCAGGGTAACGTCATTACCCAGCGAGATCTCTGGCACAATCAGCCCGATCCCCCCCAGTACCACCAGCGCGCTGACAATGTCCTGCCAGACCAAACGAATGCCTTCAAAGAAAGGCTCCAGTAATACGGTGATGACCGGAAACGTAAATAACGCGATCATCCCCACCGAAACTGAGGAATATTGCATTGCGGCAAAGTAGGTGACCCAATGCACCGCCATCAGTACCCCCAGCAGCAACGCTACCAGCGCATCTTTCTTGCTGTGCAGGCGCAAACTATTGCCGGTTAATCCCACCAGTGCCGCCAGCACCACAAAGGCCACGGCAGCGCGCCCCAGGGTGATATCCAGTGCAGATAGCGGAATAATTCGCGAGAACAGGGCCGTGGCCCCGAGCAGGATCACTGCCAGGTGCAGTGACCACAAACTCTTTTTGACCGGCTCCACGTCAGGACTTCAACGTCGCTATCGGCATACCCAGGCGAGTCACATCACCACTGGCCAGCCCATCGAACTGGGCAAGCATGTCTGCTTCAAATACCATGACTACGGTAGAGCCGAGTTTAAACAGTCCCATTTCTTCGCCCTTTTTCAGCGATACCGCATTATTCCCCGTAGCCGGATAGGTCCAGCGCATCACCTGTTTACCGGTAGGCGGCGTCACAGTACCCGCCCAGATCGTCTCGATACTGGCGACGATAGTGGCACCGACTAACACCATTGCCATTTTTCCCTTGGGAGTATCAAACAGCGCGATAACACGTTCATTTCGGGCAAATAAATCCGGTACATGTGCCGTCGTTAACGGATTCACCGAAAATAGTTCTCCGGGCACGTAAATCATATCGGTGAGCTGCCCATCAATGGGCATATGAATGCGATGATAATCCTTAGGTGAGAGATAAATAGTGGCAAACTTGCCATCCACATAGGGCTGACTGAGCTGCGCATCACCGCCGAGCAGGGCGGTCAGGCTATAGTCGTGGCCTTTAGCCTGAAAAATTTGCTCGTGCTCAATGTCGCCAAGCTGACTGACAGTACCGTCCACCGGGCAGGCCAGTTTGCTCTGCTCTTTGACGATTTCTCTGACGCCCTCTTTTAACGGGCGGGTAAAAAACTGGTTGAAGCTGACATAGGCGCGCGGATCGGATTGTTCAGCTTCGTGCATATCCACCTTGAAATGGCGGATAAAGAGTTTAACCAGCCAGGTGGTGATAAACCCCGCTTCGGCCGCGGCCAACTTGCCCACAAGGCGAGATACAGCATGCTTGGGAAAAATATATTGAAGACTGACTTTAACTGGCAACACCTTGTAAATCCTGTGAAAAAAACCACGTGAATTGTACCTGCGGGCACTGCGGAAAGGAAATAACAATAAACTACTGCCTAGAAGGAATTGTTTACAGCCAGCCGGGCTGCTATGTCGAACTACTTCCCGGGCGGTCTGCTGTGCGCAGGACGCTGCTCATCCATACCAGCCAGGATCTTATGATAACTGTCGAACCGCTGGCGGCTGATCTTACCCTCTTCAACAGCTTGGCGTAACAGACAGCCGGGATCATCCAGATGTTTACAATCGCGGAACTTACAGCCACCCAGAAAATCACGAAATTCACGAAATCCCCAGGTCAGCTTTTCCACCGGTAGATGCCACAGTGAAAATTCACGCACACCCGGCGAATCAATCAGGTTGCCGCCTCCGGGAAAGCGCAGCAACTTCGCTGCCGTCGTGGTGTGCTGCCCCAGACCAGAGTTGGATGACACATCGCCAATGGCCTCTTGAGCATCAGGCAACAAACAATTAATGAGGCTCGATTTGCCTACCCCGGACTGTCCAACAAAGACACTGGTCTTGTCCTCGAACAAATGATTGAGTTCACTGATACCCTCTTGGGTTTTGCAGCTGGCATAGTGAACCTGGTATCCGATATCGCGATACAATTGAAGCTGTTTTTCTACCTCCTGACGCTGGGCGTCAGTAAGCATATCCACCTTATTCATCAGAATCAGTGGCGTTATGCCGACATCTTCAGATGCAACAAGATACCGATCGATAATGTTCAGCGACAAAGCGGGCAGGACGGAGCTGACAATAATGATCTGATCAATATTGGCGGCAACGGGTTTAATCCCGTCATAAAAATCCGGGCGCGTCAAAACCGTAGTGCGCGGCTCCACGGCTTCGACCACACCACTGACATTCAGTGTTTGATCTTTTCCGGGGCGAAACTGCACCCGATCACCACAGACCACAGAATCGATTGTGCGGCGAATGTTACACCGGTGAACTTTTCCGGCCTGGTCCTCCACATCGGCATGCTGACCGAAACGCCCTATCACCAGACCCGGTTGCATTGCCTCAAGGGTTTCATTGGCAGCGCCATCATCACCGCCTTTTAAGCGTCTGCTTAGATTGCGACTGACCTGACGCTTTTGTCTTTGAGTTAGCTTGTTTCTTTTTGCCACTGAGGAGTCGAATGCTTTATATTGGAGCTACAAGGCAGTGAGTGTAACCTTTGGCTGCCGAAATACCAAAATTTAAGGTGGGCAAGATGGCACAAAGTAGTGAAAACCTGGTATGGATAGACATGGAAATGACGGGTCTGGATCCGGATAAGGAAAAAGTCCTGGAAATCGCCACGATCATCACTGACGGCCAGCTCAATATCCTCGCCGAAGGTCCGGTCATTGCGATTCACCAGGCCGATGCGGTCCTCGATGGTATGGATGACTGGTGCACAAAAACCCATGGTGACAGCGGACTCACCGCACGCTGCCGAAGTAGCCAGATTGATGAACAGCAGGCAACGGAACAAACGCTGGCCTTTTTACAGCAATGGGTACCGCAAGGGGTGTCACCTTTGTGCGGAAACAGTATCGGCCAGGACAGACGCTTTATGGTTCGTCATATGCCGCAGCTAGAAGCGTATTTTCATTATCGTAATGTGGATGTCAGCACCATAAAAGAGCTGGTCAGACGCTGGAAACCAGAGCTGCTGGAGCAGTTCAAGAAAAAAGGCACCCATCAGGCACTGGATGATATTCGCGAGTCGATTGCCGAGATGCAGTTCTATCGTCAGCACGTGTTCAGCATTTAATGCTCACAATTTAACCAGATAAGGGGCCTGAGCAAATTATTCCTTGCGTAAAGCAGGAATTTTTGTAAAATGCGCCTCCGCTTGAGGTTGATGCACTTCAACTCAGGCGACGCAGAATGCGGGAATAGCTCAGCTGGTAGAGCACAACCTTGCCAAGGTTGGGGTCGCGAGTTCGAATCTCGTTTCCCGCTCCAATTCTGCTTCCATAATTATCTTTTCGGTGCGGGAATAGCTCAGCTGGTAGAGCACAACCTTGCCAAGGTTGGGGTCGCGAGTTCGAATCTCGTTTCCCGCTCCAAATCCCATCTCTTACGCGTTCAACTCTACACTGACTCATACGTCACCCTACCAGCTCGGTGCTGTTGCAACGCAAAATATTGTTTTCATCCTCACTATCTTGAGTTTCCCCGTGTTCTTGCAAAAAAGTGTGTGAATCTATGACCCGGCACCGGGTTTGTGCAACAAAATATAAAAAGATCAATTTGTCAAAAATTCACTTTTTATTCACAACCTCAGAACAACACGCTGGCCTGTAATGTTTACAGTTTCTGCCCGGAGCGGCTTAAAATCAGGGAAAGGAGGGGAATCCGAAACGGCACTTGTGCTTTTCGGTTGTTAAACTTATGTAAGCTCACCTTGCACCAAATTAGGGCGGAGCGCATAAAAAATCAGCTGAGGCGCATTTACATGCAAACTCCATCCTAAACTTCCCTTTGTGTGAGAAATATTTTTGTGTTTATATTCTAAAAAACAACACCAAACTCTTAGCTCTACTTAACATCTGTTAAATGGGAACACACATGAAACTAAACCTTTCCACCAGCCGCACACTGATCGCTTCAGCTGTCTTGTCGGCCATTTATGCACCCGTCACCCTGGCACAGGAAACCCCTGCAGCTGAAAGATCCATTGAAAAAATTGAGGTCACTGCAACGCGCAGGGTCGGTTCAGTGCAGGAAATTCCACTGAATATTACCGCTCTGAATGACGATGTGATGAAAGAGCAGAATATCGGCGACCTGGAGGACGTGGCGCGCTGGGTACCCGGTTTGACCGTAACGGACCAGGGCGGCCGAGAAGGCTCGCCGGTAATTGTGCGTGGCCTGAATACCACCTCTTCCGATCGCGGCACAGACGCCGGTACGGTAGCCAAGTACCTGGGTGAAATCCCCTTGAATATCAATTTGCGTTTAACCGATGTTGAACGCGTTGAAGTACTGATCGGCCCACAGGGTACACTGTATGGTGCCGGTACGTTGGGCGGTGCAATCCGTTACATGTTGAAAGAACCTGTAATGGACTTCACCGAAGGTGAGATAAACGGTGATGTGTTTACGCTGGCCAACAGCAGTGATGTTGGCGGTGAAGCCGGTTTGGTGTTTAACACGCCGATCATCGACGATGAACTGGCAGTGCGCGCCAGTCTCAACTATTACGACCGTCCTGGGTATGTCGACTATAACTATGTGGTACGCGAACCAGGTGTTTCTCTGCCCGACCCGGACTGGTCTGATTCCGCCGCAGTAAAAGAAAACCTGCGTCAGGTAGAAGACGCTAACGATGAAAAAATCTTCACCGGTCGCGTATCGCTGCGCTGGGCACCCAATGACGACTTTAATGCCACGCTGAATTATTTCTATCAGAAGGCAGAGCACGGCGGTAACTCTATTGTTCAATATCAGAGCATCAGCGATCTGAACCCTATTGCGGATTTAATTGGTCCTTATGAATCTGCTTACCGCTATGAAGAGCCTAACGAAAAAGAAGATCAGTTGCTGAGTCTGGAAGTGAATTACGATCTGGGCTTTGCAGAACTGGTTTCTGCCACAGGCTTCAGTACTTATGATCAGATTGGCCAGCGTGATCAGACTGACTTGCTGTATGACATCTATTCCGGTTACGCAGACTTCCCAGCCTTTGCCGCTTATACCCGTGACACTGGCGAAGAGGACGTATTTACTCAGGAAATCCGTCTGGTATCTCAGGGAACCTCCGACTGGAACTGGATCGTCGGCGCTTTCTATAACCATCTGGAAAGCAGTTCAGATGATCGCGAGTATACCCCCGGACTGACTGAGTTCTGGTGGGGCACTCCTGGTGGACAGCCTAATATTGAGCAAGACCTCGAATACATTGCCTTGAGTGAGTCCAAAGATATCGAAAGAGCCCTTTTCGGTGAAGTGGGTTATCAGGCCACAGAAGACCTGAGCCTGACCGTTGGCGCGCGTTTTTATGAATATGATGTCTGGTCACAATCGGGTGCCGCCACGCCACTGTATACCAGTGTCCCTGTGGATAGCCTGAGCGATATTGGCCTGAGTCCCACCCGCGCTAAAGACGACGGCAACCTGCTTAAGTTTAATGCCAGCTATCAGCTTAACAGCGATGCCATGGTTTATTTTACAGTCAGTGAAGGATTCAGACTCGGTGGCGCCAATGGACTGCGTCCCTGTACACAGGAAGATTTGAACAGTGATCAGCAGGTAGTCTGCGCATTGCCTGAAGAAATATCCTATGAACCGGATACCACCACTAACTATGAATTGGGTCTTAAGAGCACCTGGTTAAGAAACAAGTTTCATTTCAACGCGTCACTGTTCAGTGTCGATTGGGATGATGCTCAAATTCAGGTTACCTCGGTTAACGGACAGGAAATCATTACCGGAAACGCGGGTAAGGCAAATTCCAAAGGGGTTGAGTTAGCCACCCGGGCTATCCTCAGCGACAATCTTACAGCCTACGCAACCTATGCCTATGCAGATGCCCAATTGACCGCAGATGCACCCGATTTATTCGGCCGTGGCGTGGGCGCTTTAGATGGCGACAGACTGCCTGGTGCCGCGAAGCAACAGTTCTCCATGGGCGTCAGTTACGAACAGGAAGTCTTTGATGACAAATTGCTGATCGTCAACTACGGTCTGACCGCACAAAGTGACGTCATCACCAAAGTGGGCGTGAGAGAAGACGGCGAAGTCCTTCCGGGCTACGGAGTCAGCAACCTGTCACTGAAACTGGATGCGTTCGACTGGTCAGTAACACTGTATGCTAACAACCTGTTCGACAAGTATGCCTTTACCGGCACGCGTCGTGACAAGTCCTGGGCAAATGGTGGCCGTAACTTGCCTGAACTGCAGCGTGTGTATGGTCACTTCCTGCTGCCACCACGTACCGTTGGTGTGAAATTTAATTATAAGTTCTAAGCGAACTTTATTGATATTGTATAAGGGCGCCCTAGGCGCCCTTATTTTTTCATAAAACAACGACATCAATATGTATTCCATTTCAGACCTGCATACCCAAGCCATACAGCTTATCAATAAAAAAGCCTTTATCGAGGCGCATCCACTGCTGGTAAAGATTATCAGGCAGGCCCCCCACTATGCTGATGCCTATTTTTTACTCGGAATCATTAATTTAGAGGTAGGACAGCCGGAAAAAGCCGTGCAACTGATAGAAAAAGCCCGTGAACTGGATAAAAACAATGAGAAGGAGCATTTGGTCTACCTGATCAAAGCCCACTCTTTAACCCGTAATCGCCATCAGGTGGAGGCACTTGAAAAGGTGTTCTCACAAATGCAGGGGCTTTCTGCATTATTGCTCGATACGGTGGGCGTCGCCCTGAGTAAAGTGGGTTTGCATCAACGGGCCATGTACTACTATGAAAACGCCATAGAAAAAGATCGCAGCAAAGAAAGCTACTTTTACAACTATGGGGTGGCTGCCAAATTTCTGGGCCAGTTTGATAAGGCAAAACAAGCGTTCAGGCAGGCCATTGAGCTTAATCGTGCATACGTCAAAGCTTATTTTGCCCTGACCGAACTCTCTGAGCCCGTACAGGAATTACTGCCGCAGATGCAGGCATTACTTGAGCAAACAAGCCATCCGGATGAGCAACTGCATCTGGCTCACGCTATTGCTAAAGAGCACGAGAAGCAGAAAAACTATCAGGACGCCTTTGTCATATTACAGCAGCACAAAAAACAGACACTGAGTAAATTAAAATATGACCATCGCGCCGAAGATGCACTGTTTGATGCGCTACAAGCGAAGACGTCAGTGCCACTAGCGCAAAGTGGTTACACCAGCAATCAGCCCATCTTTGTCGTCGGCATGCCACGATCCGGCACCACATTAATGGAAAGAATACTCTCCTCACATGACCAGGTGTGCTCTGGGGAAGAGTTGCATGACTTTTCTATTACCATAAAGGCCATTGCTGGAACCTCTACACCAAGGCTGTTAGATGAGGCGGTATTAAATGCAACCTACCAGGCGGACTTCAGTGAGATCGGCAAACAGTATCTTGCCCGCACTTCATCGCTGGCGTCATCACACCCCCACTTTGTCGATAAGCTGCCTTTCAACTTCCTGTACTTAGATATTATTCGCCGGACACTGCCTGATGCCAAAATCATTTGTATGCTTCGCAATCCGATGGATACCTGCATCGGCAATTTCCGGCAACTTTTTTCGTTGCAGAATCCCTTTACAGCCTATGCACTCGATTTGACCAGAACCGCCCAGTACTATGAAAAGTTTTATCGCTGGACACACTTTTTTGACCGCATTGGGCATCCCAACTTCAAAATGGTTAACTATGAAGAGCTTGTCGCCAATCCTGAGCAACACGTTCGCAGCATCATTGAATTTTGTGGCCTCCCCTGGCAGGACGCCTGCCTGAATGTGGAACAAAATATGGCCCCTGTCTCCACGGCCAGTAAAGTGCAGGTGCGCGAGCCCATAAATACCCGCTCCATTGGCCGCTGGAAACGCTATAAGCCAAATACCGATGCACTGGAGGCCTTTTTCACTGAGCGAGGCATTCCCTATGACTTGTGATTGAGCAGTCACTCTGGCAGACTCAACTGGTCTAACCAGAGGAGCAACACATGCCAGCAGCCAACCCATTGCGCAAATTTGTCGACAAGATCAGTCATTACCCACACTGGCTGAAAAACAGACTGATGACCTGGGTGTTCTGCCATAAAGTCAAACTGGCAGGCACCACAGGACTGGAAATTCTTGGCACAGACGGTGCCAGTGTCACCTTCAGACAAAAGAACAAGCGCAAAGCACAGAACCATATTGGCAGCGTGCATGCCGCTGCCATGGCGCTGTTAGCAGAATCGGCAACGGGATTTATTGTGGGCATTAATCTTCCCGGTGATAAGTTGCCCCTGATCAAGTCTATGCAATTGCGTTATCTGAGTCGTGCTCAGGGCGACATGACCGCCGTTGCCACCCTCAGCAAGGAGCAAATCGAACTCATGCAGAAGGAAGAAAAAGGCGAAGTCAATGTCGCGGTGAAAGTCACCGATGAGACCGGCACAGAGACCGTTGTCTGTGAAATGTTATGGGCCTGGATCACGAAAAAAGCCGGCAAATAGTAAAAGAATAATCAGTACTGAATCGCCGGGGAAAAAAAGTGTGCTCAGGGTGCGAATTTTTATTGACAGCCGGGTGTTTTAAATCTATTTAGTCTTTGACAATCGCCCGTGAGTAAGGGCTGTCATTCCTGATGTTGAACACTTTTTGTTAGGGATGCCGATATGGCTAAATTAAGCAAAGAACAGCTCCTGAGACGACAGTTTCTGGATCCCAAGCACTACCCTTATGGCTTTTCACGCTCAGGCGATTTTTCTATCTCGGAAAGTCAGGCTTTGAGTCGCTATGGATGCCTGGTCGCCGCCTTGATTGACGGTGAGATCGAGCCTGAGAACGACGAAGAGGCACAGTTACTGGCTGCCGCCAGAGGCGAGAAAGAACCTGGCACGGTTGCAGAAAGAGCCTGGTGCAAGTATCAGAAGCGAATCAACCGTCCACGTATGGGCAGTATCTATGGCAGCCGGGCTGGCAGTATCAGTGATTCCGATGATATCGGCGAAGACAGCGAGTTAGAGATAGAACTCGACGACTGATGCATACAGAGGCAGAGCCAGGTGATCTCTGCCTTTTGTTCTCTTGGGGCGCCCTTCTCTTGCCTGCCTTGTAGAGGAAATTAGCGACCAATCGAAAGTTTCATCCTATTTTTTTGATATTATGGGATATTCATCTCACTTTTATGCCTTTTTCTGTTTAAAACCACCTATCTATTCAGTATAGTGCCGGGTAAACAAGATAATCCTTTTTACCGGGTTGTCGCTGCCGGTTTGCAGGCCGGCGTGGGTGAAATACCGCAACAGACAAGCCAGGTTCGTGGCCAAATCCAGCAAAATTGAGTAACGGGAGAGTTTCTGGTGGAAATGATGTCAGGTGCCGCCATGGTGGTAAGAGCACTGAAAGACGTAGGGGTAAAGCACGTATTCGGATATCCCGGTGGTGCTGTACTGGATATTTATGATGCACTCTATGCCCAACAGGATGTGCAACATATTCTGGTCCGGCATGAACAGGCCGCCGCGCATATGGCGGATGGGTATGCCAGGGCAACAGGACAAACCGGCACGGTGTTGGTTACCTCGGGCCCGGGTGCGACTAATACCATCACCGGCATTGCCACTGCCTACATGGATAGCATACCCATGGTGGTGCTATCCGGACAGGTGCCCTCTATGCATATTGGCGAAGACGCATTCCAGGAAACCGACATGGTCGGCTGTTCGCGACCCATTGTGAAACACAGTTTCCTGGTAAAACGTGCCGTTGATATCCCCGAAGCCATTGCCAAAGCCTACTACATCGCCAACAGTGGTCGTCCGGGTCCGGTGGTCGTGGATCTTCCAAAAGATACGGTGAACGTGCAGGAAAGCCATCCCTATCGTTTTCCGGAAAAGGTGCAAATGCGCTCCTACAATCCCACCATCAAAGGGCACCTGGGGCAGATTAAAAAGGCCCTTAAAGTCCTGCTAAAAGCCAAGCGTCCGGTGGTGTATGTTGGCGGTGGCGCCATTGCTTGCGACGCCAGTCCGCTGGTCAGAGAGCTGGCGGAGAAGCTTAACCTGCCGGTTACCAACACCCTCATGGGGCTGGGAGCCTTTCCGGGTGATCATCCGCAATTTCTGGGAATGCTGGGCATGCATGGTACCGTGCAAGCCAACAAGACCATGCACAATGCAGACTGCATCCTGGCGCTGGGTGCGCGCTTTGATGACCGGGTCACAAACAATGTGCAGAAGTTTTGCCCTCACGCGCAGATTATCCATGTGGATATTGATCCCGCCTCTATTTCCAAGACCATTAATGTGCATATTCCGGTAGTGGGCTCTGTCAAAACCGTTCTGACCCAATTTTTTGAACAGATGCATGAAATTGATGAGAACGAACGCAAAGATCAGTTGCTGGATTGGTGGGAGCAGATAGAAGCATGGCGCAGTCGTGATTGTCTTGCCTATGCCAAAGACGACAAGCAGATTAAACCTCAGGAGGTGATCGAATCACTTTACAAACATACTCAGGGGGATGCTTACGTCACGTCTGACGTGGGGCAACATCAAATGTTTGCGGCCCTCTACTATCCGTTTGCGAAGCCAAGACGTTGGATCAATTCCGGTGGCCTTGGCACCATGGGCTTTGGCCTGCCAGCCGCCATGGGCGTGCAGGTGGCTCATCCCGATGCCGTGGTGGCCTGCGTCACCGGCGATGGCAGTATCCAGATGAATATTCAGGAACTTGCCACCTGCCTGCAGTACGGTATGCCGGTAAAAATCATTTCTCTGAACAACCGTGCCCTGGGTATGGTGCGCCAATGGCAGGATATGATTTACAAGGGACGGCATTCACATTCCTATATGGACTCATTACCGGATTTCGTGAAGCTGGCAGAGGCCTATGGGCATGTGGGTATAAAAGTGGATAAGCCCGAAGAACTGGATGACGCCATGGCACGCTGTTTTGCTATGAAAGACAAACTGGTGTTTATGGACATCAGCGTGGATCAAAACGAACATGTTTATCCCATGCAGATCAAGTATGGCGCGATGGATGATATGAGATTGAGTAAAACGGAGCGCACCTGATGAGAAGAATTATTTCTGTATTAATGGAAAACGAACCGGGCGCGCTGTCACGTATCATCGGGCTGTTCTCACAGCGGGCCTACAACGTAGACTCTTTGTGTGTGGCTCCCATTGATGACTCCAGTCTGTCCAGACTCACCATCACCACCCAGGGTGATGATAAAGTGATCGAACAGATCACCAAACAGGTCAACAAGCTCATCGACGTACTGAAAATCTCTGACCTGACCGAAGGCAGTCACGTGGAACGTGAGCTGATGCTGGTCAAAGTGGCGACCCGCAACGAAAATAGCCGTGCAGAAGTGAAACGAACGGTGGAGATCTTTCGCGGTAAAATCGTCGACGTGACCCCCAAGAACTACACCATCGAACTCACCGGCACCAGCGACAAACTCGATGCCTTTGTACAGACCATTGGTCAGACCGGAGAAATTGTCGAGCTGTCACGTACCGGCGTGTGTGGTCTGGCCCGCGGTGATAAGGCCCTGCGTCCCTGATCCAAAAGGGCCGTAAAAAATAAAAACGCCAGCATGATGCTGGCGTTTTGCTGTTATCCAGTCCTGTTTCAGAGGCTATTCGGTTTTTAGCTTGTCCAGTTGCTGCTGGAGTTTTTCTACGCAGTCGGCAATATCCTGTGCGCTATGCATGGAGGATTTCGCCAAGGCCGCAACCTGACTGGTTGCATCGCCAATCGAGACCATATTCTGATTGAGCTCTTCACTGACCACACTCTGCTCCTCGGCGGCCGTGGCCATTTGCATGATGCGATCGGAAATATTGCCCACTTCGGTCACTATCACGGTCAAATCTTTAAACGCTTCTTCTGACTTTTCTGCGGTGGAAGAAGCGCGGGTACTGTTCTGGTCTATAACGCTCACCGTGGTTTTGACTTCATTTTGCAAACCGGCAATGACATTGCTGATTTCCTCCACTGAATCGGCCGTCTTTGAGGCCAGTGCGCGAACCTCGTCCGCAACCACCGAGAAGCCACGACCATGATCACCGGCGCGCGCAGCCTCAATCGCAGCATTCAATGCCAGCAGATTGGTTTGCTCGGCAATGGCACCAATCACATCCAGGATCTTGCGAATATCGTCACTGCGCCCCGACACTTTTGCCACCGCCTCCGAAGCGGTGCCCATATCCGCTGAAAGCTGACTCACTTCCTCCACCGCAAACTTAAGCTTCTGCTCGGTCGTATTAGCAGATTTGCGCACGGCCTGTGCACTGTCTGCCGCTTCGTTGGCATGTTTAGCCACATCCGCTGCCGTTGAGGACATTTCTGTTATCGCCGTTACTACGCTGTCAATTTCCTGGTGCTGACGGCTGATTTGATCGCTGGTGTTCTGAGCAAAGCCCTGTGTTTCACCGGCACTTCCGGCTACTTCACGACTCGAGGATTTAACACTGTCCAGCAGGGCGCGGATTTTATCCTGAAACTGGTTAAAACCATCGGCCAGGGAAATCAGTTCGGCATGGGTATTCACCTCAAGATTCTGGGTCAGATCGCCGCCCTGCCCGGCAAGCTGTTTCATGCGATCTGAGACCAGCCTTAATGGACTGACAATGGACTGAGTGAACAGCCAGACAACCATGAGCGAAGCCGCCATTAGCACCAATGCAATGATCAGCAGTTGGCTCAGCAAGGCATTGACCTCATCCCCTATCGAGCGGGAAACCGCGCCCACAGCCGCCATCGCCGCCTGATAATCCACACCGATAATCAGCTTCCATTGGGTCGACGCGGTTGCGATATTGATAGGTTGTGCCACATACAGGTAGGAACCCACTTTCAGTGCCTGTTGAGATTCTGTCAGTGCCATCAGCCTCTCGGCTTCCTGCTTGTTGACCAGTTCTGAGAAGGGTCTGGCCAGTTTTTCGGCACCATCCGTTGCAGCAGCCAGAATGCCGTCCTGGCTAACCAGATAGACCTTGGACTTACCATCAAACAATGACGCGGCTAACTCTTTTGCGCGGGTCTGCAATATGGGCAGGTTCATGTCCGCCCCGACCACACCACGAAAGCTGCCCGCGGCCATAATAGGCACAGTGAGACTGGTCATCAGCTCTTCATAACCGGGACGGATTTCATAATTGTAGGGATTGGTAATACAGGGGCGTCGCTTCTCCATCGCGCACAAATACCACTCTGCGGCTCTGAAACCAAATTCATCTAGACTGGTGTCATGTTTTTCGTCAGCATCATCCACCTGCTCCAGCACCAGACTGCCATCTGGCTCACGCACGTAGTAGATCTCTAAAGAGCCATGACCATCCACTGAATGGGCGAAACCAGACTGATAATCCTGGTCGCTGTCATGAAAGCCATTATCCTCAAACTGCGCATACATGGACGAAGAGGGGCTCACCGACAAGGTATAGCGCACCAGATTCTGCACCTGTTGACGACTCAGTGCATCGTCGCCACCGTCCTCAATGGTTTGCGCCAGCTGCGCCGCTAACGCTCTGGGATACTGATATAGGGTCTCTATGGCGGCTACAACTTCGGCGGCCTGCTGCCCGGCCTGAGCTTTAAGCCCGGTTACCACCTGTTGCTCAAGCTGTTCACTGACTTCTTCAACAATGATCTGTTCAGAGCGTCCCAATGACCAATTGCTATAAAGTAAGAAGGCCAGGGTTACAACGATCAGCAATACACCAACGGTGAAAAGAAGTTTAAGGGCCAAAGAAGCTTGTCGAAATGCATTCATAACAGCGTACCAGGTTGATATGACATAAGTTTTGAGTGCCAGGTGCAGGATGCAGACACACAACTGGCCTATATATCGGCCAGCCTGGCATTTTCTTCTCTATTTTTGTCAGACCACTCAGCACACCTGCCTATGTGCCTGACGCCATTCAGATAATGGTAAATAAATCAGTTAAATACCAATAGATTTTTCATCACGTTATTAAATATCCGTTAAAATTTTGCATCGCCATATCAATGCCCCCCATTAATACCGTCACTTTTAAGATATTCTTCGAATAAAAAATCATTTTTATATTCCTTTTTCGCACTAAAACTGGGGCACTTTGGCACAAATGCGCCCGTTTATGGTCCTTTCGTCGCCGTGTTACAAACTGCTAACTCAGTGTCTACAAAATCACCACAGACAATTGATGGCAGTTCTCTAAAGTAAATCAGGCAGGGTGTTACCTGCCTTTGAAGAGATAAACCAGTGAGGTGCAAAATGAAAACATTAACTCTGATCACATCGGTGATGACAATCGTGCCAATGCTGTCGGTCGCTTCAGTCAAGACGCCGGTTCATAAAACCCACAGCAGCCATAGTGCCGACCAGGCATACCAGTTTACCGGAGATCTGATGTTCTCCGGATTCTGTAAAGCCGTCATTCATAATGACGTGTCGATGCTACGCAGAAACGTTGGCCAACAGGTGGGACGTGTGGCGTCCACATCAAGAGGCGTATACCGGACGGTGTTACAATCTGACGGTGTTACCTGTGCAGGAGAGGACCTGCTCACCTTTTCTCAATCCCGCCAGGCGAAAGACGTGCTGGCCTATTTGCAGCAACAAGCCAATCGCTTGTAAGGGTTGTCATCGCCACGAGAATGCAGGCCAGACTCGTGGCGATCTGTTACATCGGTTTTTTAAACCAGAGTGGATTCAGAGGCAGTTTAAACAGCAAGGCGGACATGTTCTGAAAATGAGGCCGGTTAATATCGCAAATCACATTCTTCAGATAATTCTCTTTCCACGGATCATTCATCATCCATAGCGTCTGGTCCTGTACCGCGAGTCCCTCAATGGCGGTGTAGGTAACAGGCTGCCAGTCGTCACAATCGCCCCCGGCTTCGGCCAGAAAGGTCAACTGTAACATTCGGGTTGGCAACGCCTTATCCAGATCCAAAATCCATAGCTGGTCATCGTTGCGGGCGGCTGCCAGCAAAAAGCCCGCCCCCTGCCCCGGATTATAGTAGGCCAGACCATTGATGGGATGATTGCCAGAGGCAAACTCAGGCAACAGCAATTCGGCATCCTCTACGTCAATAAAAGCCTGCGATTGCCAGAACCTTTCATCGATGGTGATTTGAAAGATTCTTGGCTGAATTGCCAGATCTTTTTCCAGTGCAAGATACAAGGTACCGCCGGGAGTCACAGCCAGCCCCTCAATGCCATCATTGGGAAAGTTGCCCACCCGATATTCTGGAGCAAAACGCACGGGCCGCATACCTGTTACCAACAAGCTGTCATCATGCTGCAGTTCAAGTCTGAGCAACAGTGTCGGAAATGCAGTTGAGCCAGACTGTCCATAACGTTTGGCACAAGCGGGCGTTAAGGTTGATCGCGAGGCATCTTCGGTCACCGTCACAAAGGCTTTAGGATTGTGAGGATCTGCGGTCAGCGCTTCGAGATCAGGGTTATCTGTCACATAATCAGCAAAACAACTGTCCTTTAGTCCGTTAGCCAGTTTGATGGGCCATTGCGGCCCATTCAGAGTGGCTCGGCTGGCATCAATCGGGTGAATTTTCAGACGCTGTGATACATGGGCACTGCGATCAGAAACTGACAGCAACTGCTGCTGCCATAGCATCAGGCCTGAAGGCTGAGGATCTACCATCACTGTGCCATCAGCACTTCGCAGCCAGCGACCTTTTACTTCCAATGACTGCGCCAGGGCCATCTCAGACCACCCTGAACACCATAACAACGTTACCAACAGCCCGATATACCTCACCATCATTGCTCCTGTTTCTCCGCTTGAGCCCCTTACCCGTGACGTTGAGAGTACTGGCAAGGACAAAGGGGGGTCAACCCCAACTGTCATCTGACTCTGAGATTCATATTGCTTTACAAATTATCGGCACAGTCAATTGCAGTAAGGTTACAGGGCTGGTAAAAATAACGGGTGCAGAATCTTAAACAGACTGTCCTTGCCGGACCCATATTACGTCATAGCTCGCCAACTGAACTGAATTTCTGGTTGGTCACCTCGGCTGCCTGTGAGATTGAGTTTCAGCTATTCCTGACTCCAGAACAACCGCTATTAAAGCAGACTCTTGGCCAACCCGAACACCAGCAGATTCCCCTTGGCCAGCACTGTTTTATGCATTTGTTGCATATTCCTGTCGACCATCCCTTACCGGAAGATACCTTGCTGAGTTATGACTTGCTGCTCGGCAAACAGCGTTGTCCGGTGAGCAAAATGCTCTCTGACCTCTGTTATCCCGGCCATAACTTACCTGGTTTTGTTCTGAGTTCACGTATCGACAACCTTTTGCACGGCTCCTGCCGCAAACCTCATCACTCTTCAGAAGACGGCATGTTGCAGGTGGACCACCTGATAGCCAGCTCGGAACAGGATCTGACACAGCGTCCTGCTTTGCTGATGTTATCTGGCGATCAGATTTATGCCGATGATGTTGCCGGGCCGATGTTGGTGGCCATTCATCAGCTCATCGACACATTGGGGTTATATGATGAAACATGGCAGGGTACAAAAACCAACTGCAGTCAGAAGCTATACAGCGATCCCCATTGCTACTATCAGCGAGAGTCATTGCTGCCGGCAGATAAAGCGTCACAAAAAATGCTGGAGCGGCTCTTTACCGGAGCCAGCAAACCGATTTTCACCGCATCCGGGGCGCACAATCACCTGATCAGTTTCAGTGAGGTGATTGCCATGTATCTGCTTGTCTGGTCCCCGGAGTGCTGGCAACGGATCGATCTGGAGGCAGGGGAGAACCGCATTCCCACTCAACATCGGGCGCGATATCGACAGGAAATGGCCGCCATCAAAGCGTTTAGCGCCAATCTCACGTCGGTGCGCCGGGCACTGGCACACCTCCCCTGCTATATGATCTTCGATGACCATGATGTCACTGATGACTGGAACCTCAGTCGCGCCTGGGAAGAATCGGCTTACCACCATCCTTTCTCGAAACGCATCATCGGCAATGCCCTGCTCGCCTATTTTCTATGTCAGGGTTGGGGCAACAAGCCCGAAAACTACTCAGACTTACTGACAGACACACTGCCGCATTTCAGCGAAAAGGGGATTGGTGAGCATGACCAACTCATTGACAAGATGTTGAAGTGGGAACACTGGCACTACCATCTGGATACCACCCCGAAACTGATTGTTCTGGACACCCGGACCCATCGCTGGCGATCTGAGAGTAACGCTGCAAAACCCTCCGGATTGATGGACTGGGAGAGTCTGAGTGAGCTACAGCAGCAGTTAATCGGAGAAAATGCGGTGATCATGGTGTCGCCGGCACCGGTTTTTGGGGTCAAGTTAATCGAAGTGGTGCAACGCATTTTCACGTTTTTCGGCAAAGCGCTGTTGGTTGATGCTGAAAACTGGATGGCCCACCCTGGTGCGGCAAATGTGCTGTTGAATATCTTCCGTCATCATAAAACGCCACCTCACTTTGTCATCCTCTCCGGAGATGTGCATTATTCTTTTGTTTACAACGTGACCCTGCGGTTTCGCGCAAACAGTCCCGAAATTCTGCAAATTACCTCCAGTGGCATAAAGAACACCTTTCCAAAGGGCTTGCTGCGCTGGTTCGACCGTCTCAATCGCTGGCTATTTGCCAGCCGCTCCCCCCTTAACTATTTCACTAAGAGGCGGCGCATGCGGGTGAAACGGCGTCAACCGGAAGGAACGGATGGCGTGCTGCTCAACCAAAGTGGTATCGGGCAGGTATTGCTCAACGACGATTATGAGAAAATTCGCGCCCGCGTGCTCAGTAATAAGGGAGTAACGGAATTCAGGTAATCAATCCACCAGGTAATATTCGATGGTGGACACCACGCGCACTTTTTTCAGGTAAGGCGTATTGCGATCTCTGTCGCTGATGCTGAACTGCCCTTGTGACGCCCGGCGGATCTTACCCAATTGACTGTCAGAATCGTGGGCAAACTTCTGTGCCACACTGCGGGCATGACGGGTGGCCTCCTCTACCATCTCAGGTTTCAGCCCATTTAGACCACTAAACTGATAGTCAGGCTGGTTTTCATAGGCATTGCCGCCAAATACCAGCCCCTCTTTTCCCAGCTCCGAGATACTTTGCATGGCGTGACGCACCTGTTCGATTTCGTTCGAATAGACGGTCACTGTCTGCGTGGCGGTATAGCGGAACTCCGCTTTTTGTCCTCCTCCCCACTGCTGGGCGGATTTGTCTGTCACCAGGGGTGGATTGATACTGATGGCGTCCTCGGCAATGCCTTTTAAGGTTAAAAAAGCCCGGATCTTTTCAACATGTTCGTCCATCGTCAGATAGAGTTGCTGCACATCATTGCCGGCATTGGTAAAGGCGACCGGCCAAATCACCACATCTGCGGCCACTTCGCGCTCCGACAAGCCTTTGACCGTCACCGTGCGTTCATATTCCTTCACATCAATGGCGGCACTGGCCAACAAGTACCCCAGCAAGCCCAATCCCAGAAAAACACCCAACGCCAGGGCCCGGCTCTGTGTTCTGTCCATTTTTATCTCCTCGTACGTTGAATGCCCTCAGTATACGCAACAACTATGGCAACAATCTGGCATTTTGCTGATGAAAACAGGATCAAAAACCGACACAATAGCCAACCTTTGTTATCGCCGTGTTACTGACCAGCCCCCTTACTTAAACTCATGAGGAAACAGACTATGCAGATTCACGATTCAGCCCGACTGAGTTATCGTCTGATGGATGAACATGATGGCGATTTGTTGTTTGAGCTGGACCAGGATCCCGCCGTGATGCAGTTCATTACGCACGGCAAAACCACCAGCAGGGAGGCCGTAAACAATACCTTTATTCCGCGTATGCTCAGCTACCGCAACCCACAAAAAGGCTGGGGCCTATGGCAGGTGAACATCAAAGAGGATAACCAGTTCATTGGCTGGGTTCTGGTCAGACCCATGCATTTTTTTGATGACAACCGCGATGACACTGATCTGGAGCTGGGCTGGCGCTTCAAACAATGCTCCTGGGGCAAAGGCTATGCCACCGAAGCCGCGCAGCATATCAGCGAGGTCATTGCAGGCCATGATGCCAATATTCACGCAATCAGCGCCATTGCCGTAGAGGACAACCAGGGCTCCATCAATATCATGCGTAAACTGGGCATGGGCTTTATTAAAAAGGCCCTGCATCAGGACCCCTTGGGCGACATGGACGTGGTGTACTATAGCAAGCGTCTGAAAGACTGAAGGTTTAGCGTCTATCACCCTGTCATGCCTTTGACCATCCGCTGTCTGAATAAGACCAAGTCGCCCAAAAGCAGCCCGTTTTGATTCGGGCTTTTGATAACCCTTAACGCATGGTCACAAACTCTTCTGCACTGGTGGGGTGAATGGCCACACAGGCGTCAAAGTCAGCCTTGGTAGCGCCCATTTTTATAGCCACGCCAAAACCTTGCAGAATCTCGTCCATACCCATTCCGATACCATGTAAGCCCACCACTTTTTCGTCATCACCGGCGCAAATCAGCTTCATCTTGGTTTGCTGACGATGACGGGTCAGAGCCGTATACATCGCTGCAAAGGCAGAGCGATATACCCGAACATTGTCGGCGCCATATTCTTCAATGGCCTGCTGTTCGGTAAGGCCGATGGTGCCGATAACAGGATGACTGAAGACAACCGTGGGAATGTTGCTGTAATCCATGTGCGCGTGCGTCTGATGATTAAACAACCGCTCAGACAATAATCTTCCGGCCTTAACCGCCACCGGCGTCAACTCAACATGGCCAGTAATATCCCCCACCGCATAGACACCCTCGGCAGTGGTATTCTGGTATTTGTCGACCTTAACATAACCCTTTTCATCACAGACAACCCCGGCTTTTTCCAGTCCCAAATCTGCAGTAGACGGTTTACGGCCGATGGCCCAGATCAGACTGTCGACCTCCATTGACTTGCCGGTTTTAAACGTGACCTTAAGACAGCCATTTGATTGTTTTTCAACCTCAGCCACCTCTGAGTGGGTATGCAGAGTCGGTCCCTCATTCGCCATCAGTTCCACCAACGTATCGGAAATCATCTCATCGAAATTACGCAATGGCTTATCATGACGCACGGCCAGATGGGTGTCACTGCCCAGCGCATGCAGCACACCAGCCAGTTCCACAGCAATATACCCTGCACCGACTACCAGCACACGTTCTGGCTGCTCGTTCAATGCAAAAAAGCCATCCGAATCAATGCCATGCTCGGCTCCGGGCACATCAGGCCAGACAGGCTGACCTCCTGTGGCTATTAGAATGTGATCGGCACGATATCTTTCACCATCTACCTCAATGGTATGGGCGTCAACAAAACGGGCAAAGCCCTCGATACGAGTGATCCCGTTATTTCCCAGCACGCGATCATAGGAGCCATGAATGCGCTTAATGTAGGCTTCGCGGCTGTCCACCAACGTCTGCCAGCTGAACTGATTGAGACTCACATCAAAGCCATAGTCTGGCCCATAAAGCTTGATCGCTTCGGCAACCTGAGCGCCAAACCACATGGCTTTTTTAGGCACACAACCCACATTGACGCAGGTGCCGCCGATCTTCTTCGCTTCAATCAGCGCCACTCTGGCGCCATGACTGGCGGCGCGGTTCGCCGATGCGATACCACCGCTGCCACCACCGATACATATATAATCAAATTCTTTCATGATAATTTCTCCTAGCCTGCTATGTTGGTTCGATTGTGCCAGCAATCCTGTTCCCTTGCGACTCGGCATGTGTCCGCGTAAATGACAGGAGATGGGGATGTTTTCTTTCCCCCACAATCAACACGTGATGATTTTTTGAACATTTTTGATCCAGAGCAAACAACACACATCTGTGCCTTGTCAGTTCGGCGGCAGTGGACTATTCCATTTCTGCTTACCCGCAAACAAGGAGATGATCATGAGCTTTTTTCCCAGCCTATTTGGCAACCCAAGACCGGACACAGTGACGTCATTACGTAGTCGCATTGATAATGTGTTTGATGATTTTTTCCGGGATTGGCCTCAGGACCAGACAACCAAGTGGTTACGTCCGGCCATAGACATCGCAGAAACAAAGGAGGCCCTTGAAGTGAAAGTGGATCTGCCCGGAATGGATAAGAATGACATTAAACTGGAAATTCATAATGACCAGTTACTGATTCAGGGAGAAAAACACTTTAAGCAGGAAGATAAGGAAGACAAAGGTTACCACCTGATTGAACGATCTTATGGCTCATTCCGAAGGGTCATACCTTTGCCCTTTTCTGTTAACGACAACACTCAGGTCAGAGCCAGTTACGATAACGGCGTGCTCACCGTCATGGTGCCCAGACCTGCAGACAGTGCGACAGGAAGCAAACGCATTGAAATTGGCTAAAGGATAAATAGGAGTTGCTCTGGCCGTACAGGGAGCCAAAGCTCCCTGTACGGGTGTTATTTTGGTCGCTTGCCAGTGACAAACGCAGTGTAAATCGACGATCTGCTATTGAGTTTCGCGCGTACAGCCTTATCTTGTAGCTATCAGTTAATCGACGAGAACACTATGACATCAAGCGCCAAGGCCGTGCAGGAATTACCCCGTTTTTCCGACATCAAGCCAGAACAAATCAAACCGCAGGTAGAACAGGCTATTACACACTGCAAGGCAGAAATTGAGCGTCTGGTTACTCAGTCGAAATTTACCTGGGACAACCTGGTGATGCCGTTGGATGAGGCAGATGATCGGCTCAGTCGACTGTGGTCACCGATATCTCATATGAACTCGGTCGTCAGCAATGATGCCCTGCGCGAGGCTCATGATGCCTGCTTGCCATTACTCTCCGATTACAGCACCTGGGTGGGTCAGCATGAAGGTTTGTATCAGGCCTATAAGTCCATCAAAGACAGCGCTGATTATACACAGCTCTCTGAGCCTCAGCAGAAAGTCATCGACAACACGCTGCGGGATTTCGAACTATCTGGTGTCGCCCTGCCCGAAGAGAAAAAGAAGCGCTTTGGTGAGATTCAGAGCCGTCTGTCTGACCTGTCTTCAAAGTTCAGCAACAACCTGATGGATGCCACCTTAGGCTGGAACAAGCATATAACAGATCAAGCGGATTTAGCCGGTTTACCCGAGTCCGCTCTGGATGCGGCTGCACAGGCGGCCAGACAAAAAGATCTGCAAGGGTGGTTGTTCACGCTGGATATTCCCAGTTACCTGCCCGTGATGATGTACGCCGATAACCGCCAGCTGCGCGAAGAAATGTATCGCGCCTTCAGCACTCGCGCATCAGACCAGGGCCCCAATGCTGGCAAATGGGACAACAGCAGCATCATGGAAGAAACCCTGACCCTGCGCCAGGAGATGGCTCAGTTACTGGGTTTTGATACCTATGCGCACCGCTCACTGGCCACCAAAATGGCCGACACCCCTCAGCAGGTCATTGGCTTTTTAGACGACCTCGCGGCCCGCTCCAGGCCCCAGGCTGAAAAAGATCTGGCCGAGGTGAAGGCCTTTGCGGCGAAGGAATTTGGCGAACAGGATATTCAGGCCTGGGATCTGGCCTATTACAGTGAAAAGCTCAAAGAGTCCCGTTACGCCATATCCGATGAGCAGCTTCGCCCCTATTTTCCCGAGCATAAAGTGGTCAGCGGTTTGTTTGAAGTGGTCAAACGTCTGTACGGTATAGACATTACCGAGCGTAAAGGCGTTGATACCTGGCATAAAGACGTGCGTTTCTTTGATATTCACGACAGTACCGGCACGTTGCGCGGCAGCTTTTATCTGGATCTCTTTGCCCGAGCTCACAAACGCGGCGGTGCATGGATGGATGTGTGCCTGGATCGCCGTCATTGTGCCGATGGTGCCCTGCAGCATCCTGTTGCCTACCTGACCTGCAACTTTAACGGCCCGGTGGGCGATAAACCGGCGCTGTTTACCCATGATGAAGTGGTCACCCTGTTCCACGAGTTTGGTCACGGATTGCATCACATGCTTACACAGGTCGGAGCCAGCGGTGTGTCGGGCATTAACGGTGTGCCCTGGGATGCAGTGGAGTTACCGAGTCAGTTTCTTGAGAACTGGTGCTGGGAAGAACAGGCCCTGGCCTTTATTTCCGGTCATTATGAGAGTGAAGTACCTTTGCCGAAAGATCTGCTGGATAAACTGCTGGCGGCTCGAAACTTCCAGTCTGCCATGCAGATGGTACGCCAGCTTGAATTCAGTCTGTTTGATTTCCATTTGCACAAAGATTACCAGCCAGGTAAGCAAGACCAGATACAGCATATTCTGGATCAGGTGCGCAGCCAGGTCGCCGTTATCACACCGCCTTCCTTTAACCGTTTTCAGCATAGCTTTGGTCATATTTTTGCCGGAGGCTATGCCGCAGGTTATTACAGCTATAAGTGGGCAGAGGTGCTGTCATCTGATGCCTATTCACGCTTCGAAGAGGAAGGGATATTTAATCCCGATACGGGTCGCAGCTTCCTGGAAAACATTCTTGAGATGGGCGGCAGTCGAGAGCCTATGGAGTTATTTGTGGCCTTCAGAGGGCGCGAGCCAAATATTGATGCGCTGCTGCGTCATAGTGGTATTGCCGAATAGGGTATTGGCCACCACAAAAAGTGAATTCACCACAGCACCAGAACCGTTCCCAGCTGTCAGTCTGCAAAGCTGATAGCTGGAGGCAGATAACTGACGACTCAGATTATTATATCTCTGCGCACTCTGTGACTCTGCGGTGAATACTATCGGGTTTAAGGACAACAAATGACTGAGATATCAAAACCGGAACCCTTCAATGCCCTCTATCAACGCGCCTGCGAGCGCAAAGGGGGCGAGCGCGCACTTGAAGCCTTACTGGGTTCACCCAAAAGCCCACAACAACTGCGTAAATTGGGCGATGATCGTTATCTGGCCGAATTCAGCAAAAAAATCTTCCAGTCGGGCTTTGTGTGGCGGGTAGTGGAAAATAAATGGCCAAACTTTGAGTCACTGTTTTTTGGTTTCAATATCGACAAAGTGTTGCTGATGCCGGATGAGATGCTGGAGCGCAAGGCAGCTGATCCAGCCATTATCCGCAACTACAAAAAAGTGCGCACCATTCGTGATAATGCCATGATGATTGACAGCGTCCGTCGTGAACACGGCAGTTTCGGTAACTTTGTGGCCGACTGGCCAGGCGAGGATATTACCGGATTGTGGGCCTGGCTGAAAAAACATGGCGAACGCCTGGGTGGCAATACCGGCCCCTATGCCTTAAGAGCATTAGGCAAAGACACCTTTTTACTCAGCCGCGACGTCGAGGCCTATTTCCGTCAGCACAAGCTCATCGACGGGGGCCTCACCAGTAAACGCAGTCTCGACAGGATTCAGCAGGTATTCAATCAACTGCAACAGCAAAGTGGCCGCTCTTTGCAAGAACTCAGTCAAATCATCGCATTGAGTAGCGGCGACAACACTGTGATCTGACAACGAGCCCATAACCGGTATCAGGGCCTGTACTCTGCACGCCCGCTTCTCTTGTGCCAGTGTATGCTCAAATCACAGGGTCACTGTCAAAAGCCCGTGAATCAGGTAAACTAGCGCTCAGCAATCTAAGGAGCATTCATGAGCGATCCAGGCCAGTCACAACCGCAGTCAGACGATCAAACCCATTTCGGCTTCAAGACCGTTGGCAAACAACAAAAAGCCACCATGGTGGCTGAGGTCTTTCACTCCGTCGCGGCCAAATACGACGTGATGAACGATCTCATGTCAATGGGCATTCATCGCCTGTGGAAACGTTTTACTATCGACTGCAGTGGAGTGCGACCAGGCCAGAAGGTGCTGGATCTGGCCGGTGGTACAGGCGATCTGGCGGCTAAATTTTCACGCCTGGTGGGTAAAGACGGGCAGGTGGTGTTGGCCGACATCAACAATGCCATGCTCAGGGTAGGTCGCGACAAACTGCGCGACAAAGGTATTCTTGGAAATGTCGACTATGTGCAGGCCAATGCCGAATGCCTGCCCTTCCCAGATAATCATTTTGATCTGATCACCATCGCCTTTGGCCTGCGCAATGTTACCGACAAAGATGCCGCACTGGCTTCTATGCTAAGGGTACTGAAACCCGGCGGCAGATTGCTGGTACTGGAGTTCTCCAAGCCAGAGTTTGACGCCCTGAGTAAAGTCTATGATCTGTACTCCTTCCATCTTTTGCCCAAAATGGGCAAGCTGGTCGCCAACGACAGCGAAAGCTATCAGTATCTGGCGGAGTCTATTCGTATGCACCCTGACCAGGAGACACTCAAAGCCATGATGGAAAATGCCGGTTTTGAACAGGTCACCTACCACAATATGACCGGTGGCATCGTCGCGCTGCACCGTGGCTTTAAGTTCTAGGTCCTGCCGATGCCTGCTCCGCAATTGCTCACCGGTGGCATAGAAATGGCCATCAATAACCTGTTGTCTCTGGACCCTGACAGCCCGCAACGCCTGTTACCCTTAAATGGCAAGCGTTTACAGGTGAAACTGCACGAACTGCCATGGCCGCTCACCTTTGCTTTCTCGCAGCGGGTGGACGTACTGGCAGATGAGCAACAGGCCGATTGCACCATTGTGTTGTCTATCGCCACCTTAAAGAAAATGCAGGATATCAGCCAGCTCAGTTACCTTATTCAGCAGCAGGAACTGAGCCTCAATGGGGATATGCATACGGCACAAAGTTTCAGCAATCTGGTCAAAGATCTCAACATCGATTGGGAAGAGCAGCTCTCCCGTTACACCGGCGATGTCATTGCGCATCAGTCATTCCGTACCGCACGACAATTGCATCATAGGCTAACTGCAAAGTTGCAACGTTTAGGCGACATCCTCAAGGATGTCGCTATGGATGAAAAGCAACTGGCTGCACATCCTCTGGCAGTAGAAGATTTTTCCGAGCAGGTGAATGACCTGCGTTCAGATGTAGCCCGCTTTGAGGCCAGATTGCTGCAGCTTGAACAGCGACCCAAACAACGAAAAGGCAAATAAATCGTGCAGTTGATGCGTCTGTACACCATAAAAAAAACCTTGTTACAACATGGTCTCGATGAACTGATCCCGCCTCGCTGGCTGCCATGGTATGCGAAAGGGGCACGTTACACTGCCTTCTGGCTGCGCAATAAATACCCTGACAAATCCCGTGGCGAACGGATTCGTCTGGCACTGCAATCTCTGGGACCGGTGTTTATCAAATTTGGTCAGATGCTATCAACCCGTCGCGACCTGCTGCCGCCGGATATCGCAGACGAGCTCACACTGCTGCAGGACAAGGTGCCGCCGTTTGACAGCACCCTGGCCCGTCAGACCATTGAGAAGGCACTGGGGCTGAAGCGTATCGACGAGTTGTTTGATGAATTTTCTACCGATCCCCTTGCCTCTGCTTCCATCGCCCAGGTACACACTGCGCGACTAAAACCCGGCGGCGAACACGTGGTCGTAAAAGTGATTCGACCCCGCATCGATGCAACCATCCATGCCGACATTGAACTGCTGTACACCCTGGCCGCACTGGTACAGAGATGGCTGCCTGATGGTAAAAGGCTGCGCCCGGTAGAAGTGGTAAAAGAATATGAGAAAACCATTCTCGAGGAACTGAATCTGTTACAGGAAGCCTCCAACGGCATTCAGTTAAAGCGCAATTTCGAAGATTCCCGTTCCTTGTATATTCCCCATATTTACAGCGATTTTTGCCGTAAGAACGTCATGGTTATGGAACGCATCCATGGTATTCCGGTTGCTGATATCGAAGCCCTGCATGCGCAGGGAACCGATATGAAAAAACTCGCCGAGCGCGGAGTCGAAGTCTTTTTCACTCAGGTATTCCGCGACAGCTTTTTTCATGCAGACATGCACCCGGGCAACATTTTTGTGGCCACGGACAATCCTGCAGATCCCCAATATATCGGCATCGACTTTGGCATTGTGGGCACCCTCAACCGGGAGGATAAGCGCTATCTGGCTGAAAATTTCGTCGCCTTTTTTAACCGTGACTACCGCAAAGTGGCAGAACTCCATGTGGATTCTGGTTGGGTACCCGCAGATACAGATCTGGAAGAATTCGAAGTGGCTGTGCGCACTGTATGCGAGCCCATATTTCAAAAACCGCTGGCCGATATCAGCTTTGGCATCGTGTTATTGCAACTGTTTAATACCGCACGTAAGTTTAATATGCAGGTACAACCTCAATTAGTCTTGCTGCAAAAGACCCTGCTTTATATTGAGGGGCTGGGGCGGCAACTCTATCCACAGCTCGACCTGTGGCAGACTGCCAAGCCCTTTCTGGAAAACTGGATGCAGGAGCAAATCGGCGCAAAAGCGCTGTTTAAAAAAGTCCGCGCAAACCTGCCGTACTGGTCAGAAAAAATGCCGGAAGTGCCTGACCTGTTATTCGATACCCTCAAACAGCTGAAGCATTTGCCACAGCAGCAACAGCAATGGATCAGTGCATTGCAGCAACAGCAACATCAGCAACACCGCAGCCGCAGGTATCAGTTACTCGGTAGCACGCTGATCGTGACAGGAACTCTGCTCCCTCTTTATCCTGTGAGTGGCTGGTATGGTGTGGCAATGGCCGGACTTGGAATGTTCAGTTTCATGCGTGGCTGGCTGATCAGCAGTAAGCCGCAATGAGTGGTGAGACACAGAACGATAATATTGCCGCAACATTGAGGGAACTTGGCGTCAGAAAAGTTTTCAGACTATCAGTCTTCAGAACCATAGCCCGTATAAAGCGAAGCGGAATACGGGGTTTGTAACCGCGGAACTGACGAAAATGAACTTTTACTCCCCTGAAAGGCACTGGATTGACGCCAACGACATGCGGTAATGACACCCTCAGAGCTGATGGTTGAAAACTGACCCCTTTGAAAGCTTCTCAGTTCAACTCGCCAAAATAGCCTTCTACCCTGATGGCCAGGCCATAAGAGGGATCAAATTCCTCGTCCCGACCCCACAGCACAAACGGCTCGAGTTCGAAGAACAACCATTCGCGCATTGCATTGCGACGCCAACGGGCACTGAGCAGGAACTCCTCAGCCCGATAATCAGGCTGAGTGGTTCCTTCGACAAACAGCCCATAGATTAAACCGGTGCGCTCGTCCACTTGCTGATAACGGTGCAGTCCATGCTGCCAGATCCAATCATTTTCCTTGTCCCGGTAATAGAAATTGTTATCGAAGCGAAGCAGGTTCTCGCTATCGAGCTGATAGCTATACTGGGCCCTGAGACGGCTGCCGAACCTGTCCTGTGTGTAGTAATAAACCGAACCTTCCAGATGAAGGTTGCTGACTTCAGAAAGACCGAAGGTTTTGCGGATTTCAGACTTCACATAGGGCTGTAGCTTCCTGCCCACTCCGATTCGGTGTGAAATATTCAGATCTTCTGTTTTTTTGGCGGTGAAGCGCAGGGCCATACTGAAGCGATTGCGATTATCGATAGTATCATTGCGAGCCGCCTTGATGTCGGTGCCCTGCTCGTCTTCATCATAATCAGAGAAGATCAGATCCGTCTGGTGCTTCATATTGGGTAACTTTACCCGAATTCGGAAACGGCTCTCGAACTCCATCAGGTCGCGAGTGCGAGGCTCCCAGCCCAGGCGAATTCTGGCCTCCGCTTTAGCGGCCTCATTCAGGGGCTGAGTCTCATCAATAAAAAAACTATCGAACCACCTCACCGTGGCATCAATGGAAGAGGACACATTGTCCTGCACACTATCCAGCCAGGCGCTATCGGGCTGAACCTGGGGTTCATCCGCATGTACCTGCCCCGTATATGTCAGGACCAGCAACAACAGACTGGCAGATCTTTTTAGTCCGGACAAAAACCTTTCCTTTGAATAAAAAATACAGCCACTGGATTACATAGCATGGTCAGATTCAGCAGCATAATCAAATCCAGTGACCTTTTAGTCAAGCTACGTATAATAGGAGAAAATTTACTTCAGGAGCAGGTTATGGGTGGAATCAGTCTGTGGCAACTACTAATCATATTTGCCATTGTCCTTTTGTTATTCGGAACCAAGCGATTGCGCACATTAGGCAGTGATCTGGGTTCGGCCATTAAGGGCTTTAAAAAAGAAATTGATACCGACAAAAGCGATTCTGCCGATGCTGACTTTGATCAGCAGAAGATGGAAAATAAAGGTGAGCCCGCTGCACAGTCTCAGCCGGAAAAACGTAAACAAGACAATTAATCTATGTTTGATATCGGCTTTTGGGAATTACTGGTCATCGGCATCGTGGCCCTTCTGGTGTTGGGCCCTGAGCGCCTGCCGGGGGCAATTCGTTCGACCAGTCGCGCATTGTCCGGTATGCGTTCTATGGCCAGCAATTTCAAACAGGAACTTGAACAGCAACTGAAAATTCAGGAATTGCATGACAACCTTAAGAAAGCGGAACAGCAGGACCTGAAAAACCTGTCTCCCGAACTTAAAAAGTCTGTCGACGAACTGCGCAGTGCCGCAGAGTCGGTCAAAAAGCCCTATCAGAAAAAAGAATAGATGTCAGATTCCCAGTCTTTATTTACCCATTTGGTTGAACTGCGGGGGCGCTTGCTCAAGGCCTTGTTAGCGGTATTGGCCGTTTTTTTATGTCTGGCCTACTTTGCTCAGGATCTCTATCACCTGTTAGCCACACCATTGCTGGATGTGATGCCTAGCGGCACCCAGATGATCGCCACGGATGTGGCCTCACCCTTTTTTGCGCCCTTTAAGCTGACTATGGTGTTGTCCTTCTTTATCGCCATCCCTGTGGTGTTTTATCAGGTTTGGGGGTTTGTGGCGCCGGGCCTGTATCGTAACGAAAAACGTCTGATCGCCCCCTTGCTGGTTTCCAGCACCCTGCTCTTCTATCTGGGTATTGCCTTTGCGTATTTTGTGGTGTTTCCCCTGGCTTTTGGCTTCTTCACCCGGGTGGCACCAGAGGGCGTCACCATCAGCACGGATATCAGCAGCTACCTGGATTTTGTGTTAAAGCTGTTTTTTGCCTTTGGCCTGTCATTTCAAATTCCGGTCGCCATTATACTGACCTGCTGGACCGGTATGACAACCCCTCAAAAATTGCGGGAAAAGCGCCCCTATGTGATTGTCGGGGTATTTGTCATCGGTATGCTGCTGACACCACCAGATATCATTTCACAGACCTTGCTCGCTGTTCCCATGTGGTTACTGTATGAGTTTGGGCTGTTGGCTGGTAGTCTGTATCAGCGCCGCAATGAAGAAAACGAAGAAACGGAGTCTCAGGATACATAATGAAAAAATTAGCATGCTCAATACTACCCGCCCTTTTGCTGGCCGGTTTGGCGCAGGCAGATACCCTGGCCGATGCAATGCAACAATGCAGTCAGGAAGAGAACAGCCTGAAACGACTGGTTTGCTACGATCGGCTCAGTAAAGATCTGCGTCAATTCGAAAACTCTCCCTTACCGCAGTCAGCACAGGTACCGCGAGCACCTGCCACAGCCGGCCGCAGCACTGAGCAACCTGCCAGCGCCGCCGAGCAGATGGAAGAATTTGGTCTGCCCAAACGCAATGAAGTGATTTCCGAAGATAAAATTCTGGTCACGGTGTCAGAAAAACGCCGCAATGCTCGCGGAAAATGGATAGTGGAACTGACCAATGGGCACATTTGGGAGCAAACCGACTCCCAGGATTATTATTTCCCGGATGGACAGATTTATATTGAAAAAGGTTTTCTGGGAGCATTCTTTCTGGGCTCAGAAGAATCCAAGCGCAGAATGCGGGTGAAGCGTATCCAATGATATGAACTGGTTTGATATCGGCGTTAATCTGACCAACAGCAGGTTTGCTGAAGACCTTGAAGCCGTGCTGCAAAGAGCGCAGCAAAATGGCGTCAGTGATATGTTGATTACGGGGACCAGTGAAAATGAAAGCCGTGAGGCCCTGGCCCTTGCCGAGCGATTCCAACAGTTCAGCACCGCTGGCGTTCATCCCCATGATGCGGATTCAGTCAGTACAGACTTCGTGCAACAGCTGCATGAGCTTGCATCACACCCTCGGGTACTGGCCATCGGTGAGTGTGGCTTAGACTTTAACCGCAATTATTCGGCCAAATCCTCTCAACTGAGAGTGTTTGAACAGCAACTGGAGCTGGCTGCAGAATTACAACTGCCGGTTTTTCTGCACGAGCGTGACGCCTTTGCACAGCAGCTTGTCCTGCTTAAGCGTTACCGCAACAGTCTGGCTGGCGGGGTAGCCCATTGCTTTACCGGCAACCGTGAGCAAATGGAAGGATACCTGGAACTCGACCTGCATATCGGCATTACCGGATGGCTGTGTGATCCGAAGCGTGGTAAAGATCTGCGCGAAGCGATCACATCACTGCCGCTGAACCGGTTGTTGCTGGAAACTGATGCACCCTTTTTATTTCCCAAAACACTGCGTCCAAAATCCTCTCGCAATGAACCCGCCTCGTTGCCGCATATCGCCTCTGTGCTGTGCGACTTACGTGATCTGCCCCTTGAGCAGATTGCGCAGATGAGCACCGAAAATGCACAGGCCTTATTTAATATCAGCACCGATACCGAACATGGCCGGACTTAGCGAAAAACGTCTTGAGGCTCGCTGGCTCTGGCTGATCGCAATGTCAGCGTTAGTGGTTGGTCTGTATATCGCCTTTCACATGCTTCAGACAGTAAACGCCACTCAGCCTCAGCAGGAAATTGGCCGTGGCGTCGAGGTTTTTCGCGCTCCAGGGAACGCCCCCACACTGGACGAACTGCTCAAAAATGAAGATATTGACTGGCAAACCGAACAACATCAGCTGCTGTCCTATGGCATGCACAGTGATCCCATCTGGTTTCGCTTTAATCTGCCTCGGCTGGATCAACGCCACAGGTGGTTGCTGGAAGTGGACTATGCCCTGCTGGACGATCTACAGATCTGGTTTATGCAGGAAAGTGCGCTGCTCAGTGACTACAGCACCGGAGACAGCCTGCCTTTTCGCAGTCGCACCATTGCCAGCGAAAAGTTTCTTTTCCCCATTCCCGAAGCCGATGGGCCGATTACCGTTTACATAAGGGTGCAGAGCAGTGGCTCGCTGAAACTGCCGCTGCGCCTGTGGGATATGGAAGAGTATTTAGTTCATGGCGGGGAACATGGCCTGATGCTGGGAATATTTTTTGGTTTCCTGGCGGCTATGGGATTGAGCAACTTCTTCTTTTTTCTGACTACCCGTTCAATCAATTTTCTTTACTATTGTGGCTATGTACTCTTTCTTGGACTCACGTTGTTGACGCTGCACGGCATCGGATACAAATACCTGTGGCCAGAAAATATCTGGCTACAAGGCCGCAGTGTGGTCTTGTTTGCCAATGCCACCATGTTTTTTGCGGTGATCTTCAGTCGCGAGTTACTGGAGGTATATCGACACAGCCAGTTTATCGACCGGTTATTAAAAATATCCGCCCTGGTTTTTCTCGGACTGTTTGTATCCAGCCTGGTCCTGCCCTACTGGCTGATGATCAAGACCTTCCTGTTACTCTTGATTCTGGAAGTGTTATTTATTTGTGGTCTGGGTATCTGGCTGTGGCGCCGTGGGGTGGCCATTGCGCGCATTTATACCATCGCCTGGACCACCTTACTGCTTACCGCCATGATCGCCAGTCTGGAAAACCTTAACCTGATCAGTCTGGATATCAACTCCCACTATCTGCTAATTGCCGGCGCCTCGGTAGAAACCGTGCTACTGGCGCTGGTACTGGCTGTCAGTTACAACCAGCAACGCCAGCATGCCTTTGATGCTCAGCAGCAGGCACTTGAGAAAGAACGAGAATTAAGGGAAGCAGAGCACCAGGCTCAGCAGGAACTGGAATACAAAGTTCAGGAGCGCACCCTTGAGCTGGAAATTACGCTAAGAGAATTATCGGAAAAAAATCAGGAACTGGAAGAGCGCAACACCATGGATTCCCTTACCGGCATTCGTAACAGACGCTACTTTGATAAGCGCTACCTGGCTGAAATTCGCCGTAGCCGACGAGAACAGACAACCCTGACCGTTGCCATGATCGATATCGATCATTTCAAGAAAACCAACGACAACCTGGGCCATCTGGTCGGAGATGAGTGCATTAAAGCCGTAGCCGGAAAAATTAAGTCCCTGCTCAAACGTCCCGCCGATGATGTCTGTCGATACGGAGGCGAAGAGTTTGCTTTATTGCTTCCTAATACCGATGAGCAAGGTGCCAGGACGCTGCTTGAGCATATTCGCGAGCAAATCCAGCAATCACCCGTTGACACCGCCTCCGGTGATGTCAGTTTAACCGTCAGTATCGGCTTTGTCAGTGCCATGGCGGCCTCGTCGCTGGAGGATAACACGCTGCTATCCCAGGCCGATCAGGCGCTCTATCAGGCCAAAGAACAGGGCCGAAACCGCGTCTGTCAGTTCATTCCCAATCAGTCACAGGAGTAAATTTTGTCCAGTTATCCGCATACCCGATTGCGCCGTTTACGCAAAAACCCTTATACCCGTGACCTTGTAGCGGAATCCAGGCTTAGCGTTGCTGATCTGATCTATCCGATGTTTGTACTTGAGGGGAAAAATCGCCGCGAGAGCGTAGATTCAATGCCCGGTATCGAGCGCCTCTCCATTGATTTACTGATTCAGGAAGCACAAGAACTGGTAAAGCTGGGCATTCCGGCCATTGCCCTGTTTCCGGTTACCCCGGCTGATCTGAAGACCGATTGTGGCAGCGAAGCCTTTAACCCTGACGGTCTGGCACAAAAAGCGATTCGTGCCCTCAAAGAATTTGTTCCCGAAATAGGCGTAATCTCCGATGTAGCGCTCGATCCCTTCACCTCCCATGGGCAGGACGGTCTGCTGGATGACAGCGGTTATGTCAGCAATGACAGTACCTGCGACGTGTTGGTAAAACAGGCACTGTCCCATGCCGAAGCCGGTGCCGATATTGTCGCGCCCTCAGATATGATGGACGGCCGTATTGGTCGTATTCGTCAGGCGCTTGAACAACAGGGGTACCAGAATACCTGTATTATGGCCTACTCAGCCAAGTATGCGTCGAGCTATTACGGCCCCTTCCGAGATGCAGTGGGATCTGCGGGCAATATTCAGGGTGGCAATAAGAAAAGCTATCAAATGGATCCAGCCAATTCCGATGAAGCCCTGCGTGAAATAGCGCTGGATATTGAAGAAGGGGCGGACATGGTTATGGTGAAACCCGGCATGCCTTATCTGGACATTGTGCAGCGCTGTAAACAGACGTTCCGAGTGCCCACCTTTGCTTATCAGGTCAGTGGTGAATATGCCATGCACAAAGCCGCTTTTGCCAATGGCTGGCTGGCAGAAGATGAGGTGATTCTGGAGTCATTGCTGGCCTTTAAACGCGCGGGGGCTGATGGCATTCTCACTTACTTCGCCAAGCAGGCCGCACAACTTCTACAGCGATAAGATAACAGAAGGAGCAAGGCAACTTGCTCCTTCGACAATATGTCTTATTCAATGTTCAGTATCCAGCCCACCCGGTGCTGTAGCCAGCGCTCATTGGCCAATTCAGCGTCCAGCAGTGGATGGGATTTGAGCCATCCCTTGGGAAACGTCAGGTTGACAACCTGCTCTTCTAATTGCAGCTCTATTGCCGGTAACAGATTGTTTTTGCGACGAATTGATAACACAAAGGCAATGCGCAGTAAGCGGCACAGTAACTTCAGTACTTCCGCCACATCATGCTGGTAAAGACTAAAGGGTTTTAGATTCACATCCTGGCGATGACAGAGAATAAGATCCCGCACGGCATCTTTCTGCAACCGGGTATAACCCGGCATCGAGACATGACTGAGAATATAGCTGCCATGCTGATGACTGAGTCTGTAATCAATATGCAGCCCAATCTCATGTAATTTGGCAGCAGCCAGGAGTATGCCCTCGGCATCCATCTGACAAAATACATCCGTTTGCGGCAACTGGCGGTACAGTGCCAGCGCGGTTTCTGTCACCCTGTGCGCCTGTTCTTCCTCGATGTGAAAACGGGCTATCAGTGAGTCGAGTGTCTGTAGACGGATATCATGATGATGAATATTCTCCAGCATGCCGTAAATCAGGCCCTCACGCAGCGCCCCGCCAGAGATTTGCATTTGCTCAATCCCCAGCTCTTCAAACAATACGCGAAGAATGGCTAAACCACTTGGAAATACGGCGCGTCTGGCGTCACTGAGGCCCTCAATATCGAGGCTATCGAGGTGGCCACAGGCGATGCATTGCTGCATCAGATCCTGTAAATAACTCAGTCGAATATTGTCATTGATGCCTTGCGCCACCATGATCTCTGTCACCGCCTGAGGGGTGCCAGATGCGCCAAGGCACTGACGCCAGTTGAAGCTTTTATATTCTTCCGATATGGCGCTAATGTGTTCCCTGGCAACCTGCATGGCCGCTTCGAAATTCTGTGCAGCAAGGGTGCCCTGGGTAAAATACCGTTCCATAAAGGTGACACAGCCCATATTGAGGCTGGCTAATTTGAGTGGCGTAAAATCTCTTCCTACGACCACCTCAGTACTGGCACCACCGATATCAATCACCAGTGAATTACCCTGATTAGCAGAGGTGTAAGCCACACCAAGATAAATCTGCCGGGCCTCTTCTTCACCGCTGATGACATCAATCGCATGCCCCAGAATCTGCTCCGCCTTCTCCAGAAATGCACTGGCGTTGCGCGCTAACCTGAGTGTGGCGGTGGCCACAATCCGAATATTCGAGGGGGGAATATCCTGCAAACGCTCGGCAAAGGTCTCCAGGCATTTCCAGCCACGCTCCATACTCAGTTCATCCAGCTGCATCGACGGGTCGAGCCCTGCAGCCAAACGCACTTTTTGCTTTACCTTACCTACGATATGTACACAACCATCGGTGACGCGCACGACGACAAGGTGAAAGCTATTGGAGCCCAGATCCACTGCGGCGTAGTACTGGCCTGGCAGTGGATGGCTGGTGAGTGTGTCGTTACTCATCTGTTACGTTGGTTTCTGCCTCTGGGCTTACCTTTACTGAGATTTTTACCACTTTGCATACGCTTTTTATACTGGCGTTTGGGCGGAGTGACATCATCCAACAGTGCGTCATGGAAGTAGTCGGTCACCGGTATAGAGTGACGAATATAATCCTCGATCGCTGGCAAATTCAGCGCATACTTCTCACAGGCAAAACTGATGGCGTGACCGCTTTTCCCTGCACGGCCAGTGCGCCCAATACGATGCACGTAATCTTCAGCATCGTCTGGTAAATCGTAGTTGAACACATGGGTCACTTTTTCGATGTGCAGCCCACGGGCTGCCACATCGGTGGCTACCAACACATCCAGCTTGCCTTCACTGAACTGATTCATAATCTGAAGACGCTTTTTCTGCGGTACATCGCCGCTGAGCAAACCCACACGGTGTCCGTCTGCTTGCAGCCAATCAAAAATGTTTTCACAGCAATGCTTGGTATTAGCAAACACAATGGCTTTTTCCGGCCACTCTTCTTCAAGCAACGTCAGCAATAGCAGCATTTTATCTTCGTTTGAAGGGTAAAAAAGCTCTTCCTGAACACGACTGGCGGTCATTTGCTGCGGTTCAATTTCCACATGCACCGGGTTGTTCATGTGTTCATAGGCCAGTTCCTGCACGCGCATCGACAAAGTGGCAGAAAACAACATACTGAGTCGCTCACTGGCGGCCGGCATACGCCTGAGGAGATAGCGAATATCTTTGATAAAGCCCAGGTCAAACATACGGTCCGCTTCATCCAGTACACAAACCTGAATATGCTCCAGGCTGAAGATATTCTGCTTGTAGTAATCGATGATGCGCCCGGTGGTACCGATAATGATATCGACGCCTTTTTCCAGTACTTCTTTTTGGCTCTGATAGCCTTCACCACCATAAATCAGGCCCAGCGTGATACCGGTATGCTTGCTGAGTAATTCCGCATCATTATAGATCTGCACCGCCAGCTCGCGCGTAGGTGCCATAATGATGGCCCGCGGCTGCTTGGTTTGTTGCTGACGATTATTTAGCAAATGATGGAAGGTGGCAGCCAAAAATGCGATAGTCTTGCCGGTTCCGGTTTGGGCCTGCCCGGCAACATCTTTGCCTTCGAGCATGGGCGGCAGACTCAGTGCCTGAATAGGAGTACAATGTTGGAAGTTAGCGGCAGACAATGCCTTGACCACATCCTCATGCAGAGGAAGCTCGGAAAAACGGGTTTCAGTTAAATGAGTTGTTTGCATAGCTTATAGCTTATCAGTGCTTGCATTAAAAAACAGTTTCTATATAAATAGCCACTACCGACCTGCCCGGCTCTTAATTCGTCGAGGCAGGCAAAGTTTGGAGAAAAAAATGAGCGACAAAATTATCCAGTTATCTGACGACAGTTTTGAGGCCGATGTTATCAATGCCAAAGATCCTGTATTAGTCGACTTCTGGGCAGAATGGTGTGGCCCGTGCAAAATGATCGCGCCGATTCTGGAAGAAGTAGCTAACGAATTCGATGGCAAATTAACAGTTGGCAAGCTGAATGTCGACCAAAATACTGAAACGCCGCCTAAATACGGTATTCGCGGTATCCCTACACTTCTGCTCTTTAAAGACGGGAATGTAGCCGCCACCAAAGTAGGCGCATTGTCGAAAACTCAGTTGGCTGAGTTCATTAACGACAATATTTAATCCTGCGGCCCGCCAACGGCGGGCCCATTTCTTCCATACACAGCACCATTCAGTTAAGAAATCAGATAATTAACCGATAATCAGTAGACGTTGTTCATTTTTGGTGCTAATTTAATCTTCGCAATCATCGTTGATCGCACCCGAATCGAATACAGTCCTCGCGTCAATCAGGCGCAATCAGACGTTTAAACCCGTTACTCTAATAACAAAACCGTGCATAACGAGCATACTTCAATCATTAAGACCCACCGATATGAATCTGACGGAACTAAAAAGTAAACCCGTAAGCGAGCTTGTTGAGCTGGCTGACAAAATGGGCCTGGACAACATGGCCCGTGCCCGCAAACAAGACATTATTTTTGCAATTTTGAAGGCCCACGCTAAAAGCGGTGAAGACATCTTTGGTGATGGCGCACTGGAAATACTGCAGGATGGATTCGGATTTCTGCGTTCGGCAGACTCCTCATATCTGGCCGGGCCCGACGATATCTATGTATCACCCAGCCAGATCAGGCGCTTCAATCTGCGCACGGGCGATACCATTTCCGGCAAAATTCGCCCGCCTAAAGACAGTGAGCGATACTTTGCCCTGCTGAAAATCAATGAAGTCAACTTTGACCGCCCTGAAAACTCCCGCAATAAAATTCTCTTTGAAAACCTGACGCCCTTACATGCCACTGAAAGACTGCGCATGGAACGAGGCAATGGCAGTACTGAGGATATTACGGCAAGAGTATTGGATCTGGCCTCCCCCATTGGCCGTGGTCAGCGAGGCCTGATAGTGGCTCCACCCAAAGCGGGTAAAACCTTGCTGCTACAGAATATTGCGCAGAGTATTGCTGCCAATCATCCTGAATGTACGCTGATGGTGCTGCTCATCGACGAACGCCCGGAAGAAGTGACGGAGATGCAGCGTCTGGTGCAGGGCGAAGTGGTTGCTTCAACCTTTGACGAACCTGCCAGCCGCCATGTTCAGGTTGCCGAGATGGTGATCGAAAAGGCCAAGCGCCTGGTTGAGCACAAAAAAGACGTGGTCATCCTGCTGGATTCGATTACCCGTCTGGCCCGTGCTTACAACACCGTGATCCCTTCCTCAGGTAAGGTACTGACAGGGGGTGTCGACGCTAACGCCTTGCACAAACCCAAACGTTTCTTTGGTGCTGCGCGAAATGTGGAAGAAGGCGGAAGCCTGACCATTATTGCTACCGCGCTGATCGATACCGGCTCGAAAATGGATGAAGTTATCTATGAAGAGTTTAAAGGCACCGGTAACATGGAGCTGCACCTGAACCGCAAGATTGCTGAGAAGCGGGTCTTCCCGGCCATCGATTTCAATCGTTCAGGCACCCGTCGCGAAGAATTGCTGACCACCCAGGATGAATTACAGAAGATGTGGATCTTACGCAAAATCGTGCATGAAATGTCAGAAATTGATGCCATGGAGTTTTTGATCGATAAGCTGTCGATGACCAAAACCAACAATGAGTTTTTCGACGCCATGCGGCGACAGAAAAGCTGATGAACTGACAAAAGAAAAGGCGCCTACGGGCGCCTTTTTTATGCTTATTTGTTTGGCTGCATGCTGAACAGCGAGCTTAGCCTGGAGCTTACAGATGTTCTTTATGCAGAGTCTGAATGAGGCGATCTTCCAGTTCAAAGCGCTCTTCCATAGCCTGACCCAGAGCGGACAAGTGCTCATCAAAATGCTGCATGTCCTGATCTTTATCGATTTCCGCATAATGATCATTGAAATTCAGTGCCTGGTCAGTGGTATCGGAGATGCGCGGGTACACCTCATCAGCCAGCGCTTTACCGTTGCCATTACTCTCTACAATGCGATCGTAAAACTCGAAATGACCCGCCGACACATAATCCACCAGCAACTCACAGAAGTTTTCAATGGCCTCTTTGGCAGGCAATGCTGTGTGGTCCCGCTCGAAAGGCGGTAGTCCAGCCAGGGCACAGTACTGCACCAGCAGCTTTCTGCGTCCTTCCAGCCAGTTGTCAATGGCATGGTGCGCGCCGCCCCACTGCTGCTCTGCCTGCTCAACGTTGATCAACATGTACCTTTACTCCTTTGCTGAGGTTTCAAACAACATTGAAACCCGTCAATCGAACCAGTATACCAAACTGGATTCGAATACCAACGGTTATACAAATTCGACCTGAATTATGTTTTTAGCTTGATATACTCTGCTCACTTTCAATCGGTGGAATCTTTGCTTATGCCACTCTACACCGTTCCGGACAAGCCGGCATACTGGCTCATCTTATCCCGCAATAAAGTCCTGCGGCACGAGCATCATGGCACCCTGATTTATGCCCACCATAGCGAATTGAGCTTCGTCTCCACCTATATTGATGAGGCGGTCAAAGTGGGTGAATATCATGACACGGATTGTTTTGTGCTGGACATGCAACAGCAGGAGCCAGAACTGGACGATGCCGAGCTGATTGGCCTGCGAGAAGCCATGATGGCAGAACATGACAGCGCCTATAACATCCTCGCGCGTGCCTGGCAGGTAGCCCTGTTCCTGCGCACACACCGATATTGCGGACAGTGTGGCAGCGAGATGCAGCGCGTTGACTGGGAACTGGCCACCGTGTGCCACCGATGCCAGCACCGTTGTTATCCACGTATCTCTCCATGCATCATCGTCGCCATTAAAAAGCAAAATCAACTGTTACTGGCCAAGGGACGCCACCATAAACAAGGCATGTACTCGATACTGGCCGGATTTGTGGAAAGTGGTGAATCTCTGGAACAGGCAGTTCACCGGGAAGTCATGGAAGAAGTGGGCATCAAGATAAAAAGCCTGCGTTACTTTGACAGCCAACCCTGGCCTTTCCCGCATTCTCTGATGGTGGGCTTTCTGGCAGAGTATGACAGCGGTGAAATTTGTGTGGATGGCGAAGAGATTCTTGAGGCAAGCTGGTACAAAGAGAACGAATTTCCTTTGATCCCACCCGAATTTTCAATTGCAGGCCGACTGATCACGGCAGCAATGAAGGAGCATGACGGGGTTAACACACCACGCTGATAACGTGTTCAGCCTGTCGCCCTCAAAGCAGGGCATGGCTTTTAGGCTAAGCCAGAAATAAAAAAGCCTTACCCGGAGGTAAGGCTTAAATATTTTAGCGTGGAGGTCTCGTTGGCCGAGCTTCTTTTAGTTGATTCCACTAGCGCAACGGTTTTATAGCAGACTTTTTTACACTTGTGCAACTTTTCGGGGCAAAAAAACGATGAATGACATACTAATTGTTCTTATATCTCCTTAGATTCTTTCCCCTAAACCGGCACTCTATAGCTGTGTCCGCAGCATACTGGTGTTAGAATGCCGCCATATTGCAGTTTGTACAGAGTAGAGAAACATGCCCGGATTAGAGAATGATCGTTATCTAAAAGCGCTGATGAAACAACCGGTCGACCGCACGCCGGTATGGATGATGCGCCAGGCAGGACGATATTTACCAGAATATAAGGCCACCCGGGCACAGGCTGGCGACTTTATGTCATTGTGTAAAAACCCTGAGCTCGCCTGTGAAGTCACACTGCAGCCGCTCCGTCGCTTTGATTTGGATGCCGCCATACTGTTTTCCGATATCCTCACCATTCCCGATGCCATGGGCCTGGGACTGTACTTTGAAACCGGTGAAGGCCCTAAATTTGAGCGTCCCCTGCGCTCTGTGTCTGACATCAATAAACTGAGTGTACCGGACCCTGAACAGGAGCTGGGTTATGTGATGGATGCCATCCGCACGATTCGCCAGGCACTGGCAGGAAGCGTTCCACTGATCGGTTTTTCAGGCAGTCCCTGGACACTGGCCACCTACATGGTCGAAGGTGGTACCACCAAGAGTTTCAGTCAGATCAAAAAAATGGCCTTTGCTGAGCCCCGCGCTCTGCACCTCTTGTTGGATAAGCTGGCCGACGCCGTCATCCTTTATCTGAATGCACAAATCGCCGCAGGGGCACAGTCCGTCATGATCTTTGATACCTGGGGAGGCGTGCTGTCACCGCGCGATTACAAAGATTTCTCGTTGCAATACATGCACAAGATTGTAGATGGCCTGACAAGGGAAAATGACGGACGTAAGGTGCCGGTTACCCTGTTCACCAAAAACGGGGGCATGTGGCTGGAAGCGATAGCGGCCACCGGCTGTGATGGCGTGGGTCTGGACTGGACCATCGATATCGGCGAAGCGAGAGCCAGAATCGGCGACCAGGTCGCACTGCAGGGGAATATGGATCCCTCCATGCTCTATGCCAGCCCTGAGCGGATTGAAGAGGAAGTGAAAACCATTCTTGCAGGTTATGGCAACGGATCGGGCCATGTCTTTAATCTGGGACATGGCATCCATCCTGATGTGCCTCCCGAGCATGCTAAAGTGTTCATTGATGCCGTGCATCAATACAGTCAGGCCTATCATCGCGGATAAGATCGCAGCCACTGACGTCTGAAGAGCCCCTCACAGGGACGATTCAGGCGTCTCGGGGAAGACCCTTTTCAACCACTCGAATCAATCTTTGGTGGTGTCGGACATTTTCCGCAGGCTGCTGTTTGAGTTGTTGCTCAAGGGCCCATTCTATATGTTCTTGCACTAGCTCAGATGCAGATGCCCAGGCCGCCTCCAATGCCTGAATAACTGCCATTGAATAGGGGGCGTTGCCCAGTGCTACGGCAATATTACGCTGCCATCGCTGGAAACCAATACGGCGGATTGGCGACCCCTGAGTATTGTCTAAAAAGGTCTCTTCATCCCAGTCAAACAGTTCCAGTAACGCCTTGCCCTGCAAATTCTGGCGCGGATGGAAATCCGCTTCATCGGTGAGGCTGGCATAACGGTTCCAGGGGCACACCAACTGACAGTCATCGCAGCCATAAATACGATTCCCGATCAGGGGTCTCAATGCTTCTGGAATCGATCCTTTGAGTTCAATGGTCAGATAGGAAATACAGCGCCGGGCATCTACCACATAAGGTTCCACAATCGCCTGCGTCGGACAGATGGTCATGCAGGCGGTGCAACTGCCACACCCCTCCTCCACCGGTTCATCCACGGGTAAGGGCAGATTAATAAACAGCTCCCCCAGGAAAAACCAGGAGCCTGCCTCGCGATTCAGTGTCAACGAATGCTTACCGGTCCAGCCCAGGCCCGCTTTTTCCGCTACCGCATGCTCCAGCACTGGTGCCGAATCCACAAAGGGCCGATAGGCCAGCTCACTGACCTCTTGTTCGATGCGTTGTCCAAGCTTCTTCAGACGCTGACGCAGCAGCTTATGATAGTCACGGCCCAGGGCATAACGACTGATATATCCACTGTCCCTGTCTTTAAGGTTGCGGGCAAATCCGGCGTCTGGCGGCAGATAATCCATGCGAACACTGATAATCCTCACCGTTCCTGGCTGCAGCTGATCGGGTCTGGCCCTTTTCATACCATGGGTGGCCATGTAATGCATATCACCGTGCATCCCCTTATCAAGCCAGCGTTGTAGCGCAGCTTCATGGCGACTGAGATCCACATCGCAAATACCCACCTGCTGAAAACCTAGCGCTTTGCCCCAGCTCTTGATATTTTTTGTTAACCGTTGCAAATCCTGTGAGGACAGCTCAGCCATTGAACACCTATAACGCCATCATTGAACCTGCAAGTTTATCACACAAAGTGTACCGCGCAGACGAGGTCCGCCGACATGAGCCTGGAGCCGCCAGCGCTGCAGGCCTGAGCATGTATGAACTGATGGAGCGGGCCGGACATGCAGCATTCAGGCAACTTTTGGCAAGCTTTGCACCCTGTAAACGCATCCTGGTGTTATGCGGTCATGGCAATAATGGTGGGGATGGTTTTGTATTAGCCAGACTGGCCCGGGAGGCAGGCCTGGAGGTCACTCTGATAGCCGTGGGAGATCACCACAAGTATTCAGCGGATACTCGCCAGGCCGAGCAGAAATGGCGGGCCAGTGGTACAGATCCTGAAACCTGGCCAGTTTCACTGGTTGGCTATGATGTCATCGTGGATGCCCTGCTCGGTAACGGTATTAAGGGCGAAGTCAGAGCCCCTTACGAAGATGTCATTGGCGCCTTAAACCAGCAGCCAACCCCTGTGCTCAGCATCGACCTGCCCTCGGGCATGAATGCGGACACGGGCAGCCCCTGTGGTGTTGCCGTTAACGCCACTGCAACCATCACATTTGTGGGCATCAAAGCCGGACTGGTTACCGGTAAAGGCAAGCAGCACAGTGGCCGGTTACACTTCAGTGCCTTAGGCATTGCCGAAGCGTTTGACAGATTGGCAACACCTGTCGCGCTGCGGGTACGTGGCAGCGAGCTTTCACCGTTTCCGCCACGCCATTGTGATAGCCACAAGGGCGATCATGGACACCTGCTTTGCATTGGCGGCAACCAGGGCATGTCTGGTGCTATCCGTCTCACCGCAGACGCTGCTTTGCGCAGCGGCGCCGGGCTGGTAAAGGTGTTGTGTCATCCTGACAGTCATGCACTGGTGGCATCAGGGCGACCAGAACTGATGGTAAGCGCCGACACGGAAAAACTTGGCGCCCTGCTGGAATGGGCCTCATGCATCGTCGTTGGGCCGGGACTGGGTCTGGATAAATGGGCAGAGTCACTGTTCAACCATGTGTTGAAATTTCAGCAGCAGGCCAGTAAGTCGATACTGATTGATGCCGACGGCCTAACACTGCTGGCCAGAAAGAAAAACGTTTCACTCAGTGAAAACACGGTTCTCACGCCCCATTCCGGCGAAGCGGCGCGACTGACTGATATGACCAACGGACAGATTCAGGCCGATCGTTATGCTGCGGCCAGTGAACTGGTGAACCGTTATCAGTGCACCATTGTGCTCAAGGGTGCCGGTACGCTGATTGAAAGCACCCGGCAATGTTATGTGCTCGAAGATGGCAATCCAGGCATGGCCAGTGGTGGTATGGGGGATCTGCTGAGCGGTCTGATTGGGGGGTTGATGGCCCAGGGCACCAATGCTGAAAATGCCGCACTGGCCGGTGCCTGTGTTCATGGCAGGGCGGGCGATTTGTGCGCAGAAAAAAACGGACAACGTGGTATGATAGCCAGTGATCTGCTTCCCTATATCCGACAGCTGGTGAATTGCTGAATGAAGAAAGTTTTCCCGATTCGCGATGAGCAGGGCACGCATGCCCTCGCCGAAAAACTCGCCCACCTGTGCAACTCCCAAACGGTCATTTATCTTGAGGGTGAACTGGGAGCGGGTAAAACCAGCTTCTGTCGTGCATTTATTCAGGCTTTAGGTGTGACCGGGCGCATCAAGAGTCCCACCTATACTTTGGTGGAACCCTACGAGACCCAGCACTGGCGCATTTTCCATTTTGATTTGTATCGCCTCAGCGATCCGGAAGAACTCGAGTTTATTGGTATCCGTGATTATTTCCAGGCCGATTGTCTGTGCCTGATTGAGTGGCCGGAAAAAGGGACTGGGCTATTGGCGCCAGCGGATTTGCAGATTAGTATAGAATTTAGCGACAATGGCCGAACTATTAGCCTGCACGGTCTGTCTGAACAGGGGATAAGGTTGCTGCAACAACTATAACGAGATCATGGCATTATACCGACCCACAATCTGGCTAAGTCTGCTCACACTGATGTTCTGTGCCCCCCTATGGGCGCAGAACGAAATGGAGGGCGTAAGGATCTGGCCCTCTCCTACCAATACCCGGGTGGTATTTGATCTGGCCGAGGCGCCTGAGTATAGCTACTTTACTTTACGCAATCCGACCCGGTTGGTGATCGATCTGGCCAATACCCGTCAGCAACTGGATTTGAATCAGATTCAGAACGACAGCGATCTGATCAGCCGACTGCGCTACAGCACACCCAAAGATAAACAGTCCGTGCGCATCGTGCTGGAACTCAATCAGGCTGCGGATACGCAAATTTTCTCGCTGCCACCCACCGCCCCTTACGGTGATCGACTGGTCATCGATTTGGGACAGCATGACCAATCTCCGCCGCAAATCGTCAAACAACAGGCCCAGGCCACTAACCGCGACATCATCGTAGCCGTGGACGCAGGCCATGGCGGCGAGGATCCGGGCTCCATTGGCCGTGCCGGCAGCTACGAGAAAAATGTCGTGCTCAGCATTGCCAAAATGCTGGCGAAGCGCATTGACGATACACCGGGGATGAAATCAGTTTTGATCCGCACCGGTGACTATTATGTGGATTTGAACCGGCGAACTGAGCTGGCCAGACGCAGTAAGGCTGATTTGTTGGTGTCCGTTCATGCAGACGCCTACACCACACCGCAGCCCAGCGGCGCCTCAGTATGGGTACTGTCGATGCGACGGGCTAACTCTGAGCTGGGTCGCTGGCTGGAAAACACGGAAAAACATTCACAACTGCTCGGTGGAGCCGCCGAAGTCATTCAGGATACCTCCAGCGAGCGCTACCTGACCCAGGCTCTGCTGGATATGTCCATGGACCATTCTCTGTCCACCAGTTATGAACTGAGCCGCGACATTCTCAAAGAAATGGGCCAGATCACAAAACTGCACAAGAAAACCCCTCAGGCCGCCAGCCTGGCGGTACTGACGTCACCGGATATCCCTTCCATCCTGGTGGAAACTGGCTTTATCTCCAATCCAAGGGAAGAGAAAAACCTTAACTGGGCGACCTTTCGCCAGAACATGGCTGACGCCATTTTTGGTGGTATTCAGAAGCACTTTAAGCGCAGGCCACCCGATGGCACCTTATGGGCAAAGTTAAAGCGGGAAAACCGCACCCACAAAGTGAGCCGTGGCGAGTCCCTGTCATTACTGGCACAGCGTTACAATGTGCCGGTAAGCCGGATAAAAGCCGCCAACAACCTGGAATCCGATATGGTGCGGATTGGCCAGGTGCTGACCATTCCTAACTAAAAGTAATCGTTATTTTGCCCATTCAAATTCTTCCAGCCAGACTGGCAAACCAGATTGCCGCAGGAGAAGTGGTAGAACGCCCGGCTTCTGTTATAAAAGAGCTGATTGAGAACAGTCTCGATGCCGGGGCCAGTCGTATCGACATCGAAGTGGACAAAGGCGGCCACAAACGCATTCTGATTCGCGATGATGGTTGTGGCATTCCCGAAGCCGAATTAAAACTGGCGCTCAGCCGCCATGCCACCAGTAAAATATCCAGCCTGGATGATTTAGAGCGCATACTCAGTCTGGGCTTTCGCGGTGAGGCACTGGCCAGTATCAGTGCCGTTGCCAGGCTGACCATCAGCTCCAAGCCGGCGGCGCAAGCACAGGGCTGGCAGGCCAGGGCAGAAGGCCGCGATATGGACGTGTCCATGGCACCCGTGGCCCATCCCGATGGCACCAGTGTTGAAGTGCTGGATCTGTTTTTCAACACACCGGCCCGGCGCAAATTCTTACGTACTGAAAAAACTGAATTTACCCATATTGACGAAGTGGTGCGACGCATCGCACTGAGTCGTTTTGATGTGGCTTTTAGCCTCAGACACAACGGCAAGATGTTGCGCCAGTATCCCCGAGCCACCCACGCCCAGGCTCAAGCAAAACGGGTCGGACTGGTCTGTGGCAACAACATCATGACCAGTATGCTGAATGTTCAGAGCGAAATGGAGTCGTTACACTTAACAGGATGGTTATGTACCGACGCTCAGCCGACCAATGATACTCAGTACTTTTATGTAAACGGCCGGATGATGCGTGACAAGCTGATTAACCATGCCATTCGACAAGCTTTTGAAGACTGGCTGCCCACCGATACCCACCCGGCGTTCGTGCTTTACCTCAAACTGGACGCCAGTGAAGTAGACGTCAACGTGCACCCGGCGAAACATGAGGTACGTTTTCACCAGTCCCGCTTAGTCCATGATTTTATTTATCAGGCACTGCGAGATATGCTCGTGCAGGTTGGCACACAGGAAGGAGCCGGGCATCCCCAGGTAACACCGGCGACAGCTAATGAGCCCCGCCACAACTATATTCAGCCGCTGCAACCCAGAATCACTGAGCAACCACGGTCCTATGCCACCGCCCGCTCTGCAGAAAGACGTCCCTCTGCGGTGGCGGTCAATGCGTATCAGCACCTGCTCAGCCAGGAACAACACAATACCGCCCCTGAAATACCGTGCATGCTGGTACAACAGCGTTACTTGCTCAGCGAATGGCAGGAGCGTTGCTGGCTGGTCGCAGTGCATAAACTGCAACGGCACAAGCTGCTGACTAAACTGCAAAGCGACATCCAGCAGCCACTGCTGATGCCGGTTTCACTCGGCGTCGACAAAACCATGCAGCTTCAATACCAGACTCTGGCCGAATCGCTGCAGACGCTGGGACTGGATCTTCAGCTTGTCAGAGACAAGTTAATTCTCAGACAGGTCCCGGCCGGGCTGCGCCATCTGAACTGGTCAGCCATTTTGCCTCAGCTCCTCATCTGTGAGGAAAGTGAGCTGTCACACACATTGGTGAACGCCGCAGCGCCACCCCATCAGGACTATGATCGGGCACAGGCATACGCCCTCTGGCATTGGTTTGTGGGTCTGGAAGAGTGGCAGCAACAGCTCAGGCAAATGGGACAGGCTCTGCCTCAGAACTGGCTGGAAAACTATGCAAACTGACCTTCCCCCGGCAATATTTCTGATGGGTCCCACGGCCAGCGGCAAAACGGATCTGGCCATCGCGCTGACACAGTCCCTGTCCTGTGAAATCATTAGTGTGGACTCGGCCATGATTTACAAGGGCATGGACATTGGCACAGCCAAACCCAGTGCCCAGGAGTTGGCCCTGGCCCCTCACCGGCTCATCGACATTCTGGATCCGGTACAGAGTTACTCCGCCGCCGACTTTCGCCACGACGCGCTCGAGGCTATGCAGGACATCAGTGGGCGGGGAAAAATTCCCCTGCTGGTGGGGGGCACCATGATGTATTTTAAGGTTCTGTTAGAAGGTATTTCGCCGCTGCCTGCTGCCGATAAACGCATCCGGGCAGAGCTGGAAGCTGAAGCAGCAGAGAGTGGCTGGGCGGCACTGCATCAGCAGCTGAGTATTATCGACCCCGTCTCAGCCAGACGCATTCACCCTAATGATCCACAGCGACTGACCCGTGCATTGGAGGTGTACCGGATAACGGGAAGCAGCCTCACGGAACTGACCCAACAAACGAGTCCGCCACTGCCCTACGAAGTCACCCAGTTTGCCATCGCCCCTGCCGACAGACAGGTCTTGCACGAACGCATAGCCCGCCGGTTTACCCTCATGCTCGAGCAGGGTTTTGAGCAGGAAGTCAGAAAATTGTTTCAACGAACTGATCTACATGAAGATTTACCTGCTATAAGATGTGTTGGTTACCGCCAGATGTGGGAGCACCTGCAACAAAGGTACGACCACAAAGAAATGTCGTTTCGGGCTATAGTGGCGACCCGGCAGTTGGCTAAACGTCAGCTTACGTGGCTGCGAAGCTGGCAAAATCTAAACTGGTTAGATACATTTGCCGATAACAACCTGAAGCAGGTTATAGCCACGCGACCTGACCTTGCGCCCTGACCCAGCAGGCGCTATACAGTGAGGGTAAAAACTGTATAATCAGGAAATTGGCTGGTAGCTCTGGTATAAGCGGTTCCAGGGTTTTAATAATAAAAAGAAAAGGATAAGAACAATGGCGAAGGGCCAATCACTGCAAGATCCGTTTTTGAATGTACTGCGAAAAGAACGTGTGCCCGTGTCGATTTATCTGGTGAATGGCATCAAATTGCAGGGGCAAGTCGAGTCTTTCGACCAGTTTGTTATTTTGCTCAAGAATACGGTCAGCCAGATGGTATATAAGCACGCAATTTCCACTGTGGTACCCTCTCGTCCTATACCGATGGTTGCCAACCCACAGGCAAACCAAGATAATGACGAGGACTGATTGCTCAACCAGGAGATAATGCTTGTTTGACCGTTACGAGGCAGGTGAACAGGCTGTACTTGTACATATAGATTTTCCCGATGAAAACAGCAAAGAAGACCTGCATGAATTACAGCTGCTGGTCTCCTCTGCCGGTGTCAACGCCATAGATCTGGTTACAGGATCCCGCGCAACCCCCAGCGCCCGATATTTTGTCGGTAGTGGTAAGGCAGAAGAAATCGCTCAGGCCGTCAAAGCCAACAAGGCAGACGTGGTCATATTTAACCATGCCCTGTCACCCTCCCAGGAACGTAATCTCGAATCCGTGTGTAAGTGCCGCGTGCTGGATCGCACCGGCCTGATTCTGGATATTTTCGCGCAGCGAGCCCGTACTCATGAAGGTAAGCTACAGGTTGAACTGGCTCAGCTGAGGCATATGTCGACCCGTTTGATCCGTGGCTGGACCCACCTGGAAAGGCAGAAAGGCGGTATCGGCTTGCGCGGTCCGGGTGAAACTCAGTTAGAGACAGACCGACGCCTGTTGGGTGCGCGGATTACCCATATTCTTCAGCGACTGAAAAAAGTCCAGAAACAACGGGAACAGAGCCGCCGGGCCAGAAGCCGCGCGGAAATGCCAACCCTGTCATTGGTGGGATACACCAATGCCGGTAAGTCTACGTTGTTTAATACCATTACTGCTGCCGGTGTGTATGCAGCAGATCAACTTTTTGCCACCCTGGATCCGACGCTGCGTAAAATTCAGCTACAGGATGTGGGCCCGGCTATTCTTGCAGATACGGTAGGGTTTATCCGTCACCTGCCCCATGATTTAGTGGCCGCGTTTAAAGCCACACTGCAGGAAACACAGCAGGCCGAACTGCTGTTGCATGTTGTGGATTATGCCGACGAGCAGCGTCTGGACAATATCGATCAGGTCAACGCCGTGCTCGATGAAATCGATGCGGGCGAAGTGCCTCAGTTAATGATTTGCAACAAAATCGATCAACTCGACAACATTGCCCCCCACATCGACCGGGATGAGAACGGCAGACCCGTGCGAGTCTGGGTATCAGCCCACAAAGGCCTGGGTATTGACCTGCTGTTTGAGGCGATCAGCGAATGTATCGATCGGAATATGGTACAGTACAGCTTGCGTATTCCGCCCAAAGAAGGAAAACTTCGCGGAGCACTTTATCGAATGCAGTGTATTTCGACCGAATCCTATGCCGAAGACGGCGACTGGTTGGTGGAGGTACGGATGCCGGCAAAAGACTGGCACCAACTGGAAAAACACCTGTCCAGTGATCTGGCAACCTATGTGATCAATAAACATTAGTCGAGTCGCGCGTAACGAGCGCACAACCCATTTAACTTTACTACGGAGAACAACATGGCTTGGAATGAGCCTGGCGGCAACAATAACGACCCCTGGAAAAATCGCGGTGGCCGCGAACAGGGTCCACCGGATTTGGACGAAGTATTCAAAAAATTCTTCGACAAGCTCGGTTTTGGCGGCAGCAACAAACCGTCCGGAAAAGGGTTTGGTGGTATCGGCATCGGATTGATCGCCGGTATTTTAGTGGTCATCTGGTTTATCAGTGGCTTCTACACCATCAAAGAAGCCGAGCGTGGTGTGGTACTCAGATTTGGCGAGTTCAGCCATTTTGTTGAGCCTGGTCTGCGCTGGAAACCCACGTTTATTGACTCAGTGGAAACGGTCAATGTGCAGTCGGTTCGCACCATGCCCTCCTCGGGCTTTATGCTTACCGAAGATGAAAACGTGGTGCGCGTCGATATGGAAATCCAGTTCCGTGTTATCGAGCCGTACAAATACAGCTTTGCGGTCGATGATCCTGATGGCAGCCTGCGCCATGCACTGGACAGTGCTATCCGCTACGTGGTCGGCCATTCCCGCATGGATGATGTGCTGACACGGGGTCGTGAGCAAACCCGTCAGCGCGTGTGGGAAGAACTCAATGGTATCGTCACCCCCTACGACATGGGTATTGACGTGCTGGAAGTTAACTTCAAAGACGCCCGTCCACCGGAAGAAGTCAAAGCCGCCTTCGATGATGCGATTGCCGCGCAGGAAGACGAGCAGCGCTTTATCCGTGAAGCCGAAGCCTATGCGCGGGAAATTGAACCCACAGCGCGGGGCCGTGTTAACCGTATGGGACAGGAAGCTGAAGCGTATAAGCAGCAGGTTATCCTTAAAGCCCAGGGTGAGGTGGCACGTTTTGAAGAACTCTTACCTCAGTATGCTGCCGCGCCTGTCGTCACCCGTCAGCGTCTCTATCTGGAAACCCTGGAAGAGATTTACAGCAGCACCAGCAAGGTGATGCTCGACAACCAGGGTAGCGGTAACATGATGTACTTGCCGCTGGATAAAATTCTGGAGCGTCAGGGTGTTTCATCTAACCTGCCAATGCTGCCAAACACCGCTTTGGAAGGCGTGAGAGGCACCACGCAAAATAATCAAAGTGGTAACAGCACGCAGAATACCGGCCGCACCAGCAGCAGATTCAACGACGGGAGAAATTAAGAGATGAAAAATTTTAGTATTGCCCTGATTGTTGTATTAGTCGTGCTTGGATTCAGCTCATTGTTCGTGGTTGAAGAGGGCTACCGGGGTATCGTCATTCAGTTCGGTAAAGTACGCCGTGACGAGCAAACAGGTGAAACTGCCGTGTACGAACCGGGTCTGCATTTCAAGCTTCCTTTCATCGACTCGGTGAAAATGCTCAATGCCCGTCTGCTGACACTGGATGATGGTGCTAACCGTTTCGTGACCGCAGAGAAAAAAGACCTGATCGTGGATTCCTACGTGAAATGGCGAATCAAAGACTTCGCGCGTTTCTATCTGGCCACAGGTGGCTTCAGAGACCGCGCCGAAGCGCTACTCAGACAGAAAGTGAACAACGGCCTGCGTAGTGAGTTTGGTAACCGTACCATCGCTGAGATTGTCTCAGGAGAGCGCTCTGAGCTGATGAACAAAGCCATGATTCAGTCGGCAGAGAGCGCCGTGGAATTGGGTATTGAAATTGTGGATGTGAGGGTGAAACAAATTAACCTGCCCACAGAAATCAGTAACTCTATCTTCCAGCGTATGCGTGCAGAACGTGCTGCCGTGGCTAAAGAGCATCGCTCTGAAGGTCAGGAACAAGCGGAAATCATTCGTGCCGATATCGACGCCAGAGTGACGGTGATGTTAGCCGACGCCGAACGCAACGCCCGTAAAGTGCGTGGTGAAGGTGATGCCGAAGCCGCCGGAATTTACGCCAACGCGTACAACAAGGATCCTGAGTTCTATAGCTTCCTGCGCAGCATGGATGCCTACAGAACCAGCTTCAACAGTAAGCAGGATTTGTTAATCCTTGAACCCGACAGTGACTTCTTCAAATACATGAAGGACACCGGCGGCGTAAGACAGGATTAATCGCCGGTAACGAAAGATAAAAAAGGCCCTGCGGGGTCTTTTTTGTTCACAGCCCTTGTTCAGGATAAGACAACGCCATTATGGTGGATCAGTGTCTGCTGTTAAGGAAAAAGCCATGTATCAACATCTCTATCGACGTTTTTTGCAAGCGAATCAGGGCAAGCAGCACTTCGCCTGCCACAGCCACCACTACTGGCCGGATGTGACCCGTGATGCCATGCTCAGGTATTGGGATGATTCTGCTGCGCGGGTGGATGATAAGTGGGACTATTTCTTTTCTGAACGCATCCCGGTGGTGCAACAAAAAATCGCCCAGATCCTGAATACCGGAGCCCCACAACAGCTGGTCTTTGCCCCAAACACCCATGAGTTGCTGTACCGCATCCTCAGCAGCCTGGATTGGTGCAAACCACTGAAAGTCCTGAGCACAGACAGCGAGTTTCACAGCTTTACCCGCCAGATTAACCGCCTTAATGAACGCCAGACATTGCAACTTACCAGCGTGCCTACCCTGCCCTTTGCGGACTTTGAGCAACGCTTTATGCGCACCCTGAAGGGCGATGAGTATGATCTTGTGTTTATCAGTCAGGTGTTCTTCAACTCAGGGATGGCAATTGAAAACCTTGCAAAGCTGGTTAATGCTGCTCCCAAGTCCACACTCTTTGTGATAGATGGATACCATGGCTTTATGGCCCTGCCCACGGATCTGTCTGGTATTGCGGATCGGGTGTTTTATTTGGCTGGCAGCTATAAATACGCTCAAGGCGGTGAAGGATGCTGCTTTGCACATATTCCCCTGGGCTGCACCCTGCGCCCAGAGTATACCGGCTGGTTTGCTGAATTTGGGGAACTCGATCTGGCCAGACAGGGACAGGTGCAATACAGCACCGATGGTATGCGCTTCGCCGGCTCTACCATGGATTTCAGTGCCCTGTACCGGCTCGAAGCGGTTTTTGACATGCTGGAAGAAGAGCACTTAAACGTCGCTACCGTTCATGATTATGTGCGGCAGCTGCAGCACACCTTTTTGCAACAACTGGACCGCCACCAACACCCTGAGCTGAATCGCTCCCACCTGTTGATGCACAACCCGGCGCACCATGGTCACTTTCTGACCTTTCAGTTATCCGATAGCGCCAAGGTGCAACGTTTGCACCAACAACTCAAGCAACATGGCATTATTACCGATGCCAGAGGCGACAGACTCCGTTTTGGTTTTGCCCTGTATCAGAATGCTGAGCAAATAGACTTATCTGTACTGGAGCAACTCGATGAGTGATGCAATCTGGCTGGCCCTGGCCATGGTGCTGATCATTGAGGGCATCGGACCTATGCTGTTTCCGAATCGTTGGCAACACTATGTAAGAACGCTGGCAGACCAGTCTCCGCAGCAACTGCGTACACTGGGCGGGGTAATGGTCATCATCGGCGTGGTGACCGTGTTTTATCTTCTCTGACAAGATCTTAGGTGATACCTGCCAGGCTGGATCTGGCTCAGAACGTTTTGCTCTGGTCAAAACAGATGATCCCTTGCCCGTAACTTGGTAGAATCCCCGCCTAATTTTCTGACCACTTTTTAATCCATGGCAAAAAACGTTGTAGTGCTCGGCACCCAATGGGGTGATGAGGGTAAAGGAAAGGTTGTCGATCTGCTGACCGACAAGGCTAAATTTGTAGTGCGCTATCAGGGCGGACACAATGCAGGCCACACCCTGGTCATCAAGGGCGAAAAGACAGTTTTACACCTTATTCCTTCAGGTATCCTGCGCGACAATGTGACCTGTGTGATAGGCAATGGTGTGGTGCTGAGTCCCGAAGCGCTGATGACAGAAATGAAAATGCTCGAAGACCGTGGCGTACCGGTCAAAGAGCGTTTGGTCATCAGTGAAGCCTGCCCGCTGATACTGCCGTATCATATTGCACTGGATCTGGCCCGTGAAAAAGCCCGGGGCAATAACCCTATCGGTACTACCGGCCGTGGTATTGGTCCGGCCTATGAAGATAAAGTGGCGCGCCGTGGATTACGTGTTGGCGATTTAGCCTGCCGTGAGACCTTTGCCGAACGCTTAAAAGAAATTGTTGAATACCATAATTTCTCGCTGACGCAGTACTACAAAGTCGACCCTGTGGATTATCAGCAGGTCCTGGATGATGCACTGAAAGTGGCAGACGTGATTCAGTCCATGGTGGCCGATGTACCCGACATGCTCGACAAAGCCCGCTTGCGTGGCGATGCCATCATGTTTGAAGGTGCCCAGGGCACCTTGCTGGACATCGATCACGGCACCTATCCCTACGTGACCTCATCCAATACCACCGTCGGTGGTGTAGCCACAGGCGCCGGCTTTGGCCCGCTGAACCTCGATTACGTGCTGGGCATCGTGAAAGCCTATACCACCCGCGTGGGTTCAGGGCCTTTCCCAACAGAGCTGGACTGCGAAGTAGGCCAGCATCTTGGCGTAAAAGGCCATGAGTTTGGTGCCACCACAGGACGTAAGCGCCGTACCGGCTGGTTTGATGCGGTTGCTATGAAGCGTGCCGTGCAAATCAACAGTATCAGCGGTTTTTGCCTGACAAAACTCGACGTACTGGACGGTCTGGAAACACTGAGAATCTGTATCGGCTACAAAGATCAGCAGGGCAATGTGCAGGATGTGCCACCCATGGCTGCCGATGGTTACGACAAAGTGACCCCAGTCTACGAAGACATGCCCGGCTGGAGTGAGAATACCTTTGGTGTGACCACTCTGGATGGCTTACCCCAGGCCGCCCGGGACTATATCAAACGAATTGAAGAGCTCACCGGCGTACCGGTTGATATTATCTCCACCGGCCCGGACCGCGACGAGACCATTATTCTGCGTCATCCTTACGACGCCTGATAACTCAAGCGCGACGAGTAAGGCTAAAGGAAAAACAATCCGCGGCCCTTCAGCTCAAGCTAATACCCAATGAAAAAGCCCTGCTAAAACAGCAGGGCTTTTTTTGTCAGGCTTAAAGGGTGAGAGTGAAGGGGAATCTCGTCATTCTTCACACATTCCCCCTCACGCGCAGGCTTGGGCTTATACCCGTTCAATCACCGTAGCAATTCCCTGCCCAAGTCCAATACACATGGTGGCCAGACCCACCGTTTTATCTTCGGATTCCATCAGGTTCAGCAACGTTGTCGTGATCCGGGCCCCGGAACATCCCAGCGGGTGGCCGAGTGCAATGGCGCCGCCATTGAGATTCACTTTCTGGTCATACTGCTCCAGCCAGCCCAACTGCTTGATACAGGACAGCGCCTGCGCAGCAAAAGCCTCATTAAACTCGGCTATTTCAATATCATCCATGGTCATGCCAGCTGCCTTGAGCGCTTTTTGCGTAGCCGGTACCGGGCCATAGCCCATGATGGCGGCATCACAGCCAGCCACACCCATGGCACGTATCTTCGCGCGCGGTGTTAATCCCAATGCTTTAGCTTTGTCTGCTGACATCACCAGCATTGCTGAGGCCCCATCAGAAATCGCCGAGGCGGTGCCGGCCGTCACGGTACCATTGACCGGATCAAACACCGGGCGCAAACCCGCCAGGGTTTCGGTGGTGGTTTCCGGACGAATGACTTCATCGCGTTCCACCAGCGTCAGTGCGCCGTCTGCATCATGACCTTCGATAGGAGCGATCTCGCTGGCCCAGCGCCCTTCTGTGGTGGCTTTGTGTGCGCGCTGATGGGAGCGGGCACCAAACTCGTCCTGCATCTCACGGGTAATGCCGTTCTGGCGTCCCAGCAACTCGGCCGTCATGCCCATATTACCGGAGGCCTTAGCGGTATATTTAGCCAGGCCAGGGTGAAAATCCAGATTGAAGGTCATGGGTACATGACCCATGTGCTCAACACCGCCGATCAGATACACATCACCCTTACCCGCCATAATGCCACAGCTGGCATCATGCAAAGCCTGCATGGAAGAGCCGCACAAACGGTTCACCGTGACCGCAGGTACACTGCGGGGAATGCCTGTGAGCAACTGAGCATTGCGGGCAATATTGAAGCCCTGCTCTTTCGTCTGCTGCACACAGCCCCAGATGATGTCATCAATCTCTGCCGGATCGAGTCCGCTGTTACGCTCCAGTAACTGAGTCATCAGATGGGCGGACAGGGTTTCGGCCCGTACGTTTCTGAACACACCCCCTTTCGAGCGTCCCATTGGCGTACGTAAACAATCCACTATTACCACGTCTTTCATGATTCCTCCGATACTCAAGCGAAATAAGATTTGCCGGACGCGGCCATTTCGCGCAATCCGTCAGATATCTGATAAATGGGTCCCAGTTCCGCGTACTTGTCAGCCAGGGCGACGAACTTGTCCAGCCCCATGGTTTCCATGTAACGGAACACACCGCCTCTGAAAGGTGGGAAGCCAAGACCGTACAGCAGCGCCATATCGGCTTCGGCCGCACTGCCTACGATACCTTCTTCCAGACAGCGCACCGCTTCATTGGCCATAGGCACCATCAGGCGGGCAATGACCTCTTCGGTGTCCATTTCCCGGGTCTCAACGCCAATCAGCTCGTACGCTTCAGCGGCGGGCGTCTTCGTGGGCTTGCCACGCTTGTCTGTACCGAAGTTATAGAAACCCTTGCCATTTTTCTGACCCAGGCGCTTGGCTTCGTACAGGCTTTGTACGGGATCATTGGCAATGCGCTGCATGCGCTCAGGAATACCTTCAGCCATCACACCGGCCGCATGATCAGCGGTATCCAGCCCCACGACATCAAGCAGGTATGCCGGGCCCATCGGCCAGCCAAAGACTTTTTCCATGACCTTGTCGACGGCCACAAAATCGGCACCGTCTAACAGCAACTTGCTGAAACCGGCAAAATAAGGGAACAGCACACGATTCACCAGGAATCCGGGGCAATCATTCACCACAATCGGGGTTTTACCCATCTTCAGGGCGTAGGCCACGACAGCAGCAATGGTCTCATCAGAGGTTTTCTCACCGCGAATGATTTCCACCAGCGGCATCCGGTGTACCGGATTGAAAAAGTGCATGCCGCAGAAACGCTCTGGGTGCTGCAAACTTTTCGCCAGCGAATTGATAGAGATGGTCGAGGTGTTAGAGCAGATAATGGTGTCACTGCTGACCGTTTCTTCCGTCTCTTTGAGTACCGAAGCTTTGACCTTCGGATTTTCGACCACCGCCTCAATCACCACATCGGCATCTTTGAGTGTGCTGTATTCCAGTGTCGGTACAATATTGTTCAGGGTTGATGCCAGGGTTTTGGCATTAACCTTACCCCGCTCCATCCCCTTATTGAGAATCTTAGCGGCCTCGTCCAGTCCCAATTGCAGGGCATCCTGACGAATGTCTTTCATTACTGTGGGTGTGCCTTTTACCGCAGACTGATAGGCAATGCCACCACCCATGATACCGGCACCCAACACGGCCGCCTGTTGCACATCTTTGGTGGCAGTTTTGGCCTGTTTTTTAGCCTTGCCTTTCACCAGTTGGTCGGCCGTGAAAATACCGATTTGAGCCGTGGCTGCATCGGTTTTAGCGAGCGTCACAAAACCTTGGTTTTCCAGCTTCAACGCACCTTCACGATCCATAGTCGCGGCTTTGGCCACGGTATCCACCATCATATGAGGGGCAGGGTAATGTTTACCCGCCACCGCTGCCACCATGGCTTTGGCGGTGGAGAAACTCATCATGGATTCATTAGCATTTAAATGCAGTGGCGCTTTTTTCTGCGCCCGTCGGGCTTGCCAGTCAATGCGACCGTCAATCATCTGAGCCAGCATGCTGAGAGCGGCTTCGCGCAGTTTTTCCGGTGCCACCACCGCATCCACGGCACCATCGGCCATCGCCTGTTCTGGCTTTTTGTCTTTACCGCTGGTCATCCACTCCAGTGCATTATCCGCACCGATCAGACGTGGCAGACGCACGGTGCCGCCAAAACCGGGCATTAGCCCCAGTTTGACTTCAGGCAAGCCGATACGTGCCGAGGTGTCTGCAATACGCAAGTCACAGGCCAGGGTCATTTCACAGCCGCCACCCAGGGCGAAGCCGTTTACCGCTGCCAGGGTAGGAAAAGGCAGATCTTCAAAGCGGTCGAACACCTGAGAGGTCTTGACTACCCAACTGAGTACCTCCTCATCGGGTAAGGAAAACAGCTGATTAAATTCAGTGATATCAGCGCCGACAATAAAGGCGCCTTTATTGGAGCGCACCAAAGTCGCTTTGACGTCTTTGTTGGATTCCAGCGCGGCACACAGCGCATCAAGCTCTGTTACCGTCTGCTGATCGAATTTGTTAACCGAACCGGCAGCATCAAATACTACCTCGGCGATGCCCCCTTCCAGCAGGGTAGCAGTCAGGCTTTTGCCTTGATATATCATTGTTTTCTCCTATGGCCATCACACGGATGTGCCATGCCTTTTTCGGCAAGGCGGTTGCAGGGTGAGCACAATTCTTGTTGATGCAGAACTAAATTTCAACAAAAATTCAAACAATTGTTTAAATTTTTTCCGTGCCGCGCGGAAGAACTCTGATACAGTGCTGCGCCGCGCCGTTAACTGGCTGGTTGCCAACACGGACTCTGCCATCAACATACCGTTTAAGGTCCACCTGCCTGAGGTCACTGGCGTTGTCCGCGTTGCCGCTTAGTATGTTTTTTATACACCTATAGATTAAAACAGACTTGATAATCTCCACCATTGGTTTACATTGATCGACCCGGTTGGAGATATTGCATGTTGAACTCCAGAAGACTGATCGCGTTGCTGACATCCTTGGTGATGTGCGCTGCACAGGCCACCACAGACCGTCACGCCCATGAGCGTGAGCAATTTCTTGAAGCCGAAAAATGGAGCCATTATCCCAATAGCCAGACCTACAAGGCGCTGGCGGCGGAGTTACACGACTATCCTCTGTACCCTTATTTACACCAAAATGCGCTGCTGGCAGATTTGCGTCTGAGCAAAGAAAGCGAGATTGCGGCCTTTTTACAGCAACATGCTCATACGCCGCTGGACGATGAGCTGCGCGAAGCCTGGCTTTACTACCTGAATAAGCGCAACGACGGCGAGCGCTTCATCAAATATTATCAGGACCTGGGTAACACCGAATTACAGTGTCTGAACGCCCGCTATCACTTACAAAATGACCCGCAAAAAGGCCTGGCACTGGTGTCACAACTCTGGCTGGCCGGGAAATCCCAGCCCAAGGCCTGCGATTCAGTATTCAGAGCCTGGACCAAGGCCGGTCACCGTAGCGACTGGATGGTGTGGCAGCGCCTGGTGCTGGCCGCAGACGGTGGCGATCACACTTTAATTCCGTACCTTAAGTCACTGCTTCCAAAAGAACAGCAGTATCTGGCCGACCTGTGGTACAAGACCCGCCGCAATCCCTCTGTGGTGGGTCGGCTTTCAGCTTTCCCCGGACGCTTCCCGGAAAAAGAACAACAAATCATCAAATATGGTCTCAAACGTCTGGTCTGGCGCGATCACAGCCTGGCATTGAAAACCTGGCACGATGCCCAAAAGCGCTTTAATTTTAACAGTGGTGAACAGCAGGAAGTGGCCGAACGTTTCGCCATTGCCCTGGCCGTAGACAATCACCCTCAGGCCGGTTTCTGGCTGGAAAGAGCCAATCAGGGACAAGATAACGAAGACATTTTTCGCTGGCATCTGACCCATGCCCTGCGCCAGCAGAACTGGAAGCAGGTCATCGATGTCATTGATCTTTCACCGCAGATGCTGGAGTCAGACTATTCCAGCCGCTATTGGCTGGGCCGCAGCTACGAAAACCTCAACGCCCCCGACAGAGCCCAACAGGAATACGACAAACTGGCGTCTGTGAGGCATTACTACGGTTTTCTTGCCAGTGGCAAGTTGTCCCGACCTGCGCAGTTGGCCGATGCGCCGCTGACACCCGACGACGCATTACTGGACAAGGTGGCCAATATGGCCGCGGCCAAACGGGCAAAAGAATTTCTGGCGCTGGAGCGTTATGTTTCGGCGCGGCGTGAATGGATTAAACTGCAACCCAGGCTGACCCACGAACAGGGACTGGCAGCGGCGGTACTCGCCGATCGCTGGGGCTGGCATGATCAGGCTATTTTTGCGCTGTCCCGCCTCGGTTATCTGGATGATGTCAAACGCCGTTTCCCGCTGGCTTATGATGCACAATTACAACAAAGCGCCAGTAAAAACGCCGTCGATCCAGCCTGGGCCTTTGCCATTGCCCGGCGCGAGAGCTCCTTTATGATCGATGCCAACTCCGGCGCGGGTGCCAAAGGGCTGATGCAACTGATGCCCGGTACCGCACAGTATCTGGCCAAGAAAAAAGTGCCCAACACCACCCTGTTCGACCCAGAGCAAAATGTAGAATTCGGTACCCGCTATATGCGCTATCTGCTGGATAAGATGCACGACAATCCGGTGCTGGCCACAGCTGCCTATAACGCCGGCTGGAGCCGTGTAAATCAGTGGTTGCCAGAGGAAGAAGTGCCCGCCGATGTATGGGTGGAGACCATTCCCTATAAAGAAACCCGCAATTATGTGAAGGCGGTGATGGCCTACCAGCAGATCTACAAGCAGCGTCTGGGGCAGCAGCAGAACCTGTTTGAGCAACTCACGGATATGCGTATTTCTTCGAGAATGGCCGCCAAGTGATAGTTGCCACCAGCGGCCGCTGAACACATAGCCCAGCGCGCCGCTCTGACCTGTTGCTCTGAGCCTTGTCGGCATTAGTAGAATGGCCCGGCTTATGCTAGTGTATCGGCAATTTTTTAACGTCGGATTTGGTACACTATGCAGCAACTCGTATCCCTTTATCCTCAACATATTGCCGAACTTCAGTCCCGCACCCATGAAGCCCTGCAACGTGAGGGCATCGACGGACTGATCATTCATTCCGGTCAGGCCAAGCGTAAGTTCCTCGACGATATGGACTACCCCTTTGCGGTGAACCCACAATTCAAAGCCTGGGTTCCGGTAACCGACAACCCCAACTGCTGGTTGATCGTCAATGGTCAGGACAAGCCCAAACTGATTTTCTATCGTCCCAAAGACTTCTGGCACAAGGTCCCCCCGGAGCCACAGGACTTCTGGGCAGAGCACTTTGATATCATCCTTTTGACCAAAGCCGATCAGGTGGAAAAACATCTGCCCTATGACAAGCATCGCTTCGCCTACATTGGCGAGTATATCGAAGTGGCAAAAGCACTGGGTTTTGACCTGGTCAATCCGGATCGGGTCATGCATTACCTGCATTATCACCGTGCCTATAAAACCGACTATGAGCTGGCCTGTTTGCGTCAGGCCAACCGCATTGCGGTCGCCGGGCACCGCGCCGCCAAACAGGCGTTTATGCAGCAAGCCAGTGAGTTTGATATCAATCAGGCCTATCTCAGTGCGGTGCGTCAGGGCATTAACGAGGTACCTTATGGCAATATCGTCGCCCTGAACGAGAACACCGCCATTTTGCACAATATGACCGTGGAAGCAGACGCACCCACGCAGCATCGCTCTTTTTTGATTGATGCCGGCGCCCAGTTCCATGGCTATGCCGCTGACATTACCCGAAGCTATGCCTTTGAACAGAATGAATTTGCCGAGTTGATTGCGGCCATGGACCAGGTCACGCTGGATCTGGTGGCCATGCTCAAGCCCGGTATTCCCTACCCGGATTTACATATCCGCGCCCATGAGCAAGTAGCCGAACTGCTTAATCGCTTTGGGGTCGTTAACCTCGACAGCGGCGATATTGTTGAACAGGGTATCACCCGCACTTTCTTCCCCCATGGCATTGGGCACCACCTGGGATTGCAGGTCCATGACATGGGTGGCCTGATGGCCGATGATCGCGGTACCCCCGCACCACCGCCGCAAGACCATCCGTTTTTGCGTGCCACCCGTCTGGTCGAAGCCAGACAGGTGTTTACGGTGGAGCCGGGTTTGTACTTTATTGACAGCCTGCTGGCCGATCTTAAAGGCTCGGAGCAGTCAAAGTACATCAACTGGGATAAAGTCGACCAGTTCCGCCCCTTCGGCGGCATTCGCATTGAAGACAATGTGATTGTGCATCGTGATAAAAATGAAAACATGACCCGTGATCTCGGGCTCGATTAATACAAACAGGAATCTTAAGCAGTGAAAATGAAATATGCTTTTTTAGTCACCGCCCTGCTCGGTAGCAGCGCCCTGGCCATTACGCCTTCAGAACAAGCCATTAAGCTGGCCAAGGATACCATTATCGTGGATGGGCATATTGATGTGCCATACCGGATTAACGATGAGTGGGAAGACGTTACCCGTGCGACCGAGGGTGGTGACTTTGATTATCCAAGAGCCGTTCAGGGTGGACTGAATGCCCCCTTTATGTCGATTTACATTCCTGCCAGTTACGAGCAATCGGGCGGCAGTGTGTTGCTGGCCAACAAGCTCATCGACAGCATGGAAGCATTGGTAGGCCGTGCACCTGACAAGTTTTCACTGGCGTACAGTGTCGCCGATGTAGAAAAAGCCTTTGCCGAAGGTAAAATCGCCCTGCCTCTGGGGATGGAAAACGGCACCCCGATTCAGGGCAGCATGGACAACCTGCGGCACTTTTATGAGCGAGGTATTCGCTACATCACTCTGGCCCACTCGCAGGCCAATCATATCTCTGACTCCTCTTATGACCTGCGCCGCAAATGGAATGGCCTAAGTGACTTTGGTAAGGCACTGGTGGTCGAGATGAACAACATCGGCATCATGGTGGATATCTCGCACGTGTCTGACCAAGCTTTCTATCAGGCCATTGAAATCTCCAAGGCTCCAGTAATTGCCTCACACTCTTCTATCCGTCAGTTTACGCCGGGTTTCGAGCGCAATATGAATGACGACATGATCAAAAAGCTGGCTGAAAATGGCGGCGTGATCATGATTAACTTCGGCTCAAGCTTCGTTTCCAGGAAGGCGCGTCAGTGGAACGATCGGTTTAATACCAAAATGGACGAGAAAAACCTGAGCTGGTCTGATCCCAATGCAGAAACCTTCAGCAAGCAGTATCGTCAGAGTAACCCCTATCCCTATGCCAGTCTGGAACTGGTACTGGATCATATCGACCATGTGCGTGATCTGGTCGGCATTGAGCATATCGGCATTGGTTCAGACTATGACGGCGTGGGTGACTCACTGCCAGAAAACCTCAAAGACGTATCAACTTACCCTAATCTGGTGCAGGGATTGCTGGACAGAGGTTACTCACCAGAGGATATTCGTAAGATCCTCTCTGAAAACCTGTTGCGGGTATGGCGCCAGGTGGAAGACTACGCCGCCAGGCACTGAGGCAATAACGACAGCGTTGCATCCGAGTGTACAACGTATCACAGTGGCTCACCCTCAGGGTGAGCCCACTTTGTCGTAATAAATGGCTTTCATTGCCCCACAGGGACTCAGCCGCATCAGCAAATATGACTCCGCAGGCACCGCCGCTGGAGTATCAAATTCTTTAATACAGCCGATATTCTGAAACAGCATGACCACCTGCTCGTAACTGGGTGTGCCCTGCACCTGATGGATCAGGATACGCGCATCGCGCCCCAGGTCGATTTCATCATAAACCTGCCGGGTTACCGCGGCACTGTCTGACTCAATATGACGTAAATACAACTGTTCGTTAAAGGTCAGCTGCATCTGCTCGAAGAATCGATCACCACCTTTTTTATAGTTCCCCAGGTAGATATCCGCGTTCACTTTAAAGCGGTCACCATCGACCAGCGGCTGGGGATCAAAGTCGGTGGCGAATTTAATGGTCACCAGTTCGGCGTCCCTGACCAGCGAAATCAGCGCCAGGTCGGTTGTTTCAAGGTGATAGAGCACTTGTACGTTGTGAGGGCTGTCGTAACCGGCAAAGTAGGAGGCAAATAACCGCGATTCGTGGTTAAACAGCACCATGCCGGGCTGCTGCTGAGAGGCATGGGCCATCTGCACAGACCACCACATTGCACCTAAAAGTGTCCAAAAAATGATGTATTTCAATGCACAACTCCCATTTATTATCTGCATCGGACCCTTTGAGTATATACCGCAGTAGGGGCGGCGCCTATTCCCATTGGTGTGTATTGTCTGCTAGTTTCCTGACCTGCTCAGCAACCAAGGCATACCCGGTTAGCATAACCAGGCCCGCAATGTTAGGATCCCCCGTCTTTTTACCACCGCCAGCGTGCTGTACTCACTCTGTACCCGGGCGGATTTAACTTAAGGATCCTGAATGTCTAAAACTTACACTAGCGTCGAAGCTCAGGCCAGCTACGGTATTGGTCTGCAAATGGGCGAGCAGCTCGCCGGTAACCCCTTTGAAGGGCTGGATATCGAAGCCGTACAGGATGGCCTGGCCACCGCATTCAACAAACAGCCCAGTGCCGTCAGCAATGACGAGCTCCGAGCCGCCTTCAACGAGATCCATCAGCGCATGCAGGCGGCCAAAGCCGAGCAAGCCAAAGAAGCAACTGCAGCCGGTGAAGCCTTTCTGGCCGAAAACGCTAAACGCGACGGCGTGATTGTGACCGAATCTGGCCTGCAATACGAAGTGATCAGCGAAGGCGAGGGTGAATCTCCGGTTGCCGACTCTACCGTGCGTACTCATTATCACGGTACTCTTATCGATGGCACCATGTTCGACAGCTCTTATGAGCGTGGCCAGCCCGCTGAATTTCCAGTGGGCGGCGTAATCAAAGGCTGGACCGAAGCCCTGCAAATGATGAAGCCCGGCGCCAAGTGGAAGTTGTATGTACCGCATCAGCTGGCCTACGGCGAACAGGGTGCCGGTGCGGCTATCGCCCCATACAGCACGCTGGTATTTGATATTGAGCTGCTGGAAGTGGTTGGCTAAAAGCCGATACCCCTGATAACAAGAAGCCCGCTAAGGAAAACCTTAGCGGGCTTTTTTTTGCATGCTTCTGCAACGGGCAGCTTTAACTGGCCTGAAAGGAATTGGACAAGATGCCCAATACAAAGGTCACTGGCACACCAGGGACGGTGTGTCACACCTGCAGGGACAGCTAATTTCTGAGCCCCGATTAGGTGTTTCAGTATATAGCTCCAAAACATGCCAGCCTGGCTGGCATTGAAACGACCTTTCTAACTACCTCAGGCTTTAGGACCGGCCTGACGAATCTCCTCAGACACATCATACTTGGCGAAGTTATTGTTAAACTCAGTCGCCAGATTCGCCGCGTACTCATCGTATTTGGCCGGGTTTTCCCACGTGTTGCGGGGGTTCAGCAGTGTGCTGTCAACGCCCGGCACCGCGACCGGCACATCCAGATTCAGTTGTGGCAGGTGCTCGGTTTCAACATCGGCCAACTTGTTGTTCACGATGGCATCGATGACCGCACGGGTAGTGGGAATATCGAAACGCTTGCCAATACCGTATGGACCGCCTGTCCAGCCAGTGTTAACCAGATAGACTTTGGCACCGAATTCACGTACGCGCTTAATCAGCAACTCGGCATAAACGCCCGCCGGACGAGGGAAGAAAGGGGCCCCGAAACAGGTAGAGAAGGTAGATTCAATGGCAGCAGTGGAGCCAATTTCCGTGGAACCCACCTTAGCCGTGTAACCGGACAGGAAGTGATACGCCGCGGCCTGCTCTGACAGAATCGACACCGGTGGCAATACCCCACTCACATCACAGGTCAGAAAAACCACCGCACCGGGTTCACCGGCTCTGTTTTTCACTTCGCGCTTTTCAACGTGCTCCAGCGGATAGGCCGCACGGCTGTTCTGAGTCAGACTGGCATCTTTGTAGTCTGGCACCCGATCGTCATCCAGCACCACGTTTTCCAGCACTGTACCAAAACGGATGGCATTCCAGATGACCGGCTCATTTTTCTGCGACAGATCGATACACTTGGCATAACAGCCGCCTTCGATATTAAAGACAGAACCTTTAGCCCAGCCATGCTCGTCGTCACCGATCAGGTAACGACTTGGGTCGGCAGAGAGTGTGGTTTTGCCGGTGCCGGACAGACCGAAGAACAGGGTCACATCACCCGCTTCGCCCACATTGGCGCTGCAGTGCATGGGCAATACATCTTCTGCCGGTAACAAGAAGTTCTGTACCGAGAACATAGATTTTTTCATTTCGCCGGCATAGCGCATACCCGCCAGCAACACCTTGCGCTGTGCAAAGTTAATGATCACCGTGCCTTCAGAGTTGGTGCCATCACGTTCAGGCTCACACACAAAACCCGGTGCATTGAGGATCTGCCAGGCCGGTTTGTCGGCGGCATTCCAGTTTTCAGGGCGGATAAACAGGTTATTGGCAAACAACTGATGCCACGCGGTTTCGGTACGCACCAGCAACGGCAGGTAATGCTCTGGATCAGCACCCACTTCCAGGTGCGACATAAAATGCTCTTTAGCCGCCAGATAGGCTTCCACTCTGTCCCACAAGGCATCAAACTGTGTCGCATCGAAAGGACGGTTCACCTCTCCCCATTGAATATCCGCTTCGGTGCTGGCTTCTTTAACAATAAAGCGGTCTTTGGGCGAACGGCCGGTGCGCTCACCGGTTTCGACGACCAGTGCACCATTAGCGGCCAGGTGACCTTCGTTGCGGCGGATCGCCTGTTCAATCAAATCGGCGGGGGTTAAATCAACCATCAGGTTTGGGGGCAGAGAGGTCATCAAAGCGTACTCCAGGCAAAATGTTTTCAAGTAGGGTTTCAATTCTCGGGCGTGGCGCGGATGATACATTATTTAAGGGCTGCAGAGGTAGCGTTGCGCTCAAAAAAAACACAAAACTGAAAGACTTTCAGAATTTTGATCAAATAATTTCAGAATTTCTGCATAATTATCTGCAAACCCGCCCCACAAGCCCTTTGCATGAAAGAGAATAACGCTCTGACGCCGCCCATAACTATGCAACAGACGAATTGGCTTTAAGTCATAACCAGCCTCTATAGATGCAGATGCCCGAGTCTTTTTTACCTGAAGCCAGCTGGAGATATCCGTAGGCTGTTCTTTTACTCGGGCACTGCCCTACTTCCGCATAGCCGCAAAACGACGGCAAATCGCCTCTTTTTCTCTGCACTATATTGAGTGCAACGCGGCACACCAGGCTGTTCAGGGGTTAGATAACATGCTAGAAACACACTATGGACAAGTACGGCGCTTCGCTGAGCTTAATCGTTATATGTAAAGGATAACTATGTACAAGCTGTTCGTTTTAAGCGCTATTCTTATCGTCACCCTTTTTTCAACCGCTGCTAAAGCTGATAGGTGTGATATTTCCGGTATTTGGAATCACTCTTCTAAACCAGCAAAACTTCTTGTCGACTTAAGTAACGCTGAGATCTCTGTTTATTCTCATGAAAACAACGAAAAAGCTATTGGATTAATTGTTTTAAAAAATCTTAAGCTAGGGTCAACTTCCTCTTCTTGGAATGCACAAATGTATAGTGCAGCTGAAGATTCATTTGTTGATGTTCAGATAAAATCTAAACGTTGCAATCAATTAATGGTTAGCTTTAATGGTGAAGAAGTGCTTGGACTATTTAGGTAATTGGCATATAAAACGTTACTCAAATGGACGCTTTACTGGCTATTTTCCCTCACTAATTTTAGCCAAGCATTGATATGCCCCACATTACGGCGATACACATCAAGGACGTAAATTTGAATAAATTAATCACGGTTATCTTTTCTTTTATTTTTTCACTAAATACTTTTGCCTCAGAAATCATCGAGTTAGGGATCTCAACATCGTTAAACTCGGAAGTCATGGGAGAAAAAAGACCTTTGATGATCTACTTGCCGCCGTCTTACCACGCTGGCACTGAGTCATACCCTGTCATTTACTTACTAGACGGAGACATCCATAGGTTTAAAGGTTTCGTTGGCGTCCTGGAATCATTAAGTACTGCGACGTTGGGAAATCAGGTGCAAGAAGCCATTGTTATTGCTATCCCAAATACAAATAGATCAAGAGATTTGACCCCATCAAGTCTGAGTGAATGGAAGTTCAAGGGCCGCACTCTGGATACGTTCTCACAGACAGGAAAGGCGCTAACGTTTCAAGATTTTCTGGAACAGGAGCTAATCCCGAAAATCGAGAAAACATACAGAACCTCTGATAAGCGAGTACTGATAGGCGAATCCTTCGCCGGTTTGTTTGCTGCAAATGTACTTCTTCATTCTTCGTCATTATTTACCGACTACCTGATCATTGATCCTACCGCGGTATGGGATAATGATTACCTTAATCGGACATATCTTACTCAGTCTGAGTCTGTGAAGTTTAGCTCGAATGTGTATTTTGCTTTTGCAAATAATTCCCATTTGGGAGAAGTAGGATTGACCAACTATAAATGGGGTTCTTCTTTTGCGTCATCCGTCATAAGCAACACTCAAAAGCTAGGAAAGCAGCAATATTTTGAAAACGAAACCCATGGGACTGTCGCTTTCCTGGCTTGGTATGAAGGCTTAAAAAACCTCTTACCTACCTCTGAGAACTGATGGGTATAACAAATGCCTGTGCTCCTGTGCCAATGAATCAGTCTTTTTCCCTCATGCCAGTTTCACTGAGGCTGATTTTTATATTGAGTAAAAAAATTGTATTGCACCGCCTGATACATACAAGCCAAAACCAAAAACAGTATGTGTTATCAGGCTCTGAATACAGGCAGAGGTTGGGTGCTGCGTGCGAGAAGCTGCGATGCCAGCCCCCATACCAGGCTGCATAAGAAAAAAAGGCGCCGTAACGGTGCCTATACCAACGGTAACGGCAGGGTCAATCGTGGGGTTATGTATCCAGGCTTTCCCGCAAAAGCCAATTAATAAACTTATATGATCAGTCAGGCATTAAAAAGCAGGCCATGCTAATACAGCGTGGCGCCGGACAAGCAGTGTTAGCAAGCCTATTCTATGATACGGGCCGTAACTGAACGCCGATGAGCTAGGTGTTCAGTTATCAGTTATTTAAAATTAGTGTGGCTGAATAAAGCGGTTCACCATAACCGGAAAATCTGGCAGTATTGCCCCCTGACAGTGAAAGTGAGGGCTACAATGGACTGTGCCGATATCCACACGCAGGGAATCTGCGCCATTTTGTATCCCCCGAATTATCAGACAACCGCTTACTTACGAACATTTCTTCGCTGGTCACTCTCACGGTCGTGAGACTTGATAATGCCGTGAAGACAAAACGTAAGGCTTTCTGAAACTCCACTCCACTGGCCATGCGTATACCTATATCGGAGTTGTTAATAAAAGGACTGAAAATGAAAAAAATCACAAAAATTTTATTCGCCACTATGGCATGCACTCAACTTTTCTCTGTTTCTGCAGCTGAAAATAATAACTGGTATATGGGGGGATTGTATTCTGCACAAGATCTTTCCAAGATTTCCAATGACGACCGAGATTTTTCTACCTTAGGTATTATCGCTGGATATCAATACAATGAATATTTTTTTACAGAAGCGCGCTATTCAAAAGGGGTTTCAGGTGCGGGTTTTAATGTCAGCGAACAATTCGATTATAGTGCCGATATAAACTATCAGCTATCAGTTTTGATAAAGGCAGCGTATCCGGTAACTGACACATTTAATTTATACGCAATCGCTGGATATGCAAAAACGGACATAGATCAAGTAGGCACAACACCGGTATTTACTCCTGAAACTCTTGAAATCATAGATTCGGAGAAGTTCGAAGTAACTTCCAGCATAAGTGGCTTCACCTATGGTTTTGGCTTAAGTTACGAATTGAATAACAAATTCAATATTTTTGCTGATTACCAGGTTCTTCCTGATTTAGAATCCGTTCCTTTTGGCTCGGATAATTGTAATAGTATTAATGTTGGTTTTAGCTACGCATTTTAATGTATTAAAATTTGAGACGTACTTAAAATCGGACAGCACAATGACATTGAGCGCGATTAATCTTGCCAATGGGTATGGTGGTAAAAAGAACGTCCTTGCAGTTAGCATCACGCTGATATGAACGAGCCAGCGTGGTGCAGCACCTTCACATTGAGTGCGCTTTTGTGGCCCTGCGTAGTCAGAACAAAGGAGTAGTCGCCGCAATACTGAATGCGTAGCGCCTTCGGTACGCCGCCGTTTGTACTGCGCCGAGCCATATGCAATACCCCAAGTTTCGTCGCCTGCTCGAATTAGCCACAAACGGCGCAATCATTATCGATGGCGCGGTAACAATGCAGCTAAAGCGGCGGGTCAACCTTTGCATTGCCCTAAGATCTAGGCCAATGGCTAAAGCTGAATCATGCCTCCGAAAATGAGCTGTGGGTGATGAAATACAAGAAAGGATCCGGGATTCCGAACGTAACTTGGGAAGATGTCGTGATTGAATGGCTGTGTTGGGGCTGGATTGATGGCATCAACAAGCCACTTGATGAGAAATCCTATATCCAGCGGATCACTCCCAGGAAAGCCCGGAGCAACTGGTCGAACAGAATCAGCTGACAACAGCGAAAGCACAGAACTTGCTCAACCAGTTAGTGCGCTTGAACCACCTGATTTCTGCCAGCTGATTTTGCCTGATACAGGGCAAGATCCGCGCGTTTAATCAAAGCGTGAAGGGTTTCTTGAGGCAAACATTCTGCCACGCCAAAACTGGCGGTAAACTGAATAATCTGGTCCTGATAATTGACAGCAAATGCAGCTATTGCTGTTCGCAAACGCTTGGCTAACTGCATTGCAATGTCAACATTTACCTCTGCTAACAGAATAATAAATTCCTCACCGCCCAGCCGGCAACAGATGTCATTTTCACGCACCTCAGACTTGAGTAATGCTGCCACTTTGGTTAAGACTTCATCCCCGGCTTCATGGCCATAGGTGTCATTGATACGCTTAAAGTGATCAATATCAATGGCAATACTAAATGCTGAACGCCGAAATGGCTCCTTTTGGAATTGCCTTTCCATACCTCTGCGGTTATATAAATCGGTGAGCGGATCCTTAAACGACAGTTCGGTCATTTTTTTCTTTTCATCAATCAATAAACTGGTGGTTACGCCCAGGCCAACTAGAACAAATGATACCGATTGTGAAAACACGGTGACGGCAAAAACAAACTTAATATCTTCAGATAATCCCAGCCAGCCTAGCTGAAAAAAGGCAGCCAGAATGACAACGAATAATGCCAGCAATAGCAGGGCAGTGCCGCAGTTTTGTCTGAAGTGGCCACGCCTCACCAGGGCATAGAACAGATAGGGAAATAGCATCAGCGCAAAGAACGCTTCAATAAATACAAAAGCTTTAATAGTGCCTAAAGTGACAGCACTAACACTGCATAACAGGGTGAGTGCTGTCACTCGCAGGGTATGAATCAGGTGCGGCGAATACAGGTTTAGTGCCCCTAGGTAAAGCGTGGCACAAGCAACACAATATGCCACCACGCTTCCCCCTAACAGAGTAGGCAAAATCCCTTCCACCGCCAGCCAGGTACCTAGAAACCCAATGGAGCCCATTAAAAAATAAACCTGAAACAGTCGAAGGGAGGGGGTGTAAGTATAAGCTTTTGAAACTTTCCCAATGACAAAAGAACACGCAATCACCGACGTTAAAATCAGGACGAAAAAGCCCAAGGTGAATGTATCTTTATAAAGGGTTAGATCCATAAACTAATGGTAGGCAAATGACGAATTGAATTAAGCATACACTATGTTAATAATTAGCACCGATTAGCTGGCATATAAATCTGGAAAATTGAATGGCGCCAGCGTCACCGCCATTTCATAGACACCTTGGTGCGTAACACGATGATGCGTGAGCAGACCAAATGCGCCGTCTTTCTGCTTAATATTCTGCGTATCAAATAAGGCGTCCATGACATGGCCGAGCTCTTCTCCCCGTTCTAATGCCTGATAAACCTGTGTCGGCAGTGCCAAGCTACTGCTGCGCGTAACCGAATACCGCCCCTGATGATAAAGTGCCACATAAGCAACGGTGGCCGGGCCTTCATCAAATACATCAACGCCTCCTTCAATGGCGACAAACCAGGCAGATTTTTTGTCATTAGGATAGGTTCCCAAACAGTTCTTCACCCGGTTAATTGCCCCAAAACGTGTTTCTTCTTCGTTCATTCATTGGTTGGTCCGGGACACCGCTTTCTAATAAAAAGGGTCGTATCCAAATTAGTCCTTTCAGCTCAGTTGCTGACTCTCGCCGTAGTGGCCGGCATGAATCGCCTCTATATCAATGGCATCGAAGCGGTATTCAGTGTGGCAATACTGGCAGTTAAGGGTCACAAACCCGTCTTCGGCAACAATATCGAGCAAATTCTGTTTGTCTATTGAGGCCAGTGCGGTGGCACTGCGCTGTTTCGAACAACTGCATTTAAACACTACCGGTTGTGGCGCATACAACTCCACTTTCTGTTCATGGTACAGCCGGTGTAATACCTGTTCGGCAGGCAGATTAAACAGTTCGTCGTCAGTGATGGTGTCGGTCAGATGCACCAGGTGATTAAAGCTTTCCTGTTTGGGGTCATTGCCCGGCAATACCTGTAACAACATACCACCGGCCTGTGCTTTGTCGGCACTGGCTTTGAGGATAACCCTTGTCAGCAGCTGTTCCGATTGCTCAAAATAATGTTCCAGGCACGCTGCCAGGCTGGGCTTATCCAGCGCCACCATGCCCTGATAACGCTCGCCTTCTGTGGGCGTGATGGTGATAACCAGCACGCCTTTGTGGAACATACTGGTGAAATCTTGCGGTACATCACCGTCCCAGCGGGCCACGCCTCTGAGTTCCTGCTTGTGGGTGCCGTTGATCACCGCATATTTAACCGGCCCCTCACTTTGCAGCTGCACGGCAATGTCGCCTTCAAACTTGAGCGTAGCGGTCAACAATGACGTGGCGGCCATCAGTTCACCCAGCAGAGTTTTAACCGGTTCAGGATAGGGCTGATTGTCCAGCACACTGGCGTAACTGGCTTTAAGCTGTACGAGTTCACCGCGCACGTTGTCGTCGCTGAACAAATAACGATATAGCTGATCACTGGACTGGCTCATGATGTTTATCTCTGTCGTGTTATTGATGCTTCAATCTTATTATATCGCGGCGCTGCTTTTTATCGGGCTTGTGGTCGGGCTTCGGATTTAACAATGCCCCCGCTTTACGGGCCTGTGCGTTGGCCTCACGCTGCGCCATGCTGGCCTCGGTTTCTGTGTATAACTGTTGTGCCAGTGACGCGCTGCGGCGCTTGTCTGATAACGCCTGCACCACCACTTCCCGCACATCATAGCCTTGCGGCACCCGAATTGTCGCCCCCAGCTCCACCGTTTTGCTAGGTTTACAACGCTGGCCGTTATAATGCACTTTGCCGCCCTGCACAAGCTCTCTGGCAACCGCCCGGGTTTTACAAAAACGCGCTGCCCACAGCCATTTATCCAGCCTGACACTGCTCTGTTCTGATGTTTTATTGGCATCAGCCATATTGTGCACTCCCAGAATGTAATTTTTTAGTAACCTGAAGGGATTAGAGTTGTTACCCTTTCGGCGACTGGCTATGATGGGCGGGTTAGTTTAGCACAGTGATCAGTGATCGCTGTCAAGTATGCCCCCACGCATAAAAGCACAACTGATCAAAACCCTGGTAGTAATGTGACAGCCATTAATTACAATCATCTTCAACAGGTCGGGCCCTGGCTGATAAAACATCAGCACACCGCCATTAAAATACTGGTGGTATTGCTGAGTCTTTATTTGCTGGCGTTTGCTGCACAAGTCACCTGGAACTTGTTACCGCAACCGCAGTCAGATAGTGCCCCAGTGGCCACCTTCAGCAGCACTCAGGCAGCAAGCAGCGGCAGCCGTGTTGATATTAATAAAGTGAAACAACTGCATTTGTTCGGCAAGCCACAAAAGGGCGAACCGGTGAAACAGGTGGTAGACAATGCGCCGCAAACCAACCTAAACCTGCGACTCACCGGGCTGGTTGCCAGTGACGTGGCGGAGCGGGGGGCGGCCATTGTGGAATACCGCAATCAACAAAATACCTATGGGGTAGGCGAAAAAATTGAAGGCACCAGTGTCATTGTCAAAGCCGTTCACACCGACAGGATTATTATTGAGAATGGCAGTCGTATGGAAACACTGATGCTCGACGGGGTGGATTTTAAAAAGGGCAACGCAATGCCTGCCAGCACAGCGATGCAGCGTACCCCGCAACAACCCGCTAATTCGCCCAGACAGCTCTCTGAGCAGGCCATCAGTGCCACTCAGGATCTGCTGGCACAACCGGCCAATTTTACCGATTACATTGCCATCTCTCAGCACATGGTTGAGGGTGAGTTGCGCGGCTATCGCGTGAGTCCAGGCAAAAAGCCGCAGCTGTTTCAGGCTGTGGGCTTACAGGCCAATGATATTGTTACCGAAATTAACGGGCTGGACCTGACAGATGTTCAGCAATCCATGGAAGCCATGTCAATGCTGCGGGAAACCGATGCACTGCAACTCACCGTTGACCGTGACGGCGAACTGCTTACCCTTTACCTCGACCTGCCCGTGGACGATCTTCAATGATAAGGATGATAACTATGCGCTGTGGTGTCTTTAAGCGTTTATCCATTGCCGTGATGGCGAGTTTGCTGGCCATTGCCACCAGCCTCTCTGCGGCAGAATATTCGCCGAATTTTAAGGGTACCGATATCGACGAGTTTATTAATATCGTCGGCAAGAACCTCAAACGCACGATCATTGTTGATCCGAATGTGCGCGGCAAAATTACCGTACGCAGTTATGATCTGCTCAACGAGGATCAGTATTATCAGTTTTTCCTGAACGTGTTGCAGGTATACGGCTTTGCCGTTGTGGAAATGCCCAGCGGTATCCTCAAAGTGGTGCGCGACAAAGACGCCAAAACCTCCAACATTCCGGTTATCGAAGGCACGCCCTTTGATGGCGATGAAATGATCACCCGTGTGGTGCCGGTGTACAACGTGTCGGTGCGTGAACTGGCGCCGTTGTTGCGTCAGCTCAATGACCAGGCAGGCGGTGGTAATGTGGTCAGTTATGATCCTTCCAATGTCATGATGCTGACCGGCCGCGCAGCGGTGGTAAACCGCTTAGTGGAGATTATTGAACGGGTCGATAAAGCCGGTGACCAGGAAGTGGACATTATTAAGCTCAAATATGCGTCCTCTTCAGAAATGGTGCGCATCGTTGAGAGCATCAACAAATCCCAGGGCGGTAAACCCACCCCGGACCTGCTGCAACCGCGAGTGGTAGCCGATGACCGCACCAACAGCGTGATTGTCTCCGGCGATATCAAGGCCCGTCAGCGCCTGATTAACCTGATTGAACGCCTGGATAAAGAGCTGGAAACCAGCGGCAACACCCGCGTGCATTATCTCAAATATGCCAAGGCCGAGGATCTGGTCAAAGTGCTGCAAGGAGTCAGTGCCGGCATACAGGCCGAAGAAGGCGCAGGTGCCACCAATCAGCGCCGCAATAGCAATACCCGGGATGTCAGCATTGATGCACATAAAGAATCTAATGCCCTGGTGATCACAGCCGAGCCGGATATGATGCGCTCCCTCGGTGAAGTTATTCGCCAGTTAGACATTCGCCGTGCGCAAGTGCAGGTGGAAGCCATTATTGTGGAAGTGTTTGAAGGTGACGGCACGCAGCTGGGTGTGCAGTGGGCCAGCGAAAATGGCGGCGGTCAGCAGTTTAACAACGGCACGGTTCCCATCGGCGCCTTAGGGGTGGCCCTGCGCCAGGCCGAAGACAAAGAGGTGAACCGTACCTATGTCAGCGCCAATGGCGAGCCGGTGCGCACCACAGAAACCATTGAAGGGGATCTGACCGCACTGGCCAACTTACTCGGTGGCCTGAATGGCGCGATGTATGGGGTGGTCAAAGATGGCTGGGGCGCGGTGGTGCAGGCTGTCAGTACAGACACCAACTCTAACGTCCTGGCGACCCCCCATCTGACTACCATGGATAATGAAGAGGCCTTTTTCATCGTCGGTCAGGAAGTGCCCATTATTACCGGCTCTTCAACCGGTTCGAATAACGAAAATCCGTTTCAGACCGTGGATCGTCAGGAAGTGGGCATCAAGCTCAAGGTCACCCCACAAATTAACGAGGGCAACGCGGTGCAACTGCTGATTGAGCAGGAAGTCTCCAGTGTCAGCGGTGCAACGGGTGTGGATATTTCTATCAACAAGCGGGAAATCAAGACCACGGTGATCGTCGATGACGGTGGCACGGTGGTGCTCGGCGGGCTGATTGACGAAGATATTCAGGAGAGTGTCTCCAAAGTACCGTTGCTGGGCGACATTCCGGTGCTTGGGCATTTGTTTAAGTCCACCACGTCCAGCAAACGTAAGCGCAACCTGATGGTCTTTATCCGTCCCAAGATCATCCGTGAGGGCGTAACCATGAATCAAATCAGTCATCAGAAATACAACTTCATTCGCGCCGAGCAGCTGAAGCGCCAGGCCGATGGCGTACCCCTGATGCCGTTCGCAGAAACACCGGTATTACCAGAGTGGGACGACGCCCTCAGCCTGCCTCCCAGCTTCGATGAATACATGCATGACAAAGATCAGAAAAAACAAGGGCAGAAAGACTAATGTCTGATCAACAAGTCTCACCAGAACAAATGGCCGCAGAGCCAGAAGAGACAGTAAGTGGTCACAAACAGTTGTCTTTCGGGTTCGCAAAACGGCATCAGGTACTGCTGGATACCCAGCCGGATACCCCGGTGCTGTATCACACGGCGGAGACGGCGTTTGAGATCTTTGCCGAAGTCAGGCGCTTTCTCGGGCACAAATTTGCATTGCAGGAAATTGCCACCGAAAAATTTGAGTCGCTGCTGACTCAGGCCTTCCAGCGCGACTCGTCAGAAGCCAAGCAGCTGATGGAAGATATCGGCAACGAGGGCGACTTGTTTGCGCTGGCCGAAGAGCTGCCGGAAACCGAAGATCTGCTGGAAAGCGAGGGCGATGCCCCTATTATCAAGCTGATCAATGCCATGCTTGGCGAAGCCATTAAGGAAGGGGCCTCGGATATTCATATCGAGACCTTCGAAAAACGCCTGATTGTGCGTTTTCGGGTAGACGGGGTATTGCGGGAAATCTTGCGTCCTAACCGTAAAATGGCGTCCATGCTGGTGTCGCGGATCAAAGTAATGGCACGGCTGGATATCGCCGAGAAACGAGTCCCTCAGGATGGTCGTATTACGCTGCGCATAGCCGGTCGTGCGGTGGATGTGCGGGTCAGTACCATGCCCTCTAGCCACGGCGAACGGGTGGTGCTGCGTCTGCTCGACAAGAATACCGCTCATCTGAATCTCGCCGACCTGGGTATGACCAAAAAGATTGGGCGCCAGTTTTCAGAGCTTATCCGCAAACCCCACGGCATTATTCTGGTGACCGGCCCCACTGGCTCTGGTAAGAGTACGACGCTGTATGCCGGGCTGACGGAAATCAACAGTAAAGACCGCAACATTCTGACGGTGGAAGATCCCATCGAATTTGATCTTGAGGGTATCGGACAAACCCAGGTCAATACCCGGGTGGACATGACTTTTGCACGCGGGTTACGGGCCATTCTGCGCCAGGACCCGGATGTGGTCATGGTGGGCGAGATACGTGATCTGGAAACCGCACAGATCGCGGTACAGGCCAGTTTAACCGGTCACCTGGTACTATCGACGCTGCACACCAACACCGCATCGGGAGCCATTACCCGTCTTGAAGACATGGGCATTGAGCCGTTTTTGCTGTCTTCCAGCCTGCTGGCGGTGATTTCGCAACGTCTGGTCAGAACCTTGTGTCTGGAGTGCCGCGAGCAACACATTCCCTCGGAGCGGGAGTGCGAAATCCTGGGCATCAAAAGCAAAAAAGCGTCCGAACACCCCATATACAGCCCGCGCGGCTGCGCCGCCTGTAATCAGACCGGATATCGGGGCAGAACCGGCATTCATGAAATGCTGGTCGTCGATGAGATCATCCGCGACATGGTGCACAACGGCCATGGCGAACAGGCAATCGAAAAGCATATCCGCCAGTCTGCACCCAGCATACGTGATGACGGTTGTGCCAAGGTGCTCAAGGGTGTGACGTCACTAGAGGAAGTGCTGCGTGTTACCCGTGAAGACTGACGTCAACAACCTTCTCTGCCACCTGCTGAATCGGACCTGTAGCTGATGGGTGCGTTTGCTTACAAGGCTCTGGATGCAAAGGGCCGTAATAAATCCGGCGTGATAGAGGCAGATACCGCCCGTCAGGTACGTCAGCAGCTGCGCGAGCAGAGCCTGATCCCGATGGATGTCACCCAGGTGGCCCAAAAAGACAAGCAGCAAAGCCGCGCATTGGTGCGCTTTGAGCGGAGTATTTCCACGGCCGATCTGGCCTTGCTCACCCGCCAGATCGCCACACTGATTGAGTCTGCCCTCCCCATTGAGGAAGCCTTGCTCGCAGTTGCTGAGCAATGTGAAAAGCCCCGACATAAAAACATGATGATGGCCGTGCGCAGTAAGGTGGTGGAAGGACACGGACTGGCCGATGCCATGAGTGAGTTTCCGCATGTCTTTGACCATCTGTACCGTGCCATGGTGGCGGCAGGCGAGAAATCCGGTCATCTTGATACGGTGCTCAATCGCCTTGCCGACTACACCGAAAAACGCAATCAGACACGCAGTCAGATTATCCAGGCCATGATCTACCCGGCCATGATGTTAACGGTTGCCTTGCTGGTAGTGATTGCCCTGCTGACTCAGGTGGTACCGAAAATTGTCGGCCAGTTTGACACCATGGGCCAGGAACTTCCCACCATTACCCGGGTCATGATTGCTATCAGTGAGTGGCTGCAAAACTACGTGCTGCTGGCGGGGATCGTGCTGGTGGTGCTGGCGGTGATTGCCCAGCGGCTGCTGCAACGACCACGCATACGCCTGGCCTATCACCGTATATTGCTGCGTTTACCCATGTTGGGTAAGGTATCACGCGGCCTGAATACCGCCAGGTTTGCGCGCACCCTGAGTATTCTGACGTCCAGCGCCGTGCCGTTACTGGAAAGTATGCGCATTGCTGCACAAGTGCTGGAAAACCTGCATATTCGCAACCTGATACTCGATGCCTCGGAGCGGGTTAAAGAAGGCTCCAGTTTACGTGCGGCCCTGGAAAAGACTGGCATGTTCCCGCCCATGATGATGCATATGATTGCATCGGGTGAGCGCAGTGGTGAACTGCAACAAATGTTAACCCGGGCAGCCGATAATCAGGATCGTGAGTTTGAAGCTCTGGTCAGCGTCACACTCAAGGTGTTTGAACCTGTGCTGATCGTGACCATGGCGGCCGTTGTCATGTTTATTGTCATGGCCATATTACAACCAATTCTTGCATTAAACAGTATGGTGAATCTCTGATGAAACAACTTATCTCGCGCTCTGCTGTGGCCGCTTGCCGCAGCAACAAGCAGTCCGGCTTTACGCTTATCGAAGTGATGGTGGTACTGCTGATCATCGGCATGATGGCGGCCTTTGTCGCGCCGGCAATTCTTGGCAATCAGGAATCCGCCGAGCTTAAAAAAGCAGCCATCGATATTCAGCAGCTCGAAAGCGCCATTCAAATGTACCGGGTACGCACCGGCATGCTGCCAACCACCGAGCAGGGCCTCGATGCGCTGGTGAATGCGCCGACCATCGAGCCGATGCCGCGTAATTACCCCGCAGACGGCATCATCCAGCGTTTACCTCAGGACCCCTGGGGCAATGATTATTACCTCCTCAGCCCAGGGGAAATGGGCACCTTTGATGTGTTTTCAGCAGGTCCCGATCGCCAGACCGGCACCGACGATGATATTGGCAACTGGAATCTGGAAGAATATCTCTGAGACACCCGTCGATGCGCCCCATTGCAACCAGACAACCCGGTGGCTTCACGCTGCTCGAGGTGATGCTGGTGTTACTGCTGATGGGGCTGATAGCGGGTACCATCAGCTTTACCAGCCTCAGCACCAGTAAAGAAACAGAGCTCAAAGAACAGGCGCAACGCTTTCAGGTTGTGGTGGGCATGGTGTCTGATTATGCCGTGCTCAATCAGCAGGAAATTGGTCTGCGGATCGACACCGAAGAGACACAGGCAAACGGTTACTACTTTGTGACCCTGGACGATGAACAACAGTGGCAGCGCTTTGAGCCAGAAAAGCTTTTTCGGCCGGTGGAATTGCAGGAAACATTTTTCCTGCAGTTACAACTTGAAAACCTGCCCTGGCAGCAGGAGGATAGCCTTTTCGACAATCGCCTGTTTGACGAGAGCCTGTCAGTCAGTGAAGAGAATGTCGACATCGGTGAAGAGGAGGAGGCCCTGCCGCCCCCGCAAGTTCTGATCTTATCAAGTGGTGAAATCACCCCCTTTAGCCTCACGTTTGGCTTTGAGCCTGGCTTTTCCGATGACGCCCCGGTGTACTTTCAGGTCAACGCCGAGGACATGCCACCGCTGACGCTGAGTGAGCCGCTGAACAGCCTATGAAACATACCGGGATGACATTGCTGGAGGTAATGGTGGCACTGCTGATTTTTGCCATTACCGGTACAGCCGTGATGAAAGCCGCCAGTGAGCACCTCAACAGTATCTCCGTTATCGAAGAGGTCACCTTTGCCACCTGGGTTGCCAATAACCGGTTAACGCAACTGCAGCTGGAAAGCCGCTGGCCACCTCAAAACAACGTAAAGGGCACACAGGAACTGGCCGATCGCACCTGGCACTGGCGCCAGATTGTGAAGGAGACCACCGACAAAGACATGCGCGCGGTGGAAATCGAAGTACGGCTACAAGCTGACGCTGACAGTGCCATTACCAATGTCGGTACCTTCGTCACCCGCCGGGCAAACACCTCTGCTCTTTCACGATCACCGGGTGAGTAAGTCATGAATCAGCCGATCACCCAAAATCACTTTCAGGTGCGCGCATTTACCTTACTGGAAATGCTGATCGCCATGGCCATATTCAGCATGATTGGGCTGGCCTCCCATCAGGTGCTGACAACCGTGCTCGACAGTGATGCGCTGTCGTCGGCTCGTACGGCCAAGTTGCAGTCATTACAGCGTGCCATGCTGTTTATGGAGCGAGACCTGTTGCAGGCCACAGCCCGCTCCGTGAGAATCAATGGCGAGGCCAGTGAACAGGTACTTCAGGGGGGCGCCAATCTGCTTGAGAGTGAGGCCGATGGCCTGATACTGGTTAGAAGTGGCTGGCACAACCCTCAGTTGATGCTTCCCCGCAGTACGCTGCAACCGGTGGCTTATCGGCTGTATGACGGCGAATTGCAGCGTCTTTACGGCAATTATCCGGACAACATCATTGGTTTTGAACCCAGGATTAAGACCCTGCTCACTGACGTAGAAGACTTTCAGGTTCAATTTGTGGTGGCCCCGGCGTCTCAGGCCCGCCAGCTGGAGTGGAAGGACAGCTACCAGGGCACAGTATTGCCGCAAGCCATCGCCATCACTATCCGCAGTAAAGATTTCGGGCTCATCCGGCGCGAGTTTCTGCTTACCGGAGAAGGGAAAGCCGATGCAACGGAGTAAAGGTGTCGCCTTGTTGCTGGTGTTGCTGATTGTGGCGTTTGTCAGCATTATCGCCACGCAAATGGGCAGCAAATTGCAACTTCAGGCCTCCCGCGCAATCAATATCAAAGATAATAATCAGGCCCAGTGGTATGCCATGGGGGCAGAACAATATGCCCGTAAGGCCATTACCACCCTTTTCGAAGAAGCCGATGGCGTTATTCACCTGGAGCAACCCTGGGCCGAGGAAGAGATCCGCTTTCCGTTGCCAGGGGGGGAGCTGCAAGTACGCCTGGTGGACCTGCAAAGCTGCTTTAATATCAATGCTCTGCAAGCAGAGCAGCAGACTAATCCTGACCCGTTGGCGGAAGCCTTTAAACGCCTGTTGCAGGCAGAGAGTCTGGAGATCCCGTCTTACGAAGCGGATGTATTCAGTGATTCGCTGTTAGACTGGCTGGATAAAGACGACCGCATTCGCAGCTTCGGTGCAGAAGACAGCGACTATGAAGCGAAACTGCCGCCCTATTTACCGGCCAATGATCTGATGGTGAATGTCACCGAATTACGCCTGGTCAATGGCGCCAACCCTGAATGGCTGAACACTCTGCTGGATTGGGTCTGTGTACTGCCCCACGACACCGGTTTCACTCTGAACATCAATACCCTCACAACGGAGCAGGCACCGCTGCTGCATGCAGTGCTGGGCAACGGCATCAGCCTGCAAGATGTCAATGGTATTCTGCAATCGCGCAAGCCCGAAGGCTTTGACGACGTTGAGGCGTTTTTGAATTTGCCCGAGATCAGCGCGCTGCAACTTAGCGAAGAACAACAAGGCTGGTTTGACGTCAGTACGGATTATTTTATGTTGTACAGCAAAGCCAGTTACAATGATGCCAGTTTCAGTATGAAGTCAGTGCTGAAGGTAGACGACAACAACAGTGTCACCGTAATTTATCGGGAATTTGGAGGGTTCTGATGAGCGAGCAACTTATAATCCGGTTAGGATCAACCCGTCTCGATCCCATTCAGTGGCTGGTGTATTCCACCCAGGATGAGGACATCATTGCCTCTGGTGAACTGGCCGATGCCAGCCACCTGGCGACACTGACGCAAAGAGCCGCGGGTCGCCCGGTTACCGCCCTGGCCCCTACCAGTGACATTTTACTGAAGTGGGTGAGCCTGCCGCCACGTGCCGGTCGCAAAGCCCTGGCCGCAATCCCCTTTATGCTCGAAGATGAACTGAGTACCGACATCGACACGCAGCTGTTTGCGGTGGGGCCCAAATCCGGTAATCAGCAGGCCGTCGCGGTGGTGGCAAAAGAAAAATTGCAGGACTGGCTGAGCAGTCTGGAACAGGCCGGGTTGTATTGTCATAAGATTATCCCCGATATTCTTGCCCTGCCAGAGGCCGACGGACACTGGCCCCTGCTACAGATCGGTGAACACCTGTTATTGCGCCAGGACCAGTGGAAAGGCATTCAGGGTGAGAGTGAGTGGTTACTTTCAGCCATTTCGCACTATGCAAAGCAGCAGCCAGAAGGGATTATTGTAGCCAATTACTCTGACCTGAAACTGCCCTCGCTGCCCAATATCACCCTGTCTGAACAGCCATTGGATATGCCCATGAAAGTGCTCGCTCAGGGGGCACTGGATTGTTCGTTCAATCTGCTGCAAGGGGAGTTTCGGCCGAAGCAGCAACAAAAAGGTCAGTGGCAGAAATGGCGATTGGTGGCCACCTTAGCTGGCCTGGCGCTGGCCACCAGCCTGATTGAACGAGGTATACAGGCACAGCAGCTGGCCAGCGAACGGACGCAGCTTGAACAACAGATTCGCGCCGAATTCCACCGTGCGCTGCCTGACGTCACACGGGTAGTGAATGAAAAGAGCCAGATGCAACAAAAGCTCAGAGAACTGCAACAGGGGGGTGCTGGCGCCTCAATGTTAGCCATGTTATCTCAGCTTAGTGACGCATTTGCACAGAGCCGCCTGCGCCCCCAGACCCTGAGATTTGACAGCAATCGCGCCGAACTACGCATGCAGGCAGAAGCCGATAGCTTTGAAGCGCTGGAACAATTCCGTCGCCTGGCCGAATCACAGGGCTTCAGTGTGCAGCAAGGTGCCATCAACAACACCGATAATCAGGTCGTCAGCTCGTTGTCCATAAGGAGTTAAGGTGAATCCGATCATACAAAAATACCGACAACTGTCAGAGCGGGAACAGCGCCTGGTACTTATCGTGGCGGTTTTTACACTGGTTCTGGCATTTTATGCCCTTATCTGGTCACCACTGAATGAGTCTATCGAACGTAACCGGACCGCCGTTGAGAGCCAGCGAACGCTGTTAAGCTGGGTTCAGCAGCATGCCAACCGCATTATTCAGCTCAAACAGTCCGGCTCTGCCACCAGCCGTTTCAGTGGTTCACTGACACAGGCGGTTAACCAGAGTGCCAATCAGCACGGTATTGCGATCAGTCGCATGCAGCCTCAGGGCGAACAACTGCAGGTGTGGGTGGATGCTGCTGAGTTTAATGCCGTTTTAAGCTGGCTGGAAAGCCTGGAGCAACAGGGCATCGTTATTGATGATGCCGACTTCAGCGAACTGAGCACCCCTGGTCACATTCGCGTACGTCGTCTGCAGCTCAGCGCATCATGACCCGTCGTTCACTCTTTGCCCTGCTGCTGGGCCTGTTGGCCTATGTGTTTTTTCTGCTGGTCAAATTGCCTGCTGCGCAGGTGATCAGTCGTGTGGATTTACCCGACAACATCGGTGTACAGGGCATCAGCGGGACAATCTGGCAGGGACACATCGCACAGATGAGTCTGCAGGGTATCCCGCTGAGCAACGTGCGCTGGCAAATCAGTCCCTGGCGACTGCTTACCGGCAAGCTGGCAATGGATATCCAGGCTGGCAATAGTCGCGATGTGGACGCCCTGTCATTGCAGGGGCAGTTAAGCCTCACGCCCGGCGCCGTCGGCGCCACGGATTTACAGTTGTATCTTCCCGCAGACTTACTCATCGCCAAACTGCCATTGCCGCTTCCGGTCAATGCCCGCGGTCGTTTCAAAGTGGATTTACAAGAGCTGGATTATGCTCAGCAGTGCCATTCTCTGAGTGGCAAAGGACAGTGGCTGAATGCCGCCGTGGCAGGTACCCAGGGCTATATCTCACTGGGTAACTTCAATGCGGACCTGGCTTGTGAAAATGAGTCTGTACTGGTGAGCATCAACGAGCCCAACCAATTTGGACTGACGGCCAGGGCCACCATATCGCCAACCCTGAAGATTCGTGTCAATGGCCGCTTTAAACCTGACCAGGATCTGCCTCAGGAAGTTCATGATGCCGCCCGCCTGTTCGGACAACCCGACAACCAGGGCTACTACCAGATTCGGCTCTGACTAAGATTACAGTGTTGTAATTATCGGCTTAGCGCTTTGCCTGACGGGTTGTCACGAATATCGTCCAGCAGATAGCGATAATCCTGGATGGCGGGGAAGTCATCAATTTCTCTGACTGGCTGTTTTGAGTCCGGGTTCTGCACCGCTAATAAGTGGGCTATGCCATACTGTTGTGCGGCATGCAAAATGCCCAGACTGTCGTCTACAAACAAAGTACGGGCACAATCAAAACCCAGCCGCTGCTGCAATTGTTGCCACAGCAACTGAGACTCTTTGGTCACCCCGAACTCATGGGTGGAGATCAGGGTATCAATATGACTGTCTAACTGAGTGCGTTCTACTTTCAGCGACAGGCTCTGAGGGTGGGCATTGGTGACCAGCACGACCTCTCTGCCACTTTCTTTTAGCGCATCAAGAAACGGCAAGGTGTCCTCGCGCATGCTGATAAGATGCTGAATCTCACGCTTGGCAGCCACAATGTCGAGTTGCAGTTTATCGGTCCAATAATCCAGACAATACCAGTCTATGGTGCCCGTGACCTTGGCATATTCACCTTGCATAAACTCCCTGGCCTGCTCTGGCGCAATACCGTCACGCTCGGCCAGTTTTGCCGGCAAAAACTCTAACCAGAAATGATTATCAAAGTGCAGATCCAGCAGGGTGCCATCCATATCCAGCAGCACAGTATCGATTTCCTTCCAGGCCAACATAGGCAATGACTCTCATAAACGTTATAGTAAATGGTAGGTTACCATAACGTTCCGGATGTATGAGTAAAGTGGACTCCGATAAAGTTCTGCCGCAGATCCATGCTGCAACTCTGGTAGCAAAAAGTCGGCTGTTTCAGATAGAGAAACTGGATTTAGAGTTTTCCAACGGTGCCCGGCGGGAATTTGAGAGAATGCGCGGCGCGGGGCGCGGCGCCGTGATGCTGGTCCCCTTTTTAGATGCGGACACACTGTTGTTAGTCAGAGAATATGCCGCCGGCAGTCACTCATACCAGTTAGGCTTTCCCAAGGGCCTGATTGACCCCGGAGAAGACGCCCTGCAAGCGGGCAACAGAGAGTTAATGGAAGAAGTGGGGTATGGCGCCAGAACCCTTCATCCGTTGCATAAAGTCAGCATGGCCCCGGCGTTTTTTAACGCCAGCATGGATATACTGATCGCCGAAGATTTATACCCAAAACGGCTACCAGGGGATGAGCCTGAACCACTGGAAGTAGTACCATGGCGGATTCAGGCGCTGGACAGCCTGCTGCAACGCCCCGACTTTACCGAAGCACGCAGCATTTCCGCGCTGTTACTGGTTGAACGCTGGCTGAGGAAGAACCGATAGATGAGCACAGAAGCAGATATCCGCACATTACTGGAGCTGGCCAAACGTGCCGCCAGAGAAGCTGGGCGGGTAGCTTTGCGCCTGTATGATACTGAAGACTATGAGCACTTTGAGAAGGCCGATGAGTCACCGGTTACCACTGCGGATTATCGTGCCAATGAAATCATTACCACCCTGCTGGCTGAGGAAACACCGGATATTCCGATTATTTCTGAAGAGCAAAACAATGGTCTGCTCAAAGATCGCGAGCACTGGAAACGCTATTGGTTAATCGATCCTATTGATGGCACCCAGGAATTTGTTGCCCGTAGTGGCGACTTTGCCATTAACATTGCGCTAATTGAAGATAATCAGCCGGTGATTGGCGTCATATACTGGCCCGCGGGCGACTCCATGTATTATGCCAGTAAAGGCCAGGGCGCCTTCAAAGAAACCCCCAAAGAAGACAAAGCCATCAGCGTCAGACGCCTGGATGATCCCAAAGACGGCGTGGTGGTCATCGCCATCAGTCGTCGCCAGGCCCGCGACAAAGTGATGTCCAAAATGAGTGATAAGCGCATCTACCAGACACTGCCGTTGGGGAGCTGCTCACTGAAAGCGTGCTTTATTGCCGAGGGCAAGGCCGATGTGTTTCTGCGCATCGGTACAACAGGAGAATGGGACACCGGTGCCTCGCAGTGTATAGTCACTGAGGCGGGCGGGAAAATCCTCGCGGCCAATTTTGAACCCCTGACCTACAACCAGCGTAACACTCTGGTCAATCCGGACTTTGTTGTACTGGGCGATCCCGACGTTGATTGGCGGGAAGTCGTACAACATCAACAATTAGAGGACAACAATGAAAATCATTAGCTTATTCGGTTTTTTGTTCATATCGACGTCGGCCCTGGCCAACTGGCAACTGAGTGAGGCGCAATCCAGCCTAAGCTTTTTATCCACCAAGAATGATCAAATAACAGAAATCAGCCACTTCCGCCGTTTTTCCGGCAGTCTCAGTGACAGCGGTGAACTGAAGGTCACCATCGACCTGATGTCCGTGGATACTAAGATAGAAATCCGTGACACGCGGATGCAGGAGCATCTGTTCAAGCTTTTTCCTAAAGCCCATCTGCGCGCGCAGGTACCGCAATCTGCTCTGACGATGGCACCGGGCAGTACGCAAACCTTGCAGCTTGAGGCCAGCCTCGAACTGAATACAAAAACCAAATCATTGCCGATGCAGGTTCAGATAACCCGTTTGACTAACGGCGATTTTGTGGCCACCACCGTCGAGCCGGTTTTAGTCAGCGCCATCGAGTTTGGATTGACCGATGGTATTAAGAAACTACGGGAAATTGCCGGACTGAGCAGCATCGACCTGATTATTCCGGTCACCTTTAACGCCGTGTTCAGCGCTTAATCCGGCTGATAGTGCTGTTTGGGCACAATATTAACGGTTTCATAAAGCTCAGAGTACACCAGTAGCGCTTCCCCCTGTTTTAGCTGCCGGTGTACCTGGTGCACTTTTTCTTCCAGACTTTTTTCCTGCTCACCGTAGTCAGTGCCTTCTCTGAGTACAAAAGACTGGATAATTTGCTCCAGGGTGTCCTGACTCAGCTCATCGATGGGAATGATCATGGCCTATCCCCGCTCAGAAAAGACAGTACGCGCTGATGAGTCCAGATGATTGGCTTCCAGGGTGTCCCCTGTAAAAACCCCACATGTCCGCCCTTGCGGCTCAGTTCAACTCTCACCTGGGTGGAAAGCTCCTCATTTTTGGGTATGACACTGTGATTCATAAACGGGTCATCCGCCGCATGCAGCACCAGAGTGGGAGTGGCGATATGACGAAGATAATGAATGGCACTGCACTTCGTATAATAGTCATCAACGTCATCAAAACCATGCAAAGGCGCAGTGACATACTGATCAAAGTCTCTGAAACAGCTGAACTCACTGACTTTACGTGCATCCACCTGCAATAACTCGCTGTAATCCAGCTGCTGCATTTTTACCAGCAGTCTGTTACGCATACTGTTGAGTAAATAACGTTGATAGACCCGCGAAAAGCCGCGCCCTATGCTGGCGGCACATTCCGATAGCTTGAGTGGCGGAGAAATGGCGACGGCGCCCTTTACCCAACGCTGACGGATATTCTCTCCGAGCAACTTCAGCAACATGTTCGCACCCAGCGAAAAGCCCACCGCATAGCGACGCACATGCGGATAGCGATTCTGTAACTCTTGTAACAGATAAATGGCGTCCTCGGTGTCACCGGAGTGGTAGGCTCGGGGTGTCAGGTTAGGGCGGGTGCCACACCCTCTGAAATGCATCACCACGGTCTGCCAGCCCATCCTGTGCAGGAACGCCGCCAGATCATTGGCATAGTGAGAACGTACCGATCCTTCCAGACCATGGAAACAAACCACCAGCCCTTTGGGGGCCGGCAGCGTCGGTGTCCAGGCCAGTTCGATAAAATCACCATCAGGCAAATCAAACTGTTCCCAGCGCAGCGTTACGGGCGCTCTGCGCTGCACAAACCTCGGCCATAATGTTTGCACATGTCGGTTCAATGCCCACCAGGGCGGTGAGAAATCACTTTCGACAACCTGGCCAAAGCCGGCCTTGCTCACGGTATTACTCGCTGTGTGTTCCGTTGGTAGCACAGATTTGACTACACTCGGACACAGATCACAAGCCCAGCGGCTGAAAACCGGCAGTCTCCTGAAGACTAAGCTGGCCTTGTCTTTACGGACTTAGGTGAGTCCATGAAAGACAAGAGTTATCCGCTCTCAGTGTTGGTTGGTGTGATGTAAAAAAAGATACAAATAATACAGGCAAATGGTGACAGTGACGCCCAGGCCCAACAGCGCCCCCCAAACCACAGGATCGTTCATGATAAGTGCCAGCATGGTGTTTTCCTCAATAAGCATGACTCAGTGCCAGCGTAACTGAGGCGAGCCCGTGCTTTCTTGACTTCGGTCAATAAAACAACGACTTAGCTAACCCGGAAGGCTAAGACTCTGGGAAAAGAACCAGATTAGGCAGTAACAACAAACGGCCATACAGAGTGACATTGCCAGGGCCCTGCTGCGCCAGCACCATGGCGTTGACCGCCTGTATCAGATCCTGCTGCTGCTGTTTCTCCAGTTCCAGTTCGGCCTGCTTGAGTGTGGTATAAGCCGGACCGCCCTTAGCCTGTCGACGGGCACGGCGCACAGATAAGATCTGTTCCTGTGTTTGCTCACAGACCCGAATCAGCTCGGCCAGCTGAGGTGTCGTCAGGTATCGCCCGTGGTTTTGCAGATACACGCACAATAACAGCAGGTTTACATTGGCATTGGCGGTATCCTGCAACACCAGTAATTGCGACTGGCATTGCTGGTAGGTATGGATACTGTCATGCCAGAAATCATTGGCATCGAAGTTCATGTTCGAAATCCTGCTGCATTTGCTCAAGTTTCTCCTGATTTTCCAGCCACTGTGCTTCGGTGTCCTCGAGTGCTTGTTTGGCACTGGCCTGCTCATCTAACAGGGCTTTTAACTCCTGTTTGTGCTGCTCTTCGTACAGTCGGGTGTCCAGCATCTGTTGCTCTATTTGTTGCAACCGCGTATGCAGCCTGTCCATGTCCTTCTCTTGCCCGCTGATGGCCTTTCTTAAAGGCTGAGTTTGTTGTCTGAGCTCTGCTTCCAGGCGTTTCACTGCTTTACGATCAGGCTTAGATTTTTGCTCTGTTTCTGTCCCCGCTGAGGCTTCTGCGCTTTCACGCATCAGCCATTGGCGGTAATCCTGTAGATCACCGGAAAACGGTTGCACTTGCGCCTTGTCCACCAGGTAAAACTCGTCACACACCGCTTCCAGCAGGAAGCGATCGTGTGAAACCAGTACCATAGCGCCCTCAAAACCCTGTAAGGCCAGATTAAGGGCGTGGCGCATGTCCAGATCGAGGTGGTTGGTGGGTTCATCGAGCAGCAACATATTGGGCTTCTGGTAAACCAGCAAGGCCAGAACCAGACGCGCTTTTTCGCCCCCTGACATGGGCGCGACTCTGGCTACAGCCGCATCACCATGAAAACCAAAACCGCCCAAAAAGTCTCGCAGCGACTGTTCCGTGGCTTTCGGGTCAAGCCGCTGCAAATGCGCGAGGGGCGAGTCATCCATCTGTAAAAATTCGAGTTGATGCTGAGCGAAATAGCCGATTCTCAACCCTGCAGAGGTCTGATATAACCCCTCCAACGGACTCAGTTCCTGTGCCAGTAGCTTAATAAGCGTGGACTTACCTGCTCCGTTTCGCCCCAACAAACCAATCCGACTGCCAGGCACCAGGTTAAGCTGCAACTGTTCGAGTATGACCTTGTCACCGTAACCGACTTTCACTTTCTCCATCGATACCAGCGGATTCGGTAGTTTAGGCGGAGTAAAAAATTCGAATGAAAAGCCACTCTGATAATGAGCCGGCGCCAGTTGCTCCATTTTTTCCAGCTGTTTGATGCGACTCTGAGCCTGTTTGGCTTTACTGGCCTTAGCCCGAAACCGGTCGATAAAGGACTGCAAATGGGCTACTTGTTGCTGTTGCTTGCGATATTGCAGGTCCTGCAAACGTAGTCGTTCAGCACGTTGCTGTTCGAAGGCGGAATAATTCCCCTTATAGCTCACCAGGCTGTGCTGCTCGATGGCGATGATCTCGTCTACCGTGGCATCCAGAAAGGCTTTGTCATGAGAAATCAGGATCAGCGTACCCGCGTAACGTTCCAGAAATCGCTCAAGCCAGATCACTGCATCCAGATCCAGGTGGTTGGTGGGTTCGTCAAGCAGCATCAGATCAGACTGGCACAACAATGCCTGTGCCAGATTCAGGCGCATCCGCCAGCCACCGGAAAATTGGCTCACGGGCTGGCCAATTTGTTCCTGGGAAAAGCCCAGGCCCGCCAGAATGGTGGCAGCCCGGGCCTCCACGTGATAGCCCCCGGCTTGCTCAAGCTGTTGATGCAGCGTCGCGATGCGCTCGCCTTCATGTGCCTGCTCGGCACGCTTAAGCTCAGACTGAATCTTACGCAGACGATGATCGCCATCGATGACGTATTCCAGAGCGGGCTGTGCTGAGGCCGGTGTTTCCTGAGCGACCGTCGCAATTTGCCATTGCCGGGGAACCTCACAGCTTCCTGTGTCCGCCTGCAGCTTACCTCTGAGCAAGGCAAACAAACTGGATTTACCGCAGCCATTAGGACCAACCAGACCAACCTTGTGACCGGGATAGATACTGGCACTGGCGTTTTCCAATAAGGGCTTGGCGCCGCGCATCAAGCTGAGTTCGGATAGTTGGATCATCTCGATTTGGCTCTTACTTCAGGGGCGGGTATCATAACATCTTAACTCAATGAGCTAATGACCATGTCAGAAAAAACCCGCAAACGCTTTATTGCCGGGGCCGTATGCCCCAAGTGCCAGGCGCAGGATACGCTGATGATTTATCTGCGCAACAACATTGAGCATGTGGAGTGTGTAAGCTGCGGCTTCACCAAGTCCAGACCCGATGAAAAAGTACAGGCAGCCACGCGCGGTAGCGAAAACGTGATAGGCGTGTTCAAACCCTGATGGGTGCTATATTGCCCGTGTTCAGCGTGTTAATAGTGTGGTGGCGGCGTTTCTTCGTCCTGCCCGGCAATATTAGAGGGTTGTAAATCTTTCAGCTTGTTGATCACATGATTGAGCTGAAAAGCGAGCTTATCCATCTGTTGCTGCTGATCGGCCAGTGCCTGACTCAATGTTTCGATGGTATCTTCCTGATAGGCCACCTTGGTTTGTAGTGTCTCGATGTCCCGCTCAAACTGATTTGCCATAATACTCACTTCGCTTGTTGTCGGCGGATTCAATATCCCCAGAGTTCGACCAGCCCACTGCTGCTGGCGGACAATACCCTGTTATCAGGCAAAAAGGCAACATCATACACCACCGCACTTTGTGGCTGACGCCCCGCCCTGGGTGCTACCCGCCAGTCCTCCATTTCGTCGCCATTCTGAGTACTCCAGAGGTTAAGCGCCCTACCCGGAGAGCCTGTTAGTAAGTACTCGCCATCATCAGAAAATCGGGCAGAAGAGAAGATTTTCTGGCGTTGCAGGTAAGAAAGCTGACTCAGTTGCTCTCCGGTGGTGAGGTCCCAAATTCTGGCATTGTTCTTACTGTCAGCGGTAAATGCCCTGAGTCCTTTCCTGTCCAGTGCCACTTTGGTTACACGACTGGGATGAGAAAAACTGTACACCACCTGACCACTGCGGGTGTCCCACAAATACGCAATATAATCACTGCTACCGGTGAGTGCATAGCGACCATTAGGCGACAGCGCCACGCTATTGATCTTTTCCTGGTGGCCAAGAAACTCCAGACGCCGTCCTGTAGCCGGTTCAAAATACATGACCTGGCCATTACTACGTCCCACCAGCACGGCTGTGCCCCCCTCGGAAACGGCAATATCACGAATGCGCGACTCATCGATACGCCAGAATCCAACGGGATCACCCGTTTGCATGCTCCACAACGCAAACGCATCCTGGTCCGCGGTCACAACGTAGTCACCATCAACGGATATGGCGATGGTCGCCACTAAATTGTTGCCCTCCCCCTGATGACGCCACTGATAGCGCAGATTGTTCTGCTGCACATCCCAGACTTCTATGCCGTTTTCCACCGTAGACACAACCGCCACGCTGCCATCCTGTGACAGTGCGGCTGCCAGAGCACCGCCCGGCGCAAAGGCAAACCGCTCGAGTGGGGTACTTCCCGGTACAGAGCAGGCGGAAATCATCAGACCGAACAGAATTACAGAGCAGAAATAACGCATGGCATCCTTTTAGGTTTCGCTTTTGTGCTTGTCGGTTTAGTATAAGCCCATATTCCGGTCCCCTGTCCAATCATAAAGCACAGTGGTTTGGCTTTATTTCAAGATAGACATCAGCATCTGAGATGATTCGTTTAAAAGGCTCTGGTAAAGCCCCAGTCGCTGAAGCATGGGAACCGTTTTTTGAACTCATATAACAACACGCAGTCTACCTGCCAGTTTAAAACAATGTGGAGAAGTAAATGAGAAAAACCGCTATCGCAACTCTGGTACTTGCCGGCCTCGGACTGAGTGCATGTCAGCCTGAACAGAAAAAACCAGAAGAGGTTAAGCTGGAAGGTACTGAGCAGCAACAGGCTTATGGCTTAGGTGTTTCCGTTGGTCAGTTTATTGATCAGAAACTCGACTCACAGGAGCAGGTTGATATAAAACTGGATCGTGATTTGGTGATCAAAGGCTTTATTGATGCCATTACTGCCGAATCCAAAATGTCAGAGCAGGAAATTCGCACCGTACTCACCGCGCTGGACGGCCAGGTGAACGAGAAACAACAAGCGCTCGCCGACAAGCAGAGCGAAGCGAACCTGGCTGAAGGTCAGGCATTTCTTGAGAAAAATGCCACCCGCGAAGGCGTGATGGTAACCGAATCCGGCTTGCAATATGAAGTACTGGAGCAAGGCGAAGGTGAAAAGCCCGCTGCCGAAGATACGGTGAAGGTTCATTATCTGGGCACGCTGCTCGATGGGACCAAATTTGATTCATCTTACGATCGCGATGAACCCGCTGTGTTTCCCCTTAACCGGGTTATCAGTGGCTGGACAGAGGGCGTTCAGCTGATGAACGTAGGATCGAAGTACAAATTCTATATTCCTGCTGAGCTGGCTTATGGTGAACGTGCCACCGGTAAGATTACACCCAATTCAACTCTGATCTTTGAAGTTGAGTTGCTGGATATTGAAGACAGCAGTAAGTAATCTGCCAACTATGCTGCATTGATTCCCACGCCGGAGAACGCAGCATACCGTTCGTTCTGAACATCGCCGCTCACTCGCATCCGTGCGACCGCGGCATACCGTTCGTCTTGAACATAAAAAACCGGGCACAATCTGTGCCCGGTGCTTTTTTATATCAGCCGTTTCCTTGCTGAACCTTGGGTCCGCTCATTACAAAACCCGTTATACGGGTGAATATTTCCGGATTTAACCGGTTCTGAACACTGTCGAATTGATGGCTATCTTTTCACACGTTCAATGATAAGTTGATTGCAGCCAGACCCGATAGTCAAAGCCTGCTGCGCCGCTGGAAACGCTTACCGGAATGGTTACCGATAAATATTGCGTCCGCACTATTTAGTGTAGAAGATGCCCTTGTTTTTGCCCTGTATTTTTGAAACATTTTTGTCATATACAAGGACCTGATTCTGACCTCTGGTTATGAGGTAGTCATAGCGCGTTCTCAAACGAAGCTCACTGACACTGTACCGTGCCCAGATTAGCTCTAAGTGCCGGATTAATAGCAACAGGATAACGATGAAAACCAATCTGATAACACGAGAAGGCTACCGCAAACTGCAACAGGAGTTGCATTACTTGTGGAAAGAGTACCGCCCTGAAATAACCAAAAAAGTTGCCTGGGCGGCCAGTCTTGGCGACAGATCTGAAAACGCTGACTATAAAGAAAACAAGCGTTTGTTAAGACAGATTGACTCCAGAGTCCGATACCTGACCAAGCGTTTGGACTCGCTCAAGATCGTCGACTATTCACCCGAACAAGATGGAAAAGTGTTTTTTGGTGCCTGGGTGGAGATTGAAAATGGTGAGGAGGAAAGATTGAAACTGAGAATCGTGGGTCCCGACGAAATTTACCGCAGTGAGAAGAGTTATATTTCAATAGACTCCCCTATGGCCAGGGCGTTACTGAAAAAAGAAGAAGGTGACGAGGTGACGGTAAAGACCCCAAATGGCGCGGCACACTGGTATATCTTACGTATTCACTATTCACCTTCCTGAGCAGATTCCACAAAAGCCGCCGCACGGTGATGATGAGCTTATAGTTTTTGCGAACCTTAGTGCCTGACCATGCATGAAGCGGGTAAAGAAAAGATGCACTCACAGCCCGGCTTAAGGTTGTTAATCACAATACTACCGTGATGCGCCTGTGCGATTCGCTGACACAAAAACAACCCTAAGCCCGTGCCTTTCGTTGTTCTGTTCATCACCTGGTCTACCTGAAAGAAGGGTTCAAACACACGTTCAAGAAGAGCAGGAGGGATCCCGCGCCCTTCATCCTTCACGATAAACCTTAACGCCTCAGGAGTTGTTTCAATAGAGAGCTGAACGGTGTCTGTTCCTGAATGCCAAAGGGAGTTCTGCAGTAGATTCCGCAGTACAAACTTAACTCGTCCTACATCAATATTGATGACGATATCTGGCACCTCAGATATCAGCTTAATGCTGTCTGCATCATCACCGCACTCGTGGATAATGTCGTTGATCAGACTCGGCAAAAAGAAATGTGACAGGGACAAGATATTCGCCCCTTTTTCCAGCCTTTCACTCTCAAGCAACTGGTCGACTAAGGTATCGACCAGATCGATCTCTCGACTCAATTTCGCGCTGACCTCATTTTCGTCAAGCATCGCCAACCACACCTTCATCCTTCCCAGCGGTGTCCGAACTTCATGGCTGACAGACATAAGCAGGTCATTTTTAGCTTCGAAACGCGCCTTTAGCTCAGATGCCATTCGGTTCAGGCCCTTGGTCAGGTCTGCAAGCTCCGTGCTTGGGTGGCTTGTTATTTGATGTTCAAAATTGCCCTGACTGATCAGTTGGGCGCTACGCACGGCCTCTCGTACAGGTCTGAGGATCACCCTCAGCAGATAGTAGCTTACCAGCACTACGAGACAGGCCAGTATCCAGGGCCAATACACCAGCCATGACGGATAAACGATAAGATTGGCTATGTTGGAGGTAACCGCACTCCAGCGACCATTGCTGTTCGCCAGCAAATAGTACCTGGACTGATGCTTACTAAATAACAGCTCGCCAATGGGGGTGGCATTTTGTGCTAATTCAGCAATCGACGGAAAGTTCTCAGCGGTTGTCCAGCGCTGATCTCCATCTTCTATGGCGATATCCACTCTGTTGTCTTTTGCCGCCTTTTCCAGCTTGTCTCGATTGACGGGGGGTTCACTCACTCTGGTGAGCATGTCAGATAACTGCGTCTGGCGTTCCTTTATGAAGGCCATCGCCTGCTCCTCAGAAAAATTCACCACACCTAACAACACACACACCGACAGCAGTACGGTGGTCACTGAAAACAAAATAAAGAGTCGGCCAAAAAGTCCCAGTACAATATGTTTCATAACGTGCGGGCCACAAAGGTGTAACCCAGGCTTCTGAGGGTTTTAATAAACCTTACCTGCTTAGGATCATCGCCTAACTTGTGTCTGAGTCGACTCATCAAGATGTCTATGGAGCGACTGTACAACTCTGAGTCAATGCCCTTTAACGCACTTAAAATTTCATCACGCGTAAATACCTGTCCGGGATGACGTGCAAGCAAAGTCAGCAGGTTAAACTCCATTCCTGTAAGGGAAAGCTCCTTACCACCTAAAAAGACCTGATGCCGCTGAACCCATATTTCCAAATCAGCAAAGCGCATGACCTCGTCCTTTTCCACAGGTGGCGCACTGCGCCTCGCGAGCACCTGAACTCTTGCCACCAGCTCCCGTGGCTCAAAGGGTTTCGACAAATAGTCGTCAGCGCCAAGCTCCAACCCGACGACTTTATCCGTTAACTCGCCTCTGGCCGTTAACATAATAATCGGAATCGAACTCTCAGCTCTTATCGACTTACACAGTGTAAAGCCATCGACTTCCGGCATCATGACATCCAGCAACAGCACTTCCGGCTTCTCTGACTCAAGACGTGCTAGCCCCTCTGAGGGGGTATTGGCACTGATCAAAGACAAGTCGAACTTCTCGAAGTATGTGGTTAAGCCTTCACACAGCTGTTTATCATCATCAATGATTAAAATTTTTGTCGACACAGTGCTTTACTCTCGTAACGGGATAGTCTGCATAGTCTTCTAATTGTCCGGGGCTTGTCCATTAGAGCAGAGCAAACGTTACGCTTTGTTACACTACGTTGCCAACCCGAAAGGCTTCTCCTGTTGGCTCTCCCTATAATCTCTTCACTCTAACAGGAGGAAAAACCATGTTTAAATTAGTATGTCAGATTGTTATTGCCACCTTGTGTTTTACCAGCACAGTTGCCGTCGCCAAAAGCGAAAGCGGTATGAATGAAAAAATGTTGAGTCTATTTGCTTATAAGCACGACTTAACGGATTACCAAAAAGACCTCGCTCTGGAGCTTATTGGCTCATTCAAAAATTTGGCTCAAGAAGTAAAAGGCTCAAAAGGTGAACTTAAGGGGTTTCTGTCCAAGATGATAGAAGCTGAAAATGTTGATACGGCAACCATGATGCAAAGCTATAAAAGCTGGCAGGCAGAGATCGATGTAAAAGTCGAAGCGATGCTCAAAAAGTTTACTGCACTGCATCACAATCTGTCGTTAGAGCAGCGAAAAGAGATCATTGCTTCATTAAAAATGATGAAGCAAGAAAAGTAGCATGCACAGGTCATGAGTTTTCATGACGGCTCAACCGTTTTGACGCGTGGCGCACGCTTCAGTGCGCCTATTTCAGTAAATCCTTCAGGTCGTGGCGAGCGTTTAAAAAAACTAAGCCAATGGCAACGAAAACATCTCTATTTGGCGAAACCATGAAACTCAATCAACTAGCAAAGCTCACCGGCATTTTATTACTCATCCAACTCGTAGCTGGTATTTATGTGAACTTCTCTTTGATACCGTTATTAGGCACAAGTCTGGACGCCCTAACGCCCCAACTGGTCACTGCGATTTCCGGACTTTCCGTAATCTCAATTGTTGGCTTAAGCGCCATCAACCTAATCATCATCATCATCAATTTCGACACGTTTGCCAGACAGCTGCCAAAGCTTTATTTAAGCGCCTTATCCATCAGCATTATCGCTGTGACATTAACTTCAGTAGAAGCTGCGCAGCTATCGGAATTTACCTCACTCATTAGCGCCTGGGTGGAAAGCAGCAATCATCAACCGACCCAACTGGATCTGCAATTTCGACAGCTGCTCAGTGAAGGACGAAATGAAGCCCATTATCTGGCCATTGAAATTTCGAGTATCAGCCTGTTGTTTTTCTACGCTATGCTGCATCTGGGAACGGCCATACCTCGTCCACTTGTAAGTTTTGCTTTGCTAGCCTGCTCACTGCAAATCATTGCGATAGGGTTTTCCTTTTTCGAAGCATCGATCCCGGTATTGCTGCAACTGCCGCTTTTCATCACACAGATAATACTGCCCTTTTACTTGGTTTTCAGAGGATTCGGATTAAGACCCGCTGCCTCACCCGTGAACGCCTGAACTATATCGATACGAGCATAAAGAGGTCCGAAATGCTTACTTATATCTTATTTTTCTCTCACACCATCAGCGGCAGCCTGGCTCTACTCGCAGGCTTATTAGCTCCTTTTTTTGATAAGAAAAGCGCCTTGCACAGGCTGCTGGGTACCCTTTTCTTCTATAGCATCCTGGGATTAGGCCTCAGCGGTGCAGTGGGAGCGGTTATTCGTGAGGTGCCGTTATCCATGTTAAACGGCCTTTTAATTTGTTACCTGGTCACATCTTCCCGGGTCACCATAAAACAGGCCCCCCTTAGCATTTCAAAGGCTGACTGGCTGCTACTGGGTAGCGTTATCCTGCTGTCTCTTGCCTTCATTGCCTATGCCCTGATCGCAAGTACTGCTCCCTCGGGTGAAATAGGGGGATTTAGCTGGATAGCCTTTCTGATTTTTGGTGGTGTGGCCCTTTTTTGCGCGAGTGCGGATCTGATGTATATCAGGGAAGGTGGGTTGAAGGGCGCAAACCGCCTGATTCGGCATCTATGGAGAATGTTCTTTGCACTCTTCATGTCCTCGGCGGCCTTCTTCTTGGGGCAGGCTCAATTGATCCCCGAGGCACTCAGAAAGATCGAATTTCTCTTGCTTCCTGTTGCAGCGGTCATCCTGTTAATGCTGTTCTGGATAATACGCGTCAAGGTTTATCAAAGCACCAAGTTAGATTCAGGCAGCACCTGAATCAGCCACTCTGAACGATTTTATGTGGCAGGCTCGCACTAGCGTTATTATGTACATGATGAATTTTTCAATGAGGAATCTCGCGCCGAGATTTAAGATCTTTATTGTTGTTTGTATTGCCTTTTTCACAGCATTCTTCATCTTTGTGAAAAAAGAGGCCATCGCCTGCGAGTTAGTTGGACTCTCGCATTTTTATGAGGTGTCACCAAACCTCTATATTGATACGAGTATTGGCAAGCGACAACAGCGTGAATTGCTCAAAGCCATTCAGGTTGCAACGCAAAGAGTTTCCGAGGTCTACGGCACCCCAGCGGCTAGCCCAAGAATTATGGCGACGGCTGACCCACGGTATGCCCGTTTGGGTTTTTCCCGAACAGGAGTACAAACCTCGGGCTTCTTTAGAGAATGCATATTTCTGGGCTCCAAAGGACTCAATACTGACGTAATCGCCCACGAGCTTGTACATGCAGAAGTACGCCACAGAACAAACCTGTTGGTTGAGCTGATTCAGTTACCAGCATGGTTCATTGAGGGCACTGGGGTCAAGGTAGACTATCGAAAGCCCTTTTTAGCAGAAAATATAGATGTAGCCAGCCTAGACCAGGCCAAAGTCCGTTCGGTGTTTTTTCTTAAGGACTTTCCATTTAACAATGTAGAGTCTTATCAGGCTGCATTGATGGCCATAGAACCAATGAGCCACAAAGACCTGTATCAAAGACTTGAGAGACTGAATAACGGAGAGCAGTTCGAAGAGGTGTTCACTGAACTCTTTTAAGCATGGAACAACAGTAACGCCATTTTATTTCTAACCAATTTGAAAAGGGCACCCCGCCATACTGGCAACAAGAACAAAGTGTTATGCGCAGTTATTGTTCACCCACAAGCCAAATGCCCATCTTTTTGCTGCCATGCAGTAGAAATTTGCCGTCCCAGCCCTTATAAAGGCAGATTGCATTCAAGCTTATCGCTTCAGGCCAACAGGGCAGAATATGATCATAGAGAAAATTGCCAGCGAACTTTCCGCCACTCCCAAGCAAATTCAAGCTGCGGTCACATTGTTAGATGACGGTGCGACCGTCCCCTTCATTGCTCGCTATCGAAAAGAAGCCACAGAGGGCCTGGACGACGCACAGTTGCGTGTTCTGGAGCAGCGTCTGGGCTACCTTCGTGAACTGGAAGATCGCCGTCAGGTCATTCTCAAGTCAATCCGCGAGCAGGACAAGTTAACGCCGGAGCTTGAGCAAAAAATCCAGACTGCCGACAATAAGACCGAGCTTGAAGATCTTTACCTGCCCTACAAACCCAAGCGACGTACAAAAGGCCAGATTGCCATTGAGGCGGGGCTGGAGCCTCTGGCAGAGTCATTGTTGGCGGACCCGGGACTGGATCCTGAAACTGAAGCCAGTGCCTTTATTGATGAACAGAAAGGTATCAGTGATACCAAAGCTGCCCTCGACGGAGCCCGACATATTCTTATCGAACGGTTCGCTGAAGATGCCGGATTACTGCAAAAAATCCGTCAGCATCTGACAAAACAGGCCCATATCCGCTCGACTCTGGTGGAGGGGAAAGACCGCGACGGTGCGAAATACAAAGACTATTTCGAACATAGCGAAGCATTGCACAAGGCCCCGTCTCACCGCGCTTTGGCAATGTTCAGAGGCCGTAATGAAGGTATTCTCAGAGTGACGATGGTCGCTGATCCTGCCAATGAGGAGAGTGACAAGCACTCTTACTGCGAGACCATTATTGCTGAGCACTTCAATCTGCAGGACAGAAAGCGTCCTGCCGATAGCTGGTTGCAGTCAGTTGTTCAATGGACCTGGCGGGTTAAAATTCAGCTGCATATGGAGACCGAACTCTTTGGTGCGCTTAGAGAGCGGGCAGAACGGGAAGCCATCAGCGTCTTTGCCAAAAATCTCCATGACCTGCTGATGGCCGCGCCGGCCGGCGATAAGATTACCATGGGGCTGGACCCCGCTCTGCGGACCGGCGTCAAAGTCGCTATCGTAGATGCCACCGGCAAAGTGCTGAATACCTCCACCATTTTTCCACATGCGCCACAGAACCAGTGGGACAAGGGACTTCGGACCTTAGTAAATCTGTGTCAGCAATATAAGGTAAACCTGATCAGCATCGGTAATGGCACCGGTTCACGGGAAACGGACAAACTGGCCGGCGAAGTGGTCAAAGCGTTACCCGAAATGAAGATAAGTAAGATCATGGTGAGCGAGGCCGGAGCATCGGTTTACTCCGCTTCGGAACTGGCGTCAGCCGAGTTACCGGGCATGGATGTCTCGTTACGTGGTGCCGTCTCAATTGCGCGCAGGTTACAGGATCCACTGGCTGAGCTGGTTAAAATCGAGCCCAAAGCCATTGGTGTCGGCCAATACCAGCATGATGTCAGCCAAAGCTTATTAGGAAAATCGCTGGATGCGGTGGTAGAGGACTGCGTTAACGCCGTAGGCGTGGACGTAAACACCGCGTCCTCGGCGTTATTAAGTTATGTGTCTGGTCTGAACCGCACATTGGCCCATAACATCGTGCAGAAACGCGATGCTGAAGGTCCCTTTAGCAACAGAAAGCAATTGCTCAATGTCGATCGCCTTGGCCCCAAGGCGTTTGAACAGGCTGCAGGCTTTTTAAGGATCCGTAACGGTGATAATCCATTGGATGTCTCGGCGGTTCACCCGGAAGCCTACAAGCTGGTTGAAAAAATCTGCCATCAGCTTGGCACCGATATCAGCTCTCTGATTGGCAACAGAGATCTTCTCACAACCCTTAAGCCTGATGACTATGCCGATGACCAGTTCGGCCTGCCTACCGTCAATGATATTCTTACCGAATTGGACAAACCGGGCCGCGATCCGCGTCCTGAGTTCAAAACCGCCACCTTCAAAGAGGGTGTGGAAACCATTCAGGATTTGAAAACCGGCATGATCCTCGAAGGGGTGGTCAGCAATGTGGCTAATTTTGGTGCCTTTGTGGATGTGGGTGTTCATCAGGATGGCCTGGTACACATCTCTGCCATGACAGATAAGTTTATTTCTGACCCGAGAGAAGTCGTTAAAGCCGGCGATATTGTGAAAGTCAAAGTGATGGAAGTGGATACCGATCGTAAGCGCATCTCTTTTAGCATGCGCCTTAACGACGAACCGGTAAAAACCACAAAACCTCAGGAAAAACGTAAAACCGACTCTCGCCAGAATCCGGCCAAGTCAAGACAAAGAACTCCACCTCGTCAGCCACAGGCGCCAGCTAACAGTGCCATGGCAGAGGCCTTCGCCAAAGCGAAGAAGTCATAAAAAAGAAGAAAGAACGATGTAGCTCAGGCGCTTTGCTGAACCAGAGATTGCCTGGGCTGATCTACCTGCTGGTAAAAGCTGGCTATGCGCAGCGCGCGGGCATCTATTTCGATGTTTCGACTGCGACGAAATTCACTTTTATCTGATTCAAGCCCGGCAGCTTCAGCGACAGGATCACCTTCTCTGAGCTTGCGGGTCGGCGGCGAGATATCACTGCCTGAAACAATGTCAGCTAGTTCAGGGGCCTGACTCACTGCCTCACCGCCATTTGCGCTGCCAAGACTATTGACGCGCTCTTTCAGTGTTTCGGAGCGCTCTTCAGAAATTTGCTGACGCGCTTCAGAGGCTTTCTGCTGCGCTTCTGAGGCAACACGCAGATCCTGTGGAGAAGGCTCTGAAGGTGCCAACGCTGCGGCTCTCACCTGCTGCATCTTTCTCAGTGTTTCTTCCGGTTCGCCTTCTCTGGATACATCAATAGACACCTCACCCCCGACAGCGTAGCGCTGGCCGTCGGGACCGGTTTCAAACTCATAGCTGGGTGAGCCCGCATACTGCCCACCCACAGATGCATGGGCCTGCTCGTGGGTGCGCACCTCGCGGTCACGCTCTTTCAGCTCTTCAACTTCTTTCTGCTCGGAAGCTTCCTGACGTTGCTCCTGACGGCTCTGAGCATCCTGCTTACCCGCACTCGGGTCTTCACCGTTATCTTTATTCAGGGGGTTCTGTGCCTGGCCAGCAAAGCCTGACTTGTCATAGGTAAGGGGCTGCGGAGGCTGGCCCGGTTTTTTGATACGATCAGACTCTGACCCTAAACCGGATTGTGCAGCAGAGTTTTCGGTATCGCTAACCTGTGGAATCGTCTCCCGCATCGCGTTATCACGCCGTGCCGCCTCGGTATTCGTGTTCGAGGTGTTCAGCGGATAGGCCGCCATTGCAGGAGCGGTGATATTCATCATGGGTTATCAGGCCTTCTCATCCAGCAGCGTACCCACGGTCTCTTTGACCACGTCGAGTACTTTGCCGCTAGCCTGGGCATTACGCAGATTGAGGCTCAGGCCTACCAAATCAGAGGTCATGCTGTCCCCGGTAGCAGGCAGCATGTTTTTAGCCATGCTCAACTGCTGTTTGGCGGCATCCTGCAGCACGTCTTCAGGCGCGCGCAACTGTGCCTGCTGCTGAGCAAGACTGATGGAATGCTGAGTAATACCATTCGACGCCCGCTGCACGCCAAGCATGCCGGATAACAATGCCGAATTAATATTACCGTCAAATTGTACTGACATATTACTACCTCACCTCTTGGTTAATTATTAACCAAATGGCGGCAAATTGGAAGCTTTGCTGTATATCAGCGTTGCAGATAGTCTGTCAGTGCGCGCGCAAATTCCTCCTCATGGGAAATAAAGGGTGCGTGAGAAGCGCCGGGAAACAGCATGGAGATACTCGATGGTTGCAGGCGCTCAACCTTTTCCATCACCGCCACCGGTACGAGACTGTCATTCCTGCCATACAGGCGCAATGTGGGGCAGGCGATATTCGCAACAGATTGACGAAGGTCTGTACGTTGCAGCAGTCTCAATCCCCCTGACAAGGCCTGGGCAGCGGGCGCTGGACGTTCCCCCATTAATAACTTAATGGCCTGAATGTCAGATTTTGCACCGCGACTGCCCATTGCCTGAATGGCGAGAAATCTTGCGATGGTGGCGTCAATATCACTATGAAGCTGGCTGGCAAAGGCTTCCAGAACATTGGGCGCAATACCCGGCCAATCAGCTTCAGCAACAAATCTGGGGCTGCTGGCAACGCAGATGAGTCTGCCTGCACGTTGTGGATAAGATAATGCCAGCTTTTGCGCCACCAGCCCTCCCAAAGACCATCCCACAATGGCTGCATCGTCGGGACACACACCGGCTACCATGTCTGTCAGTTCATCCAGGTCATAGTGAGGGGGGAAACGGTCGTGATTTACGCCAAAACCAGGCAAATCGATCAGGGTGACGCGATATGCTTTTGCCAGCCTGGTTGCCAGCCTCTGCCATACCCCACTATTTAAGCCCCAGCCATGTAAAAACACCAGACTAGGGCCATGTCCGTACTGTTCAGCAATGAGCGACAAATTACACTATCCTCTTATCATTCACGGTAATTAAAACATCTGGCAATGGATATGCCTTTCTCGCTATTAAAACGATTGGGCGCAGGCCTCAGTCGACAATCCTGTCTGCTATGTTATCAGTCTAGCCACGATCTGCTCTGTCCCTGGTGTTGTCAGGATCTGGCACTATTCAATTTATCCGCCTGTCACTACAACTTGTTGCAATGGCCGAAAATTCGTCAGGGCCTGGGTGAACCGGTATATCATAAGTTGCTGGCTTGTGGAGAATACCAATGGCCGCTGGACACCTTGATCAAAGGCCTGAAGTTTTCTCGCAAAACGCGCAACGCCAAGGCCGTTGCTGACTTATTTTACACCCATGCACTGCGACCTCAGCAACCCTGGCCGGATGTCATTATACCGGTCCCCTTGCACCGCTCACGATATCAAAGCCGCAGCTATAATCAGGCCATGGAGATTGCCAAACACCTTGCAAGGCGATCCGGCCTGCCTGTCATTGAAGCCTGCCGACGGGACAAGCGCACCTCAGCACAAACGCAGCTGAGCGGCGCTCAGCGTCGACGAAACCTGAAGCAGGCCTTTACCCTGGTCCAACCGCTAAGGGTGGCCAGGGTAGCGATACTGGACGATATTCTTACCACTGGTTCAACCGTCAATAGTCTGAGCGAGACGCTGTTACAACACTATCCGGATTTATACATTGAAGCCTGGTGCATTGCAGTCAGCCCTCTACATCAATGAAATCGGATAAGTAGAGTGCATTGCTGAGTATACGGTGAGTGCCATACCAATACCCACGGAAACTCAGGTTATCGGTTACCCCAATGACCTTGCCCTGCCCCAGTCGATGCGCCACCAGGTTCGCTTTTCCGGCCAACAGCTGCTGAAACTCTTCACTGACATAGCCAGCCTGAAGTGGCGTCTGGGTATAACGGGATACCGTCAAAAAGGGCTTAGCAGGTACATGCATAGCCAGGGTACTGTTGCGCAGGAAACTGATTTGCGAGCGGGTAAAACCAAATGCCAGTGGGTGACTGAGATCCAGATCAGCATTAAACACCGTGCCGGAAATACGTTTTTTAGCCGCCAGACGATCTTGATCACCATAGCTTAAACCGCTTGTGTCAAAGGCGTTGTCGAGCTCTTTGTCTGACACGAAGGTGGCGTTTAGTATATCTTGTTCACTGGCCCATTTTGCCGCTCGTTTCTGGGTAATCAACACACCGCCCTGTTTTACCCATTCCTGTATGGCGTCTGTCTGCTCTTGCGCGATAGCGCTGAAATTTCCATCGGCCATGATGATGTGGGTATAGTTTGCCAAAGACACACCCTGCAAGCGGTCCATGTCGACAATGGTCAGCGGCAAGCCAACTCGCTGATCAAGGTAGTGCCAGATCTCCCCTGCCTCATACTGCGATGTGCCCGCACCCCCTACCAACATTACTTTGGGTGCAGAGAGGGTCGCCATGCTTCTGCTACCTAAGTCATTCCCCTGGGGAGTCAGACCAGTCGTGACAGACCAGACCTTTATGCCTTGCTCGTTAGCACTGTTTTGCAGCAACCGGCGCCACTGTTCCGGCTGCTTCAGCGCCGACGGCACGATGACCGCGCCAGGCTCAAAGCTCACTTTGCCCTGGTCAGTAGTCGCGGTAAAGGCGGTGGAGGAAATTTTCGCCTGGATGCCCTGCTCCAGTAAATCCTGCAATAGTGCAGGTGACGCGGAGTCCTGCCACGAGAAGGCATAGGCATAAGCATCCTGCTGTAACTCGGAGCGTGCTCCATTCAGATTTGGCAGGGTGTCGCCTAAAGGCAGTTTGCGCCAGAATCCACGCTCAATTTCTTCATAATCAATATTGAATGCCAGTGGCAAATTCCAGTTTGAGACATCGTAAAAGGTGTTGTCTGCAAAATTTTTACGGGTGGAGAAGATCGATTTAATCAATCGATACTGTGGCTGATTGAGTGACACAAATACCGAATCCTCGGGGGCAAAACGTCTGCCATTGCGCTCAACGGACTTTTCCAGTCCATTTATCCGGATCTGATGCTGTTTAAGGATCTCAAGCAGCGCTCTGAATCGACTCTTGTCATGCTTTTCGCTCAGCAGATAGCCCGATAGCTCATCTTTTTTTGCCAGCTCCAGGGATTCCCCGGCAAAGCCTCGCAGATGCGCTGACAAGGACGCCTTGTTGGCCAGTGCTCCGGAAAAGGTCGACAGTGAGGTGGTCACCTGATTCTGAATGGTTTGCACAAAGCTTAATTCACCATGTTCAGAGGATTGCAGGTGGCCCCGACTGCTGGCTTGTTCAAACAGGATGCCGACGCTGCCATGGGCATCCGGGTAGGTTGAACCCTTGCCATAATAAAAATCATCAAAGGCTTCCTGAGTGAAATAGAGCTGTCCGCTTTCATCCAGGGCTCGCGCGTGGTGCTCCCCCATTGCTTCGGTCAGACTGACATTGTTGTCTGGCGTCCAGGGATTCTTTCGGGATGGCACACCAGGCTGAAAGAAATAGGTGCTGTTGGTACCCATTTCGTGAAAATCTGTTACCACATGCGGACGCCATTTGTGGAAATGGCTGAGCCTGGCACGAGACTCAGGATGAGTTAGCAATAACCAGTCCCGATTCAGATCAAACCAATAATGATTCGTACGTCCACTCGGCCAGTGCTGCCAATGCTCTCTGTGATTGGGATCGGCAACCAAATTCTTGCCCTTATGCATATTCGCCCACTGAGCGAAGCGAGACAAACCATCGGGATTGAGCGCGGGCTCCATCAATATGACGGCTTCCTCGAGTAAGGTGTCGATTTGTGGTCCTTGTGCGGCAGCCAGATAATAGGCAATCAACATGGCGGCATTTGCGCCTGAGGGTTCATCACCATGGACGCTATACCCCATCCATAGCACCAGTGGCAAATCACCATCAGCCTTACCATCGAGACTTTGCAAATGCTGTTGGCGAATGGATTCCATCTTTGCCTGGTTTTTTGCTGCGCTGAATGTCAACAACACGAGTGGGCGCTGCTCATGGGAGCGTCCCATTTCCTCAATGCTGACACGCTCAGAGCTCTCTGCCAGCGCATACATGTAATTGACCAGCTGGTCATGGCGAACGTGCCAGGTTCCCACAGGGTAACCTAATACGGATTCAGGCAGGGGCACGGCGGGGTCATAGCTGACGGCCTTGGGCAAGTAAGCAAGGTCAGTCTTTACCTGAGCCATTGTCGCCGTAGCGCCGCTGAGGGCCAACGCCATTAACACCATTTGCAACCAACGTTTCATTGATACCTCATGTTTATCAGTACAATATAATGATTAACAAGCTATCAGCTCGTCCTGCTCAGTTCCAGTTAGACCATAGCAAAAGCACTTAGGTTGGTCTCATATTCACGCACACTGGCGCACAACGAACATAACTTATCTGATACTTGAGTGTTTTACTCAAGTAATCTTTGATATCATATCGCCATTAAAATCTCATTCTGGAGGTAGCGTTATGATTCAGATTTCAGAACCGGCACAGGCTCATTTTCGTAAATTACTCAGCAAGCAGGATCCCGGCACCAATATCCGTGTGTTTGTAGTGAACCCTGGTACGCCCAGTGCTGAGTGCGGGGTTTCTTATTGCCCCGCAGATGCCGTCGAGGACGCTGACACCCGCTTGCCCTTTGAAGGCTTTGATGCGGTAGTAGACCAGGACAGTGCACCGTTTCTGGAAGAAGCCGAAATTGACTTTGTCACTGACCAAATGGGTTCACAACTGACCCTCAAAGCGCCGAATGCCAAGGTACGCAAAGTGGATGACGACGCGCCTCTGATGGAGCGTTTGCACTACATGATCGACGCCGAGATTAACCCACAGCTGGCCAGTCATGGCGGTAAAGTGATGCTAATGGAAATCACCCCCGCAGGAAAAGCAGTACTGCAATTCGGCGGTGGCTGTAATGGTTGTTCAATGGTGGATGTTACGCTCAAAGAAGGCATCGAGAAACAAATGCTGGCGCAGTTTCCGGAACTCACTGGTGTGGTTGATGCCACAGAACACCAGGCCGGAGAGCACTCCTACTATTAATCGAAAAAATTAGACCGAAGGTGATGCCGCCTGTGGCCTGACCAGGCGGACATACGCCCAACCCAGACTCAGTCCACGGGCCAATAAGAAGGCCAGAAAAGCGATCCACAGTGCATGGTTGCCAAGGCCTGATGTCATCCACCAAAGCGGGAAAAAGACCAGCAGACTGCACAGCAACATACTGTTTCGCATAGCCTTGCCGTAGGTCAGGCCAATAAACACGCCATCCATTAAGAAACACCAGTGAGATAGCAGTGGCAGCACCCAGATATAGGGTAAGAAGTCTTTCGCCAGAAGACGCAGCGTTGTCAGGTCAGTAAGCAAAGCGATAATCCTGTTATCAAAAATCACAAATACAAGGCTGTATAGCACCGCCAGTGAGCCCGACCAGACCAGCCCAAGGCGCACGCGTCTCTGCAATTGCTTCATGTTGCCGGCGCCTTTACTTTCTCCTACCAGGGCCTCTACCGCGTAGGCAATGCCGTCCAGACCGAGTGCAGTTATGACAAAAAATTGCATCAGCAAGGCATTTACCGCAACCACCTCTTCTCCAAGGCGTGCACCCTGAAACGTCATAAAGGCAATAGTAAGTTGCAAGGCCAGATTGCGTAACAAAATATCCCGGTTCAGCATCAGGACCTGAGCATAGAGACCAAATCGAAACCAGTTCAGTAACGGCAAGGCCCATCCTGTTTTTATCAGGACCACACAGATGGAAGCGGTGAAAATACTGTATTCTGCAATGACCGTCGCCATCGCCACCCCTTCCACTCCCCATCCGAGACCCATTGCCAGGATCAGGCTGAGCACCGCATTAAGTGAATTGCCAAGAATCTGTATCAACATCACCAGTCTGCTGTGTTGCTGACCGATCAGCCACCCTACCAGCATCAGATTGGCCAATGCGGCGGGTGCTCCCCAGACACGAACGCGAATATAGGTGTCGATAACGGAAACGACCTTGGGGCTGGCTTCAGCAAAGTAGCTGGCTGTCTTTACCAACCCATCCTGTAACAGGATCATCAACACGCCTATCAGTAATGCGGGCAACAGCAATTGGTAGAAAACCCTGGCCGCAGCCATTACATCATCACTGCCTCTTGCCTGGGCACTAAGTCCTGTTGCAGACATACGTAAAAAGCCGCAGACCCAATAGATTTGCGTAATGACCATCGTGGCAACCGCCGTACCGGCGAGGAAGTGGGTACCATCCAGATGCCCAATAATAGCCGTATCCACCATGCCCAGAAGTGGATTGGTGATATTACTCAGAATCATAGGCAACGCGATGGACAACAAGCGCCTGTGCTCGGTTCTGGCAGTCATAACGGATGTAAAAGGGTTGCGTCGGGATTCAGACAAAGTAAGCTCTTCAGGTAAATCCTACTTAATAGCGGTGATGATCTAATGTTGATAGATAGAATGCCACATTTTATCCTGTTTGTTTTTTCTGTCCTGTTGTCGGTAACGGCGAGTGCCAAAGTCGCACCTCACAACCTGCACGCCAGCATTTTGCAGTATCATCATGTTAGTAGGCACACACCCGCCGTTACTTCGGTCAGTCCTGAGCAGTTCAGTGAGCACATGCAGTATATCGCCGAACACCATACTGTGCTGCCATTGCCAGAGTTGGTAAAAAGACTTAAAAAGGGTGAAGTACTGCCTGAGAATGCGGTGGCCATTACCTTCGATGATGGCTTTCAGAACATACTGGAAAATGCACATCCGATACTCACGCGCCACGGCTTCAACTACACCGTTTTTATTAATCCGGCGCTGATCGGAAAAGAGCCACAGCAATTAACCTGGGACGAGGTGCGTCAGATGCAGCGCGAGGGCGTCTGGTTTGCAAATCACACCGACGATCACGCTCATCTGCTGGATCGCAAGGGTATGAGCGAGGCACAGTGGCTGGCGGCACTGAAAAATGCGTTGGAACAGGCAGAGGAAACACTGCAACAGCAGCTAGGTTATAGTTTAAAGTACCTGGCCTACCCATATGGTGAATACAACAGTGCTATACAGGCCCTGCTCAGAGAAATGGGCTATATTGGCTTTGCCCAGCAGTCGGGCGCCGCAGCCCCCTACAGCGACTTCACAGCCTTACCCCGTTATCCTTCAGCCGGTATCTACGCCAATCTCAATACGCTGAAAGTCAAGCTCAGCAGCCTGGCGATGCCTGTGCTCTCAGAGCCGATTAACCCTGAACTGCACTATCATCATCGTACACCCCGTTGGACCACTCGTATCGACCTGACTGACATCCGTCCGGCACAATTGAGTTGCTACTTTAAAGGACAGCCCCTTGCCCCGGAATGGGTCACCGCAGATAGTTTTGAGCTGCACATTACAACGCCCTTGAAACCGGGACGTAGCAGAGTAAATTGCACCGCGCCGAGCAAACGCTCACCGGGGCGATACTACTGGCATTCCCAACCCTTCTTTGTGGCAACACAAGACGGCAAGTGGCTTGATTAAGTTATGACCCGGTTATCACCGGCATATCGTCAACAATGTGCTGAGGATTGACCACCGCCATCTCCCCGGGCATCAGTGTTGGTGTGAAGCGCCCTATCACCTGGGCCTGAGGATTGATAATAACCACCGACGCACTGTGATCCACAAGGTAATCAGGATTATCCGTGCTATCGGCCATGGCATACATCATCCCCAATGCGCGAACAAAGGGAAACAACTGCGGGTGGTCTGCGGTGGCCGCGATAAATTCGGGGTTAAAGAAATTGATGTACTCATTAAGACGCGCTGGCGTATCGCGTTTAGGGTCGACCGATAGCAACATGATCTGAATCGGGTGCTGGGTCGACAGCTGTTGCAGCTGAGGGTAAACACGGGTCAGCTCTGCTAACGTGGTGGGGCAGATATCCGGGCAATAGGTGTATCCGGTAAACACCAGAGTCCAGTGATCACGCAGGCGCTCCTCACCAAAAGATGCACCACTTTGATCTACCAGCGTAAAGTCGGGCAACGTGCGTGGCTGAGGATAGAGTTTCGCGTGTTCAGCGGTCGCCGGCGGCGAAAGATGCACTGATAGATAGAGTCCTCCCGCTAACGCAAGACCCAGTAACAAGACAATAAGAACTTTCTGTTTCATAGCGTTATCTTAAAGTAGTGATCCACCAACAGCACCAAAAACAGTACCATTAAGTGCACAATAGAAAATCTGAATGTTTTCATTGCAGTGTGTTCATCAGCATTAAACTTCAGACGCAGGGCATAATACAAAAAGCCCACATTCAGCACGCTGGAGCCAGCGAAGTAGATGAGTCCCGTCATACCCACCAGATAAGGCATCAGGCACACGATGGCCAACAAAATGGTATACAGCAACACCGAGGTTTTGGTAAAGGCAACACCGTGAGTCACAGGTAGCATGGGAATCTGAGCACGGGCATAGTCTTTTTCTCGGTGTATCGCCAGAGCCCAGAAATGCGGCGGGGTCCAGATAAAAATAATCAAAACCAGCAACAAGGCATGAGGGTGAATCTCACCGGTAATAGCCGTCCAGCCCAGTAAAGGTGGGGCTGCGCCGGCGAGTCCACCAATCACAATATTTTGTGGCGTTGCCCGTTTCAGGTACATGGTGTAGACCATGGCATAGCCGACCAGGCTAGCCAGGGTGAGCAGCGCGGTCAGCCGGTTAACCCAGACCTCCAGTACCAGGTAACCTGCAACAGCGAGCACTGTGGCGAAGATCAGCGCTCGCTTCGGGCTGACTTTTCCTTTAGGTACCGGGCGGTTAAAGGTTCTGGCCATCTGCGCATCAATACGTCGGTCCATTACATGATTAATGACCGCCGCTGCAGAAGATAATGCACCGATGCCGAGCAGGCCTGCTAGCAACGGTTGCCAGGGCAACCATCCGGTTGTCGACAAACACATACCCACCAACGCGGTCAGCAGCAACAACAACACCACGTTGGGCTTTGTCATTTCATAGTAGTCGCGCCAGGAAGCACCTGAAAGTGAATCATGAGGCTGAGCTGCAGTAGCCGATTTAGCCATTCTGCCTCCTAAGTTTTTCTAAACAGACTGTAATTAATCATGACCATTACCAGTAACAGGCAGGCCCCGACAAGGTTGTGAGAAACTGCCACCCACAACGGCAGGCTGAACACTACATTACTCACACCCAGGGCCACCTGCAAACCGAGAACAAGTACCAGGATTATCGCCAGCTTTCTGAATAAGGCTGAAGAGGCTTTTGAGTAAAGACGTATAGCAAACCAACACAAATATAAAAAAGTGAACAATGCACCGAATCGGTGAGCGACATGCATAGTCATGCGCTCAGGATAACTGTGTGTGCCGTACTCATAATTATGCGCTTCACCGATGGAGTAGGCTCCGGCAAAGTCCAGCTTCTGCGCCCAGTCGCCTTCGCAGACTGGCATTTGTGTGCAGGCCAGGGCAGCGTAATTGGCCGACACCCATCCGCCCAGTGCAATCTGTAGAATAACAATCAGCATACCCAGAATACCGTAGCGGGCCAGTGGCCTGAGATTGGCATCACCGCCAGGTATACGGTATTCGGTCAATCTGAGGTAAAGCAAAAACAAGCAGGATAAGACGGTAAAGCCACCAAGCAGATGCCCCATCACCACCACAGGCTGGAGTTTCATTGTGACCGTCCACATGCCCAGCAGAGCCTGAAATATCACCAGGCAGAGCAACACCAAAGGCAGCTTTTTCGGCCGGTTGGGCTGGCGTTCAAACATACTGCGCAGCGCTATAATCAGTATTAGCAGACCCAGAGCCCCGGCAAAATAGCGATGGATCATTTCGTTCCAGGCCTTATGTGCTTCAAAAGGACGCTCGGGAAAAGCCTGCTCCGCCTGCTCAATATGCACTTCGTGCTTAGGGACCGATAAAAAACCGTAGCAGCCAGGCCAGTCAGGACACCCCAGTCCGGCATCAGTAAGCCGCGTAAATGCTCCCAGGGCCACCACCATTACAGCAAGAATCAATGACACCAGTACTAGTTTTTTCATCTTTGTTCCCCTAACCAATCCGCGATAATTTGAGCAACTTACGCAGATCGGCCAAAATGTTACGGCTGTCTAATACAGCCTGTTCTTTTTCTTCTGCCACCGGATACCGCAAAATCACATTATTCAGCGTATCAACCAGGAAAATACCCTCACTGGAGGGAGCGTTAAATACACTGCGGATTTGATCCGGGTCAGCGCTGACCATGCGTACCTGGGTATATTCGGCAAGCTCTTCTTGCACCTTACCCTGGTGGTCGGTCGGCACCACTACCACTGCCTCTGCGCGATGTTGCTCACGGCCCAGGGCCTTCCACACCTGATGAATGCTGTAGAGGGCATTGTCACAGACCTGCTCACATTGCTGCGGCATTAAATAAAGAATCCGCCAGCTTGTCCGGGTATCCAAAGAGGATAAATCCAGGGTGGGGTTTAACAACTCACCGTGATTGGTTGCCGCCTTATTAAACCAGTTAAATTCAAGGGCAAGCTTTGCCAGAATAACCGGTATGAGAAACGCCAAGAAGACTAATATCAATACCTTTCGATTAGAGGTCAGTTTCATCCACCCTTCCTTTATTCTTTTTATATAAGGCCACTAAAAATATCGTCAGGCAGGCCGCTGCCAGGCCAAACCATTGTATGGCGTAGCCATAATGTTTTTCCGGAGGCATCACAACGGGCTTCCAGTTGTTATAGTACCCGTAGGATTGTGAGTCTGTCACCTGCATCACAAAAGGCAGTAATCCCAGCCCCAGATGCGACTCCAGCCATTGCATATCCACTTGCTGAATTCGACGTGGCCAGCGGTTCCCCTCTTCACTATGCTCACGCACCATTAAGTTGACTTCCGGTTGCACAACCACCCCCTGCAGTGTGACCATACCTTTGGGTAACGCGACCTGGGGCAATTGAGCGCGGTATTCAGGGGCGGGTGTCCATCCCAGATTGACCAGCAGCTTACCATAAGAGGTCGTCAGGATACCCAGGACTTCGTAACCTACCTGTCCCTCGTAGATTCGATTATCCCACAACAGGATTTTACCATCCTCGAATCGGCCGGTTGCCTCTATAGGCACATCACGCAGATCTGCACCTGATAGGCGGATTTCTGCGAGACGACTATGTCCCTGTTGCTGACGCGCTGAAATTTGCTCGATACGCCGCTGCTTCTGCTCTGCTCTGTCCAATTGCCAGAACCCCAGCCAGGTCATGACACCGACCGCAAGAAGTGTCACTATGGTGGCTATCAAGGGGAATTTACTGAGTTGGCTTAGCACAACAGGAGATCGCGCTTGTTTATCAAAATCATTCTTGTCTGTTTATTGGTCTTCATGATTTTCAATCTCTTCAGGGCTATGAAAATCATGCTAAAGGGTGAATCAGATCAGCAACATTCAATGACCAAATTTATCGGCCGACGTGTACTGACCTCCGTGGTCATTATGTTGTTGATTTTATTTGCGCTGGCCATGGGCTGGATTACTCCCAACCCCAGACCCTACTAAACACAGACAGGCTCCCTGCAGGGAGCCCATCGTACCCTAGAGAATATACACAAACACAAACAAGATAACCCACACCACGTCTACAAAGTGCCAGTACCAACTGGTAGCCTGAAACGCAAACTGGTTTTCTTTGTTAAAGTGACCCTTGAGCACACGGAAAAACATGATGATTAACATCAGCGTGCCCAGTGTCACATGCAAACCATGAAAACCGGTCAGCAGGAAAAAGGTATTACCGTATACGCCTGAAGTCAGTGTCAGACCTAAGTCCCGGTAGGCGTGCACATACTCTTCTACCTGTAGGAAGAGGAAGATAAGGCCAAGTACAATGGTGATACCAAGAAACAGCTTGAGGCGACCACGTTTACCTTCTTCAAGCGCCACGTGGGCAAAGTGCGCGGTAACCGATGAAATCAACAGAATCGCGGTATTTATCAGTGGTAAGCCCATCCACCCCATCGCCTGCGTAGTAGTACCATCAGGTGTGGTAGTCAAAGGCCAGATGGCCTCAAAACCTGGCCACAATACTGCGTTGGTCATGGCGTTATTGGATTCGCCAGCCAACCAGGGTACAGCGATCATGCGGGTGTAAAACAAGGCGCCAAAGAAGGCGGCAAAAAACATTACTTCAGAGAAAATAAACCAGCTCATGCCCTGGCGGTATGAACGGCCCAACTGAGCACTGTATTTACCGGCCATGGATTCCTCAATCTGATCTCTGAACCAGCCCACCAGCATCACCAGTAACACCAGCAAGCCAGCGGTGAGGATCCAACCACCAAAGCCCTCTTTCCCTCTTGTGGATTCCACCACAAAGTTACCGGCCCCAACCGCAATTAAAAACAGCGCTACGGCGCCAACAATGGGCCAGGCACTCTGCGCGGGCACATAGTATTTTTCGTATTGTTGCTCTGACATCTCGCTCTCCGTTTAGCCGCGGTTCATCGCCACAGTAGATGTCCCTGTCACGTCATACAAAGTATAGGACAGAGTAAAAACCTTAATATCCTCAGGCAGCTGAGGGTCCACATAAAACTGCATCGGCATAAGGGCTTCTGCGCCCGCCTTTAGCGGCTGCTGTTCAAAACAGAAACATTCCGTCTTATTCAGGTACAACGCCGCCGTTCCCGGTGATACAGACGGAATGGCCTGGCCAATGATGTCTCTGCCCGTTGGGTTACGGACATAAAACTCAACCGTTTTCAGCTCACCAGGATGTACCTTGATACGATGCGTGCGTGCTTCAAAATCCCAGGGCATGCCAGATTGATTACGGGTGATAAATTCCACCGTAATCTCGCGGCTGGTATCCACATCCGTATTCACGTCATAAGTCGCGGCATAGGGATTGGTTTTGCCATTAATGCCTGTAATGTCACAGAACACGTCGTATAAAGGTACCAGTGCAAAACCAAAACCGAACATGCCGATGACAATTGCCACCAGCTTTATCACCATCCGATTATTACTTTGCGACTGCTCCGTCATAGTCCTATTTCACCTCTGGCGGGGTTTCGAAGGTATGATACGGAGCCGGTGAAGGCACTTCCCATTCAAGACCCTCTGCGCCATCCCAGACCTGAGCCGTAGCGGGTTCACCGATCTTGCGACTGGCTTTAATGATCAAGGCCAGGAAGATCAGCTGAGACAGACCAAAGGCAAAGCCTCCAATACTGATCCACTTGTTGAAGTCAGCAAACTGCAGGGCATAATCCGGAATCCGTCTTGGCATTCCAGCAAGACCAACGAAGTGCATTGGGAAGAAGAGCAGGTTGACAGATATCAACGAGCACCAGAAATGCCACTGGGCCAGTGTCTGGTCATACATCTTTCCGCACCACTTAGGCAACCAGTAATACACCGCAGCCATAATCGAGAAGACCGCGCCGGTAACCAGTACATAGTGGAAATGGGCCACCACGAAATAGGTATCATGATACTGGAAGTCCACCGGTGTTATGGCCAGCATCAACCCGGAGAAGCCACCAATGGTAAACAGCACGATAAACGCCAGCGCGAACATCATTGGCATTTCGTAGCTGATTGAACCCCGCCACATTGTGGCCACCCAGTTAAAGACTTTCACCCCGGTCGGCACCGAGATGAGCATGGTGGCAAACATAAAGAACATTTCAGCAAACAACGGCATGCCTGTTGTAAACATATGGTGGGCCCACACGATAAAAGACAGCAATGCAATGGATGCCGTGGCATACACCATAGAGGAGTAGCCAAAGAGTTTCTTGCGGGAAAAGGTAGGCACGATGTGAGAGATAATGCCGAAGGCCGGCAAAATCATAATATACACTTCAGGGTGCCCGAAGAACCAGAATATGTGCTGGAACAGTACCGGGTCACCACCACCGGCGGCGTCAAAGAAGCTGGTACCAAAGTACTTATCTGTCAGTACCATGGTCACCGCACCCGCGAGTACCGGCATCACGGCAATCAGCAGGAAGGCAGTGATTAGCCAGGTCCAGACGAACATGGGCATCTTCATCCAGGTCATACCCGGCGCACGCATATTGAAGATCGTCACAATCACGTTAATCGCACCCATGATGGAGGAAATCCCCATGATGTGAACGGAAAACACAAACAACGCGGTGCTGTCGTTACTGTAAGTGGTCGACAGCGGAGCATAGAAGGTCCAGCCAAAATTCGGCCCACCGCCCTCAAGAAACAAAGAGGCCAGGAGAATCAGGAATGCGCCGGGCAGAATCCAGAAGCTCCAGTTATTCATGCGTGGCAGGGCCATATCCGGCGCGCCAATCATCAGCGGCACCATCCAGTTCGCAAGGCCCGTAAAGGCCGGCATAACCGCCCCAAACACCATAATCAGGCCATGCACTGTGGTCATCTGATTAAAGAAGTTTGGCTCTACAATCTGTAATCCTGGCTGAAACAACTCTGCACGGATAACCATTGCCATGGCGCCGCCCACCAAGAACATGATAAAGGCGAACCACAGGTACAGGGTACCAATGTCTTTATGGTTGGTGGTTAACAGCCAACGCATTATTCCCGCTGGCTTGTGGTCATGATGCTCATCATGATGAAGATCGTCTGCAACACTACTCATCATAATCCTCCTAGTTGCCAGTAATTAATGCGTTAACGTCTTTAGCCTGCACCGTTTCACCGGTGTTATTGCCCCAGGCATTACGTTCATAGGTGATAACGGCTGCCAGCTCTTTGAGACTGAGCTGCTTACCAAAGGCCTGCATAGACGTTCCGGAAACGCCATTCACTACAATATCAATGTGCTTCTGCATATCATTGATAGCGATATCACTGCCTTTCAACGCAGGGAATACACCCGGCAAGCCTTCACCATTTGGCATATGGCACGCGGCACACGCAGACTGATAGACCTGCTTACCGACATCCATTAGCTCATCCATTTCCATATTCATGGCCAGTAACTTCTGCTCTTCCTCTTTGGCTTTAAGCTGCTTCGCTTCTTCCTCGGCCAGCCAACGCTGATATTCAGCAGGTTCTTTGGCAATTACCACCACTGGCATGAAACCATGGTCTTTACCGCACAGCTCAGCACATTGACCGCGATAGATACCGGGCTCGTTAACTTTCGTCCAGGCCTCATTAATAAAGCCGGGGTTGGCATCTTTTTTCACAGCAAAGTCAGGTACCCACCAGGAGTGAATCACATCGTCGGAGGTGATCAGGAAACGCACTTTTTGGCCGGTAGGAATGACCAGTGGACGGTCAACTTCAAGGAGATAGTTCTCTCCCTTATCGAATTTATTGGCGATCTGCTCAGGTTGTGTGGCCATCAAAGAATAAAAGTCCACGTCATGATCCATGTACTTGTAATGCCACTTCCATTGCGAACCGGTGACCAACACCGTGACATCCGCCTCCGAGGTGTCTTCCATTGCGATCAGTGTTTTAGCAGCAGGTATTGCCATGCCCACAAGGATCAGAAAGGGAACAATGGTCCAGGCCACTTCGACTTTGACACTCTCGTGAAAATTGGCAGGTTTGGCGCCCTTGGATTTGCGATGAAAAATCATCGCATACAGCATGGCCCCGAATACCACTACACCAATCACGACACAGATGTAAAAAATCGTCATATGCAGGCCATACACCTGCTCGCTGATATCCGTAACCCCTTGTCTGAGGTTAATATCGGATCGTTCAGCGACAGCGACGCTGCTTGCTAAAGTCGCACAGATCGCGGTCAAGACACCTTTGCCCACGTGACGTCTCCTCTGTCAGAAATGAACTCAACCCGATGACAAATACCTGTTTGGCATCGGAAAGCAACATGACACTGAATATAAAAATAATGTCATGTCATTGTTATATTTTTGTTGCAATGTATAAGAATTACTCAAGCAAGGGGGTGGAGTCCAGCCTTTTCTGCACTTGAGTCAATCGATCGCTCAACATTTAGGCGACAAAGACGTGGCAGCTTGGATAAGCTAACTTACTAATTTGATTGATTTTTGAGGTGAGTATTGGAAAGAAAGGCCCACCTTGAGGGGGCCAGACACAAAACGGTTCATTATTTGCGGGTTTAAAGCCAGTCGGCATTGCGGATGATTCCCACCCCAATCCCTTCGATACTAAAGGGCTGCGAGGCTAAATCAACTTTTATGGGGGCAAACTCTTCATTTTCGGCGTGCAAGAGAATTTCACTGCGTCCACGGCGCTCTAATCGCTTTACGGTCACTTCATCATCGACCCTGGCGACAACCACCTGGCCATTGTGCACATCCAGGGTTTTGTGCACCGCCAGCAAATCGCCGTCCAAGATACCGATGTCTTTCATGCTCATTCCCTGCACGCGCAACAGATAGTCAGCCCGCGGTTTAAACAGATCAGGCGCTACCTGGTAATGAGTCTCGATATTTTCCTGGGCAAGAATGGGTTCGCCCGCGGCCACTTTACCAATCAACGGCAAGCCCTCCTCTTCGGCGACCTCATCCAGCGGCATATTCAGGCGAATGCCTCTGGAGGTTCCCGGCAAAATTTCAATGACACCTTTGCGGGCAAGCGCCTTAAGGTGCTCCTCGGCCGCATTGGCGGAGCGAAAACCCAATGTTCTGGCGATCTCCGCGCGAGTTGGCGGCATCCCCGTGTGCACCATGGTGTCTTTTATCAGTTGAAGAACTTCTTCTTGTCTTGGAGTTAGCGCGCGCATAAGCCTGTTTTTCCATACAGTTTTACTGTCAGTATATCCAGTTATTCGGTTCGTGCAAGTGGGTCAGGGACAAGTTTTGCAAGCCGTGCTATGCTTTCGCCAATTTTCTAGCCATGAATCTTCCCAGAGGAACTCACCAGATGCACTGGTTGCACAGGTTATTACTCACTCTTATCAGTTTGCCCACGCGCTTATTAGTCTCAACAAAAGTGATTCCTGCGAATCTGATCACTGAGCTGGGTATCGATACCACGAAACCGATCATTTATCTGTTGCATACCCACTCGGCCACGGACCTGCTCGCATTACAGCAAGCCACACGACAAGCTGGCCTTGCGGATCCGACTGAGCCTGTGACCCTTGGCGGTGAAAAGCGCCCCGCTTGTCTGTACCTGGAGCAACCACAAGGGCTGTTCAGTCGTCGCGTCAAACAGACTTCTGTGCTGCAGGACTTTACACGTATTCTGGAATTACAGCAGGATGATGATCAACTGGACGTGCAAATTGTGCCGGTATCGGTCTTTTGGGGCCGGGCACCAGAAAAATCCAAACCCGGCTGGTCTGATTTACTTGCGGATCGCGCCTCACCGAGCTGGCTGAGAAAGTTTTTTATTGTTCTTTTTCTGGGTCGCGACAATTTCGTCACCTTCAGTAGGGCTGTGTCTTCTCAGCGGGTTGCGCAAGAGTCAGGCGACCATGCTCTGGTGGCGCATAAACTCATTCGCGTTGCGCGGACCCACTTCTATCGTAAAGTCCAATCCATGACCGGCCCGTCCAGCGTGGATAAACACCAACTGTACAATGCCGTACTCGGCGCCAGGGCCGTCAAGCAAGCCATCGCCGAAGAACAGCAGAGCAAAAAAATTACAGCCGAACAAGCCAGAGATAAGGCTAAGGAATATCTGAAGGAGATCGCGGCAGACTATCGCGAAGGCATCATCCGCTTTGGTGACAGACTGCTGACCCGGGTCTGGAATAAAATTTACAACGGTATCGATGTAAGCCACGCCGCCAAAGTCAGAGAACTGGCGCAAAAAGGCCATGAGATTATTTACGTTCCCTGCCATCGCAGCCACATGGATTATTTATTGCTGACCTATGTGATCTACCACGAAGGACTGGCCACCCCGCACATCGCGGCCGGTATTAACCTTAATTTCTGGCCGGTGGGCGGTATCTTCCGGCGCGGCGGAGCCTTCTTTTTACGACGCAGTTTTGCGGGTAACAAGCTCTATACCGCGGTTTTCAGGGAATACCTTGAGCTACTTTTCGACAGAGGTTATCCGGTGAAATACTACCCTGAAGGGGGGCGCAGCCGCACCGGAAGATTGCTGCCTCCGAAAACAGGCATGCTGGCGATGACCCTGCAAGCGATGCTCAAGGGCGTCAAGCGCCCGGTCAGCATTGTGCCGGTCTATCTCGGATATGAGAATGTCATGGAACTGGGCAGCTACCTCAATGAATTGAAGGGAAAGAAAAAACAGAAGGAATCTTTTCTACAGGTTTTTTCCGCGATAAAAAAACTGAAGAACTACGGACATGGTTTTCTCAGTTTCGGCGATCCCATATCTCTGAACCAGTATCTGGATCAGCAGGTGCCGACCTGGCGTAATGATGCCCATGAGAAGAAGCCCACATGGCTGACACCTACGGTCAATCACCTGGCGCATCAGGTAATGTGCCGAATCAATCAGGCGGCCTCCGTCAGTGGCATGTCACTGGTATCACTGGCCCTGCTGGCGTGCAAAAACCACACGGCATCGGAATCTGAATTGACTGCGAACCTGGATCATTTACTGCAGCTGTTGCGGGATGCGCCTTTCAGTGAGCTATGTGTAATACCGCAGATCTCTGGAGAGGAGCTTCTAAGCAGTACTCTGGCCCTGAAAAAGCTACAGGTTCAACGCGATAGTTTCGGACGCATTATCTCATTAGATGAACGCCTGGCGGTCACCCAGACTTACTATCGTAACAACATCCTGCACCTGTTTGCGCTTCCCGGACTTGTGGCAGCCAGCATTGCAGGGAAGGGAGCAGAGAAAAAGCAAGTGCTCACTACTGTAGAGCTTCTTTACCCCTTATTAAGTAAAGAGCTGTTTATCTATATGTCGGTAGAGCAGGCCACAGACTACGCTGAAACACTGATCAAATGCATGAAGACACTGGGGCTTATCCGCCAGCAGGGCCGTAAACTGGTGGTGACTGAACACACGGGCAGTGGCTTTGGCACCTTAGCGATCCTTAACCGCACCATACAACCTACGTTGCAGCGCTACGCGATGGTGTTGAATGTATTACAACGAGAACGTTCACTGAGTCGTGCCGAACTGGAAAGACAAAGCCGAGAGCTGGCTGAACACCTTTGCACCATAACCGGTATCGACGCGCCGGAGTTCTACGATAAGACCCTCTTCTCAACCTTTATTCAGTCGCTTAAGGATAATAAGTGGGTCGATGCCAGCACGGAAGGTTCCATACAGTATTCAGAAAAAAGTGAAGCGCTGCAGACGCTGGTGATGGAGCACATATCCCCGGATGTGGCGCAAAAGCTGACGCATCTGTAGGTCGGTAAAAGGTCTTTTAGGCTATCCAGTGTTATACGAAAAGGAGACGTCGTAGAGGCTGTCCGCTCGCTAAAAGCTCAGGTCTGCAACCAACCCCAGGGTAACCAGCAGCCCCACATAATGATTGTTCAAAAATGCGCGGAAACAGCGTTCACGCTGGCGTTGGGCAATCAGTGTTTGCTGATAGATAAACAGCAGCCCGGCGCCCAGGCAAGACAGGTAATACAACGCGCTCAGATTGAGCAGTTCACCTAACCAGATTAACAGCACCAGGGTTGTCAGTTGCAGTAACCCTATGATGACCCTGTCGTAGCGACCAAACAGTATGGCAGTGGATTTCACCCCAATGTGCATATCATCTTCCCTGTCCACCATCGCGTATTGCGTATCGTATGCCACGATCCAGAGTAAATTTGCCAGGTACAAAATCCAGCTCCACCAGGGCAGACTCTGCGAAGTAGCCATAAACGCCATGGGAATAGCCCAGCTGAATGCTGCGCCCAGGACAACCTGAGGTAAGTGCGTATACCGCTTCATGAAGGGATAACAGGCTGCCAGAAACAGCGCACCTACGGATAACAAAATGGTTTGCCAGTTCAGCAGTAGCACCAGGACAAAGGACAAAAAAACCAACACGCCAAACAGCATCAATGCCTGCCTCGGTGTCACGTCTCCTGCTACGATGGGGCGTTGTGAAGTACGTCTGACCCTGCCATCGATATGACGGTCTGCATAATCATTAATCACACATCCGGCAGAACGCATGAGAAAAACGCCCAGCGTGAAGATCATCAGCAATGACCAATGGGGAGTGCCCCCTTCCGCTAGCCACAATGCCCAATACGTAGGCCACAACAACAGGTAAATACCGATAGGTTTATCCACGCGCATTAAACGCAGATACCCACTCAACTGGTTCATAGCCGCTTCCCCCTAGCCATCAGCTTATAGGCCGGACTCTGCGGAAGAAAAATCTCAGCCACCATCAACTGCCATTGCTGAAATCTGAAAAGCGACCGTCTTCCCCACAGCGGGTGGTAAGTGTTCAGACCGAGCTGCTGACATAACCTGTGATCGGGCGCCAGACAGGTCAGCTGAAAAGGCTGTCGAACAAAGCGTGAGTCATTGAATATCAAGCGACCCAGGGGTTGATCGCCCAGTGCGGAGAATTCTGACTGGTTAGCTTCACACAGTGCGACAGGCAACAGCGAACGCGCAAACACCCAGGGCTGTTGCTCTGCACACAGCAAGACTTCTCGGACCACGTAGTCCGTGTCGGGATCCATGCATTCTCGCTCGTTTTCCATCAGCGGTGCCCGCTTCTGACCAATCACATTAACCCGAAAATCACGGCAATGTGACTGTAAACGCTCGGTCAGTGAGCCGGTGTCCAGTAACCAGTTTTTCAAATGAAAATCCGGCACCTGGCACAGTTCGGGTTGCGACCACTGCACGGGCAGCGTTAAGGGAAATCTGGTGGTTAAACTTAACAAAACAGCAATCGGGTCGATAAAGTAGCCAGCATGATACCTTTGCGCCCGCTCACCGGCAAATACCCTGACATTTTTAAGCGGATTAGTGGAGCGCCCCTCGTCATTGCTGGTAATATGAGCTTACAGAGTAACGCGGATGATGAATTACCATGGTGTCTAAAAAATGGCTGACAATCGGCCTGATTATAGCTCTATCCTGTTTCCACAAAGCGGCATCAGCCTATGCCTATTTTGGGCTGGAACCGGACATTGTGACCAACTACCTGAGTTCGAACAGCCGCAAACTGGGTTATGTCAGGGTCACGGTGGAGTTGATGCTCGAAGATGAGTCACAACTCGAAGTGGTTGCCCATCACGCCCCACTATTACGTTCTACCACCATTGATATTTTTGGTCGTCAGCCAGAAGAGAAAATAAAGTCTCTGACCGGGCGTGAGGAAATTCGTCAGCTTTGTTTGCAAACACTGCAGGAACAGATGAAACGCGAGACCGGCTCAGCGATGGTCAAAGATGTGATCTTCACGAAGTACCTTTATCAGGGCTGAAGCGGGTATACAACACGGCCAGTATACAACCGCTGATGAGCCCCACGGTATGGGCGGTGTTGGCCATTTTAACCCAAAGCATGTCGGTGTAGCCAAATACCAACCACAGCAATATAAAGCCCACTAGGGGCTTTGAGAGACTCAACCCCCAGCCGGGTCTCAGCCACCCGCACCACCACACAAAACCCATCACCCCATAGACCACCCCGGAAAGCCCTCCGAAGTTGGGACCTGATGACAGGAACTGAGCGTAATTGGAGAGTAACGCCGTCAGCACAAAGATAATCACCAGGTGTCGACTCCCCAGACATCGCTCTATCTGACTGCCGAGTAAGCCCCACCAGAGCAAATTGAAAACGATATGCAACGCCGAAAAGTGCAGAAACGCCGGACCCAGCAATCGCCACCATTGGTGGGTTTCCAGAAGTTGCGTAACAGGCTGAAACATCAGGGTTCGATGCAACTGTGCAAAGCCGCCCATGATGCTGCCAAGGTACACCAACAGACATATCACTAAGGCAGCACTGGTAACAGGACTTAACAATGCGCGTTTCAGCATTGGTAGCCACGAAATGATCGTCTGCTCCTGCATAGATACGGCATCGCCTTGCTGCCAGGCAGCCTGCTGATATTTTTGGTCCTGGGGATGGCGCAGGAACTCTTCCACCAGACTGCGGGCCTCTGTCAGACGGGTGGCCTCATGCAATTCCAGTGCATGAGGGTGTTCCTCCTGAGTCATCCGGTAGCGCACATCTATGCCCTGCTGTTGCAGATAGTTACCCAGCAGGCGAGCATCCTGCTCGCGGGAAAAGGCGATTAACAACATCAGGACGTCGCGCTGACAACAGGAAACTGTAGTCGCCAGGCTTCGAACCCGCCGTCCAGGCTGTACACTTCGCTATAGCCTTGCTGAACCAGAAACTGCGCCGCTTGCTGACTGCTGTTGCCATGGTAACAACAAACAATCACCGGCGTAGTGGTGGGCGTCTCATCCATAAAGCGTTGCAGATTGTCATTATTTAAATGCAGGGCTCCGTCAATGTGCGCCGACGCATAGGATTGTGGATCGCGGATATCCACCAATACCGCCTCGCCAGCCGACAGCTTGCTATTTGCAGCTAAAATATCGAGATGTTGAAAAGAGGTCATTATTGCCAACTCAGAATGACTTTGCCGGATTGGCCGGACGCCATGGTTTCGAAACCCTGTTCGAAGTCATTGATATCAAAACGATGGGTAATGATCGGGCTGAGATCCAAACCACTTTCGATCAGGCTCACCATTTTATACCAGGTCTCGAACATTTCACGACCATAAATACCTTTGATCACCAAGCCCTTAAAGATCACCTGATTCCAGTCTATTGCCGTGTCACCAGAGGGAATACCCAGCATGGCAACTTTACCACCGTGGTTCATTTTACTGAGCATTTCTCTGAAGGCCGACGCCACCCCGGACATTTCCAGGCCTACATCAAACCCTTCAGTCATGCCCAGTTCGTCCATCACATCTGCCAGTTTCTCGTTGCTGACGTTAACAACCCGGGTGGCACCCATTTTCTTGGCCAGCTGCAGGCGATATTCGTTCACATCGGTAATCACCACGTGGCGAGCCCCTACATGCCTGGCGACTGCCGCCGCCATAATACCAATGGGGCCTGCACCGGTAATCAGTACATCTTCTCCAACCAGGTCAAATGACAGTGCGGTGTGTACGGCATTACCAAAAGGGTCAAATACCGATGCCAGATCATCAGAAATATGTTTAGGGATTTTAAAGGCATTAAACGCCGGAATAACCAGGTATTCGGCAAAAGCTCCGGGACGATTGACACCCACGCCATAGGTATTGCGACATAGGTGGCGTCGCCCTGCCCGACAATTGCGGCAATGACCGCAGGTAATGTGGCCTTCTCCGGAGACGCGATCACCCACCGCAAAACCGGTCACTTCCTGTCCCATTTCCACCACTTCACCTACATACTCATGCCCCACCACCATCGGCACCGGAATAGTGGCCTGCGACCATTCATCCCAATGGTAAATATGCATGTCTGTACCACAAATGGCGGTCTTGCGAATTTTTATCAGCAGGTCGTTATGACCCACTTCAGGCTTTTCAGCGTCGGTTAGCCAGATACCGGGCTTGGCATGTAACTTTGACAAGGCTCTCATGATATGACTCCCAGCTCTTTGCCCACATCTATAAAGGCATCAATGGCTTGATCCAACTGCGCCCTGGTATGCGCGGCAGACATTTGAGTACGGATTCTGGCTTGTCCTTTAGGTACCACAGGAAAAGAAAAGCCGATGACATAAATGCCCTTCGCCAGCATTTTTTCTGCCATTTCGCTGGCCAGTCTCGCATCACCCAACATCACCGGAATAATGGCATGGTCTGCTCCTGCGAGGTTGAAACCCGCCTCTGTCATGCGTTGACGGAAGTACTGACTGTTTTCTTTGAGCTTATTGCGCAGTTCGCCACCGCCAGACAATAACTCCAGCACTTTAATCGATGCAGACACAATGGCCGGGGCCAGTGAGTTGGAAAACAAATAAGGTCGAGAGCGCTGACGCAACCAGCTTACGATTTCCTTACTGGCAGATGTGTATCCGCCTGACGCGCCACCCAGCGCTTTACCCAATGTACCGGTGAGAATGTCGACCCGCCCCATTACGTCGCAAAACTCGTGGCTGCCGCGGCCTTGCTCACCCACAAATCCTACAGCATGAGAGTCGTCCACCATTACCAGGGCATTGTATTTGTCTGCCAGGTCGCAAACATCCTTAAGGCGTGCAATCACACCGTCCATAGAAAAGACACCGTCAGTGGCAATCAACTTATACCGGGCACCATCCGCCTGGGCTTGTTGCAGCTGTTTCTCCAGATCATCCATGTCGTTATTGGCATAACGATAGCGCTTGGCTTTACAGAGTCTCACACCATCAATGATACTGGCATGGTTAAGTGCGTCTGAGATAATGGCATCTTCAGGTCCCAACAGGGTCTCAAACAGACCGGCATTCGCATCAAAACAGGAGGAATACAGTATGGTGTCTTCCATCCCCAGAAACTCACTGAGCTTATTTTCGAGTTGTTTGTGAATGTCCTGAGTACCGCAAATAAAACGTACGGAAGCCATGCCAAAACCATGAGAATCAAGACCCGCTTTTGCCGCCTCGATCAGATCCGGATGGTTCGCCAGACCCAGATAATTATTGGCACAAAAATTCAGCACATGCGCTGCATCAGTCAGGCTAATATCGGCCTGTTGCTGTGAACTGATGATCCGCTCGCTTTTAAAGAGTCCCTGCTCACGCACCTCATCCAGTTGCTGCTGCAGGTAGTCATTGAAACCTTGATTCATTTGCTGCTCCATTACCGTAGTGAGCTAGCATTGTAAAAGACATAGCGGACAAAGGTATAGATCCCCGGGTCAAAATAGCGACGCAGCAACTGTACAGTCAGACAGACTGTCGCCAGATGCAGGCGAGGTAGAGCAAAGTCTGATAAAGTACTTGGCTGACAATCGGTATATAACTATGATGCAAAAGCACTCCACGACCATTCCCCGCGCCATATACACCCTTAGCCTGATTGCTTACACCCTGCTGTGGGTTGTGCTCTCTCCCTTGCTGGCCGGCGTAATGCTGCGTCGCGGAAACCACAGTCGCTTGCAGGAAATAAAGCGATTACCGGAACGGTTCGGTTTTTCACCTTCACAACAAGAGCAAAGTGATTATTTGTTTCACTGCGTCTCTGTGGGAGAGGTGGTTGCCGCCACGCCGTTGATTCGCCAGCTGCAAGCGACGGATCCGAATCTGCGCATTACCGTTACCACCACCACCGCCACGGGCTCACAACGTGTGCAGGACACCTTCGAAGACAGCGTAAACCATGCTTACCTGCCCTTCGACATGCCCTGGACCATGAGCAATATGCTAAAACGTATTAAGCCCAAACAGGTGGTGATCGTGGAAGTCGAGCTTTGGCCGAATATGATCCGCAGTTGTTGGTGCAGAAACATCCCGGTTACCGTTGTTAACGGGAGAATGACGGACCGTTCAGCGTCCCGCTATCAGAAGCTCAGGGCCTTATTTACTCCCACGCTGACGCGAATAACCCGGGTTTGTGCACAGGGGCAACGGGATTATGACAACTACCTTGCACTTGGCGTGGTAGAGGGCAAACTCGTATTGACCAACAATATGAAATTCGATCTGCAGCCTCAAAGTGACAAACTATTAGGTAAAACGTTGCGCGAACGATACGGGGTAAACGGACGTCCTGTCATCATAGGAGGCAGTACCCATGCACCGGAGGAAACCCTGTTACTAAAGACCTACGGGCAGTTAAAAGCTGATTTTCCGGATTTATTGCTGGTGCTGGTGCCAAGACACCCACAGCGGTTTGACGCCGTTTACCAGCTCTGCCTGCAACAACAAAAGGACGTCATCAGAACCAGTCAGGGAGATCGTTGTCAAAGCACTACAGATGTGATGCTGGCCGACGAGATGGGCATGCTGTCTGAGCTTTATGCTATTTCAGATATTGCCTTTGTGGGTGGAAGCCTGTGTGACAGAGGGGGCCACAACGCCCTGGAGCCCGCACAATTGGGAATTCCCATTGTCATGGGCCCCTCACAGTACAATAACCCACAAATTTGTGCCGAACTGGAGACAAGCGGGGCGCTGGCGACAGCCCATGATGAAGACGAACTGCTGACGCTATGTCGGCATTGGTTGAGTCACCCTGAAGAAGCCAGCGATAAGGGTGCTGCCGGTCAGATCATCATTGCGCGCAATGCCGGTGCCGTAAAGGCCACGCTGGATGTTTTGCAACAACAGTCCCGGCGAGAGGGCGCCGTTAACAAGCCATAAATATGACACTGTTACAATTTGTCACTTGTAGTTGCAGCAAGATTCCGGTAGGTATTAGTCAGAACGTGAAGGATTAATTTACTGAACGTGTTAGGGCTGTGACAAGTCGACGAAGTAAGACATTGGCTTTACGTGGCAGCAAATTAAATACTGAGGTGTGCCTCAGCGAAGGAGATAGAAATGCAAAAATTGATCATTGGTTTAATGGTAGGTGGGGCCTTATTACTGGCCGGCTGCGCATCAAACCCTGAAGACAAATATGCCAGCATTGAGCATTTATCTGACACAGAGCGTAATCAGGCGCTAAAAGAGTGTTTTAAAAGTGACCTGGCGAAAGACGAGCGCCAAGACTGTCTGGCTCGTTATGCACCCGCCGAAGTGGGTTATCGCTGCGAACGCCGTCAGGTAACCGGAACCCGTTTTGGTGAAAGGGTTTGTACTACCCAGCGTCAGCGTGATGATGAACGCCAGCGTGCGAAAGAAACCATGCACCGTGTATCTGCCAACGGCGCCCACCTGAAAGGCCCTGAAGGCGGCTAATGACTGCCGAATGACTCTGAGGATGTGTCTTAACGGGTCCATCCTCATGAGTCCCTTCATTCTGCGTTAACGATTCATTGCAGCGTTTCAAAAAAGTCCAGGAGCTGACGGGCCTCCCTTTCAATACTGTAATGCTCGAGGACCCTCTCTCGTCCCTGTATACCCATTTCATGGGTACGCTGCAGATCAGATAACAAAGTGTCGAGTTTCTCTTTGATGGCCTGGATATCATTTACCGGTACCACGTAGCCATCGGTTCCTTCACGAATAATTTCCGGCCAGGCCCCTGCATCTGTCGCCAACACCGCCGCGCCTGCGCTCATGGCTTCCGGCACAGTCAGTCCAAATCCTTCATTATCGCTGAGTGCGGCCACCACCGATAATGCCGAAAATATTTGCGGAATGCGCTCGAACGGCAGCTCACCGGTAAAAACGATACGAGAAGAGAGGCCTGCAGTCTCCACTTCCTGTTTAAGCTCTTCCACAAAGTCACGGTGAGAAGAAGATATCGCCCCGACCACCACAGCGGTCACCTGGGGATAATCGGGCAGCACGTCGATACAGGCCCTGACAAAATGGTGCACGCCTTTTTGTTTGCGCACTCGTCCCAGTATACCGATACCGATCTGGCCACCATACCCTAGCGCCTGCCATGCTTCCTCTTTGTTCTGTGCAGGCTGGTAAAGGTGGCTCTGAATACCGTGAGGGATAACCTTATCAGGAGGATCAGCGAGGAAGCCCGCTGAACGCTGACTGACCGCTACAACGGCATCCATTTGGCGGGTAATCCAGACCGTGGATGCCGAGCGCTTACGCTGGGCTGCACTACTGAAGACAATTTTAATCTTGCTTCTGAAAACATAACGCAAAAGCAGCGCCTGAAGCATCTCATCAACCCGTCTGGCATGAAAAATTCTGTACTTACCGCTTTTAAGTGGTTTGCGGCACAGCCGCACCGTGTCCCAGAAACTGATATAGAGATCAGGATCCCTCAGGTGATGCTTGCCCATAATACGCAAATTGACCCATTTGCGCTGTTCTGCTGACACCTGCAACATGGTTGAGGTGACACCTGAAAAGTTGGAATTGGAATTACCCAATATTAAAGAAATTTCCTGCTCACCCTGTTCGTTCAGCACCTTAACCACCTGTTGTTATGACACAGATCCCTTGAGTGTAATGCGTTGTCAATTAAGGGTATTCCGGCCAGAATAAAATCAGCCTGAGAGTTTATCATGCCCGTAAAAAATACATAATATTGGCGCACATAGACGATTCCGCTCCACTATGCCCGAAACTCAAAGGACATGATAAGATGCGCACCATTGATGTCTTCAGCGCTGATGAGACTGATGGGGTTTAGAGAACATAACGAAACGCCCGGACACTGGTTTCTGTTTGATCAAAATATACCAACGGCTGTCGACAGTAAGCTTTTTCGCGCTGATTACTGGCAGTCCCTGGGCTTACTTTCAGGCACGGCGAAAGGCCGCGGTACAACGGTTTTTGTGCGCCCGCAGGAAGGTGAGCACTGGGCACTGCGACACTACTGCCGTGGTGGTCTGATCGGACGGCTTTGCCATGATCAGTTTATCTACACCGGGCGGGAAAACACCCGTGCCTGGCAGGAACTGCGCTTACTTAAATTCTTACGCCAACACAACATGCCGGTACCCGAGCCCATAGCGGCCCATATTATCCGGGTTGGCTGGACATATCGCGCCGATCTGATAACCCGAGTGATACCGAATAGCCGAGATTTACACCATATTCTTTGTGAACGCCCTTTAACCACAGAGCAATGGGTAAATACCGGAAAAGTGATTGCTCGCTTACATCAGCATCAGGTGTATCACCATGATCTTAATATTCGTAATCTGATGCTGGATGATCAGGACAACGTCTGGATTATCGATTTCGACAAATGTCGACGTCGCAATGGCGACAACTGGAAGAAGCAAAATCTGCAACGGTTGCATCGTTCTTTGCTAAAGTGTGCCAACAGCGAAGTCAACTGGTGTTGGCAGGAATCTGATTTTACACTGTTGTTGCAAGGCTACCAAACGTCCTGAAGTCATACCATCCTGCAACCGCTTATGTATAATTGCCGCTTTGTAACCAATCTGATGTGATCCTTTAGTATGCGTTTTTGCGGCCTGATTCTCTGTTGTCTGCTTTTCCCCGCTATTTCTTTAGCAAAAGGCCTCTCACCTTACCTGCCTTTGCAGTTGTCGCCGGAAATTGAATCACAGGTAGAGAAAGTCATGGCGCTCACGCCAGGTGCGCCATTGACCAAACCCTACAAGGCAGCAGATGTCTTGGCCCGCCTCCCTCAGTTGCAGTCCAGTCATCCGGGGCTGTATAAAAAGGTCAGTCGCTATCTTGAGCGTTTCAAACGTCGTGCCGGTCGCAGTCACAGTTCACTGGAACTGGCCACCGGGCAGGAAAGTAAAACCCTGCCCAATCGCCGGGGCATTGATGCGCAGTCCAGCTATGTCCTTGCCGCCGGTGGGTTTTATCAGCCTAATCCTTACATTATTGCGTCTGCTGGCATGGTGATGACCGATGACAGTGGCGGCCCGATTCACACCAACAGTTACATTGGCTTTGGTTTTGAATATGCTCAGGTGGAATTCGGATACCGGGAGCACTGGTTTTCGCCATTTCGCGATTCCGCCATGCTCGTCAGCACACAGGCACAAGCCTCCCCATCCATTACCATCAGTAATGCAACACCGATTACCGACTGGAATATCCGTTATGAGCTCTTTTATTCTAAATTGGAGCGGGTGGAAGGTATTCGCCTTGGCAATGAGTTTTTCGCAGGACACCCCCGCCAGGCAGGCCTGCACCTGAGTTTTACTCCCCTCAATTTCTGGACACTCGGTGTTAGCCGCACCTTTCAGTTCGGCGGTGGCGCTCGCGAAGTGGATATTTCCGATGTTTTTCAGGCGCTTTTTGACCCGGCCGGTAAAGATAATGTGGGCACGGTAACCGATGATCCCAATTTTGAGTTTGGCAATCAACAAGCCTCCTTTACCAGCAAACTGAATATTGAGCTTTGGGATATTAACTGGTCCTTCTATGGCGAAATTGGCGGCGAAGACACCGAAGGCGAGAAAAACTATAAACTGGGCAATGAGACCCTGTCTTTCGGTATCTTTTTACCGGATCTGACAGATGAAATCAGCCTGCGCGTGGAATATAACCGCTGGGATACACGCTGGTATGTCCATCACCTTTATCGTCAGGGTTACACTAATTTAGGGAATGTTATGGGCCACTGGGGGGGAGATGAACGGATTTTTAACGATGATCCCCCCGCCAAAGTCCTGTCAGCGTCAATGGAATACCTGCTTAATAACCAGTCACTCGTTTCAGCTACCCTGCGCACTATCAAGAATGAGGACACTGCCCGTTTTGATTATGTGCCCGGGTTCGAAGTTGAGCTCGATTACAGCTATGCTACTGACTCCGGGTTCTGGGGAGTCAGTCTGTATGCCGGTCGCGACACCCGGGACAACGATTTTAGCCGTCTGGCATTATTCTACCGCTGGTAGGGGCAGTTTTTATGAAACGCATCATCACCTTTGGCACCTTCGACGTTTTCCATGTAGGCCATGTTAATCTGCTTGAGCGGGCCAGAGCCTTGGGGGATTACCTGATCGTGGGGATATCCTCTGATCAACTCAATATCAGTAAAAAAGGGCGTGCGCCCATTTATCCCTACACCAGCCGGGCGAAAATCATCCACTCATTGCGTTTTGTTGATGAGATCTTCGAAGAGGAGTCTCTTGAGAAAAAAGCGCAATATCTGCAGTTATACAAGGCGGACATGTTGGTGATGGGAGACGACTGGAAGGGCCGCTTCGACCACCTCAGTGAGTATTGTGACGTGCACTATTTACCCCGCACCCCTTCCATCTCCACCACTGAGCTTATTGAAGTCATCAAGGAAGTACCTTGAACCACTACTTATTTTACATCTCTGAGAACTACGCCTTTGAGATATTGCGCCCTTTGCAAGCCGAAATCCGGCGACGTGGCCACAAGGTACACTGGTTTGTAGAGGGCAATGCTGTCAACCATCAGCTGTTTACTGCCGAGGAGTCGGTAGTAGATAACATAAAAGCCGTCATTGCCCTCTCACCACGAGCGGTATTTGTACCGGGCAATTACGTGCCAGACTTCATTCCGGGGTTAAAAGTGCAAGTTTTCCATGGCTTCGAATGGAAAAAGAAGGGGCACTACAGAATTCGTGACTGTTTCGACCTGTATTGCACACAGGGCCCCCTATTCACCCGAAAGTTTGAGCAGTTACAGGCACAACATCCTCACTTTCGGGTTCTGGAAACCGGTTGGCCCAAAACTGACCCGTTATTTTCCGTGCCGCCCTATTCCTGGCCAACAAAGGCCAGTGGACCACTCGTTGTGTATGCCCCGACCTTTTCACCGGCACTGACATCTGCCCCGGCCTTATTGGATAAGATTCAATCACTCTCACAACAGGGGAAGTGGCGCTGGCTAATCAAGTTTCATCCCAAGATGGATCCGGATTGGATAAAGGCCTATAAAGCCATACAACACGAATCATTGGTGGTAGCAGAGGACACGGCCATTAATCCACTGTTGCAGGCGGCTGACGTGATGGTGTCGGATACCTCTTCTGTAATTACTGAATTCTGTCTGCTGAAAAAACCCGTCATTACCTTTAATAACCTTCAGCCAGAGCCTCACCTATTCAACATCACCGATCCTCAGGCATTGCCAGATGCGATTGAACAGGCGCTGTCGCCATCAGAAAAATGGCAATCGGAGATTGAAGAAAACATCAACCAACTGCATCCTTATACGGACGGTCAGTCATCTGCCAGAGTCCTGGATGCCGCGGATTACGCCATCAGCCTGGGCAGAGATGGGCTTACTGACAAACCCGCCAACCTGATTCGTCAGCTCAAACTACGCTGGAAGCTGGGTTACTGGGGCCGCTAAACCTGTTAGGATGGGCGCAGTCAATAAAGTCATGTATCCATAATTATGCACACTAAAGCCATTTACCCCGGTACGTTCGATCCCATTACAAATGGTCATGCGGATTTAATTGAGCGCGCAGCCAACATGTTTACCCATGTCACGGTTGGCATTGCTGCCAATCCGAGCAAAAAGCCGTTATTTGATCTGAACGAACGGGTCGAATTGGCACAACAGATCACCGCACATCTCGACAACGTCGATGTGTATGGGTTTACCGGGCTGCTGGTTGATTTTGCCAGTAAGCACAAAGCGACCATACTGATACGCGGGTTACGGGCTGTGTCAGATTTTGAATATGAGTTTCAGCTTGCCAACATGAACCGGCGACTGAACCCAAATCTGGAAAGCGTATTTCTGACACCGTCAGAAGAGAATTCCTTTATATCCTCTACGCTTGTCAAAGAAGTGGCTTTACATGGTGGTGATGTGGGCGGGTTTTGTCACCCCATTGTCCAGCAAGCGCTGAAAAGCAAGTTTAAACAAAAAAACTGAGCCAACTGGGCGGCGCTCATAGACCAAAAGCTGTCATCGCTGGCAATGACGGCAATAAAAACTGTTGCGCTGGCCAATCACTACCGTACTGACCGGTTTTTCGCAGATCTGACAGGGCTCTCCGGCTCTGCCATAGATTCGCAATTGCTGAGCAAAATAGCCTGGCTTGCCATCGGCTTGCGCAAAATCCCGCAGCGTTGTGCCCCCTTGTTCTATCGCACTGCTCAGAACCTTTTTAATGGCATCGGCAAGTCGTTCATATCGGGACTTACTGACTCGTCCCGCCTGCCTTTTCGGATCAATACCGGCCAGAAAGAGCGCTTCATTAGCATAGATATTACCTACACCTACGACCACGGCATTGTCCATAATAAAGCTCTTTATGGCTTGTTTACGCCCCCGGGAATGTTCATAAAGCCGGGCCCCGGTAAACGCCGGGGTTAAAGGTTCAGGTCCCAGTCTCGCCAGCATCGGCAGAGGCGGTTCACCATGCTCTTGCCAGAGCACAGCACCAAATCGACGGGGGTCATTAAAACGCAGTGAATGGTGGCTATCCAGTACAATCAATACATGATCATGCTTTTGCAGGGGTTCAGACACGGGCAGCACCCTGAGCTTACCCGACATGCCAAGGTGCATAATCACACTGCCGGCCTGCGTGTCCAGTAACAGATATTTCGCTCGTCGACGAATGTCCACAATGGTATGCCCTTCAGCCTGATGCACCGCGGCAGGAACAGGCCAGCGCAACTGAGGTTGGCGCACGGATATCTCTTTGATGCGTTTTCCAATCATCAGCGGGCTGATCCCCAAACGGCTGACCTCAACTTCTGGCAACTCTGGCATCAGCGAATCTCCTCGGGTATCAGATCGTTGAGCGTATGGTTAACCGCCTCATATAAACGTCCCTGATGCTGAATCAGCACGGTCTGATTTTCGGGCTTCACCTCAAATACGACGCCCTGAGGCTGGCCAGCCAGCCAAACCACAACCACTGACGTGCCGGTTAACTTGGCGCCGGATAATGGCTCAACCACCAGTTGCTGCCAGTTATCTACGTGCTGAGCCAGTTGAGCTTCACTGAGCCCGGCACCGGGCCTCATACGCCAACCCGCGCCGATGCGTTCGATGGTATGAGCACCGAAGTCAATTTTCATCACCGGTACCTCTGCGGGTAACAGTGTTTGATGCGGTGAGGACGGGGTGGACTGGTTAAAGAACTCGCCGCTTTGATGGAATAACAAAATTAACAGCAAGGTGGCGAAAATCAGAACGTTGTTCCAGCCCCTTTTTGACAAACGGATCATAGGCCTTCAGGAATTGCCATGGTGTACGGCCATGGTATCAAAGAAACGATTCGCCAAGGTAGACTTCACAACAAAAAAGCCCGGCAATGCCGGGCTCTAATGGAGACAGGTTTTTCGCATCAGGCATAGGGGCCCTTAACGAAACGAGCTCTGATCGCTCAGGCTCGCTGAAAATCTCTTACTTGATCTTAGCTTCTTTAAACATCACATGCTTGCGGATTTTTGGATCAAACTTTTTGATCTCCATTTTGCCGGGCATGTTACGTTTGTTTTTGTCTGTGGTATAGAAATAGCCAGTACCAGCAGTTGAAACCAACTTGATTTTATCGCGCATGGGTTATTCCTTAGATTTTTTCGCCACGGGCACGGATATCAGTCAAAACTGCATCGATGCCTCTTTTATCAATAATGCGCATACCTTTAGCAGTCAGGCGCAGTTTTACAAAGCGGTTCTCGCTCTCAACCCAGAAACGGTGCGTTTGCAGGTTTGGCAGGAAACGGCGACGAGTGGCGTTCTTGGCGTGCGAACGGTTATTACCTACCGCCGGACGCTTGCCAGTTACTTGACATACTCTGGACATTGTTTGTCTCCAAATTACCTATAATTCAATCCTGGCTGGCTACAAGCTACCCAAACCAGTTCACGCTAGTGACAAGAGGGCGCATTTTATACAGCAAAGCCGCCATTGAATCAACTCTTTTCCCGATCATTTCGCCGAAATCCGGCGATTACAGCAGTCCTCGCTCAGCAAAGGACACCGCTTCACCGTCACCAACCACAAAATGGTCCAACACGCGAATGTCCACCAGCGCCAGGGCATCCACTATCCGACGGGTGATCTGTTGATCGGCCAGACTGGGTTCGGCGACACCGGAGGGGTGATTATGGGCCAGAATTACTGCGCCAGCCTGCCAATCCAGTGCCGTTTTTACAACCACGCGAGGGTATACGGATGCAGCATCAATGGTGCCATAAAACAAGGGTTTAAAGGTGATTAACCGATGCTGAGAATCCAGTAACAACAGCGCAAAGACTTCATGGGGCTCATCGCGTAAACGGCTGATAAGATAACGGCGGGTATCCGCCGCGCTGACAAAAGCCTGCTCACGCTGTAGCGTCTCAGCCAGATAGCGACGGGACATTTCCACCATGGCCTGAAGCAACGCATACTTCGCCAGGCCCATGCCCTTTGCACTGCAAAATTGCTGCTGATTGGCCGACAGTAAGGCCCGCAGGCCACCAAAGCGAGTGAGCAACTGTCTTGCCAGATCGACGGCATTCGTCCCCGCTACACCGGTACGTAAGAAGATGGCTAACAGTTCCGCATCTGACAGCGCCTGAGCACCTTTTTCAAGCAGCTTTTCCCTGGGCCTTTCCTGCTGCGGCCATTCCTGAATACGCATTGTGGTCTCCCTTGCTGTAGTCCGGGTTTAATCGGACAAACTGATCCCACCGCATTTCGGTGGCTGTTCCCTTACCAGTAGTGCATGCCTAACTGACTCTTTAATGATAGGCTAAGACAAAATGGTTAACCTGCTTGATTGACGATATGGCTTCCCTGACTGGAAAAAAGGTTTTGCTGGGCATCACTGGCGGAATCGCCGCCTACAAAACCCCTGATTTGGTGCGTAAACTCAAAGCAAAAGGCGCAGACGTAAGAGTTGTGCTGACGGCTTCGGCCAAAGAATTTGTCAGCCCTTTGGCACTGCAGGCCGTTTCCGCTAATCCGGTTTCCACCGATTTGTTAGATCCTGCCGCGGAAGCGGCCATGGGTCATATTGAGTTGGCCAGATGGGCTGACATCATTCTTATTGCACCGGCCAGCGCTAACAGTATTGCCCGCTTAAGTGCCGGATTGGCGGACGATCTGCTCACCACTATCTGTCTTGCCAGCCAGGCAGAACTGGTGATTGCACCCGCCATGAACCAGCAAATGTATAATGCCACCGCCACGCAACATAACCTGCAGACGCTCAGATCCCGGGGTGTCAGACAACTGGGCCCGGCAGCGGGCGAGCAAGCTTGCGGAGAGGTCGGCCCCGGACGCATGCCTGAACCCCAGGAACTGGCAGATGCGCTGGTTTTGCAGTCAGATGTCAAAGCGCTTAGTGGCGTGTGCGTTATGATTACGGCTGGCCCGACGCAGGAAGCACTGGACCCGGTTCGCTATTTAACCAATCACAGCTCTGGAAAAATGGGCTATGCGCTGGCGCAGGCGGCCGCAGAGGCTGGCGCACAAGTGATACTGGTCAGCGGCCCTGTATCACTGAATGCCCCCGACACATGCGAATTGCGCTCCGTATACAGTGCAGAGCAGATGCTGGATGCGGTCATGCAGGATATTAGCAAGGTGGATATCTTTATTGGTTGTGCAGCTGTCTCAGATTACCGTCCTGTAGCCTCTGAAGCCCATAAGATCAAAAAGACAGAGACGGATAAGTTAACCCTTACTTTAATTAAAAACCCCGATATACTTGCTAACGTTGCGGCGCTACCTGCCCCACCTTTTACTGTGGGCTTCGCTGCCGAGACGCAAAAAGTGAAGCAATATGCACAACATAAACTGGCTGCCAAAAAGTTAAACATGATTGCAGCCAATGACGTTTCAGAAAAAGGCATTGGCTTTAACAGTGATAGCAACGCACTGAGTGTATTTTGGCAAAAGGGCGAGACGTCCCTGCCAGTAACAGATAAACTTAATCTTGCCAGACAACTAGTTCAGTTGGTTGCAGTTAAATATAAAGAAAATAAAGAAAAATAATATGCACAAGATAGATATCAAAATTCTCGACCCTCGCATTGGCGAGTCGTTTCCCTTACCTGATTACGCCACACCCGGATCGGCCGGAATGGATCTACGCGCCTGCATCGATGCCCCATTGACTCTGAAGCCCGGGCAAACTGAATTAATTGAAACGGGCATTGCAATCCATATCGGCGATCCCGGCATCTGTGCCACCATCCTCCCCCGCTCAGGGCTGGGACACAAACATGGAATTGTGTTGGGGAATCTGGTGGGATTAATTGATTCCGATTATCAGGGGCAATTAATGGTGTCGATGTGGAATCGCAGTGAATCGGAATTTGTGATTCAACCCGGTGACCGTATCGCCCAATTAGTGATACTGCCTGTCATCCAGGCCAATTTCAGCATAGTCGATGACTTTGATTCCAGCGAAAGGGGTCAGGGTGGTTTTGGCTCTTCTGGTCGTAACTAACGGAAAAGCATTATGGCTGCCACAAAAAGAACAAACCGTCGCGCACAAATCCTTCAGTCCCTTGCCAGCATGCTGGAAACCAGCCCCGGGCAACGTATCACCACGGCCAAACTGGCCGCTGAGGTGGGTGTGTCAGAAGCGGCCCTATACCGCCACTTCCCCAGTAAAGCGAGAATGTTTGAAGGCCTGATCGAATTCATTGAGGAGGCCTTATTTTCCCGTATCAACAAGATCCTGGAAGAGGAAAAAGATGCCACCGTGCGGTGTCAGCATATCTTGCACCTTTTCCTGGGTTTTGCTGAGCGTAATCCGGGGATCACTCGGATTCTTAATGGCGATGCACTGATGGGGGAGCAGGACAGATTGCGCACCCGCATTGCACAGTTATTCGAACGCCTTGAGACGCAGTTAAAGCAGGTGCTCAGAGAGCGTAAATTGCGTGAGGGCAAAACAATGGCCATTGATGAAAGCCAGGTGGCCAACCTGTTAATCTGTTTTGCCGATGGCAGAATCAATCAGTTTATCCGCAGTGAGTTCCAACGACGCCCCACTGAGGGTTTTGCGGAGCAGTGGCAGTTCATTCGTAACAGCTTTTTCAGTTAGGTCCCCCTGTACAGATACTTTGTATTGACTTCGGGGCAGGATTCACTAGGCTTGTTGAGAATAACTGTTCTCGGGTCGCTGGTATGCCAAGAAAAGCCCTTTATGATGTCAATCAGGTACTGGATCAAGCCGTAGACGTGCTGCTTGAGCATGGCTTCCATGGTGCCATCATGGATGAGATCATTGCCCGCACCGACTTTAACCGGCGCGCCTTCTACATGGAGTTCGGCAGTAAACAACAGTTTTTATATCAGGTGCTGGAGCATTATCAGCAGCAAAAACTGGCGCCAATCATCTCCCACCTGACCGAGAATCAGGGGTTGTCATCCATACAAGCCTTCTTTGAAGACTACGTTCGCCTGGTACGGGGACGCGGTTGTCTGTTGATTAACTGTATTGCCGAACTGGGCGTGGATGACAGCAAAATACGGGAAGTTGGCCGACACTATCTGGATAACTTGCAAATCAGCTTTATCGGCTGTCTGGAGCGCGCCATACGCCATCAGCAAATTCGCGCCGACATACAAATAGAGTCAACAGCCCTGCAACTCACCTGTTATGTGCAAGGGTTCGCGATTAACGGCATTCTGGCCGGTCAGACCGATGAGTTAAGTCTGGCCACTCAGGCGCTTCTGGGACCGCTGGCGAGATAGTCATGCTTGGCGAAAGCGGGTTGTGGGGTTAGAATTCCTGCCCGTTGATTTTCTTTGTCCTACGTTGGAACAGCCATTTCTATGAGCACGAGCAAACCTTTATACCGAGTCCAGTTTATCAGTAATGCGGAACACTACGAGGTGTATGTCCGGGAGGTAAGCCAGGGGGCAATGTTTGGCTTTGTTGAAATTGGTGATTTTGTGTGGGACAGCCATAGCTCGGTGGTAGTCGATCCGAGTCAGGAAAAACTCAAATCCGAGTTTGAATCTGTTACCCGAACCTACATTCCGATGCACAATGTACTGCGTATTGATGAAGTCAAAAAGCACGGTACCGCTAAAGTGTCTGAGTTGTCAGAAAAAGTCACGCGCTTTCCCAAACCTGTTTACACACCGAAAAAATAATCTACCAACGACAGCGACAATCTGTCGCTGTCTGCATACCACTGGACTCACAAACCCACTGTCAGTGATACACTTCGTAATCAGTTTGCCTTATGCTGGCAAGCAACATCAGATTACAGGTGACAGACCATGATAAGAATACTTCTGGCAGTATGGATACTGATTCTTGCTACCCCGGCTTATGCTGCCGAGCAGCTGGACAGTCTGCTTGATGAAATTTGGCAATTTGAACTGCGCATCAGTCCAACAACCGCGACATCGCGGGGTGTACATGACTATGATCACCTGCTTGCTGATGTTTCACCGCAAGGTCTTCAAGCTCAGTATGAACAGGCCAAAGCCTATCTTGAGGCCTTGAATGAGCTGGCATCGCCGGCCCTGAGTAAGCAGGATCAGATTAATCTGACCATGCAGCAGCGGCGCCTTCAGGAAATTGTCGATGCCTATAACTACCGCGCTCATTATATGCCGATTACCTCTGAGTATGGTTTTCACAGTGGGCTGGCTTTTTTACCTCGCACCAGTAAGTTTAATACCGCTGAGGACTATAAAAATTACCTCGCCCGGCTGGGTGCGTTCAAAACCTACTTTGACAATCAGATACATTGGATGCGCAAAGGTCTGGAAACAGGTCTGACCCAACCCAAAGTGGTCCTCAAAGACTTTGAAAAGACAGCGCTGGCTTTTATTCATGATGATGCTACCGACAGCCAGTTTTACAGCCCGTTTATGAACATGCCTGCGTCCATTAGCGAAGCCCAGCGAACCGCGTTACAACAGCAGGCAAAAGCCGTTATCAAACAAACCGTCATGCCGGCCTACGAAAGCTTTTACAACTTTCTGGTGAATGACTATATTCCCGGAGCTAAAGACGATATCGCCGCTAAATCCTGGCCAGATGGCGCGGACTATTACGAGAATCGTGCCCGCTATTACACCACGCTGAACATGAGTGCTGATGAAATTCATCAGCTGGGATTAAAAGAAGTGCAGCGGATCCGAGAGGACATGCAACAGGTCATTGAAGACGTGGGTTTTAAAGGCAGCCATGCCGAATTTGTGCACTTCTTGCGAACCGATCCGCAGTTTTACGCTTCATCTGCCGAAGAGCTGATTAAAGAAGCCACCTACCTGTCTAAAAAAATCGATGCGTTGCTGCCAAAATTATTTTATAAGTTGCCGCGTACACCCTATGGGGTAGCCCCCGTTCCCGATAGTATTGCCCCGAAATATACCACCGGACGTTATATCGGTCCGACCCGGGACGATCAGCCGGGTTACTATTGGGTAAATACCTATGCACTGGATAAACGGCCGCTGTATTCGCTGCCGGCACTAACCCTTCATGAAGCGGTCCCTGGTCATCACCTGCAAAATGCACTGGCCCGTGAAATGGATCACCTGCCCCCTGTGCGCCGTTACACCTATATTTCGGCCTTTGGCGAGGGCTGGGGGCTGTATTCGGAGTATCTGGGCAAGGAGATTGGCTTTTACGAAACCCCTTATGACGAATTTGGCCGCCTGAGTTACGAGATGTGGCGGGCGTGTCGACTGGTGGTGGATACCGGTATGCACATGCAAGGCTGGAGCCGTCAGCAGGCTATCGACTACATGCTCGAGAATACCGCCTTATCCGCTCACAATGTCACCACCGAAGTGGACCGTTATATCTCCTGGCCAGGTCAGGCACTGTCTTACAAACTCGGCGAAATCACCATTAAACGTCTGCGCCATGAAGCAGAACAGCAACTTGGTGCACAATTCGATCTGCGCGAGTTTCATGACATGTTGTTAGAAAATGGCTCAATCCCGCTGGATGTGCTGGAAAGTCATGTCAGGCAATATATTGAGCAAAAGCAACGATAAAAGCAGCCACTTTGGTTGGCCATTTTGCTGAAAGAAATGGCATAGTTAAGGTACACTAAGACAAGGTTTGTCGGAGGTGTACTATGCTGCTTTTTGGTCTATGTGGCCTGTTGGTTGTTATCGTAATTTATCTGGTCATCCGTACCCAGATGTTGCAACAGGAACTTAATCAGCAAAAGCTTTGGCAAAAGAGCGCGGACAAACAACGTCGGTATTTGCTCCAGAATATGGGGTATCTCAGCGCTGAACTGCAAAACAACCTGATCAAGGGCTTAAACAAAACCCATCAACACCGGCTCATATCACAACGTGATTATGAGCTGGCGTTATTCATCCTCAACAACACCAGCAATATCGTGCTGATGTGCTTTGAAAAAGGTCTCACTGTTCAGGAAGCCATGAAAAAACTTACCAATAGCAGCGGTATCGACATGGAAGAGTTGAGGAAGTTTATCGCTGAACAGCCTAACCCGGTGCGTATGGCATGGAGCAAGAATCAGCCCAGCGGTTTTATCCGTGCATGCAGTCTGATTAGCATGACTGGCCAGCTGGACGTACCCCAGACAATAAGCCACAAACAGGCAAACAAGGACGCTCACGCAGAGCTGGCTTAATCTCTTTATGATGATGCCTACAGACGTTATAGCGCGTTATTTGCGTTTCGCCATACTCAGCAGTATCTGCCACTGCGCATCGGTGACCGGTTGAATCGATAACCGACTGCCTTTTTTTACCAGGATCATGTCTTGCAATCGCGTCTCTGCCTTGATGCGCTTTAATGACACCGTCTGGGCAAACATTTCTGTCAGCTTTACATCAACCTGAACCCATCGGGGCTGTTGAGGTTCACTCTTAGGATCAAAATAACGACTCTGTGGATTAAATTGTGTCGCGTCGGGATAGGCCTCACGCACGACTTTGGCGATCCCGACAATACCCGGTTCCGGGCAACTGGAATGGTAGATAAAGACCAAATCTCCGAGCCTGACCTGATCCCGTAACAAATTTCTTGCCTGATAATTGCGAATGCCATCCCAGGGTTCAGTCTGTTCCGTTCGGGAAGCTAAATCCTCAATACTGAAGGTCTGCGGCTCTGTCTTAAATAACCAATAAGCCATCTTTTACTCCTGATCTTGCAGCTTCGTGAGAATCCAATATACTGTATTTATATACAGTTATTTTATCCATAATGAATACCATACTGCATCAACTAAAAAACAACGGGCTGGTTTGGCAGGGTGCGACCCGAATGCCACAGCGTCCCTCGACACCGACCGCGCCCGAGGACTATCTGGCAACGCATATACCAGGCGGTCTCACTGATCACCCGGCCGTGGAAATAGGCAGCCCGGCAGGGATCGGTGAACTACGCTTACTGTTACCCAAATTACGTGCCAATGCAGAAGATAATAACAGACTCCTGGTCTGGATCGGACCGCCCCACAAACCCAATGCAGAAGCATTACATCATGCTGGTGTTGCCCTCAGCCGGGTACTTATTCTTCATCCTAAAACGGCCAAGCATGCCCTTTGGGCAGCAGAACAATGCCTTGGAAGCGGCGCTTGTCACTCTGTACTTTTATGGCATTCCCGGCTCAACGTCGCACAGCTACAGCGCCTGCAACAGGCTGCCGGAAGAGGGCAAGCCCAGCTGTTTTGGTTGCATGATCAGCACTCACTCAACCCAGCCCTGCCAATTTCACTCAGCATGGATTTACAACCACACCCTGAGGGCTTACAGATTACCGTACGCAAATGTCGCGGCAGTTGGCCTCCTGCCCCGTTTATTATTGATATGAGACAACACTGGCCCAAACTTACCCTTACTGATCCTGTTGCCAGTTCGCAAAATCTGATCATTTTTCCCGGCTCCAGAGCCAGCTGAGAGCCCCCGTTATGGCATCCGAATTATGGTTATATCTGCATTTCCCCTCTTTGCAACTGGATAGTCTTTACGCTGACCAGCAACACCCTCTGGTCGTGGTGGACAAAACCAATAACCGGGTTATTCAGCTCAATGAGGTAGCCCGCGAAAGAGGTATTCGGCCGGGTATGGGGTTAGGTACAGCAGCATCACTGGATCACGCACTTCAGGTAGCAGAGCATCAACCACATACAGAAGACGAGAAACTTTATGAACTCGCAGCCTGGTTATATGGCTGTACCTCTGATATTGCCCTTTGTTCACCCAATGGATTATTACTGCGGGCGCACCCGATGCTTTCTTTATATAACGGGCTACGTTCTTACTGGCAAGCGCTACAACAACGCCTCGCACCCATCGCACTCAATTATACCTATGCCTGTGGCCATACTCCTCTGGCGGCAAAAGTCCTGGCCAGACAGGGTTATACGCTAGTCACTGATGACGCCGAGGTATTGCTCAACGCACTGCAACGCTGTCCTTTATCGGTTACTGATTTGTCTGCTAAGCAGCAATCACAGCTCAAGCGCACCGGTGTCAGGTATCTCAGTGAACTCCTGAGCATTCCAGGAGAGCAATTAACGCGGCGCTTTGATCATGAGCTGACACTTTATATTGGTCGCCTGACAGGCCGTTTCAGCCATCCTCAACGTTTCTACTACCCTCCTGCAGTTTTCAGACAAACGCTGACATTGCTGTATGGCATAGAAAACACACAGCGCTTACTGCCGCCGCTGAACACGCTACTGACAAGACTGGAAGAGTTTCTTCGCTTAAGGGAAAAGCTCACCTCAAGACTACAGCTAGAGCTGGTTCAACAAAACAAGGCCATCCTCGAAATACAGGTGGAATCCGCTCAGGCCGAATATCAGGCAAGTCACTGGCAAGCACTGATTGCCCTTAAATTTGAGACTATCCAGTTATCTGAGGCCATTCATGCAGTGATACTTAAGGTTACAAGCCTTGAAGATAAGCAACGGCAAACTGAAGATCTGTTTTTAGGGCGACAGGGCAAACAAACCCCGTTGCAACTCATGTCTGTATTACAGGCACGACTGGGTAAAGATGCCCTCAGCGGTATCACACTGGTCGACGACTTCCGGCCGGAAAAGAGTAGCCAGTACTGCCCCGCGCATCGTAATGACCTCCCCCCATCAGGCACACGCGTAGCGACTATGCGTCCCTTGCAGTTGTGTGATCCTCCTGTGACACTGCATGAAAAAGTCAGTTTACGTCACGGACCCGAGCGTATTCAGACCGGATGGTGGGATGGTCATCCAGTCCAACGAGACTATTTTATTGCCCGCTCCATACAAGGGCAGTGGTTATGGGTATTCCGTACACCCGAGTCCCACTGGTTTATACAGGGAATATTCAGCTGATGGCATATGCGGAGTTATTTTGTCAGAGTAACTTCTCTTTCCTGTGCGGCGCGTCTCATCCCCAGGAACTGGTCAGGCAGGCCGACTTTCTTGGCTACGAAGCACTGGCTATTACTGATGAGTGTTCCCTTGCTGGTATCGTCAGAGCATATACTGAAATCAAGCAGCTCCAGTTGTCCCTAAAACTTATTGTCGGCAGTCTGATGCGTCTTGGTCAGGACTTAGAAGTGATTCTCCTGTGTCCCAATCAGGCAGCTTACTCTGAGCTGTGTCGGGTTATTACCAACGCCAGGCGACGAAGTAAGAAAGGCCAGTACGAGTTACATGAATGGGATCTTAAAACACTGAAACACTGTTTCGTCATCTGGCTACCCTGTGAGCAGAAGAGTACGGACGCCCGCTGGGGAGCGTGGCTACTGAAACAGTTTAAAGAACGACTCTGGATAGGCTGTCGGCGTTTGCTACAGGCCGATGAGCAGGACTACCTTGATTATTGTCAGCAACTCAGCCTCACTCTCGGGCTTCCGATCACCTGCTGCAGCGGGGTAGTGATGCACCACGGGGAGCGCCTGGCACTGCAACACTGTCTCACTGCCATTCGTCTGAAAATACCGGTTTCGGAACTAGGACATCAGGCCTTATCGAATACAGAAGCCAGTTTGCGACCATTGCATAAACTTAAAAAGCTCTATCCCCACGAGTGGATTGAGCAAAGCCTTCTTATCGCAAGGCGTTGCACATTCAGTCTGGAAGAACTGCATTACCAGTATCCTGCCGAGTTAGTGCCTAAAGATCGATCTGCCACACAATATCTCAGAGAACTCGTCTATCAGGGAGCCAGCCACCGCTACCCGCAAGGTATACCAGAGAAAGTCAGAGAGCTGTTGGAAAAAGAGCTGGCCTTAATTTCGCTTAAGCAGTACGAGTATTTCTTCCTCACAATCCGGGATATTGTCGAGTTTGCGCAAACACAGCATATTCTCTATCAGGGACGCGGCTCGGCCGCGAATTCAGCCGTATGTTATTGCCTGGACATAACCGCCGTTGATCCCAGCAAGAGCGAAGTCTTGTTTGAACGTTTCATATCTAAAGAACGTGACGAGCCGCCGGACATAGACGTCGACTTTGAACACGAGCGACGAGAAGAAGTGATTCAATATATCTATGCCAAATATGGAAGAGAAAGAACAGGCATTGCGGCAACAGTAATTACTTACAGACTAAAAAGCGCTCTGCGCGATGTCGGCAAAGCACTGGGTATTGATGAGCACCAACTTGATTTCTTCATCAAAAATACGAACCGACGCGACAAAGGATTGAACTGGCAGTGCCAGATCACTGAGCTGGGACTGGATGCCGATGCCCTGTTAGCAACGCAGCTTATACAGCTCACCGAAGCACTACAAGGGTTCCCCCGTCACTTATCCCAGCATGTTGGTGGGTTTGTGATTTCAGCAGGTCCTCTGTATGACCTGGTTCCTATAGAAAACGCGGCAATGCCCGATCGCACCATCATTCAATGGGACAAAGACGACCTGGAAAGCATGAAGCTGATTAAAGTGGACGTGCTTGCACTGGGCATGCTCACCGCCATCCGTAAATGTCTGGCACTGATAAAACAACACGAGCAAAGGGATCTGAGCATCGCTTCAATCAGTAACCTGGGGGATGATGAAAAGGTCTACAAAATGATTCAGCAGGCCGACACCATTGGTGTCTTTCAGATCGAGTCACGTGCACAAATGAGCATGCTGCCCCGACTCAAACCCACTTGTTACTATGATCTGGTAATAGAAATTGCCATTGTCAGACCTGGCCCCATCCAGGGCGATATGGTTCACCCCTACCTAAGACGTCGCAGCGGTAAAGAGCCCGTAGACTATCCTTCTGATGATGTCAGACAGGTACTGGAACGCACCCTTGGTGTACCCATCTTTCAGGAACAGGTCATCAAACTGGCAATGGTGGCTGCCGGCTTCAGTGGTGGCGAAGCAGACCAGTTGCGTCGCGCGATGGGCAGCTGGAAAAAAAACGGGGAACTCAAAGCCTTCGAACAGAAATTAGTGCGCGGTATGTTAGACAGAGGTTATAAACGGGAGTTTGCAGAACGGCTATACCAGCAGATATGCGGCTTTGGAGAATATGGTTTTCCTGAGTCTCACTCTGCATCCTTTGCGGTTTTAGCTTACGTTTCAGCCTGGCTGAAACATTACTATCCCGCTGCATTTTATACTGCATTACTGAATAGCTGGCCAATGGGCTTTTATTCTCCATCACAGCTAATACAGGATGCTAAACGACATGCCATTACTATTCTGCCTGTTTGCATCAATCACTCCGAATATGACTACTGCTTGCAAAAACATAAAAAACAGCTCGCCATAAGAGTGGGGTTACGGCAGGTTAAATCGCTAAGTCGGATGAATGCTGAGCGTCTGGTAGAACAGCGCCCCACACAGGGATACCCCAGCCTTTCAGCACTGCGTCGGGTAGTAAAAAAAGAGTCGGATCTACAGGCGCTTGCCAGTGCAGATGCGCTCAGAATACTGGATCCCCAAAATACAGCAAATCGCTATCAAAGCCGCTGGATGCTAATGGACAGCATGCATAGCTTACCGTTATTTTCTCAGGTCAACGAATCAGCCTTCCAGTGGCCGATTAAGTCCAGTCATGTTGATGATTTACTTGAAGATTATGCATCAACGGGAATGTCTCTGACGAGCCATCCTATTGCGCTTATACGAGCTAAAAAGGCAATGGACAACGTCATTCGCGCTGCCGATCTGACGAACGTACCTCATAACACGCTGGTGCGTGTTGCCGGTGTCGTTCAGGGCAGACAAAGTCCCGGAACCGCATCAGGCGTGACCTTTATCACCCTTGAGGATGATACCGGTAATATTAATGTCATCGTCTGGCGCGCGACTGCGCGGGCACAAAAGCAAGCCTATCTCAAAGCGTCAATTCTCAAGGTCACCGGGCTACTAGAGCGAGGCGACGGTAATGTCATCCACGTTGTTGCCGGCAAGCTCGAAGATCTCAGCGACTGCCTGGAAGACTTACGGATTAAATCCCGCGACTTTCACTAAACAGAACCGTGCCGTCATAGACAGCCCTTGTGCGTATCGACAAGCTAATCACTCACCAACAGATCCTCACATGGAGAGAGCGAAGACGTGGAGCTGAGTGAATGGTTTACGTAAGGCCGTGGATGGGTGAATAACGGTGAGCGCAGCGAGCGAGGGGTGGCGGTGGCACGCCAAGAATGACGAATCATGAATGATTCGGCCGGCACCGGGCTACAGGGAGGTATTACGCTCTGCTAACTAGTTCTATGCCTTGATCTTCGCCCCATCGGTTCCTGAGCTTCTTTCAATCACTCACATGGGGGTGAAGGCGGATTCTGTAGCGGCACTGCCGCGCCCGCCTGAACGGGAGGCCGTGGATGGCCGACCTGGAGGCGCTCACAGGGATGTGTGACAGATGGCTGTCAGCCGTATAAACGAGAAACGGTCCACAGTTGATGGGTATGGTTCCCGGTCTGGATTAGCACGTCAGTGCTTTCCTGCAGAGGGGCTATCCGATGCGATAATCTAACAGAGAATAAACACGCGACCGTTTTGCAGGCATAAAAAAAGGGCCATCCTTTCGGATAGCCCTTCTTCAGGAATA
>NZ_NIWW01000006.1 GCF_002201535.1 Lacimicrobium sp. SS2-24 | reverse complement strand
AAGGTCACTGGATTCCCGCCTTCGCGGGAAAGACGAATTGCCAATGGAGTCATGCCCGAATGTTGTAGTCGGGCATCCAGTGCCTTTGTGTTGATGGTACGCAAGGTCACTGGATTCCTGCCTTCGCGGGAAAGACGGATTGCCAATGGAGTCATGCCCGAATGTTGTAGTCGGGCATCCAGTGCCTTTGTATTTATGGTATGCAAGGTCACTGGATTCCCGCCTTCGCGGGAATGAGGGATTGCCAATGGAGTCATGCCCGAATGTTGTAGTCGGGCATCCAGTGCCTTTGTGTTTATGGTATGCAAGGTCACTGGATTCCTGCCTTCGCGGGAAAGACGAATTGCCAATGGAGTCATGCCCGAATGTTGTAGTCGGGCATCCAGTGCCTTTGTGTTTATGGTATGCAAGGTCACTGGATTCCCGCCTTCGCGGGAAAGACGGATTGCCAATGGAGTCATGCCCGAATGTTGTAGTCGGGCATCCAGTGCCTTTGTGGTGAATCTGAACAGGAATACAGTATGAAGTTTAAACCGCAATTAAAAATTCCCGCCACCTATATGCGAGGCGGCACTTCCAAAGGGGTGTTTTTCTGCCTTAAGGATTTGCCCGAAGCGGCGCAATCGCCAGGACCCTATCGTGACGCGCTGCTGCTGCGGGTGATTGGCAGCCCCGATCCCTATGCCAAGCATACCGATGGCATGGGCGGGGCCACATCCAGTACCAGCAAAACGGTTATCCTGTCAAAAAGCACCAAAGCCGATCACGACGTGGATTATCTGTTTGGTCAGGTGGCCATTGATAAGCCCTTTATCGACTGGAGTGGCAACTGCGGCAATTTAACCGCCGCCGTTGGCGCCTTTGCCATTACCAATGGTCTGGTTGATAAAAGCCGGTTACCTGAAAACGGCATTGCCGTGGTGCGCATCTGGCAGGCCAATATCGAAAAGACCATTATCGCCCACATTCCCATGAGCGATGGTGAGGTGCAGGAAACCGGTGAGTTTGAACTCGACGGGGTGACGTTCCCGGCGGCAGAAGTCAAAGTGGAATTTATGCACCCGGCCGATGGTGAAGGTGCAGTGTTTCCCACCGGGAACCTGGTGGATGAGCTGGACGTGCCTGAAGCGCTGGTGACAGGGGGCAAACTTAAAGCAACGCTGATTAACGCCGGCATACCCACGATTTTCGTTAACGCCGCAGATATTGGCTATACCGGCACTGAGTTACAGGATGACATTAATAGCGATCCACAGGCTCTCGCTCGCTTTGAAGCCCTGCGCGCCCATGGGGCTCTGAAAATGGGGCTGATCAGTGACCTTGCACAGGCCGCCCAGCGCCAGCACACCCCCAAAATTGCCTTTGTGGCCCCACCTCAAGACTACACTGCGTCAAGCGGTAAGCCGGTCAAGGCGCAGGACATTGATGTGTTGGTCAGGGCCTTGTCCATGGGCAAACTGCATCATGCCATGATGGGCACCGCGGCGGTGGCTATTGCCGTGGCGGCTGCGATTCCTGGTACGCTGGTGAATCAGGCCGCAGGTGCCATAGCGCGTGAATCGGTCACCTTTGGTCATCCGTCGGGCACCTTACAAGTGGGCGCCAAAGCGATACAGCAACAGGGGCAGTGGCAGGTGGAAAAGGCGATCATGAGTCGCAGTGCGCGAATATTAATGGAAGGTTGGGTCAGGATTCCACCCGTCGAATCGCTGTCTGATTAACTATTGCGCAGTGCGTTGAAATCCCATAGTGTTTAAAAAAACTGTGGGATTTCAATATGCTGCACCTTTTACGAGACGTCTTGCGATTGCTGGTGCTGACATGTCTGGTTGGCACTATTTTGCCGTGCTATGCCGCGGGCAGTGAATCTGATGCGGTGCCTGAAAATGTCAGTTACCAGAGCATTACCGCGCTGCCCTGGCGCGAGGCCGATCATCGGCTGGCCTATGGCTCCGACTCCTTGCAGTTTGGCGAACTCTGGCTACCTAAAAGCGCCGACAAAACAAATCCCGCAGCGTTGGTGATCTTTATTCATGGTGGCTGCTGGCTAAGCGCTTATGACATTACCCACAGCTACCCCCTGAGTACGGCACTGTCTGAACAGGGAATGGCAGTGTGGTCTATTGAGTATCGGCGCCATGGTGATGACGGCGGAGGCTGGCCTGGTAGCCTTGAAGATATTCTCAGCGGTATCCGCCACATTAATGCGTTGACCTCTTATGCTGTGGATTTGCAGCGCGTGGTACTCAGCGGTCATTCTGCTGGCGGGCATCTTGCCCTGTTAGCGGCCCAACAGCCGGATATGCCGCCGTTGCAGGGTGTGCTGGGACTGGCGGCAATCACCAACATTGCCCGCTATGGTAAAGGGGAAAATGGTTGTCAAAAAGCCGCCGTAAGTTTTATGGGAGGCTCCCCCGAAGACATTCCGCATGCTTATCAGCAGGCTGCCATTGACGCCGACAGGATTGGCGCGCCGGTACATCTGTTGCACGGGGATGCCGATAGTATTGTGCCGGTTCACTCACATAAGGATTTTTTGCAGACACGTTTGTTAACAAGCGGACATTTCGACTGGCTGCACCCAGGGACACAGGCTTATGCGCTGTTTACCCACAAACTCAAGAGTTTCCTGGAAGATGAAAATGATCCCGATGGCGGTATCTGAACTATGAAAAGGTCAAAGAAAGAGCAAATTCAGGTGGTATTGCTTTGAACCAGTCGGTTTTGCATCAGCTGATTTATATCAGTGATGCCGCAGTGGCGGTCACACAAGAGTTGCTGAGCGCAATCAAAGACCGGGCCCAGAAATACAATCCAGAAAAAGACATCACAGGTAGGCTGCTGGCAACGGACCGTCATTTTGTCCAGGTGCTTGAAGGCCCAAAGGATGCCGTGGAAGCACTGATGAACAACATCCGTCAGGACTCGCGCCATCAGAATGTGCGAATCCTGAGTCTGAGGCCTGCAGATGGTCGTCAGTTTGTGCACTGGAGTATGGGCGTAAAAAGCTATCTGGATGCGCAGGAAGAGCAGGATATGATTCAGGTGCTGAATATGTATGGCGGCTGTCAGTCCTTTACAGAGCAACAAATCTCGGCATTGGAGTTTATGCTCAAAAAAGCCTGAACGTTACATTCAGTGGTACCAAAATAGTAATGAATAATGAAAAGGCCGTTATTGACTTTCTTAGGGTTAGAAACTGAACTGTTTTAACTGGTTGGCCGCAGGACTCTGCATACTATCAGGTGGCCATCTTCTGGCCGGTCAAGCTTCAGAAGAGAGAGAAAAAAGAGGGAATAGGGGAAGAAATTGGTAAGGAAACAGGAAAGCAAATACGATGGCTACTGTTAGTATCGATTTCCACACACCGCCTTTCGTTAATAAAGCGCAACAGCGTGACGCTGCTCCGGCAGTCTCAACCGCCTCAATCGCGCTTCCTGACACAGCCCAGCCGTTACTGTTCTTAACCCATGGAAAATTTAAGTTAAGAGGTATGTACGACTGCAGCCGTGGCTTTTTCAGGCTATTGTCAGAAGATAGTACCGCCCAGCCTCAGTAGGTCTCTAACCTGGCGGGTGAGAGTGCCCAGTGGGTTAAGTCAGAACTCAGTCAGCCTGGTAGAGCTTCATTAATGTAAGAGATCTCGAACCTGCTTGATTCGTCCCTGTAGCAGTAATAAGCTGTCAGCAGATGCATAACAGGGGAATGGGGTGAGACTAAGGTGGATTATCTTGTTGTTATTGTCACCCTGGTGTCAGGCAGAGCCGGGGGATACGCAACAGGCTCGACAGACGCGGCCCGATTCGCTACGTTTGTGTGTCGACCACTTTCCACCACGACAAGTCCTCAATGAGGACGGCAGCTGGTCCGGTCATAGTATTGAGATAGTGCGAGAGCTTGCTGATTATCTCAAGGTACCGCTGCTTATCAGTAACAATACCCCCTTTCCACGGTGCCTGCTGGATATGCAGGAGGGCGAGGCTGATTTAATGGTGGGGCTGAGAAAAAACCCCGAACGTGACGCCTACATGCAACTGATGCCGTATTCCATTGCCGCCACCAGTGCATTTTTTTCAAGGGCCGATTCTAATATTCAGGTGCAGGCGCTGAGTGACCTGCAAGGGCGAATTATCGGGGCGGTAAGGGGCTTTACCTATACAGAGGGATTTGAATCGGTGCGTGACCATCTTAACCTGGTGGAAGTTCACGCCATCGAGGCGGGATTTGGCATGCTCAAAAGAAAACGTATCGACCTGATGATGGCAACCGATTACCTGGGAGAGTTGGTGATTAACAAGCCGGAATTCAAAGGGCTGTTTATTGCTCAGCCCCTGACGCTGACAACAGAAGCGCCTGTTTATATTGGCTTATCTCGTCATAGCCCGGCCTACGGGTTTGCACCGCGCATTGAAAAAGCCGTGGAGCATCTGCGGGAACAGGGCCGTTTCGACAAAATCCTTCAACAAAGCAAAACCGCACTAAAAGGACATTCCGTTAACCAGTAAGGCGGCGATGACATAAACGCCTATGCCTTATCAGGTTTTAAATTGTCCTACCAGCTTACGTAATTCATTAGCCCTTTGTTGCAGGGTCTCAATGGCCCTTAGCTGCTCTTCTGCGTTGCTGTGAATGGTGCTGGCACTATCTGAAATCAGGTGTGCCGATTGGTTGATGTGTTCCACCACGGCTCCCTGTTCTTCAGTGGCTGCCGCCACCTGATGATTGCCGGCATTAATTTCTTCAAAGCGCTGCTGAATCGCTTTGAGAGATTGTGCCGATTGTTGCGTGCTTTCGGTCACCTTCTTACTGCTGGCGTTACCGTCTTGCACTGCGGCGAGAGATTCGGACGAGGTTTTTTGCAAACGGGTAATCTGGTCGCCAATTTCTTTGGTGGACTCCTGGGTACGCTTGGCCAGATTACGTACCTCATCAGCAACCACAGCAAATCCGCGACCTTGTTCACCGGCGCGGGCGGCTTCGATGGCGGCATTCAGCGCCAGCAGATTGGTCTGTTCAGAGATGGCATTGATCACTTCTACGACAGAGTTTATGGCCGATGCCTGTTCGGCAAAATCATTAATGGTCTGGCTCACCATTTCCATGACGTTGTTAAGTTCCTGCATAGTGTGCGAGGTAAGCTGCATTGCATTGTTGGTATCAATGGTTTCTTTTACGGCCACGTCGGTGTCATTGGCAGTGCGGCTGGCCACATCGGACACTTCATTGATGGTTTGTCCCATCTGGGTGATGGCAGTGGCCACCTGATCGGTCTGAGAACGTTGAGATTCTGTAGCTTTAAAGGTGTTCTGGGCCAGGCTGGCAAGCTGCTCAATACCGGTGACCATGGCCCGCTCTGTTTGCTGAATGGCCGCAACCAGCTCCCTGACTTTACCAATAATGGCATTAAAGCCCTGCGCCAGGTGCCCCAGTTCATTATCTACAGTGTCATCCAGTCGTTTGGTTAAATCGCCACCATGACCGGACATCTCCAGTAACTGATCGCCCACGTCACGAATCTGTCCGCTCAACCAGTTAGCAAACAGCACGGTCAGAAAGATAAAAAGCAGAGCCAGGACCAGGCTGGCAATCACGGAGAGCAAAATAACGTGATTGATATCGCCACTGACCTCACTGGTGGGTAAGACCGCAACCACTTTTAATCCGGTATCACTGACTTGCTGTAATGCCAGATAGGACTCATCCTCAACGACGGTGGCTTCTGAGAGTGAAAATTCGCTTTTCGTAGCACTGCGGGCGGCCACTTCCTTATAGCCACTGATGTCGCGGATGTTCTTTCCTACCTTAGACTTGTCTGTATGGGCGACTATCTTGCCGCTATCATCAATCAGAAAGACAAAACCGTTTTCACCCAGCTGGCGAGCTGAGACGATATTGGATACCTCTGTGACATCATAACCCAGCCCGGCAACACCAACGCGCTGGCCATTATTGATGACGGGCACATTAACAAACATGGTTAACTCGCCGCTTCGTTCATCGGAGTCGATGGCCAACTGCAGAGATTGACTGCTGTTAAGAAAGTCAAAGAACCAGCTGTCACGGGCCTCTGAAGGTGATACGGTCTTAAACAGTCCTTGCTCGGTGTAATAGTTCTGGGTGGCAGCCGATACCCAGAAAATTGTTGCGGCGCCGGTTTGCTCTTTGGTATGGCGAAGATAATCCATCACCTGACCATGCATCGGTGACTGCTGTTCTCCTTGCGTCATCCAGTTGTGCAGCAGCGTATTTTGCGCCAGGCTGGTGGACAGGGTGACCGGTACCATGATTTCGCCGCGAATTTCAGCACTCAACCGGCCTACCGCATCGGGCAAATATTCTTGTTCGGTTTTGCCGTAGTACAGTGAGGAAAATTGACTGATATTGATCAGCGTGGCCACCAAGGTCGTGACCAGCAGCGCACTGAATACGAAAGCGATAAAAATGGACTTCAGACTATAGCGATTCATGTGTTGCTCCCAAAAAGAGATACCGACAGTCCTTTACTGAGTAATGTTATATCGGCACCGGTATTCCAGAACCGAGCATTTATGCGTGATCGCTATTCAGTCTAGTCGCATATTCATAGTGTTGCAGGTTTGGAACAATATATGGGAGATCAATGGGTTGCTGGCTTAAAGCCGGGACAGAAACGCTGCCGAGATACGACTGGTTTTCGCTGAAGGCGTCAGTAATCAACGGGATGACAAGATGTCGTGGCAAGGCTTACCAACGGCGTGCCTGATGTTGATCAGTCTGTTTTGCCTCTACCCAGTGTTCGCCGCTGTCGGTTTGTTCTTTTTTCCATAGCGGAGCGCGGGTTTTCAGGTAATCCATAATGAATTCACACGCAGCGAAGGCATCGCCGCGATGGCAGGCGCTGACACCCACAAAGACTATCTGTTCATTGAGCTGCAGACGACCAACCCGGTGAATCACCCGTATGCGTCCCAGTTGCCAGCGCGAGCGGGCGTCCTGGACGATTTCCTGCAACGCTTTGTGTGTCATCGCCGGGTAGTGCTCCAGTGTCAGTGAGCTGACTGAGCGGCCCTGGTTAAGATCCCTGACCAGACCGGTAAACGTCACCACGGCACCGTCACGGCTGTTATTTTCACACAGCTTTGCATATTCGACTGCCAGCGAAAAATCCTCGCGCTGCACCGCAATAAAATCAATATCGGTATGGGCTTGCGCCATAGGGTTATCCATATCAATTCACCACAAAAGTGTCATTATTTAAGTCGTCAGTTACCCGTCCTCAGCTGTCAGTTCTCCAAACAAAAATCTGATGGCTGAGCACTGAAAACCTGTCCCGATTTACCCGCTTATCCGCCGGTGACCGGCGGGAAAAAGGCCACTTCATCTGAGGCGGTAATCGTGGTGTCCTCTGTCGCCAGGGTCTGATTGACGGCAGCCAGCGCCTTACCTTCGGCCAGATACTCCTGCCACAACTCACCTTTTTGCTGCAACTGTGCACGCAGGTCGGCAACGGAGTTCAGCTGGGCCTGAATATCCAGTGTGTGGCAATCCAGCACTTCTCTTAACTGAGCAAAAAACAACACTTTCATCACGTTCTATTCCTCACTTGTCATTACCGCATGCTTTTGGCGGGAGCCCAGTGCCTTGTATGATTGTTGTCGAATAAATTTGACCCTACAACTCTCATCTCTCATCTCTCACTGCTCACCCCTTACTCCTGTCGTCTCACTGATTACCCTTCACCATACTGCCAGTGACCTGATTTGCCGCCCTGTTTTTCCAGCACACGGATGCCGTCGATGCACATGCCAGGATCCACGGCTTTGCACATATCAAACAGGGTTAACGCCGCCACACTCACCGCGGTCAGTGCCTCCATTTCCACACCGGTCTGGCCTGCCAGTCTGCATAAACTGACGATGCGTACCCGGTTTTGTCCGGGCTGGGGCTCAAAATCCACCTGAATTTTCGACAACATGAGCGGGTGACACAAAGGAATTATATTGGCGCATTGCTTGGCAGCCTGAATACCGGCAATACGCGACACGCTAAAAACATCACCTTTGGCATGCTCGCCGGCGAGGATCATATCCAGCGTTTTACTGTTCATGCTGATGTAACCCTCGGCCATGGCCTGGCGTTTTGTCACCGCTTTGTCGGTCACATCCACCATCTCAGCTTCGCCTTTTCGATTAATATGACTGAGCTGGCTCATGAGTGAGCTCCGCCTGTTGTTGCACGAGTGAGGTGGCCAACAAAATTGCATGGACGGTGAGCGGCATCCAGTTGCTCTTTAATAATGCCGTTCCATGCGGTTTTGCACGCCCCCGTGGAGCCCGGCATACAGAAGATCAGCGTTTGGTTTGCGATACCCGCCAGCGCTCTTGACTGCACGGTGGAGGTGCCGATTTCCTTAAACGAAAGGTAACGAAACAGCTCGCCAAAGCCTTCCACGTGCTTGTCGAACAGTACACTGATGGCTTCAGGGGTTGAGTCACGGCCTGAGAAACCGGTACCGCCAGTGAGCAAAATCACCTGCACGTTACTGTCGGCAATCCAGGCAGAGACCACGGCGCGAAGCTGATAAATATCATCTTTACAAATAGCTTTGGCGGCCAACTGGTGGCCGGCTTCTTCGAGGGCTGAGACCAGGTACTGCCCGGAGGTGTCCGTCTGTTCATCTCGGGTGTCGGAAACGGTTAAAACGGCAATATTGAGGGCGACGGAATGGTCACTCATCGGTTCTCCTTGTTGAGGCTGTCAGGGTTGTTCATCAGATTCAAACGGTAATGATTGCGCCTGCTGTGCAGAATGCATGTCTGCCAGCAAAGCTTGCCATTGCTCAGGGGTGTTCACGTTTTGCAGTTGCTGGTGTTTGTTGCAGGGCAGGGCATGGGCCTGTACATGGGCCAGTAATCCGCGCACCGAGCCATCACCGTCGGCACTCAGTTGTCTCGCCAGCCCCTGCTTCAGTTCTTCTGTCACTAACACACAGGCAGGTAAATAGCGCTCCTCAAAATAGCAACTGCATTGATGCTGATGACTGTAGTTGATGAGCTCACTCAGTAATTCAGCCCCCAGCAAGGGCATATCGATGGGCACCACTAACAGCAACTCACCGTAGGATAAGTGATGCACTGCTGCGTCAACACCTGCCAGTGGTCCGGCATTGTTGATTTGGTCCTGTAAATAGCCGGGCAGGTTGCGACTGATTCGGATGCGATCACAGCCACTGATCTCGACCTGCTCTACACAATGCTCCAGCAGGGTTTTACCCTCTAATACCAATGTGGCTTTGTCTGTGCCCATACGACGTGATTGGCCACCGGCTAATATTACTGCGCTTAATTGCATTAGCCCCCCAGCATTGCCAGATGTTGTGTGGCACCGGTATACCCTTTATCCAGCCAGTGGCTGGCTTCTTTCTGACCGAGCAGGGCAACCAGCTCTTGTTGCAAGGCGTCGATATTTCCTTCTTGTAGCAGTGGACGCAGATCCAGGCCTTGCTCAGCAAAAAGACAAAGGTGCAGTTTGCCACGGCTGGATACCCGCAGGCGGTTGCAGCTTTTACAAAAATCCTTGCTGTAAGGCATGATCAGACCAATGCGCCCGTTGTAATCGGGATGACTGAATTCTTGTGCCGGGCCCGCAGATTTGTCCCGCAATATTTGTCCCCAGCCCTGCTCAAGCAGACGCTGTTTAATGGGTTGACCACTGATATGGTTGTCATTGAAAAATGGCTGATTGTCACCGGTCTGCATCAGCTCGATCATGCGCAGGGTTACCGGTTTGTCTCTCAGCCAATCCAGCGCAGTGCTGAGCATGGTATCGCTGTAGGGCTTGAGCAACACCGAGTTAATCTTGACCTGGATGCCGAGTTCCAGGGCCATATCGATACCCTGCAATACCGTTTCCAGCTTGTTGTGTCCGGTAATGGCGTGAAAATGACGAGGATCGAGGCTGTCCATGCTGATGTTTAAGGCGGTCAGTCCCGCATCGGCCCAGCTTTGGACCATCTGTGGCAGCTTAAAACCATTGCTGGTTATGGCGACTTTTTCGATACCCGGGGTGTTGGCACATTGCTCGATGATCTGTGGCAAGTCTTTTCTTAAGCTGGGTTCGCCGCCGGTGATCCGTATTTTACTGGTCCCTAATCCGGCAAAGGCATTGACCAGAACAGCGATTTCTTCCTGGCTCAGAAAGTCACGGTCACCGCTGCACTGATAACCATCTGGCAGGCAGTACGTACAGCGGAAATTGCACACATCGGTAATGGACAGACGCAGGTAATGGAACCGGCGTCCGAATTTATCTTCCAGCATGTTTCACCTTTCCAAGTCGGGAGGCTGTGTGGTTTCCTGCACAACCCTGGCAAGTTTGACACTTGCGGCCAGCACACCTTGCCAAAGGTTTAGGCGTGAAGGCTCGGTAAATAAATGTATCAACACAGACCCGCTCAACCTGCATCACCTTACACAGAAGGCGTTATTTTTTGCGCTGGGTGTGTTGTTGTTCAGATATCACTGTACATGACTGAGTGTAATCTGCCATTCCCCACAATAGGTATACGGCCAATTTATGGTAGGCCAGGTTGAAACCCGACAGCGATACAGGAAACAGAATTCGGTAAATGACCTGCCATATCGTTATCCGTTCTCAGCTTTCAGCTATCAGTTTTCAGTATTTCACCACTGAGGCATAGAGAACACGGAGGGTCATTCCCGCATGCTTTTAGCGGGAATCCAGTGCCTTTGTACCTCAGCGAGATCCCAAAAGCTGACAGCAGCTTTCTTCGTGTTCTTCGTGTTCTTCCCGCGCTTCGTGGTCCGAAAGAAAGTCTTTAAACACGAAGGACGCGAAGAGCACGAAGGCGGTAACAGGTTGACTCTTTAAAACCTCTGTGTCTCCGCGGTTAAAACGAATTAACGCAGTTAGCTTTTGCTGCTAAGCAGGCCGTCAAAGAGCTGGATCTGCACGTTTGCACCGGCTTCGACATCTCCACTGTCACGGGGAAGACAAATAAAACAGTTGGCTTTGCTGATAGAGGTCAGCAAGCTCGAGCCCTGTTTACCGCTGCTTCTGACCATCAGCGAACCGTTTTCATCCTGCCAGCAGAACCCTCGCTGCAGATCCATTCTTCCGGGGCGTTTTTTCAGTTTTTCGCTACTGATGGCAGTGATTCGCAGCGCTTGTTGTGGCATCCGCCCACTCAGCACCGCCAGTGCAGGCAGTACCAACTGATGGAAGGTCACCAGTGCTGACACCGGATTACCCGGTAAGCCGAAAAACGGGCAGTCTTCTATTTTTCCAAAGGCAAAGGGCTTACCCGGCTTGATAGCCAGCTTCCAGAAGTTGACCTTTCCCAGTTGCTCCAGCACCTCTTTGGTGTAATCGGCTTCGCCGACCGATACCCCACCGGAAGAGATGATGCCATCGGCCGTCTGGGCGCCTTGTAACATGGCTTCGCGAAGACTGTGTTTATCGTCCGCAATCAGTCCTAAATCAATAACCTCAACATCCATTTTTTCCAGCATGGCGCGCAATGCGGCGCGGTTACTGTCATAGATTTGCCCTGGTTTGAGCGGGTTGCCCGGCAATACCAGCTCGTCGCCGGAGGAAAAAAGTGCAATACGCAAAGGCCGGTATACCGACACTTCTGCTACGCCTAAAGAGGCGAGCAGGCCGATGTCCACGGGGCTGATCTTATGGCCCTGGGGCAGCACGATATCGCCTGACTGGATATCCTCACCACAGCGACGAATATTGTCGCCGGCCTTAACCGCACTGTTAAAGGTAATGTTTTGAGCTTCTGCCTGGCAGTTCTCCTGCATGACCACCGCATCGGCTCCCTTTGGGATCACCGCGCCGGTCATAATACGTATCGTATGACCGGCTTCGATGGAGCCTTCAAAAGGTTCACCGGCGAAGCTTCTGCCGATTAATCGCAGGGTCTTGTTCTGTTTTAGATCGGCAGCGCGCAGCGCGTATCCGTCCATGGCAGAATTATCGAAAGGCGGAATGGCAAGATCGGATCGCACCGGCTCACTGAGTATCCGTCCACAGGCCTGTTCCAATGTGATATTTTGTGATTCTGTGGTTACCGGCGAAAGGGCACTGAGCATATAATCCATGGCCTGCTCAACACCCAGCAGGTCTTTGCTAAAGCAGTCTGTCATTCCTGTTTGCCTTGTTGGTTAACCATCCATACCGCGGCCTCCACACGGGAGCGCAGATCGAGTTTTTTCAGCAAATGTTTTACATGTACCTTAACCGTGCCATCAGAGATATCCAGTTCACGCGCAATCAGTTTATTGCTCATACCTTTGGCAATCAGTTTCAGGATCTCCAGTTCACGACTGGTGAGGCTGGCCAGCGCCCTGTTGGTCTGGCGCTGAGGACGACGTAGCGCGGTAGCCAGGATCTCTGCCAGTTTTGGGCTCATCACCATTTTACCCAATGTGGCCTCTTTGATCTTGGCAATAATGTCTTCAGGCTCCATGTCTTTCAAAAGATAGCCGTCGGCGCCAAGACGAATGGCCTCAACGACATCTTCATCATTATCGGATACCGTTAACATAATAACCCTGGCATCGACACCATTATCACGCAGTGCTTTTAACGTCTGCAGACCATCCATACCCTGCATATTCAAATCCAGTGTAATCAAATCGGGATCCAGGGCTATGGCTAATTCAAGGGCCTGCTGTCCGTTGCCGGCTTCGCCGACCACTTCAAGCTCTTCCTCCAGTTCAATCAGTTGTATAAGGCCTTTTCGCAGAAGAGGATGGTCGTCCACCATTAACAGCTTTGCTGGCGTGTCATTAAACATGGTTACTCTGTCCTTAAAATACTTGTGTATTAGGGTATTACCTTAACGGGTTGATTCCAACTGGCTACAGGAGGTAGCCGATACCCCTTAATGGTTAACAACCAGTTCTGGTTTCTGCTTAAAGCACGCTGGTATAAATATAAAACTGATTTCGGTACCGCCATCTGCGGGCTGACTGATATTCAGTTCACCGCCGAGATTACGGGCACGCTCCATCATAATGGCAAGGCCATAATGATTCAGTTTTCCTTGTGGATTGCTGATCCCCACACCATTGTCACGAATAGCAAGTTGCACCTGCTTATCGTCTTCCCCCTTTGTGGTAATGGCGATCTTAACTCTGGAGCCCTGAGAGTGATGAATAGCATTCTGACAAGCTTCGCGGGTGATTTGCAGCAAATGGATCTCTTCGTTGGGTGAGAACGGAATATTGCCTGCATTAAAATGCAGTATTAGTTGCATGTTGTCTGTACGACTCTGCAGTTGTTCTAAACTTTGTTGCATGGCGCTTTGCAGGTCCTGACCGTCCATTTTCAGTCGGAAGGTGGTTAACAGCTCACGAAGTTCCCGATAGGCGGAATTCAATCCCAGTTTCAGCTCATCGATAACAGGTTCAATTTTATCAATGCCATCAGGTTGGCTGAGGAGTTTCTGTAGTCTTGCTACCTGAATTTTCAGATAGGACAAGCCCTGTGCCAATGAATCATGCAGCTCACGGGCAATCACATTACGTTCATGCATCAGCACCAGTCGGCGTTGCTGTTCATGTTGACTGCGCAAACTCAGACTGACAGCAATTTGTTCTGAAACTGACCGGAATAATTGCTCCTGCCAGCTTTGTATGGTTTGGCCAGGAAACATCTCGCACACCAATACCCCATAATTATCTCCGGCGTGAACTAATGGAAAGCTGATGCTGTTTGGGGTTTGAGGCGTCTGATTCAGACAGTCATCGCAGCTTTGCTGGATGCAACGCAATGGCATGACCTTGTCACGGCTTGGAATATGTTCATAGGGTTTATTTCCGGCTACCGTCATCAGGCAAAGATCCACATCTTTAACGGCGGTGACAGCCACCAGTTTACTCAGCAGCTGTTTAAAATCCGGAGGATTGTCTGAGGCGCTGTGTAACTCTCGAGTGATGTCATAGAGCATTTCCAGTGCGGCGTTGCTGCGCTCCAGGTCCGCAGTCTTATTTTTTACTCGTTGTTCCATGGTGCTATGAGAGCGACTAATGGCCTCACTCATATGGTTGAGCGTATAACCGAGCAAGGATAGCTCATCCTTGCCACTGTCATTGGCGCGCCCGGTAAAATCCCCGCGACCAATTTGTCGGGCAACCTGCGTCAGCTGAGCGAGTGGATGCTTGATATAGTGATTCAAGATGTACATGGCAATGATCATCAGCAGTGCCATTGCCAGTAAGGCCAGCCCCTGGATTAATCTGATTTTCGCGATGTTCTGTTCGGCGTGGCGCTGATACTCGCTGACCAGGGTTTCTAACTTCACGACAAAGCGGTCGACAGCGGTTCTGACGACACTGTTTTCAATGGGTTCATTAATGGCTTTCTGGAACAGAGGTTTGAGCTCATCTTGCCAGTGCTGTTGCACTTTTTTATAGGCCTGGCTCAGTTCGCTGCTGTGGTTCTTTGTTCCTGAGGTCAATGTATTTGATTGTAACCGCTTTTCCAGTTCAGCTAATTCTTCCTGCGCTGTTTGATAGGAGCTGTGCTGGATCGTGTTTAACAGGCGGTAACTCTGCATTCTGATAGAGCCGGATACATTGACTGCATAAGCGTCCTGTTCGGCGCTGTCACTGATAAATACCGAGCTGGTCATACTGAGTACGGCCAGCATACTGATAGCAAACATCAACAGGCCGACGCGGTAGACAATAGAGCGGTTTAATTTTCTGAGCATTCACAAAATCCACAATGGGCGGGTTACATAGACAACTCCTTGGGAGTACCTACAAGATTACATGCCGCTGGTTTCATTTCTTTCAATCTTATCCAGACTCGCTGGAAGCCCTTATTCTAGCGTTTTTCAGGCTTTCAGTGCGCTACCTCTTAGGTGGTAGAGCCCCCAGTGTAGCCGATCTTGGGGGCATTGCGCCGTTGATACAGATCAATTTAACTGATTAGCAAGTCCCTATTATCGGCGACATACCCACAACCTCAACACGCAAAAAATGACCAGTAGGGGTGTGACGAACTTACACCTGCAACCATTATAAAATAGGAGTCTGGCATGAGTCAGTTTCTGGACAGGCTAAAATACTTTAAACATATCAAAGGTGAGTTTGCCGCGGGCCACGGCGTCACCACAGATGAAAGCCGCGGGTGGGAGAAAGGCTACCGCCAGCGCTGGCAGCACGACAAGATCGTGCGTTCAACCCATGGTGTGAATTGCACTGGCTCCTGCAGCTGGAAAATTTATGTTAAGGATGGCCTGGTCACTTGGGAAACCCAGCAGACCGACTATCCTCGCACCCGTCCTGACCTACCTAACCATGAACCCAGAGGGTGTCCCCGCGGTGCCAGCTATTCCTGGTATATCTATAGTGCCAACCGGCTCAAATACCCCAAAGTGCGCAAGCGTCTGGTTAAGTTGTGGCGTCAGGCCAAACTCAAGCACCGCGATCCGGTATTGGCCTGGGCCTCAATCGTTGAAGATCCGGCTAAAACCAAGGAGTACAAGCAACAGCGAGGCCTTGGCGGTTTTGTACGTGCAGACTGGAATGAAGTCAACGAGATTATTGCCGCATCGAATGTGTATACCGCCAAAACCTACGGGCCGGACAGGATCACTGGCTTTTCACCGATTCCGGCCATGTCGATGGTGTCCTATGCCGCAGGGGCCCGATATCTGTCTTTAATTGGTGGCAACTGCCTGAGCTTTTATGACTGGTATTGCGATCTGCCCCCTGCGTCACCGCAGGTCTGGGGCGAGCAGACCGATGTGCCTGAATCCGCGGACTGGTACAACTCCAATTATATTATCTGTTGGGGCTCCAATGTGCCGCAGACCCGCACCCCTGACGCGCACTTTCTGACCGAAGTGCGCTACAAGGGAACCAAAGTAATTGGTATCACGCCGGATTACTCTGAAGTGGCCAAGCTAACTGACCAGTGGCTGGCACCCAAGCAGGGCACCGATGCAGCCCTTGCCATGGCGTTTGGTCATGTAATCTTAAAAGAATTCTATGTGGACAAGCAGGTGGAGTATTTCACCGACTATGTGCGCCGCTATACCGATATGCCGATGCTGGTAATCCTTGATGAGCATGAAGAGGGCGGTTACACCCAGGGCCGGTTCCTGCGTGCCTCAGATCTGCTCGATAACCTCGGTCAGGAAAACAATCCGGAATGGAAAACCATCGCCATAGATGAACAGAGTGGTGAGCTGGTCTCTCCTAATGGTTCCATTGGCTATCGCTGGGGAGAAGAGGGCAAAGGTAAAGGCAAGTGGAACCTTAAGCAGCAGACAGGGCAAGACGGCCAGGATGTCAGTCTGCTTTTAAGTCTCAAAGAGCATCATGATGATGTTGTCGCGGTCAACTTCCCCTACTTTGGTGGTCGGGAGCATGAGTATGGCTACTTCCAGCATACCAGCCATGAAGCGGTCATTCCGCGCAAGGTTCCCACAAAAAATCTGACGCTGGCGGATGGCAGTAAAGTCAAAGTGGCCTGTGTTTTCGATCTGACGCTGGCAAATTATGGCGTGGAAAATGGCTACAAAGACCAAAACTGTGCATCAGATTTTGATCAGGATCTGCCTTACACGCCGGCCTGGCAACAAGCCATTACCGGGGTTAAACCTGAACACGTTATCAACGTCGCCCGGGAATTTGCTGACACAGCAGCCAAAACCAAGGGCCGCTCGATGATCATCGTCGGCGCTGGTATGAACCACTGGTACAACATGGATATGAATTACCGTGGCCTGATCAATATGCTGATCATGTGCGGTTGTATTGGCCAGAGCGGCGGCGGTTGGGCCCATTATGTGGGTCAGGAAAAATTGCGGCCACAGACGGGTTGGACACCGCTGGCGTTTGCGCTGGACTGGCAGCGACCACCCCGGCATATGAACGGTACCTCCTTTTTCTATAACCATTCAGACCAATGGCGTTATGAAAAACTGCATATGCAGGAAGTGATATCGCCACTGACAAATAAGGATAAATGGACAGGTTCCATCATCGATTACAATACCCGGGCAGAGCGAATGGGGTGGTTGCCGTCAGCCCCTCAACTGGGTACCAACCCGCTCAATCTGTGTAAAGAAGCAGAGGAAAAGGGCATGGATCCCAAAGACTATGCTGTCCAGCAGCTTAAGTCCGGTGATTTGGAATTCGCTTGTCTGGATCCTGACAATCCGCAGAACTATCCGCGCAATATGTTTATCTGGCGCTCTAATTTACTGGGCTCTTCAGGTAAGGGGCATGAATATATGCTGCGTCACCTGCTTGGCACCAAACATGGTTTGCTGGGTAAGGATCTGGGTGAAGAGGGTGCAGAGAAGCCTGAAGATGTTAAATGGAATGACGAAGCACCGGAAGGTAAGGTTGATTTGCTGGTGACATTGGATTTTCGTATGTCTACCACCTGCCTTTATTCGGACATCGTCCTGCCGACAGCCACCTGGTATGAAAAAGATGATCTGAATACGTCGGATATGCATCCCTTTATTCATCCCCTCTCAAAGGCTGTGGACCCGGTTTGGGAGTCGCGCAGTGACTGGGATATTTTCAAAGGCGTGGCCAAGCGTTTCTCCGAACTCAGTGAAGGTCATTTGGGCGTGGAGAAAGATCTGGTCACCATCCCCATGCAACATGACAGTCCCGGTGAACTGGCACAACCTTTTGGAATTAAAGCATGGTGGAAGGGTGAGTGCGATCTGGTTCCGGGGAAAACGGCGCCCAATATGGTGGTCGTGGAACGGGATTACCCTAATACCTATGCCCGCTTTACCTCATTAGGTCCACTGCTGGATAAACTGGGTAACGGCGGTAAAGGCATTAGCTGGAACACGCAGACTGAGGTGAATTTTCTTGGTGAGCTCAATCAACGTCATATTAAAGACGGTGCTAATAAGGGCCGCCCAAAAATTGAAACAGCCATTGATGCTGCCGAGGTGATTCTGTCGCTGGCTCCCGAAACCAATGGTCAGGTTGCCGTTAAGGCGTGGGAAGCGCTCGGAGCGATTACCGGTATTGATCACACCCACCTGGCACGGCCCAAAGAAGAAGAAAAGATTCGTTTTCGCGATATTGTCGCTCAGCCGCGCAAGATCATTTCATCTCCTACCTGGTCAGGTCTGGAGGATGAACACGTGTCCTATAACGCCGGCTATACCAATGTGCATGAACTGATTCCATGGCGCACCATTACTGGTCGACAGCAGTTCTATCAGGATCATGAGTGGATGCGTGATTTTGGTGAGATGCATTGTCTGTATAAGCCACCGGTCAATCTGAAAACCATTCGACCGGTTCTCAATCAGCTCGGCAACGGCAATAAAGAACTGGTACTGAACTGGATCACGCCACACCAGAAGTGGGGTATTCACAGCACCTACTCCGACAACTTGCTGATGCTGACCCTGTCCCGGGGTGGTCCCATTGTGTGGCTGTCAGAAACGGATGCCGCTGCCGCGAGCATTGAAGATAACGACTGGATCGAAGTGTTTAACGTCAATGGTGCGATTGCCGCCAGGGCAGTGGTTTCTCAGCGGGTGCCCGAGGGCATGAGCATGATGTACCACGCTCAGGAGCGGGTGGTGAATATCCCCGGTTCAGAAACCACAGGTACCCGTGGCGGTATTCACAACTCGGTGACTCGTGCGGTAATGAAGCCCACCCATATGATTGGCGGCTATGCCCAGCAGTCTTACGGTTTCAACTATTACGGTACTGTGGGTTGTAACCGCGATGAATTTGTAGTGGTGCGTAAGATGAGCAAAATCGACTGGCTGGATGATGACAGCACCGATGCCCTTGATGCACAGATGAATGAGCAGGAGAAGTAATATGAATGTCAGCGCACAAATCAGCCACAGTGGCCTGAACCTGGCTTGCTTCGTCCAAGAGCAGGAGAAATAAGATGAAGGTAAGAGCACAAATCGGCATGGTGCTGAACCTGGACAAATGCATAGGCTGCCATACCTGTTCAGTCACCTGCAAAAACGTCTGGACCTCTCGCGAGGGCATGGAATACGCCTGGTTTAACAATGTGGAAACCAAGCCCGGCATCGGCTACCCCAAAGAATGGGAAAACCAGGACAAGTGGAACGGCGGTTGGGTACGCAGTAAAAGTGGCAAGTTGTCACCCAAGCAGGGTGGCAAGGTACGCATACTGGCTAACATTTTTGCTAACCCTGACCTGCCAGAGATCGATGACTACTACGAGCCGTTTGATTTTGACTATCAGCATCTGCACCGGGCAGGGGAGAGCAAGCACCAGCCTATCGCCCGGCCGCGCTCGCTGATTTCAGGTCAGCGCATGGAAAAGATTCACTGGGGGCCAAATTGGGAAGAGATCCTGGGTACCGAATTCTCCAAGCGTCGTAAGGATAAAAACTTTGATCAGATCCAGGCGGATATCTACGGTCAGTTTGAAAAGACCTTTATGATGTATCTGCCCCGTTTGTGTGAGCATTGTCTGAATCCGGCTTGTGTGGCGTCCTGTCCAAGTGGTGCTATTTATAAGCGTGAAGAGGATGGCATTGTCTTGATCGATCAGGACAAATGCCGTGGATGGCGGATGTGCGTATCTGGCTGCCCTTACAAGAAGATTTACTACAACTGGAAAAGTGGCAAATCCGAGAAGTGTATTTTCTGTTATCCGCGTATCGAGGCCGGTCAGCCGACTGTTTGTTCAGAGACTTGTGTTGGTCGGATTCGCTATCTTGGTGTCATGCTCTACGACGCCGATAAGATTGCCGAAGCGGCATCGGTGCCTAACGATAAAGACCTGTATCAGGCGCAATGTGACATTTTCCTTGATCCCTTCAACCCCCGGGTCATTGAAGCGGCGAAAAAAGAAGGCATTCCGCAAAACTGGCTGGATGCGGCACAGCAATCTCCGGTGTACAAAATGGCGATGGAATGGAAAGTGGCTCTGCCGCTACACCCGGAATACCGCACGCTTCCCATGGTCTGGTATGTACCGCCACTGTCACCTATTCAGACTGCGGCAGAAGCAGGCAATGTGGGTATGGACGGGGTGATTCCGGATCTTAAGTCTTTGCGCATCCCGATTAAATATCTGGCCAATTTGCTCACAGCCGGCGAAGAACAGCCTGTCATTCGTGCTCTGGAACGAATGCTGGCCATGCGGTCCTTCAAACGTTCTCAGCAGGTAGATGGTGTCGTTGATACTGAAGTGCTGAATCAGGTAGGCCTTGAAGACTGGCAGGTAGAGGAAATGTATCGCTATATGGCGCTTGCCAACTATGAAGACCGTTTCGTCATTCCCACCAGTCATACCGCTTATGCGGAAAATGCCTATGACATGAAAAGTGGCTGTGGTTTTAGCTTCGGCGATGGTTGTAGCAGCGGTGGTGGCGTAGATCTGTTTGGCGGCAAGGGCCAGGGCGTGCGCCAGGTTATCCCAGTGGATATGAAGGAGTAAGAGATGCAAATTTTATCTTTAATTGCACGGCTGTTGGATTATCCGCAAGCGGAGTTGCTGGAGCACCGGGTAGCCGTTGAGACCCTGATTCTGCAATCTGAACTTGAGTCGGCTCACCAGCAAGGCGTGCTGCAGTTTGTACAAGAGCGTCTGGATGGTGACTTGCTCGACTGGCAGTCAGAATATGATGGTCTGTTTGAACGGGGCCGTTCGCTGTCGCTGCTTATTTACGAGCATATTCACGGTGAATCCCGTGATCGCGGCCAGGCGATGGTCGAACTGCAACGTCAGTATCAGGCCGCGGGTCTGGCCATCAATGCCCATGAACTACCGGACTATTTACCGCTGTTTCTCGAGTTTGTCGCCACGCAGGGCGACAACGCAAGCGGGTGGCTTAGTGATATTGCACCGGTACTGGGTGTGCTGGCAGTGCGTCTTAAAAAGCGTGAGTCAGATTATCATCTGTTACTGGAAGCCTTGTTGTCTTTAGCTGAAGTGGAGCTGGATCTGCACGAGCTGGCCGCTCAGGTGGAAAAGGAAAAACCCGATCATACGCCTAAAGAACTGGACAAAGTGTGGGAAGAAGAAGCGGTAACCTTTGGTGGTGATGCCGTCAATGGTGGATGCCCTGTTAATCAGAACAAACCCAGTGAAACCCAGAGACGAGATCAGGACGTTCCCGTTAATTGGGTAGATGCCGCCCCGGTTTCAACTCAAGCAGCGCGAGGAGCCTGATCATGAACTTTTTCGATATGTTGGTGTTTGGGATTTACCCCTACATCGTTTCGGTGATTTTTTTCTGCGGTTGCTTGTTGCGATATGACAGAAACCAATACACCTGGAAAGCCGGTTCCAGCCAAATGCTGACCAGCAAAAACTTTCGTATCGGTAGTAACCTTTTTCATATTGGTATCATTATGATCTTTGCCGGTCACTTTGCCGGTTTGGTCATTCCTTATGAGGTCTGGGACTGGTTAGGAATTTCACTACCGGCAAAACAACTTATCGCCATGGGAGTGGGCGGGTTTTTCGGGGTGCTGTGTTTTATCGGCATGACCATTCTCGTTTATCGTCGCCTGTTCAATCCCAGAGTCAGGGCTTCGAGCAGCACAATGGATACCACGATTCTGCTGCTGATTTACATCCAGCTAATACTGGGTATTGCGTCAATTTTTGTTTCAACCGGCCATATGGACGGGCATGAGATGAAAAACCTGATGAGTTGGTCGCGTTACTTGCTGACCTTCCGTCCTGCTGAAGCCATTGAGTTTATTGGTGAGGTTCACTGGATTTATCGTGCGCACGTATTCTGGGGAGTAACCTTGTTTGCCCTCTTCCCCTTTAGCCGTCTGGTGCATATCTGGAGCGTACCGGTGAAATATGTGAACCGTAATTATCAGGTGGTCAGACAGAAGTAGTGGAATCAGCCTGTAGGTTGGACTTTAGTCCAACAGCGAAAGCTGCCGTCAGGCATGGTTTCTCGGGATAAATCCCGACCTACAGGTCCATATCAGGTGTCGGGATAAATTTTGTCTTGTATTCGCGTTCCGACCAGCAATAAACCGGAGTAATTTATGATCGTCAGTGATATTCCCAATATCAGCGTGAATCAAAGCCAGATCGATGGCAACAGAATCAGCGCGGAAATGCAGTACCACCCGGCCGACAGCCGCCGGGGAGCCATGGTGAAAGCGACACAGGCACTGATCATCAGTGAAGTGGTGCGACAAAGAGCGATAGAAGTGGGAGTCTGGCCGGCGGATAAACCACTGGAGAGTCACCAGGAAGAGTCGTTAATTGAACAGCTAATTGAAACCGACACCCATCTTCCTTGTGCGACCAGGACAGAGTGTGAGCACTTTTATCAGACTAACGAGGAGAAGTTCCGTACAGCCCCCTTGCTTGAGGTCCGGCATATATTATTGGTAGCCGATCCGGATGATATTCAGCAGCGTGGCGAGGCACGTGAAGTGGCGGATTCCTTGCTTAAGCAGTTGTCAGAAAACCCTGCTGAATTTGCTGAACTGGCGTCACGTCACTCTGGATGTCCGTCTGCACAGATGGGGGGGAACCTCGGACAGATTACCAAAGGCCAGACCGTGCCTGAGTTTGAACGGCAGATTTTTGCTGCTTCTGAAGGACTGATGAGGACCCCGGTGGAGAGTCGTTATGGTTTCCACCTGATCGATATTGTCAGGCGGGTAGAAGGTAAACCGTTGCCCTTTGAGCATGTTAAACAGGATATTCAGGAATATCTGGATACGAAGGTCAAGCGCAAGACCATTGCTCAATATATCACCACATTACTGAGTGAGGCTGATATTCAGGGGTTCGATTTCGGTCTGGACGGTTCACCGCTGATGCAGTGAGTGGCTTAGCGAGGGTGGGGGGAGGAGTTAGGTGTAAGGGGCACTGACAGCCAGTGTAGCCTGCAAGCAGTAGGTAGGGTTTCAACCCGACAATGAACTCTGGCTATGAAGAATTTGTCGGGATACACCCCGACCTACTTTCAATTGTGCCTCCATGGTTTATTAATCTAATGAGCAATGACAATCCCTTTACGGCTAAATGGTCGGCACAAGGACATACATTGTGCCTCGGCCATTGGGTGATCCATTATCAGGGACTGCCAATAACATTGCCCTCTGAACGGGCTGAAAACGATATGGACACCTATGGTAACTTCAGTTACCTGTTTCCCGATGAAGATGACTTTATCGAAGGAACGCCGGAAGTAGAGTGGATTGAACAGAATATTCATTGGCTGGCGGAGGTGTTTGAACAGCATCGTATTCCGCTGGATGAGGAACACCTGTGCTGGTTTTATCGTGCCGTGAATGCGGCAGACTGGCGTTGTGGCAGTTGCGGAGGCTGCATTTAATAAAAAGCCCTAATTCTGTCTCCGTTAGTTACTTTTGTTGCATGCTGAACAGTCCTGGCAGCAGCTCATCGGCTCGCCAGCTTTGATAAGTGTCATTGTCACAGGTGGCGTAAACCATAACGCCGGGATCAAAAAACTCTGCAATGACCTGGCGACAGGCGCCGCATGGGGAATACAGTTTTTCTCCGGGCATATAAATCAGCATCGCGGCAAATTCCTGCGCCTTGTGTCCCTGTGCTATAGCACTGTATATGGCGGTTCTTTCTGCGCAATTGGATAAGCCGTAACTGGCATTTTCCACATTACATCCCGCAATAATCTGCCCATTATCTAACATTAGTGCTGCGCCAACAGGGAACTGGCTATAGGGGATGTAGGCGCTGTTCGAAGCCTCCCGGGCAACGGCCCTGGCTTTTAGCAATGATTCAGTCAGCATTGTGTGTAGATGACCTCAATTAAAAAGAGATGGAATCATAACCTCTGTTGCCTCATGGTAACAGCCACGCGGTTACGCTGATTTAGGGCGAAAAGGATTAATTATCTCCTCATGACACTCAAGGTATGGTCCGTCCATCAGATCCAGGCAGTAAGGCACCGCCGGGAACACCGCATCCAGGCATTGGCGGATGGCCTTCGGTTTGCCTGGTAGATTAATGATCAGCGATTGCCCCCGCAGACCGGCTGTCTGACGTGAAAGTATCGCTGTAGGTACGTATTTAAGGCTCTCCTGACGCATCAGTTCACCAAAGCCGGGCATCATGCGATCGCATACCGCTTCAGTGGCTTCCGGGGTGACATCCCGTTTGGCCGGACCGGTGCCGCCAGTGGTGACTACCAGGGCACAGCCTTCGTTATCAACCAGTTCCGCCAATGCCTGTTCAATCAACGGCTGTTCATCTTCGACTATTCGGTATACCGGTTGCCACTCACTGCTCAGATAGGCGTTGAGTGTATCGATAATGGCGGGGCCGGAGAGGTCTTCATACTCACCCCGGCTGGCGCGATCACTGACGGTCAAAATTCCTATTCTGGCTGACATAGAATGTCCTTCTGTCTCGTTGAGGGCCTATCCTAGCGGCAATTGTCTTTGTGAACAATCGCACAAAAGGGGTAGGAGGTTGCGCCAGATCAACACCTGTCCGGCATGGATTTGCATAATAGCCGCCAGTGTTTTTTAACAAATCGTGCCTATGTATCCTGAATTACTCTCACCGGCAGGCAGCCTCAAAGCCATGCGTTATGCCTTTGCCTATGGTGCCGATGCGGTCTACGCCGGCTTACCCCGTTACAGTTTGCGGGTGCGCAACAATGGTTTTGATCTGGATAGCCTGGCGCAGGGAATATCTGAGGCCCATGCATTGGGAAAACAGTTTTATGTGGTGCTGAACATCGCCCCACATAACGCCAAGTTAAAGACTTTTGTCGAGGACGTGGCACCGATTGCGGAGATGTCTCCTGATGCCTTTATTGTCTCTGACCCGGGCGTCATCTGGCTGCTCAAAGGGCATTTTCCTGATGTACCGCTGCACCTGTCGGTACAGGCGAATACCATGAACTGGGCGGCGGTAAAATTCTGGCAACAGATGGGCATTGAGCGGGTAATTTTATCCAGAGAGCTTTCTCTGCAGGAAATCGAAGGTATTCGTGCAGAAGTGCCCGATATGGAGCTGGAAGTATTTGTTCATGGTGCCTTATGCATGGCCTACTCAGGTCGCTGTCTTTTATCGGGCTACATGGATAAGAGGGATCCCAATCAGGGCGCCTGTAACAATGCCTGCCGCTGGCAGTATGACGTTACCGATGCGCAGGAGCAGTTAAATGGCGATCTTATCCCGGTTCATAGCGAGGATTCATGCTCCGGCGTACAGCATTACCGGGCCCCAGAGCCGAAGCTGCTGACGGAAAAACAACGCCCTGATTCGCCGATGCCCATGTACGAGGATGAGCACGGTACCTATATCCTGAACTCCAAAGACTTACGGGCCATCCAGCATGTGCCGAGACTGATTCAGGCAGGGGTCCATTCTTTAAAAATCGAGGGGCGCACCAAGTCCTTTTATTATGTGGCCCGCACGGCGCAGCTTTACCGTCAGGCTATCGACAATGCGCTGGCCGGTAAACCTTTTGATGAGGCTTTGATGATGGAGCTGGAAGGACTGGCATCGCGGGGTTATACGGAAGGATTCTTGCGTCGTCATATTCCCCAATCTGAGCTACAGAACTACCAGCAAGGCGCATCCCTGAGTGACAAGCAGCAATTCGTTGGTGAGGTACTTGGCCGGGATAAAGACACCCAGTTGATAGAGGTTGAGGTTAAAAACCACTTTGCCGTGGGCGATAACATGATGCTGATGACACCGACAGGGAATCATCGTTTTGTGTTAGAGCAGCTGTTTGACCCACATCACAAGCCACAGTCTGTGGCGCCGGGCTCAGGCCACCGTCGCTTTTTGCCCTTACCACCCGAGATCTCTACCGACTATGGCCTGTTAATTCGCTGTGATAAGGAGTGACCTGATGAGTTTGTTGATTACTGAAGACTGTATCAATTGTGACCTGTGTGAGCCCGAGTGCCCCAACGAAGCGATTAAGATGGGGAAGAGTATTTACGAGATTGATCCCAATCTTTGTACTGAATGTGAAGGTTATTACGATACTCCCGCCTGCATCGCCGTCTGCCCGCTGGATTGTATCGAGCCGTTGAATTAGTTGTAAAAGTCTTCAGTTGTCAGCTTTCAGTTATTAGAAATACTTCTGCTACGCCTAACGACTTTATGTTCCGGTTAGAACAGGGCATTGGATTCCCGAACAAAACAAGCGGGAATGTCCCCTCAGCTTTCTCAGTGGCTCTGCGGTTAAACACTTATCGGTGCTTAACCCGGCACCAGCTCTACGAGGTCGCCTTCGCGGTCAAAGGTCAGGAAATCACTGATCATGCCAGACTGAATCTTGCTCATCATCATGCGCAGGGGCTGGGAGGCTTCATCAGAATTAGGCGCAAATCCACCACGGCCGTCCATGGCTGAGATAAACACGATATCCCAGTCAATACCGGTCTGCTTCGACTCTTCCACTAAAGCGTCAAAATCTTCGGCTTCGGAAGGCAGTTTGTCTACACAAAGAACGGGATTTAATGCGCCGCCACCACCCTGTTCAAATTCCTGCTGCTGTTTTTCGGTATGGCCTGTGGGTAATTCAGCACAGGCGAACACAAACAACAAACGTTGAGGCTCGTGCTGTTGATAGCAGGCAAGAATAAGATCCTGATAAGACGTGATTTGCATAATGTTCTCCTCAAATGGCAAGGGGCAGTTTATCTCACTCTTCTTTTCATTCTTTGGCAATTAACGGGCATGACCCATACCCCTTTGTGGGTAGTTCCCTAAAAGCCCCACTGTGCTGGGCTTGTGACGGTTCTTCTGCTTCACAGCCCACAAGAGTTGCGTACTTTTGATCCAGATCAATTTAAATAATCTCTGTCTGTCTAGGCTTAAACACAATATATGGTGTTAATAAAAGTAAATAGGCACAAGATATGTTGTTAGCTACAGAAAGACCTTTCAACAGCTTTCCCCCGCAAATCTGTTTTCAGGAAGTGCCCGATGAAGTTTCCCTGGCCTTTACCATAACCGGCTGTCCTCTGGCCTGTGCTGGTTGTCATAGTCGTGACACCTGGGATCCTGACAAGGGGGACGCCCTTACTGATGCCACTTTTGAAGTCTGGCTTGAGCGATATCAGCACTTGATCACCTGTGTGCTGTTTTTCGGTGGTGAATGGCATCCCGATGTGCTGCTTAACAAACTGCGCATTGCCCGTCAGGCAGGCCTTAAAACCTGTTTGTATACGGGTATGAACAGCGTGCCTGCGCGTCTGCAAAGCCAGCTTGATTATCTTAAAACCGGCCGCTGGCACACCGAACTCGGCGGCCTCGATAGTGCCACCACCAACCAGAAGTTTCTTGAGCTTGGCAGTGGCAATTTACTCAACTTTCGTTTTCAGGAGAATAACCATGTTGCCGCTTAATCCTCAGCAACTGCAAAACAAACTGGACTTTATCCGTGATTATCAACAGGCCGCCAACGCGGCTGATGGTTCGAAGCTCGATGCTAATGCCAATGTCACCCATAAAAATATCGCCACGCTCGAAGCCGAACTGATGAAGGACTTCTTTATTCAGGTTAACCGCGCTCAGGTAAAGAACAAGATTGCTGAGCTGTTTGATACACAGCTGGCCGATGAGTATGTGCGCCAGATAGAAGATCATGAGATCTATGTACATGACGAAACCAGCCTTAAGCCCTATTGTACGTCCATTACCATGTACCCCTTTTTGCTCAAAGGGCTGACAGAGCTTGGTGGTGAGTCAAAAGCGCCTCAGCACCTGGAGTCCTTCTGCGGTAGTTTTGTGAACCTGGTGTTTGCCATCAGTGCGCAGTTTGCCGGGGCAGTCGCTACGGTAGAGTTTCTCACTTACTTTGATTATTTTGCGCGCAAGGATTACGGCGAAGATTACTTGCACACTCATACCAAGGCGATAGAAAACCATCTTCAACATGTGGTCTATGCGTTAAATCAACCCGCCGCTGCTCGTGGCTATCAGAGTGTGTTCTGGAATATCTCGGTGTATGACAGTTACTATTTTGACGCTATGTTTGGCCAGTTTGTCTTCCCCGATATGAGTAAGCCCGAGTGGACATCTGTCAACGCGTTGCAGGGCTTTTTCCTCGACTGGTTCAACCGTGAGCGAAATAAAACCATCCTGACTTTTCCAGTTGTCACCGCAGCGATGCTGACCAAAGACGGGGCAGTAAAAGATAAAGCCTTTGCCCGTACCTGTGCCCACAATATGAGTGAGGGCGGCTCATTTTTTGTGTATCAGTCGCAAAGTGCCGATTCGTTAGCCTCCTGTTGCCGTTTGCGTAATGAAATCAGTGACAACACCTTTTCTTACAGTTTAGGGGCAGGGGGTGTGGCAACCGGGTCGATAAATGTGATTACCATCAATATGAATCGCCTGGTGCAGGATGGTCGCGATCTGGCCACTGAGGTGGACAAGATCCAGAAATATCAGGTGGCCTACCGCAAACTGATGGAGGAGCATCAGGCCAATGGCATGTTGCCGGTATACGATGCCGGCTTTATCAGCCTGGATAAGCAGTTTCTGACCATAGGGGTAAACGGTATGGTGGAAGCGGCGGAATATCTGGGGATCAGACCGGGACTGAATCAGGACTACCAGCGCTTTATCGATGAAAAATTAAAGGTGATCTATGACGCTAACCGGGTAGCCCGTAAAACCTGGGGCTATATGTTTAATACCGAGTTTGTACCGGCTGAGAATCTTGGCATTAAAAATGCCAACTGGGACAGAAAAGACGGCTATCAGGTGCCAAGAGATTGCTACAACAGTTATTTCTATGTGGTCGAAGATGAGCAGATCAACCATCTGGATAAGTTTGTGCTGCATGGTGAACAGATGACCCGCTATCTGGATGGCGGTTCAGCATTGCATCTGAATCTTGAAGAAAAGCTAACTGAACAGAACTTTTTGAATTTGTATAACATTGCTGCCCGTACCGGATGCAATTACTTTTGTGTGAATGTGCGCATTACCATCTGTAATCACTGTGAGCATATCGACAAGCGCAGCCTTAAGCGTTGCAGTGAATGTGGTTCTGAGGATATTGATTATGGCACCCGGGTCATCGGTTATTTAAAGCGGGTATCAGCGTTCAGTGAAGGCCGACGACTGGAGCATGACTTGCGTTATTACCACAAGGAACGGGCAAACGTTTCTGGTGAATATGTCCCTGCAGTGTCAGCCTGAAATATTAATCCCGGCCCTATGGTTTAATACACCTGGGCCGGGTTTGGTTGGTACCACCGGCTCGATACCAGCATCTATTTGAAGAAGAATAGGATGTGGTTAACCGAGCAATCGATGTGTTCAGTCTTAAAAAATATCTGGCTTTGCAGTGGCCAGATAAAAAATACCCACTAGTTGAGCCAATGCCAGCAAGGCAGCGATACGCTTCACGGGCACCTGGCCTGAGATTCTGAGGGCAATGAGTCCGGCCACAATATAGCCTATAAGTAGCAGGAGCTTGATCCCAAGCCAGGCATGAGCAAAGGGGTTCCAGGGACCAAGGGCAACAAGTAAAAACGCAAAGGTCAGCAACAGACTATCGTTGATATGAGGAATATAGCTCAAAACGCTTTTTCGCCAGGCTTGGTAGCCAACTTGATCCATAAGCACTCTGGCTACAAATAAGAGTGCGCTGAGGTACGCAAACAGCATATGCATGTGTTTGATTGGCAGATAATATTCCATTGATACTCCCTATTCCCAGTGATGATGTTGTTGTCTTTTTATGGGGAGGGGTCACCGTGTTACTGAAATCAGGACGCGCCCCATTGCAGCACTCACATTGGTGCTTTATCTACATAGTAACTGACACGTAAACGCGGATTTAAGTACTCATAGACAGGTTGCGGCAATTGACTGGGTTTGATGGCCTTTACTATCTTGAGATTATTATCCTTCAGGTCCAATAAAGGCGCTTCAGTCCTGGGGATGTTTTCATCGTATACAATGATACTCGGGTGAAGCAGATCATTGGTGTTGACTGACATCACCAGCCCAATACTTTTATCACTTAATTGAACGACGGTACCCGGAGGATAAATCCCCAGTAGCTTGACGAACAGCTTGAGTTCTTTTTCCGGTAGTTTACTGCGCATGGATTTGAACATATAGGACAGCGCGCTGTATGGAATTCGGGCGTTTTCGGGCTCCCTAGGGTGGCATAGTGAGTCGTAGCTATTCACCAGAATAAGCAGTGGCGCCAGCGGATGAAGATCCTGTTGCTTGAGACCTTTTGGATAACCCGAGCCATCCATATACTCGTGATGCTGCAAAGCCAGTGTGAGTATGGCTTTTTCCAGTTGCGGCGCGTGCTCTAATAATTGCACCGTGTATTGGCTGTGCATCTTCAGCATGTTGGCTTCGGGTTTTGTCAGGGCTGTTGGCTTGCGCAATATCTGAGAGGGAATTTTTTGTTTACCGATATCATGAAATAACGCTGCCTGACCAAGTATCATGCATTCGGCTTTGCTGATACCGCATTGTTTGGCCAGCATCAGTGCCAGTACGCATACGTTCAGCGAATGATAGTAAAGATCCTCCTGCTGATTATCCGTATTCATTAAATGCAGTATCGCGCCGTTCTCACTGAGAATGGTTTCCACCAGATTGCCTACCAGTGCGTTCGATTCTTCTATCGCTTGCAGTGGCCTGCTGCTGAGTTTGTTCATCAGGCTGCGTACCTGAGACAAACTTTGGCCGTAAGCCTTTTCGGTTTTTTGCAGGCTTCTGCGAAACTTTTTTAGCTCCTCAATACGCTGCTTCTTCTCGTCTTCCATTTCTTCTCGCAGGGCATCCACCGGCTGAGCTGGTTCTTCTTCAGCAGGGGCGGCTGTAAACTCAGGAGTAGGTTGTACCTGGCTTTTGCTGCCGTCGATAATGACAAAAGGCAGTTTAAGTGAACGGATAATTCGGATTTGCTCGGTTTTAGTGAGTAGAAAGCTGTTTCTCATGAAGGGGTGCTTCATCCAGCCAGAGGGAAGCCGGACATACATGCCCAGTTGAAGCATATCGGGGTGAATTTTGACTCGGCTCATGTGCAACTGATGTGATGAAAACTGTGACCAGTATAACGCGGCGACTGCACAGGTGTTAATGTGGAGTAGAAGAGATGTCTTCCAACTGTTTATCTGAAGTAAGAATGTGGGCCTGATACCAATCAGCCAAATGTCTTAGTTGATCGGTCAGAGACTCAACTGACAGGTTGATATCGCTGTGCAGGCGATCACAAAAGCCGCGGAGTGCTTCCAGATAATGCTTATGTTGCAGTCGGTGAAGAGTAAACTGATCACCAGTGCATTCAGAAAATAAGGCTTCCTCTTCACGAAAGTGAGTCACTGTATCCTGATATAACGCCTCGGCATTGGCTAAAACTGTGTCCTGTTTTGCATTGTCTTTAATCCGCAGGTACAGCTTATTGACTGATTCAAATAGATGCGCATGCTGCTCGTTAACACGGGTATGGTTGTAAATGACACAATGGTGAGACCACAACAGCAGCTCGGTAGGCATGATCAGTAGATTGCCATCAGGATGCGTGCGGTATCATCATCAGACAACACCTTGTCGCACACCGGATACAGATTGAATTCATCATTTTCGAAATGGTCATTGAGCATATACTCGAGAGATAAGTCATCTTGCGCCGTATCTACCCCTTTGTCCAGTAACCCCTCAATCCAGTTTATCTGTTGCATCACCTGTTGGTGTTCGACACGGGCCTTGTCCGTAGGAAAACTTTTTCTGTTAGCGGCTTCGAGTGCTGGCAACAGCAAGTTTTCTTCCCAACCTATATGCTCCTGCATACCCGATTTAAACTTATCGAATAACTGTCTTGCATAGACCGAATCCAGTGTTTTATTGCGTCTGTAGGCAATAAACAACAATTCCAGTGCCTGATGATTAGTATTAAAAAAGTCAGTAATAAATTTATGCATGTTAAGCCTCCCTCGGCGTGAAATGCTTGCCATAGTATTGTAATGGTCGGGCAAATAGCGTTGGCAATGCGTCAAGCTCAAGACTATCCAGCAGGTTTTTTACATATAGCCCTAACTCAGTATCACCGCTGATGCTCAGCTTACGTTGAAAGAAGAGGGTGTCCGGATCTATCTGCTGACTGGCCAACGCCAGAAAACTTTCTAGTTTGCCGCTGATGCAGGCATCCTCTTTACCTGTCAGTAGCACGACCAAACGTTTATTTTTAAGCGTAATAAACCAACTTTTGGGGATATCGGTGAGTGTGATCCTGAAAACTTTGCCGGTAAGAAAGTCCAGTTCACCGTCGTCCAGTTGCTGGTGCAGTGCAAGGTTCAGCAGGTTACTGGCACAGGGTTGTTGTACACCTGCCGGTATACGACTTAACAGTCTTACAGCCGACCTGAGAAGGGATATCGGTTGTACAGGAACGTTGCGCATAGATTACCTCACATCATATTTTCCGATAGTTTAGTCAGCTTTAGCCCGTATTTTTTTAATCTAAATCAATATTTGTGTGGATTGGCTTTGTCACAATACCTGAGTAAATAGCTCAACCATTATCAGGAGTGTTCCAATGGAACTATTGTGCCCCGCTGGCAGTATGCCAGCGTTAAAAAAGGCCGTAGCGGAAGGGGCCGATGCGGTATACATCGGCCTTAAAGATGATACCAATGCCCGGCATTTTGCCGGTCTTAATTTTGCCGGTGACAAGCTTTTAAAAGCTGCAGATTATCTGCATCAGCATGGTAAAAAGCTGCACATTGCCATCAATACTTTTGCACACCCGGACGGCTGGCGGCGTTGGCAATATGCCGTGGATACCGCCGTCGATAATGGTGCAGACACCCTTATTCTGGCTGACCTGGCAGTACTCGATTATGCCAGCAATAAATATCCTGAACTGGATGTACACCTTTCGGTGCAGGCTTCTGCAACTAATACGGCGGCAATTCAATTTTACCAGCAGCATTTTAATGTCAGTCGGGTTGTCTTACCTCGGGTGTTGTCGATTCACCAGGTCAAGCAATTGGCACGGCAAACCTCGGTGGAGCTGGAAGTCTTTGCTTATGGCAGTCTTTGTATTATGGCTGAGGGACGCTGTTACTTGTCTTCTTACATGACCGGGGAGTCACCCAATACCGCTGGTGCCTGTTCTCCAGCCTCTTTCGTGCGTTGCCAGGAAACGGCTCAGGGGCTGGAGTCCCGATTAAATGATGTGTTGATCGACCGTTATCAGCCGCATGAAAACGCCGGCTATCCGACTTTGTGCAAGGGGCGTTTTGACGTTGAGGGTACCGTTTATCATGCCCTTGAAGAACCCACCAGTCTGAACACGCTGGAATTACTGCCCGAGCTGATGCAATGCGGTATCAGCGCAGTGAAGATCGAAGGGCGTCAGCGCAGCCCGGCCTATGTTGAGCAGGTGACCCGCATCTGGCGTCAGGCCATTGATGCCTGTGCACGGGACAGTAGCAACTTCTCATCTCAACCGGCCTGGAATCAAGGTCTCGAAGCGGTATCCGAAGGTCGCCAGACTTCCTTGGGTGCGTATCACAGAAAATGGCAGTAGGAACATATCATGCAGTATTCATTGGGCCCTATTTTGTATTTCTGGCCGAAACATCAGGTCGAAGAGTTTTATCAGCAGGCAATGCAAAGCAGCGCTGAGATCCTTTATCTTGGGGAAACCGTGTGCTCAAAGCGCCGTGAGCTGAAAACCAAAGACTGGCTTTCCCTGGCGTGTGAACTGGCAGGGAAAGGGAAGCAGATTGTGCTTTCTACCATGGCGCTGCTGGAAGCGCCATCGGAAGTCAAAACCCTGAAAACCTATTGTGATAACGGGGATATTCTGATCGAGGCCAATGATGTCGGCGCTATTCAGTTTCTTCATGAAAACAACAAGCCTTTTGTAGCGGGAGCTGCGATTAACTGCTATAGCCAGCATAGCCTGCAACGACTATTAAAGCTGGGGATGCAGCGCTGGGTCATGCCGGTTGAGCTTTCCCGGGATTGGTTACAAAAGATATTATGCGGTTGCGAGGAGTTGGGGATCAGAAATCAGTTTGAAGTGGAGGTATTGAGTTATGGTTATCTCCCTCTGGCGTATTCGGCACGATGTTTTACTGCCCGTTCCGAAAACCGGCCTAAGGATCAATGTGACCTGTGCTGTATTCGCTACCCTAATGGGCGTCAGACCCGCTCTCAGGAAGGACAGGAGCTGTTTGTGTTAAACGGTATTCAGACCCAGTCCGGACAATGCTACAACCTCGTCAATGATTTACCTGGTATGCAAGGTCTGGTGGATGTGGCGCGCCTGAGTCCTTTATCCGTGGATACATTAAATTGGTTGGAGCGTTTTCGAGCTAATGAGCGGGGAGAAAATCCGCAGAGGGTTGAGCGAGATTGTAACGGATATTGGCACAATATAGCCGGAATGAGTCTGGCGACCTGATTGCCATCAACCTCTCAGGGTTATTGTTCAGATGATTGGTGTTACTCCTTAGTGGGTACCGTTGAGCCAGGCCTTGCCTCTTTTTCTGTATAGAGGCCGGGGGATGCTAAGCGTATGCTTTGCAGACCTGGTATGACTTTTACAGCCTGAGTTAACAGCATGATCGAAGCAGGAACAGTGGCCCCGGCCGATCAGCGGCGTGCGCTGAGTTTAAGTACCTTTGCCTTTACCCTTTGCTTTGCGGTTTGGACAATATTTTCCATTCTGGGGATCCAACTCAAGCAGGAACTGGGCTTATCAGATACTGAGCTGGGGTTGCTGATGGCAACTCCGATCCTGACGGGATCCATCAGCCGTCTTTTCCTCGGCGTATTGACTGACAGGTTTGGCGGTCGCTGGGTCTTCGGATTATTGATGTTACTGACGGCGGTGGCGGTATTTCTGGTCAGTATTGCCACCAGTTATACCTTACTGCTTATCGCTGCCCTGGGTGTGGGGTTAGCCGGTGGTGGCTTTATCGTCGGTGTTGCCTATATCTCTGCCTGGTATGAGAAAGACAAGCAGGGGACCGCTCTGGGTATATTTGGTGCCGGTAATGTGGGTGCCGCCCTGACGAATTTTGGTGCCCCTTTCCTGATGCTGGCACTCGGTTGGCAGGGGACGGCTCAGGTCTATGCGCTGGTAATAGGGCTAATGGGTATAGGGTTTATTATGTTCGCCAGACCCGACCCTGCTCAAGGCCAGCGTCAGGCCGACGCGCCAACGCTGGCACAACAGCTTTCGCCGCTGGCCGATATCCGTGTATGGCGATTTTCCCTTTATTACTTTTTTGTGTTTGGCGCCTTTGTGGCGCTGGCATTATGGCTGCCTCATTACCTGATGGAGGTGTATGGTCTGGGTGTGGCAACTGCCGGGATTCTTGCGGCGCTGTATACCATACCCGCCTCCTTATTCCGGATTCTGGGTGGATGGCTGTCAGATAAGTATGGGGCCAGAACCGTCATGTACTGGACGCTCATTGCCTCGGTGATCAGTACCTTCATTCTCAGCTATCCTCCGACGGAATATCATGTCAGAGGTATCGATGACACTATTGAGTTTTCTCTGGAAACCTCGTTGGTTATGTTTGTGATGCTGACCTTTGTTCTGGGCTTTTTTATGTCTCTGGGCAAAGCTGCGGTGTTTAAACATATTCCGGTTTACTACCCCAGACATGTGGGGGTCGTCGGTGGTGTGGTCGGTATGGTGGGAGGACTCGGCGGATTTTTATTACCGCTGACCTTTGGCATGCTTAATGATGTGATTGGCATCTGGCAAAGCTGCTTTATGTTGTTGTTTATTGTCGCCAGTGCGGCCTTAATATGGATGCACTTTGCCATTCTCAAAGCCCAGCGCCATGAAATGGGACGAGGGTGGACAGTAAGAGATTTACCGGAAATGTCGACGCCTGATTCCATGGTATTGCATGAGTGGGATCCCGAGGATAAAGAGTTTTGGGAGCGAAAGGGAAAAGCTATCGCCAACCGTAATTTGTGGATCTCTATTCCCAATTTGTTTCTGGCGTTTGCGGTGTGGTCTATCTGGAGCATCATTGTTGTGAAAATGCCTGCTCTGGGTTTTAGTTATACTGCAAACCAGCTATTTTGGCTGGCCGCGCTGCCCGCACTTTCAGGTGCCACATTGCGGCTCTTTTATGGTTTTATGATACCGATTTTTGGTGGACGCCGCTGGACAGCGTTATCGACAGCCTCCTTGCTGCTACCCTGTATCTGGATGGGTTTTGCCCTGCAGGATACTGACACGCCTTATCTGATCATGTTAATTCTTGCGCTGTTATGTGGCCTGGGTGGCGGTAATTTTTCCTCCAGCATGGCCAATATCAGTTTCTTCTATCCTAAGGGCGAAAAAGGTGCGGCGCTGGGGTTAAATGCGGGCCTGGGCAACCTGGGGGTGTCCGGTTTGCAACTGGTGGGGCCGCTGGTTATTTCTGCCAGTGTGTTTGGCGCATCGGGCGGTGAGCCTCTGATGCTGACACTGAACGAAGGTCAGCATCAGCCAATTTGGTTACAAAACGCGGCCTTTATCTGGGTGCCTCTGATTATCCTCGCGTCGCTGGCAGCCTGGTTTGGTATGCATGATATTGCTGACGCAAGATCATCCTTTCGACAACAGGCGGTGATCTTCAGGCGTTCCCATACTTGGTGGATGTGCTGGCTGTACCTGGGCACCTTTGGCAGCTTTATTGGTTTTGCAGCGGGCTTTCCGCTCTTAAGTGGCATGCTGTTTGAGGATATTGATCCGGTCAAGTATGCCTTTATCGGCCCCCTGGCCGGCGCCCTGGCCAGGCCTTTCGGTGGAGTACTGGCAGATCGTCTGGGGGGAGCACGGGTCACCTTGTGGAATTTTATGCTGATGGCGGCCGGTGTAATTGGTGTGATTCACTTTCTGCCAGAGCCGGGGCAGGCAGGTAATTTCTATGGATTTTTTGCTATGTTTTTACTCCTTTTTATTGCCAGTGGCATTGGCAATGGAGCGACCTTCAGAATGGTACCCTCGATGTTTTTGTTACTCCGCACGAGGGCGCTGGGCCAAGGCCAGGAAAAACAGGCAGAGATTGAGGGAAACCGAGAGTCAGCCGCCGTGTTGGGGTTTATTTCTGCTATTGCCGCCTATGGCGGATTCTTTATTCCTAAGTCTTATGGCACGGCAATAATCCTTACCGGTTCCGCTCACTTGGCGCTGTATAGTTTTATCGTGTTTTACATAAGCTGTGTGGCGGTGACCTGGTGGTTCTATGCCAGGCGAAATGCCCCCGTACCTTGTTAGTATGCTTTGGAGTTTATACTAAATGTCTACACATAATATGCCACATCCCCTTTGGCGTTTGGGTTTCCGTCCGTTTTTCCTGTTTGCTGCGTTGTTTTCTGTTTTGGCCATTGGGTGGTGGGGCGGAATGTTAAGCGGGTTTTGGGGGCTTGCGCCCTATGGCGGGAGTTATTTCTGGCATGGGCATGAAATGTTGTTTGGCTTTACTGCCGCTGTCATTGTGGGTTTTTTACTTACTGCTGTTCAGAACTGGACGGGCGTCCCCGGGATAAACGGCTGGCCTCTGATCTTGCTGTTTTCGACCTGGCTTACCGGGCGTGTCGTAATGCTTGTTAACCCGCCCTGGCCGGAATCGGTTGTGGCGATCTTAGACATGCTGTTCTTACCTCTGGCTGCAGGGTTTATGGCCTGGCCGCTGATCAAGGTCAGGCAGCAACGTAATCTGTTTTTTGTGCCGGTATTGCTGATTATGGCTGCGGCGAATTTTATGACTCACCTGACCGTTCTGGGCGTGTACGCTGAAGGCTTTCACCATGGCAGCTATTTAATGCTGATGCTGATTACGGCGCTAATCTGCGTTATCGGGGGCCGTGTCACTCCGATGTTTACCGCCAATGGCACAGGTACACAAAAGGTGTCGTCTTTGCCGTGGCTGGACAAGTCAGCTCTGGCATCCATATGGTTATTGGTTTTTCACTGGCTGTTTGGTGGCTGGCTACCCGATGAAGCTGTGGGGATCATTGCCATGGTTGCCGGTGTTTTGCATTTTTTTCGTTGGATACGCTGGCGGGTGTGGGTTACGTTTTCAGTGCCCCTGTTATGGTCACTGCATCTGGCTTATTTGTTTGTGCCGCTCGGATTATTGGCCCTAAGTGGCCACTATCTCGGTGATATGATGCCTTTAAGCACCGCCATTCACCTGCTAACGACCGGGGCTATCGGCAGTATTATTGTGGCCATGATGGCCAGAGTGTCACTGGGACATACTGGCAGAAAACTGCATGCTCACTGGCTTATGAGCATTATGTTTGTGACTGTACTACTAGCTGGTTTGGTGAGAACCCTGGGAAGCTGGCTCTGGCACAGTCAGATCCAGTCCATGCTGTTGCTCAGCACACTGCTGTGGTGTTTCGCCTTTATACTCTTTGTGCTCATCTATTTGCCGATCCTTACACGCCCTCGTATCGACGGTAAACCGGGTTAAGGACATAGGCATTATGCACGGTATCGTATTGCTGCTACACATTCTTGGTGCAACGGTGTGGACCGGCGGACATCTGGTGCTGGCCCTGGCCATATTACCCAAAGCGCTGCGGGAAAACTCTGTCAGCCGCATTCAGGATTTCGAGCAGGCCTATGAAAAAATTGGCATCCCGGCACTGATTATTCAGGTATTAAGCGGAGTATGGTTAGCGTACAGGCTGGTTCCGGATTTTGCGTTGTGGTTACAAATGGATAACCCTGTGGTCAGACTTATCTGGTTTAAATTACTGTTGTTGCTGATTACTCTGCTGCTGGCGGCTGATGCCAGAATCAGGGTGATCCCAACGCTCAGCAGTAAAAATCTGCGCCAGCTGGCCTGGCATATTATCCCCGTTACCCTTATCTCTGTGTTGTTTGTGGTGCTGGGCGTCAGTTTTCGAACCGGCTGGTGGTTTTAGATTGGTGGCCAGGGACAAGCCCTTGGGTCAGCGCATTGCTGTTTTTACCGCCGGGGCGTTATGCCAGCCATTGCCTGTGCGTAAGGTGGATAGATCATTGCGTCTGATGCCCTGTTTGCGCATTACTTTTAACACTCTGCCGGCCACTAACTGGCGCAAATAGAAAGGCTGACTGACCACAAAATGGTGTATTGAATGGGTACGGCCAAAGTTAAAACAAAAGAGTTGTAGGGGCAGTAAATACCAGTGATCCAGAATCTGGGTCTGCTGAAGCAGGTTTTGCACATTGCCATAATAATGCATGTGGGAGGTGATCAGGTTTAAACAGGCGGAACGGATCACGTTAGGTGCGATCAGTACTACCACCGCGAAATTAATGCCTTCCAACAGCCAGAGTATGGTTTCCGGATACACTGTTGCGCTAATCCCGCCAACTCCCGCAAAGAGGGCGTCATAGGTGTGGAACAGCAAAAACGTATACCAGGTTAAAAAATACAGGCTGGCCAGGGGAAAGGTTGCCGCCAGCAGTTTTAGCATTGAAAAGTTGTCTGTTTCCCGGCGCAGAATCCCGTGGCGCAGACACAGCCCCAGCAGGCCATCAAACATGACGATAAAGCGACTCAGGCCCCAGGTGATGCCATTGCCTACCAGGCGTTCTTCCAAATCCTTTGGGGTACCGGAAACTTTGTGATGTAAAAGATGCATATTGCGTCTGTACCAGGGGTTAACGGTGTTCGGGCGCATCAACCAGGTCAGCAGCATCATGCCATGATAGATAATGGGCTGATGACGAAAATACTGACGATGGATCAGATCATGTTCGATTTCATGGGACAGGGACGCACAGAGCGCCGCCACAATGATGCAAGCCCAGGCAGGGATCCACTCCAGGTAATAAAGGACAGCGGCACCCAGCATACCCGCCAGCGCCCCTAGCAGGATAGCCAGCCCGATAACACTCTGGTAGCGCAGTATGGGATAGCGCTGACGCCAAGACTGTTCTTCACTGCGAATGGTCTGGATGATGTGGCGGATACGTTGTTGCGAAGACAAGTCATCGGATGGGCTGATTACTGGCATGGTTCTCCTCGTTAAACCGCTAAGCCTAACAAATTTTGTCTGCCGCTGCGTTGTTTGAGTGTTGTCGAAACGTAGCCAGGTGGCTTCTTTTGGGGCAAGGATCGACAGATTCGCTCTTGCAGGATTGCTTCTTGGGTCCTGGTCAGGCTTTTTGATGTGATACATCAATGAATTCGATCCGTCTTCGCGTACCAGGGCTATCTTCAGGCTGCGCTTATCTGCTCAATCATTCACCACCGTACTACGTGCAGCTTCTTTTCTGAGTGCTATCCTGTCTGTTTGGCAGAAAAAACACCTCAAAAGCGAACTATGCCACTATTTGCATGAAAATTTTCTACTTAAACGCCTTTAAAAAGGATATTAAGCCTATTCTTAATGTTTTTTTTAAAGCAGTTAAATCGCATTTTTAAAGGCTTTGAAAGGAGTTGGGAGTAATAAAATTCACTTTGCTCCTGCAAACGTAGACAAGAGCTATTTTCGGGTATATGCTCCGCAAAAAATCAGCTGTAATGTTTATAATTTAACCATCAGTAAGAAGAAGGGTCAGCCATGTTATACGATAACAATCTCGTTACCGAATGCCCAATCAGACAAATGATCAGGGATTTTTATCGCATCGATGAAAACCTGGCTGTTGACCATATATTACCCGATGCTGAAGTTAATATGAGTGCCCGCAGTCGCGCCTGGGAGCGGGCCCGCAAAATGGTGTTACAGATTCGCAGTGAACAGCGTGGGAGCAGCGGTATTGACGCCCTGCTGGAAGAGTATTCCTTGTCCAGTGATGAAGGCGTGGTACTGATGTGTCTGGCCGAAGCCTTATTGCGGGTACCCGACAAGAAAACGCAGGATGAATTGATCCGTGACAAACTGTCAAAAGGGCGCTGGAGTAGCCACCTGGGCAGCAGTGATTCGCTGTTTGTTAACGCATCTTCCTGGGGCCTGCTGCTGACCGGCAGCATGGTCAGCTATGCCGATCAACGCCGCGCCGAGCAATTTGGTTTGCTAAAACGCACCCTCGGCAAGGTTGGTGAGCCGGTCATTCGTAAGTCGATGAATATTGCCATGAAGGTGATGGGCAGGCAGTTTGTAATGGGGGAGACCATAGAAGATGCGGTGGAAAGGGCCCAGAACAAAGAAAAAATCGGTTATGTGTATTCCTATGACATGCTTGGCGAAGGGGCCCGCACCATGCGTGATGCCAAGCGTTATTATGATGCCTACGCCCACGCCATCGAAGTGATTGGCGTTGCAGCCGGTGGCAGAGGGCCGCGGCGCAGCCCCGGCATTTCGGTCAAGCTCTCGGCCATTCACCCGCGTTATGAATTTACCCACAGAGAGCGGGTCATGGCAGAGATCCCGCCACGGCTCAAGGCTTTGTGTTTATTAGCGAAAAAGTATGACATCGGGCTTACCGTTGATGCCGAGGAATCTGAACGTCTGGATATCTCCCTGGATATCATTGAGGCGGTATTTACCGATCCGGAGCTGGAAAACTGGACCGGCTTTGGTATGGCTGTGCAGTCCTATCAGAAGCGGGCCATGTACGTGATTGACTGGCTGCGCGATCTGACTCAGCGTGCCGGGCGCAAAATGATGGTACGTCTGGTTAAAGGGGCCTACTGGGATACAGAAATTAAAAACGCCCAGAAAGACGGGCTGGAGCACTTTCCGGTATTCACCCGAAAGTCATCTACAGATGTGTCATACCATGCCTGCGCCAACCGCCTGCTGGATTACCGCGACACCATTTATCCGCAGTTCGCCACGCACAATGCGTATACCGCGTCGGTGATCATTGAGCTGGCCGGTGACGATAAAGAAGGGTTTGAATTCCAGTGCCTGCATGGCATGGGCGACTCCCTTTATGATCAGATCGTCAGAACCGATCATATCCAGTGTCGTGTCTATGCGCCGGTGGGCCAGCATGAAGAGTTGCTGGCCTATCTGGTGCGCCGTTTGCTCGAAAACGGTGCCAACTCGTCCTTTGTCAATGCCATTGTGGATGACAGTAAGCCAGTGGAATCTTTGCTTGAAGATCCGGTGGAGAAAACTCAGCGACTGAAGCGCAAATACAATGAACAGATTCAAAAGCCCATCGCCCTGTTTGGCGATGAGCGGGATAACTCCAAAGGGCTGGATGTTACCGATATCAATGCCCTGAGCCCGCTGAAAATTACGCTGGATCGCTGGGTAACCGAAAACAGCTTTAGCGAAGCCGACATTCCCGATGGCCACCACGCAGTGCGCAACCCGGCCAATCGCGACGAGATTATTGGTTATCATCAGTATGATACCAAAGAGACCATGCTGGAAAAGCTGGAAACGGCGCACAGCCATTTCCAGAGCTGGTCGCAAAAGCCCATGTCGGAACGTGCCGATATGCTGCGCCGGATTGCCGATATTCTGGAAAGACACAGTGATGAACTGATCGCCATTTGTATCAAAGAAGCCGGCAAAACCCTCAAGGACAGCGTTGACGAAGTGCGTGAAGCGGTGGATTTCTGCCGTTATTATGCTGCCCGTGGAGAGCTGCTGGCCGAGGATGAACGTCTTTCTCCCCGTGGAGTGGTGCTGTGTATCAGCCCATGGAACTTCCCTCTGGCCATCTTTCTCGGCCAGGTTGTCGCCGCATTGGTGACCGGGAATACGGTAGTAGCCAAACCTGCTGAGCAAACTAGCCTGATCGCCAAACGTACGATTACTCTGATGGAATCCGTTGGCTTACCTCCGGGTGTGGTGGTAAGCGTGATTGCTGAAGGTCCTTTAGTTGGCAGTACCTTACTGCCGGATGAGCGTATCAAGGCAGTGATGTTTACCGGCTCTACTCAGACCGGCTCTTTGATTGCCCGCAGTCTGGCAGCACGGCATGGCGAACAGGTGCCACTGATCGCCGAAACAGGCGGTCAGAATTGCATGATTGTGGATTCCACAGCGCTGCCGGAGCAGGTGGTGGACGATGTTATCGCATCGGGTTTTCAGAGCGCAGGTCAGCGCTGTTCTGCACTCAGGGTGTTATACCTGCAGGAAGATATCGCCGATCAGGTGATTACTATGCTCAAAGGCGCACTGGCGGAATTATCATTGGGTGACCCAGCATACCTGTCAACGGATGTTGGCCCGGTGATTGATAACAAGGCACTGGCAAACTTGACTGCTCACGTTGATGCCATGCAAGGCAAAGCAGAGCTGTTATTTGAGAGCAGCATTCCGGACAGTTGCGCAAAGGGAACCTACTTTGCCCCACGTCTGTATGAGATTAAAGACATCGACGTGTTGCAAAAAGAGGTGTTCGGCCCTTGTGTGCATATTGTGCGTTATAAAGCGTCAGAGCTTAACGGGGTGATGGATAAAATCAATTCCACCGGGTATGGCTTAACCATGGGCATTCACTCACGTATTGATGAACGGGCCATTGAACTGGCCAGACTGGCGCGGGTCGGTAATGTGTACATCAACCGCAATATGATTGGTGCCGTGGTGGGTGTGCAGCCCTTTGGCGGACGCAATTTATCCGGTACTGGCCCTAAAGCCGGCGGGCCTAACTATCTGCCCCGCCTGATGCTGGAAAAAGCCACGCCCAAGCCACCTAAAGAGGCCACGGGGAATGAGGTGGACGAGGCTCTGGAGAGTAATGACAGTGACCGTCAGGAAGCCCGGGAGGTGATGGAAAATGCCGTGGCGGCCGAACAGCAATGGCGGTTAATGGATTTAAACACGCGAACATCTTCGGTGCGCCAGCTACTGGCGAAAATCGCCAAAGTCGATATTGTCGAAGAGCTGGCCGATGACTTAAACAGCACGCTGGCGGTGGCACGCTCGCAGCTGTTCGCCATTGAAAAGCGTCTGAAAAAGCCAAAGGTACTGCCGGGGCCAACCGGTGAATCCAACGTGCTGTATCTGGAGCCACGTGGGGTGCTGGTGTGTTTTGCCGACAAAGACGTAACCTTTGAATATTGGACGTTGTCTATCGTTACCGCACTGGCCACAGGGAATACGGTGATTTCGGTGGTGTCTGATGTGTTCTACGAGGAAGCGCTGGCGTTTCGTGACAAGTTTATGGCCACCGGTGCACCACACGGGGTGTTTCAGGTAGTGCATTTGCGCCACTTACAGGCACTGCTCGAAGAGCCTAAACTGGCTGGAGTGGTCATTGACAGTAACAGTGAACGTAGCGCCTATATTGCCAATTTGCTGGCCCGGCGGGAAGGGGCGATTCTGCCGGTGATCACCGCAGAATATAACGATAACCTGATCCAGCGTGTGTTGTGCGAGAAAACCATTAGTATCGACACCACCGCTTCGGGGGGGAATACCTCACTGATGACTCTGATTGAAGATGAAGAGTTGCTTTACTGACGACAGCGTCAGGACACTTGTAAAAAAATAGCCCCGCTTTTGCGGGGCTATTTAGTATGGTTTATCAGGCCTTCTGGTGAGACACATCAATCAGTTCGACGGTGCCGTCTTCGCGTACTTCGGCTATCTGTCCGCGGGGTTCATCCATAAAAATCAGGGTGAACAGACCTACCAGCGCGGTGGCAGCGATGACATAGAAGAAGGTGTGATAATCCACAAATGACAGAATTGTCAGAAAGGTTACCGCCCCCACATTACCGTAAGCCCCTGTCATACCGGCAATCTGGCCGGTCATACGACGCTTAATCAGCGGCACCACCGCAAATACTGCGCCTTCACCGGATTGCACAAAGAAAGAGCAGCCCATGGCAATAGCTACCGCCAGCCATAATGGCCACTGGCCGTCCACCATGCCCATCAATGCGTAACCTGCTGCCAGGCCCGCGGTGAGGATCATCAGCGTGGGCTTGCGGCCGAATTTATCGGATATCCAGCCACCTGCAGGACGTGACATCAGGTTCATAAAGGCATAGGCCCCGGCGACTAGGCCGGCTAAGACGGGGTCGAGGCTGAATGTTTCGGCAAAAAACAGTGGCAGCATGGAGACCACTGCCAGCTCTGAGCCGAAATTGGTGAAGTACAGAATATCCAGCACGGCCACCTGTTTAAAACTGTATTTATGCAGCTCCGGCACTTTTTCGGTAAACACCTGTTTGTTCACCTGCCAGACTTTAACCACTTCGAGCAGGTAGAGCAGGCCCAGGCCGAGATAGATAAAGTTCACTACCTGCTGGCTGAGCATTTCCACGCCGCTTGGCGAGAGTTTCCAGGCCAGCAGAGCAATGGCGGCATACATGGGCAGCTTCATAATCAGCAGAAAGAAGAAATCCGGCACGGAAGTCACTTCCATGGCGCCGAGGTTTTTCGGCCGGAAATAGGTTGAGCCCTTGGGGGTATTAGACACATTGGCATAATAAACAAAGGCAAACAGCAGGCTGATCACACCAGTAATGCCAATGGCCCAGCGCCAGCCGTCTTCGCCACCAAACAGTACCGCAATGGTTGGCAGGGTAAAGGCCGCCGCAGCGGAGCCAAAGTTACCCCAGCCACCATAGATGCCTTCAGCCGTACCCAGCTCGTTGTGAGGAAACCACTCAGATACCATGCGGATACCAATCACGAATCCGGCACCGATAAAACCCAGCAAAAAGCGCGCGATGGCGGCCTGTATAAAGCTGTCGGCCAGAGCAAACATAAAGCAGGGAATTGAGCAGATAGCCAGCAGCGATGAGTACACCAGCCGGGGACCATATTTATCGGTCAGCATACCGATAATCACCCGCGCCGGTATAGTCAGGGCCACGTTCAGAATCAGCAGGGTCTTGATCTCATCAGAGCTCAGCCCTAAGGATTCTTTTACCGCCTGAAGCATGGGGGCAAAGTTAAACCAGACTAAAAAGCTGATAAAAAAGGCCATCCAGCTAAGGTGCAGCACTTTCATCTTGCCGGTAAACGACAGCAGATTGAATTTCTCGGTTGCCATGGGAATCTCCACAGAGTTATTAAGGATTTTTCTTTATTGTGCTCTTGAGGGGGGCAATAAAATTGATGCAAATCAATATTTGCCGCTAGCTATATCCGATGCTCCAGAGCTATCTCTTAGGGGGTAGGTACGTACAACGAGAGCAGTTTTCGGCGCTCAGATTTTGTGGAATGAACATCTGGCAGAACTTGGATTTGAAGGTCACTGGATGCCCGATAACAGCATTCGGGCATGACAGGTGGTCGTTCCCGCAGCCGTTGGCGGGAACCCAGTGACCTTTTGACGAAGAGGTGTAAAGGCGCTGGATGCCCGATAACAACATTCGGGCATGACAGGTGGTCGTTCCCGCAGCCGTTGGCGGGAACCCAGCGACCTTTTGACGACGAGGTGTAAAGGCGCTGGATGCCCGATAACAACATTCGGGCATGACAGGTGGTCGTTCCCGTGGCAGCTGGCGGGAACCCAGTGACCTTTTGACGAAGAGGTGTAAAGGCGCTGGATGCCCGATAACAACATTCGGGCATGGCGGGTGGTCGTTCCCGCGGCAGTTGGCGGGAACCCAGCGACTTTTTGACGAAGAGGTGTAAAGGCACTGGATGCCCGATAACAACATTCGGGCATGACAGGTGGTCGTTCCCGCGGCCGTTGGCGGGAACCCAGTGACCTTTTGACGAAGAGGTGTAAAGGCACTGGATGCCCGATAACAACATTCGGGCATGACAGGGGGGCGTTCCCGCGAAAGCTGGCGGGAACCCAGTGACCTTTTGACGAAGAGTTGTAAAGGCACTGGATGCCCGATAACAACATTCGGGCATGACAGGTGGTAGTTCCCGCGGCAGTTGGCGGGAACCCAGCGACCTTTTGACGAAGAGGTGTAAAGGCGCTAGATGCCCGATAACAACATTCGGGCATGACAGGTGGTCGTTCCCGCAGCCGTTGGCGGGAACCCAGTGACCTTTTGACGAAGAGGTGTAAAGGCGCTGGATGCCCGATAACAACATTCGGGCATGACTGACGGCGAAACTTCGGTGAACAGTTGGATCAGAGTTTCGCGCTGACCATCAGCCAGAGTTTTTCGGTGTCATTGGCAAACTCGTCGGCCTGATAGCTAGCGTATTTGACCAACAGGCTGACGTTGGCATTGAGCTTATATCCGGCGCTGAGATTCCATTCATCACCATAGTCGATGCTGCCTCTGTCACTATCATACTGGTGCCAGGTCAGGTTAAGCTTGATATCGCTGAGGCTGGTACCCAGCCCCAGATACAGATCCTGAATGCCCTCTGGCGGGGTATTCAGGAACTTATCCGCAAAGCCCTGAAACTTATGTAATGTCGCCAGGGGCGTAATAAAGGCACCGTCGTTATCGGCGCCAAGATTTTCCATCCCGGCTTTAAGATTAGCCCCTGCCAGTGTGGTGGACACCTCCAGCATCTTATAATCGGCAGAGTAATCTTTGCTGTTGTCGCCGTTATCCTGTTGTGTGGCATAACTGGCCTTAAGCGTCAGTCCGGCCAGTTTGCCCTGATAACTCAGGCCCAGGGTCTGGGTCGATAAGGCGTGAGCCTGATCAAAATCGAGCCAGTAACCAAAGCCGCTTAACTGATGGCCCTCTGCCAGTTGGTAGTGGCCATGCAGCAGATGAAAATCCCCCTTCAGATTTCCATTGGCGCTGTCATCACCAAAGATGCGGTTGATATTGTAGATGTAGCTGTAGTCCAGTTTCAGGCTGTTGGCGGCGTTATATTGAGCGCGATAGCCATCGAAGGTCTGTTCGTTCTGCCGCCAGCCTACACCGCCGACAAAACGCTGATCTCCATGGTTAATACGATGACGGCCCAGGCTGAGATTCATCCCATCCCGCTGCCAGGACAAGGTGGCGAGGTTGACTTCGGTGCCGGTGGGGTCGGCCACCACAGGGCGCTGGATATGGCCATTAACAGTGGAGTTATAGGTTTCTCCGCCAATGGCGCTGACATTATCCACTTCCAGTGCCAGCTTAAGCCCCTGATAAGCGCCACTTTGATAGGCGAAACGGGTTTTCAGGGTATTGGCCAGGGCATCTTCATCGATGCCCTGCTGGTTAACAAATTCAGAGCGGTATCGGAATGACAGATCCACATCGCCATTTTGTATTGCCCCTGACAGTGACTCCTGCGCCAGTAACGTCTGCATGGGTGCCAGGCTGAGGCCAGCGGATAACGCAATAACAGAAAGTTTCATGGTGATTTCCCGTAGTTGAAAGGTACGGGGGTATACTACGTAGTGTTTCAGTTGCAGTAGTTTGATATAAATCAAATTCTGGCAGTGGCTTATCCCAATGCCCACTCCTTGCTACTTTGGGGGTAGCGGGGCTGTTAAAGTCGTCTCAGGCCGGTATCAATCCTGATCGAGAAAATTATGCTCCCGCTCATACTGCCAGCGCTGTTGTAGCCTTTCTGTCTGGATAGCCAGGTACATGGCGATCATACAGGCAGCGGACACCCCATAAAGGAGCATAAAGGTCACCGAATAAAAACCGGTCCAGTCCACCAGGAAACCAAACAGAATGGGCAGGGTGCAGCCACCCAGCGCGCCCATGGCACCTATCAGACCGCCAGCGGTGCCCATTTGCTGCGGGTAGTAGTCATTCACCAGTTTATATACACTTGCCCGGCCAAAGCCCTGAGCAATACCCATCACAAACAGCAGGGCAGTAAACCACCAGATATTAATACCGATATGCAGGGTCACATCTTTACTGGTGCCGTGTATGGTCATGGTGGTGGGTGGGTAGCTTAAGAAAAACAAACACACCAAACAGATCCAGAATACCGACCAGCTGACCACCCGGCCACCGTAACGGTCCGCAAACCAGCCGCCCACAGAACGCACCAGCGACGAGCCGGCCACAAACAGCAAAGTAAAAGCCATGGCCTGTTTGATGCTCAGGTCATAAGCGTGCACATAGTAATGGGGCAGCCACATTAACAGGGCCAGAAAAGAGCCGAAGACAAAGTAGTAATATAATCCCAGTCGCCAGATTCGTAACTGCCCCAGCAAAGGGATAAATGCTTTGTCCGGGTGTTGATGTGTTGATGAGACGGCTGGTTGGCGTGGGCCAAGCAGCCAGAACAGTATACAGGTCAGCAGAATCCCGGCGGTATAAAGCCAGCCGGTTAACTGCCAGTGCCAGCGCTCGTCGAGTATCGGCAGCAGAATCAGATTGATCGCGGCCCCGGCATTACCGGCACCAAATAATCCCAGTGCTGTGCCTTGTTGATTACTGGGAAAGAAATCCGCCACATATTTAATTCCCAGGGTAAAGGCGCTGCCGGCCACGCCAAGCCACAATCCCAGCAACAGGTAATGCTCAAAGGTGTTTGCCTGAGGTAGTAATAATAGAGGGGGGATCAGCAACAGCATCTGCCACAACAGCAGAGATTTGGCGGAATATTTCTGAACCCATATGCCGGCGGGAACACGTAACAGTGCCCCGGTGAGCATGGGCGCGGAGAGCAATATACCCAGTTCGGTCAGTGACAGCCCCAGGCTCTGCTGCAGGGGTTCTGTGAGGGCGGCATACAGGGTCCAGACCGAAAAATTGGCGGCAAAAACCAGCGTGGCGAGGATCAGCGCGCGTATTCCTGTAGGTGAGATTGCCTGCATTTGTCCCCGCGACATTAGTAAATATCCACAGTATAGGGTTTATCAGATTCAGATAAAGGTCTTTGATTTGTATCAAGCCTGTTGCTGATAAGGCTGGATTTATTAAACTGATTTCGGTCATGCTGGTATTTATACCAATCCTTAAGGATAACGATGGGCGAGTCCTTATTACAACTTGGCAGTAGCGCGCAGACTCAGGCGGGTGTTAAACCGGTCAATGAGGATGCCGTGGCCATTTTCTGCCCGGACAGCACCTATCTGCAACAGGTTAAAGGGCAGGTGCTGATTGTGGCCGATGGGATTTCTGCCGCGGAGGCCGGCAAGGAAGCCAGCGCATCTGCTGTCAGCCGCTTTATTCTCGAATACTACAAGACGCCTGATACCTGGTCGGTGAGTCATAGTGGCGAGCAGGTGTTATCGGCTATCAACCTGCACTTGTATCGCAAAAGTCATGAGTTTGCCGATGAGCATAAAGGCTATCTGACCACTTTCTCTGCGGCGGTGCTAAAGGGGCGGCAATTGCACTTTTTTCATGTGGGTGACAGCCGGATCTATTTATACAGAAACGGAGAACTGCAGCAACTTACCCGGGATCATGTAGCGAATCTTGGTAATAACCACCGTTTTTTATCCCGGGCGCTGGGCATGGATAACCTGTTGCATGTGGATTATGGCAGTCAGATATTAGAAGAAGAGGATTTATTGCTGCTGACCAGCGATGGCGTACATGATTTCTTATCCGTGCAACAGTTATCTGCAGTGCTCAGTGAAGTCCAGGATGCTGACAATCTCAGCCAACAGTTAATTCACATGGCGCGCGATGCGGGCAGTGATGACAACTTGTCGGCGGTGGTAGCAAAAGTGCAGGCCCTGCCACAGTTGCAGGTGGATGATTTTAATGCCCAGCTGACCCGTCTGCCGTTTCCACCAACCTTGTCACCGGGAATGAAGCTGGATGGTTACGAAGTGCTGGAGGTGTTATATAACTCTGCCCGCAGCCAGCTCTATCTGGTTAAGGATCTGCAGGATGACAGTCAGTGGGTGATGAAGACGCCGTCACCGAATTTCAGTGATGACAGCCATTACATTGACCGGTTTATTCAGGAGCAGTGGATAGGCAGCCGTATTCATCACCCCAATGTGGTGAGGATACTTTCCCAGCAACGGCCACGTACGGCACTGTATTACCTGATGGAGCCGATCAGGGGCCAGGATCTTGATGGCTGGCGTGCCAGTAATCCTAAGGCCGGACCAAAACGGCGCATTCAGCTTATCCGACAGCTGGCGGAAGCGCTTAAAGCCTTTCACGCTAATGATGCGGTGCATCAGGATGTGAAGCCCGGCAATGTTCTGATTGATGATAACGATCAACTGACTCTGGTGGATTTCGGTTCGGTATTTGTGGCCGGGGTGGCCGAGTTATACCGGCCTATTGAACATCTCGGCGCTCTGGGTACGGCTACCTATGCCGATCCGAATTATTTGCTGGGTAAAAACCCTGGCGCTCAGGGTGATGTCTACAGTCTGGCAACTCTTTGCTATGAGCTGTTTACCGGCCAGTTACCCTATGGGGAGCGAATCGCCGATTGTCGCAACTGGGCTGACTACGACAAGCTGCGCTATGTGTCTGCCAGCCGCCATAATCCGGTTATTCCGCTGTGGTTTGATCGGGCGCTGGAGCGGGGTGTGAGCTTTGATCTGACCCTGCGCTATCAGACCATTGACCAGTTGATGGCCGATCTTAATCACCCCAACCCGGAACTACTTAAAGAGCTGCCCCCCCCAAAAGAGGCAGGTAAATTAATGCTGTGGAAGCTGATTAGCGGTTTCTGGTTTATCACCTTGCTGGTGGTGATTTACCTGTTCAGTCAGCAGTGATGTTATTAGCGACACTACTCCTTTAGAGATAGCCAGTCACCCCTAAAAAAATATCTGCCTACCTATACAAGTGAATTGTTGCCATTGCGGCTTCAGGTAATAGTGACAAGGACGAATTTTATTAACCAGAGGGTGAGCCAATGGCCAATCTTGACAGATGGGAACCGGAAGACGAAGGATTCTGGCAAAGCCAGGGTAAAGCAATAGCAAATCGCAACCTGTGGATTTCCATTCCCAGCTTGTTGTGCGGATTTGCCGTATGGTTGTACTGGGGGATTCTCACTGTACAGATGATGAATGCCGGTTTTGATTTTGCAGCCAGTGAGCTTTTTACCCTGACTGCAATTGCCGGATTATCGGGTGCCACGTTGCGTATTCCCAGTAGCTTTTTTATCCGCTTTTGTGGCGGACGCAATACCATCTTCTTTACCACCAGTTTGCTTATTATTCCTGCCTTTTTTACTGGTATCGCGTTGCAGAATCCTGATACGCCACTGTGGCAATATCAATTACTGGCACTACTGTCTGGTATTGGTGGCGGTAATTTTGCCTCATCAATGTCAAACATCAGCTTTTTCTTTCCCAAGAAGCAACAAGGGTTAGCCCTTGGTTTAAATGCCGGTTTGGGTAATTTTGGTGTCACCACCATGCAGGTGCTGATTCCGCTGTTTATGACCATGGGCGTTTTCGGTGCGCTGGGGGGTGACCCGGTAACACTGGTGTCGACCTCGGGCACGCTGATCGGCAAGATCCCTGCGGGCAGTGAAACCTGGATTCAGAACGGCGGCTTTTTATGGCTATTGTTTTTGGTGCCTCTGGCCTTTGCGACGTTCTTTGGTATGCACAATATCCGTACGCAGGAAGTAACACCAGATTTACCGGGATTGCCAAAGGCGATACTGATGATCAGCGCCATGCTCCTCATTGGTCTGTGCACTTCTGCGGCTGGCTTATGGTTGATTTTGCCGGAAGCGGCGAACGGTTCTGGCTGGGGAGTGCCGAAGGAGATCGTGCTGGTACTGGTCGTGACCGCAACGGTCTTTATTCTGAAAATGCTGCCCGGTGCCATCGGCCAGAGCCTGAGCCGACAGTACCAGATTTTCCGCAATCGCCATACCTGGGTGATGAGTGTGATCTACACCATGACCTTTGGTTCATTTATCGGTTTTGCGGCGGCTTTTCCACTGGCCATTAAAGTCATTTTCGGTTTTCAGCACCTGGTAGTAGACGGTGTGATGACCCATGATACGGTTAATCCGAATGGGCCCAGTGCATTGATGTTTGCCTGGATCGCACCTTTTATTGGCGCATTGATCCGTCCCCTTGGTGGTTGGTTAGCTGACAAATTTGGTGGAGCACTGGTGACCCAGTTCTGCGCCCTGGTCATGGTGTTGTCTTCGCTGGGTGCGGCGTACTATATGCAGATGGCCTACCAGTCAGCCACACCTGAACAGTTCTTCTGGCCATTCTTTGTCTTGTTCCTGGTGCTCTTTGCCGCAACAGGCATCGGTAATGGTTCAACCTTCAGAACCATTGCCATGGTCTTTCCTAAAGAGCAGGCGGGGCCAGTATTGGGCTGGACCTCTGCGGTGGCGGCTTACGGCGCGTTTTATATCCCGAAGGTCTTTGGTGAGCAGATTAAAGCCACTACGCCTGAGGTGGCGCTGATTGGCTTTGCCATTTTCTATGGTGTTTGTCTGGTGCTGAACTGGATGTTCTATCTGCGCAAGAACGGTCAGTATTATAACCCTTAATCTCTCTTATCGAGGCTGTACCTGGCCGCTGGATTTTTTATCCAGCGGCTTTTTTCTAAGGGGGTATCACGGTGTTTAATTACGAAAGCAATCTTGGTAAGGCATATACTGAGCGTTTACCTACTCTGGGTCAGACGATAGCTCGGTGTATCAGCTTATTTGGCGGTAAACGACTCTATGGGGTGGGTGGTGATTTTGCCGCAAATTTAATCGGTGCCCTTGAGCCTTATCTTGAGTTGTGTCCCTCCAGTAATGAGATGCACGCCGGCTTCAGTGCCTGTGCTCAGGCCGAAACAGAAGGAATGGGTTTTTGTCTGACCACCTATACGGTCGGTAGTCTGCCTTGTGTTTCCGCGGCGGCATTGGCCATGACCGAAAGTCTTCCGGTGGTGTTTATATCCGGTGCGCCGGGCGAACAGGAAGTGGGCAGTCTGGCCATTCATCATACTGTACATGCGCGCGCCGCCTGGCGAACTCAATATGACAATGCGCTGGAGGCTTTTGCGGCACTGGGCATGAAGGCAGAACGGTTACAGGGGCAGCGCAATGACGGTCAGCCGAATATGGCCGGTGAAAGCTTTTTGCAGCTACTGCATTATGCCTGGCAACACCGCCAGCCGGTATTTATTGAGGTACCCAGAGATCAGGTGTTCAGTAAGACTCAGGCGTTACAGCTACCGGATTCACCATCGCAGTTGGGCTGTGGCTCTCAGTTGCTGGCGGGCAGTTCATTGATTGCCGATGAAATCCGTCGCCGTCTCAGTCAGGCGCAAAAGCCGGTCCTTTTCATCGGTGATGGGGTAAAACATAATCCACGATTGCGAGACCTCATTATTGCGTTCTCTGAAAAGCATAATATTCCTTTTGCTACCAGTTGGTTTGCCAAAGGTCTGTTCGATGAGTTTGAACCAAGGTGCCTGGGGGCCTATAACGGTGTATTCAGCGATAATTTCAGCCGTGAGTATATTGAACAGCATGCCGACTATGTGATGGATGTCGCCAGCAGTATTTATGCGCAGGACACCAATACCGCTTTTGCCACCGGCAGTCATTTTATTGAGGCGTTTGCCAATAAAACGGTGCTTAAGGGAACTGCCTTGCAGGAGCAGGACCTGGTGGAGCTGTTTGAGACGCTGCTGACTATGACCTTACCCGTGTATGAGAGCACATTGCCCGAACAACGGGGTGCGTCTGTACCATTAGCCGATACCGATAAACTGGATTTTCATAATCTTGCGTCGGTGATGAATGTTTTACAGCAGCATGATGCCAATCCCTATTTATACCTGCCGGAGGTAGGTAACAGCTATTTCGCCAGCTACAGCCTTAAAACCCGTCTCGGCGAAGCTGGGCGGGGCTGGCTGACCAACCCCTGGTATGGAGCCATGGGCACCACGTTACCTTATGCCCGCCACTGTGCAAAACTGGTACAGGAGCAGCAACTGAATGAACGGGTGGTGGTGATAACAGGCGATGGTGGCCTGCATTTCCAGGCCAATGAGTTGATTGAAATGCAAAAAGATCGCACCGCCGTCATTATTATCTATATGCGTAATAATATTTTCCATTTGGGCAAAAGTGGCGACGGCCCCATTTATTATTGCAATGATCCCGCCTTTGATATTCATAAACTGATCGCGGCATACGGAGGGGAGTCGGCCCATTGCCAAACTGTGGGCGAGTTTAAGCAGGTGTTTAATCAGTATGTTGAGCAAAACAGTGGCTTGAAACTGATCGAGATACCGGCCGATCCTGATGAGCAATATCAGTGCCGGGAAATCCGTTTACTGAATATGTATATCAAAGCAAAGAACGGCGATGCCCGTTCACTGCAACAGTGGCAGGCGTTAACTTAGTCACCTTGTAGTGTCAGCACCAGGTTTCTGGGACCCGCATGATTGCGGTGCTCACACAGGTAAATACCCTGCCAGGTGCCCATATTAAGCCGGCCATCGGTTACCGGAATGCTCAGAGTGCTGCCTAATATGCTGGCCTTTAAGTGGGCCGGCATATCATCACTGCCCTCATAATCGTGTTTATAGTAGGGCATATTCTCCGGCACCATTTGGTTAAAATGGCTTTCAAAATCCTGACGCACAGTGGGGTCGGCGTCCTCATTGATGGTCAATGAGGCGGAAGTGTGCTTGATAAAAATCCATATCATGCCAACACGGCAGCCTTGTATCTCGGGAAATTGTTGCAGTATCTCATCGGTAATCAGATGAAAGCCTCTTCTACGCGGCTTTAACCGAATCTCTTTCTGTTTCCACATGGATTTACTCAGGTCTCATGTTGTTGGCACACATCGCATCGAGGGTTGCGTGGCACCTGTATTTGTTGCCATTGACCACGTTTCCCATCGAACAGTTGTAACTTTCCGTTACCGTAGTCACCACATTGGGTCAGAATTTTGATGGCTTCCAGCGCCTGCATTAACCCCATCGTGCCGACTACCGGAGCCAGTATGCCGGATTCAACACAACTTAATTGTTGTTCGCCGAAAAATTGTGAAAGGCAATGGTAACAGGCACTCTGTTGCGAAGGAACATAACTAAACAGCTGGCCTTCCATTCGAATTGCTGCCGCACAGACCAGTGGCTTTCGTTGTTTAACACAGACGCGGTTGATAAGGTTTCGTGTTGCCAGATTATCCGTGCAATCCAGTACTAAATCCTGTTCTGCAATCAGCTTTTCCAGGACTGACTCATTAAGCTGAGTACTGATGGCTGCAAGCTGGCAATGACGATTGAGTTGTTGGAGTCTGTTGACGGCGACTTCCGCTTTATTGCGACCAATATCCTGTTCAGTGAACAGAATTTGTCGTTGCAGGTTACTCAGTGCCACCTGATCAAGATCATTCAGGGTGACTTCACCTACGCCAGAGGCCACCAGATACTGGGCTGCCGGACATCCGAGACCGCCTACACCAACAATCAACACCCTGGCATTGAGCAGGATCTCCTGGCGATCCAGATCAAAATCAGCAAGCAGGATTTGGCGGTTATAACGCAGTGCCTGATGTGATGTCAGTGTTTTAGTCAATGGCTTACCTCGTGAACCGGCTTAACCGCTATTGTTAACCGCGAGACCAGATGAAGGCAATACCCCCTGTAATTGCCAAATGTAACCCTTTGGGTATATAGCCGCCGCCACAGCAAGGTGTTTAAATCATCCGACGTACCAGAACATGTTACCGTTTTTTGGGTGTTACGATGAAATTGGCCGGTGTAATAGCAGCGCAGCTTTGTTCTGAAGCATGGCGTCACAGTGCCATGGCTGAGATTGAGTCGAACCGTGTACTGCAGCTGTTACGGGACTGTGGCGCTGCAAAGGTGGTAATCAGCAGCAATCAGTTTTTAGCAGGCAACTTACCCGATATCTACCCAGGCAAGGGTCTGTTATCGATCCTCCACAGTGCAGCGTATCACTTTGAAGGACACAACATATTATTGCTTGCGCTGGATATGCCAAAGGTCGATAAGACCATGCTGCAATGGTTAGTTTCGACGGGAAAAGCGCAACAGTGCAGCGCACACTTTCGCACTTCGTTGCTGCCTTTTTATCTGCATAACGATGGGATGACCCGAGAATATCTGGAACATCATCTCAGCAACCAAACCCGACCTTTAGGCAGAGTGATTTCAGGAATCAGCGCCTGTCAGATTATGGCCCACGAGCCCCATCGATTATTGAATGTGAACGGCGGCTCATATTGACCAGATACATTTCTCTATTCACATTATCACGATAACAGGAGTCCCCTATGGAACTACTAGCGCAATCTCTGGCGAGCCTGGCAACACAAGTGCCTGGTGCGACCCGTGTTTTTCATCACTATAAACTGGATTTTTGTTGCGGAGGTCAACGAACCCTGGGAGAAGCCCTCAAAAGGCGTGATCTGGATCCTGCTCCCGTTTTGGCCGAACTGGTGCAAATGATGAACACTGCCTCCCCAGAACCTCAATGGCAGGAGGCGTCAAACCCTGAGTTGGTTGCACATATTTTTGAAAACTTTCATCAGAAACACCGACATCAATTACCTGAGTTGATTCGTTTGGCTCGTCGTGTGGAGCAGGTCCACGGAGATTCTCCAGATTGTCCTCATGGTCTGGCCGAGCATCTTGAAGCAATGAATCTGGAGCTGGAAAGCCACATGCAAAAAGAAGAGCAAATTCTGTTTCCGATGTTAGTCAGGGATATTTTTCCTTCAGGACCGATTTCCGTGATGGAAGAGGAGCACCTGGAACATGGCGATGCACTGGAGAAAATGCAGGCGCTGGCCCACGATCTGGTGCTTCCGCCGGGTGCCTGCAACACCTGGACGGCGCTTTATCTGGGCTTGAATGAACTTAAACAGGATCTGATGGAACACATCCACCTGGAGAATAATATTCTGTTCGTCGATCGCACAGCAGGTGAGGGTAGCTGCTGTGGCACTTGCCATTAACCGTTTATAAAACACCAGAGTAAGTGCCAGACTGGTTTCTTGAGGCCGGGATTATGGATGGGCTGGCACTTTCTCTGGTCTTCGCCACAGCCACAAGGCAACCCCCATCAGAATCAGACTGACACCGGCTTTCAGATACATTGGGGAGCCGGAAAACCACAGCAGACCAAGGCTGAGAAGCATCATCAAACTGGCCATTACCTTAGCGCGCCGGGAAACGACGCCAAAACGTCGCCAGCTGGCAATATCGTCGCCAAATCTGGGGTGTGTTAGCAACCAGTCTTCAAGTTGCGGCCAGCCTTTGCTGCCCGACCAGGCGGCGAGCAGCACAAAGGGAACTGTTGGGAGTCCGGGCAGTGGAATGCCGATAAGCCCCAGCAAAAGCGAGAGGCCCGCCAGTATCTTCCAGTGCAGTCGTTTAACCCATTGCATGGCTGTAAGTTTACCACAGCATAGCGGGAGTGACTCCCGCGATAGCATGCTTAAAGCATATAGCTGATATGCTGATGAAAACGAACAATCATCTCATCCCGCTCAGGATTGAGCCCCAAAGTTCTGGCCAGATTATGCAGTGCCTGCTCTACGCGGTTCATAAAGTGACCGTAGCCAAACTCAGTATTGTCTTCATCCGAGGCAACGATAATAAAGTGAGCGGTCTCTACCATATTGTCCCCCTGCCAGTGGCGCACAAACTGTGGGGTGGCATGTTCGGTATCAAAGCTGATTTTCTGTAGCTCCGTATTGTGCTCACAGTGATCCACCTGCCGGTTGCGGACAAGCGGTGTCAGGCCATTGGCAACCATGGCAAGGTGATACAGGTTTTTGTCTTCACAGGCCTGCAAAAAAGCCTGCTCCAGCGCTTCGTACAAGGGCGTGAAAGTGTGATTGCCTGGTGTCAGATAACGTTGTTTGAGCTGTCGGGTCAGCGGCAGATTAACGGTGACATAGTTGATCGCAGAGTGTTCGGCGGGCACTGAGCACTGACGCGCCCGATAACGGGGATACAGTGCACGCAGTTTATAGCCATAGGTCTGCTTGTGACCTTTCGCCTGAGCGAAGAGATCGTAGGATAAATGTTGATGGTCGCGAATTTTTACGGGCAGTTCCGGGTCGGGTAACAGCCCTTTAAAGGTCTCCAGAAGCTGACTGACCTTACTGTGAAATTCGGCGCCATGGGCACGAATGTCCTCACCGGTTGCCAGAAAAACCAGACGAATTTTGCGGGCCTGATAATCGGCTTTGCTGAACAGGTTTTGTGCTTCATGGTACTGCGGGTCGTAGAAAAAAAGGATCTGTTTTTCTGTTTGCAGGCAGTAGGCCTCATGGTGGTAACGCACCACCGGCAATTTATCATTGGCAATCATGTGCACATTATGCAGGCCAAATTCATCAGCCAGTGCAAAAAACTGTTGGCTGAGCTTTTCATAGCAGGCGCCGGGGCTGTCGAAATGCCGATAAAAACTTTCGTCAGGCTTAATCTCAGCCAGCACATACTGATTGGATTTAGCTTTTGTGGGGATATACACGCGGTGTTTGGAATTCATGGGCATTAGGCTGTCCTTCTACATCAATTTAACTAGCAAACTGGAATGAGGTGAACGATAGCAGCCATGGCTGACACTTTTATTGCGCCAGATTAAAGTTTTATACCATTGCGAAAAATTCCCGTTTTTCCGTACAGCGCCTATGTCAGATCATCGGGCAAAAACCAGGTAGAGTAGCTGGGTGATCAGCAAAACCATGACCAGGGGCCACACCCAGCGTCCGAGTTTACCCATTTGCTGCTCTGACATTCGCACTTTCGAGCGCTCAAGCAGGGGAATCAGAATGACCAGTGCTAAAAATAACAGGCCCAGAATGTAGAATACCGTCATCACTATAAAATCTATGGCAAAATGATGGGTGTCATCATAACTATAAGGATAAAAGATGAAAGCTATTCACAGCGCTTTTTTATTGGCCGCCGGATTGTTTCTCGGCGCCTGCGATTCAGGCAATCAACAACAGACATCATCATCTGCTGCCAGCGCACCAGCGCCGGTAGAAGCGGTCGATTCAGCACAGACCATCGACGCGCAAACAGACTATCACTCCTTCGCCAATCCTGATGAGATTCGGGTGACGCACCTGGATCTGGATCTCACCGTGGATTTTGATGAAAAGGTGCTGACCGGTGAGGTGGTATTGCATTTTCAACGTGATGAGGTGAACGACAGTATTTTGATACTGGATACCCGCGATTTAACGATTCACAAGGTCACCAGCGACAATCAGCCTGTGGAATACCATTTGGGAGAGCGTGACCCGCACCTGGGTACCCCTTTGCAGATTAAAGTGCCAAAAACGGCGCATCAGGTGGTCGTGCACTACAGTACCTCGCCAGAAGCCTCGGGTGTACAGTGGCTGACGCCTGCACAAACGGCAGGAAAACAGCACCCGTTTTTGTTTACCCAGGCTCAGGCCATTCATGCCCGTAGCTTTATTCCGTTGCAGGACTCTCCTCAGGTTCGGGTGACTTACAATGCCACCGTGCGCACACCAAAAGCGCTGCGGGCGGTGATGAGCGCTTCAAATGACCCGGACGCTGAGCAGGATGGTGTTTATGAATTTACCATGCCTCAGCCGATTCCTTCCTACCTGATTGCACTGGCAGTGGGGGATTTGGAATTCCAGGCCATGGGCGAGCGCACCGGTGTGTACGCCGAAAAAGAGATTCTTGATGCCGCGGCAAAAGAGTTTGAGGATACCGAAGCCATGCTGATTGCCACCGAAGAAAAATTTGGTGAATACAGCTGGGACCGTTATGACTTATTAATTCTGCCGCCTTCGTTCCCTTTCGGTGGCATGGAAAACCCACGCTTGTCCTTTATCACCCCAACGGTGATTGCTGGCGATAAGAGTCTGGTATCACTGATTGCCCATGAACTGGCCCATTCCTGGTCTGGTAATACGGTCACCAACGCCACCTGGCGTGATTTGTGGCTGAATGAGGGGTTCACCACTTACCTGACATACCGAATCATGGAGATGATTTACGGCGAGGAGCGTGAGCAGATGGAGTTTGTACTGGGTATGGAGTCATTGCAGGCAGATATTGAGGCATTGCCGGCAGAAGATGAGATCCTGGCGATTGATCTGCGTGGTCGTGACCCTGATGAAGTGTTTTCTGACATTCCATACGAAAAAGGCGCATTGTTCGTTCGTGAACTGGAACAAAAAATCGGCCGGGAAGCCTTCGATGCGTTTTTGATGCAGTACTTTAAAGACTTTGCCTTTGAGAGTATCACCACCAATCAGTTTGTCAGTTATCTCGATGAGACCCTGCTGGCAGAACATGCCGATAAACTGTCGCGGGATCGCATTCAGCAGTGGATTTTTGAATCGGGTATTCCCGATGGCGCCCCAACGGCCGAATCTGATGCCTTTGTGAAGATCGATAACGCCAGGCAACAATGGTTACTCGGTGAAATCAATGCCAGTGATATTAATACTGAGAACTGGAATACCCATCAGTGGCTGTACTTTCTTAACAATATGCCAGAGGAGCTGAGCGACGGGCAGATGTCAGAACTTGACGAGGCCTTTAATCTGACTCAGGCGGGCAATAATGAGATTGCTCACAGTTGGCTGTTGATGGCAATTAACAATACCTATAAGCCTGCTTATGAGCGGCTAAATGAATACCTCACCGGTATCGGTCGTAATAAGCTGGTCAAGCCCCTGTATCAGGCACTATCGCAAACGCCTGAGGGTAAAGCCTTCGCCAAAAAAGCCTTTGATGAGGCCAGATCGGGGTATCACCCGCTGACCATCAAAGCCAATGAGGGTTATGTTAACTAGACCGGGTTCGGATGTGCAGGCACGCTGCCGGGCCCATCGACGAATATTATGATCAGGATCAAAGCGCCGCAACGGCGCTTTTTTTATCTTCTACAGGTCAGTCACCCTTTTGAGGACCTGTATGAATGATCGCGCGCTTATCCGGCTGCTCAAGGCAGTGATGATCAGTGGCTTTATCCTGATTGTCATCGGCGTGTCGCTGCATTTCAGCGCGGCGGTGGCGGCCTGGGGCGTGCGGGGCATTGTGCTCAGCGCAGTCTGTGTGGCGTTGGGTATGATTCTGTCATTGCCCACCAAGATCTACCTGACATTTATCATGATGCAACGCGAGAACACGCCTCCTTCCGAAAAATGACCCCTTACAACTTTAGTCTCAGTCAGCCCTGTTCTGCGTGACTCTTTACTTCTCTAGGGCACTATAGTCATTGCGACCCTTCACGCACTGATGTCATCTCCCCAAATCGCAGTTGGCGAATCTTCAGTTGCGCACATATCGGTCAGCTTGCTGTCACGTCATAGCCATGAAAAAGGATTGCCAATGAAAAATTACATTAATCTTGTGCTTGTCGCGTTGTTATTCACCCTAAGTCAGGTTGCCAGGGCGGATGGTATTGCGGGGTTGTGGTCACTGGTTAGCGGAGAATATGTCGATACCGAGGGAGAACTGATTAATTACAACCGCATCGGGATGAAATCCATCAAGGTGATTACCGATAAGCACTTTAGTTTTACTTCCATGAAAGGTGATGCCTTCTGGGCCTCTGCCACCGGTACCTATGAATTTACCCAGGGAACCTACGCAGAAACAGTGGGCTATAACTCTTTTAACGTCAGTCCGGGCAGCGTATTTAGTTTTACCTCAAGAATAGAGGGAGATTTCTGGTATAACGCCCGCTGGGAAGGTGAGAAGCGGGTGGAGTATGAGGTGTGGAAGCGGCTGGAGTAACAGCACTTTACTGCCAACCATCCCCGGTGTGGCGAGTTTTTATCCACTCAACATGATGGTCACGGTCAACCTGATAACAAGGCAGACACTCCATGTCCGACCATACAGGTCTTTGCAATGACAGGCCGAAGTCACGTCATCGTTCGCGTCAGTGGGACTACGTTTTGTCTACACCCAGAGCATCGAGAAACACATCCAGCACGCGGCGGTTTCGCTGGGCCTGGCGGGTGGCAATATAGAAATCTGTGGTCAGGTTAAATTTCTGTGGCAGTATCGCACGCATTTCTCCCCGGTCTACCCAACGACTGGCATAATGGTCGGGCAAAAAGCCGATGTACTCGTGGGTTAGTACCAAAAATGCGACGCCGTCACGGTTGTTGGAGGTGGCGGCCACATCCAGATTGTCGAACAAATCGGGCAGGTTCATCTGTTCAGCGTAGACCGGTAGCACGGCACTGTGCTGCTGAATGGTATCCAGCCTGTCAGGCTGGTTAAACAACGGATGTTGGTCCGAGCAATACAGGGAACTGGTTTCACTGTACAACGGTCTGAGCTTGAGGCCATCGATAGAGGTCAGGCTCGGCATGACCCCCACATCCAGTTCACCTTCGAGCAATGCCAGGGTGATATCTGCCGGATTGCTCATGCGGATATTCACTTTTACTTCATTACTGGTTTGCTTGAGCCTGGCCAGAGCCTGGCTGATAGTGCGGTGGGGGATACTGACCAGGTTATCAATGATGCCGATATTCAGCTCACCTTTTAGTACCGAGTAGGTATTGTTGACTTCTTCCTGAAACTGCTCGGCGGCGCTCATCAGTCTGAGTGCGGCTTCGTATACGGTTTGTCCTTCCAGTGTCAGACTGAAGCCGGCTCGCCCGCGGGAACACAGCTTCATGCCCAGGCGCTTCTCGAGATCGGAAATGTAGATGGAAATCGCCGAACGGCTCAGCCCCAGAATACTTTCTGCACCGGTAAAGCTGCCAGCCTGGACGACAGCAAGAAAGGTTTTCAGCAGTTTCAGGTCCAGATTACTGACCTGGCGTAGTTTTCGTTGATTGAGCATGGCGGCGTCTGGCTTTAGTTTAATTAAATCAAAACTGAACTGTATCAGTTGTGAATTTATCCGCACAAGTTTTTATCATACATTCCTTGCACAGATAAAAAGAGGGTGACACAACACACCTCATTTTGGCAGAAACACAACAGGACAGCATTATGTCGAGCCAACACAAGCCTACACCCGAATCCATGCGCCACCACTGGCTGGCCTTTACCAGTAACCGCCGCTTTCATCAGTCGCCTAAACTGGTGAGTAAGGCCGACGGACTTTTCTATCACACCCCCGACGGTCATAAGCTGTATGACAGCCTCTCCGGATTATGGTGTGCGCCGCTGGGCCATGGCAATGCACAGATCACTGAGGCCATCACGGCACAATTATCAGAACTGGACTATGCTCCGGCGTTTAATGTCAGCCATCCCAAAGCCTTTGAGCTATCTGAAAAGCTTGCGTCGCTGGCGCCAGGTGATTTAGATCACGTGCTGTATTGCAGCTCCGGCTCCGAAGCCGCCGATACGGCGCTTAAACTCGCCAGAGCCTACTGGCGGGCTAAAGGCAGACCGGAGAAAACCAAGTTTATCGGCCGGGCGAAAGGCTATCACGGCGTTAACTTTGGTGGCATTTCTGTGGGGGGAATCGGCCCTAACCGCAAGAGCTATGGCCAGACACTGGATGCCTATCATTTGCCTCATACCTGGCTGGCTGAAAATGCCTTTAGCCGTGGCTTACCGGCAGAAGGGGACCATTTGGCTGATGCCCTGAATCATATTCTTGAGGTGCAGGATGCCAGTAATATCGCTGCGGTTATTGTCGAGCCTATGGCCGGTTCGGGAGGCGTGATTGTGCCCTCTGCCGGATACCTGAAACGGTTGCGGGCGCTGTGCGACAAGCATGAGATTTTATTGATTTTCGACGAAGTGATCACCGGCTTCGGGCGTATGGGGGAGCTGTTTGGCGCCGATTTCTTTGGTGTTCAACCCGACATTCTCACTTGTGCCAAGGCCCTTACCAATGGTGTGGTGCCCATGGGAGCAGTGATTGCTAATCATGAAATTTATCAGAGCATGATGGCCCAACCGGGTGATGAGTACAGCATCGAGTTTATGCATGGTTACACCTACTCCGCACATCCACTGGGCTGTGCGGCAGCATTGGCGAGTCTGGAGCAGATTGCTCAGCCGGCCATGCTGGAAAACGTAAAAAGCCTCAGTCAGGTGTTTGAAAACGCCATTCATGACTTAAGGGGGCTGCCGCTGGTGGAGGATATCCGCAATATTGGTCTGGCAGGGGCCGTGCAAATTCAGGCCGATGCGGCTCACCCTCTCAAGCGGGCCAGTGATATCAGTGCCTTGTGCTGGGAAAAAGGTGTTTACGTGCGCTTTGGTGGCAATAATTTAAGTTTTGCGCCGCCTTTTATCAGTCAGCCACAGGACATTCACGAGATTTTCGCCAGGGTCGCCGAGGCCATTTCCGAATACGCAATTCAACAAGGATTAAATTAATGCAAAGACTTTCTCATTGGATCAATAACCAGGCAGTTAACACCGACGAGCCGACGCTTGAGGATATTAACCCGGTGAACGGCGAGATCCTGGCCAGTGTGCCTCTGGCCGGTCAGAACACCGTTAATCAGGCGGTAGCCTGTGCTGTTGACGCACAGCAGCGCTGGGCCAAAGAGCCGGTGCATAAACGCGCTCAGGTGATGTTCAACCTGCGTGCTTTAATTAAACAGCATCATGATGAGCTGGTGCAGCTCATCAGTGTCGATAACGGCAAGACCTTAGCCGATGCAAAAGGCGAATTGCAACGCGGATTAGAGGTTGTGGAATATGCCTGTGGAGCACCAGAGCTTTTAAAGGGTGAGCATAGTCGTCTGGTCGCCAGTGACATCGACAGCTGGTCAGAGTTTCATCCTCTGGGCGTGGTACTGGGGATCACACCATTTAACTTCCCGGCCATGGTACCACTGTGGATGATCCCTATGGCGCTGATTTGCGGAAATGCCTTTATCCTCAAACCTTCTGAAAAGGTGCCGCTGGCAGCGACCCGGCTCGCCGAGCTACTGGCTGAAGCGGGTCTGCCCGCCGGGATCTTCAATATTGTTCACGGTGGTCGTGATACCGCTGAGGCGCTGATAGACCATAAAGATATTAAAGCGGTCAGCTTTGTTGGATCCACTGCGGCGGCAAAAGCCATTTATCAGCGTGCTGCGGCTGCAGGAAAACGGGTTCAGGCCTTGGGCGGTGCGAAGAATCATGCGGTGATCATGCCCGATGCGGATCTGGAAAATGCTGCCTCCACTCTTATCGGTGCCGCCTTTGGTGGGACAGGTCAGCGCTGTATGGCGATCTCTGTGGCCGTGTGCGTGGGCGACGAGACGGCCGATCGTCTGATTGAGCATTTACTGCCGAAGATGGATGAACTGAAGCTGTCGGCGGAGGAAAACCAGCAGGCGGACATGGGGCCATTGATTGACCAGGTTGCAGTGACTCGGGTTAATAGCATACTTTCTCAGGCCAAGGAGCAAGGGGCGGAATTGGTGTGTGATGGACGCCAGTATGCCGCATTACCTGACAAGGGCTGTTTTGTCGGACCGAGTCTGGTGGATAAGGTCAGTGCGTCGATGAGTTGCTATGAACAGGAAATCTTTGGTCCGGTGCTGAGTTTGGTCAGAGTCAAAGAGCTGGATGACGCCATCGCCCTCACCAATGCCCATATGTATGGTAACGGTGCCTGTATTTTCACTGAAAGTGGTGCGGCGGCAAATCGCTTCAGCAATACCGTGGAAGCGGGCATGGTGGGCGTGAATGTGCCGTTGCCAGTACCAATGGCGTTTCATAGTTTCGGAGGCTGGAAACAGTCACTCTTTGGTGACTTACATGCCTACGGGCCTGATGGGGTTCGTTTTTACACCAAGCGTAAAACCGTGACCCAGCGCTGGCTTAAGCAGACCGGGCACTCCACGGCCTTTGGTCAGCTGTAAACAGCGCAGTAAAAGACGTTAAGCCGAAAAAGCTAAGCATGCCCGATACAACTTCGGGCATGCCTATCCGGTTTACTCAGCCGCGAGCATGGCCTCGTATTCCTCCTGCCAGAAGAATTTTTCTTCGCCAAAGGCCGGTACCAGGTCGTCCAGCCAGGTGGCGGTTTCGTCATATTTGGCAAAAAAGGGCAGTTGTACCCAGTCAGGGTTACGGGCCTGTATAAAGCGCAGTACAAAGACCTTTTCACCTTTGATTTCGGCCACACCGGAGATCTCCACTTTACCGGGCCCGGCACTCATTGACGGACCGCGCACAGTACGACTGACCCCGGAAACCTGCTTGTAGGCCTGGCGGAAGATTTCCCAGGTTTTGTAAAGTGGGATTTCGAAGTAACGTTTGGCACCGGTGTCGCGCTCAATAAACATGTAGTAGGGCACAATGCCAAGCTGAGTTTGCTCTTTCCACATGTGCGCCCACATGTCGGCATCGTTATTAATGTTGTTCAAAAGCGGCGCCTGCGAGCGAATCTGTGCGCCCGTTGCCCGAATGCGACGGATAGCTTCACGGGTGATGTCGGTGCGCAGTTCCTGCACATGATTAATATGGGCCATAAAGGACACGTGTTTACCTGCCTGAACCAGTCTGCTGATCAGATCCAACAGGGCCTCAGCATCGGGGTCGGTGACATAACGAAACGGCCAGAATGTCAGTGATTTGGTGCCGATGCGAATTGTTCTTATGTGATCAAATTCAGGTTGCGCCAGGGCTTCAAGGTAGGCTTCAAGCTTGACCGTACGCATCACCATAGGGTCGCCACCGGTCACCAGGAGGTCGGTGACTTCTTTGTGCTCGCGCAAATACTGGTGCAATTGATCCGCATCATTATTGTTGAAACGGGTCGCCTTACCCACAAATTGTGCCCAGCGGAAGCAGAAGGTGCAGTAGGAGTGGCAGTACTGGCCCTGTGCAGGGAAGAATAATACTGTTTCACGGTATTTGTGCTGCATTCCCCAGACCTGCTCACCATCCAGCTCCGGCACGTTGTGCTCCGTTTGACCTGCCGGGTGCGGATTGAGTTTGGCGCGAATATCTTCGGCAAGCGCCATCACCTCTTCTGCACTGGGTTCGGTACGCAGCAGTGACGCCATGCGTGCATAGGATTCATCATCCAGCATGCCGCGCTGAGGAAAGGTGAGCTGGAAAAGTGGATCGTTCGGCACCTTGTCCCAGTCAATCAGTTCATTGATAACAAAGTTATTGACCCTGAAAGGAAAAACACTGGCCACCACTTTCATCTGGAAGCGCAAATGCTCAGGCAGCTGTTTCAGCTGCTCAATCTTATCGATTTGTCTGTGTTGATAGGCCTTAAAGCCTGGTGATCTATAACTCTGTGCGGGCTGAATCTGAACGACTTGCTGCATAGGTTTCCTTTAGTAGCCATACAAAATGCGGCGTACTCTAACAAAAAACATGGGAAGTTTCAGCGCAGTCAAAAAGCAGCTGTTAGCCGTGGTTTACAGAATAAGGGTTAACGGGAAAAGCGCTCATTTAAATCAATTAGCATACTAATTAAATGATTCTGATGTCTTTAGCCTTTTACCTGAGAATAAGGTCTCAGGTTAAGCCCATTAAAAGCTAATGGAAACCTAATTCCCAGTATAAAAATAACCACTAACATCATGATATGTAAGAAAAATAAATAAGTAAGGAAAGAATAAGGCTTTCCTTATAACTTTATTGCCCAGTGTGTCTAGGATTTCATCGTCAGCTCCTGCAATGGGTGCAAGAGCGAACATAACAGCAAGTCCGTCAGCCGTATCGCGGAAGCTGAAAACGAAAAGCGAATAAATCGGAGATATGATGATGAACGCCAACAAAATGATTAAAGCCGTTATGATTGCAGGTGTAAGTGGTTTACTTTTTACTACCCCGGCCAAGGCCATTGACCAGAATCTGGAAAACAAGCTGGTAAGCTTATGTAAAGCGACCATGCAAGACAGGGCCATTCGTCTTGATAGTAAAATTCGTGAGTACCATATGCGCTACCAGGATGTGGCACAGGGATTGGTTTGCAATGGGGAGTCTGTGATGAAGTTTGCACTGACCCACAATGCACACAGCGTATATGGCTTGTTTGAAGGCCGTGTGCCCAAGGGCAGTGTCGAAATTCGCGATGTAGCCCGCAATGAACCCGGTAAGGTATTTATTACTGTTGCAGAGTAAGCACCATCGAGAATAAGGGCCAGGGCAACATACAGCCCTGGCCTTTTTTATATGGCGGCGGAATACTGACGACGTTTTGTAGCGGAGTCACAGTTGCTAAGAGAAACTGTTTTCGAGGGGGCGTAGTCCTGACGGTTGGTCGCATAGTGAAATCGCCCCTGATCCACCGGCGAATGCGGTTCAGAGTGGATAGACCAGCCTGACTCAATGGGCTGCTCAATCGATGGCGTTGGGTTGGTGGCCTGTGCCAGCAAAAGGGCATCCTCGTCGCCTGGCTGAATACTGACATAATAGGTAAAGGCTGCTATCACACTGAAGGTGGTGGCAAGTCGTTTACCGGTGTTGAGCGCCATGGGAATGGTATTGGCAAAGAACGGCGCCCATGCCGTTAATGTCTTACCTTTGTACATCATACTGTGCCCGGGGTTAAGGGAGCTGGCCGGTTGCAACAGTATGTAGCCTTTTTTATGAATGGTTTTGATGTAAGTGGGGGACCTTGGTGTGTCTCCCAAAATTTTCCGCAGTTGGGAAATGGCGCTGGTCAGCACTTCGTCTACCCGGACGCTGTTTTCCCAGACCTGTGCAAAAAAGTGCTCGCGGGACACCAGCTGTTGGGGCGATTCGCATAATAACACCAGCACATCCATAACCCTGGGTTGCAGGTGGATTTCCTCACCGGTTCGCGTGTTACGCATCTGACACAGTTGCGGCACAATGTGCCAGTGACTGAGTTGATATTCCGTGGGCATAGTCCAAAACGCCTGTGTAATGACTCTTCAGATAGCCAGTGTAGAGGGCCTGAGGCCACAATACTTAGCGGTTTGCGCCCAATGCCCGGAATATTTCGATCACTGGCGCTTTTTATATCCCTGACATATCCCGCAGGTTGTCATAGCTGGCCACGGAGCCAGGTGTTAGTTTGGATATGCCCCCGTTTGTTCAAAGAAATGCGGTTAATGAGGTGTTGTCCGGTCTCAGCCATGCGTATTTTTTGCTGTGCCATGTTTTGCCAACTCCTAAATGTATGGTTTGGTTATAGAAAGCTGTACTAGGCTAATTATGAGTTATATCTATGCAAACAATGGTTTGCTTAGAGAACCGCAAAAAAGAACATGATGCCAGCACAGGCACAGCAGGGGATACCAGGAGTTATCCCAGTATGACAATAATGACTATACGGTTCTTAGGGGCGGCACTATTTAACGGTTAGGTCTGTGAGCAAGTGGAGAGTCAGTGATGAAAACAGAGAAAACCTCCATCACTATGGAGCAGATAAAGTTATTGTTGCGCTACGCCGTGCTTGCTCCCTCAAGTCACAACACCCAGCCATGGCGATTTAAGATTACGGATGGGACAGTGTCCATGTTTGCCGACAGAACTCGGGCTCTTCCTGTTAACGATCCAGACGATAGGGAACTCACCATAAGCTGTGGCTGCGCTTTGATGAATATACGGGTGGCGGCTGCTCAACAAGGGTTTGGTGTGACCTTCGATATTACCCCGGATTCCGGTGACGATGATCTGCTAGCGGTGATCTCATTCAACAAAGCACATGCATTATCCAGAGAGGATGCTGCACTCTTTAAGTCTATTGAGCTGCGTCGAACCTATCGAAAACGCTTTGCACCTGAGGATATCCCTGCTGCGATTATTGATTCATTGTATACGATGGCGTCTGAAGAGGGTTGCTGGCTTGAAGTTATAGAATCAAAAGAGCATCGTCAGAAGGTGGCTGAGCTTGTGGCAGAGGGCGATTCGATGCAGTGGTCAAACCCTGGTTGGCGAAGGGAGCTTGCTGCATGGATGCATCCTCGCCGCCGTGGAGACGGTCTTACGGTGCCTGGAATTGTCGCGCCCATCGCCAAAATTGTTGTTCGGACTTTCGATATGGGCAATGGAGTTGGAGCAAAGGATAACCAGCTCGCCGACGAATCCCCTGTACTCGCCGTCCTTGGCACCGCCAGTGACAACGTCGCCGACTGGTTAAAAGCCGGTCAGGCGTTGGAAAAGGTGTTGTTATCTGCGCGCTTACAGGGTCTGCAAGCGTCCTATTTAAATCAACCTATTCAGGTTGCATCACTGCGCCCCAAACTTCAAAACATATTGAGCAAAAGGGGATTTCCGCAAATTTTGCTCAGGCTGGGGTTTCCGGAAGATGAAATCGACGCAGCGCCACGTCGCCGCCTTGAAGAAGTCATTGAATAATCGTTGAGCTGATTGCGACCTGAGTAGCAAATTCTGCTTCTGGCGCCACGTAGTCCCTGTAAAGTTATCCATTTGTTCAAAAAGCCTCTTTGCCCAGATAATCGAGGGGAGGGGGGAATGGCCACACGCTTAACGGTGTGGCCTGTAAGGTGTTTATATCCCTAACATATCCCGCAGATTGTAATAACTGGCCCCGAGGGCGGTGAAGGGGATCTGCAGAGCGCGCCCGCCCAGCATCGGCAGGTGAGGCAGTTTACTGAATACATCAAAGCGCTCGGCCTGACCCTTAATGGCTTCACTGACCACTTTTCCGGCCAGGTGAGTGCTGGTTACCCCATGACCGCTGTAACCCTGCATGTAGTAGATGTTGTTATCCAGGCGACCAAACTCAGGCAGCCGTGAGACGGTAAGCAGGAAATTTCCGGTCCAGGCAAAATCGATTTTGGTGCCCTTGAGTTGCGGAAAGGTTTTTTCCATTTTCGGGCGAATCAGGCGCTCAATATCATCCGGATCGCGGGCACCGTATACCACGCCACCGCCATAAAGGAGACGGTGGTCAGCGGTGGTGCGATAGTAATCCAGCAAATAGTTACAGTCTTCCACGCAATAGTTGGCCGGCAGCATTTCCCGGCAGGTTTGTTCACCTAACACTTCGGTTGTGATGATTTGCGTGCCACAGGGCATGGAGCGTTTCATCAGTTCGGGCAGCACATGACTGAGGTAAGCATTGGCTCCCACCACCAGGTAATCGGCGCTCACGGAACCTTTGGCGGTATGTACGGTGACCCGTTTACCCTTTTCCACTTTGGTAATCGGACTTTGCTCAAAGACCTGACCGCCAAGGGAGGTGATGGCTTTTGCCTCACCCAATGCCAGCTTCAGGGGTTGAATGTGACCACTCTTGTTGTCTGTGAGGCCGCCAGTATAGCGATCGGATTTGACGATTTTACTCAGCGCGCTCTTATCCAGCAGCTCCATGTCGTCATTGCCGTATGCCTGCCAGAGCTTCTGATGTTCTTCCAGGCCTTTAAGTTGCTTATGGTTGAGTGCCACAAAAGCGCCCCCGTGAACATGATCACAATCTATCTGATGGTCGCGGATCAGGGTGCGAATAATATCACCGCCCTCAAACATCATCTGGCCCATGGCTTTGCCCATCTCAGGACCATATTTTTTGGCAATGGTATCCACATCCCGGCTGTAGCTATTAACGATTTGTCCGCCATTGCGACCGGTCGCGCCAAAGCCAATACGATTGGCTTCCAGCAGCACCACCTTGTAGCCCGCCTGCGCCAGGTGCAGAGCAGAAGAGAGTCCGGTAAAGCCACCACCCATCACACAGACATCTGCCTGTAAATCTTCGTTCAATGCCGGATAGGGAACCGACGTATCCGCATTATAGGCATAGTAGCTGTTGATATAGTCGCTCATGGAAACTCCTGAATAAATAAGTGGCGATGGTAAATCTTTGCTCTTGTTGTGCAGGTGGTGTTGTTTTGATGAATCACTCGCACCCTTAGCGTGGCAGTATGACATCTCCAAACCTCACGGGTCGTGAGTTATCCATCAAAACAATACCTGTTGCACTGCATCTTTGATTCTGAATGCAGCCCGGCTGGATGCCGGGCTCAGACGTATATGCGATCCTGTCGGTTAAAAATTGTAGCTGACAGACGCAGTAAACTTGGATGAATCATCATCATCCAGGTTGTTGTACCAGGCGCTGAGATCAAATGAAAAGTCATTGTAATCTTTGGTCAGGCTGACACGGCCCCAGTTGTAACCATAGTTCTCTCCGTCTTCATCCCAGCCCTGACGGCCATACTCGAACGCCAGTCCCATATCATCGCCTAAATCGTACTCGGCAATTGCAGAGACATGCAGGGCGCTTAAGTCATCGCCAAAACCTTTCGCGGCAATGCTGTCATTGGTGTAGTCAAGGTTGAGACTTAAGGTCAGGCTGTCACTCACCGGGCGAATCAGAGCACCGTGGAGTTCGAAGTAGTTATAGTCTGCATCATCCAGCAGAGCATAGTAAATCACCATCAGATCGTATTCGAAGCCGTTTTCCATTTCACCGTAGTAACCGGCAAACAGATCCACTTCCACATCACTGGTTTCACCATCGTCCGTTTGTGAGGCCCAGCCACCGGCGTACCAGCCTGTGTCACCTTCCCAGTCTATGCCGCCTTGCAGGGCAGGGCTTTTGTCATTCAGGGTGACACCACGGAACATGTAGTCCGAGGTCACGGTCACATAGCCACTTACATCGGCCTGAGCACCCAGGGTCATGGCGCTGAGCAGTGAAGCGGTCAGCAGTTTATTTCTTAGTTTCATGATGTTGTCCTTCTCCGGTTTATTGTTGTTATCCGGTTTAAATCACCGGTTTACTGAGTCCAGGCGCCGGGTATTACACGAGGTGCCCGTTGTCACCGGGCAAGCCGGTGTCCGGCTGCCGGATAAAGCCGGCGGCCAAATTCACGTTCTAATGGTCAGGAGGTCGTGCTTAGTCGAGCTCGATCCAGGTGGTTTTCAGCTCGGTATATTTCTCCAGTGCATGCAGTGATTTGTCTCTGCCATTCCCGGATTGCTTAAAGCCTCCAAAGGGAACGGTCATATCGCCGTCGTTATAGTTATTGATCCATACCGAGCCTGCGCGTAGCTCACGGGATAACTTGTGCGCCCGTGACAGGCTGTTGGTCCAAAGGGCCGCACCCAGACCATAGTCACTGTCATTAGCAATGGCGATGGCATGCTGCTCATCATCAAAGGGGATGACAGACATCACCGGTCCGAAAATTTCTTCTCTGGCGATGGGCATGCTGTTATCCACACCGGTAAAGATAGTCGGCTCTACGAAGGCCCCTTTGTCAGTATCCAGCGCAGCATTACCACCAAGGGTCAGTTTTGCGCCGCCTTGCTGGCCTTTATTAATGTATTCCAGCACGCTGCCCTGGTGCTGTTTATCTACCAGTGCGCCCATGTTGGTATCGGGGTCAAGCGGGTCGCCAGGACGAAAATGCTGGCTGGCCTCGCGAACTTTCTGTACAAATTCATCGTGAATACTGCGCTCAACCAGCAGCCTTGTGGCCGCCACACAAACTTCGCCCTGATTATAGAAACAGCCACTGGCGGCGCTGCGCGCGGCTTTGTCCAGATCTGCACAGTCGGCAAAAACAATATTGGGGTTCTTACCACCGGCTTCCAGCCATACCCGCTTCATATTCGATTCGCCGGCATAGATCATCAGTTGTCTGGCTATGCGAGTCGAACCGGTAAAGGCCAGGCAATCTACCTGCATATGCAGGGCCAGGGTTTTCCCCACGGTGTGGCCGTAACCCGGAACCACGTTCAGCGCGCCGTCAGGCAGGCCGGCTTCACTTGCCAGCTGCGCCAGTCTGATGGCGGTCAGTGAAGATTTTTCTGAGGGCTTGAGCACAACAGAATTTCCTGCTGCCAGCGCAGGTGCGATCTTCCAGCTGGCAATAGCAAGAGGAAAATTCCACGGCGTAATAGCCGCTACAACGCCAATAGGTTCACGGGTAATGGTGGCCAGCACATTGGCTTCTGTGGGGGCTACCTCATCGTAGATTTTATCAATGGCCTCGGCATGCCACTTAACGGTTTCTGCCGCAGACGGCACATCCACATTGTAGCTTTCGCTGATGGGCTTACCCATGTCCAGGGTTTCCAGTGCAGCCAGTTCGGTGCGATGTTCGAGCATCAGCTCTGCAAGGCGAAGTAATACCTGTTTGCGCTTTTTCGGCGCAAGGTTGCGCCAGGTCCCCTGATCGAAACACTGCTTTGCAGCGCTCACGGCCAATTCGGCATCGGCCTCATCACATTCGGCGACTTGCGCAATCTCTTCGCTGTTGGCTGGATTAATACAGGCAAAGGTTTTTCCGCTTTGGGCAGACACGTATTCGCCATTGATAAAGGCACGCCCCTCTATCGTTAAGCTTTTTACATATTCTTGCCACTGATTCAGGCTGTTAGGTGCCATTGCCCCTCCTGTTCTTGGTTGTATTGGGTTATCAGAAACTGGCCGGTGCCACGGCACTGACCAGACGACAAACTTGTGCTCCACGGTTTACAAACTGATGTGGTAGCTGTGTATTCAGGTAATAACTGTCACCGGCTTTGAGGTGGTATTCCTGCTCATTTTGTAAAATGACGATCTCACCTTCGAGCACCGTGCCCGCCTCATGCCCCTCGTGGGTCATCCACTCATCCCCCGTGCCGGAATGGGGCGGGTAGGTTTCGATCAAAAAGGTCAGCTGGCGATCCTGTTTGTCGGCGCCTACCAACAGGTATTGCAGCCCGCCACTGCCAATGTCCTGCAGTTCGTCGGCGTGATACACCACTTTTTCACCCTGATCGAAGTCATGGGTGAAAAAGTGGCTGAGTGGCATATCCAGCCCGGTCAGTATCTTGTGCAGATTACTGATAGACGGGCTGACCGCGTCACGCTCTATCATGGACAAGGTGCTGTTGGGCAGATTGACCACTTTTGCCAGCTCCCGTTGTGACAGGCCTCTGACCTGACGCAACTTCTTAATACGCTGACCCACTTTCATACCTGAGCCACCTTTTGCCGTTCTTTAATCCGCGCTTTCTCCACGCGTCTGGCATACCACCACGAGGCAAACACCAGCGTGGTCACCAGGGTAATGATAATGGTGGCCAGTGCGTTGATTTCAGGGCTGACGCCCAGGCGCACTGACGAGAACACGACCATGGGCAGGGTGGTTGAACCGGGGCCGGAAACGAAACTGGCGATAACCAGGTCATCCAGACTCAGGGTAAAGGCCAGCAGCCACCCTGATATCAGCGCCGGTGCAATAATCGGCAGAGTAATCTGGAAGAACACTTTTATCGGTGAGGCGCCGAGATCTCTGGCCGCTTCTTCAATGGACATGTCCATTTCGCTCAACCGAGAGCCCACCACCACGGCCACATAAGCGGTACAAAAGGTGGTGTGCGCAATCCAGATGGTGGTCATGCCACGACCTTCTGGCCAGCCCACCAGTTGCGCCATGGCAACAAACAGCAGCAGCAACGACAAACCGGTAATCACTTCCGGCATAACCAGCGGGGCGGTGATCATGCCACGCAGCAGGGTACTGCCTTTAAAACCGCGAAAGCGGGTCAATACATAGGCGGCCAGCGTGCCCAGAATGACGGCGCCGGAGGCCGAGAAAAAGGCAATCTGCAAACTGTTGCCCACGGCATCCAGCAGTTTGTCATTGCGCATCAGCTCACCGTACCATTTGGTGGAAAAGCCAGCCCATACGGTCACCAGTTTTGACTCGTTGAACGAGTAAATAATCAGAATCAGCATGGGCGCGTAGAGAAATATCAGGCCCAGCCAGAGCATCATTTTACTGAACGAAAACTTCATCATTGCTGCTCCATCTGTTTGTTCTGGTAACGGTCAAACCACATGATGGGCAGGATCAACAATGCCAGCATAATAATGGCCACCGCAGAGGCCACTGGCCAATCGCGGTTGTTGAAGAATTCTTCCCACAGAATCTTACCGATCATCAGTGTTTCCGGGCCGCCAAGCAGCTCAGGAATAACAAACTCACCCACTGCCGGAATAAACACCAGCATACAGCCAGCAATAATCCCGGCTTTGGTCAGTGGCAGAATCACTTTGAACAAGGTGGTTACCGGGGATGCCCCCAAATCAGACGAGGCCTCAACCAGACTGTGGTCAAGCTTCATCATGTTGGCGTACAAGGGCAGAATCATAAAGGGCAGGTAGGCATACACAATGCCCACATAGACCGCAAAATCCGTATGCAGCATCACGATAGGGGTATCAATAATACCCATCGCCATCAACGCATTGTTGATATACCCATTGGGCTTGAGTATGCCAATCCACGCATAAATACGGATCAGGAACGAGGTCCAGGATGGCAGAATCACCAACAGCAACAGTACATTGCGGCTGGAAGCAGGCGCCCGGCTGATGGCCAGTGCCATGGGGTAGCCTATCAACAGGCAGAGCAGGGTCGAGACCAGCGCAATGCGAATGGAACTCAGGTAGGCACTGAAGTACAGGTCATCATTAAACAGCCAGACGAAGTTGCCCAGATTAAGGTTGATACTGAGCTGATCATTGGCATAGGTAATCAGGTCGGTATAGGGCGGTATCGCAATTTGCGCTTCGGCAAAGCTGATCTTCAGAACAATGATAAACGGAACCAGAAAAAACAGCAGCAGCCACAGGTAGGGAATGGCAATGACCCCGTTTCTGGGTTTCAACCAGGCGGATTGTCTGAGTTTGTACCATGTCGGTGTCAGGGCTTTCATGCTCACTCCTCCAGAACCACACAAGCGTCCGGTGTCCAGTGCAGATAAATTTCCTGCTCCAGCTCAAAGGGGCGCTCCCGTCGGTTGTCATTGGTCTGAGTGATCTGAACAAACTGATTATCGGGCAACAATATGTGATAGATACTGTGCTGGCCGAGATATGCCAGATCGTCGATGATGCCTTTACCCCAGTTATATTTTTCATCGGGTTTTTCGGCACTCATGCGCATTTTTTCGGGTCTGATGGCCACACTGACGTGGCGGTTTCCGCCGGGACCACTGATACCATGGTCAATGTAAATCGGGGCATCGAGATTGGGGACATCAATTACCACAAAGGCGGGCTCTTCATCGGCGATGGTGCCGTCAAACATATTGACTGAGCCGATAAAATCCGCCACAAAGCGGCAGTTGGGGTATTCATAGATGTCGTGAGGCGAGCCGATTTGCAGAATTTCCCCGGCATGCATAACCGCGATGCGGTCGGCCATGGTCATGGCTTCTTCCTGATCATGGGTGACCATGACACAGGTTACGCCCACTTGCTTGATGATATCCACCAGCTCTAACTGCATTTCGCCACGTAATTTTTTATCCAGTGCACCCATGGGTTCGTCAAGCAGCAACAGGCGAGGCTTCTTGGCCAGGCTACGGGCAAGGGCCACCCGCTGGCGTTGTCCGCCCGAGAGCTGATCGGGTTTGCGCGTACGATATTCCTCCATGTGCACCAGTTTGAGCATTTCATTGACACGGGCATCAATATCCGCTTTTTTCATTTTGTCCTGCTTCAGACCATAGGCAATATTGGCCTCAACGGTCATATGGGGAAACAGGGCATAGGACTGGAACATCATATTAAAGGGACGTTTATAAGGCGGTACCTTGGCGACGTCCTCGCCATTAAACAAAATGCTGCCTTCTGTGGGCAGTTCAAAGCCTGACAGCATGCGCAGCAATGTGGATTTTCCGCATCCGGAGCCGCCCAGCAGGGCGAATATCTCACCTTCGTAAAACTGCAGATCAACATGTCTGACAGCCTGGTAGCCATCGAAGCTTTTGCTCAGGTTTTTCAGTTCCATCAATACCTTGCTGGTAGTGCTGGACTCATGTTTTAACGTCATTTTGCTAAACCTTTTGAACAGAGGAGCGTCATAGACGCTCCGGTCTCGTTATCGCTTATCCGAAACGGCGATGACGTGAGCGGGTCACGTCACCGCTGAGCGTTATCTGCCAGACTTTACATCTGTCCATACGCGGTTTGTGACACGGGAAACCCGTGCAGGCATGACCTCGAAGGTATACAGCTTTTCCATCACGTCCATTGGAGGATAAATAGCCGGGTTGGAGGTGATTTCCGGGTCGACCAGCTCTGTGGCGCTTTTGTTGCCATTGGGATACCAGACATAATCACTGACACCGGCAATGACGTCAGGCTCAAGCAGGTGATTAATGAACTGATAGGCGGCATCCATGCTCTTGGCATCGGCAGGTATGGCCAGCATATCAAACCACATGGCGGCCCCTTCTTTGGGGATCACATACCCTACAGAAATCCCGTTATCGGCTTCATCGGCACGATCGGCGGCCTGGAATACGTCGCCGCTCCAGCCCACTGCCACGCAGATATCGCCGTTGGCAAGGTCATTAATATATTGAGAGGAATGGAAGTAACGAATGTGCGGACGGATGGTTTTAAGCAGTTCACCGGCCTGTTCGATTTCTTTAGGATCCTTAGAGTTGGGATCCATACCAAGGTAATGCAGCGCCGCCGGGACCATTTCTGAGGCAGCATCCAGCGTCACCACGCCGCAACTGGCGAGCTTGCTGACAACATCGGGGTTAAAGATCATCTCCCAGCTGTTGACTTCGTAGTCTTCGCCCAGTGCCGCTTTGACCTTTTCTTCGTTATAGCCAATGCCGGTGGTACCCCACAGATAGGGCACTGCATATTGATTGCCCGGGTCTACCACTTCCAGTTTGCCCATTAACAAGGGATCAAGGTGTTTCCAGTTAGGCAACTTTTCACGATCCAGTTTGGTAAATACACCAGCACGGATCTGCCGGCCCAGAAAAGAAGCGGAGGGAACCACCACATCAAAGCCCGTTTGCCCTGTCAGCAGCTTGGCTTCGAGTACTTCGTTGGAATCGAATACATCGTAGACCACTTTATGCCCTGACTTTTGTTCAAAGTTGGCAATGGTGTCTTCTGCAATGTAATCACTCCAGTTGTAGACATTGATGGTGTCAGCCTGTGCGTTGACGCTAATAGCTGCCGTCATCGACGCGGCGAGCAGCCCCAGTTTCTTTATGGTTTTCATTCCCGTTTCCTCTTGTTGCGTATCGTTGCTTTTTGTTGTTGTTACGTCGTTAAACCCTGTACTTAAATTATCTGAGCTGGCTCAGGGTAATATCCAGTGCCTGCCAGGCTCTCTCAGTTAAGTCTTTGACATCACTGCGGTCAAGAATAAAAGGTGGCGCAATAATCATGGTGTCACCGGTGGCCCGCATGACCAGACCTGATTGCAGTGAGGCATCCCGGCACAATGTGCCAGCCTTACCATTTTTATCAAAACGTGCACGGCTGGACTTGTCTTTGACCAGCTCCAGCGCTCCCACAAACCCCTTGCAGCGGGCCTCACCCACTAAAGGATGCTCACCCAGTGCCAGCCAGTAGTCCTGCATGGCCTGTGACAGCTCAGTGCGTACTTTTTCAATATAGCCTTCAGAGAGGATATCCAGTGTGGCCAGTGCCGCTGCACAAGCCACCGGATGCCCTGAATAGGTGAAACCATGAGCCAGATCATCGGTATGAGAAAGCAGGGCATCGCCCACCCGATCCGAGATCAGCAAGCCACCGAGGGGCTGAAATCCATTGGTGACGGCTTTGGCAAAAACGATAAAGTCCGGCGTCAGGTTATAACATTCACTGGCGAACCAATGGCCGGTGCGACCAAAGCCGAAAATGACTTCATCCACAACCAGTAAAATACCGTACTGGTCACAAATTCGCTGTATCTCAGGCCAGTAGGTTTCCGGTGGAATAATGACCCCGCCTGCGCCCTGAATCGGTTCTGCAAAGAAGGCGGCGACGTTTTTCTCACCCAGTTCCTGAATTTTTTTCTCAAGTTCACGGGCCGCCTGTATACCAAACTCGTCAGGACTGATGTCCGCATCGGCCCCAAACCAGTAGGGCTGTGCAATATGATGAATATTTTCCAGCGGTGTGAATTGTTTGTGCATGAATTCCATGCCACCGAGGCTGGCACCACCAATGGTACTGCCATGATAGGCATTTTCTCTGGCGATAATGGCCTTGCGCTGCGGCTGCCCCAGGGCATCCCAGTAGCGATGAATCATGCGAATGGCGCTGTCATTCGCCTCCGACCCCGAGTTGGTATAAAACACCCGGTTCATGTGCGCCGGCGCTTTGTGACTGATGGCTTCTGCCAGTTCGGTGGCGCGAGGGTGCGTACACTGAAAAAAGGTGTTGTAGTAGGGCAGTTCCTGCAACTGCTCACTGATGGCCTGGTTGATGCGTGGCTGGCTATAACCGAGGTTGCAACACCACAGGCCGGACATGCCGTCGAGCAACTTATGCCCATCGGCCTCATAGATATAGGCCCCTTGCGCATGGCTGATGACACGGGTGCCTTTTTTGTTAATGTCGGCCTGATTAGTAAAAGGGTGCAGGTGATGGGCTGCATCCTTGTGCTGCCAGTGTTTGAGTTGTGTCATTGACTGCTCCTGTTTTTATATGTGGTGCAGGCCTGAATAAAACCCTGTATCACGCTGGCGTTGTCAGGGTAATTGTGCGGCTGCCACTCCGGGTGCCATTGCACGGCCACTAAAAAGGTGTAATCCGGGCAGGAAAAGGCTTCTACCAGTCCATCTGGGGCGGTGGCCTCCACCTTAAGGTGTTTTCCTAGCCGATCGATGCCCTGCATGTGAATAGAGTTGACTTTAATTTCTTGTCTGGGCGCAAACCATTGCGAAAGCACGCCCTTCTCGGTCAGCGAAATACTGTGGGCACAGGCATATTGTTGTTCCAGCGGTAAGGATTTATCCTCACGGTGATCCATCAGCCCGGGCACTTCGTGGATGCGATGATGCAAGGTGCCACCAAAATAGACATTCAGTTCCTGGAAGCCGCGGCAGATGCCAAGTAAAGGCAGGTCGGCAGCGAGAATTTTTTCTATTAGTTTCCAGTTGCTGGCATCGCGGTGAGGATCCCGGGCGGCATCGTCATCATCAGGCAGGGCCGACTGGTAATAGCCAGGATGTAAATTGGAATAAGAGCCGGTCAACATCACGCCGTCGAGGGTGGCCAGCAATGTGTCCTGGGCCTGCTCGGAAAGCTCATGAAACAACGCCGGAATGATCACCGGAACCACATGCTGACTCAGTGACGTCAGTGCCCGAACATATTTATCACCGGCCTGGTGGTACTGGTGTACCCCCTGGGTGTGAACGTCGGCACAAATGCCAATTACCAGAATATTTTCGCTGTTCGATTCTTTCATCATTGTGAGCAATATATTGAAACGATAGGCTCAAGCTATTGGAGTTAACTGTAAATTTCAAGCAGGAATGGCACTCTTTTGTGGCCTGAATAACAAAGTTTAGTTTAACAAAACCGCAACTAAGGGGTGTTTTAACGGCTGGAAGCCGGACTACCTTTGTGGTTAGATGTGTTTCACTGATTAAGTGTTCAAAATACTAGACGCTGGAGAACATCATGGAGTTAGCCTCCTTTCTTGCTGATCACCCCGAAATAGAAGTGTTTGATCTTGTGTTATCTGACCTAAATGGCATGGCACGAGGAAAACGGGTTAAACGCGATGCCATTAAAAATATCGTGAAGAAGGGTATGCATATTCCTTTCTCTGTGTTGGCTCTGGATGCTTCTGGTGAAACGGTGGAAGCCTCAGAACTGGGGCTGGACATTGGTGAGCCTGATCGCACCTGTTATCCGGATCTGAAAACCCTGGTGGTGTGTCCCTGGCAGACTCAACCCACCGCGCAGGTATTGTTCAGCATGTACGACGAACACAAACAGCCCGTGATGATTGAGCCCCGTAATCAGGTGCGCCAGGCGGTGTCCCGTTTTACAGAGCGTGGTATGACACCGGTGGTGGCCGTTGAGCTGGAATTTTATCTGGTAGATAAAGAGCGCGATGAAAAAGGCGGCATTCAGCCACCGATTTCACCCAAGACCGGCAAGCGCGAAGACAGCACCCAGTGCCATTCGATGATTAATCTGGATGACTTTGCCGAGTTCCTGCTGGATGTGGATAAATACTGCCAGCAGCAGGGCGTACCCGCAGACACGGCCGTATCGGAATACGCGCCGGGTCAGTTTGAAATTAACTTGCGCCATGGCAGTGATCCGTTACTGGCCTGTGACCATGCCATGATGCTTAAACGCATTATTCATCAGGTAGCCGAAGAGCATGGCATGCAGGCCACCTTTATGGCCAAACCTTACGACGATAAGGCTGGCTCCGGTTTGCATATTCACGCCAGCCTGGTGGACAGTGACGGCAATAACCTGTTTGCCGAAGGCGAAGCCGAAGATAACAAACTGCTGCTTCATTCTGTGGCAGGACTGCTCGGCACCATGCAGGAGAGCACTGCGTTATTATGCCCCAATATCAATTCTTATCGTCGCTTGCAGCCGAATCTGTATGTGCCCATGTTTGTAAACTGGGGCATTGATAATCGCACGGTAGCCGTACGCATTCCCGCCGGTGGGCCAGCGAGCCGGCGTATCGAGCATCGCGTGGCAGGCGCCGATGCTAACCCTTATATTGCTATGGCCACGGTTTTATATGCCATGTATGACGGTATTGATAAGGCACTGACACCGCCTAAGCCTCAGCAGGGCAACACCTTTGAAGTGGATAATCCCTGTCTGCCGATGCGGCTTACGGATGCGCTGACGCTGCTCAGAGGATCTGAGGTGTTTAATCAGTATTTCGGGGAAGACTTTATCAAGGTGTACACCGCTTGCAAGGAACATGAACTGGAGAAGTTCGAGCAAACCGTCACCCCCAAAGAGTATGAGTTTTATCTCACCACATTGTAATCGGTAGTAACTACCGCACCAGGAGCATAAAGGTTTTGCTATGACAGACGCCAATTATTCACTTTATCAGGGGACCCATAAGTATGTGTTCGCCCGCCAGCAGCAGATTGATGCACATACGCAGGTGGTCATAGCTGGTATCCCCTTTGATCTGGCTACCTCTGGCAGGCCTGGAGCCCGGTTTGGTCCGGCTGCGATACGCCAGGCGTCGGTGAACCTGGGATGGGAAAAAAAGCGACATCCCTGGCCATTTTCGCTGCGCGATGCGCTGAATATCGCCGATATTGGTGACCTGGGCTTTTCTCATGGTGATGCCAAAGGTGCCATGGATGCCGTGCGTGAGCATGTCAGCCAGGTTGTCGAGGGCGGAGCCGTTCCTTTTATGCTGGGCGGTGATCACCTGATTACCTTACCGGCGCTGCAGGCTGTGCATGCCAAACACGGGCCCGTTGCCGTTGTGCACTTTGATGCCCATAGCGATGATTATTCCGGTGGCAGTGAATTTGACCATGGCAGTGTGTTTTATCACGCCCGTAAGCAAGGCCTGCTGCAGGATGACAAAGTGATTCAGATTGGTATTCGCACAGAGCAGGGCAGCTCACCCTTTAAGGTATTGTGTGCCGATGAACTGTGGCACTGTCGCCCCGAAGAGGTTGTTGAGCAGATAAAGCGCACCGTAGGAGGGGCACCGGTATACCTGACCTTTGATATCGATTGTCTGGACCCGGTGTATGCGCCAGGCACCGGCACACCGGTTTCAGGGGGCTTAAGCGGCCCCTTTGTACTGGAGCTGTTACGAAAGCTTCAGGGAGTGAACTGGATAGGCATGGATTTGGTGGAAGTCAGCCCGCCCTATGATCAGAGCCAGATCACCAGTTTACTGGCCGCCACCATGATGACCGACATGCTCTATCTGCTGGCGTGCCAGCACAATCCACATCTGCTTACCCCTGATGGCTGCTCAGCAAAAACCTTAGCGACAGCGTAATGCGCTGTTGCTGGGGTATAACGCGCAATAAACAGCAGCGATGCTAAACCTGCGGTACACGACCCAGGAAAAGCTAACGCCTAAATAACCGGCAAATTAAAGCTTAGCGACGATAGGAGCTAAGCTTTAATTTGTCCGAGTGAATTTTTTTGTTAGGCAATGTGGGTAGAAAAACAATAGCATATCGGTTAAGTCACTTGGAAGGCATAAAAAACCTCAGACAAGCTGAGGCTTAGTGTTGAAGTCAAAAAAGTTACTTTATAAGTTTCTTTCTTCTAGAAAATCCAATACTTGCTAACCCAAGTCCAAGCAGAGCGATAGAAGAGGGCTCTGGGACTTGAACGCTATCAAATGAAAGGTTATCCAACCCCCAGTTCCATCCATCACTTGGTTGAAAAATATCCAATCGACTTATTCCACTACCAGTAACCGAAAAGTTTTGAATTCCTGGAAAGCCTGAGATACCTGTCATTGTATCAGATATGGGCGCTAGGCTACTATCTAGAGCTAACACACGAGTCTGCCCTCCTGAGTCGCCTTGAGGAAAGAAATCAAAACTTACGTTAGATACAAGAGCACTAAATTCAATCCTTAGAATATCTGCGCGAAAACCGGTTGAAAAATTATAGAAATTTCCTAGTCGGTTACCTTGCTGTCCTAGCGGGGCAAACTCAGTAGTGGCCAATGGTCCACCTGTTTGCGTAATTCCATCTTCAAGAACAGAAAAAGTCACACCAAGGGATGAATACTGATTTGTAATTGCTGTCCCACTAACTACAGCCCCCCCTCCTGGAAGTGAGTCAAAATCAATTAACGTTGCATTTACCGGTCCGGCAAACAAGCAAACAAGCAAACAAGCAATTTTCTTCAATTTCTTCTCCAAAATTTAAATATACATAATGGTCTAGCAAAATTAATACCAAATATTTAAACGTTTGTTTTTATAGTAATTAATATTTCTTAACCTCAATACCTTACGAAAAGTGTAAAAAAAACTGATACGTCTCGATGCGAGTTATAAAAATAATTTAAAGCTCGGGCTACTCATGATTTCTTAATTAATAAAAGGGGTCATAATAAAGGGGTCAGATCCAAATTAAAATTAAATGATATATTTCGAGATACTTTTCAAAAGCGGAACATGGGGTCAGGTCTTGTTTTTTGCCACTATCCTACTGAAGTTGTTACGAAAGCTTCAGGGAATAAACAGGGTAGGCATGGATTTGGTGGGAGTCAGCCCGCTGTATGACCAGAGTCAGATCACCAGTTTACTGGCCGCCACCATGATGACAGACAGGCTCTACCTGCTGGCGTGCCAGCACAATCCACATCTGCTTACCCCTGATGGCTGCTCAGCAAAAACCTTAGCGACAGCGTAATGCGCTGTTGCTGGGGTATAACGCGCTAAGTTTGCAGGCTCTGCAATCCCCAGGTTCTCACTAGTATTGATAAGACAGGGTCAGCTGTAAGCGCCGCTCTGGCTGAGGCAGCAGTGAGTTATACCAGCCTGAACTGCCGCTCCACGCTCGATTATTGATACCAGAAAAGCCAATAGTGTCGAGTAAGCTGGGATCCTGACCAGGATCACCCGAGTTGGCCTCCCTGACTCCGGGGTGATAATAGTTTTTATCAAATAAATTGTTCAAGCGCAGCGACAAGGACAAGCCTTCTGTCCATATGTTGTTGAAATTGACATTCGCATCGAGCACAAAATAACCCGGAACATGGCGTACAGGGTTGGTATCCACGGTTTCCTTATCTGATATATACCGACTCCTGACAGTGAAGTCGACGTCATTGCTAAATTCGGCGGTCAGCCCCAGGTAATATTTCTGTCTGGCCAAATCCCCAATAATACCCGCACCAAGATAGTCTCCGGTTTCGGTGTCATATTTCTCCTCTTCCTGTGTCAAAATAAAAGACGCGTAGCCCCATACCTTCAGCTGTTGTGCCCAGCTAACATCTACCAAACTGGTCACCGAATAATCCGCGCCCTCGACAGTTCTTTGCCCTACATTTCTGGCGCCGCCCGTAAAGTTAATGACGGTTTCGGTATTATTGACCCGATAGATATTCAAATGATGATTTAACACATCGCCCGTGTAATTTAGCGCTATCTCTATAGTATTGGATTTTTCGGGTTTGAGGTCCGGATCACTGCCCGAACCTGTCCACGCACCGTACAAACTTCTGGGAACAGGTTCCTGGAAAGCCTCACCGTAGAGTAGCTTGGCAGTGAACCGATCAAAATGGCCAATATATCCGCCGCGGATCGTTACCTCGCTTCCATATTGATTGTTTCTGTCATAACGCGCCCCAAGGTTTAAACTATGCGTCTCTGAAACAGCCCATTTGGTTTGCATATAAATCCCCACATCGTGCCAGGTGATGCGATTCCAGTCATCTTTGGTGATATCGGACTGTTCGGGATATTGAGTCAGATCGTCAGGGTCTGCCAGTTCAGGCGCGATGGTGGTAGTGGTTAAGTCGTAGGCTTTCTGCAAATCTTTGTATTCATATTTCAGTCCCGTCTTTATGTCAAAGCTGTCCGACAGTTGAATATCGAAGTCCTGAAACAGTGACCAGCCGTCATTCAGCGACTGCCAATAGGTTAAATGAAGCATACGTGCCGTTTCACCCGGTGCTAACGCAACACGACCAACCTCAAGGATATCGTCAGTCGCATTCGTTTCGTTCCAGGCTTCTATATCGAAGGTATGGTTGGGTACACCGTCATGACGGTAGCGTAGCAAGGTAGTGGAATCGATATTGCTGGTGAGCGCCATTTGGTGGCGGATATAACCGCCATACTGTTCTCTTGGCCAGACACCGTTACTCAGGATCCTGTCTCCCGGATAAACGCTACCGTATCCCGAATCCAGCAACCAATATTGCCAGGCAAATTCTGTGTTCCCGTAATACAGCCGCAGATCCAGACCTCGATTTTCAATATAAGAGGAGAAGCCATCAGACAACTGCTCAGCGAAGCCTCCCCACAAGTCTGTTGAGGCGTAAAGCTCATCTCTTAACCAGTAAAAGCTATTGGCGTCTATGCGGTCAGCCAGATCGCCTGATTCAATTCTGGCAGATAGCATAAAGCGCCAGTCATTTTCACCATAGGCATAGGTCGCTTCAGTAATATCAAAGCCATCGGTGCCTTTGGTAACGCTTCCAGAAAAGCGACTCCCATCTAAGCCCTTGTGCCGCTGGGTGATGATATTGACCACCCCCATAAAAGCATTCGCACCATATACGGAAGAGGCAGGCCCATACACCACTTCGACTTGCTCTATATTGGTAAGAGGAACAGTCACCATGGGCGTCTCAATACCGAAATACATGGTATTCATGGTGACACCATCCACCATGACCAAATAGGGGGAACCAATGGTGTTGCGGTATCCTCTCATGAAGTTCTTAAAGTAGTTGTCTCCATAGGGGCGGGTCACATCCATGCCCGGCAAGTCATCAAAAATTTCCGACAATTCAAGATAACCACGCTGCCGAATATCCTCTTTACTGATCACGATGATGGTGGCGGGTGCATCAATCAGCCTTTCTTTCATGTTTGACGCCGAGACCACTTCTATATTCATTAACTCATCGATGGACATCGAAAAAAGATCTTTATCCTGAGCATACAGGGGGGCAGCAGACAACCAGAAGCCAGTTGAAAGTGTCGCTAACAACGTTATTTTTTTATTTCTCGGCAGCGTCATACAACAGATCAAAATAACAGCGATACGCTAAATATAGGATAGTTATTAGGAAGCGCACTTTTAAGTCCCAGGAAATGGGGTAAAGCGTCATGAACCACTTAACGGTCACAGTAGCCTTTAGATGTTCGTTAACAAACTCGCCGACCAGACAGGGAAGGAACATGGGGTCAGGTCTTGTTTTTTTGCCACTATGCTACTGGCGCTGTTGCGAAAGCGTCAGGGAATAAACTGGGTAGGCATGGATTTGGTGGAAGTCAGCCCGCCCTATGATCAGAGCCAGAGCACCAGTTTACTGGCCGCCACCATGATGACAGACAGGCTCTACCTGCTGGCGTGCCAGCACAATCCACATCTGCTTACCGCTGATGGCTGCTCAGCAAAGATCGTAGCAACAGCTTGAGTTCGGCCAAGGTATTGTTGCCCCGCCTGGGGCTCTGATTGACCACCACCAGCAATAAGGCATGGCTGACTTCATGCAACGAACGGCCAATACGCTGTCGTTCGGCTTTAGGTTTATCGATACCCAAAGCGGGCAGGGTGTTGGCCACATAATCAATCACCAGGTCATCGTGCTGTTCATCCAGTGGCATCAGCTGAGGAATGGCAAACATGCCCTGCACCAGATGCAGCAACCCCTTTTGCTGGCGATAAAGCATGAGCATTTGTTTTACAAAGTGTTCCACAAAGGCATCGATGTCTTGTGGCTGGTTGTCCGGGGATTGCAACGTAGCCGCCATTTGCTCCAGCCAGTGTTGCCCCATGGCATAGAGTATGGCTTCCTTGTTGGGAAAATAGTGGTACAGGGTACCCACCGAGATGCCCACCTCTTCGGCGATGCGAATGGTGGTGAGGCTGTTGCTGCCGAGCTTTTCCAGCAAGCCGGCGGCCACATCGAGTATTTGCTCCCGCCGTGCCTTAGAGCGTTTCTGAATGGGAGTGCTGCGCGGCCCCAGTGGCTTTCGGCTGGTTTTTTTGTCTGTCATGCTGGCATCAGTTTCCGAATCTATCGCGAAGAGAATAATACAGCATACCTGCCACCAGTGCAGGGTAGCGCAGCAGAGTGCCGCCGGGAAAAGTGGGGGTAGGGTAGCTTGCCATGGCATTGAACCCGCTGGGATCGCCGGCGATGGACTGGTCAATGAGTTTTCCCGCCAGGGTCGCCAGCGCTACGCCGTGGCCCGAATAGCCCTGGGCAACGTAAATTCGTTCGTCAAGACACTGAAAATGGGGCATGCGATTCATGGTAATGGCCAGTGTACCCCCCCAGCCATGTTCCAGCTCGGTATCCTCGAGCTGCGGGAAAATTTCCAGCATATAAGGGCGCACAAAGTTTTTAATATCGGCCGGAAAGCGCGACGAATAATTCTCACCGCCGCCAAACAGCAGTCGGTGATCAGGCGTCATGCGAAAATAGTTAATCACAAACTTGGAATCGGCCACCGCAACGTTATCGCGAATCAGTGCCCTGGCCTGTTCTTCGCCAAGGGGGGCAGTGGTAACGATAAAATTATTGATGGGCATAATTTTACCCGCCACCTTGGGAAACAGTTTTCCCAGATAGCCATTGCAGCCTAATACCAGCTTGCGTGTTGTTATCTTACCCTGTGCTGTTGTAATGCTGAGCTTGTCACCCACAGACTTTATATCCAGTACCCGGCTGTTTTCATACAGGCTGGCGCCGGCTTTTTGCGCCTGGAGTGCAAGTCCCAGCGTGAAATTTAGCGGGTGCAGGTGACCGGCCCGCATGTCCAGTTCGCCGCCATGGTAGCGGGAGCTGGCGAGCATTTCACTGAGTTCGTCGCGCTCAATGTAACGACAATCCTCATAGCCATAGCGGGATTGCAATAACTGCACATTCTCACGCATTTCCTGAGCATGGCTGGGCTTAAAGGCGGTGTGCAGTATACCGGGGGTAAAATCACAGGGGATCTGATAGGTATCGATCAGCTCGCGCACTAAATCTACTGAGTCCAGGGCCAGTTGCCACAGATGTCTGGCCTGCGCTGTTCCCACTTTCGCTTCCAGGGTGGCCTGATCCAGGCGTTGGCCGGGACTGACCTGACCGCCGTTACGTCCGGATGCGCCAAATCCAATGGTTTCGGCTTCCAGCAGTACGCAATCCAGCCCCGACTTGGCACTATGATAAGCGGTGGAGATACCGGTGAGGCCGCCACCGATAATACACAGGTCAACCTCTTTTTCACCGCTGAAGGTGGGACAACTCAGCGACTGGTTACAGGTTTGCTGGTAATACTGCTGTGAGTCCGTGTGTTTTTGCATATCGGCGCCCTGGCATGTTTGTCTTATTCTGTTGTTTAGCTCTGTTTCTTCAGGTTTTGAGCAAAATTCAGGTTAATAAGATATTGTTAAATGGTTAAATTTACTCTAGCATATCGAATAATAATTCGAAATAGAATTTTAACACAGGTGTCCGGCAACCCTTTGGAACCTTCAACAGAGGTTGCAAAGTGTTGCCATGCCGATACAACAACAGGTGAAATATGGAAGACGTAAAAAAGTGGCTGAATAACAGGCGCATTACCGAAGTGGAATGCCTGGTGCCGGATATGACAGGCAATGCCCGGGGTAAATTTATCCCGGCGAAGAAGTTTATAAAACAGGAGAGCCGGTTGCCCGAAAGCATCCTGATTCAGACGGTGACGGGTGAATACACCAATGAACACTATGACATTGTCAGTGAGACCGACAGTGACATGTTCCTGGAGCCGGATCTGTCCACTGCCCGTGAAGTGCCCTGGGCCGATGAACGCACGGCGCTGTTGATCCATGACTGCTACCTTGCCAGTGGTCAGCCTCACCCGTTGGCCACCCGTAACGTGCTGAAAAAAATACTCTCGATGTATGAAACCAAAAACCTCAAGCCGGTGCTGGCACCGGAAGTTGAGTTTTATCTGGTGGCACAGAACACCGATCCGGACTACGAGCTGACCCCGCCCGTGGGGCGTTCGGGTCGGCGCGAGTCAGCCAGGCAGAGCTACAGTATTGATGCGGTTAATGAGTTTGAGCGTATTGTCGATCAGATGTATGACTACTGCGAGAAAATGGAGCTGGGCATCGATACCCTGATCCATGAGTCGGGTGCGGCGCAATTTGAAGTGAACTTTCTTCATGGTGACCCACTGAAACTGGCGGATGAAGTCTTTTTGTTTAAGCGCGTGCTGCGCGAAATTGCTTTTAGTAATGGGGTCTATGCCACCTTTATGGCAAAACCCATGCGCAGTGAGCCAGGTAGTTCCATGCATATTCACCAGAGTCTGGTGGACATGAAAACCGGTAAAAATGCGTTTGCCAATAAAGAAGGCAAGTATTCACCACTTTTCTTCAATTATATCGCCGGATTGCAAAAATACGGGCCCAGCGCATTGTGCTTCTTCGCCCCGAATGTGAACTCTTACCGTCGCTTTGCGCCGGATATCTCGGCGCCCATTAACTTTGACTGGGGCTATGATAACCGCACAACCGGATTGCGTGTGCCTGACAGTGAACCAGAGGGATTCCGTGTGGAAAACCGCCTACCGGGCTCCGATGCTAACCCTTATCTGGCCTTTGCGGCCACACTGGCCTGTGGTTATCTGGGGATGCAGGAAAAACTGCAGCCCGATGCGGCGAATGAGGGCAACGCCTATACCGGTAAAATTGAAATATCCCGTACCCTGGAAGAATCTCTTCGTCTGCTGGACAGTTGTGAGCCGTTACGAGAAGTAATGGGCGAGAATTTCTCGCGGGCCTTCAGTGCGGTGAAGCGTACCGAATATGAAGCCTTTAATGAGGTGATCAGTTCCTGGGAGCGAGAGTTTTTGTTACTGGGAGTGTAATGGTAAAAAAGGGGCCCGAGGCCCCTTTTTAATGCCTGTGGCGGCGTGATTATTGTCCGATTCGGGGCAGCCAGGCAGCCTGTGTAATGGCAAACAAGCCCACGGCCATGGCGAGGGTTGAAAGCAACACCAGCGCCGCTGTGCTGTTGCGGGTAATCGAAGAAGCACTTTGTTGCGCCCGGAAATAAATCTCCAGTATTGCCAGAGGCACCAGATACTGCGCGAATCCCACTATGATCAGGAAAGGACCGGAGAAGGTGCGCATGTCAATGCCGACGCCGCCAGTGAGAATCAGCCAGCCAAAAATCATCAGACGCAGGAACCAGACAGCACTGACAACCATAAATAAACGTAGCGCCCAGCGGCGGTGAGCAGCGATATTACGCTTGATGGCGAAATAGAGTGAGGCGCACACAAAGACAATGACCAGGACGCCGCTGCCGGTCACACCGATATCCTGGGCAAAAGAGCCGATAATGCGATCTCTTGACCAAACTAGGTACATACCTGCGAGACTGACCACAATCGAAGACAGCATGTAAAACCAGCCACTGTAACGATGCAGTCGGGGTGCTGCTTTACGTATATTGGGAAGCAGTTGTATCAGACCCGCTGAAATGATCAATGCGGCAATCAGGATGTGCGCCGCCAGTGCTGTATTACCCGTACCATCGCCCTGAATAAAGCCGTTGGGGAGATGGGTTCCGGCGAAACCGTCTACTCCATCGGCGAAAAACCTGATACCAAAATACCCAAAAATGTAGAGGACAAATAAGCTCTGTCCGATAAATGTGGTGACGTACCAGCATTTTGCACTGAGTGATAGCCAGTCAATCGGGCGTGATAAGGCCGGTGACAGGGTGTTCTGCATAGCGAGGTTCCTCATGGTGACGCTTGGGTTATGAAAAAACAGGTCCGGAAGGCTCTTCCCTCCGAACGCCAAAAATCAACCAGATGATCCGGCTTTTAGCGCACGGCATCGCGCCAGATTTGAAATTCGGCGCATGAAAATCTGACACAGTCGCTTACATTCACCTTTTGCGTAATACCCACAAGGGGGCTTAAACTCGGTTCATTCTCTCGGGGGTTAACAGCGTGTTCGTATGACTCAGCTTTATACATTGCAATTACTCATTGGTTTAGGCTTACTTCTGGCGCAGCTGGGTGTGAAGAATAAGCAACCCCTTCATCTTTTATTTGCGCTGTTTTGCGGCTCTATCAGTATGGTGGCTGTGACGCGCCTGAATGCTGAGGTGGGTGGGCAGTATGAGTTTCTGCTGGCGATGGGAGGTTTTGCTACCTGCAATGGTTACTGGCTGGTATCCAGAGCGTTGCACCGGGGGCAGGCAGGATTGACCACCCGACACTATGCTGTTGCCGGTGCAGTCGGTGTGATGATCGTGCTCTCTAATGCTCTGTCGTGGTCACAACAGGAAATCAGCCACGCCTTTTTACAGGACCTCAGGCTGGCGTTGTCAGAATTTATGAATCTGGCGTCATCGACACTGATAGTGTTAAGTGCCTGGGAAGGCTGTCGGGGACTGCATCAGTCTAAAGGCGCCGAGTTAATGCAACGGATAGTGTACTTAGCCAGTTTTTGTGGTGCGGTCATCACCTGTTCTGTTGTGGTCAAGCTGATTGGCCAGGGAGGTGAGGGTGAGGTGGCGTTGCATAATATGATGGCTGCCATTTGCGCCATTCAACTTATGTTAGTGACGCAGTGGTTAATATACTGGCAGCGCCGTTCAACTATGCACACCTCAGAGCCTGAATCGAGTGCGAACACAAATCGCAGTGACCTTGATGAAAATGATGTGCTGTTAGCTCAGGAGATCACCCGTCGACTGGAACAGCAACAGCATTTTCTCAAGCCTAATCTGCGTGTCAGCGATCTTGCCTGGTTGTTGGATGTACCTGAGTATCGGGTAAGCCGGGTGATGCGTGAGCAACTTAATGCACAAAACTTTAATCATTATGTGAACCGTCTGCGGGTCGAGTACGCCAGAGGTTTATTGGAAGACCCGGCCAATCAACATTGGCCGATTGTGGTGATTGGTTTAGAAAGTGGCTTCGCGTCTGTTGGGCCGTTTACCCGGGCCTTTAAGTCCGAATATGGGCAAACCCCGAATCAATATCGATTGACCTATACCGATAAAACCGGAGAGTCCGGATCGTTGGCCTGATAGTGTGTTACACAGTCAGGCACTGTGCCAATGCCAATGTGAAATGGTCCAGGCCGCTCACGGCGCGATACGATACGCCAATATGACGATTAGAGTACCTTTCCATGCTCATTCCCTCTTGATGTGTGATCTAAAATCCCCATTTCTGACAATACACACCACGTAAGCCAATGATCAATTCACCAACTGTATCGGTGTTGTGGGTGTGATTCACCACTGCTGATGCGTGCGACAGGGAGAAAAAATGAAAATACTCATGGTGCTGACATCACATGACAAACTGGGTGACACCGGTGAAAAGACCGGCTTCTGGCTGGAAGAGTTTGCCAGTCCCTATTATGTGTTTAAGGATGCCGGAGCCGAGGTCACATTAGCCTCGCCTAAAGGCGGCCAGCCGCCGCTTGACCCGAACAGTGAGGGCGAGGACTTTCAGACGGAGGCGACCCGGCGCTTTGACCAGGACAGCCAGGCGCAGCAACATCTGGCCGCCACCCAAAAACTTAGTGACATCAATGCTGCCGACTTCGATGGTGTGTTTTATCCCGGCGGGCACGGGCCTTTGTGGGATCTGACTCATGATGCCGATTCTATTGCCCTGATCACTAATACCCTACAGAGCGACAAACCCCTGGCAGCCGTGTGCCATGCCCCGGCGGTATTGAGCGAAGTGAAAAACAGCCAGGGCGTAGCCCTGGTGAAGGGAAAGGCAGTGACCGGTTTTTCTAACAGTGAAGAAGAGGCCGTGCAGTTGACCGAGGTGGTTCCTTTTCTGCTGGAAGACCGACTCCAGGCACTGGGCGCGAATTATACAAAAGGTGATGATTGGAGCAGTTTTGTGCAGATAGATGGGCGCCTGATCACCGGCCAGAACCCGGCTTCATCGGCGGAGACGGCCAAAGCCTTGCTTGCGCAGTTGCAGGGTAGGTAAGAATCAGGCAGTGCATCTGTCAGACATATTATGGGGTTGCGGATAGCTGCAACGTAAAAGGGCTCCATCTGGAGCCCTTTTGATGTTTACCTCGAAGGTCGCAACACTAAAGTTGCGATTGCAGGTAGTTGGGTAAGCCCAATAAGGTGATCAGGCGTAATTGCTGTTCAAGCCAATAGGCATGATCGTCTTCGGTGTCTTTGAGCAGCGTGGTAAGCATATCGCGGCTGACATAATCCTGCTCTTTTTCACACAGCTTGATGGTGTCTTTAAGCAGCTTTTGTACACCGTATTCCAAATCCAGATCGTTTTTAAGCATGGCTGGCACGTCTTTGCCTACGGCAATCTTTTCCCGAGTGGCCATATCCGGCGTTCCTTCGAGAAACAGAATACGTTCAATCAAGGCACTGGCATGATCTTTCTCATCGTTGAACTCATGATCAATACGTTCATAGAGCTTGTTCAGACCCCAGTCCTGATACATGCGCGAGTGGATGAAATACTGATCCATGGCGGTAAGCTCGTTGGCTAACAGCCGGTTCAGTGCATCAATGATTTTTGCATTACCTTTCATTATTGCGTCCAGTTCCCGTTGTTCCTATGTAGCCGTCAAGTTTAGCTCAATCATCAGGGAATATAAAATTTTACTTTTAAATCAAGGTATTAATAAATGATAGTGATTATTGTTGCCACTTCGCTTTGAGATGGTTGCAAAGAATCCCAGATAAATTCATACAATTGTTTGAATGTTATCGTTGTTTATGAAATTAATAGCGTTAACACTCTTCAACCCTAACAGGGGAGCCCCTATGAAAAGCAAGTGGATGATATATGGTGCCAATGGATACAGTGCACAGTTGATTGCCCGGGAAGCGAAACAACGGGGCATGACCCCCGTTCTGGCTGGCCGGAATAAAGACAAGGTGACGGCATTGGCCAATGAACTCGGCTTGCAGGCCGTTATTGTGGATCTGTCCGATGGACAGGCGCTGCGGGAAAGCCTGAAAGAGATGGCGTTGGTGTTACATTGCGCCGGTCCTTTTTCGGCAACCCATGAGCCGATGCGCGAAGCCTGTATAGATACCGCGACCCACTATTTTGATATCACCGGTGAGATTGCGGTATTTGAGCAAGCTCATGCCCAAGATGTCGATAAACGTGCCAAAGCAGCGGGCATGATGGTGTGCCCGGGAGTGGGTTTTGATGTGGTGCCAACAGATTGCCTGGCGGCTAAGCTGAAGCAGGCGCTGCCGAGTGCCACCCACCTGGAACTTGCGTATAAGGCCGCGAAACAACTCAGTCCGGGCACAGCCAAAACCTCCGTCGAGAGTATGGGGTCGTTGTGCCAGGTGCGCGAAAATGGACAGATAACCGGCATTTATTCAAAGACACGGCAGATTGATTTTGGTGAGGGGGAGCGTCTGGCCATGACCATTCCCTGGGGAGATGTCAGTACGGCCTATCACAGTACCGGAATTAAAAATGTGGCGGTTTATGTGCCCGTACATCCTAAAACCGTGGAGAAGATGCACAAGATCCAGAAGTGGCGTTGGTTCTATGGCTTGTCCTTTGTCCAGAATATGACAAAAAAACAAATTGAGAAAAAGATCAGCGGGCCTGATGAAGCGGTACGTAAATCCAGTCCTACGTATTTGTGGGGACAAGTCTGGGATGACGATGGCAATAAGCGTACCGCACGCTTTACCTGTCCCAATGGGTATGATCTGACCATCACCGCGCCACTGGCGATTATCAGCGCGGTATTAAACGAAGAGGTAAAGGCTTCAGGCAGTATCACTCCCTCAAAGCTGATGGGAGAGGACTTTGTATGGACCTTGCCGGATGTGACCCCATTGGAATGGGTTGAAGATTAATCCGTATCGGCAACGCGTGTGTGAGCCAGGGCCTGAATTGGGATTCATATTCCCGTGTTAATGCCTCTCTGGCACCGATAATGGTGTGCCAGAGAGGACGGTCGTTAACTCAGGTTAGTTCCTCATGATGATGAATCACGTTGAAAATATCGTTAAAGCTGTGGGCGGTAATCTGGGGCATTACGCTGATATTCATCGCATGCATCAGGTCTCTGGCACTGATCACGCCACAAAGCTGATCTTGTTTATTGACGATAAGTGCAAACTCCTGATTCAGATGTTGCAGCGTTTTCAGCAAAGCGCCTACCTGGGCCGACTCCAGCTCCCTGATGGGAATGCCGTGAAGCTTTTCACGCGGGATCATCAGATCTTCCGCGTTTAAATCATCCCGACGTAAGCCTTTTCGCTCACACATCATCAGTACCTTTCGGCTACACAAGTCCGCATAGGTTAGCAGGCCGATGATGTGCTGGTGTTGATCTGTCACCAGGGCATACTTGCTGCGAGTTTTTTGCAGTCGCAGCATGGCGTCATCGATGCTGGCATGTTTTTCAATGAGTAACGGTGGGGTACTTAAGAACACATCCAGAATTGCAGAGACGGGGGTCTGCAAAGTCACGTTCATCGGCGAGCCCTGAGTTTGATAAGCGCTGATGTCGTCAAGGCGCATTGTTTTCAGTGTTTTATACAACATGGATTGTCTCCAGAAAATCATTCATTCTCAAATACGGGCGGTATCAGCGCAGCAACATAGAAAGCTGCGTGTCTGCCTGTTGCGCAGGCTGGTACCGTTTTGCATTGATATATCGTGTGATCTGTTAATACGGCGTAAAGCGCTATGGCAAAAAGCCGTATTCTCAGCTCAAAGAACCTTAGCTTTGGAGACGTTGTGGTGGTGCGCGAGGATGATAAAGTACGTGGTAGGATGATCGATGTGATCTGACAGCACATCGCAAAGGGGCTGAAGGGACTGGCTGGAGGTTGTTATTGAAACTGCAAAGATTGGCATCGTCACAGTCAGCGCCATCCTCAGCCAGTATGTAAAGGCTTTGTTGTGTGTCTTGTTGGACAACAAGGTGATGATCATCGGTGAGGCTATTGTCAAAGACGCTATCTGCTAACAGCAGACTCGCCCAGATACCCAAGCTGAAGAGCAGCCAGTGACTGAGACGAGATGTTGGGGTAGAGGCTTGAATCATAGCGCCGATAAAAATCACATGTATCACTTCAATATGGTTGCAGGCGTAAAGAATTGCAATGGTGAAACGGTAAATAAACCAATCGTGGTGTTTAGCGGCATCTAAGCCAGTGGGGTGGATGCGCTCAGCATCACCTGCAGTCATGCTGACTGTTGTTGTTTATCTGTTGGAGGCAGATTAGTGATAGGCATTATGCTAAGGTGAAGGGTGTATCGTGTGTCGGTTTCGTTTACACATCGTGACTTGGATGCTTTCAACATATTGATAAATAAGAATAAAAAAGTTGGCTTGATGCTTGCTTTTTATTAGCTAGTAGTCTGTATCAAGTCGTAATGAGGTACTCAAAATGTTTGTAACCAAGCTGTGTCGTATGGGATTTTTGGGTTTTGCGTTGATGTTGCCCTTCGCCGTAAATGCCACGTTGATCACCGCTGATTTTCGCACTGAAGCGAACCTTCCCGATGTTCGTAATGGGCTCCCCCTTATATACGAATCCATAGGCCAATCTGTGGGGGCTGGATATGAGCTCAATGACGATGATTTTGTCGAAAATCCAGACAGCTGGAACGGCGGCGTGGTATGGATGGATTATGATACCAGCACCAATATTCTGACCCTGGACTCACAGGATGACTTGGATTTTAAAACCTTTGACGCCTGGCTCAGCAATATCGTGTTTGCCCAGCCTGGTCAGAGCATTACCGGTATCAGCCTGATCAATGATGATTTGACCGATGTGGGTGTGGTTGCGGCTTTGTCATATACCGCCAATAGCCTGCATATCAGCTATGACTATCAGCCAGATACGTTTAACTTTACCGGTGGCAGCGCCACGTTCCAAATCCAGATTGGTGAAGGGGATGCGACCGATGTACCAGAGCCAATGCCATTGGCGCTGTTGGCATTAGGACTGCTTGGTATGGCAGTGGCGCGCACAAAGGCGCACGCCCGTAATCGCTAAGGCAAGTCCGTGTGAATCATAAGAAAACCAGGCCTATGTGCCTGGTTTTTTGTTTTTGGTGCCAATGCCTTGTCAGGCCGCTTGTTTTTTAAATAGCTCTCTGAACACCGGATAGATATCTTCTACCTGACGAATATGCTTAATGGCAAAATTGTCAAACACAGCGGACACCTGTTCGTACTGACGCCACAGACTCTGGTGCTGACGCTGGGTGATTTCAATATAGGCATAATAGCGCACAATCGGCAGTAAGCGGTTTATCAGAAGATCTGCACATTGAGGCGAGTCGTCAGCCCAGTTATCACCGTCTGAGGCTTGTGCGGCGTATATATTCCATTCGTTACTGGGATAGCGGGCCTGAATGATCTCGTCCATCAGTTTCAGCGCACTGGACACAATGGTACCGCCGGTTTCCTGAGAGTAAAAAAACTCGTGTTCGTCCACTTCTTTGGCCTGGGTGTGGTGGCGAATGTAGACCACTTCGACGTTCTTATAGGTGCGGGTCAGAAACAGATAGAGCAAAATATAAAAGCGCTTTGCCATGTCTTTGGTGGCCTGGTCCATGGAGCCCGAAACATCCATGAGACAAAACATCACCGCCTTACTGGTGGGCAAGGGCCGTTTTTCAAAATTGCGAAAGCGCAAATCAATGGTGTCCAGAAATGGCACACTGGCGATGCGTGCTTTTAGTGCTGCAATTTCCTCTTCAAGCTCGGTAATCTCAAGCTGATGCTCATGCTTGTCTTTTTTGAGGGCTTCTAACCGAGCTTCCAGTTCCTGTAACTGCCGCCGTTTGTCTCCGGTCAGGGCGATGCGCCGCGCCATAGAGCCCCGCAAAGAGCGCACAATATCCAGATTGCTGGGTACGCCATCGGTTTTAAACCCGCTGCGGTAGGTTTTATACTCCACCAGTTTATCTAACTGGGTTTTCTTAAGGTTGGGCAGCGCGAGATCTTCAAACAGCAGATCAAGGTATTCATCCTTGGATATCTGAAAGACGAAGTCGTCTTCGCCCTCACCGCTGTCAGAGGCCTCACCTTCACCACTGCCACCAGATTGACCTCCCATGGGCCGTTGTATGCGATCGCCCTGCGAAAACTGGTCATTGCCCGGGTGCACCCGATCTCGCACACCGCCTTTGCCGGTATGAAAGAGCGGCTCTTTAATATCCCGGGTAGGGATATTCACGCTCTCGCCGGTCTCAACGTCGGTGACACTGCGTTTGCTGATCGCGTCGGACACCGCCTTTTTGATTTGCTGCTTGTAGCGGCGAATAAAGCGCTGGCGGTTAACCGTGCTTTTTCCTTTGCTGTTCTCACGTCTGTCGATAAAGTGCGCCATACTGCTCTCCTGTGCGCCCTACGAGGATTTGCGTACGCGCAGATACCACTCACACAGCAAGCGGACCTGCTTCTGGGTGTAACCCTTTTCTGTCATACGCTTAACAAAGTCGTCGTGCTTCTTCTGATCCTCAGCACTGCTCTTGGCATTAAATGAGATGACCGGCAGTAAATCTTCTGTATTAGAGAACATTTTCTTTTCGATGACGGTGCGTAGTTTCTCGTAACTGGTCCATGCCGGGTTTTTGCCCTTGTTGTTAGCCCGCGCTCGCAGAACAAAGTTAACGATCTCATTACGAAAGTCTTTCGGATTGCTGATACCGGCTGGCTTTTCGATTTTTTCCAGTTCGGCGTTCAGCGCTTCACGGTCAAATAACTGCCCGGTTTCCGGATCTCGGTATTCCTGATCCTGGATCCAGAAGTCGGCATAGGTCACATAGCGATCAAACAGGTTCTGGCCGTATTCAGAATAGGATTCCAGATAAGCGGTCTGAATTTCTTTACCGATGAATTCCACATATTTGGGGATCAGATACCCCTTGAGAAACTCTTTGTAGCGTTCGGCAGTTTCAGGGGGAAATTGCTCCCGCTCTATCTGGCGCTCGAGCACATAGAAAAGGTGTACTGGATTGGCGGCAACTTCCTGAGCATCAAAGTTGAAAACCTTGGAGAGGATCTTAAAGGCAAAGCGTGTGCTTAAGCCCTCCATTCCCTCATCGACACCGGCATAGTCACGGTATTCCTGGTAGGACTTGGCTTTTGGATCGGTATCTTTGAGGCTCTCGCCATCATACACCCGCATTTTTGAATAGATGCTGGAGTTCTCTGGCTCTTTGAGGCGCGAGAGTACGGTAAACTGAGACAGAATTTCCAGCGTGCCAGGGGCACAGGGTGCGCCGCTTAGCTCACTGTTTTCAATCAGTTTGCGGTAAATCTTCTGCTCTTCGGTCATGCGCAGACAATAGGGCACCTTAACAATGTACACCCTGTCCAGAAATGCTTCGTTGTTGCGATTGTTGCGAAAACTCATCCACTCCGATTCATTTGAGTGTGCCAGAATAATGCCGTCAAAGGGGAGGGCAGAAAAGCCTTCAGTGGGGTTGTAGTTTCCCTCCTGTGTCGCGGTTAAAAGTGGGTGCAGGACTTTGATGGGGGCCTTGAACATCTCCACAAATTCCATCAGCCCCTGATTGGCTTTGCACAAGGCGCCGGAGTAGCTGTAGGCATCCGGGTCATTTTGCGCAAACTGCTCCAGTTTACGGATGTCCACCTTACCCACCAGTGCCGAAATGTCCTGGTTATTGTCATCACCCGGCTCGGTTTTCGCGACGGCCACCTGATCCAGCACACTCGGATGCATTTTGACCACGCGAAACTGGGATACGTCGCCGTTATACTCGTGCAGTCGTTTTCTGGCCCACGGCGACATGATGGTTTTCAGATAGCGGCCAGGGATACCGTATTCTTTATCCAGAATGTCCCCGTCTTCGTTGATATCAAACAGACACAAAGGGTGGTCGTTTACCGGTGAGCCCTTGAGGCAGTAGATGGGCACTTTCTGCATCAGCTCTTTGAGTTTTTCCGCCAGCGAGGATTTACCTCCCCCTACCGGTCCGAGCAGATAAAGAATCTGTTTCTTTTCTTCCAGCCCCTGCGCGGCATGCTTGAGGTATGAAACGATTTGTTCAATGGACTCTTCCATACCGAAAAAGTCGTCAAAGGCAGGGTAATGGGAGATGACGCGATTAGAAAATATCCGGCTGAGGGCCGGGTCCTGTGACGTATCCAGAGTCTGAGGTTCACCAATCGCCAGCAACAACCGCTCTGCAGCGTTGGCATAAGCAGTTTTGTCCTGCTTACATAGCTCAAGAAACTCGCTGATGCTGTATTCTTCTTCCTTGTGGGCTTCATATCGTTGTTGGTAGTGTTCGAAAATACCCATAAACCACCTCCGGGATAATCTACTGAACTAGGCTGATAAAAACGGACACCTTAATTAACAGGTTGTCCTTATCAGGTTAGACCCTATTTGCGCTTTCTGTGTTGCAATTTGTCGAAATTATGGACCTTTGCAGAGAATATTTTGCGCAAAAAAACACCGCTTCTCAGATGGATATTGGCCTGAGCAGCAAACAGATCAGTTTTCTCAGCCAACACAAACCAACGGTCGTCCGGGGAGTGCGCTATACTGCGCAGCCAACCGGCTATCATATCAACACAACTCATCAACACTATGTATCAGCACAACCTGGAACAGGTATTCGGATTTACGCAACTCAGACCGGGACAGCAAAAGGTGATTGAATCGCTGCTCAATGGTCAGTCCGCCGCGGCCATTTTCCCCACAGGCTCGGGAAAGTCACTGTGTTATCAACTACCAGCTTTGCATTTGCCGAACCTGACCTTGGTGATCTCGCCGTTGTTGGCATTGATGCAGGATCAACTGACCTTTTTGCAGCAAAAAGGCATTGCTGCGGCCAGTATTGATTCTCAGCAGAGCCCCGAAGTGCAGCGTCAGGTGATGGGGGACGCCCGCAAAGGTAAGCTGAAAATTCTGATGATTTCGGTAGAGCGCCTGAAAAATGAGCGGTTCCGTCAGTTCATTGCTCAGATACCCATTTCTATGATGGTGGTGGATGAAGCCCATTGTATTTCCGAGTGGGGACATAATTTTCGCCCTGATTACCTCAAACTCCCCGATGACAAAAACGCGCTGAACATACCCCAGGTGTTGCTTTTAACCGCTACGGCGACCGCTGCGGTGGTCAGGGATATGTGTGCTAAATTTTCCATTTCTCAGGATAACGTGGTGGCGACCGGATTTTATCGCAGCAATCTCGACATTGCGGTGCAGGGGGTTCCTGAAAATGAAAAGCTGAGCCGTTTAACGACACAGCTGTCGGAGTCACCTCAGGCACCGACTATTGTGTACGTGACGCTACAGCACACCGCCGAGCACCTTGCCCGGCAGCTTCAACACAGTGGTATCGCGGCACAGGCCTATCATGCAGGGATGGAGCACGCCAGACGGGAGTCGGTCCAGCGGGCATTTATGGCCGGTGAAACGCCCTGCATTGTTGCCACGATTGCCTTTGGTATGGGGATAGATAAGGCGGATATCCGCAGAGTCATCCATTTTGATTTGCCCAAATCGATTGAAAATTACAGCCAGGAAATCGGCCGGGCAGGCCGCGATGGCAACATGGCCTATTGCACTGTGCTGGCTAACAGAGATGGTGTGAATGTGCTGCAAAATTTTATTTATGGCGATACACCGGATTATCAGGGAATTGCCCTGATTCTCGAGCAGATTCAGCAACAATCAGGGGATTGGGCCATTCAGTTACATACCCTGTCGGCACAGAGTAACGTGCGTCAGCTGCCCCTTAAGACGTTGCTGGTGTATCTTCAACTGCAATCTGTTTTGACACCGAAGTTCAGTTACTTTGCCGAATATATGTTCAAGACACATCAGCCTGTCGATGAGATTGTCGGACACTTTGAAGGGGAGCGTCGTGCCTTTGTCACTCAGTTGTTCGAATGCTCGCCTAAAGCCAGAACCTGGCACCGGGTTAACTTTGATAGTCTCTGGCAACGCTATCAGCAGGACAGACAGCGGGTATTAAAGGCCCTGGAGTACTTTGCTGAGAAGGGGTGGATTGAACTTAAAAGTGGCAAAATGACAGAGGTGTATGAAATCGCAGATTGCAACTGGCGGGTGGAGGAACTGACACAGACCTTACATGACCTGTTTCTGCAACATCAGCAAAGCGAAATTCAGCGCATTGAGGCCATGTTGTCTCTGTTTGAGCGCAATGTTTGCCTGAGTCAGCAGCTGGCCGAATACTTTGCCGATCAGCAAGCGCCGACCTCATGTGGCCATTGTTCAGTGTGTCGGGGAGAGCCGGCAACACTTCCCCTACACAGCGCCTCGCAACCACCTGATGTTGCATCGTTTACCGGGTGGTGTAAGCCCTATCTGAACGCCGCTAAGCAGGCACAACGCCCTGTTACCAACGAAGCGCTGGCACGTTTTCTTTGTGGGATCCGAACCCCTGATACAACGCTGTTAAAAGCCGCCAACATGGAGGGGTTTGCGAAAATGGAGCAAGCGCCCTTTTTGCAGGTGCTAAAAGATGTCAGACACTGCAAGCTCATCGCCCTATGACAAAACTGATCGCATTCGTCAGACATGCGTAGTATCAGGCATCACATGGATAATAAGGATTAGTATGCTCACTTTACATCACCTCAATAACAGCCGCTCGCAACGTATACTCTGGTTACTGGAGGAGCTGGGACTGGATTATCAGATTCAGCGCTATGAACGTGACAGCAAAACCATGTTGGCGCCACAAAGCCTGAAGAATGTCCATCCTCTGGGGAAATCCCCAGTGTTAACCGACAAAGACCGAGTGCTGGCCGAGTCGGGCGCCATTATTCACTACCTGTGCAGTGAGTATGGTGGTCAGGACTGGATCCCTGCGCAAGAAAGCGAACAACATCTTGATTATCACTACTGGCTGCATTTTGCCGAGGGATCATTGATGCCCCCCATGTTGCTCAAGTTGGTCATGGATAAGGTGCGCACCAGTCCCATGCCGTTTTTCGCCAGGCCCATTGCCAGAAAGATTGCAGATAAAGCCATGAAGTCTTTCATCGGCCCTAACCTGAAGAATAACTTTTCCTACGTAGAGCAGCAGTTGCAGGGTAAAGAGTGGCTCGCGGGTAGTCATCCCACCGGTGCTGATATTCAGATGAGTTTTCCGCTTGAGGCTGCGGTTGCCCGCGGTATTGTAGGTGAGTCACACCCCAATATTTGTGCTTATGTTGCGCGGATTCATGCTCGGGAGGCCTATCAAAAGGCGCTAAAGGCTGGTGGCGATTATGCTTATGCCTGAAAGCGGGCCGGTCGGTTCTTAGCGGGGCACTGAGCGGAGGCTGAGCATTGTAATGATGAGAAGGGGTTACTGAGACAGCGTACTCATTATTCTCAGCAGTTTTATCAGCGCCTCTTCGACCTTGTCGCTCCAGGGCAGACCGTAGCTTAGGCGAATACAATGACGATAACGTTCAGATGGTGCAAAGAGACTGCCCGGCATGATGCTCATCCCTGCTGACAGAGCCTGGTGAAAAAGCTCACTGCCATCTGTTTTGCGCGACAGCTCTAGCCACAGTACGGCTCCCCCTGCCGGGTTGGTAAGTCGCAGTCCTGAGTCATCGTTTTCCAGAATACAGGCACGCATACGTTCTTTGTTGGTGTATAGCACTTGTCGCAATTGACGCAGATACCGATCATACTCGCCACTGGCAAGGTATTCAGTCAGGACCCATTGATTCAGCAGTGCCGATGAACATGACAGGGCGCGCTTCAGCCTCGCTGCAGGGCCTGCCAGTGTAGGGCTAAGAAGCCAGCCGACACGGTGCCCCGGCGCGGCCGTTTTCGAAAAAGAGGAACAGGTGATCACCAAGCCTTTTTCAGAGTAACACTGCGCTGGTTTACCTCGCTGTTGACCAAAATAGAGATCGCCATACACATCATCTTCAATCAGGCCAATGCCTTTGCTTTCAAGTAACAATACCAGAGCCTGCTTATCGGCATCGCTAATGCTGGCGCCCATGGGGTTGGTGATAGAAGAGGAAAAAACGCATGCTTTTATCGGATGCTTGTCTATGGCAGTCGCCACATCATCAAGGCTGATGCCGGTTTCTGCACATAGTGGGATCTCATAGGCCAGCATGCCGAGACTTTCGATGAGCTCAAGAATGCCGAAGTAACATGGGGATTCTACCGCAATAACATCACCGGGCTTGGCGAAGAGTTGCAGTGAAATGGCCAACGCTTCCTGTGCCCCATTGGTGATAACCAGCTGCTCGGGTTGTGTGCTCAGCCCCATATCCAGATAGCGCAACACTAACTGTCGTCGCAGCGGTTCAAATCCGGCGAAGGGACCATAGCCGATGGCATGTTCCCGGGCACTGGACATGACTCTGCGTGTCCATCTGGCGAGCGCTTTGTCATTGGGTAAGGCACCCACCGGATTGCTGATCCCAAAGGGTATTGTGCCTGGTGTATGCACGGCGGTATGAACCTGCTCTACCAGTTCCTGGCGCGTCACCGCAATGGCGTGCTTTGCCATTCGGCTTTTACGGGGAGTGCTGGATTTATGGCTGAAACTGGTAAGGTAATAGCCAGACTTTGGTCTGGATTCCAGCATACCGATGCGCTCCAGCTCTTCATAGGCTTGCTTGACGGTAGGCACACTGATCTGCAGTTTTTCTGCCAGATGACGCAGTGAAGGGATGCGATCGCCCGGTCGTAACGTGCCATTTTCACGCATGTCCCGTATGAGGTCGGCCACCTGGCGATATAAGTAGCGGCTCTGTTCGCGGCTAATTTGTCGCTGCATAACTGTGTAGGTTACTTTTTTAAAATCTGTATATGGTAAGTATACAGATAAAGGTTATGCTTTCGCCACTGATTCCTGTTCTTCTGATTAATACCAATGAAAAACACCTTGCTATATCTCATCACTGTGCTGATTTGGGGGTCAACCTGGCTGGCCATTGAATTTCAGCTTGGCACGGTTGCGCCCGAGGTGTCACTGGTATACCGCTTTGCCATGGCTGCGCTGCTGATGTGGGGGTATTGTCTTTATCGGAAATTGCCGATGAGCTATAGCCTGGTGCAGCATGGCTTTTTCTTGTTACTGGCCGCCTGTAACTTTGGTTTCAATTACCTGGTGCTCTATTGGGCTCAGGCGCACCTGACCTCTGCGCTGGCTTCCATTGCCTTCTCGACCATGCTGATCATGAATATCGTAAATACCCGGCTTTTCTTTGGTAAGCCAGTGGCCGCTCGCATCTACGTGGGAGCCTTGTTGGGTATCGTGGGTATTGCGCTGTTATTTTATAAAGATCTGCATAATATGGCATTAGCCAATACCACGTTACTCGGACTGATGTTGGCGTTATCCGGTACGCTGATCGCGTCATTTGGCAACATGGTTAGTGTTCGCAATTCGCGGCGCGAGGTGGGAGTCTTGCAAGGTAATGCATGGGGCATGCTGTATGGCGCCTGTATACTCATGGTTGTGGTATGGCTCAGCGACGCGCAGTTCAGTTTCGATTGGCGTCCGGCTTATATACTGAGTCTGCTGTACCTGGCGGTGTTTGGTACGGTGATCGCCTTTGCGAGTTATTTTGCATTGTTGAAAAACATCGGGCCGGAAAAAGCCAGTTATGTGATCGTGTTGTTCCCGTTGGTGGCCGTATTGCTCAGTACCTGGTTTGAAGGGTTTGTCTGGAATACCCATACCCTGGGAGGGTTTGCTTTAGTGCTTGCCGGCAATGCCTTGGTGCTGACACCACTGGCGAGGATTCGCCAGTGGTGGACACTACGTTATCAGCCGGGTTGAGAGGTGATCAGAATTTGTAGCTGAACTTGCTGCCAATCACTTTTTCTGCCGTGTTGTTGGTATTATTCTGATACAGGTAATAGAGTTCCAGTCCCATATTGTTGCTCAATGACGTGCTGTAACCAATAGCACTGCGGGTTTTGTCAAAACGGGCATCGTCAGCCAGGTAATAAAAATATTCATAACTACCGAACAGGCTAAAATTGTCGAACTTTCGGCTTAGTTTGCCACGCAAGCGTGTACGCAGAGCATGGTCGCCATGACGCCAGCGGTTTTCCACTTTGAGACGACTACCCAGACTCCACTGCGGATTGAGGGTGAGTTTATGAGTCAGATAGGGTGTGATACGCAGCTCTTCCGTATTTGAGCCGCTCAATTTTTCAGAATTTTCGTAACGCACTTCCAGGCCGCCTTTAAGGTTACCAGTGATAGTGCGATCCACACTTAGCTTAAGATTATGCAGATAGAATGCCGAACCCTCATCACGAAAACGCTGTTCCGACTCCAGTCCGAGGTTGTAGTCGTCTACCTTCGTCTTGGCACTGAGAGCATTCCACCACTGGTCCACGGCATTGGCGTTCAGGCTGGTGATGAGCAAGAGCATGGTAAGTAAGGATTTTAAACTGAATATGGGCATCATAAGGTTTCCAAGGTGCTGTTTGTCACTAAAATGACATATTAGTGTCATTTTAGTGAAATATAAATGACACAAAAGTGTCATAAAGCATGGCCGCGGATTATACGGAAGTTCCTGTACAGGTCAATCAGGCATCGTTTAGCCTGGCAACACATCCGTTACAACGTCGTAGCGATGCGGATTTACATGACCTATAAGCATAGACAGCAACATCAAAGAAGCACAGACAGAGCCATCAGGGTAGCGACATAGCCCCAAAGGGAAGGAAATAAAGAGTCCCCGCAAAAGCCGATTAGAGGATAAAGAGGGCGGCGATGCCGCCCCGGCTCAGGAAGGAATGTTTGTCTATCAGGGGTGTTTAGCCACTACGCCTTCTTTAATGACCCAGGTCACGTTTTCCAGCAGAGTAATATTCTCAAGCGGGTTACCCGGCACGGCAATGATATCTGCCAGCTTACCTGAATCAAGGCTGCCAAGCTGTTCACGTTGGCCAAGCATGGTGGCCGAATGAATGGTCCCTGCCTGAATGGCCTGCAAGGGCGTCATGCCATATTTGACCATGCGAGAGAATTGTCTGGCGTTTTGTCCATGAGGATACACACCGGCATCAGAGCCGAATACCATTTTGACACCAGCCTGCACCGCGTTTTGGAAGCTTTCCCGTTGTTTGCTGCCTACAAGACGTTCTTTGGCCAGGCTTTCCTGCAGAATGCCGGCTTTCTCACCCTCGCCGAGAATATATTCGGTGGTATAAATGTCCATCGACAGATAGGTTCCTCGTTCAAGCGCCAGCTCAATGGCCTCCTGATCCAGAAAACTGGCATGCTCAACACTGGTTACACCAGCGCGAATTGCCGCCTTGATGCCGTTGAGACCATGAGCATGGGCGGCCACGCCCACCCCGAGTAACTTAGCTTCCGCCACCAGTGCGTTCATTTCTTCCTGACTGTATTGCTGGGCGCCGACTTTTGTACCCTTTGAAAGTACCCCGCCGGTAGCACAGAACTTTATCCAGTCAGCGCCATATTTCACATTCATGCGTACTTTTTCACGCACCTGCCAGGGGCCATCAGCAACAGCAGCGGCTTTGTCCTGATATTCATAAGGCAGCAGATTATTATCACAATGGCCACCTGTGATCCCCAGAGACATACCGGCGGCAAAAATGCGTGGGCCGGACAACTCGCCCTCGGCAATGGCATCGCGCAGGGCGATATCGGCATAGCCCGGTGCGCCTACATTGCGCACTGTGGTAAATCCGCTTTGCAGCGTTGTACGGGCGTTACTGACGCCGGTTAGGGTCTTGCGAGGAAGCGACTGAGCCAACCGTTTATAGCCATGCAGTTTTGCGTCACTGTTGAGATGAACATGCATATCCATCAGGCCGGGTAACAGCGTTTGTCCACTTAAGTCCAAAATCTCAGCATCAGCAGGTAACTCTGTGTCACTTTGATATGCAATTCGGGTAATCCGCCCCTGTGAAATGAAAACCATCGGTTTGGATTTGAGCTCTCCGCTATGCACATCCAGCAATGCGTCCGCTTTGATCACCAGTGGTTCAGAAAATACACTGAAACTGATCAGCAACAGAACGAAAAAGAATCTTAGTGGCATGGGGGTCTCCGGACAGCATTAAAACGCCTAGCTTAGAGGTGATTACCCTGTGAAACAAGCAAGCTTGCAGCCAGTGGTCAGATTTTCAGGATAAAAACCTGTCGCTTCGCGGTAACCATAAAGCCAGTATGGCGGCCAGGAAACTGAGTAACGTGGCCCAGAGATCGCCAAAGCGCGCATACGGTGTGGTGCCCGCATACAAAGGAACGGATGCACGCAGAACCTGCGTGGTAAATTGAGGCAGCTGGGCCAGTATGCTGCCGTCAGCATCGATGATACCAGTAATACCATTATTGGTGGCCCGGAGTACCGGGATACCAAACTCCCTGGCTCTGACGCGGGCAATTTCCATATGCTGGTGGGGACCGTGCGAGCGCCCGAACCAGGCATCGTTACTGACCGTAAGAATAAAGTCAGTATAGGGATGTAAATTAGCGCTGAGCTGTCTGGGGAAGGCAATTTCAAAGCAAATGGCCGGGGCCACTCTGTACCCGTTAGCCGTCAGATTCGTTTGTTGGTAATCGCCGCGAGTAAACGAAGACATGGGCAGATCAAAAATCGGCGCCAGTCCCCTGAGCCAGCTTTCAAATGGGATGAATTCGCCGATGGGTAACAGATGGTGCTTGGCGTAACGATTCACGTGCGGATAGGCGTAGTGCCCATGTTTCTCACCATTTTGACTTCCCAGCGCAATGAGCTGGTTATAAGCGCTGCCGGTTTCAAAATTATAATTGACGATGCCGGTGATTAATCCGGTGCCCTGTTCCCCAATATGGCTATCGAGCTCGTCAAGGTACTCCAGCGCAAGGGGTTCCAGCCGTGGAATGGCCGCTTCGGGCCAGATAATCAGATCCGCATCTAAATGATTAAGGGTCATTTGACGGTATAAATTCATGGTCGGCAAATCCTGCTCTGGTACCCAGCGCAGTTCTTGTTTGATATTACCCTGTACCATGACTACGTCGGTCAGCTCGTCTTTTGCCGTGGTCCACTGATACAGACCGATCAGTGCGCCGCTGCCATAAAAGGTGAACAGGAGTAATAGCACTAAGGCGTATTGTTTGCGCGGTACCAGCCTGGCCAGGGCACAGCTTAAGGTGACCAGCAAAACGCTAACACCCGTTTCCCCAATCAGTGGCATCCATCCTGCCAGGGGACTGTCTATCTGACTGTAACCAAGAGAAAGCCAGGGAAAGCCGGTTAACATCCAGCTGCGCAGCCATTCAGCCACAAGCCAGATAAACCCGATGGCAAGCGGCCAGTAACCGGGGCGAACTATCCTGACCAGTAACCAGCATGCCAACGCCGGGTACAGCGACAGATAGGCGCAGAGTAAGACCATCAGTCCAACAGAGCCGAGCAGGGGCAATCCGCCAAAATCAGCGATACTCACATGCACCCAGCTGATGCCTGCACCAAACCAGCCTAATCCGAAGCTAAAACCCAACAGTGCCGGATATGACGAAGCCCGGTTGGCCAGCAACCAGAACAGCGCACCCAACAGGATGGGAGTCAGGTACCAGTGAGAAAAAGGAGCATAAGTCAGGGTTAATCCCGCTCCTGTAAGGGCTGCCAGGAGACAGGGGATTAGCCGTTTAGCTTTTCTGGTCGTCGTCATCCTGGCGGGGTAAGCTCACTTTAAGTTGGATCAGACGACGTTTGTCGGCATGGGTGACTCGAAACTCAATCCCTTGTACTTCGACCGCTTCGTCACGCATCGGCATGTGTCCAAAGGCCTTGAGCACAATACCGCCAATGGTATCGGCTTCCTCTTCGTCAAAACTGGTTTCAAAAAACTGATTAAAGTCTTCTACGGAGGTTAAGGCCTTGACGGAATAGGTGTATTTATTCAGCGGTCGAATATTGTCCTGCTGCTGCTCGTCAACGTCGTGTTCGTCTTCAATCTCGCCAACGATAAGCTCGAGAATATCCTCGATCGTGACCAGTCCTGAGACACCACCATATTCATCCACAACAATAGCCATGTGGTAGCGCTCTTCACGGAATTCTCTGAGCAACACATCCACGCGCTTGCTTTCAGGCACAATAATGGCCGGGCGCAATACATCTTTGAGTTTAAACTCCACTTCCGGAGAAAAGGCATAAGCGAGTAGATCCTTGGCTAAGAGGATCCCTTCGATATGATCTTTGTCTTCATTAATAACAGGAAAGCGGGAGTGGGCGGACTCGAGCATGACAGGTAAAAACTCTTTTACACTTTGCTCAATACCGATGGTAACGATTTGTGCTCGCGGAATCATAATATCTCTGACGCGCATTTCACTGATTTCCAGCACCCCATCGATCATCTCCCGGGTGGCGGCGTCTATGACTTCACGTTGTTCTGCTTCGGTAATTACCTCAGCCAGTTCTTCACGGTTTTGCGGTTCTCCCGAAAAGGTCTGAACTATTTTCTCCAGCCAGCCTTTATTGGCAGAACCGTTACTAGAGTGGGGGTTGTCGTCGCTCATGAGCTCCAGTCTTATTAATCAGTGAAGGTGTATCATTCACGATCCTGATAGGGATCGTCAATTGCTAATTTGGCCAGGATTGCGATTTCGGTGGCTTCCATTTCTTCGGCATCCTGTTCCTCTATATGGTCATAGCCCAATAAATGCAAGGTACCGTGAATGGTCATATGCGCCCAGTGGTGAAACAGGGGCTTGTGCTGCGCTTTGGCTTCCCGTTCCACGACATCGGCACAGATCACCAAATCACCCAACAGATCCATGTGGATACCGGGTGGCGGTTCAAAGGGAAAAGACAGTACATTAGTAGGTTTGGCACGATGGCGGTATTGCTGATTCAGCTGCTGGCTTTCATCCGCCTCAACAATACGTACGGTGACTTCTGCACTGTCCGGGCCAACGGTGTCTAAGGTGGTCTCAAGCCAGCGCTGAAATTCCGTGGCGCCAGGCAGCCCGGTTTTATCACAGGCGATTTGCAGATCCAGGTCTACACTCACTCGGGGTGTTTTCCATCAGATTGTTTCGCTTGCTGCAGTGCCTGTTGTTTTTTTTCCCGTGCGATTTCCTGTTCACGTTCATGCTCTTCATACGCCATGACAATGCGTGTGACCACGGGGTGACGCACCACGTCGTTGGCATTAAAGAAGTTAAAGGAAATGTCCTTCACATCTTTTAGCACTTCGATGGCATGTCGCAGACCACTGCGCGCGCCGCGAGGCAAATCCACCTGGGTAATGTCACCGGTAATCACTGCTTTGGAGTTGAAACCAATCCGGGTCAGGAACATTTTCATCTGCTCCACGGTGGTATTCTGACTCTCATCCAGAATGATAAAGGCATCATTTAAGGTGCGTCCGCGCATATAGGCTAGGGGAGCCACTTCGATGACATTGCGCTCGATGAGCTTCTCGACTTTTTCAAAGCCCAGCATTTCAAACAGCGCGTCATACAGGGGGCGCAGATAAGGATCCACTTTCTGAGACAGATCTCCGGGTAAAAAGCCCAGCTTTTCACCGGCTTCGACGGCCGGGCGGGTTAACAGAATTCGGCGTATCTCCTGACGCTCAAGGGCATCGACTGCACTGGCCACCGCCAGATAAGTTTTACCTGTACCGGCCGGTCCCACGCCAAAGCAGATGTCATGGCTGACAATGTTCTGAACATACTGAGACTGGTGCGGATTACGGGGTTTGATCACCCCTCGCTTGGTCTTAATGTGCACTTCTTTGCCATATTTTCCGGCTTCAGCCTGCTCCAGGCATTTGGCTTCCTGGATCGCCAGATGCACTTTTTCCGGCGCCAGATCGGGAATCTGTCCTTTGACGGGTTGCGTCTCGATGTACAGCAGTTTAAGCAGCTCTGAGGTGGCCACCGCTTGTTGTGACTTACCCAGTACTTTGAACTGGTTGTCGCGGTAGCTGATTTCTACCCCCAGGCGTCGTTCTATCTGTTTGATATTGTCATCAAACGGACCACACAGGCTGGACAATCGCTTGTGGTCATTGGGTTCCAGTATGATTTCATTACTGACCAGGTTATTGGACAAAGATCACTCCTAAATTGGTAAATGTTGACCTACACCCAGCTCGTCAGGCTGGGTGGCGGCCTGTTTCTGAATGATGGTCTGGGGAGCAATACTGATGCGCAGCCCCATGTCTTGTTCGCGTCTGACTACTTCCCCGCGCAGGGAATTGGCAAAGACATCGACAATATTCACGTCAACAAATTCCCCAATCATGTCTGGTGTGCCCTCGAAATTAACGACCCGGTTGTTTTCGGTACGACCGGACAATTCCATGGGGTTTTTCTTCGATGGGCCCTCAACGAGGATACGCTGCTCTGTGCCCAGCATATTGCGGGCGATACGCATGGCCTGCTGGGTGATCCGCTGTTGCAGAAGGTGTAAACGCTGCTTTTTCACTTCTTCGCTGACGTCATCGGGTACATCGGCAGCCGGCGTGCCGGGGCGAGCACTGTAGATAAAGCTGAAGCTAAGGTCAAAATCCATGGCTTGGATAAGGTCCATGGTGGCCTCAAAGTCGCTGTCGCTCTCCCCGGGAAAGCCAATAATAAAATCAGAGGACATACTCAGATTGGGACGTATTTTTTTCAGCTTACGAATCTTAGACTTGTATTCGATGGCAGTATGCCCACGCTTCATCAGCGCCAGAATACGATCTGAACCACTTTGCACCGGTAAATGCAGGTGATCGACCAACTCGGGAATGTCGCTATAGGCCTGAATAATATCGTCAGTGAACTCAACAGGATGTGAGGTGGTATAGCGGATACGATCAATACCATCAATGGCGGCAACCAGATGCAACAATTCGGCGAAGGTGCAAACACTGCCATCGTAATGATCGCCGCGATAGGCATTGACATTCTGACCGAGCAGGTTGACTTCACGCACCCCTTGTTGTGCTAGCTGTGCAATCTCAAAGATCACGTCATCCACGGGACGACTGACTTCCTCACCGCGGGTGTAAGGCACCACACAGAAGCTACAGTATTTTGAGCAGCCTTCCATGATCGACACAAACGCTGTTGGCCCTTCCGCACGGGGTTCCGGCAGGCGATCAAACTTTTCAATTTCAGGAAAGCTGATGTCTACAACCGGATTTTTATCGCCCTTCACCTGATTGATCATCTCTGGCAAGCGATGCAGTGTCTGAGGTCCAAATACGATGTCCACATAGGGCGCCCGATCACGGATATGATCCCCTTCCTGTGAGGCAACGCAGCCACCTACACCAATAATCAGCTCAGGGTTGGTTTTTTTAAGGTTTTTCCAGCGTCCCAGTTGATGAAACACCTTCTCCTGTGCTTTTTCGCGTATGGAACAGGTATTCAGTAGGATGATGTCGGCATCCTCCGGGTTTTCAGTGGCCTGGTAACCATGTGTGGAATCAAGCAGGTCTGCCATTTTCTCCGAGTCATACTCGTTCATCTGGCAACCCCAGGTTTTTATAAAGAGTTTCTTGCTCATACTGCCTTAAAAACTAAAAAAGGAAGGTCTCGACCTTCCTGATTAAAATTAGGTACCGCGTCTAAATCAGACCGACTATTTTACCGCCAAACGGGCCGCTATGCCAGTACCGGGAATCCTTCGTCTGTGGCTAAATGTTGCCGCGACAGCGGATACCTGATTAGTGGGGTTCCGTGATTGTAATCCTGGTGTGACACAACAGGGCGAAATCACCACAGCCAGCGTTGTCGCAGTGTCATATTGGCCGCCCACACAATTAACAGGGTACCACCAATCAGGCCTGCGGTAACCGGCTCTTGCCAGAACACATATCCCAGAATGGCTGCAAAAAACACACTGGAATAAGTGAGCAGACCAATGCGCACCGGAGAAGCCAATTGAAAAGCCTTGGTCATGAGCAATTGTCCTGCTGCTGCCATCACCCCCATCAGTCCCAGCCATTTCCACACTACATTGGGTAAGCTTTCCCAATTGAACAGCATGGGTATCAGAGAAACCACCGTGGCCAGCACCGTAAAATAAAAGACGATGCGTGCTGGCGGCTCAGATCCCGACAGTTTGCGAATGGTACATTTGGTAAACGCCACCAGGGTGGCACAGATCAGTGCCAGCAAGATGAACAGGTTCATATTTTCGCCTTCGGGGCGCAGAATAAAAGCGGCTCCGATAAAGCCAAGGCCAATGGCCATCAAGCTTTTATGACTGATGTGCTCTTTGAGCCAGACCCGGGCAATGATGGGGACGATAAACGGAGCCACCAGCAGCGCCATCATGGCTTGTGCCAGGGGAATATGCGCCAGCACGTAAAAAAAACAGTACATGGCAATCAAACCCGAGGTGGATCGCAAAAGGTGCAGCCCCAAGTATTCGGTTTTCAGGCCCACCCGGCCCATTCTGAGTATCCAGGGCATCAGGGCGAGCAGGGCAAACAGATTACGAAAGAACACCAGTTGAAACTGGTTCATTTCACCGCTGAGGTGTTTAACCAGCGCACCAATGCCAGCAAACAATGCTTCTGCGATAATCAGACAAAGAGCACCGATAACGACGGGCGAACCCATATGAGCAAGGCCTCCTGCAAAAAGAGCGCTATGGTAGCAGAAAAGCACTGAAAGGTCGGTAGGGTAAAAAAGCCACCTCAGAAAAAATGTGGGCTGAGGTGGCAAAAAGGGAATGGGGGACGCCGTATTTATCTGATCAGGGTTTGTGGATCTGTCTCCTCGATGGATTTCGTCAGCACTTTCTCAGCACTGGCGGTGAGTGAGTCTGCGCTTTGCTCATAGTGACGGAAAAATCCGGCTGTTTGCTGGTCAATGTCATCACTCAGGTGATAAGCCATTTCCTGCTTCAGTTGCAGGTAATGGGTTAACGCCAGATCCAGTTTCTGAGTAAAGGTGTAGTGGAAACTGTAAATGGGATAGTCTTCTGTCTGGCTCGCGCTCAGTGCCGAAAAACTGCTTGCGGTGAGGGTCAGGCCAATAAATAAACTTGTGATTACCTTTTTCATAAATAGCTCACTTTGGTTACGTTGAACGAGTGCCGCTTTACAATGTGCTTCGGTATATAAGTAGTGTTAAACCACGAAAACGTTGCATCGGCGTTGTAATAATCTGTGTCAAAAGTGTCTTTTTGACGCGAGTCGTTACATCTGGCCCGTTTATCGTCGGGATATGTCATTAATCGTGGTAGGCTTACAGGTAGATTGGAGACAGAAAAAACGTAGTGATGAACAGATTTGATGCAGTTGTTGCCGGTGGCAGTATGACTGGTGCGGCTATGGCACTGGGACTGGCCCGTCAGGGGTATGCTGTGGCAGTAATTGACCCAAATATACCCGCTCCCTTTGACCCCGCAGATGAACCCGATATCCGGGTGTCTGCCATCAGTGTTGCCTCTCAGACCTTGTTAGAGAAGCTCGGGGCCTGGAAATATCTTAGCGAGATGCGCGTTTGTCCATACCGGCGCCTGAGTGTCTGGGAAGGTGACGCGCAAACCGATTTTCGTGCCGATGATATCGGGGCCACCCATCTGGGGCACATTATAGAAAACCGCCTCATTCAACGTGCGCTGTATGAGGCGCTGCAGGAATATCCACAGGTTAGCTGGCTGACAACGGAACTGTCCTGTGTCGCAGAAACAGACGGCATCACTGTCACCACAAAAGACGGTAATCATCTTATCGCATCATTGCTTATTGGCGCTGATGGTGCACAATCTGCGGTTCGTCGTGAAGTGGGCATCGGTACCAGCGGCTGGCAATACAAGCAGCAGGCGTTTGCTGTGGGGGTGAAAACCCATGCACCTCAGCAGGACATCACCTGGCAATGCTTTGTGCCTACTGGGCCCATGGCATTTTTGCCGCTTTATGACGGCTATGCCTCACTGGTCTGGTATCACCACCCGGAGCACATCAACCAGCTTAAACAGCTGGATGATGAGGCGTTGAAACAACGCATTTGCGAGGCATTTCCGTCTCAGTTGGTTGATTTTGATATCCTCAGCAGAGCTGCCTTTGGCCTGACGCGAATGCATGCCAATGCGTATTTTCGGGGGCGGAGCGTGCTTATCGGTGATGCAGCCCATACCATCAATCCATTGGCGGGCCAGGGGCTCAATTTGGGCTTTAAAGATGTGGCTTGTCTGTTAGAGGAACTGGAACCCATAGCCTGGAAAGACGATGATGACGCGCTGCAACGGGCACTCAGACACTATCAGCGCAAACGTAAACCGGATAACCTGTTGATGATGTCTGCCATGGATGCCATTTATAAAACTTTCAGCAACGATATATTGCCTGCCCGCCTGGCCCGCAATCTGATATTGAATCTGGCACAGCGCAGCGGTCCTGTTAAAGACAAGGTTATGAAATATGCCATGGGATTGTGACGCCACTCAGCAAAAGAAGCGGACGTGCTCGTTAGTCTTCCATAATGCCGGCATAGCGCTCTACAAGAAAATCAATCAGCGCGCGCACTGCGGGCAACAATCCCCGGCGTGATGGAAACACCATGTGAATCATTTCCCGACGGGGTTCCCAGTCAGGAAGGAGCCGCACCAGATTTCCCGCTTCAAGCTGTTGGCCAAGCATCAGAGCTGGCAATTGAACCACGCCAACGCTGGCGACAGCGGCGCTGCGCAATGCCACCATATCGGTAGTGGTATAACGTGGCTCAAAGGTTATCTGGCGTTTTTCACCCTTGATGTGCTGTAAGATCCATTGGTGGTTTTCCTGCGGTGTCGCCCGACTCAGACTCGGCCAGGCTGCCAGCGCTTCTGGTGAGGAGGGGAGTCCGCCTTGTTTCTCAATCAGGGATGGGCTGGCGACCAGATATTGCCCGCGGTCAGATAATACTCTGAGCGCCAGGTCGCTGTCTTCCAAGGGTAACGGGCGCACCCTTAAGGCAATATCAACGCCCTCCGCCAGAACATCTACCCGTCGGTTTGTGGCCTCCAGATTGACTGCAATGTGGGGATAGCGCGCCATGAAATCGCCCAGCATCTCTCCCACATGAAAATGCAGTAAACCCACCGGGCAGGTTAATTTTATGCACCCCCGAGGCTCGGCCTTGAGCCGCTCTATGGTCTCCTGTGCAGCTTCCGCTTCCACCAACATAGCCTGGCAATGCTCGAAATAGCGCTGACCCACTTCGGTAATCAGGAAGTGCCTTGTAGAGCGCTGTATCAGGCGGACACCGAGCCTTTCCTCAAGGGCTGCAATGCGTCGACTGAGTCTGGACTTCGCTACACCCAGTGCCCGGCCAGCCGGCGCAAAACCACCGTGTTTCACCGCCTGTACAAAGTAATACAGATCATTGAGATCCTGCATATATCACCTTTATCGTTTCAAATTTGCAACACTGCATCGCAATTTAGCAGTCTACTGCATTTTTAGATACGTATATAAGATTACATTACGCTGTTTTACCGGAGCACAATGATGAAAGAAGTAATCGAAATTCGAGGCAAACCTCACCGCCACTGGGTAGGAAACGGTTTCCCCGTCAGGTCGATGTTTTCTTACAGGAGTCATCCTCAGGCATTGAGTCCTTTTTTGTTGCTCGATCATGCCGGCCCCGCCGAATTTGCCCCGGCTAACATGCCTCGTGGCGTCGGGCAGCATCCTCACCGTGGTTTCGAGACTGTGACCATCGTTTATCAGGGCGAAGTGGCACACAAAGATAGCACGGGGCAGGGAGGCGTTATTGGTCCGGGAGATGTTCAGTGGATGACCGCAGGCGCCGGTATCGTGCATGAAGAGTTTCACAGCCCCCAATTTACCCGCGAGGGCGGGGAACTGGAGATGGTGCAATTGTGGGTTAACTTGCCCGCAAAACACAAAATGACGGCTGCCGCATATCAGGCCATTAGTAAGCAACAAATACCGCGGCAACAGTTAGAAAACGGGGCGGGCCATGTGCGCGTGATCGCGGGTCAGTATGGTGATGTATCCGGACCTGCTAGCACCTTTACTCCGTTAAATGTGTGGGATGTGGAGCTGGAAGCTGGCAGCCAGACACACTTTAGCCTTCCAAAAGGCTGGGGAGTCGGTCTGGCCGTGTTAAAAGGTAATGTGCGGATAAATAACGCAGCTGATGCCACAACACAGGAGTTGGTAGTGCTGAGTCCGGAAGGAGATACGTTCTCTGTTCAGGCTTCGTCGGCCACCAGGCTTCTGCTAATCAGTGGTGAACCAATCGATGATCCGATTGTGGGACAGGGGCCATTTGTCATGAACAGTTACGCTGAGGTTGAGCAAGCTTTCAGAGACTACCAACAAGGAACTTTTACCTGAAACTCGACAATTGTTGATGATGTGACGATTGCAACAAACCGGGCCGACATGCCCTTTAATTTACCATCAGGAGTGAACCATGAGTAATACTTACAAACGTTTAGATAAAAATGATGCAGCGGTATTGCTGGTAGACCACCAGACTGGGCTGTTGTCTCTGGTCAGAGATATCGACCCAGACCGTTTTAAGAATAATGTACTGGCACTGGCAGATTTGGCTAAATACTTCGGACTTCCAACAATTCTGACAACCAGTTTTGAAGACGGGCCAAACGGTCCTCTGGTACCAGAGTTAAAAGAGACTTTCGCGGACGCGCCGTATATTGCTCGTCCGGGCCAGATCAATGCCTGGGACAATGAAGACTTTGTTAAGGCGGTCAAAGCTACAGGTAAGAAGCAACTGATTATCGCCGGTGTGGTAACAGAGGTGTGTGTGGCCTTTCCAACGCTGTCAGCGCTAGCTGAAGACTTTGATGTGTTCGTCGTTACAGATGCCTCGGGAACATTTAATGAACTAACCCGGAATTCCGCCTGGGAAAGAATGTCTCAAGCGGGTGCACAACTGATGACCTGGTTTGGTGTGGCGTGTGAGTTACATCGTGACTGGCGCAATGATATCGAAGGGTTAGGCCAGCTGTTCTCCAACCATATTCCGGATTACCGCAATTTGATGAACAGTTACGCGACGCTGACATCCTCTAAATAGCGGGATAGTGACCGGTCCGGGTAAGGGCCGGTCTCTTTATGCTCAGTACTTGCCTGTCCCTAGTTTGCGCAGCTGCACCTTCAGGTTCCTGAGGGTTTATCAGTCTGGGCGGGCCGCTGGCTCCAGATATCATCTTCGGTGGCACCCTGTATCTCACAATTGCCATGTTGATATTCCGGTTCCTTGCCAAGTTTACGCTGATTCAGGTAGTCCTGACTAACGGCAACAATGGTCGGTGTCAGCCACACAATGGCGATGATATTGATCACGGTCATCAGGCCCAGCGCCATGTCGGCCATGGCCCAGACATGGGGCAGGGAGGCCATCGATCCCCATAAAATCATCAGCAAGTAACCCACGGTATAAACACTTCGCCCTGCGCGGTTGTCGAGCTTAAACATGTGCAGGTTACTTTCTCCGTAGGCATAGTTGGCCACCACAGAGGTAAAGGCAAACAAACTGATGGCGGCGGCCACAAAATCATTGCCGCCATTGCCGAGATGAAACGACATGGCGTCCTGGGTCATGCGAATGCCTTCCATCTGATCACCTTGCTCGCCACCGGCGAGTAATATGATTACCGCAGTACAGGTACACAGCACCATGGTATCCAGAAATACCCCGAGCATTTGCACGTAGCCCTGACTGGCCGGATGATTAGGATTTGGCGTGGCACTGGCGGCAGCGTGGGGTACGCTTCCTGAGCCTGCTTCATTGGAATACAGACCGCGCTGGATACCGTGTTTGATGGCGGCGCCCAGCGCGCCATAACCGGCTTCCTGCAGGCCGAAGGCAGAGCTGAAAATGTTGGCTAGTACGCCGGGCACCATTTCGATGTTATACACCGTAATGCCAACGGCCACGATCACATAGCTGATACCCATGAAAGGGATCATCCACTCAGCAAAGCGTGCAATTCCGCGTAAGCCCCCGATAACGATGACGCCAGCCAAAAGGATGATAACCAGGCCGGCGTTCAGTGTATCGATACCATAGGCATGATTGAGCGCATCGGTAATGGAATTGGCCTGCACTGCGCTGAAAATAAAGCCGTAACCTAAAAACAAACACAAGGAAAAGGTAATGGCCAGCCAGCGCTTATTCAGGCCTTGCTGAATGTAGTAGGCGGGGCCACCACGGTACTCGCCTTTGCTGTCTTTAACCTTGTAGAGCTGGCCCAGCAGGCTCTCTGCAAAGCCAGTGGCCATGCCGAGAATGGCGATAACCCACATCCAGAATACGGCTCCTGCGCCACCCAATGAGATGGCTACCGCTACACCGGCCAGGTTGCCGGTACCCACCCTTGCTGAAAGGCTGGTACACAGCGCCTGGAAGGAACTGATCCCGGCTTTGTCACTTTTACTGCTGCCTTTTAGCAGGCTGAACATATGGGTAAAGTGGCGAAGCTGTATACCGCCCAGACGCACACTAAACCACACGCCGGTGACCACCAGCATGACAATCAGCAACCAGCCCCAAAGGACACCATTGACAGCAGAAACGAGTTCGTGGATCACAGAAGACTTCTTATTGTTATTGATGATGGGGTTAATACTGTCGGGAATAGCGCGCGCTGTCCAGAGGCTTACGCTTTCAGTCGCAAGCTATCAGCCTGCAAGCTGACCACTGAAGACTGATAACGGTAGATAAAAAAAAGCCGCTCATGGGAGCGGCTTTTTAAATATGGCTGGGGTAGCTGGACTCGAACCAACGAATGGCGGGATCAAAACCCGCTGCCTTACCACTTGGCTATACCCCAATTGTAGGACTCATGCGCGAATAAAGGAGATGGCTGGGGTAGCTGGACTCGAACCAACGAATGGCGGGATCAAAACCCGCTGCCTTACCACTTGGCTATACCCCAACAACATGGTGCGGAAGGAGAGACTCGAACTCTCACGCCGTGAAGCACTGGAACCTAAATCCAGCGTGTCTACCAATTTCACCACTTCCGCAAGATTAATGGTGGCTAAGGCGGGATTCGAACCTGCGACCCCAGCATTATGAGTGCTGTGCTCTAACCAACTGAGCTACTTAGCCACTTGATACTCGCGTTGAGTGGCGCGTATTATGCTGATCTGCCTGATGATGGTCAACCCCTTTTTTGCCCTGTATGTTCTGACTGAGCAGGATATGAGCAATCTTCGCTAAATTGAGTCCGCAAGCACCTGGGTAAGGGAATCCAAGAGAGGTGCCAGGTTTATTTTCGTGTGCTTTGGCGAAAGTGAAGCGAGTGGTCTTATACTTACCATTTAAGCTAATACAGGTTGAGCGGCATGCAGGTAGTGCTTCAACGTCTGCTCGCGGGGTTGGTTTTAAGTTGGGGTCAAATTCATCTTGCCTCGGCAGAGGCACAGCCCGAGCTGACAGTGTTATTGTATGAGCCTGGTAATCCGCCGTACACCATGCTTGATAGTCGCACCCCTGAAGGAATCTTCGCCGATATCTTCGCAGCCATGTCGGCGCATAGCGACCTGCGTTTTAAATTGCACAGCTATCCTGTTGCGCGCGGTCTCGCGGAGTTTGATGATGGACAGGTCGACATCGAGCCTGGCGTCAATCCGGGTTGGCGTCAACATATGGAAGTGCCTGGGGTGTACAGTATCCCCTATGCCCGCACTGTTGAAGTGGTGGTATTTTCACCGGGGAAACGTAAACCCGTGCGTAAACCGGCAGACTTATTTGATGATGTTGTCGGCATCGTCAGAGGGTTTTCTTATCCACGCTTTGATGCGGCTATGAGCACAGGAATGATTACCCGGCTGGATAACCTCTCCAGTGATTTGTTGGCTGAACAGCTGTTACTGGGCAGATTGAGCCAGATATTTATTGGTCACAATACAATTTTGCACCTGCAAAAGATCAGGCCGGAATACCGCGTGCTGGAAATTGGAGATGTGGTGGATGATCAGCCTGTAATGATGCGAGTGCATCCAAGTAAAGCCAGGTATTTGCCACAGATTAATCAGGCGCTGCAGGTAATGATAGACAACGGAGAAATAGAAGAGATTTATTCCCGCTATCAATTCCACCCTCAGGCGGAAGTTAAAGCGCCCCGCTAGGCGGGGCATGCAGAGGAATCAGACATTAAAACGGAAGTGAATCACATCACCGTCTTTGACAATGTATTCCTTGCCTTCTAAGCGCCATTTTCCGGCGTCTTTAGCGCCTTGCTCACCTTTATACTCAATAAAGTTGTCATACCCTACCACTTCAGCGCGGATAAAGCCTTTTTCAAAATCGGTATGGATCTTACCTGCTGCCTGCGGTGCCGTAGAGCCGATGGGGAAGGTCCAGGCACGCACTTCTTTCACACCAGCGGTGAAGTAGGTGTTCAGATTAAGCAAGTCGTAACCGGCACGGATGACGCGGTTTAAGCCCGGCTCATCAAGGCCCATATCCGCCATAAACTCGGCTTTTTCTTCTTCTTCCAGCTCGGCAATTTCTGATTCGATGGCGGCACAGACTGCTACCACCACGGCATTTTCGCCTTCTGCAATGGCTTTGACCTTGTCCAGATGAGGATTGTTTTCAAAACCGTCTTCATTGACATTGGCGATGTACATGGTGGGTTTGAGAGTCAGAAAGTTCATGTAGGCGATGGCGGCCAGCTCTTCTTTTTCTAAAGGCACTGAGCGCAGCATGTTGCCCTGGTCGAGGTGTGGTTTGATTTTCTCCAGTACCTGAACCTCAAACTTTGCGTCTTTATCGCCACCTTTGGCGCGCTTGCCAACTCTCAGCAGAGCCTTTTCGCAGGTGTCCAAATCGGCCAGCGCCAGCTCAGTATTGATCACATCAATATCATCGGCCGGATTCACACCGCCTGCCACATGCACGATATTGTCATTTTCAAAACAGCGCACCACGTGACCAATGGCATCGGTTTCGCGGATATTGGCCAAAAATTTATTGCCCAGCCCTTCGCCTTTGGACGCGCCAGCCACCAGGCCCGCGATATCCACGAATTCCATGGTAGTGGGAATAACGCGCTGAGGGTTGACGATCTCCGCCAGTTTATCCAGACGAATGTCGGGCACCGGCACCACACCGGTATTTGGTTCAATGGTGCAAAAAGGAAAATTTGCGGCTTCAATACCTGCCTTGGTCAGGGCGTTGAACAAGGTGGATTTACCCACATTCGGCAAACCGACAATGCCACATTTAAAACCCATGAAAGTATCCTCTGCGTTAATCTGCTTTGAAGGAATGCAGGCGATTCATCGCAGTCACCATTCCGTCTTTAATTAGAATTTCTGTACAGCGTACGGCTTCATCGATAGCTGCATCTATTTTTTCCTGTTCATCGGGCCTGGCTTTGCCCAGAACATGGCCTGTGACCTTGCTTTTATGACCAGGGTGACCAATACCGATGCGCAGACGATGAAAACCTTTATCGTTGCCCAGGCAACTGACAATATCACGAATACCGTTCTGACTGGCGCTGCCGCCGGTTTTGAGCTTGACCACACCCGGTGGCAAGTCCAGTTCATCATAGGCCACCAGAATCTGGTCTGTTTCAATACGATAGAAATTTGCCATGGCAGCAACCGCCTGGCCACTTCGGTTCATGAAAGTCGTGGGGTAAAGGAGTCTGATATCCTGACCGGCAACGGTCAAACGGGCAGTGCACCCGAAGAACTTGCTTTCCGCTTTCAGGGAAACGTGAAAGTGACTGGCAAGGGCATTAACAAACCAGGCACCGGCATTGTGCCTGGTATTTTCATATTCGGGGCCCGGGTTACCCAGGCCCACAATCAGCTTCACCAAGAGGATTACTCCTCAGTCTTGGCTTCTTCCTCGCCGTCATCGGCTGCTGTTTCTTCATCTTCTACAGCAGGACCTTTGGCAGCTTTAATTGTCACAACCGCCAGATCGTGGTCTTCACCTTTGGCTAACTCGGTCAAAGAGGTACCCTTAGGCAATACCAGGTCAGACAAGTGCAGGGTCTGGCCCATTTCCACATTGAGCAGATCCACTTCGATGTACTCAGGCAGATCGTGTGGCAGACACTGAATTTCTACATCAGCCATGTGGTGTTCAGCGTGACCGCCTTCCAGTTTGATGGCTTTTGCTTTTTCTTCGTTAATGAAGTGCAAAGGTACGTGAGTGGTCACCGCTTGCTTGGCATCAACACGCAGAAAATCAAGGTGAGTCAGCTTAGGCTTGTAAGGGTGGCGCTGGATATCTTTTACCAGAGCTTCCACTTTTTTACCTTCGATGTTCAGGGTCAGCACGTGGCTGTAGAAGGCTTCAAAGTCCTGCGCCTGGTTAACTTTGTTGTGATCCAGGGTCAGAGAAACCGGCTCTTTGCCCGCTCCGTAAAGGATGGCAGGAACTTTATCTGCACGACGCAGGCGGCGGCTCGCACCTTTCCCCAGGTCTGTGCGGATTTCCGCATCCAGATTAAAAATCGCTTCAGACATAATAAACTCCAAAAAATAAGTGGTTCGGATTTCGCGACCAAAATCCGAAAAGTAGGCCCCTCTTTTAAAGGGCGGCGAATTCTAACACCGGCAAGGGCGGGACACAAGAGAGGAGTGTGCAGGGCAAAAGCCTGGGCGGCATTGGATGCTTCGGTGATCTCCCTTTAATGGGTATTTTTACTACTGCGTACCTTCGAGTCATCCAGCACACTGATGCTGATAATTTCCACAACGGTACCAAACTGCTGGAAGGTGACTCTGTCTTTTATTGGCTTCGCCTCTACCTTTACCACCAGACCATGTCGGCGATACGCTTGTGCCAGCGCCAATGGCTGATATTTACTACCATCTTTGGCGATGAGCGCGTAAAACCCGCCCTCCAGATCCTTGTACACCACCTCTGCAGTGAACTGTATATGTTGATCCTGCGTCATGTCGGCATTCCTGTCTGTTGAGGCGCCGGTGTGAGGTTGCTCTATCACCTGGCTTTGCGTGTGTGACTCGCAGGCGACCATGAATGGCAACAGGCAACTCAGCACGGTGACAATTCTCATTTGTACGACCTTCAAACACGATAATTTGTGTCAGCATAGAACAGGTGTGCTTTCAATGTCACACATGTTTTGTTGTACCGGAACGAAAAATGCCGGAACAGGTCCGGCATTTATATAGGGAGTAGGGAGTCCGCCTTAGTATTCGAACATAGCCGAGATAGACTCTTCGTTGCTGACCCGACGAATGGCTTCGGCCAACATATCTGAAAGGCTCAGTTGTTTAACCTTACCCAGTGCTTTGATTTGTGGTGACAACGGAATACTGTCGGTGACGATAATTTCGTCCATGACCGACTCTTCAAGATTCTTCGCGGCATTGCCGGAGAAAATAGCATGGGTCGCATAGGCAAATACCCGTCGGGCGCCATGATCTTTTAGCGCCTGAGCGGCTTTACACAATGTGCCACCGGTATCAATCATGTCATCGACAATGATGCAATCTCTGTCTTGCACATCACCGATAATATGCATCACCTGAGACACATTGGCTTTGGGACGACGTTTATCGATAATAGCGAGATCCAAGTCATTCATAACCTTGGCCAGAGCACGGGCACGCACCACGCCACCGATGTCCGGAGACACCACCACAGGGTTAACAAACTCACGTTCGCGCATGTCCTCAAGCAAAATCGGGGTACCAAAGGCATTGTCTACAGGTACATCGAAGAAGCCCTGAATCTGTTCGGCGTGCAAATCCACCGTCAGTACGCGATCAACACCCACATTGGAGAGAAAGTCTGCAACCACTTTTGCAGTAATGGGAACCCGTGCAGAGCGCACGCGACGGTCCTGGCGGGCATAACCAAAATAGGGCAGTACCGCAGTAATACGCCCTGCTGAGGCTCGACGCAGCGCGTCAATCATGACAATCAATTCCATCAGGTTGTCATTGGTTGGGGCACAGGTGGACTGGATGATGAAGACATCAGATCCGCGCACGTTTTCATGAATTTCGACGCTGATTTCGCCATCGCTGAAACGTCCTACGCTGGCATGCCCGAGTTTGGTGTAGAGCCTGTCGGCGACTTTCTGGGCGAGTTCTGGTACGGCATTACCAGCAAATAACTTCATATCCGGCACGGTAGGATCCTCAATGAGCTGTCTAAATTGTTTGGTTGGCATTTCTCACTCTGTCCAGCATTTGTTGCAACGGGGATTGATTGCACCCCTTGGCGACAAAGCCATGACACCTTTTCGGTAGCTGAGAAAGCAGGTTTTCAGCTTGGTTTTGGTCATCACAAATGGCGAACAGACTTGAACCCGTTCCCGTCATCCGCGACGGCGCGTATTCTAACAACCAGTGTAATAGATTTGCAACTTGCGGGTGCATCGTACAAACCAGTTTTTCACAGTCGTTGACTGTAGTTTCAAAGCGATAATCCTGCCAGTTGATCGGCGCCGTGTGACGGGGCAAATCAGGATGGTTGAAGATTTTCGCAGTTGAAACTTCAATGCCGGGGTTGGCGACAAGGAAATATTTCTGTGCCTGGGGGGCTGGCGTCAGGGTTTCACCAACGCCCGAAGCAAATGCGGTATCACCATGCACAAATACCGGTACATCGGCACCGAGCTGCAAGCCGAGTTGAGCCAGCTCCTGCACGTTCAGACCGCATTGCCATAGATGATTTAACGCCACAAGCGTGGTTGCAGCATTGGAAGAACCGCCGCCAATACCGCCCCCCATGGGCAAGCGTTTGTGCAGGCGAATCCGGCAGCCCTGATGCGCTCCGCTGTATGCCTGAAGCAGTCTGGCGGCACGCACAATCAGGTTGTCTTCGTTAGCGACCCCGGGGATGGGCGTTATCAACTCAATGCGAGCATCCGCTGTGATGTCAAAATTAAGGCTGTCGCCATAATCAAGCATCTGAAACAGGCTTTGTAATTGGTGGTAGCCATCTTGGCGCCGCCCGGTAATGTGCAGAAAAAGATTGAGTTTGGCCGGGGAGGGCCACCACATCAGTTCAGTCGCCATGCATCAACCCGTATTTTAATGCTGTTCGAACCCGTATTCAGGCGAATATCGTGTGGTAGTAATATGCCATCAGTCGCACGATAATCGCTGTATCTGACCACCCAGCCATCCCGGGTTTTGAGGGTGCTAATCAGTCCATCATCAGAAAATTCGAGCTGCGCGTTGGGGCTGGCCTGTCCTTTTACCCACTGGCTAATCGATTCAACCGGGATCGTCCAGCCTAACAGGTCGTAGAGCAGTTCGCCGGCATTGGTGTGATAATAGTGCTCGTCGTCGTATTGCAGTTCAACACGGTTATCGTGCTTTTCCAGTACCAGAATGTTGGTGCCTAAAAAACTGCTCAGGTTGACGTTGAACTGTTGGTTCTGTTGTTGCCAGTTAAGATTGGCACTGAACTTGTCTTGTTCTGAGCGAAAGGCCAGCTTACCCCGTACATGCCAGTTTTTTAGTTTTTTAAGGCTGGCCTGATGCTGGACTGCATTGACCGGCTGATACGTGGGTGGGCGCGTGGCACAACCGAAAAGCAGCAGCAAAAGCACGCCGATAATGGTCAGGCGGTAAGGATTGGCAGTTAACATGAAATAACAGCAGGGTATAGAATGCTTTCTATGGGAACACATAACCGTCGATGCTTTCAATAGTTTTGGCTTTTGCGTACAATGCCACGCCGTAACCGCTCACTCTCAGGCATTAACACACGACTCCACAATGGCGCTAATTGCATTCGGTATTAATCACAACACGGCTCCTGTGGAAGTCCGCGAGAAGGTTGCCTTCTCCACCGACAGCCAGCTGGAAGCCTTGCGCGCCCTCAAAGAAGAGCTCGGCAGCCAGGAGTCGGTGATTCTGTCTACCTGTAATCGCACCGAAATCTATGCCGACCTGGATATTTCCCAACAGCAGCTGGGGCAGTGGCTGGCGTCATTCCATCAGTTAGATAAAGATGCCATAGAAAACACCAGCTATTGGTTCAGTGAAGAACGCGCCATCAGGCATCTGATGCGTGTGGCCAGCGGACTTGACTCGATGGTGTTGGGAGAGCCGCAGATTCTGGGACAGGTAAAACAGGCATACACCAGTGCGCGCCACAGTGGCATGATCAGCAGTGGTTTTGAGCGTTTGTTTCAACAGACCTTTTCGGTCGCCAAGAAAGTGCGCTCAGATACCGATATCGGCGCCAATGCTGTCTCCGTTGCGTTTGCTGCCGTGCAGCTGGCTAAACATATTTTTTCTTCACTGAGCAAGGTGAATGTGCTGTTGATCGGAGCAGGCGAAACCATAGAACTGGTGGCCAGGCATCTGTATGAACAAAATGTGCGCAGCATACGTGTTGCCAACAGAACGCTCAGTCGCGCCAGTGATATGGCTGAGCCTCTAGGGGCCGATGTGATCACCCTGGCGCAGATCCCGGATCATCTGCATGAGGCCGATATCATCATCAGCTCTACGGCGAGTCAGTTGCCGATTCTGGGTAAGGGTGTGGTAGAAAGGGCATTGAAAAAGCGTCGCCATCAGCCCATGTTTCTGGTGGATTTGGCGGTGCCGCGAGATGTGGAAAGTGAAGTCGCTGAATTGGATGACGCGTACCTTTACACAGTGGATGACTTACAACAAATCGTGCAGGAGAATCGCGCCTCACGTCAGTCCGCCGCGGCAAAGGCAGAAACGCTGATAGAGCAGGGCGTGGCTGAGTTTTTAACCTGGCATGATACTCAGGCTTCCATTGACTTGGTGCGAGCTTATCGTGAACAGAATGAAGCGCTGAAATTGAAATTGCAGCAGCGGGCCATTAAACAGTTACAGGAAGGTAAAGCGGCGGAAGCGGTGGTGACAGAGCTGGCCAACAAGTTAACTAACAGCCTGATTCACGCGCCCACCAAGGCCATTAAGCACGCTGCAGCGCAAAAAGATGACTCAACGTTAGCGCTTTTGAGAGAGGCGCTGGGGCTGGGGTCAGACAAGTAAAAAATGAGTCGGTCAAAAGCGGGGTAACCATGCAGTCTCTGCAAAAGGACCATGCCGGATACGTCTTTTGATGCTTTGATGTTAACGGCGAAATGCCGGGATTTTAGTGCGTCGAGAGCACAGCAGAGCTATGTTAAACTGACTCAAACGGCTAAGCGGGCGGGCTTTCGACAGGCTTTGCACACAAATTTGCAGGGTGGCGAGACCTGCAACACCTATTAGGAAATCTATGAAAGAATCGGTACTGCATAAACTCGAATCCTTAATCGAACGATTTGATGAGGTTCAGGCGTTGCTCAGTGAGCCTGAGGTCATTAACGATCAGGATAAGTTCAGGGGACTTTCCAAAGAATATGCTCAGCTTGAAGAGCTGGTGAAGTGTTTCCGCGAGTATCGCCAGGCTCAGCTGGAGCTGGAAAATGCCAAAGAAATGTTGCAGGAAGACGATGCTGAAATCCGTGAAATGGCAGAGGAAGAAGCCAAACATGCCAGGGAGTCCATCGCCCGGTTAGAGAGCGAGCTACAGATTTTGCTGCTCCCCAAAGATCCCAATGATGATCTGAACTGTTTTGTCGAAATTCGGGCCGGGGCCGGCGGCGATGAAGCGGCCATCTTTGCCGGTGATTTGTTTCGCATGTATAGCCGTTATGCTGAGCGCCATGGCTGGCGTGTGGAACTGGTCAGTGCCAGCGAGGGCGAACATGGTGGCTATAAAGAGGTCATCGCTAATATCCTGGGAGACGGATGCTACGGCATCCTCAAATTCGAATCGGGTGGTCACCGCGTACAACGGGTACCGGAAACAGAATCTCAGGGCCGTATCCACACCTCAGCCTGCACGGTCGCGGTGTTGCCAGAATTACCCGAGTCAGAAGCCATCGATATCAATCCTGCGGATTTGCGGGTGGATACCTATCGTGCCAGTGGTGCCGGTGGTCAGCATGTGAATAAAACCGATTCTGCCATTCGTCTGACGCATATTCCCACGGGGTTAGTGGTGGAATGTCAGGATGAGCGGTCACAGCATAAAAACCGGGCTAAAGCGATGTCGGTACTGCAAGCCCGACTCAACCAGCTGGAGCAGGATAAACGCACCGCAGAGGAAGCCAGCACGCGAAGACTGTTAGTGGGAAGCGGTGACCGGTCTGAGCGCATACGCACCTACAATTTTCCGCAGGGGCGGGTGACGGATCATCGTATTAATCTGACCTTGTACCGTCTGGATGAAGTGGTGGAGGGCGATTTAGACGCCATTTTAGATCCGATTCGTCAGGAACATCAGGCGGACTTGCTGGCCTCACTGTCGGATGCAAACTAACACGCCCACAATCAGTGAAGCACTGCGCTGGGCCCGGGATAGGTTGGAACAGGCCGAGTTGGCCTTTGCAGACCCTGCAACCGACAGCAAAGTGTTACTCTGCCATTGTCTGCAATGCGCACCGGCTTATCTGCATACCTGGCCCGACCGCAGGCTTGAATTGTCGCAGTGGCAGGCCTTTGAAAACCTGGTTGTCCAGCGTGGTCAGGGTATACCTGTCGCCCATCTGACCTGTGAACGTGGCTTCTGGAATCTGTCACTAAAAGTCAGTCCGAAAACCCTCATTCCACGCAGCGACACAGAAGTGCTGGTGGAGAAAGCCTTGTCACTGTTTGAAAATGTGCCAATGGATGTGCTGGATCTGGGTACTGGCACCGGAGCCATTGCGCTGGCTCTGGCCAGCGAACGCTCAAACTGGCGCGTTACCGCTACAGACTATGACGAGGACATTGTTGCACTGGCGAGGGAAAATGCCCAGCATAATGGCATTGACCATGTCACTCTGTTGAAAAGCCATTGGTTTGAGGCCCTCGCTGACAGGCGGTTTTCGTTGATTGTCAGTAACCCGCCTTATGTGGAACAGGACAGTGCCAGTCTGAAAGAGGGCGATGTGCGCTTCGAGCCCCTGTCAGCTCTGGTTGCACCTGAGCAGGGGATGGCGGATTTACTGCATATTATTTCTCATGCTGGCAAATATCTGCTTGATTCTGGGTATCTGGTACTGGAACATGGGTTTGAGCAGGCTGAAAAAGTACAGCGGGCATTGAATGACCATGGTTTTACGGATGTGGGCAGTGTTAAAGATTATGCTGGTCTCGACCGGGTAAGTTTTGGCAAGTGGCTGAAAAAGATGTGATTTTTCAGAATTCAATGGCACTGTAGCTTCCCTCAGTCTATGTTTAGACTTTAGCATTGCGATAAAAATCCAGGGAGATATCCGCTATGTCCGATGAGTTGCTGTTTATGGATGAAAGCGAAGATGAGGTTGTTGGTGATCGTTGTAACTGGAAAGTGCTGATCGTCGATGACGAGCCGGAAGTCCATGCGGTTACCAAGCTGGCATTGAGCGATTTCGTCTTTCAGGATAAGGGCATTGAGTTTATCAGCGCCTATTCAGGGGCCGAAGCCAGGGAAATCTTTCTTACCCATCAGGATATTGCCATTGTGCTGTTGGATGTGGTGATGGAAACTGATGATGCGGGCCTGCAGGTTGCTGAGTTCATTCGTAATGACGCCAATAACCATTTCACCCGCATTATTTTGCGTACCGGACAACCTGGGCAGGCACCGGAGCGGGACGTGATCATCAACTATGACATCAATGACTATAAATCCAAGACAGAGCTGACTGCGCAGAAACTTTTTACCGTGGTCATAGCCACCTTGCGCTCATACCGCGACATTATTGTGATTGAAGAGAATCGTCAGGGGTTGGAGAAGATCATTGCCGCCTCTGCAGATCTCTTCAGTATTCATTCGCTGGAAAATTTTATCGACGGCATCGTGCAGCAGTTATCGTCATTGATAGGAGGCACCCAGGACGCCGCCTATATTACCTCTGCGGTAGCGGGTCCCAAACCCATAGATAATAATGAATCCTCGGACTTCTATATTTTTAGTGGCAAGGGGGATTTTGCCAACCATGAAGGTCAGGTGCTGGAAAACGTATTGGACGGTGAGCAACTGGCTACCTGCAACCAGGCATTGAAGAACAGAGACATCGTTTATCAGGATGAATACCTGGTGGCCTATTGCAACAGCAAAACCGTTAATGGCTCCTTGTTGTATCTTTCGGGTCTGCCCAGGAAATTGACACCGACCGATAAACATTTATTACAGATTTTCTCTCAGAACGTGCAAATTGCCTTTGATAACGTGCTGTTGACCAAGGACATTGAAGACACCCAACGGGAAATCGTTGAGCGCCTTGGACAGGCTCTTGAACGGCAAATGGGGGGCGGAAAACATATTCAGCGCATGACGATGATCTGCGAATTACTGGGCAGGGAATACGGTCTGGAAAAAGAGCAGATTAATATTCTCAAACTGGCGATCCCGCTTCACGATGTCGGTAAGTTGAAAATTCCTAAATCTATTTTGCTCAAACCAGGCCAGCTCAGTGAAGAAGAAAAAGAAGTGGTACGCCATCATACCGAGTTTGGTTATCAGTTACTCAAAGACTCCAAACGCCCTATCATTCAAGCGGCCGCGCAAATGGCGCGGGAGCATCATGAGCATTGGGATGGCAACGGATATCCACAAGGGTTAAAAGAGGAACAAATCAGTATCTTCAGTCGTATCACCGCGCTGGCGGATGTATTTGATGCGCTGCAAGCGCGACGTTGTTACAAAGAATCCTGGCCGTTAGAAAAAGTAATGGAGACGATTCAGGCACAGCGTGGCAAGCAGTTTGAACCAAAGCTGGTGGATATCCTGACACAGAATCAGGATAAACTGATGGCTATCGCTCAGGCCTATCCTGATGATCTGGATATCGAGTCAAAAGGCGCCGATGAATAGCGCAAATTCGCTTTAATGACATAACGTTAGCCCTGATGCTGTATTCTTGACTCGATTTTCGCAGCCGAACACAGTAAATTTGGTACCTGGATAATTACAATAATAAGGTCCGCTTTATGTACGCTATGGTCAAACATCTCCACCTCACTGTTATCTCCATCAGTCTGGCACTGTTTATTCTGCGCTTTTTCTGGACCCTGCGTGGCTCTGCCATGCTGCAGAAGAAGTGGGTCAAAGTGTTACCCCACGCGGTGGATACGTTGTTATTGATTACCGCAGCCTGGCTATGCGTGCTGATCTCGCAATATCCCTTTGTCGATGGTTGGGTAACAGAAAAATTGTTGGCCGTGCTGCTGTATGTGCTGATGGGACTGGTGGCCCTGAAGCTTGGCCGTACTTTGTTTATTCGTTGGGTAGGATTTGTTGGCGCGCTGGCCTGGCTGGTTTTTGCTGCCAAAGTTGCCATCATGAAACAGCCCCTGCTGTTTGGCTAAAAGGAAAGGGCACCTGCTGCCCTTTGTATACCTGACGGATTCTTTAATTTTCAGATGATGAGTTTGTGCCAATGAAAAGGGTGCTTGAAAAGGCGCTGGAAGAAAACGACCTGCTACTGGCGTCTCTGTTAGTGACCCAGCATCTGGGAATGGACAGGCCGTTATCAACATACCTGGCAATCATCGAACGTTGGCAAAGACGTGCTCAACAGCGTGTTGACCAGAGTGCACCATTGCATCAACAGGTTACCCAACTCAATCAGTTTTTTTACACAGAGCTGGCGTTTGCCGGTCAGCCTAAAAATTTACTTGCCCCCGATTACGCACGTATGGACCAGGTGATGCTGTATCGTAATGGTTGTTCGGTGTGTTTGTCTATTCTGTATTGTCATCTGGCCAGGGCTATCGGGCTGGATGCAACCGGCGTCAGTTGTCCTGGCCATTTTTTTGTCAGCGTGCCCATTAATGAACAGCAGAGTGTGTTGCTGGATGCCTTATCCGGCGAGTCTGTGACCTGGGAAGAGCTGGAGCGTCGTTATCATGGGTTTGAGGATTCGGACCAGACCTTAGCCCTAGATGATCTCATCGTTGCCCCGGCAAATAGTCATACGACTCTGGTCAGGTTGCTTCATAACCTTAAACAGGCCTATGTGGGGCAGGAACAATACCAGTCGGCTCTGATGGTCAGTGACCTGTTGGTCTCTCTGAATCCGGAGGATCCTTATGAACGCAAAGGGCGCGGCTGGCTGTTACAGCAACTGAACTGTTACGCCGGGGCGCTTGCTGACTATCGCTACTATATTCGTACCTGCCCACAGGACCCGGCTTCGCATTTACTCAAACTGCAGTTGCGTAACCATAATCCAAGAACAGAAGTGTTGCATTAGCACCGGCACAGCCACCGAGGCGGCATAACATAAGGAGTTTATATGACAGAAACGGCATTGATCACTAACGACGCAGTCGTCATCGGATTGCTCGCGCTGATCCTCGGCGGCGTATTCTATACGGCCAGCAGTCCTCACCCTTTTTGGCAGAAGTTTTACCGTTTTGTTCCTACACTGATTCTGTGCTATTTCCTGCCTTCTTTACTGACGACCTTTGGCATTGTTGACGCATCGAGCTCTAATGCCTATTACGTGGCGTCACGTTTTCTGTTGCCGGCGTGTCTGATTTTGCTGACCCTGAGTATGGATCTGCGCTCGGTTTTTAACCTCGGGCCCAAAGCCTTAATTTTATTCTTCACCGGTACTATCGGCATTGTCATCGGTGGTCCCATTGCCTTGCTGATTATGTCTGCTGTGGCCCCCGAAGCCATGGGGGGACAGGGCCCGGATGAAGTCTGGCGTGGCCTGACAACCATAGCAGGGAGCTGGATCGGTGGCGGCGCCAATCAGGCGGCAATGAAAGAAATCTTTGAAGTGGGAGGGGGCATCTTCTCCACCATGGTGACGGTGGATATTATTATCGCCAATATCTGGCTGGCGGTGCTCTTAGTGATGGCGGCCAATGCCAAAAAACTGGATGCCCGCACAGGAGCTGACACATCGGCCATCGAAGAGATGATCACTAAGGTACAGAAGTTTGAATCGGAGAAAATGCGTATTCCGCAGCTCCGTGATCTGATCCTGATCTTTGCGGTCGGCTTTGGTGCCTGCGGTGCTGCCCACTTTCTCGCCGATACGACAGTCCCCTTTATGGAAACCTATGCCCCCTGGGGTAAAGAGTTGAGCCTGCACAGTTCTTTTTTCTGGTTGGTGGTGTTTGCCACTACCATCGGTATTGCCTTGTCCTTTACGCGCGTACGTGATCTGGAGCATGTGGGTGCCTCCCGGGTGGGGAGTTTATTCGTGTACATTCTGGTGACCACCATTGGTTTGCAAATGGATGTGACCAAAATTGTGGATACACCGGTGTTTTTTGTACTGGGCATTATCTGGATGCTAATCCATGCAGGATTGATGTTGCTGGTGGCTAAGATTATCCGTGCGCCGGTGTTTTATATGGCAGTAGGCAGTCAGGCCAATGTGGGCGGTGTAGCGTCTGCACCCATCGTGGCTGCAGCCTTCCACCCGTCTCTGGCGCCGGTAGGCGTGCTGTTAGCTGTGGTCGGCTATGGTCTGGGAACCTATATGGCCTATTTATGTGGAATCATTATGAAAGGAGTGGCGGGATGAAAAATCTGCAGCAGATTAACCTGGCAGGTCTGGATGTCGCCAACCACAAGCCTTTTGTGTTGTTTGGCGGCATGAATGTGCTTGAGTCGCGGGATTTAGCCATGCGCATCGCCGAACACTATAAAGAAGTGACGCAGCGCCTGGGTATTCCTTATGTGTTTAAGGCGTCTTTTGATAAAGCCAATCGTTCTTCTGTGAACTCTTATCGCGGGCCGGGACTGGAAGAGGGGCTCAAGATTTTTGCTGAAATCAAAGCCACCTTCGACGTACCGCTGATTACGGATGTGCACGAGCCCTGGCAGGCACAGCCTGTGGCCGACGTAGTCGATGTTATTCAGCTGCCGGCATTTCTGGCCCGTCAAACCGACTTAGTTGTCGCTATGGCCAAAACCAATGCTGTCATTAATGTCAAAAAGCCGCAGTTTCTCGCCCCCCATGAGATGCGCCATATCATCAACAAATTTATGGAAGCGGGGAATGACAAAGTAATCCTGTGTGAAAGGGGCAGTTGCTTTGGTTATAACAACCTGGTGGTTGATATGCTGGGTATGGATGAAATGAAAACATTGGCACCGGTTATCTTCGATGCAACCCATGCATTACAAAAGCCCGGAGGACGTGCAGATTCTGCTGACGGACGTCGGGCTCAGGCGGCACAGCTGGCCCGCAGTGGCATGGCCCTGGGTTTAGCGGGGCTCTTTATAGAAGCACATCCGGATCCCGAACAGGCGAAATGTGACGGACCTTGTGCGTTGCCACTGGCGAAGTTAGAAGGTTATCTGGAACAGATGAAAGCGCTCGACGAGCTGATAAAGGGTTTTGCGCCACTGGATACCAGTGCCAGTTAATAAAAACCGCTAAGCACTGGCATATCAGGCGGACGATCGTCCGCCTGAAGGCGTAATTATTTTATGGTGCACCTTTGCCACGTATGGCAACGTGTGCCAGCGTCCTTCGCCGTGTCGAACTTTCGTTCGTCTCCGTCAGGTTGCAGAGTGTAACCGCGTTACTCGGACGCTGAAGTGTTTTTAGGCGTCAGGGCCTTGGTATCGCTTTTCGCCAGCATGTCAGAACGCTTCTGTGCCGATGCGGGCTGTTTCAGGCGCTCCAGATTTGCCGCAAGGGGCAGTTCCAGATTAATGACGGCTTCCCTGATATACTCATTGCCTTGTTGTAAAATCCAATCTTTGTCGGTGATTTCCTCGGCTACGGCGGCTTGGGCACTGATCAGCACTAGGCCAAAGGGAATAAGTCTGGTAAAGTTTTTCATCTGCAAACCTCTAGTTAAATTAATGTTAAAATTACGCTTTTGTGAGTGAGATGTTAAAATTTATCGTTTATAACTTACTATCTATAAAGATATTTTTTCTCTCACGGTTAAAATATAACCTGTTATTGAGCTGGCTTAAATTGACATTAATTGAGTCATCTGCATTAGAAAAACTAATGGAACTTTAATCCTTATGTCACGCAGACTGCCCCCCCTTAATTCTCTCAAAGCATTTGAAGCGGCAGCCCGGCATTTAAGCTTCACGAAAGCGGCTGATGAGCTGTTTGTTACGCAGGCCGCGGTCAGTCATCAGATTAAGTCGCTTGAGTCGTTCCTGGGCATTAAATTGTTTTTACGTAAAAACCGAACCTTGCTGCTGACGGAAGAAGGTCAGGGCTACTATCTGGATATAAAAGATATTTTCAGTTCATTACAGGATGCCACCCAGCGCCTGCTGGCCCGAGGTGCAAAAGGCGCCATTACGGTGGCTTTGCCGCCGAGTTTTGCCATTCAGTGGCTGGTTCCGCGTATTCACAAGTTCAGTGCAGAGCATCCGGATATCGACGTACGCATCAAGGCCGTAGATTTTGATGAAGGCCACCTCACTGACGATGTCGATGTGGCGGTCTATTATGGCAAAGGACGTTGGAACGGACTACACGCCGACAAGCTGCACACCGAGTATCTCACGCCGATCTGCTCACCGATGTTATTTCAGTCGGATAAGCCGCTGGAAGAGCTTGATGATCTGCGCCATCACACGCTTTTACACGATGCCTCCCGGGAGGCCTGGAAAAACTGGATCCGACATTTTAATGTGCTGGGCGTGAACGTAAATCAGGGGCCGGTATTCAGTCACTCTATGCTGGTATTACAGGCCGCGGCATTAGGGCAGGGCATTGCATTGGGGCACAGTGTGCTGGCCAGGCCAGAGATTCAGGCAGGACGACTCATCTGTCCTTTTGATGAAAAACTCATTACCAGAAATGCTTATTACCTGGTGTGCCATGAATCTCAGGCCGATTCAGGTAAGATTGCCACCTTCAGACAGTGGGTAAATACGCAGGTGCAGGAAGAGCAGCAAGATGATGTTATTGACGAATAAGGCCGAACAACCCGTTGCCAGTCTGTTGCTGGCGCATGGCGCCGGCGCCGGAATGAACAGTGACTTCATGCAACAACTGGCTGAGCAGATAGCCGCGTGTGGGGTCACCGTACACCGGTTTAATTTCAGCTATATGCAACGCAGCGAAGAAGAGGGGAAAAAGCGCCCTCCACAGCCCTTGCCTAAGCTGATGAATGATTTTGAAGCGGCATTGGAGAGCGTAGACTCACAGAGCCCTTTGTTTGTGGGAGGGAAATCTATGGGAGGGAGAGTCGCCTCAATGCTGGGCGACAGTGAGCGGATAAAGGGATGCCTTTGCTATGGCTATCCTTTTCACCCACCGGGTAAGCCGGACAAACTGCGTACCGCTCACTTGCAGGAAGGGGGTAAGCCGATTCTTATATTGCAGGGAGAGCGGGATCCCTTTGGAACGCGTGTGGAATGTGAGAACTTTCAGTTACACCCCAGAGTTCGGCTCTCGTTTATAGATGATGGTGAACATAGCTTTAAACCGCGTAAATCGGCAGCCACTACATTGGAGCAAAATATGACTAATGCAGCACACCGAAGCCTCGACTTTATTAAGGCGTGCTTATGAGCTGGGTTCTCAGTGCAGGAGCCTTTTTAGCCATGACTGCAGTGATGCTGGGCGCCTTTGCCGCCCACGGTCTTAAAGGTCGGCTCGAAGAAAACATGATGTCGGCGTTTCAGACGGCTGTGCAATATCAGTTATGGCATAGTCTGGCATTGATTCTGTTGGTTGCATTATACCGGCATCAACCTCAGCCTATGCTGCAATGGTCGGCGATCAGTATTCTGGTCGGTGTGATCCTGTTTAGCGGCAGCCTCTATCTGTTGGCGCTGACCGGTGTTCGCGGGTTTGGTCCCATCACCCCCATAGGCGGTGTGGCAATGATTATTGGCTGGTTTCTGCTGTTGATTGCCAGTGTACGGAGTGGGTTGTGACAGCGGCGCTACTGGCCTATTGCCGCCCCGGATTCGAGGGCGATCTGGCAAACGAGTTGCAGGACAAAGCTGCAGCGGTTGGTATCTACGGTTTTGCCCGCACTTCAGCTCAAAGCGGTTTCGTTTTGTTTGAATGCTACCAGGCAGAAGATGCGGATAAACTGCTTGAGCACCTGCCCGTTCAAAGCCTGGTTTTTGCGCGCCAGGTATTTGTCTGTAAGGCAAGACTCGATGACTTGGACGCAGCGGATCGCATCACTCCATTGCTGGAAGCCTGTGCTGATTTTCCTCAGTGTGGTGAGCTCAGGGTCGAGTACCCGGACACCACAGAGGGTAGAGAACTGTCTAAATTTTGCAGAAAGTTTAGTGTGCCACTGCGCCAGTCATTAAAAAAAGCCGCGAAGCTCAGCCCCAAGGAGCGCAGCGACAAGCCTGTCTTGTTTATGTTTTTTACTACCAGTCAGCAGGCCTTTTTAGGGGTGGCTTCACCGCAGCAGATCTCCCCATATCCCCTGGGCATATTGCGCCTGAAAGCGCCATCACAGGCACCCAGTCGTTCCAGCCTGAAGTTAGATGAAGCCATACAGGTTTTTCTAAATAAAAAAGCACAGGAAACCCGGTTACAGGGTGGAATGCAGGCCGTTGATTTGGGGGCCTGCCCAGGTGGATGGACATATCAGCTCGTGCGCCGTGGGTTATTTGTTCAGGCCGTGGATAACGGCGCAATGGCGCAAAGTCTGATGGAAACGGGGCAGGTGAGATACTTCGCTGAAGACGGTTTTAAGTTTGAACCTAAGAAAAAGAACATTCATTGGCTGGTATGTGACATGGTTGAGCAACCACAGCGGGTTGCCAGGCTGATGGCCAGTTGGGTACTCAAAGGCTGGTGTCAGGAAGCCATTTTTAATCTCAAATTGCCCATGAAACGCCGCTACGAGTCCTGGTTGCAGGCGCAACAGGAAATTGCCGAGCAGCTACACACGGTGTCGTATCAACTCCAGGCCAAACACCTCTATCATGATCGCGAGGAAATTACGGTACATCTGCGACGCACCGGCTAGCGGAGCGGGCAGCACCACTTGGCTACCCGGTCCCTCATAGTCTGTTACGGAGCAGAGGCGAGGCGGTATTTCCCGCTTCCTTAACTCTTGATGGTATCCGCAGCGGGCACATTGCACTGGGCAAGGAGCCCTTTCTCCGGTGTGGGGGCGGGGTGATGTAATACCAATGTCTCATTACCCCGGGTTTCGCTCTTATCCCAGCTTGAGTCGTAAGCGCTGTGGTAAGCTCTGTCCATTACCACCAGGCGATCGCCAATGACCTCATAGTGCGTTGTCCGTTGAGACTCAGCCTGCATCGTAAAAAAGATAAAAGCCCTGCCATCACCGGCAAAACTGAGTCGGGATTTAAGAGGAAAGCCTTGCTCGTCAATCCACAGGTGATACTGCCCGTCGAAATCGTTAACATAATCTCTGACTTTTTTATTGCTGATAACCGCCTCCAGGGGCAAATCAAAGGTCAATATGCGTACCCTGCCTGCGTCACACTGCTGTTCCTCTTCTTCCCTGAAGCTCGCCTTTTGTACAAAGCGTTTAAGGTTAGTGGCGGCGGACAATATGGTCTTAAGTTCACTGGCCTCGAGATTATTCACCGCATCTCGCGTGGGGGTCGGTGCGTCCTCATCTTCAAGTTTCAAGCGGGCCTCTTCTTCCATCGCATACAGAACATCGTTGCCATAGGTTATTTGCAGACCGGCGCCTTCGTCGCTGAGTAAAATGTCTGCAGCGCCTTGCTGTTCTTTAAGATCCTTTCCCTCGCCACGCTTTTCCGTAAAGCGATTGGTTAATGTGGCGCTGATAGCTGTGGTACCTGTCAGACTATCCAGTGCCTGATGCAAATCGGCTAAACCATCGGCATACAACGCTGTGGGGAAAAACAGGCTACTGACCAACAAAACACGATGTAGTTGGGGCGGATTTAAACGCATAGTTGTCCTTAATAGCTGAGTAAGTCATGTACACAGACATTGGATTCTACCCTGAGTTGCATTTAAGAGCGGACGGAATTTGTTTCATGATGTTTATCATCAGCATGGCATTGTGCACGGTTGTAGTGTTACTGAGACATTGTGGTGGGTCTTGCGGGATGAGTCTGGTTTTAACCTATTGTGTTTTTAGTACCCACTAGTACCCACGAATATGTGGAGCAAACACATCCCTGATGATCGGCCCCCAGCTCGGTCATCCACGACCTCGCGTTCAGGCGGGCGGCGCCGTGCGCCTGAAGATTCCGCCTTCACCCTTTGGGCCGCGCTGTGCGCGTTGACCAAGCATTGTAGGAACAATGCAGAACAGCTTTAGCTGGCCTGCGCAGCAGGTGAGCGACAGGGATGTAGCGAATAAATTTGTTCCCGACAAATTTGTACAAAATACCTCCTTGTATTTTGCCCTTCGGGCCAGCCTGCGGCTGTTCACCAAGTATTGTCGGAACAATACAGAACAGCTTTAGCTGGCCTGCGTAGCAGGTGAGCGACAGGGATGTAGTGAATAAATTTGTTCCCGACAAATTTGTCGAACCAGATCGCTGGTTCTCACCCAACACGACAAAATGCTCAGTATTACTTCTGAGTCTATCTGAATAGGTTGGGGTAACTTTAGATTGTGGTGGGTCGTGCTGGATTCGAACCAGCGACCAATTGATTAAAAGTCAACTGCTCTACCAACTGAGCTAACGACCCACAATCTTACTTGGAAGGGACTGCAATGTGTTCTTTTTCTAAGGACCAGGCCTTGTTAGAAAAAGTGGTGGGTCGTGCTGGATTCGAACCAGCGACCAATTGATTAAAAGTCAACTGCTCTACCAACTGAGCTAACGACCCACATTGTCACGTTTTCAGTGCTTCTTTGGCTCCGAAACAGACTGTCTTTGCCTGTTGCGTTTTGAGCTAATGACTCACTGTTTGCCGTCTGTCGCGACGGGCGCATATATTACTTAAATCCTGACCTGGTGCAAGCCAATTATGGATTTAAATGCTATTTTTCTGCCTGAATGCTGTAAAACTAGCCTATTTGAACAAATTTAGCACCAAAGCCATGAAAAAAGCACTAATCTGAATGAGAAATGGCCTCCTTCTTACCAGTATCTTTCCATACTGATATGTCCTGGTTTACGTTTAAGGTTCTTGCGTAGTCCTCGCTGTTCAAGCAATGCTTGTGTTTCGCTGATCATGGCTGGATTGCCGCAGAGCATGACATGACTGTGTTGTGGGCAGATCTCCCGCTGTGCCTGTTGCTCCAGCAAGCCGGTTTCCAGAGCCTCAGGAATTCGGCATGTAAGTGCATCAGCACTGGATTCCCGTGTAACGCTACTGAGGAAGGAAAATTGTGATCTATGTTGCTGGGTGAGCTCTGTCAACAACCCGTTGTAGGCCAATTCTTGGGTGTAGCGCACGCCATACACCAGTACAACATGTTCAAATTGCTGCCACACGGCATGAGTGCGTAACATCGAAATAAAGGGGCCTATTGCGGTGCCCGTTGCCATAAGCCAGAGATCCCGTGAGGGCGGCACATAGTCCAGCGTCATAAAACCGCTGGCCTTGGTGCTCATGTGTATCGGATCACCCGGTTGCAGTCTATGCAGAGCGGGGGAGAGCAGGCCGTCGTCCACACGTATCAGTAAAACCTCTAACAAATCCTCGTCAGGGTGATTCACTAATGAGTAGGCTCGTCCAATGCGTTTGTCCTTAATATCCAGTCCCAGTTTGACAAACTGTCCGGCGGTGAAGTCGCCAATATCGGCCTCAATAAACAAAGAAAACAGATCGGCCGTCCAGTCTGTCCGTTTTACCACTTTGCCTTGTGTCCACATTATCAACCTCCTTTATCCTTTCCTGGCGAGATAACACCACTTTTTCAACATATTAGTGAGAAAATGGTTGTCTTTGTTGTCTCAGACTAAAACATGATGACGACAAGACAAGGGGAATAGTCAATTAACCTGCTTATCAGCCCATACCATTTACGTTACAGGGGCGGTATAATCTGCGCCCTTTTTGATCTAAGCCGAGCAGCAGTATGAGCCAGACACAGTCCATAGATACGCTTGATTATGCCTTTCCGGCAAAGCCAAAGCCTTTGAGCGAAAAGCAAAAAGCAGAGTATATCGAGCAGATTAAAGGGCTGCTCGAGGAAAAAAATGCCGTCTTGGTGGCCCATTACTACACCGATCCAGAGATTCAGGCGCTGGCTGAGCAAACACAGGGCTGCGTGGCTGATTCGCTGGAGATGGCCCGTTTTGGACGAGACGCCGATGCACAAACGTTAATTGTGGCGGGCGTACGTTTTATGGGCGAAACCGCCAAAATTCTCAGCCCTGAGAAAACCGTGCTGATGCCAACGCTGGAGGCAACCTGCTCCCTGGATCTGGGCTGTCCGGCGGATAAATTCAGTGAATTTTGTGACCAACACCCGGATCATACGGTGGTGGTGTATGCCAATACTTCAGCGGCGGTGAAGGCTCGCGCAGATTGGGTTGTGACCTCCAGCATAGCCTTGGAAATTGTCGAACATCTGGACAGCCAGGGTAAGAAAATCTTATGGGGCCCGGATCGTCACCTTGGTGCATACATTGAAAAGCAAACCGGTGCACAGATGCTGATGTGGCAGGGTGCCTGCGTGGTGCATGACGAATTCAAAGCGCGCGCACTAAAAGCGCTAAAAGAGCAGCATCCAAACGCCGCCATTCTGGTTCATCCTGAGTCACCGGCGAATGTGGTTGAGATGGCCGACGCAGTGGGGTCGACCTCACAACTGATTAAAGCTGCGCAAACACTGCCTAACGACTACCTGATTGTGGCCACTGACCGGGGTATTTTCTACAAGATGCAACAGGCCGCACCCGGCAAAGCCTTTGTTGAAGCACCAACAGGTGGTAATGGTGCAACTTGTCGCAGCTGTGCACATTGTCCCTGGATGGCAATGAATGGCTTACAGGCTATTCATGAAGCCCTGACAGACAATACCGGTCATGAAATTTTTGTAGACGAAGCGACCCGTCAGAAAGCTTTAATCCCGCTCGACAGAATGCTCGATTTTGCCGCGGCCCATAAAATGAAGGTCAAAGGTAACGCCTGATAATAAGGTGCGCTGCACCTTATCTGGGTGAATCTGGCTGACCGGTAATCGCACTGGCTTGGTGCGGTTGTTGACAGGGTGCAGTTTCCCTACCGCGTCATGTGCTCACCCTGACAACAAGGTTGAAGGCTGGCAGACTGAATCTGCCCGTTGCTCTTTTCGCTTAGGATTGCGGTTCCGTTTCTTCCTGCTCCTGCTCGGCCGCATCCTTTTTCAGGTTTTTAAGCTCTTTTTCAATGTTTTTCGGTGCAAAATAGAGCAAGGTTGTGCCTGGATTGAGCTTGATACTACGCTCTGCCGTTTGCAGCCACAATTTTCCCTGAGGTGATAAGCCGCCCACCAAGAGCCAGTCGTTACCCGGTTCACCGAGACGTTCTTTGAGTTTGTCAAAGTCAAAACTTTCACTCAGTTTTGTGGTTTGCATGGTCCAGCCATCGTCCAGCCATTGGTGCAGGGCCTCAAAAGTGGCATCCGGGTTAAAGGCGCCGTAGCCCCGTTGTTGCAGTGACAAACGTTTGTGAGCCTGATTTGATTCTTTGTGGATGGCAAACTGGAACGTACGGTGGTGTCCAAACTCATGCCCCTGAGCTTTGCAAACCAGCGCATTGTAATAATCATTGTCGGTGGCAGCTAGCAAGTGACTGAGATGTTCTATTTCAAGTTCATTGCGCGCGTGCTCAGACAGAATCTCGCCGTAATAGATTTTAATGCCGTCCATGCGTAACGCTTTAAGGCGATGGTACGCTCCGTCTGCAACCAATACGTCAATATTGAGCTTTTTTAGTGCCTGTGCCAGCACCTGTGTCCAGCGCGATGCACCTATAATCAGCAAACCGTTTTCAGACTGTGCGGCCAGTCCCAGTTTTCTGGCCAGATTGCCCAATGTAAGGCCATGGGCCAGCACGGTGATGATGATGATCAGAAAAACAATAGGCAGGAGTTTTTCGGCGTCGGGATAACCGGCATTGACCAGCGCAGGACCAAAGATGCCAGCCGAGGCTGCCGCTACAATCCCCCTCGGGGCAACCCAGGCGAGTAGCAGCTTGTCTTGTTTACGAATGGTCCCTCCCAGAGTTGCCAGAAATATCGTCAGCGGACGAATGACCAGTAATACCGCCAGAACAAACAACAGCACCTGCCAGTTGATCTCATCCAGCTGACTGAATTTCAGCTGCGAGGGAATGATGATAAACAGCACCGAAAGCAGAATGACGGTGAGGTTTTCTTTAAAGTGCTGCAATGACTCCCGTTCCACCAGGTTCATATTGCCGATTACCACACCCATCACCGTCACGGTGAGTAAACCTGCCTCATGCTGAATCAGGTTACTTGCCCAGTAGGCTATCAATACCAGCACCATCAGCATGGGAGCTTTGAGATGTACCGGAACTGAGCCCCGCCGGTACAACCAGCCAGTCAGCCATCCACCGAGTCCACCGAATAACGCGGCGGCAAAAATCGCGGCACCCATGCCACTGACCACACCGACCCAGCTGGTATCAGACAGGGTAAAATACTGGAAGGTCAGAACGGCCAGTAATACGCCAATCGGATCATTGACAATACCTTCCCATTTAAGCAGTGAAGCGGATTCCTGGTTAAGTTTTGCCTGGCGCAGCAGGGGTAAGATCACTGTTGGACCGGTAACCACCAGTATGGCCCCTAATACCCAGGCCACCGGCCAGCTTAGTCCGGCGATATAGTGCGCCGCCAGGCCGCCGAACAACCAACCCAGTGGTGGGCCTAATATGGTCAGACGGCGAATGCCATGTCCTACCCGCCGAAACTCGCTGAGCTTTAAATCCATACCACCTTCAAACAGGATGATGGCCACGCCCAGACCCACCAGCTCGGTCAACTCGGTTTGTGACAATCCCAGTTCAATCACCCCAAATACGGGGCCAAGCAGAACCCCGGACGCGATCAGAACGACAATGGCCGGCAACCGAAGTTGGGCCGCAAGCCATTGACTGGCAATACCGGCGGAGAGAATGATCAGTACCAGAGTGGCAATATGCATAACAGTGTGGCGGTCCTTATGTTGATAAGCATCAGCCTATCAACATACGTTGGAATTGGACTTTGCGCAAAGAAAAGCATTGTTGAAAAGCTGCTAACCTGCGGATTCACAGCAGTATTTACAATGCAAATCGGAACAAGGAACCAAGGTCTTTGGCAGTTACCTCAGGCGATGTGCGCGGATGCCGAAGAAGAAAAAAGTACCAGAACGTTTACTCTTCATCTCTTTGGGCCAGCCTTGGGCTGTTCACCAAGTATTGTAGGAACGATGCAGAACAGCTTTAGCTGGCCTGCGAAGCAGGTGAGCTGCAGGGATGTAGCGAATAAATTTGTTCCCGACGTTTAGTACAAAATACTTCCATGTATTTTGCCCTTTGGGCCAGCCTTCGGTTGTTCTAAAACGTTCCCGACGTTTTAGTCGAACCACAGGGTTCGAACCAAATCCTCCGGTCACTTGGTCAAACAAAAAAGCCCCAGCAAACTGCGCTGGGGCTTCTTTATTTGATATGGCGGTGAGGGGTGAACTTCGCTTTCTTTAGGCGCATAGCGCCGCGCGAAGTGAACGGGCGATAGCCCTGGACGCTTGCGACTGGACGCCAGAAAGCAGAAAACCCGGCGTGGTTTGCCGGGTTTTCTTCATTAATATGGCGGTGAGGGGTGAACTTCGCTTTCTTTAGGCGCACCGCGCCGCGCGAAGTGAACGGGCGATAGCCCTGGACGCTTGCGACCGGACGCCAGAAAGCAGAAAACCCGGCGTAGTTTGCCGGGTTTTCTTCATTAATATGGCGGTGAGGGAGGGATTCGAACCCTCGATACGTTGCCGTATACACACTTTCCAGGCGTGCTCCTTCAGCCACTCGGACACCTCACCTAATTCTGTTTGTCTGCCGCATTTTTGATGCCACCGGTTAGTGTGGCTGCAGGAGCACTACGGCGTGCTCGTTGCTCCGGGCTTCCTGCCCTTCGCCCCTTCGGGGCCATCCTGCGGATGTCCAAATTTGTTCCTGACAAATTTGTCAGCCACTCGGACACCTCACCTAATTCTGTTTGTTTACCGCATTTTTGATGCCACCAACTAGTATGGCTTCAGGAGCACTGCGGCGCGCCCGTGCAAGATCGCACTCAACAAAACCCGTTCTGATACGAGCCGTTTGAGCGCCGCGTATGGTAGGGAATTCATTCACCTTAATCAAGCAAAAAATCATTATCCGTGGCCGTTAGTCGAGTTTATAGGCAACATCAGTGCACATCTCCGAAAAATCAGCAGGGTAGCGCTAAAGCGTTATCAACAATATCGCTGTTATTGATTGGCGAGCATGTTTTAGCCATCAGCGATTGCAGTCTTGCTGAAAAGGTTTTGATATACTGCTGCGGTCAATTGAGTGAGTCAGGAGAGGCGGTGCCTTCAGTAAAAACGATTTTCGCCCGGGACGGCGCGCTGTCTCAGGGCGTACAGGGCTTCATTCCCCGAGCGGCACAAACCGAGATGGCCGTTTCCGTTGAAAAAGCCATCAATGACAAGGCGCAGCTGGTGGTAGAAGCCGGTACCGGCACCGGAAAAACCTTTGCTTACCTTATACCAGCACTGGCCAGTGATAAAAAAGTGATTGTCTCTACCGGCACGAAAAACCTGCAGGAGCAGTTATTTCACCGTGATTTGCCTATCGTTAAGCAGGCTCTGGGCAGTACCAAAAAGACCGTGTTATTAAAAGGTCGGGCCAATTATCTGTGTCTGCACCGTTTGGCCCAGCATGGTGGCAACTCGACCTTATTCGAAAAACAGACCCTGCATCAGCTGAGCCAGGTCAGAGAGTGGGCCAACAGCACCAAAAGCGGTGACATGGGGGAACTGAAGAGTCTGCCGGAAGATGCAAAAGTACTGCCTTTTGTCACCTCAACGGTAGACAATTGTCTGGGAAAGGATTGTCCGGATTATGATGATTGCTACCTGGTCAGGGCCAGACGCAAGGCCCTGGATGCCGACATGGTAGTCGTGAATCATCATTTGTTTTTCGCCGATATGGCACTCAAAGACACCGGCTTTGGCGAGCTTATCCCGGAGGCCGATGTGGTGTTATTTGATGAAGCGCATCAGATCCCTGACATTGCCAGTGAATATTTTGGCGAAGCGCTGTCCAGCCGCCAGTTGGCGGAGATGGGGTCGGATATGGAGGTGGTCTATCGGACTAAGCTCAAAGATGCCGGACAGTTAAGTAAGGCCGCGGAAAAGCTGCGGGCCAGTGCTATGGATTTGCGTTTGCAGTTCCCTCAGCAACCGCAAAAAGGTAACTGGCAGCTGGCGCTGGATAAGCAGGTTATACGCAATCAGATTGATCGCCTCACCGATGCCCTTGAACTGGTTTACGAGGTCTTAAAAGTGCATTTAGGGCGCGATAAAGATCTCGACAGCGTCTATGAGCGCTGTGTGCAGGCCAGAGCAAGACTCTCAAGACTCACAGACACCGAAAAACAAGGGGTGAGTCTGTGGTATGAGACCACGCCTAAGCATATTATCCTGCACCTGACACCGCTTTCCATTGCCAAGCGTTTCGCTGAATATGTTGAGACGCCCAAACGCAGCTGGATTTTTACCTCGGCCACACTGATGGTAGATGGCGGCTTCGAGCATTTTACCGGTCAGATGGGGCTAAAACAGGCTCGCACACTGGGGCTGGAAAGTCCGTTCGACTACCCGGAGCAGGCATTGCTATGTGTTCCACGCTATCTTCCCGAGCCCACGGCAAAAGATCGAAGTAGCGCGCTGGTAAAGGTATCGCTGGAGCTTATCAGGGCCAGTAAGGGGCGCTGTTTTTTATTGTTTACCAGTCACTATATGTTGCGACAGGTCGCTCAGGCCCTGGAAGAGCTGATTACCAACCCGATTCTGGTGCAGGGCACCACCAGCAAAGGTGCGTTACTGGAAGAGTACCTGTCTTCAGGCAATGGCGTATTGTTGGGAACCAGCGCTTTCTGGGAAGGGGTAGATGTGCGTGGCAGCGATCTGACCTGTGTATTGATTGATAAATTGCCCTTTGCCGCACCCGATGATCCGCTATTGGAAGCAAAAATAGCCGATTGCAAAAAACATGGGGGGAATCCGTTTGCGCAAATTCAGATCCCCAGAGCGGTGATTGCACTTAAACAAGGGGCAGGGCGATTGATTCGGGACACCTCAGACAAAGGCGTGCTGGTAATTTGTGACAACCGCCTGGTAACCCGTGACTATGGCCGCATTTTTCTTGCCAGTTTGCCGGCAATGCAACGCACCCGAACGCTGGACAACGCCGTGATGTTTTTACAGCAATTGCAATCTCCGCACACTGAGCAGCAGTGTGCGCATGAACCTGAACTCAAAGAGACCGAAGTATGAAGAATATTCTGGCCATTGATACGGCTACTGAAGCCTGCTCTGTAGCCTTAATGCTGAACAGTGGCACGGCAGAGCAAGTCATTTTTGAACGCTTCGAGCTGTGTCCACAGCAGCACAGTCAGCGTTTATTACCTATGGTAGATGAGCTGTTATCTGAGGCGCAGGTTACACTGAAAAGCCTGGACATGCTGGCCTTTGGGCGCGGTCCGGGTAGCTTTACCGGGGTGCGGATTGCAACCGGTATGATACAGGGGCTGGCGTTTGGTACCCAACTGCCTGTTGTGGGAGTTTCTACCCTGGCCGCCATGGCCCAGCAGGCGCTGGAGGAACAGCAACAACACCATGTTGCAGCTGCCATTGATGCGCGCATGGATGAGGTGTATCTGGGATGTTATCAGCATGCAGACGGACTGATGGTACCGGTCACACAAGAACAGGTGTTGCCTCCTTCACAAGCCATTGAAACACTGGAGCAAGGGGGGGCACACTGGTACGGAGTGGGTACCGGTTGGGGGGCCTACCCTGCATTAAATCAGTTCAGGAAAACAGAGTCAGTGGCTCAGATACTGTATCCACGAGCACGCTATATGTTACCCCTGGCGATTGCCGCCTTTGCGCGGGGGGAAGCCGTTACAGCGGCCAAAGCCGAGCCGGTTTATCTGCGTGACAAGGTGACCTGGAAAAAGTTGCCTGGTCGATAAAAGGAATGATTTTTGCAGAGTTTGCCTTACAGATATAAAAGATGGCTAACAAGGATTTTGCCAAATTAAAGGGTTCAGCACTATGCTGTTTTAGTCAGCCGGTCCTCTTGATGGGTATACAGTGGAAATAGAGTCCTCCTTAGTTGCGTCACAACAAGGCCTGATCGTTAATCCTGCGGTGAAAGAAACCCCGCGGGAGGCTAACGCACGCCAGCAGCAGGAGAACGCCGCGACAGAGTTGCCGCGTACTCAGACTGTTATCCGCCAGGGTAGTGAAGAGTCTCAGGTACAGGCAGATCGCTACCGCAAACAGCAACAATTCTACGACCAACCCGAGCCCCGTAATCGCCAGGCAATTGATGCCTACCAAAGCCTTTCCCGTCTGCAGGCCAGAGAACAGATTCAACAGACTATGGGTATCGACACCTACGTGTAATCTCGTTTCGGCGCTGATCCAGTTCAGTATAGATTCAGTTTAAAAGCACATAATGTAACGAGTGACATTCAGACTTTGTGTTAACCTGATTGAATCAGGAAAAGCAAATTGAAGGAGTAATCGATGCAACGGCTAATTTTTGCACTGATGGTATTGGGGCTGGCAGGCTGTTCGACTGTGCCTGAGTCCATCAAGCTTGAAAATGACAGCAATCTGGCAAACTACCAACAGGTGTCGGCAAATCCACAAAAAGCGGCGGGCACTAAAATCCGTTGGGGTGGGGTCATCGCCAGGGTCGACAACCTCAAGCAACATACTCGTCTGGAAATGCTTTATTACCCGTTAAGGCATTATGGCAGACCCATCACCAGCGAAGAAAGCGCAGGGCGCTTTCGCGTCTATATTGATGGTTTTTTAGATCCTATGGTGTACAAAACCGGGCGTCTTATCACCGTTGTGGGTGAAGCCGGAGGCAGCGAATCCGGTACGGTCGGTGAACATCAGTATGTATTCCCGGTGGTAAATGCCAGTGGTTATCACATGTGGGATGAGCGTGACCGTGTCAGTGTGACGACGTTCGGAGTAGGGATGGGCTTTTGGCCACATTATTACTCATCCTGGTACGGCTGGCACTTATGGCCCTATCATCAAAGAACCATCATCCGTTCAAGGCACAGCACCCGTCACGGGTCTGATTATTCGGGTCCGTCGAACAGCCCGGTGCAGCGTTCACAGCCTTCTTCTAAACCGGTTTCACGGCCTGCGACTATGCCCTCTAATCCGCCTCGAAACACGAATCGGGATATGGGCAATATTCAGCGTCGATAGGCAACACATTGCCGCGATACTTTACCCTTGCGGCAAGAAAAACTCAAAAGGCGGCAAGTTATTGCCGCCTTTTTGTGTCACTGAGGTCTGTGGACGACGAATCAGGTCGCTATTGCATCCGGCGGACGAAATCCTTAAGGTCTGGGTTTTACCTTCTAGTGTTTTTTTCATGACTGATATTTCCTTTACCTTGCGCCATCTGCGCCTCAGTGCTCAGCGATTTGGTGATCCTGACGGGCGCAAAGTGATTGCGCTGCATGGCTGGCTGGATAACAGCGCCAGCTTTATCCCATTGGCAGAGCATCTGAGTGGTGTTGATTTGCTAGCCATCGATTTAGCCGGTCATGGGCATTCAGATCATCGCAGCGCCGATGCGCACTATCATCTTTTTGACTGGATACAGGATGTCTATGAACTGACCCAGTCACTTGGCTGGCAAACCTTTGATCTGTTGGGTCATTCTCTGGGCGGGATAATCAGTTCTTTGTATGCGGCCACCTTTCCTGAACAGGTACGTACGTTGACCATGATAGAAGCATTTGGCCCGCTCAGTCGGGAAGCAAACAGCAGCCCGCAACAACTGCGTGAGTCGGTGTTAAGCCGCATTGAGGTTGATCTCAAAGAAGCTCGTCATCCTCCGACAATAGAGCGCGCCACCACGGCTCGCATGATGGCAGGTGATCTCAAACGTGATTCGGCGACATTACTGGTGGCACGAAACCTCGATATCCAGGCCCAGACACTCAAATGGCGCACAGACAGACGACTGCGAACCATCTCATCTTTGCGTACGACAGAGGAACAGGCCCAGGGTTTTCTACAAGCAATTAAAGCGCCGGTACTGGCCATCACCGGCACGCAAGGGTTTGAAAAAGTCAAAACCAATCAGCAGCGCAGAGCCGCCCACATAAGGCAACTCACCACCGTGGAATGTGAAGGGGGGCATCACTTACACATGGATAACCCACAGCCAGTCGCCCAGCAGCTGCTCAGTTTCTGGCAGCAATATGAGCAGGAGCCTCAGTCATAGCGTTTAAAAGGCTAGACTGGTAATCAGGGATCCGATTATCAAGGGGCTACGTACCAGACACAGAACACAATAATGCTGCTTGTTCACGGAGGTTGGGCCACCGGCGCTTTAGTCATTTATCTTTTCTGATGCATTGGCTACTATAGTGGTCTGACCTTGTGTTGCGGCACTGGTTAAAAATCAACGACAGGTTCACCATAATAACGAGAACAGCCCATAGGAGGCACTGTGGAAAAGACTTGGTTAGAGCATTACCCTGCTGATATCCCTGCCGAAATCGACGCAGATCATTATTCATCCATCATTGATATTTTTGAGCAGTCAGTAAAAAAATATGCCAGTAAAGTGGCATTTATCAATATGGGTAAAGAGATCACCTATGCTGAGCTCGACCGCTACACTCTCCAATTTGCGGCGTATCTGCAGAATATGGGACTGAAAAAGGGGGATGCGGTTGCCATTATGATGCCGAACCTGTTGCAGAACCCAATTGCCATATTTGGTGTCCTCAGAGCGGGGCTCACGGTGGTGAATGTTAACCCTCTGTATACGGCCCGTGAACTGAAACACCAGCTTAATGATTCCAGCGCTAAAGCCATTGTTATTGTAGAGAACTTCGCCCATACCCTGGCAGAAGTGGTGGCAGAAACTCAGGTGAAAGAGGTTTTCCTGACTCAGGTGGGCGACATGTTGCCGGCACCCAAGCGTTGGCTGGTTAATTTTGTCATTAAACACGTGAAAAAAATGGTGCCAGCCTTTTCATTGCAAAACACCAAAGGCTTTATGGATGCCATTCATGCTGGCAAAGCAATGACCTATACACGCCCCGATGTGAACGGCGACTGCATTGCCTTTTTGCAATATACCGGCGGTACGACCGGTGTATCAAAAGGTGCAATGCTGACACACCGCAACATGGTGGCGAACCTGGAACAAATATCGGTGATCCTTGAGCCGGTGATTAAAGAATCCGAGGAGCTGGTGGTAACGGCGCTGCCGCTCTACCATATCTTTGCATTGACAGCTAATTGCCTCACCTTTGTGAAATATGGCTGTAAAAACCTGCTTATTACTAATCCCCGCGATATGCCCGGATTTGTCAAAGAGCTGGGCAAATACCCCTTTACCGTGCTAACCGGTGTGAATACCCTGTTTAATGGATTACTGAATACTCCGGGATTTAAAGATCTCGATTTCAGTAACTTTAAATTTGCGCTCGGTGGCGGTATGGCGGTGCAACGACCCGTAGCTGAAAAGTGGCAGAAAGTCACCGGGCATGTGCTGCTGGAGGGCTATGGACTGACCGAATGTTGTCCGGTGGTCAGCATTAACTATCCAACTATTACACCAGAATACACCGGCTCTATCGGAATGCCGGTGCCTTCCACCGATGTGAAGCTGATTGATGAAGACGGCAATGTGGTGCAACCGGGGGAACCGGGTGAGCTGTATGTAAAGGGTCCACAGGTGATGAAAGGGTACCTTAACCGTGAAGAAGCCACCAAAGAAGTACTCAATGACGGCTGGCTGGCAACCGGCGACATTGCCCGTATGGACGAAAAAGGATGCTTCTTCATCGTTGACCGCAAAAAAGACATGATTCTGGTCTCTGGCTTTAACGTCTTCCCCAATGAAATTGAAGAAGTAGCAGCCATGCACGACGGTGTGGCTGAAGTGGCAGCCGTGGGTGTACCCAATGAAGCCACCGGTGAAGCAGTGAAGCTTTTTGTGGTAAGAAAAGATGCGTCATTGACTGACAAGGAGCTGATTAGTCATTGCCGTAAGCATCTGACCGGGTATAAAGTACCCAAACAGGTAGAGTTCCGGGACGAACTGCCGAAAACCAATGTGGGTAAGATCCTCAGGCGAGAATTACGGGAGTAGTCGAAAAGCCGGCGCCAGCCGGTTTTTTCATTTTAAACAGATGCAGTATCACTTAATCGAAAGTCCTTCACAGCTGGCGGAATATTGTCGTCAGGCAGCACAGCAGCCTTTTATTGCCGTCGATACAGAATTTGTGCGTACCCGCACCCTGTATCCACGGCTTGGTCTGATTCAGCTCTATGATGGCCAGCAGTTATCTCTGGTGGATCCGCTGGCCATCGGAGATCTCGGTGCGCTAAAAGAGCTGCTCCTTAATGACACAGTCATCAAGGTTTTACACGCCTGCTCTGAGGATTTGGAGACCTTTGCCGCCGCAATGGGCGTGATGCCTAACCGTATTTTTGATACACAGGTGGCAGCCGCCATGCTCAATATGGGGCCCTCTCTGGGATACGCCAAACTGGTAGAGGAGCTCTCTGGTGTCACGCTGGATAAAGGAGAGTCGCGCACCGACTGGATCGCCCGGCCACTAAGTTCGCAGCAACTCCATTATGCGGCCAATGACGTACTGTATTTATATGATCTCTATCCGCAGTTGGCACAGCGTATTGAAGAGCAAGGCAAAACCGGTTGGGTCTTTGCGGATGTGCAACAGCTAATGACCAAAAAACAGGCCGAGCTACCCACAGAGTACGCTTATCTCACCATAAAAAATGCATGGCAGTTAAAAGGTAAGGCGCTGGCGGTGTTAAAAGGCCTGGCCCAATGGCGTTTACAGACCGCCCGCAGCCGCGATATTGCGCTGAACTTTGTGCTCAAAGAGCAGGCAATGCTGGAACTGGCCAAGCGCCAACCCCAGGCAAAGAATGGGCTGCACGGTATCAATGCACTGATGCCTCAGGATATTCGTCGTCATGGTGATGCGATTCTCGGTGTTATTGCAGAGGCGGTATCTCTGCCACCTGAACATTATCCACCTAAAGTCGAACGGCTCGTCGACTTTCCTGCCTACAAGAAAACCGCCAAAGTCGTGCGCGATATGTGTGAAAAAGTGGCGACAGAGCAGGGCATCCCGGTTGAGATGTTAGGGTCAAAAAAACAGATCAATCAGCTACTCAAATGGCTGTGGTTTGAGCTGGATGAGAGTAAACTAATGGGACTAACACCGGATCTCATCAGCAACTGGCGACAGCCACTGCTGGCGGAGCAACTTCAGCACATTCTGGCCACAGAATAAGGACTGAGCCGGAGTCAAACCTAACCACAGGAGGCAGGCGTTTCGATGTTGTGCGCCATATATAAGAGTCCTAAAAAAGATCAAACCTATCTATTTGTCACCAAACGTGATGATTTTGACGCGGTACCCGAACCCTTAATGGAAAGTTTTGGTATTCCCGAGCTGGTGATGGTGATCCCGCTCACCGCAAACACTAAACTCGCCATCAGCGATCCGAAAAAGGTTGCACAAGCCCTGCAAGACAAGGGCTTCTATCTGCAATTACCCCCGCCACAGGAAGATCTGCTGGCAGAACTTAAACAGCAACATACTCAGAAACAGGAGTCCTTGAATGACTAGAGTCTTATGTGCACTGGTGATACTTTTCAGCACAGTGGTCAACGCCAAACCGAGCTTTGACGAATATGTTACGGCACTTAAGCAAGAAGCCATCGAAAAGGGCTATGAGTCAGAGTTTGTTGAACAGGCATTTGCCGACATCAAGTTTTATGAGCGGGCCGTAAGTTCGGATAAGAATCAACCTGAGTTCAAGTTGACTCTGGATAAGTATTTGTCCACCCGGGTACCCGACTGGAAAGTGAAGCAAGCGGTAGATAAGTATCGCGAGCATCAGGCAATACTCGAACAAGTGGGTAAGCAGTTTGGTGTGCAGCCGCGATTTATTGTTGCGCTATGGGGCAACGAAAGTAATTTCGGACGTATCCAGGGGGATTATCCGGTCATCTCCGCACTGGCAACACTGGCCTATGAGGGACGCCGTGAAGCCTTATTTAAGAAACAATTGTTTGCGGCGCTGCAGATTCTCGAACAAGGCCACATCACTAAAGAGCAGTTTTTAGGCTCCTGGGCTGGCGCCATGGGCCAGAGTCAGTTTATGCCTACCTCGTTCAACGCTTACGCCTATGATTTTGACGGCGATGGCAAGAAAGATATCTGGCAAAACCCCGCCGATGTCTTTGCCTCCATTGCCAATTACCTCAAGTCGGTAGGGTGGGATGACAGCCTCACCTGGGGTCGTCAGGTCAGCCTGCCAGAAACATTTGACTATGGTCTGGCAGGGCTGGACAAAGATAAAATGAAAAGCCTGTCTGAATGGCAGTCGCTGGGCGTGAGACGTTATGATGGCAGCGATTTGCCTACCCGCGACGTGCCAGCCAGCCTGATTATGCCTGATGATGAAAAGGGTCGTATTTACCTGGTTTATGGCAACTTTCATAGCCTCATGAACTGGAATCGCTCTACCTATTTTGGCAGTGCGGTGGGCTATCTGTCGGACCGTATTAAGGCAGAGCTGAACTGATGGTGGCGTATCGTTTTCACGATCATCTGGGACAGTCATTACCCTATTCACCGGGCAAGGTGGTTTGTGTCGGGCGCAACTATCTGGATCATATTCAGGAGCTCAACAATGACGTGCCAGAGCAGCCACTGCTGTTTATGAAGCCATCAACTGCGTTGCAGCCATTTGCCAATGAGATACAGATACCCCAGTCACAGGGAGAGTGTCACAATGAACTGGAGGTGGCGGTACTGATCAAGGCACCGCTGTCGCATGCGTCAGTTGAGGATGTGCAATCGGCGGTATGGGGCTATGGTCTGGCGCTGGATCTGACCCTTCGTGATGTACAGACTCAGCTCAAAACCAAAGGACATCCGTGGGAGCGAGCCAAGGCCTTTGACGGCAGCTGTCCACTCAGTGGATTTGTCCCCGCCCATGGCGTAGAGAACTACAAAGCGCTGAAATTCAGTCTTAATGTAAACGGGGCAGAGCGTCAAAGCGGCGATACGGCGATGATGATCCATGACATCGACAGTCTGATCAGTGAGATTTCGGCGGTATTTACCCTGCTACCCGGAGACGTTGTTCTGACCGGCACACCCAAAGGAGTGGGGCCGCTGGTTGCAGGTGATCGTGTTGAGGCCAGTCTGGGCGGCATACTGAACACCGGTGCCACGGTGACGGCGTATGACTGAGGTAAAGTTTTGGGAACATAAAACCCTTGAGCAAATGGATGCTAAAGAATGGGAGTCATTGTGTGATGGTTGCGGCAAATGCTGCCTGCAGAAATTTATCGACGACGATAACGGTGACGGCGCGCCAACCGATGAGATTAAACCCGGTGAAGAAATTCACTATACCAATATCGTCTGCCATTTATTAAACACTAAGAGCTGCCAGTGTACTCAGTACGAAAAACGCACACAGCTGGTGCCCGATTGTGTCAAACTGACCAAAGATAACCTTAAAGACATTTTCTTTATGCCGCCGAGCTGTAGTTATCGTCGTATCTATGAAGGCAGAGGGCTGCCCTCCTGGCACCCCTTGTTGAACAAAGGCAAGAAATCCGCCATGCACAAAGCGGGTATGTCGGTACGAGGCAAGACGGTACCCGATGATGAACATAGCCTGGACGACTTTGAAAACTATATTGTCAGCTGGCCATTAAAGGATCTGGATTAAGCCCGGATCGTTGGCTAAAAGCGGGTGTGCTATCCCGCTATTTGTATGGCTCGCCCTTTCATTTGCTCGTAAAAAGGCTGGCAGCGCTCAGCGATACGTTGCAGTTCCGGACTCAGTTCGGGCAGTTTGTTACTTGGGGCAGTAAAGCCTGTAGACGCCTCTACCGAATGATACCAGTGCGGCGCCCATACGCCATCTGAGGGCCTGCGGCCTGTCGGCCAGTTCAGCATCTGTGCATAAAAAGGCACCTCTAATGCGCTGCAAATGGCTTCAAGCATGGCTTTTGGCGCACTCAATAAATCGTCCGAATCAACCACCGGTATTGGCTGTGAATTGATCTCAGAGAGTTGCTGATATAACTGGAATTGCCGTTCGATGCCCGTTTCCTCCTCGCTGCATTGCCCCATACTGCGATAATAAGAATCCACCACTTTGGCGGGATGTCGAATTAAAAAGCAGTGGCGCAGGGAGGCGCACCAGCTCATATCAGCATTTTCTGGAATATGGTGCGTCATGTGTTTTTGATACTGCACGGCTGCGCTCACAGGGGCTTCACTCAACTGACGGGCCACACAGGCAAAGTCATCTGACTGACTGGCCATAATCTCCTGCTGATAGGGGTGAATGGCACCGGTGTGTTTCAGATAGCAGGCATAAAAGGGTTCATCTATTACCTCGGTATCCGGCCGGTTCTCCCAGCTTCTCATCATGGCCGTCGAAATATTGCGTGGTCCGGACCACATTGCGATACGAATACTCATGCAGATTCCCCCGCCTGTTCGGCAATCAAATCCAGGTAGTGTTGCTGTAACCGCTTAATCACAGGGATCTGGGTGTTACCAATCTGGCGCCCATCCACTTCGCGAACCGGCGTCAGGCCGGCAAAGGTACCGGTCACAAACGCCTCATCAGCAGCATAGACTTCGCTGAGACTGAAGTTCTTTTCAAACACCGGAATGCGATGTTGTTTACACAGGTTAATCACATTGCGCCGGGTAATGCCATCAAGACAGTAATCGCCGCTCGAGGTCCATACCTCCCCCTGGCGGACAATAAAGAAATGGGTGGAGTTGCAGGTGGCCACAAAACCATGGGGATCCAGCATTAAAGACTCATCAGCACCGGCTTTAGCGGCCTGAATACAGGCAAAAATACAGTTGAGTTTGGAGTGGGTATTGAGTTTTGGATCCTGCACATCCGGGTAGCCGCGGCGCACATGACTGGTAAATAGCCGGATGCCATTGAAATCAGGCTGTGTCAGCGGCGTTTTGAATTCGGCAATGATGACAATGGTGGCCCCACCGATTGTCATACGCGGGTCCTGATAGGGCGTGGCTTTTATGCCGCGGGTAACCATCAGGCGAATATGCACGCCATCATGCATATCATTGGCCTTGCAGGTCTGATGAAGGCGCTCAATCATTTGCTCGGCGCTGATACCAATGTCCAGATCCAGGGCTTTGGCACCGTCATATAGCCTTTTCATATGCTGTTCGATAAAGGCCAGCCTGCCCTGATGAAGGCGTATGCCTTCCCAAACACCATCTCCCAGAATAAATCCGCTGTCAAAAACGGATATCTTGGCATCTTCCCGTGGCACCAGTTCACCATTGATATTGATGAGAATGTGCTGATTTCTCGGGTCATCTTGATATTCGTGCGTACCTTTACCCATCTTTGGCTCCCTTCTATTGCAATCTGCTCAGCTTATCTTAATGTAGATACATGCATGTCATTAATGTCGCACAGTCAGCTGTATTGTGACCATAGCCGGAGTAGAGATTTGCGCCAACGTATAGGTCTGGCAGGATTGCTGGCATTTAGCTGTGTTGCCATGGCTGAGCCGGCTGAGGTTCGTGAGAAATTGACCATTGGTGTTCAGGCCATCGATCATTACCCTCACTACGACATGACAGACGGCACCTTGCGAGGCTTTGCCGGTGAGCTGTTTCGCCTGTTTGCCGAAAACGAAAAACTGCAACTGGAGTTTGTGCCACTTCCCGTGAAGCGATTACCACAGGAAGTGCATGGTTCGCTGGACTTTGTCTACCCCGACAATCCCAAATGGCAGGCCCTGCGCGAGGGTGATGACGGACGCCATTACAGTCAGCCCGTGGTCTCTAACTGGGGTGTCGCCATGGTTTTACCTCAAAACCGAGATATCACATTGGGACAATTGCGTTCACTGTCAATTGTGCGTGGATTCACACCAACCAAGTGGATGGCATTACAACCCCAATATCGCTATCAGTTTGTGGAGGTTCAGAATACCCGTGCCGCCTCTATGATGGCCTTAAAGGGGCGGGTGGATGCTGCTGAAGTGGAATATTATGTGGCGATGCATCATCTTCGTAAGCTGGGACTTGAGGATAGTCTGGTGGTGGCAGAGAGTTTGCCGCAATCAAACGTCTGGTATCACGTGTCCACGGTAGAAAAGCTGGACATGCTGGAGCGCTTTGACTTGTTCTTACTCCGGGAGAACCAGGCCATTGAAGCCCTGATCGAGCAGTTCGGCCTCCGCCGTGACCCATAAAAAATCCCGCCAAAAGGCGGGACCAAGGGAAACAGGGAGAAGTTGGCTAAATTAGCTGATACGAGACAGCAGTTCCTGACCAATTTCAGTGTTCAGGTGACCGTTCGTTTCAGCCCATTGCTTGAGCTCCATGCCGTCTTTTTCGGCGCCGGTCAGGTCTGTTTTGCTCATACGCTTAATCATGTAAGTGCCAGTTTCAACAGAATTGTTTTCCATTGAATAGCGAATCAGGCTGCTACCGCCACAGCTGATGCCGGTGTAGTAATCACCCAAGCGCAGTCTGTAGTCGTCCTGAACCTGACGTAACTTTTTACGCAGTTCAGATTTGTCATCGTTCTTTACGATGGTGCAGATATTGGCCAGGTCGTCGTTGATATCTGCAAAACTTGCAGGTGCGAAAACCAAAGCAGAAAGTGTAGTGATGATTGCGATTGCTGACTTTTTCATAGTAGTGCCTCTTAAGTTTTTAAAGTGTAACTGTCTTGACGGAATCTATCGTATGAAAAAGCAGCGGTACCAAACAGGGGGGAGTTTGGTACCTAAGTATGGGAAATAATACTTAACCGTGGTGAGGAGCATGCCTGAAAATACCCTCAGCCCTTTAATAATGCAGAAAGCAGCGGTGGTTAACGATTTTTGGGTTGAGACAGTGACGGCGCTGAATTTGTGCTTTTTTGTAAATTAATTGTGTTTTCAGGCTCACCAGAGAGCCTTGCTCCCCATTTTCGCAGCCCCTCAAAGGCGCACAGAAACAGCGCCACGGCCAGTAACGCAAAGAGGGAGCCGGTCACACCCAGAACGCTGTGTTCATGGAACAAGGTCCAGCCAAACTGCGCCACGCAGAGGCTGGCGACAACCAGCAGGGTCGGCTTGCGGCCGATTCGGGCGACAATGTACACGCCAAGGGGGGCACCGATGGCCACCACCGGCGCCGCAGCCAGCCAGTTTGCAAAGGTGCCGGGTTGTAACCCGTCACCAATGGTCAGTTTAGTGATAACGCCGAGCAACGACGTAAACGCCATAATGATCACAGACGAGGGGATGGCGATTTTCAGATCTGCCCGACACAGCAGAACCAGTGCGGTATACAGCACCATGTCGATGCCCACACCGGTAACAGCAGCAACGGTGGCGCCGGCCAGCAGCCCCAGCCATAGCCCCAGTTTGAAGTCCCAGTTTTCATCAAACTCGGTCATGCCGCTGTGTCCGGCGATCTCATCCAGACGGTAAAGGTGCAGCAGACCAAAGCTGGCCCAGACAACGGCAAAGGTGAGCTTAATCCAAAGCTCAGGAATGTAGGGAGCAATAAAGAAGATACCAAGGGGGGTGCCCACCAATGCGCCCAGCATAGCGCCCTGCAATATGGCCCAGGCAAGCGGCTGGCGACGACACAATATAAAGATGCTGGCACTGACCATGCCCACAGACTGAATGGCAAAACTGAAATCCCGGCCCAGACTGGCGGGCAAATCAAACAGCAGCACCAATACCGGGAATCCCACTGTTCCCCCGCCCATTGGGGTGGAACCTGCGGCATAACTGCCCAGTGCCATGGCCAGGGCCATGGGCCAGTGCCGGAGTGCTTCTGGCCACAGGTTCAGGCCGATTATCAGGTATAACCACACCGCAAAAAAGGCGCCCAGGCACACAAGCCAGATCCAAAGGTATTGTTTAGGGGGAGAATGCAAGGTCATACAACGGTGATACGGCAAAAGAGGCGGCAAAGTTTACCAGCGCTACCGATTAAAGGCCACGACCTGTGCGCATCAATAAAAAAGAACTTTTACAAATTTCTGTGCGTATGACTATAGAGCGCAGGGCATAATGTTAAACATTGCCTGCTGTCTGGCTTTTTTTGCCTGCTTTAGTGCAGTACTGGCAGGTTTTATTGAGATGTTCGGAGGGGAAAATGAACACCAAAAAATTACTCGATCAGTTAATGCAATCCGGTGACCAGTTGTTTGGGCAGGTAAAAAACACCCCTCGTGGGACAGGCAGCAAACAACAGAGCAGTGGCTTGTCAGGGCTGATGTCGGGCTTTGGCGGAGGGGCCGTGACCGGCGGGGCACTGGGGCTATTACTGGGTAGCAAAAAGGGACGTAAGCTAGGAGGCAAAGTGCTGACCTATGGCGGTCTGGCAGCGCTGGGCGTGGTGGCGTACAAAGCCTATTCCAGTTATCAGCAAAAACAAAATATGGCCGCCGCCGAGCCTCAAACCATTGACCGTCTGCCTGCGCCACAGGCCGAGCAGCATTCACTGGCAATATTACGGGCCCTGATTGGTGCGGCAAAAGCCGATGGCCATATTGATGAGCGTGAGCGACAGTTGATCCATGAAGAAATGGCCAAACTGGATGAGCAGCAGGACACCCGCCAGTGGTTGCAGCAGGAACTGGCTAAGCCCCTGGATCCTGCTGAGGTGGCGCAAGCTGCCCGCACCCCGGAAATAGCCGCCGAGATGTATCTGGCCAGTCTGCTGGTGGTGGACGATCAGAATTATATGGAACGCACCTACTTACAGGAGTTAGCGCGGCAGATGAAACTGGACCCGGCCCTGCAGCAGGAATTAGATAACCAGGCCAGTCAGGCCCTCGGCGCTGCCCGCTAAGTGCTAAGTAAAGAACATTGCCTGCATGAATGAGCATAACAGCAATGCATCAGGGCCTGGTGTAACGGGTGTCGGAGACACCCATGCCAGGTTCAGGGTGTATATGGGGAATCGTCCCGACTATGATTTGGGCACCAGTGGTGTGCAGCCCCTTCAACAGGGGGACATTACGCGTATCGGGCAGGCCTGTGGTAATGGCTGGCGTAAAGTCTTTAATGTGTATGCCAAGCTACTTTATAGCTTGCCCGCCGAGTTCGGATTCAGACAGAACAGTCATAGCTGGCAGCAATACCGTGATCAGTACCTGTTGCAAAAGGGCAGTCAGACTGCGCTGATGTTTTCACCCACAGAGTTATCACAGTCACACTGCCTGCATCTGCTGATGGGACGCACCTTTGCCCGCAGTGTACTTTGTGAAGAAGAGGTCACCTGGCTTAACCGGGAGTTTGCGCTGGACTCGCGTCGGTGCCGGATTATTTGCCCGTACTTTGACTATCGCCAGTTATCCAACCAAAAAATCCTGTTTCTGGGAGATTTGATTCAGGAACTAATGAAGCGCCACAGATTATTGCTCGAAGACTAAGCGTAACAGGCGGTTCTGGTTTGCCACAAACAGGGTACGGTTTTGTTCGTCCAGGGCAACATTGGCTAGGGGGCGATCGAAGGTGATTCTGGCGGCCAGCGAGCCGCTGTCGCTGAGCACATAGAGCCCACCCGGGCCTGTCGCAAACACCAGACCGCTCTCGGTTACGGCCATGCCATCGGGTAAGCCATTCCAGCGCTCTGGCGTGATCCAGGCTGACATATCAAACCAGCGCACTGGGGTGCCAAAGTGACCCTGATGGTCACGCTCATAGCGCATGATGACGGGATTGTCGGCACTGGAATTGGACACCAGCAGGGTGGTGTCATTGTTCATCAGAACAATGCCGTTTGGTCGTGTCAGCGTGCCATCAATAAGGTGTACCCGTTTGCCATCGAAGTGCCAGACGCCATTGACCGGTTGCTGTTTCAGTGGCGAGTCATCGCCACCCGTCAGACCATAAGGGGGGTCAGTAAAAAACAGATCGCCGGTTCGCGACTGGATCAGATCATTGGGGCTGTTAAAGTGCCGTCCGTCAGCACTTTCTATCAAAGGTGTTTTCTGCCAGTTAGAAAGAGAAATCACATCGATGCGGCGTTCACCGGTGTTCGCCGCCAGTAATGTTCCATTACCCGGCGCTATCAGCCCGTTGATGCCGGTTTCTCTGAATCCTTCATGTCCCACTGCCAGGCCGGAGGGTGACATGGCCATTTTCACGCCCTCGTTGGCACGCCACTGATACAGTTTACTCTGTGGCACATCGGTAAAGTACAGCGTTTGTGACGAGGCGTCCCACGCGGGACCCTCTGCCCAGCTTAATGATGATGTGAGTATCCTGACTCCCACCAGCTTTCCCCAGGTTTGCGTAAATTGGGGGCTTGCCTGGGTAACCTTTACATCGATGACCGTGGGAGAGGCCAGCGAGGGAAGGGTAAAGAGCAGAGTAATCAGTGTCAGTAAGTATTGTGTTTTTGCCATAGCGGTTCAGCTTTTACCATTTAGCATGTCGCGCAGTTTTTGCTCCGCGCGCTCTGCAGCGCTCATTGTCTGTTGAGGTTGTTCAGACTCTGGCTCAGGCGGAGCGTCACCAAACAGCGCGGCCAGTTTGGCTTTGGCGCGGGCATTCTTATCTTTAGGGCTGCCACGATAGGCATTTGGGGTGAGCGTTATGTAATCACAAAAGTTGGCTTTTTCGGTATCGGATGGGGGCTCGGCACGTTCTTCCTCACACCCTCGCTGGCCGAAATGGGTGCACATTTTACACACATGCTGATCGGCCTGACAGTGGCCACACACCTCGCGCCGGGACAGGGGTAAAATCAGATCTTGTAGCGCTTCACCGCAGTGCCAGCACTGATATTGTTGTGACATACACCTTTCTCCACAGCGTTAAAGGTCTTGGAGCACTGATGCTACGCCACAACCGCGCCTTTCACAAACCCCACCGATGATTTACCAAAGGCGTTCTTGCGGTAGCCCCTGCCCGAACAAGCGCAAACACTACAGCGCCTTTTTCGTTGGCATTACCACATTGGCAAAAATTAACCCGGCCACCAAAGACATAAAGATTAAAAAGGTTTCCTGTCCCACGTGGTCGGTAGGTACAAAGTCCTGACCCGACACAAAGGAATTGAGACCAATATAGGTTTTTGAGCCCGGCACCAGCACAATAAGCCCCTGCATAACAACAATGCTGGCCGGGGCATTGGCAAAGCGGGTAAAGAGGTTGGAATAGATCCCCACCGCGAAGGCACCCACAAAGGTGGCCAGGCCAAAAGCCAGATAGGGTGCACTGAGAATACTGGCCGCATAAGCAATAAAGCCGGACAATAATGCCCAGGGCGCATGTTTAAGGCGTAGACGAAACAGCACAACCAGGGCGCTACACAGCAACAAAATGGCAAACCAGGCTGTCCAGCGGGGCAGGGGCTGCGGAGCAACAAATTCGCCCTGACCAAACAGCGCAAAGCCGATAGAAATGCCTAAAAAGGCGCCAAAATACAGCTTAAACAGCAACATTAAGGCATCCATCACCCGCGCAGTACCGGAGACCAGATGCCTGGCGGAGAGTTCTGCCAATCCCAGCGCCAGGGCCAAACCGGGAATAAATACAATAATTGAAGAGAGCACCACCAGACGGATATTAATGCCCACATCCACATAGCTGCTGATGGCACAGGCGAGCACACCGGAAACCATCGCCACCACCGGCTCCAGCATCAGTGTCACCCGCTTGGAATGACCGGCCCACAGTACCCAAAGATATACGATCAGTCCGATGCAGCCCGACCACAGCACATCATTCCAGCTTGAGCCGAGCAACATGGCAAAGGCGGCGGTGGAAACGCAAAACGCTACGCCGGTAATGCCTTTACCATAAGGATTGGGCAGGGCGTTGATCTCATCCAGCAAGTGGTCGGCTTGTTTGAGGGTCAGCTTGCCGTCCAGCAACTGAGTGACCAGTTCATCGGTACGGGCCAGGGAGCCTAAGTCCAGATCACCGGGCTGAACCCGCGCCGCGTGGGTGTATTCGTCCTCGTGCTTGTCGCTCCAGATGACAAAGGTCATGGATGTGGGGGTAGAGATAAAAGACGCGTGCACGCCCAGATAGGTGGCCACTTCCGTAAGATGCGCCTCCTGACGAAATGCCGGTGTGCCGTATTTATGCAGCATCTTGCCCAGCTTAACGATAAATTTTCGAATCTGAACGAATTCTGTTTTATCCACCTTGATATCTCTTATTACAGCCAGCCACCTATCGGGCCAGGTCGGCGCGGATTCTAGTGCCAATGCCCATCATGAACAACGACTATTTTTTATCCATTCTGGATTAGAAAAGCTTATTCGTTAATCGAGTGAGATCACTCGCAGAAAATGGCGGCGGCGCGACCGCAGTGTAGCGCTGCCGCGCCTGTTACGACCTTATCTCAGCTCTCGATAAGCCGGGTGTCAGATCTAAAACGGATTCAGGGTATAGCCCTGTTGTTGCAAAAGGGCATGAGCGGTCATGGCTGAAAGTGCGACTTCCACGCCGGGCAACAAGTCAGACTGAGCCACCTTATGGTATGCCGCAGACTGCCCACATACGATGATCCTGACCTGGTTTTGCAGCAACGCCTGAATAAGGGGAATGTTGGCATTAGACTGGCCGTATTTGGCCTGATACGAATCGTTACCCAGCAAGTCGAAGAGGGCATCGCCATGCACCACCATGGCCAGACGAATATTCTCTGCAGGAACACCATTGGCCACATGCATATTTAAAAAACGTGCAAGGCTGTTCATGCTGCGATTCACTTTTCCTGAATCCGCCTTCTTCGCCAAATCAAAGCTTACATTGAGTGATGTGGCGCTGTTAAGGGACGAGCCAGGTTCAACTGCTGCGTGAGCACCAAAATCTTTGATAAGAGGGCCTGTATTGAAATCCTGTGCCAGCACACTGAACACCGGGAACAAAAAGGTAATCAGAACGGCGCTTGTTTTGAGCATAAGAGAAATCCTGATGATTGCGATGTGTAGCACTATACCCTAATCAGTATGTATCGCTATCATGACACTCATGTAAGCGATTATTACCAAAGCCATTTTACGCGTTGTAGTCGAGCGCTTTCATCAACCTGCAAACTCCCTTACAGTGCGCCTCTTTTCAACTCAGGCAAGCGCCTGATACCGCTCAGCTCGGGGAACACTAATGCAGGAACTACTGGCGTTTGCACTGTTGTGCTTTACTTCATTTTTCACACTGATTAACCCTCTGGGTGTGATGCCGGTATTTATGACGCTGACCGCTGACTTAACACCGGCACAGCGAATCAAAACGGCGCGCAAAGCATTGCTCGTGTCTTTTGTGATCATTACCACGTTTGCACTGGCCGGCCAGGTGCTGTTCTCTTTCTTTCATATTTCGGTCAACAGCTTTCGAATCGTCGGAGGCATTATCTTCTTATTGATGGGGATGGACATGCTTCAGGCACGGCTATCGCGAATCAAAGTGGGTGAGGATGACGTCAAAACCTATGTGGAGGATATCTCCGTCACACCGTTGGCGATCCCTATGATTTGTGGGCCGGGAGCCCTGACCAACGCCATTGTGCTGATGGATGATGCCACGTCATTTAACTTTGAGCTGGTGCTGTTTGCATCGCTGGTAGGGGTATTGTTACTCACGTACTTTATTTTGTACTTTGCAGCCGTATTAATTCGCTGGCTAGGTGACACGGGCATCAAAGTCATGATGCGACTGATGGGGTTAATTATTATGGTGATCGCCATTGAGTTTATTGTGGCGGGTATTAAACCCATCGTGCTGGACATTGTCAGTGCAATGCCGTCATAGACCATTGCCAATGGCGGGGCAGGCGGGATTCTTATTAGCTTAAAGATGTATTAAAGTCCTAACAGTATTTAGGCAAGATTTCTTAGTCTCGATGAATTTTCGTGTGGTATTAATTGATGTACTACCCTTTGAAGGTATTAATTTAAACTTGCTAGCATTTGATTGTACTCTTGAACTCATAAATAGAAGGTCTTCATGGACAAAAAAATATCAACAACAAAGCTTCTTTTGATCAGCGCTATCGCAATTCTCTTGCCTGCTTGCACATCGACCGGAGGAGTGAATCCTACGAGGGACGGTAATCTTGCAATTCACGTAAGCGGTGATTCGGGCTTTATCTCTCCGACAACTTTGCAAGAAGAAGCTTATGAAACTGCTCGCAATTATTGTTCAAAAAAAGGAAAGCAGATTGAGGAAGTAGATTTTAGTTCCGATTCGGGCTTTGGAAAATTTCCTAAAGTAAGTCTTATTTTCAACTGTATTTAGTTTGCGTCTATGTTGGAGTTGTATTGGAACCTCCACTGGTTCAAATCTTCCGTAGCGAACTGAAGCCGTGACCCCATTAACTCTCTAGAAATAATGCCACTCCGACTCCAATCAGAACGTTAAGAATAAAAAGATCAGATCCACTTCAGATACTCACTACCGTGTGCCTCTTTGGTCACCAGAGCTTCGCCCAATAAAAAACCCCATGCCTTGCGGCACAGGGTTTGTGTTGGTGGAGCTGGCGGGACTTGAACCCGCGTCCAGAAAGCGTCTACCGTTGGTACTACATGCTTATTTTGTCTTTTATTTAACTATTTCGAACTCCGACAAACAGGATTTCTCATAGCGGTCCTGATTCTATTTCGCGGTTCAACCCCAGGCGGGTTTCCCTCGCTAGTTCATGTGGATGACCTTCCGAACCTCTACCCATGAACGAAGTCTGAGTGGAAGGGCTCACGGCCGGTTATTAAGCGGCGAGAGCGTAGTTTTCGTCGTTTGCGACTACTTTAAATGCGGCTTTTTAAAGAGGCCAACCGCTCCTCTGCATGCACCTCGGGTGTCTAGAATCCTGTCGAATCCAAAATCAGCCCCGAAATCTGTCACATATCTCTATATGAGGCCCCATAGTACCATATTCAAGTGAAGGTGAATAAAATAATTAGCGGCCTGGTATGGGTTTGCGCATAGAATCACCAGCGCCCTCAGGCGCTGTGTTTCATAATACGTTCTTTTTGGCGCGCCCAGTCGCGGTTTTTCACCGTGTCGCGTTTGTCCTGATTGTGTTTACCCTTGGCCAGGTAAATTTCCACTTTCACCCAGCACTTCTTCCAGTACATGGCGGTGGCAACAATAGAGTAGCCCTGGCGCTCACGGGCCCCAATCAGGCGGTTGATCTCGCGCTGATTGAGTAACAGCTTACGTGAGCGATCGGGATCGCAGACCACATGGCTGGAGGCCTCTTTTAAGGGCTGTATGCTACAACCCAGCAGGAACGCTTCACCGTTATGAATAATGACATAGCTGTCTGCCAGATTGACTTTACCGGCGCGAATGCTTTTGACTTCCCAGCCCTGTAATGAGATGCCCGCTTCAATTTTATCTTCAAGAAAATACTCGTGGCGGGCCTTTTTATTCAGCGCTATGGTGCTGCTTTGTTTGGATTTGTTCGTCTTCTTGTTCATCGGCCGTATTATACCCAAGTTGCCTTAATATGCGAGCGTCTGCGCCTGTTAACACGCGGCTTTTAAGCCAGAGCGGGAAAAAAGCAGGTGGTCAGACTTTTACTGCTATGCCAACAAGCCTGCTGCGCGAAGATGTCGTCAAAACCCGCTGAAAAATACCCATACCGAGTCGGCTTAACAGTCCTGTTTGTGCCAAGTTCAGTAACCCATTCACGTCCGTTAGGGCTTTGAGCAGGGCCTTTGCGCTTTGTCGAATTTACCCGGTTCGGCAGACCTTAACGTGGAATAAGGTGTTCAGGCTTTGTGTATTGTTCATCCGCATCGTTTGCGGGCCTGCACTTTAAAGTGACTTGGGGTTATACTGCAACGAATTTTTTGCATTGCGGCTGCCCGCCATGCCGCAGTTCTATGGTGCTCGTGACGGATAGGGCGCAGTAAAGGAGTTTTGATGGCGAATGTGAATCGTAGTGCACTGGTAAGTTTCAGTGCTGAGTCCATGTTTGATTTGGTCAATGATGTGGATGCCTATCCCCAGTTCTTGCCAGGCTGTGCCGAAACCAGGGTGCATGATGCGGATGACAACAGTATGAAGGCCTCAATCCTGATCAGTAAAGGCGGTCTGCGCCAGTGGTTTACCACGCAAAACCAACTCAAGCGCGGGGAATATATTCGCATGGAGCTGATCGAAGGCCCCTTCAGCCATTTAACCGGTGGCTGGCGCTTTACGCCGCTTTCCGCCGATGCCTGTAAAATTGAACTGGATCTGCAGTTTGAGTTTGCCAGTCGCCTGGCGCAGGCGGCCTTTGGTAAAATCTTCAGCAGTATTGCCAGTAATATGGTGGCGGCGTTTACGCAGCGGGCAAAGGAGGTGTACGGTGACCGATAAGCAAATTCGCCTTGAAGTGACCTATGCGTTACCAGACCAACAAGCGCTGCTGGAAGTCGTGGTCGAGCAGGGCGCTACGGTCGAGCAGGCGATTAAGGCCTCGGGGATCTTGCGGCGTTTTCCAAACATTGATCTGCAACAAAGTAAAGTCGGCATCTGGTACAAGACCTGTAAGCTGGATGATCAGCCCAAAGAAGGCGATCGCATCGCTATTTACCGGCCACTGATTGCGGATCCCAAAGAAGTGCGTCGTCGACGTGCTGAAAAAGCGAAACAGGAAGGCCGTGCGGATAAAGTAACGGGTGGGCGGGTGAATCCGCTTAAACGCCGTGAAAAAGAAACGAAAGAGGCTGATTAAATATCAGCCTCGCCTGGGAAGGTGTTTATTCGGGTTGTTGATCCAGAGGCACTTCGAAGTTTTCCGGCTTTTCAAAGTCACCTTCCATTGAAGTTAACAAGCCGTCTTTAAATTCCAGAATCAGTTCTTTACGTACATTCTTGCCACCCATACCCCGTTTCATGGTGTATACGTAGTACCAGGTGTTTTCATTGAAGGTGTCTTCAACAACCGGCTTACCGAGAATAAAGGCTACCTGCTCTTTACTCATCTGCACACGCAGTTTGTCAATGTCATCCTGATCCAGGTAGTTACCCTGAGGAATGTCGATACGGTAGATCCAGCTTTGACAGGCTTGCAAGCTGGTGAAAAGAACTAAGCAGATTAAGAGTTTTTTATAGGTCATAGTCATTCGGTGTTCACTGAGTGGCTGCATCCTAACTTTTTGCCGGGAAACTGTCTACGCCAGATCGGCAAGGGATACAAATAAGTGGGCGTCGTTACAGTGCCTCCTCAGCAGCAACCTGCATGCTGAGGAGAGACCGCTGGTAAGAGCCTTTACTGGCCGAGAAGTTCCCTGGCATTGGCAAGAGCGGTTGAAGTGAGCTTGTCACCGGTTAACAGACGGGCCAGTTCTTCTACCCGCTGTTCCTGTTCCAGTGCCTGCATATGGGTTTCGGTGGTATTACCATCACTGAATTTGGTGACCAGCATCTGGTTATGGGCACAAGCTGCTACCTGAGGCAGGTGGGTAACGCACAGTACCTGGGCTTTTTCACCCAGCTTGCGCAGCAGCTGACCGACAACAGACGCGGTTGGGCCGCTGATCCCCGAGTCAACTTCATCAAAAATCAGTGTCGGTACCTGATGGCTGGTGATCACCTGTATCGCCAGGCCAATACGTGACAACTCACCGCCAGAGGCGACTTTTTCCAGCGCTTCCGGGGGCTGACCAGGGTTGGTGGCAACCAACAGATGAATCTGATCCAGTCCATGCCGGCTCATACTGGCACTGGGGTCAAATTCTACCTCAACCTGCACGGTGGCCTGCGCCATATTCATACGACGGATGCGCTGCTGAATTTCTTCAGCCAGCTTGTTCGCCGCCTGCTGTCGGGACGCACTGAGCTGTTGTGCCTGCTCAAGATAGGCCTGTTTCAGACCTTGCAGTTTGTCGGCAAGCTCGCCAAGGCGATCATCATCCTGCTCCAGCTGAGCATACTCCTGCAGTAACCCTTGATGATGCTGGTACAGTTCCTCGGGCATAACCTGATGCTTACGCGCCAGTTCCATGGCTTTTGAAAAGCGCTCTTCCACCTGCTGCATGCGCAGCGGGTCGATCTCCAGGTTTTCCACGTAATCGCGCAATTGCACGGCCGCTTCATCAATCTGAATGCTGGCCTCAGATAACAAGTCAATAATGGGCACCAGCGTGGAGTCCTGCTCCTGTAGCTCTGTCAGCCGGTCTACCGCCTGCTGAACCAAGGCCAGGGCATTGATCTCATCGGCGTCATAGAGCTGATGAAAACTGAGCTGCGATTGCTCCAGCAAGCTTTGACTGTGGCTCAGGCGTTTGTGTTCGGTCTCCAGACGGGCAAATTCATCTTCTTCGATGGCAAATTCATTTAATTCCTGAACCTGATATTCCAGCAACTGGCGCCTGGCCTGTCTCTGTTCCTGATTTTGTAACAGCGCCTGGTAATCCTGTTTACTTTGCTGAAGGCTATCATAGGCCTGGCGAACCTTATCCTGCAAAGGCCGATGACTGGCAAATTCATCCACAATGCGCCGCTGGTTATCGGCTTTTAGCAATTGCTGGTGAGCATGCTGACCGTGAATACTGATAAGCAGACTTCCCAACCCCCTGAGTTGCTGCAATGAGGCGGGAACACCGTTGATATAGGCTTTAGAACGGCCCTCTGCAGAGATAACCCGGCGAATGATACACTCTTCGGTGTCCATGTCCTGTTCGTGCAGCCAGGCTCTGGCAGCGGGCAGATCATCGAGGGTAAAGGTTGCGATGATCTCGGCTTTACTGGCCCCTTTTCTGACCATGGTCGCTTCGGCGCGATCACCCAGGCACAAGCCAAGGGCATCAATGGCAATGGATTTACCTGCGCCCGTTTCACCGGTTACTGCGGTCATACCGCTGGAAAAATCGATATCGAGAGACTGAACGATAGCAAAGTGACGAATAGAGAGTTGTACCAGCATTCTGAACCTCTGTTTATATGTACAGTTAACTGTAACTATATACAGTTAAATTGTGTTGTCCAGATGAAGCAAAGGATTTTTTATCAACAGAGAGGTAAATTTGCGGTGCTCGCTAAGGCTGACTGAGGCCCTGTGTCAGTCTCTTAAAGTGTGCAGCCATTCAGGGGGCGCTTCAGCCTCTTTAGTACAGCTTGCTGCCCCAGCCGAGTTTAGCCCTTAGTACACTAAAGTAGTTGTAACTTTTGGGGTGGATCAGGCGCAGGGTGTAGGGGTTTTTGCGAATGCGTATCTCATCGCCGGGCGACACGCTTAATACTACATGTCCGTCGCAGCTCACCTGCAGGGTTTCGGTGTTGTCCTGAGATATAACCAGTCGTATCTCGCTGTTGGCATCCAGCACCAGCGGACGGCTGCTCAGGGTATGAGGGAACATGGGCACCAGGGTCAGCGCGTCCAGATTCGGGGTAAGAATTGGGCCACCACCGGACAGAGAATAGGCGGTTGAACCGGTCGGTGTGGCAATGATCAGGCCATCGGAGCGCTGACTGAAAACAAACTGGTCATCCACGTGCACTTCAAATTCCATCATGTGGGCCACTTCACTGTGGTGCACGACCGCTTCGTTTACTGCTGCGTTGCTACTTTTAAGCTGGTCGTGACGGTACACTTCCACTTCCAGCAAAAAGCGCTGCTCGGTCACGTAATTGCCAGAGAAAATGTCATCAAGCTGGGCTTCAATATTATCCGGATGGATATCGGTTAAAAACCCCAGATTACCGCGGTTGACGCCCACAACACCGACGTTGAAGCGCGACAACACTCTTGCTGCACCCAGCATATTGCCGTCACCACCTACCACAATCGCCAGATCGGCCACTTTGCCAATGCCAACAATGTCCAGCACTTCAAGGTTGTCGTCATCAAATTTTGCCGCCACCTGTTGCTCTATCAGCACCCGGTATTGATTCTGGGTCAGGTAGTTGTAGATCGCCCTGAGGCTCTCATTTGCCCCCTGATGGTCAGGTTTGCCAATTAATCCAATGGTTTTAAAGCGCTCGTGCATGGCTACAGGCCCAGTTTCAGTTGCCGCAAAGTGTGTAAAAGGGGATCAGGCGCGGGAAACCTGTTATCAAATAACGCCTTTTATCCTAATCACAAAGAGGGTAACTGTCGCCATAAATAATGCAAGAGCCATAAGCTCGACACAAAGTTGCAAAAAAACCTTGAATCGTTGCAATCCAACCCCATTTACTGCTGCAACCCGAATGACAGACTCAGATAGACGGAGAGCCGAATGAGCAACGAGCAGCAGCCAAAACAAGACGAGCAGCAGCCGGAAGCGGAAAATCAACAAGACACCCAGGCTGAACATAGCAGCCAGGAAGAGGTCGCGAACAGCGAAGAGCAGCAGCGTATTGCTGAGCTTGAAGCGTCACTGGCACAGGCTGAAGCCACCATCAGAGACCAGAAAGACGCGGTGCTGCGCGCCAGAGCGGACGCAGATAATGCCCGCAAACGGGCCGAAGCGGAAATTGATAAGGCCAGAAAGTTTGCCTTAGAACGTTTTGCCGGCGAATTGCTTAGCGTTATCGATAACCTTGAGCGCGCACTGCAAGTGGCAGATGCCAGCAACGAGGCGGTCAAGCCGCTGATTGAAGGGGTAGAGCTGACGCATAAGTCCTTTATTGCCACCATCGAGAAATTCGGCATGCAGGTGGTTGATCCACAGGGTGAAGCCTTCAACCCGGATCTGCATCAGGCCATGTCGATGCAGGAGAGCGCAGACGTGGAGCCAAACTCTGTGCTGGCGGTAATGCAAAAAGGTTATCAGCTCAACGGCCGTTTACTGCGTCCGGCCATGGTCATGGTGTCTCGTGCACCGGAAGCCGGTGTCGACACAGAGGCGTAATCGCAAAAAAGACACAAATTTACTGGGGATTTTTTTGCCCTTGTTATTGAAAACAAGCACAGCCATCCCCACAAAAGTAGCAACTGGAATTAACGAATATTTTGGAGTGGACTAATGGGCAGAATCATTGGTATTGACTTAGGTACAACAAACTCATGTGTTGCCGTTCTGGATGGCGATAAGCCTCGCGTTATTGAAAACGCGGAAGGGGACCGTACCACCCCCTCAATTATCGCATTCACTAAAGACGGTGAAACCCTGGTTGGTCAGCCTGCTAAACGTCAGGCGGTAACCAATCCTAAAAACACCCTGTTCGCCATCAAGCGTCTGATTGGTCGTCGCTGGGAAGACAAAGAAGTTCAGCGTGACATCGACATCATGCCATTTGGCATTATCAAGGCCGACAATGGCGATGCCTGGGTTGAAGTGAACGACAAGAAGATGGCGCCTCCTCAGGTGTCAGCTGAAGTGCTGAAGAAGATGAAAAAGACCGCCGAGGACTACCTGGGCGAAGAAGTAACGGCTGCAGTTATCACTGTTCCTGCTTACTTTAACGATTCTCAGCGTCAGGCAACCAAAGATGCCGGTCGCATCGCCGGTCTTGAAGTGAAGCGTATTATCAACGAACCCACAGCTGCCGCCCTTGCCTATGGTATGGACAAGAAAAAAGGCGACAACGTGGTGGCAGTGTATGACTTAGGTGGTGGTACCTTCGATATCTCTATCATCGAAATTGATGAAGTGGAAGGTGAGCACACCTTTGAAGTACTGGCGACCAATGGTGATACCCACCTCGGTGGTGAAGACTTTGATAACCGTCTGATCACTTACCTGGTTGACGAATTCAAGAAAGATCAGGGTATGGATCTGCGTAAAGATCCACTGGCGATGCAGCGTCTTAAAGAAGCGGCTGAGAAAGCCAAGATTGAACTGTCTTCTGCACAGCAGACAGAAGTGAATCTGCCTTATATTACTGCCGACAGCTCAGGTCCTAAGCACCTTACCATCAAAGTTACCCGCGCCAAGCTGGAGTCACTGGTGGAAGACATGGTGAAAGAGTCTCTGGGACCGGTCAAGCAGGCCCTGGCAGATGCCGACCTGTCTGTTTCTGATATTCAGGACATCATCATGGTGGGCGGTCAGACCCGCATGCCACTGGTACAAAAGTATGTGACCGAGTTCTTTGGTAAAGAGCCACGTCGTGACGTTAACCCTGACGAAGCGGTTGCCGTAGGTGCGGCTATCCAGGGTGGTGTACTGGCCGGTGATGTGAAAGATGTTCTGCTGCTGGACGTTACCCCGCTGTCTCTGGGAATTGAGACCATGGGTGGTGTAATGACCAAGCTGATTGAGAAAAACACCACGATTCCAACCAAGAAATCTCAGGTGTTCTCGACAGCAGAAGACAACCAGTCAGCGGTGACTGTGCATGTCATGCAGGGGGAGCGTAAGCAGGCTGCCGGTAACAAGTCGCTGGGTCAGTTTAACCTTGAAGGTATTCGCCCGGCCATGCGCGGTGCGCCTCAGATTGAAGTCACTTTCGATTTGGACGCGGACGGTATTTTGCACGTGTCAGCGAAAGACAAAGACACAGGTAAAGAGCAGAAGATCACCATTCAGGCGTCCAGCGGATTGTCTGAAGATGAAGTGAATCAAATGGTACAGGACGCCGAAGCCAATGCCGAAGCGGACAAGAAGTTTGAGGAACTGGTGCAGGCTCGCAACCAGGCTGACGGACTGGTGCACTCCACCCGCAAGCAGGTTGAAGAAGCCGGTGACGCGCTCAGTGATGACGATAAGTCACAAATCGAAGCCGCAGTCTCTGCACTTGAAACCGCCATTAAAGGCGATGACAAAGCTGAAATCGAAGCCAAGACCCAGGAGCTTATCCAGGCTTCTTCCAAACTGATGGAAGTGGCGCAGGCAAAAGCAGCAGCCGAAGGCGCTGAAGGTGCCGCGGCTGGAGAAGAGCAAGCCTCTTCCGGCAAAGCCGACGACGATGTGGTCGATGCTGAATTTGAAGAAGTGAAAGACGACGATAAAAAGTCCTCTTAAGTCATCGATTACCTGGATTGGCAGCACATTTTCGCAAACATGCGATGTTGCCAAAGCCAGGTTTAATGCGGTCACATGGTGATTGCCGGTAACATCGGGCGCATAGGGAAATTCCTTTTTGCGCCCGAGTTTTTATACCCAAATGACCTCGAAGTGCATGCCACGTTGCTGAGATGATTTGGGTATACATGGGGAGCAAGCAAACAGTATGTCGAAGCGAGATTATTACGAAGCCCTAGGGGTTGCTAAAGACGCCTCTGAGCGCGATATCAAAAAGGCCTACAAGCGCATGGCCATGAAATACCATCCTGACCGGACCAAAGGGGACAAAGAACTTGAGGAAAAGTTTAAGGAAGCGCAGGAAGCCTATGAAGTATTAACCGATCCCCAAAAGCGCGCCGCCTATGATCAATACGGTCATGCGGGAGTGGATCCTAATCGGGGAGGAGGGCATGGCGGTGGCCATGCTGACTTCGGAGATATTTTCGGTGATGTCTTTGGTGACATCTTTGGTGGCGGTCGCCGTCAGCAATCCCGCGCCCGTCAGGGGTCTGATTTACGTTATAACCTGGAACTGAGCCTTGAAGAAGCGGTTCGCGGAAAGAATGTCGAGATCCGTATTCCCACCCTGGTCGGCTGTGATGAGTGTGATGGTTCCGGTGCGAAGAAAGGCAGTAGCCCGACAACCTGTCCTACCTGTCACGGTCAGGGCCAGGTACAGATGCGTCAGGGCTTTTTTGCCGTACAGCAAACCTGTCCGACCTGCTCCGGGCGCGGCAAAATCATCTCTGATCCGTGCCGCAAATGTCATGGTCAGGGCCGCGTAGAGAAAAGCAAAACCCTGTCTGTTAAAGTCCCAGCCGGTGTGGACACCGGTGACAGAATCCGTCTTTCTGGTGAAGGTGAAGCCGGTGAAATGGGCGGTCCGGCGGGTGATTTGTATGTACAGGTACACATCAAAGACCACCCCATCTTCGTGCGTGATGGCAATAATCTTTACTGTGAAGTGCCCATCAGCTTTACCCGGGCAGCCTTAGGCGGGGAGATCCATGTGCCCACGCTGGACGGTAAGGTGAAGCTCAAAGTCTCACCGGAAACACAAACCGGACGCATGTTCCGTTTGCGCGGTAAAGGCGTGAAATCGGTTCGCAGCGGCGCCGTCGGCGACCTCATGTGCAAAGTGGTGGTGGAAACCCCGGTGAACCTGAACGCGAAGCAGAAGGAAATGTTAGAAGAGTTGGATAAGTCTATGGGCACCGGCGATGAAGCCGCCAAATACCGCCCTAAAGAGAAAGGCTTTTTCGATGGCGTGAAGAAGTTCTTTGATGATTTGACCAACTAACAGCCAGCCTGTCGTGCATTTAAAAAAGCCCCGTCATTTGGCGGGGCTTTTTTTGTGTCTGATGGAAGAGCAGAGCCGATGACATGCCAGTTTGTAATGTCTATTTTTACTGCAATCTATCGCTACCTTAATCGCAAACAACGTCATCATCAGCAGATTTTTCTGGTACGCAGCTGCACGGTTAATGAGCGTGAAAGGCCTTTCAAATTTCTTTCAAACCGCCGCGACTCATGCTTGAATAACGAAGTGGTAAAGACAAAGGGATAAAAATGAAAAGGATTCTGGCAATTATACTCGGAGTGTTGATGATGGACATGGTCCAGGCTGAGCCCGAACAGTTTTATCAGGCGAAACGCCTGCAACATAGCGCAGGAACGTTGTCCTACAGGATAATGTATCCTCACGATTTCAACTCCGAAAAGCGCTATCCTCTGGTTCTTTTTCTGCACGGCTCCGGGGAGCGGGGTGAGGATAATCAGGCTCAGCTTACTCATGGCGCGGCCCTGTTCGCCGATAGCGCTAGCCGGCGTGACTATCCTGCCATTGTCATCTTTCCTCAGGCCAGCACAAATGATGACTGGGCTAAGGTTAACGTGACCCGCGACACTCAGCCTTTAGCGCTGGAGTTTGCATCGGTCAATGCTCCACCGACCATAGCCATGCAGGGGGTGCTCGCCTTGCTCGAAGATTTCAGCGCCAGGACTTACGTGGATAAACAGCGTATCTATGTAGGCGGACTGTCTATGGGCGCCATGGGAACCTATGAGATCCTCGCCCGGCGGCCAGAGATGTTTGCCGCCGCCATTCCCATATGTGGGGGCGGAAACCCCGACAATGCGGCGTATTATCGCAAGGGCTTACCGTTATGGGCATTCCATGGTGAAGAAGATAAGGTTGTGGCGCCGAGTCTTTCTGTGCAAATGGTAGAGGCGATTAATCAGCATGGTGGTAACGCCAAACTGACGCTTTACAGTGAGACCGGACATAACAGCTGGGACAAGGCTTTTGCAGAGCCAGAGTTACTCGCCTGGCTGTTTGCACAGCAAAAAGGGGCATAAGGTTTTGATGAGAATTTTTGTTTTTCTGCTGGCATGGGTTGTCATGGCGGCATCGGCGCAACCAGAAAAGCTGCGGGTTGGTCTGCACTATTCTGCGCCCTGGGCTTATGCCAACGAGCAAGGTGAGCTGATGGGCATTGATTATGACATCCTCAGGCATATCTTCGCGCAATTGGATGTTGAGGTGCAAATCGAGCTTTATGCCTACGAGCGTCTTATCCAAAAATTTCGTCAAAAAGAGCTCGATTACATCAGCCCCATGGCCTTTGATTTACCGGATGCTTACCTGACCGATCCCTATCTGGAAATCCAGGACGTAGCGGTGACCTCGATACAAACTGATTTTACCATCGATGACATAGCGGATCTGAAAGGGAAGTCTATCGTGGCATATCAAAAAGCCAGTGATGTGCTGGGGCCTGTTTTTGCCAGTGTGTTGGAGCAAGATGCCTATATGGAAATGGCCGATCGGGAAAGGCAGTTGGATCTGCTGAAAAACTTCAAGGTAGATGTGGTGGTTGGCGACAGGAAAGTGCTGGAGTATTTCAGCCACAAGAACTACGGCAAGGACCAGCTTAATGTCCACAATGTTTTTCCTCACACCAGCTATCCGGGCGTGTTCTGGGAGGCTTCCCTGGCTGAGGCATTCAACAAAGAACTGGATAAGATGAAACGCTCGGGACTGCTATCACAATTCCACAGCCAAACCCGCCCCTGATATGAAATATAGCCAAACAGCCTAATTAGCAGAGCTATCTGATGAATTGGAGGCTGATTTTTGGTGCGCTTTTAGGGCACAATGCCTGACATGATTTCACGCAGAAAAAAAGCCTAATGAAAACCGGAATTTTTGGCGCCAACGGTCGTATGGGCCGGGTACTCATTGAAGCAGTCAATCTTGTGCCCGAGGTAGAACTCGGTGCTGCTATCGTGCGCTCGGGATCTCACTGGATAGGGATGGATGCCGGACAACTTGCCGGTATTGGTGAGCAAGGCCTGAGTGTGACCGATACGCCTGAACACCAGGCCGATGGCATAGATGTGATGATAGATTTTACCTTGCCAGAGGCCCTTGAGGGCAATCTGAACTGGTGTATCGCACATAATAAACCTGTTGTCATAGGCACGACCGGACTGAGCGATAAACAAAAAGGCTTGCTTAATCAGGCTGCTCAGCAGATCCCCGTGGTGTTTGCCGCTAACTACAGCGTAGGCGTGAACCTGTTGTTAAACCTTTTACGTCAGACCGCCCGTGTGATGGGACACAGCTGTGATATTGAAATACTAGAAGCTCACCATAGGCACAAAGTCGATGCCCCTTCGGGTACCGCCGTGGCCATGGGAGAGGTGATTGCCGATGAACTGGATCGAGATTTAAACAAAGACGCTGTGTATGGGCGTGAAGGTCATACCGGAGAGAGACCTCAGCAGCAAATAGGCTTTGCCACCGTCAGGGCAGGGGATATCGTGGGTGAACATACTGCCATGTTTGCCGATATAGGTGAGCGTCTTGAGCTGACCCACAAAGCCAGCAGCCGCCTGACCTTTGCCAAGGGCGCAGTCCGGGCAGCCACCTGGCTCAAGGACAAGCCGCCGGGCTTGTATTCCATGCAGCAAGTGCTGGGACTGGAGTAAACAAACGCGCCGGCGGATAAAGCCGGTGTGCTGGCGTACCTGTTTTTTCACACTTTGTTACCCATCATGACAACTATTCCGATTATTAGGGGGGTAGGGGAGTGCCGTCTTTGTTGCGGCAGAAAAAATCAGGTAATGATGCGGTTTGGATCAACAACCAGCAAGCACAGTGTCCGCTTGGCAAAGTCAATCGCCTAATCCTGCGCCGAATAGCATAAAACAGCACGGTGGCGTGTATTACCGTGTCTTTAGTGCTTGCATTACGACACAGTCCAGATGGCCAGGCCAGCTGCAAAAGTGTAAAGCAATAAACTTCTGCAGATCGATAAATCCACAAGTTTTAGCTATTTGGCGTTAAAAAGCACCAGTAACGTCTATTTTACATTGTTTAGCAAATCATAATGGACGAAAAAAGGGTTTTAATATAGACTAGCCAGAATTTGCCAAATTTTTGCATTTGACCGGAGTGTCCGGCTTGTATAGTCAGCAAAAACAAGTAGACGGGATGTAGCCAGCTTTCAGATTCTGAAACTGATTACGCCCGTTTTTTTTGAGTTGCCAGTCTCCCCCTGCCGTTTGCCGCAGGGGCAGCGAATAGGAGGTTGACTTGACTAAATCCGCCCTTTTGGTCCTTGAAGACGGTTCTGTCTTTAAAGGTACCGCCATCGGAGCTGAAGGTGTCGCAGTTGGGGAGGTGGTATTTAATACTGCCATGACAGGTTATCAGGAAATATTGACCGACCCCTCTTACACCGAGCAGATCGTAACCCTCACTTATCCCCACATCGGCAATACCGGTACTAACGAAGAAGACACCGAATCACACCAAGTCATGGCTAAAGGCCTGGTGATCCGAGATTTGCCGCTTATTGCCAGCAATTTCCGCAATCAGCAGGGGTTGTCTGACTATCTGAAACAACACAATATTCTTGGTATCGCCGACATTGATACGCGTCGTCTGACGCGCATTCTGCGCACAACTGGCGCGCAGAATGGCTGTATTATGGCAGGAGATTCATTAGATCAGGCCAGGGCACTGGAAGAAGCGAAAGCGTTTCCCGGGTTAAAAGGTATGGATCTCGCCAAAGTGGTGTCCACAGACAAAGCGTATGAGTGGAACCACGGTAGCTGGCAATTGGGCAAAGGGCATGATGAAAACCGTCAGGACTTGCCTTATCACGTGGTAGCCTATGATTTTGGTGCCAAACGCAATATTTTGCGGATGTTGGTGGACCGGGGGTGCAGACTGACATTGGTGCCGGCACAAACCAGTGCTGAAGAGGTACTGGCGATGAACCCTGACGGCGTGTTTTTATCTAATGGCCCGGGCGACCCTGAGCCCTGTACCTATGCCATTGAGGCCATTAAAACGCTGTTGAGTAAAGACCTGCCCATTTTTGGTATTTGTCTGGGCCATCAGCTGCTGGCACTGGCCAGTGGTGCAAAAACAGAAAAGATGAAGTTTGGCCATCATGGTGCGAACCATCCGGTAAAAGACATTGCCAACGACAGGGTGATGATCACCAGTCAGAACCATGGCTTTGCCGTGGCAAAAGTGAGTATGCCAGAGACCCTTAAAGTGACCCATGTGTCACTGTTTGATGATTCAATACAAGGCATTCACCGCACCGATAAGCCGGCTTTCAGTTTCCAGGGGCATCCCGAAGCCAGTCCGGGTCCCCACGATGCCGCACCACTGTTTGATCATTTCATCGAACTTATCCAAGCAAGCAAGTAACCGGGGAAGAGCATGCCAAAACGTACAGACATACAAAGTATTCTTATCTTAGGCGCTGGTCCCATTGTTATCGGCCAGGCCTGTGAATTTGACTATTCCGGGGCGCAAGCCTGTAAAGCACTGCGTGAAGAGGGGTACCGGGTGATACTGGTTAACTCTAACCCGGCCACTATCATGACTGACCCGGAAATGGCTGATGCCACCTACATCGAGCCTATTCACTGGGAAGTGGTGAAGAAAATCATTGAAAAAGAGCGCCCGGATGCGGTGCTGCCGACAATGGGCGGGCAAACGGCGCTTAACTGTGCGCTGGAACTGGATAAACACGGTGTACTGGAAGAATTCAATGTTGAGATGATTGGTGCCACGGCCGATGCCATCGATAAAGCTGAAGACCGTGACCGTTTTGATCAGGCCATGAAAGCCATCGGCCTGGAATGCCCCAGAGCAGAGATCGCGCAAAGCATGGAACAGGCGCACGACGTGCTCAGTCGTATAGGCTTCCCCTGTATTATCCGCCCCTCGTTTACCATGGGCGGCACCGGTGGCGGTATTGCCTACAACGTTGAAGAGTTTGAAGAAATCTGTCGTCGTGGTCTGGACTTGTCGCCCACCAAAGAATTGCTCATTGATGAGTCGTTAATCGGCTGGAAAGAGTACGAAATGGAAGTGGTGCGGGATAAGAACGATAACTGTATTATCGTGTGTACCATCGAAAACATCGATCCGATGGGTATTCACACCGGTGATTCGATTACCGTTGCGCCTGCACAGACCCTGACCGACAAAGAATTCCAGATCATGCGTAATGCAGCGCTAGCGGTGTTGCGTGAAATCGGCGTAGAAACCGGTGGTTCCAACGTACAGTTTGGTGTGGATCCTGAAACCGGACGTCTGGTGATCATTGAAATGAATCCACGGGTGTCACGCTCTTCGGCATTGGCTTCAAAAGCCACGGGTTTCCCCATCGCCAAAGTGGCGGCGAAACTTGCCGTGGGTTATACGCTGGATGAATTGTCGAATGAAATCACAGGCGGTCTTACACCGGCATCCTTTGAGCCGGCCATCGATTATGTGGTTACCAAAATTCCTCGTTTTAATTTTGAAAAGTTCGCCGGATCTAATGATCGCCTCACCACGCAGATGAAATCTGTGGGAGAGGTGATGGCCATTGGACGTAATCAGCAGGAGTCTTTGCAAAAGGCAATTCGTGGACTCGAACTGAGTGTGTCTGGCTTCGACCCGGTCGTGGATTTGTCCGACTCCGACGCCCGCACGAAGATAGTACGGGAGCTGCGCGAAGCCGGTGCAGAGCGTCTGTGGTATATGGCCGACGCTTTCCGTATGGGAATGAGCGTGCAGGAGGTGTTCGAACTTACCAATATCGATCCCTGGTTCCTGGTGCAGATTGAGGAGCTGGTGCGACTCGAAGAGCAAGTCGAAAAGCTAGGTCTGTCTGGTATTGATTCCGACATGATGCGTACCCTCAAACGTAAAGGGTTCTCTGACGAGCGACTCGCCGATATTCTCGGTGTGGCTGAAGCCGATGTACGCAGTCAGCGTCATGACATGGGTATAAATCCGGTTTATAAACGTGTGGATACCTGTGCGGCTGAGTTTGCCACCAGTACCGCCTATATGTATTCCACTTACGATGAAGAGTGCGAAGCCGACCCCAGCAACCGTGACAAGATTATGGTGCTCGGTGGCGGTCCGAACCGTATCGGTCAGGGCATTGAGTTTGACTATTGTTGTGTGCATGCCGCGCTTGCGATGCGCGAAGACGGTTATGAAACCATTATGGTCAACTGTAACCCGGAAACCGTTTCAACCGATTATGACACCTCAGATCGCTTATATTTTGAGCCGGTGACACTGGAAGATGTGCTGGAAATCGTGCGGGTTGAGAAACCCAAAGGCGTCATCGTTCAGTATGGCGGTCAGACACCGCTGAAGCTGGCCCGTGCGCTGGAAGCCAATGGTGTACCCATTATCGGCACAACGCCAGATGCCATTGACCGGGCTGAAGATCGCGAGCGCTTTTTGCAGATGGTGCACAAACTGAACCTTAAGCAACCTGCGAATGCGACGGTCAGCAATATTGATCAAGCCATTGAGCAGGCCAAAACCATTGGTTTTCCGCTGGTGGTTCGCCCTTCTTATGTATTGGGTGGACGGGCCATGGAAATTGTCTATGATGTCAAAGACTTAAAACGTTACCTCAATGAGGCCGTTAAAGTGTCTAATGAATCCCCGGTGCTGTTAGACCGTTTCCTGGATGACGCCATCGAAGTGGATGTTGACGCGGTCAGTGACGGTAAGACCGTGGTCATGGGTGGTATCATGGAGCACATTGAACAAGCCGGTGTGCACTCCGGTGACTCCGCCTGTTCATTACCGCCTTATTCGTTACCTCAGGCAATTCAGGACAAGATGCGTGACCAGGTGCGGGCTATGGCTCTGGAGCTTGGCGTTGTGGGCCTGATGAATACGCAGTTTGCGGTGAAAGACGGCGAAGTCTATCTGATTGAGGTAAACCCCCGTGCCGCCCGTACCATTCCGTTTGTATCCAAGGCGACGGGTGTGCCACTGGCAAAAATTGCTGCCCGGGCCATGGCCGGTCAGAGCCTGGCGGAACAAGGTCTGACAGACGAGGTGATCCCACCGTATTACTCGGTAAAAGAGGTGGTGATTCCCTTCGCGAAATTCCAGGGCGTGGATCCGCTGCTTGGTCCTGAAATGCGCAGTACCGGTGAGGTCATGGGCGTTGGCGAAAGCTTTGAAGAAGCCTATGCCAAGGCGAACCTGGGTGCTGGCGCACCTTTGCCAAGACAGGGCAAGGCCCTGCTGTCGGTGCGTGAGACAGATAAACGTCGTGTGATTGAGCTGGCCAAAGCCATGCAGGCAAAAGGCTTTAAGCTGGAGGCCACCAAGGGCACAGCATTAGTGCTCAACGAAGCCGGACTCGATTGTGCGGTGGTAAACAAATTGGCAGAAGGACGCCCGAACATCGTTGATGCGATCAAAAATGGTGAGTACTGCTACATTATTAATACGACGGAAGGCCGACAGGCCATCAATGACTCTGTGTATATCAGGCGTGAAGCGTTATTGAATAAAGTGGCATATACCACCACAATGAACGCAGCATTTGCCACGATGAATGCACAGGAGGCCGATGACCGGGCACGTGTTAATTCATTACAAGAACTACATGAGAGAGTAACCCGTTAATGCAATCCATTCCTATGACAGCGAAAGGCGCAGACATGTTGCGCAAAGAGCTGAACGAACTGAAATCGGTCAAGCGACCGCAAATTATTCAGGCGATCGCCGAGGCGCGCGAACATGGTGATCTCAAAGAGAACGCTGAGTACCATGCCGCCCGTGAACAGCAGGCGTTTTGTGAAGGGCGCATTCAGGACATTGAGGGCAAGCTGTCCAATGCGCAGATCATTGATGTCACGAAATTGCCTAATACCGGTAAGGTGATCTTCGGAACCACAGTCACGCTGTTGAATGTGGATACAGATGAAGAAACCACTTATCGGATCGTTGGCGATGATGAGGCTGACCTGAAGCAGAATATGATTTCAGTGAACTCGCCCATCGCACGGGGCTTAATTGGTAAAGAACTTGACGATGTGGTGCCAATTAAAACCCCGGCCGGTATGGTGGAATTTGAGATTATTGATGTGAAATACGTCTGATTTCGTCTCGGAGTTAATGACAAAACGGCGCCAGTGAGCGCCGTTTTTTTGTTAATGCGCTGATATTCACGCAGCTCATTTTTACTCATATCCATTCGTTTTGAGTCATCCATCCCCGTATTTCGACTTTTTATCAGATTTGGCAAAAAACGGTTGAATTACCGGAATGTTATAATATAACATCATCGCATTCTAAACCCTTTCCTTATGCCTGACTGGCACGCCTGCGCCACGTTGGTAACAAAGGAAAACTTTAATCGTTACGATATAACATTGTTGGGAGCGCGATGAAAAAGCTAACCGTATTGGCGGCCACCCTGGGTACGCTGTTAACGCCTTATGCATTGGCACAGACTCTGGCGGGGAAAATTAGTGATGCCGATGGCTTACCGGTAGTGGGGGCCAAAGTGCAGATTATGGGCACTAACCTGACGCAAACCACCGATAACCAGGGGCGCTTCCAGTTTGATAAGGTGCGCAGCGGTACACTCGAGTTGCATCTGTCAGCCCCCCGTTTCGCACACTTAAATACGGATGTAGAGGTACCTGAAACGGGACTGAGCAACCTCAATCTGACGATGATCAATACCAGTATGGAAGTGGTGGATGTGACCGCCACCCCTTTTCATTCATCGGCACTGGAATCTTCCATACCTGTTAGTGTGCTCGCCGGAGATAACCTGAGAATGCGTCAGGCGGCCACACTGGGAGATACGCTGAAAAATGAAGTCGGCGTGCACAGCAACTTTTATGCGTCAGTGGCCAGCAGCCCCATCATTCGTGGACTGGACGGTCCCAGAGTTATGATTACGCAAAACGGTCTGGGGGCAGGAGATGCCTCCAGAGTGGGTCCGGATCATGTCACAGCTGCTGAAGCCAGCACGGCGACACAGATTGAAGTACTGCGTGGTCCATCAACGCTGTTCTATGGCAGTGGCGCTATCGGTGGTGTGGTGAATGTGGTGGATAACCGCGTACCTAAAGATACCCTGACCCGCGGCGAAGCAACTCTGGAACGAGATTCTGTCAATAATCAGAAGCTGATGTCAGCATCACTGAATACCGGCACCGACAATGTGGGGGTGTATGTGGATGGCTTCTGGCGTGAAAACGATGATTACCGCATCCCCGGACACGCAGAAACCGAATCAGAACATGATGAGCACGAGCATCATGACGAAGAAGGTGGCTATGGCACGGTAGAGAATACGGCATCAGAATCCAAGGGGTTCACCTTAGGTAGCAGCTACCTGTTAGACAATGGTTTTGTGGGTTTCTCGTACGGTCGTCTCGAGCGTGAGTACGGTATTCCCGGCCATGCTCACGGTGAAGAGCACGGACATGAAGAAGATCATGAAGACGAACATGGCCATACTGACGAGATGGAGGAGTCAGTGTATGCCGATATGAAGCAGGATAGAGTACAGATTCTCAGTGAGCTGAGCTTCGATCATGCTTTTATCAGTGGCATCAACAGTAAGTTTGCCTACACCGACTATCAACACGCAGAAGTAGAAGATGGTCAGATAGGGACCTTATTCAAAAACACCAGTAAAGAGGCCAGAATTGAGCTGCTGCATAAGCATTATCACAACTGGCGTGGTGGCCTGAGTCTGCATTATAAGCAAAGTGACTTTGAGGCGCAGGGCGATGAGGCATTCTCTCCGCCCTCTGACACCGAAATGTTAGCACTTGGATGGATGGAAGAACGGCATTTCGGTGATGTGCTGGTACAGCTAGGTGCCAGAATTGAGCACGTTGAAATCAATGCAGACCAGGTGCGTTTCCCTGAGTCTGCTGTGCACGGCGATGAGGTGCATCATGATGATGAGGTTCATGAAGATGAACCGGGTCATGAGGACGAGCACGGCGATGAAGTCGCAGAATTCTTTACCTCATCGAAGGATTTCACCCCCTATAGTTTGTCGGCAGGGTTAGTCTGGGATTTTCATCCGGGTTATAACATGGCAGTGTCCTTATCCCGTTCTCAACGGGCGCCATCGGCAGCGGAATTATTCTCGTTTGGTCCTCATATTGGCACCAATAGCTTTGAAGTGGGTGCGATTTTCGAATTAGTGGAAGAAGAGGGTGAACGTTTTCTCAGTGTCAGTGACAACGATGTGGAGCTTGAAACATCCACCAACCTGGATATCAGTTTGCGCAAGGTCAGTGGTGATTTAGGCTTTGTCTTAAATGCGTTTTATAACCAGGCCGATGACTTTTATTACCAGCAGGCCACGGGGCTGTTTGCCGGTGACGGACATGAGCACGAAGAGGAAGAGCACGCTCATGAGGAAGAAGAGCATGGCGCTGAAGAGGAGCTGCATGCCGACGAGTTGCCGGTCTATTTATTCGCACAGGAAGACGTTGTCTTACACGGATTTGAAGCGCAGGTTAACTGGCAAATCAGTGCACCGCTTAAACTGGTGGTGCAGGGCGATTATATTCGTGCGCGCCTGAAGCAGGGAGGAGACCTGCCGCGAATTCCACCTTTACGACTGGCCGCCAGGCTGAATTATGAATATGAACAGGTGAGTGCGGATATTGGTCTGACACGCTATTTCAAGCAGGATAAGACCGCTGAACTGGAGAGCGAAACAAGCGGTTATACGCTGCTGGATGCAAATGTCACCTACCATGTGCCTGTTGGTGGGAATGAGCTGGCATTTTATCTTAAAGGTAGCAACCTTACCGACGAAGAGGCGCGCGTGCACACGTCCTTCTTAAAAGATATTGCCCCCTTACCTGGCAGGTCATTGGCTGTGGGCGTACGGGGTTATTTTTAAGCCTGAAAAGACGCTGCATAGGGATGACGAAGCGTTTTCCGGGCGACACATAAGCCGGTAGTGTAGCGGTTAAATGTGTAACGTTATAAAAGGTGGCCCAGGCCACCTTTTTTGTCCCTTGCCTTTCCTCAGAAGACTGCCTTAGTCTATTCATCAGCAGATCTTAACAAGATATAGGATTGGACGTGTCTGAACGACAGGTAAAGGTTGGCTTTTTTACATTGCTGGGCGTTTTTTTGCGTCTGGGACTGACCAGCTTTGGTGGCCCGGTGGCACACCTGGGCTACTTTCGGCACGAATTTGTTGAGAAGCGAAAGTGGCTGAGTGAGCAGGCCTATGCAGAGCTAGTCGCCCTGTGTCAGTTTATGCCCGGTCCTGCCAGCAGTCAGGTGGGGATAGGTTTGGGGCTGCAGTGGGGAGGCATACGCGGAGCCCTCGCATGCTGGCTGGGTTTTACCCTGCCATCCGCTGTATTGATGTTGCTTTTTGCGCTTTATTCAGGACAGATCACGCAATACCTTGGCAGCGACTGGCTGCATGGTCTCAAAGTGGTGGCCGTGGCGGTGGTCGCACAGGCGCTTTGGGGTATGAGCCGTAATCTGTGTCCGGATCGACCCCGTATCAGCATCGCCGTGCTATCGGCGGTGGTGTTACTGATAGCACCGGGTGTGGGGGCTCAGATGATACTCATTGCCATTGGCGGGCTGGCAGGATGGTGGTTATTGGGGGGTGCCAGTCATCATCAGCAACATGATGTTCTGACCGTGCCACTGAGTAAACGGGCCGGTGGCATCTTTTTGCTGATGTTCTTTTTGCTCTTGGGATTGCTGCCGCTGTTGGCAACAAGTACCAGCTCCCCAATACTGGAGTTGATCGATCGCTTTTACCGCGCCGGGGCGCTGGTCTTCGGTGGAGGGCATGTGGTGTTGCCACTGTTACAGGCCGAAGTGGTACCAACAGGTATGGTCAGCAATGACACTTTTCTGGCCGGATATGGCGCTGCACAAGCCGTACCCGGACCATTATTTACCTTTGCGGCCTTTCTCGGTGGTGCCTCTGATGGACCGGTTTCCGGCCTGGTCGGCGCATCGGTGGCACTGATCGCCATATTTGTTCCTGCATTTTTATTAGTGTTTGGGGCGTTACCTTTCTGGTCAGCGCTTAGCCACTTTTCTGCGGTACAGCAGGCGCTTAAGGGGATTAATGCGGCCGTGGTTGGCATTCTGCTGGCGGCCTTTTATCAGCCAGTCTGGCAAAGCGGAATACTCACGGCGCTGGATTTTTCTCTGGCATTGCTGGCGTTTGTCATGTTGATGTTCTGGAAAGTGCCGCCCTATCTGGTGGTGCTGTTTTGTGCGATTGCGGCAGGGCTGGGCTGGCATTGATGCGTCAGGGATACGTTAATACCAAACCAATGCGACTGGGTGCAGGTCAGATAAGCTCAGCAGACTTTATGCCTGTCACGGTGGTGTCACTATCTGACCTCAGACTGAGATTGGTGTAAGCCAGGTACCATTTTATAAATAGAGAATTTGCATGTCAGAAAAACAGCCTAAACAGAAGAATACTGCATTGATTTTTGCCGATATTCTTGCCGCCAGAATCTCCAGGCGACAGGCGCTCAAAGGCCTGGGACTTGGCGGCTCTGCGTTAATGCTGGCCGGGTGTGGAATACCAGGCGGTAATAATGTCGCTGGCAAGAATGATGTCGCCGCAGGCTCATTAACATTTAAGGAATTGCCCCACGGTTTGGATCCGCACCTGGCTGTGGCCCAGGGTTACAACGCGCAGGTACTGCTAAGCTGGGGTGATCCACTTTTCAGTGATGTACCAGAATTTGACCCTTATGCACAAACCCCTGATCGTCAGAGCAAACAATTTGGCTATAACAATGACTTTATTGGGTTTGTGCCGTTGCCACTAGGAAGTGATCATTCCGATCAGGGACTGTTGGTGGTTAATCATGAGTACACCCGTCCGAGTATGATGTACCCCGGGTCACCGGGGCGCCATCAACTGGATAAAGAAAAAAGCCTGAATGACATGATGGCCCATGGCCTGAGTGTGGTGGAAATTCGCAAAAAGGCCGATGGTCAGTGGCAGCCCGTGCTCGATTCGGCATATAACCGTCGTATTACACCTTTAACCGAAATGCAGATGACCGGCCCCGCTGCCGGTAGTTCCCGTCTTATTACTTCCGACAGCCCAGATGGGGTGCGCACATTGGGTACCTATGGCAACTGTGCCGGCGGTGTTACGCCCTGGGGCACAATCCTGACCGGCGAAGAAAACGTGGATTTTTACTTTGCAGGAGATTTCACCGATTCAGGCGAGCAGGAAAATTACCAGCGCTTTGGCATGAAAACTGAGCATCGAGGCAGTTGGTCACGGCATTTTGAACGCTGGGATATGCGCCAGACACCCGCAGAGCCATTGCATGTGGGCTGGGTAGTGGAAATTGACCCGTTTGACCCTCAATCTGTGCCAAAGAAGCGCACGGTACTGGGCCGCTATAAACACGAGGGAGCATACGTATTCATCAATCATGACGGCCATGTTGTGGCGTACAGTGGTGATGATGAACAGTTTGAATATCTGTATAAATTTATCAGCAAGGGTAAGTATCAGCAGGATAATCGCCGGGCCAACATGGATCTGCTGGATGATGGCACCCTTTATTGTGCGCGCTTTTCAGATGACGGCACGCTAACCTGGCTGCCCATGGTCTTTGGACAAGGCCCGCTGACTACTGAAAATGGCTTTAACAGTCAGGGCGATGTGTTGCTGGATTGTCGAAAAGCAGCGGATTTATTAGCCGCCACGCCCATGGACAGGCCAGAGGATGTGGAAGTAAATCCGGCCAATGGACAGGTTTATGTCATGTTAACCAATAACAGTCGGCGTACCGCGGCGCAGACAGACGGACCCAACCCCCGGGCGAAGAACCGCGATGGTCAGATTCTGGAGCTTATCCCCCCGGATGGCGATCATAGTGCCGAGCGGTTTAGCTGGGAGATGTTTTTGATTGCGGGTCGCAAAGGTGCACCGGGTACCCAGTACCACCCGGATATCAGTGAAAATGGCTGGCTGGCCAACCCGGATAACTGTGCGTTTGATAAGCTGGGAAATCTGTGGATAGCCACAGACGGTGCAGAGCAGCACCAGGTAGCCGATGGCATCTGGGCTTGTGAGGTAGAGGGGGAGCGCCGGGCACTGACCAAGCGCTTTTTACGCACACCGGTAGGTGCAGAATTGTGCGGGCCCTTTTTTACCCCTGACTCTGAGAATTTATTTTGTTCGGTGCAGCATCCCGGAGACAAAAGCAGTTTTGAGAAACCGACCACCCGCTGGCCCGATTATGACCCCAATATGCCACCAAGGCCCTCTGTGGTGGTGATAACAAAAGACGGCGGCGGTCGGGTAGGCAGTTAACAGGGACAATGATGAAAATTATACAGAAGGCCGTACCCACGAATATTATTACCGGCTTTTTGGGAGTGGGGAAGTCAACGGCAATACGTCATTTACTGACTACGAAACCCGAGGGTGAAACCTGGGCGGTGCTGGTGAATGAATTCGGTGAGGTGGGTATCGATGGCAGTCTGCTCAGAGAGAGTGGTGACAACAAGCAGTTATATATCAAGGAAGTGCCCGGGGGCTGCATGTGCTGCACGTCCGGTTTGCCAATGCAAATTGCACTCAATCTGTTGCTGGCACAAAGTCAGCCTGATCGGCTGCTCATTGAGCCCACCGGACTCGGCCATCCGCTGGAGATTTTACAAAGCTTAAGTGCAGCGCATTATCGAGGCGTTCTGGAACTGCGCCAGACACTGACGCTGGTTGATGCGCGAAAAGTATCAGATTCACGTTATACCGAACATCCCATTTTTCGCCAGCAGATTGAGGTCGCTGACTGCTTAGTTGCCAATAAAGCGGATGTTTGTACAGAGGGCGATTTTGCCTCTTTGGCACAGCTCGCTCAGGAACTGGGCTATCAGGGGGAAATTAACCGGGTGGTGCAGGGAGAGGTAAAACTCGACTGGTTAGTGCCTAAAGCACAGTTTCAGCAACGGCTGTTCGAAACTGCTCCAGCAGACGCAGAGCCAGCACAAGCACTACTGGAGACACTTCAGGCGCCAGCCCAGGGGGTCATTTGTCGTCAGCGCCAAAGTGATGGTTTTTACACTTTTGGTTGGATATTTTCCCTTGGTAGCTGCTTTGATTTTAACGGCGTGATGTCGTTTTTTATGGGATTAGATGTACAGCGTGTCAAAGCGATTTTGCTGACAGATAAGGGCTGGTATGTGTTTAATCAGGCCGATGGTGTGCTCAGTACAAATGCGCTTTCTGAAGGGCTTGATAGTCGTGTCGAATGCATCAGTGAACACGCCTGTGATGTTGACAGCCTTCAGGGGGCGCTGCAAAGTCTGATTAAGCCCCGAAGTATTTAGTGGAATTGCTATTTAAAGCTGTACAACGGGGGAAAAGCTGTTATTGTATATCCCGGCCTGCAGCGTCAGACCTGTTATTTACAACATAGTTATGCTTTAAGATCTATTGCTACATTTACCTCAAACGTTTTTGTCATTAAGTCTTTGCGTGTTGCCCAAATAATTAATCCGATTCGCAGGCATTATTACTCATCACATTACGTGGTGAGCGTTAGTTATATATATATGTTTTTTGGAGACTTAAATGTCAAAAACAACTGGTACCGTTAAGTGGTTTAACGAAGATAAAGGTTTTGGTTTCATTACTCCTGCTGACAGCAGCAAGGACGTGTTTGTACACTTCCGCGCTATCTCTGGTGAAGGATTCAAAACTCTGGTAGAAGGCCAATCTGTTTCTTTTGAAGTAGAACAAGGTCAAAAAGGTCCTCAGGCCGTTAACGTAGTACCCCAGTAAATTCTGACAGGCTTGTTTACAAGCCAAATGACGAATACGAAAAAAGCCGCTGATTTCAGCGGCTTTTTGTTTTTTCAGCCAACGCAACGTTTTTCCTCTCCCCGCTAACATGCTTCTGTCCTCCCCTTTTTTTGTTTTTGATGATAATGCGCCGTGTTTGCTGTTCTGTATTGACCTTTGGCTGGGTATTAAGGTTATATTATAACAAATTAACGGGTAGCGAGATGCAATGACAGCGGTAATCCAACTCGACAAGGTACAGTTTGCCTGGCAACAACAACCGGTTCTGAATATTCATCACTGGCAGGTTAATAAAGGGGAGAAAGTTTTCTTATATGGACCATCCGGCAGTGGTAAATCCACCTTATTGAATCTGCTGTGTGGCATTCTGGTGCCTCAGCGAGGTCACGTCAGGGTGTTATCTGAAGATCTGACCTGTCTTAAGCCGGGAGCGCGGGATCGCTTTCGTGCGCGACATATCGGGGTGATTTTTCAGCAGTTTAACCTGTTGCCTTACTTGTCCGTCCGACAGAATATCTTGCTGGCCGCCTACTTCGGTGGCAGCGCTCCGGGGGCAGGGCACCTTGAGCAGATTACCGCACAGCTTGAGCTGGATTCAGCGGTGCTGGCGCGACCCGCAGGCGAGTTAAGTGTGGGGCAGCAACAACGCGTTGCGGTTGCCAGGGCACTGCTCAATCACCCGGAAATTATTATTGCCGATGAGCCAACCTCTGCACTGGACACTGAACTGCGCGATCAATTCGTTGATTTGTTATTGCAGTGTTGTGAAAAAAATCAGGCCACAGTGGTGTTTGTCAGTCATGACAAAACCCTGGCAGGGCACTTTGACCAACAGCAAAGCTTGTTGCAACTGAGTCAACATGACGAGGTGGCAACATGTTAATCAGTCTCGCAAAGGCCAGTTTATTCAGTCGCAGGTTGACGGTGCTGCTGACGGTTATCTCTATTGCTGTCAGCACCTTTATTATTCTGGGTGTGGACCACCTTAAAAATGAGATGAAAACCAGCTTTAGCCGCACAGTATCCGGTGTCGATTTGATCGTAGGCGCCAGAACAGGTCCCACCAATCTATTGCTGTATTCCGTGTTTCGTATTGGCAATCCGACCAACAATATTTCCTGGAGCAGTTATCAGCAATTGAAAACTTCTCCTGAAGTAGCATGGACAGTGCCGATTTCTCTGGGGGATTCTCACAAGGGATACCGGGTAATGGGCACCACCGCTGAGTATTTTGAGCATTTTAAATATGGTCAGTCACAGCCGCTTAAACTTCAACGTGGTGGCGTGTTTGAAACGACAATGCAGGCGGTGGTAGGGGCTGAGGTAGCCGCACGACTTGGCTATAAGGTGGGTGACGAAATTGTTATTTCTCATGGCACCGGTGATGTCAGTTTTACCCATCATGATGCGCATCCGTTCACTGTCTCCGGCATTCTTGCGGCGACCGGCACGCCAGTTGATCAGACTGTGCATGTGTCACTGGGCGCTATTGAAGCGATACATCAACAGCCAGCGAGGCCGTCCTTAACGCGTGGGTTGTCATCTAAACCGGCACCTGAGGAACATCAACATGATCATGGACCGTCTCATGACCATGATCACGACCACGATCAGCATGACACTGCACCGTCTCAGACGAACCACTCTGGTGAGCATGAAGAGCTGGAACCGGAATCTGTCAGTGCGGTACTGGTAGGATTAACGTCACGGATTGGTGTGCTGACGTTTCAGCGTAAAGTGAACCAGTACGAGCAGGAAGCGCTGCTGGGAATCATTCCCGGAGTGGCATTATCGCAGTTGTGGCAGATGATGGGGATGGTCGAGCGGGCGTTAGCGTTGATTGCCCTGCTGGTGCTGATTGCCAGCATGTTGGGGATGACGACGATGCTGTTGGCTTCAATGCGTGAGCGGGAAAGAGAGATTGCGGTGTTGCGCGCTATTGGGGCTCACGCCAGTTTTGTGGTGCTGATCATTGAGCTTGAGGCGATCTTGATTGCCCTGTCCGGGGCCGTGCTGGGATACCTTGTGTTGGCGGCCGTGCTGGTCGGTCTGGATGGTTGGCTTGTCAGTCAGTATGGGTTGTTTATCAGTGCCTTACCGTTTTCCCTTTCTACGCTTGGGTATCTGGGGTTAATCGTGTTACTGGCCGCCGTATTGGCCCTGATTCCAGCATGGCTGTCCTATCGCCGGGCCCTTGTCCGGGGGTTAAGCGTCAGTGCCTGAGCGAGTTAACTGAGCAGCGCGTCGATATCCAGGATGCCGCAGGCACTTTCCGCCAGTGCCTGCTGTCTTTCTGTCTCGTTAAGGATCCCTACCAGTGGTGTGCTGCGTCTGAGCTTTCGCATGCGCGGACTGTCTTCGAGCAAGGTGCGATACATAAGAGCAGGATCACGATCAATCTGCTCCAATGCGCAATACCAGGTCAGATAGGCACCATGTCGCAGTCGGCCGGATTGTTTGCGTTGTTCCAGCGTCGAGATGACCTGCTCAAGTAATGCAGGTTGCTTGACCAGCTTATCCAGCATGGCCTTGTGCAAAACAAGAATCTGGCGATCGATATTCTTGTCTTTAATACCGCTTTTACGAATCTGATAGGGTCTTCGTGAATGGCTTGGCATGATAAAACACTTGTGACGTCAGAGTTTATGGTTTATCGGAGCAGAGGACGAAGCATGGTCTCCAGACCATTAACTTTAACCTCATGGATGAGCGCCAGCTGTTCTCCTAGTCTTCCCTCAGGAAAGCCTTTACTGGCAAACCAGACCAGATAGGGCTCCGGCAACTCAAGCAGTTTACGGCCCGCATATTTGCCAAAGGGCATGGTCTGATTTATGGCATCAAGCAGGTCACGGCTTTGCATCATGGCTGCTCCTCACTCTCGTTGCGCTGCTGTCGCTGATGCTGCTGAGCATGCCATAAGCGGGCGTAGTAGCCATTTTGCATAAGCAGTGACTGATGATCTCCTTGCTCCACTATTTTGCCATCGCTCATCACCAGAATATTGTCTGCATCTATTACGGTGGATAACCGGTGCGCGATCACCAGACTGGTATGGCCGCTGGATACAGCTTTAAAAGCATCGAGAATGGCACGTTCTGACTGACTGTCGAGAGAGGAGGTGGCTTCGTCAAACAACAATATGGGTGGGCGTTTTAGGATTACCCGGGCAATGGCAACACGCTGCTTCTCTCCGCCAGAGAGTTTCAGGCCGCGCTCACCAACCAGGGTCTGATGTCCTTCGGGTAAAGAGGCAATAAAATGATCCAGGTGTGCCATGTTAATCGCCTCAAGCACCTCCTGTTCACTGGCATCGGGCCGCGCGTAACGTATATTTTCGAAAATGCTGTCATTAAACAGCACGGTGTCCTGAGGGACGATACCAATGGCCTGCCTGAGCGAATGTTGTGACACCATTTTGATATTTTGATTGTCGATGCGTATCTGCCCTTCGTTGGGATCGTAGAAGCGAAACAGCAATTTTATCAGGGTGGACTTGCCGGCGCCGGATTCCCCTACAATGGCGACTTTCTGTCCTGAGCGAACGGTAAAGCTGATATCTTTAAGAATGGTGCGATCAGAACGGTAGCCAAAGTGCACATGCTCAAAGCGAATTTCGGCATCTGTAACCTTGAGTTTTGGGGCATTTTCAACATCATCAATGCCAGGGTGTTTGTCCATCAGCTTAAACAGGTTTTCGATATTGGCCAGTGCCCCCCGAATTTCACGATACACAAAGCCGAGAAAGTTAAGGGGCATAAAAATCTGCATAGTGAAGGCGTTAATGAGTACGAAGTCACCGATTGTCATGGTGCCATTGGCCACGCCGTTTGCTGCCATTAACATCATGGCGGTCATGGCACTGGCGATGACAAAAGCCTGACCACCGTTTAACACGAATAACGACAGGCGATTCTTGCGTCTGGCCTGCTCCCACCCGGCTAAGTCCTGATCATAACGCCGGGCTTCGTACGCCTCATTATTGAAGTATTTAACGGTTTCATAGTTGAGTAAGCTGTCAATGGCTCGGGAATTGGTGGATGAGTCAGCCTGATTGACTTCGCGGACATATTGAGTACGCCAGTGTGTGGCTTTTACCGAAAAACCGACATAGAAAATGACCGCGCTTAGGATGATCACCGCGAAACTGACGCCATAATGATAAAACAGCAGGCCCACTACCATGCCTATTTCCAGCAACGTGGGCACAATGTTAAACACCATAAAACGCATCAAAAAGCCGATGCCCGTGGTGCCACGTTCAATGTCACGGGAGAGTCCGCCGGTCTGGCGGTTGAGGTGGAAGTCGAGATCAAGCCGATGCAAATGCTGGAATACCTGCAGGCCAATCCTGCGCATGGCCCGCTCTGTGACGCGGCCAAACAGGGTGTCGCGAATTTCACCAAACAACACATTGAACAACCGTAGCAGGCCATAGGCCAGGATCAGCATTAACGGCACGGCCAGAATGGCGTCTGCGGTACGCTCCAGGTTAAGGTCATCGACCACATGTTTGAGCACGAATGGCATACCGACACTGGCCAGTTTTGCCCCGACCAGACACAACAGGGCGAGGGCAATTCGGCCTTTGAATTCGCGAAGATAGGGCAATAATTGCCAGATAACGGACCAGGGAACGGGTTGATCAGGATCGACGGGGAATTTGTTACGACGCATACAAACCGCTGATTGGCTGGGGCACTACACCACTTCCTGCAAAAACGACTTTACCCTGAGGTAACGTTGTTCCTGCTCTTCGTTAAGGGCGCCATTCTCGATGGTGCTGATACAGCGTTTGACGACGGTATTGGCACTTTCGGAAATGCCCTGCTCTTTGGCTTTCATGACAATGGCCTGCAGTAGATTCAGTGCAATGGACGCATTCTTTGGCATCAGTGTGTAGGCCTGGCGGAAGCTGCGCATGGCATTATCGAGTTCACCCGTCTGATAGTATTCCACGGCGCTGTTGTTGAGTTCTTTGGGAGTTTGTTTAATCGTGGCTTTTTCTTTCTTCTCTTGCTTTATGTAACGCAGGAAAAGTTCGCCTTGCTCAGGGTGACGCTGACACCGCTGCTCTATCTCATCCAGTACCTGCAGGCTTTTTTCATGCATACCCAGTGCGTGAAAGACTTTGGCTTTATCCAACAGATCTTCAAAGTCATCGGTTTCAAGGGAGTCTGAACTGAGTTGTTCGACTAAGGCCCGTGCTTTTTCTTTCTCATCCTGAATATAGAGCAGCCTGGCGTTGATCACTTTCATCTGTTCTTGTAACTCGGCCTTTGGGAAGGCCACTTTGAACTGGCGAATGTAATCGTTAGCTTGCTTTAACAGGTTGGCGGTGTCTTTGTCGTCGGCGGTCATGGCGTAATCAATGCCGGCCCTGGCCACATTGATATAATTCTGCGGTTTATCATGAATGGAGTGCTTGGCAAACTTGACGATACGCTTGGCGGCTTCAAACTGGATTTCGTAATCATGAGTCAGCCGCGATAGTGCAATGGCAGCATTGTGACGACGCAAATTTCGCGGTGAAATCTCAGCAGCCATCAGCACCGTCTCCAGGGCCGACTCGAAGTCTTCTTGTTTCACGTTAAGACCGTAGAGGAGATCATAAGCCATTAGCTGAGAATCGGGCTTGAAGGCCAGTTGTAGAATCAATTTCTCTGCCTCGTCATCTTCATCAAGCTTGATCAAGGCATTCACCAGGCCCAACTGCGCCCAGGTAAAGGGTTGCACGTTGATGATGGCTCGATAAAATTCTCTGGCTTGCTCATTCATGCCACAGGCGAGTAACAGCTCGCCTTTAGTTTTTAATGCCAGTGGGAAAAACTCTGCATTGGCGGGCGTCATCAGAAATTCTTCGACTTCATCCAGTGCCTGATTCAGCTCATCTTTTTCCATCAACTGATAGACCTTACGCAAAGCACGCTTACGCTTGAGTACCCGACTCAGGCGTTTATCGAGGTCTTTGACGCTGAATGGTTTGGCGAGAAAGTCATCAGGCTGCAATTCGATAATGCTGTGGACTAATTCAGAGCTGGTATCGGCACTGATAAATACAAATGCTGTGCTTAAGGGGAGGGCATTGGTGCTTTTTAACTGGTCGTAGAGGTAGTAGCCATCCTGATCTTTTTTCAGGTTGTAAGAGCAGATAATCAGATCAAAGTGGTCTTCTTCAACATATTTAAGGGCACTGGTGGCTTTATCGGCATAAATCACGTTTCGCAGACCCAGCTCATCCAGTGCATATTTCATATATCCCTGTGCCAGAGCCTGATCATCAACGATCAATACCTTACATGATGAAGCCAGTTTCGCGTCCATAACTCGTCTAAAAATCACAATGCTTTAGCTAGTTTATCGTAGATTGCGCCGGGGAAATAAGGAAAAAGACGAAATTAGCCGCGAATTAGCTGTTTTTCAGGGTAGATGAATGGTTGAAGTCGGCATTACATGGGGATTCTGAGCTGTGTGAAAACCGGTATTTAGTCGGCAATGAAAAGAGCGTATGACCCTGTATGGAGTTTATGCACGGTGTAACTAAAGAGAACGGGCGGTGCCGGCACCGAAGAACGCATCGAGTCTAATTAGGTAATATACAGGAAGTGGTGGATGGTACTGGGTTCGAACCAGTGACCCCCGCCTTGTAAGGGCGGTGCTCTCCCAGCTGAGCTAACCATCCAGGGAAAGAATCGTTTTTAACATTACGGCACTTACGGGATGCTACTGTTTTGTCGTCAGTAGCCTTTGTTGTAATGAAAGTGACCATTGTAGGCAATATTCACTTTTTGTATCACAACAAGCCCGGAGATTGGTGGATGGTACTGGGTTCGAACCAGTGACCCCCGCCTTGTAAGGGCGGTGCTCTCCCAGCTGAGCTAACCATCCGTCCGTAGCGTTATCTTGCGTTGTTATCCTCGGCAAGTGGAGGCGTATTATAGGGAGGCAGTGAAAGCTGTCAACTCTATTTTTAAAAATAACGACCAAGTGGGTAAAAAGCACACAAGGCGACTAAAAAGCATGCTCTTGTTGTCCTGTATTGCGGCGGGTAAGGCTGGTAAAATGCGTCAGCAGTACAACAAATATTATTAATCAGGAATGAACAAACAATGACAGTGGTTACCCGTTTCGCACCCAGCCCAACCGGCTATCTTCATGTAGGCGGTGCAAGAACAGCACTCTATTCATGGCTTTATGCAAAAAGCCAGGGCGGAAAATTCGTTCTGAGAATTGAAGACACAGATATAGAGCGTTCTACTCAGGCTGCCATTGATGCCATCCTCGAGGGAATGGAATGGCTGGGTTTGTGTTGGGACGAGGGGCCTTATTATCAAACCAAGCGTTTTGACCGTTACAAGGAAGTCATCCAGAAGTTACTGGACGAAGGTAAAGCGTACAAATGCTATTGCTCCAAGGAGCGACTGGAAAAACTTCGTGAAGCTCAGATGGAGCAAGGACTGAAGCCTAAGTACGATGGTAAGTGTCGTGATGCTGCGGAGCAGGCGGGTGACTATGTTATTCGCTTTAAAAATCCGCAGCAGGGGAGTGTGGTGATTGAAGATCATATCCGCGGCCGCATCGAAATCAGTAACAATGAGCTGGATGATCTCATCATACAGCGTACCGATGGTACACCCACCTATAACTTTTGCGTTGTGGTGGATGATTGGGATATGGGGATATCCCATGTAGTACGTGGTGAAGATCACATCAATAATACCCCCAGACAAATAAATATTCTTAAGGCTCTGGACGCTCCTATTCCTGAATATGCCCATGTGTCGATGATTTTAGGGGACGATGGTAAGAAGCTGTCAAAACGTCATGGTGCTGTCGGTGTGATGCAATACCGTGATGACGGCTTTTTGCCCCAGGCGCTGCTCAACTATCTGGTGAGGCTGGGTTGGTCACACGGTGATCAGGAAATCTTTAGTGTTGAAGAAATGATTGAACATTTCAGTCTGGATGATATTGGTCAATCGGCGTCGGCCTTTAATACCGAAAAGCTCATCTGGCTTAATCAGCATTATATAAAGTCACTGCCTGCAACAGAGGTGGCCAAGCATGCACAGTGGCATTTCCAGCAACAGGGCATTGATACCAGCACGGGGCCGGCACTGGAAAAGGTGATAGCGATTCAAGCGGATCGTATTAAAACCCTCAAAGAATTGGCTGAGGTGAGTCGCTATTTCTATGAGGACTTTGAAGCGTTTGATGACAAGGCGGCTAAAAAACACTTGCGTCCGGTGGCAAGAGAAGCTCTGGAAACGGTAAAAACCAAGCTGCTATCCATTGAGACATGGTCACCAGAGATGTTGCATCAGGCCATCAATGAAACGGCTGAAGAACTCGGCGTCGGGATGGGCAAAGTAGGTATGCCATTGAGGGTGGCGGTCACCGGTTCTGGTAACTCACCTTCTTTAGATATCACCTTGAATTTGTTGACTATTGAGCAAGTTGAACAGCGTTTAGACAAAGCGCTCAATTATATAGCAAACAGAGAAAATTCTTAAAAAAAGCGTTGACATAAAAAGGGGGGGTGCCTAGAATGCGCCCCGCTGTCACACAACGGCAATGTCGGGGCTATAGCTCAGCTGGGAGAGCGCTTGCATGGCATGCAAGAGGTCGGCGGTTCGATCCCGCCTAGCTCCACCAAGATTTAATATTTTGCTCTGGCAGAATATGACAGTCCTTGTCCCCTTCGTCTAGAGGCCTAGGACACCGCCCTTTCACGGCGGTAACAGGGGTTCGAATCCCCTAGGGGACGCCATATTGCAGACTGACTAATTCGGGTGCGGTTCAAAAGCCAGCCCTGGGTTGTCTGCCAACGAGGCTTGTTGTTCACAAGCACGTTGTAAAATAACGTTGAAAGTCCTTGTCCCCTTCGTCTAGAGGCCTAGGACACCGCCCTTTCACGGCGGTAACAGGGGTTCGAATCCCCTAGGGGACGCCATATTCCAGAGCTGAGTGTGAGTATCGATTTAGGTTGCTCACTCGGGGCCAGCCCCGTCAGTCGTGTAATATCGGGGCTATAGCTCAGCTGGGAGAGCGCTTGCATGGCATGCAAGAGGTCGGCGGTTCGATCCCGCCTAGCTCCACCAAGATTTAATATTTTGCTTTGGCAAAATATGACAGTCCTTGTCCCCTTCGTCTAGAGGCCTAGGACACCGCCCTTTCACGGCGGTAACAGGGGTTCGAATCCCCTAGGGGACGCCATATTGAAAAGCCTGTTCAGAAATGAACAGGCTTTTTTATTTTCTGATTCTCTGATTATATTGCATTGACTTCAGTGCACCTCTTCTTGGTTTGCTCTATTTCTATTTTTATCAAAAAGTTATCTAAAATGGAGTTTGACTGTTAAGCTGATTAATGAGTCATTGTCATAGTGTCGTGACCCATTGATCTTCTGTAAGCGTATAGGGAGGTACAGACTGTGACAGAAAAGCAGAGCCTTATAATGTCCCACTTGTCCCCGAAAACGACGAATCCGTTGCAATTTGCGGTGATGCGTAGCGAGCAAAAATTCTATGAGCTTATAGAAAGCCTGCCTATGGTCGCGGTACAGGGGTACAATAAAAAACGACAGGTTATCTATTGGAATGAAGCCAGCCGCAGACTCTATGGTTACACTCGCGAAGAAGCCCAAGGTAAGCTGCTTGAAGATCTAATTATTCCTGATTTTATGCGCCAGGATGTCATCAGAGCCCATTTTAACTGGGTGGACAAAGGCATCAGTATTCCTGCAGAAGAAATTGAGTTACAACATAAAGACGGCCACCTGGTACCGGTTTATTCCAGTCACGTGATGATTAAGCAGGAAAGTGGTGACTGTGAAATGTTTTGTATTGATATCAGCTTACAAGAGCAGAAAAAGGCGCGCGAAGCGCTGCGCAAAATGGCCAGTTTCGACGACCTTACCCAGTTACCCAATCGTCGTATGATGGAAGCAGAGTTGGCTTCAAGGCTGGCCGAATGCAGACGCTTTAAGCGAGAGCTGGCCGTGGTGTTTATTGATCTGGATAACTTTAAGCTGATTAACGACACTCTGGGTCACCATTTTGGTGATCAGCTGTTAAAAGCCGTTGCTGAGGCGATGAGGGCTGAGATTCGTGATTGTGATTTACTGACTCGCTTTGGTGGCGATGAATTTGTCCTGTTACTGCCGGAATTCGATGGGGTCGAGGGCATTCATGAGCTGCTCCAACGTCTGATCAATGCACTGGAAGGTGGATTTGAATTGGACGGGGATTGTTATCAGGTTACCGCAAGTTTCGGCGTCAGTTTGTTTCCCGAAGACGGCACCAATGTTACAGAGCTAATGGGAAATGCCGATGCTGCGATGTATCAGGCAAAAGAAAAGGGCAAAAACAGCGTTTGTTTTTATACCTCAGATATCAATGACCGCCTGGTTGCCTATCAAGGCATCACAGCGATGTTACGTCGCGCTATCGCCAATGACCAATTGCATTTGCATTACCAGCCACAAATCGATTTGATGAGTGGCACCATGCAGTCCTGCGAAGCGTTGTTGCGTTGCTTTAATGATCAGGCCGAGCCTGTGTCGCCAGCCGTATTTATTCCTGTTGCGGAAAAGTCAGGTCTGATCAACCGGATTGGGGATTGGGTACTTGAAGCCGCCTGTAAACAGCTCAAAGCCTGGCAGGGGACATCACTTGCAAACACGCGGGTTGATATTAACCTCTCGGGCCGCCAGCTGATTAATCCCCACCTTGCCGATCACATCCTGAAAACGCTTGATGATTATGACCTAAAGCCGAATCAATTGGGTCTGGAGCTGACAGAGAATGAGGTTATTGGTGGTGATGAAGTACAGATTGGCCAGTTGGAAAAGCTAAAGCAATCTGGCGTGCATATCTCCATCGACGATTTCGGAACCGGATATTCTTCACTGGTGTATTTGCGTAGATTGCCTGTGTGCAGTCTGAAGATAGACAGGGGGTTTTTACATCATGCTATGGAGAATGATGGTGATATGGCCATCATGCAAGCCATGATTACGGTGGGTCATCAGCTAGGGCTGAGCGTTGTGGTCGAAGGCGTTGAGACGGATGAGCAACATCAGCTGGTCAAAAACTTAGGCTGTGACTTAGCTCAGGGGTTTCTTTACGCCAGACCGATGCCGGCAAATAAGATGCCGGCATATATTCAGACACATTGTACGGACTCGTAAGATTGTACTCAGGGTACCGTAACAATCTTACACCCATTGGTTGCACCTTCGGTTTCCATTTCGTCACCATAGGTCATGATAAACTGGTCACCGGATTGCACCAGGCCAAGATCAGATAAACAGTCAATGACGCTTTGCTTCAGGCTGCCCGGGGGACATTGGGTGGAATCGAAATAGACCGGTTTAACGCCACGGTATAAGGCCATTACATTTAGCGAGCTTTGGTGGCGGGACAGGCCATAAATAGGCAGTGAACTGGTAATACGGGACATCAGTCTGGCAGTACCGCCACTTTCTGTTAGTGCCACAATGGCTTTGATGGTGGACAGGTGATTGGCGGCATAAACGGCTGACAGCGCTGTGGTTTCGCTGATTGAGGTAAAGTGCTCGTCCATGCGGTGCTTAGAAATCTGTACACTGGGATGGGTTTCTGCCCCTTCGCATACCCTGGCCATGGCTTTTACTGTTTCCACGGGATATTGCCCTGCAGCGGTTTCCGCAGAGAGCATCACCGCATCGGTACCATCGAGTACCGCATTGGCCACATCCATCACTTCGGCCCGCGTTGGCATCGGGCTGGAGATCATCGACTCCATCATCTGTGTGGCGGTAATGACGACTTTGTTGAGCTGACGTGAACGGGAAATGAGCTTTTTCTGCACGCCAACAAGCTCAGCATCACCAATTTCCACACCCAAATCGCCGCGTGCCACCATGACCGCGTCACTGGCAGAGATCACATCGTCCATGGCTTCATCGGTGGCCACTGCTTCGGCCCGCTCTACTTTTGCGCAGATTTTGGCGTTGCACCCGGCTGCTTCTGCCAACTGTCTGGCATAACGAAGATCATCACCATTACGAGGAAAGGAAACGGCCAGATAATCGACTTCCATCGCGGCGGCTGTTTTTATGTCCTGCTTGTCTTTGTCTGTCAGTGCCTCAGCAGACAAACCTCCACCCAGACGATTAATGCCTTTGTTATTAGACAGTTTCCCGCCTACGGTGACACGGGTTTTGACCTGATTGCCATCGACACTGGTGACTTGCAGTTGAATGCGACCGTCATCTAACAACAAAATATCCCCGGCACTGACATCCGCGGGAAGCGCTTTATAGTCAATTCCTACCGCGTGCTGATCACCGCTGTTGCTGTCCATATCGGCATCAAGGGTAAAACTGTCATCTACGGCCAACTCGATAGCGCCGTTTTTGAATTTGGCAACGCGGATCTTAGGTCCTTGCAGATCACCCAGGATAGCCACATATTTTCCCAGCTTTTGCGCGACTTTGCGCACTTTCCTGGCTCGTTCAATATGATCTTCAGCCGTGCCGTGAGAAAAGTTCATTCTGACCACATTGGTGCCCGCAGCAATAACCGCTTCTATGGCTTGCTCAGTATCTGTGGATGGTCCCAGCGTTGCGACGATTTTGGTTCTTCTTAGCATGTGCGATGTCTCTCTTGTCACAGTTCACGGAATATCAGCTTCCGATTAGAGTACAGGAAGGATACATTGTTTTGTAATTTTATTACAAAATTCTAGCTAAAAAGGCGAAGGATGTGAAATATTTTAACGAAAAGAAAATCGAAACCGTCAGCAAGGCGCTGCGGCTTCAGTATACCGGCAGCCCGATTTTGCGCTGGCCTGACCCCTGACGTCAGGATTTTCTGTCATAGCGGGATTCACGCAGGGTATCTTTAACCCGTTTCAGGTTTTCACGGAATTTCGTGCCCCGACGCAGGGTGAAGCCGGTGGCAAGTACGTCGATTAGTGTCAGCTGTGCAATGCGAGAGGCCATTGGCATGTACATATCGGTGTCCTCAGGCACATCCAGTGAGATAACCAAAGAACATTCTTTCGCCAGCGGACTGTCTTTTGAGGTAATGCCAATCACGGTGGCGTCATTGCCTCTGGCAATCTGCGCAATCTCAACCAGACTCTTGGTACGGCCAGTATGCGATATGAGGACGACCACATCTTCCTCACAACTGTTCATGCAACTCATGCGCTGCATCAGAATGTCATCAAAGTAGATCACTGGCACATTAAAGCGGAAAAACTTATTCAGTGCATCGTGGGCAACGGACGCGGATGCCCCCAATCCGAAAAAGGAAATCTTTTGTGCCTGAGTGAGCAGATCGACGACCCGGTTAATGATATTGATATCGAGTGACTGGCGCGCCACTTCTAGAGACGCCATGGTCGATTCGAAAATCTTTTTGGTGTATTCCTGTGGGCCGTCAGACTCCTCCACATGCCGATTCACATAGGGAGTACCGTTTGCCAGGCTCTGGGCCAGGTGCAGTTTAAAGTCCGGAAAACCTTTGGTATCCAGGCGACGGCAAAAGCGGTTTACAGTAGGCTCGCTGACATTGGATTGTTTGGCTAAGGTAGCAATGCTCGAATGAATGGCTGTCTGCGGATCGGCGAGAATGACTTCCGCCACTTTGCGCTCAGATTTACTGAAAACCGCCTGACTCTGGGTAATTTTTTCTAAAATGTTCATAGTAATGACAGCTTCTACTTATAATGTGTAAATCAGTATCTGTAATTTTTTAACAGATCCTAGGACAGTTTACCCGCAAATTCGGCAGATTTTTTTCATTGCAGAGAAAAAATCCGGGGTAATCTTGTAATTTTATTACATTTAATGTTAACTAATAGCAAGTTTACCAAGTCAGCCGAGCGTTATTTAGTAAATTTACCGCGTTTTGGTAATTATTTTCGAATTTTTTTATTCAGGTTGAAACTTATGGCGTTGGAAAATACCGTTGAAGCATGTGACTTCGTTCTTTTTGGCACCAAGGGCGATCTCGCTCGCCGCAAATTGCTTCCCTCATTGTATCAATTGGAAAGAGCCGGGCTGATTGACCCGCAAACACGGATTATCGGTGTTGCCCGTAACCAGATGGATTGCGAAGAGTATGTTCAGCTGGTGAAAGAGAACCTGCAGACATTTATGTCTGATGAGCTGGACGAGACTGTCTGGAAACGTTTTTCAGCAAAACTCGATTATCTCTGTGTGGACATGAAAGATCACGGTGCCTACGCGGTCTTTAAAGAGCATGTCGACTCGGACCGCACCATGGTCTGCTATCTGGCTACGCCACCGTCTATCTATGGGGATATCTGTAAAGGGTTGCATCAGGCAGGCGTGATTGACCCCTCCGTGCGGGTCGTGCTGGAGAAACCTATTGGTCATGACCTGGCGTCATCCAAAGTGATCAATGAGCAGGTGGCGACTTACTTCCAGGAAAATCAAATTTATCGCATTGACCATTATCTGGGTAAAGAAACGGTTCTGAACCTGATTGCCCTGCGCTTTGCCAACTCTATTTTTGCCACAAACTGGGATCACAACTGTATTGATCATGTACAAATCAGTGTGGCGGAGTCGGTGGGTATTGAAGGTCGCTGGGGCTATTTTGATGAAGCCGGTCAGATGCGCGATATGGTGCAGAATCACTTATTGCAAATCTTAAGCCTCATCGCCATGGAGCCGCCAACCACGCTGGATGCTGATGCCATACGTGATGAAAAGCTAAAAGTATTGAAGGCATTGCGTCCCATCAACAGTTCCAATGTGTCTGAAAAAACTGTACGGGGTCAATATTCTTCGGGCTTTGTGCGGGGGCAGGAAGTGCCTGGTTATCTGGAAGAGCCGGATGCCAATCAAAAAAGTGAAACCGAGAGTTTTGTGGCACTGAAAGTCGAACTGGACAACTGGCGTTGGGCGGGGGTGCCTTTTTATCTGCGCACCGGTAAGCGTATGCCCACCAAGGTGAGTGAAATCGTGATTTATTTTAAATCACAGCCCCACAACCTGTTTAAAGACAGCTTTGCCACTTTACCACCGAATAAACTTACCATTCGACTGCAACCTGATGAGGCGGTGGAAGTGACGGTAATGAATAAGGTGCCGGGCCTAACCGGGGCAAGTTCAATGAACCTGCAGAAGACCAAGCTGGATCTGAGCTTCTCGGAAACCTTCAGTGATGAACGTATTGCCGATGCCTATGAGAAGTTGTTGCTGGAGGTCATGCTGGGTAATCAGGCGCTGTTTGTACGCCGTGATGAAATTGAACAGGCCTGGACCTGGGTTGATGGCATCATCGACGCCTGGAAAAACAGTAATGAGCCACCCGAGCCATACCAGGCTGGCACCTGGGGACCGGTTGCATCCATTGCACTATTGGCCCGGGACGGTCGTGCCTGGTATGAAAGCAAAGTGGGCAGGAAGGCAAAATGAAACAGAATCTCTTTAGCAGTGCACAAGCACTGAACAAAAGCTTTGCAGAGCGCATCGTTAACTTACTGGAGCAGGGCATTGAAGCGCATGGTCGCGCCAGCCTGATTGTATCAGGAGGACGCACCCCTCAGGCTCTGTTTGCACAATTGAGTGAGGCAGAACTGGACTGGGAAAACGTGGTCATCAGTCTCGCCGATGAGCGTTGGGTGGATACCGATGATGACGCCAGCAACGAAAAAATGGTGCGTGCACATTTGCTTAAGAACAAGGCTGAGAAAGCCACGTTTATCGGGCTGAAAAACGCCGCAGCGGAGGCGTCTGAGGGTGTTGCCAGCTGTATTAACCGTCTCAGTCAGATCCCGACACCCTTTGATGTGGTGATACTGGGGATGGGCGAAGATGGCCATACGGCGTCACTATTTCCCTGCTCAGAACAAATTCAGCAGGGACTCGATATGAACAACCCTGATGCCTATCTTGCTGTGAAGCCAACCACAGCGCCGAACTGGCGTATGTCATTGTCGCTGTCGGCTTTACTCAACAGCCGACAGGTGTTTTTGCATTTACAGGGCGACAAAAAGAAAGCGGTGCTGGATCAGGCGCTGGCCGGTACCGATCCATTTGAGATGCCGATACGAGCCGTATTAGATAATACGGACGTTGAGTTGATGTGGGCACCGTAAAAAAATAGGAGAATTCCATGAATCCGATTATCCAGAACGTGACCGACAGGATTATCAAGCGCAGCGAAAAGACCCGCGAGCAGTATCTGCAGAAAATTGACAAAGCACGTCGGGAAGGGCCTCACAGAGGGGCACTGTCATGCGGTAACCTGGCTCATGGTTTTGCTGCCTGTAATCAGAATGACAAATCGTCTCTGCGTAGCATGACGAAAGCCAATCTGGCCATTGTGTCGGCATACAATGACATGCTATCCGCGCACCAGCCCTATGAAACTTACCCTCAGCTGATTAAGCAAGCTGTACATGAAGTGGGTAGCGTGGCGCAATTTGCCGGTGGTGTGCCGGCCATGTGTGACGGCGTGACGCAGGGTAATCCGGGTATGGATCTGAGTCTGATGAGCCGTGATGTCATCGCTCAGGCGGCGGCCGTGGGGCTGTCTCATAATATGTTTGATGGCGCGCTGATGTTGGGGATCTGTGACAAAATTGTGCCAGGGCTACTTCTGGGCGCGCTCAGTTTTGGTCATCTGCCTACGGTATTTGTCCCCGCCGGCCCCATGCCTTCTGGCATTCCCAATAAAGAAAAAGCCAGAGTTCGCCAGGCATACGCAGAAGGTAAGGCCAGCCGTGAAGATTTGCTCGAAGCGGAATCAAACTCTTATCACTCTGCCGGTACCTGTACTTTTTACGGCACCGCCAACAGTAATCAGCTGGTCGTTGAAATCATGGGGCTACACCTGCCAGGCTCCTCTTTTGTGAATCCGGGTACGCCGCTGCGTGATGCATTGACAAAAGCCGCTGCGGTGCAGGCAACGCGTCTGACCGATCTGGGTGATAACTATATGCCGATTGGTCATATTGTGGATGCCAAAGCCGTGGTAAATGGTCTGGTCGGGCTGCTGGCGACAGGAGGCTCTACCAACCACACGATGCACCTGGTGGCAGTGGCGCGAGCGGCCGGTTATCTGATTAACTGGGATGATTTTTCTGATATTTCCAATGCGGTTCCGCTGATGACTCGCATTTATCCCAATGGATCAGCCGATATTAATCACTTTACCGCAGCGGGCGGCACATCACTGTTAATTCGCGAGCTGTTAGACGCCGGGTTGCTACATGAAGATGTCAATACCATTTGTGGTAAAGGCCTGCGTCGTTATACCCAGGAGCCGGTTCTGGAAGAGGGCAAGCTTGTATGGCGCGATGGCCCTACAGCGTCGTTGGATCCTGAGGTGCTGGCCACCGTCAAAGCACCGTTTAAACCCAATGGCGGCCTCAGTGTGCTCAAAGGTAATTTGGGGCGTGCGGTCATAAAGACATCGGCACTGCGCGAAAAGAAAACCTATATCAAAGCCCCTGCTGTGGTGTTTGAAGACCAGTTTGACCTTAACCGTGCCTTTAAAGCGGGTGAATTGGACAAAGACTGCATTGTTGTGGTGCGTTTTCAGGGGCCCAAGGCCATCGGTATGCCGGAGCTGCATAGTCTGACTCCGCCACTGGGTGTGTTGCAGGATCGTGGATATAAGGTGGCACTGGTCACCGACGGACGTATGTCTGGTGCTTCCGGTAAAGTCCCCGCGGCGATTCACGTGACGCCCGAAGCCTATGACGGCGGGTTGTTGGCTAAAGTCCACAATGGCGATCTGATTGAACTGGATGCCGATAGCGGCGAAATCAATCTGTTGGTGGATGAGCAGGAGCTGGCTCAGCGTGAAAACCAGCCGGCTGATATCGAACATCACCTACAGGGTATGGGGCGAGAGTTGTTTGCCGGTATGCGCAACAACCTTACCGGGGCAGAGCAGGGGGCCTGTTCGTTGTTTGCAAAACAGGAGCAGGCACTGTGAACGCAAGCTTTGTAGCCGATGTCGGCGGAACTAATATTCGTCTGGCCAAAGTCGTGGACGGCCAGTTATGCGATGTGCAGAAGTTTTTGTGTAACGACTTTGACAGCATCAATGATGCTATTGAACACTATTTTTCCAAGCACCCGGATAGCCAGTTTGAGGCCGGTTGTATTGCCATCGCATGTCCGGTAGACAAAGACATTATCAAGATGACCAATCACCACTGGCAGTTTTCCAAGCGCCAATTGCAACAGGATTTGGGACTGAGTTGGCTGGATGTGATCAATGATTACACGGCGATTTCCATGTCTCTGCCTGAGCTCAGTGACGAGCAGAAGCTGCAAATCGGTGGTGGTGCCGCGGTGGAAAATCAGCCCATTGCGGTGTTTGGTCCGGGTACCGGCCTGGGCGTTGGACACCTTGTTATGGGACCCCAAGGCTGGATCAGTCTGGACGGTGAGGGTGGCCATGTGGATTTTGCTCCGGCAGATAATATGGATGTGGTGGTATGGCAGTACCTGCGCAATAAATATGGTCATGCGTCGGCGGAAGAGGTCTTGTCGGGGCGTGGACTGGTGCAGATATATCAGGCCATCGCCGAACATCAGGGGCGCTTTGCGGATTTAACGGAACCGTCAGATATCACCGAGAGAGCGCTGAGTAATCGTTGTGATCTTTGCGTGGCCACCTTGCATCAGTTTTGCCGGGTGATGGGCAGTTTTGCCGGTAACCTGGCCCTCAATCTCGGCACCTTCGGCGGGGTATATATTGCCGGTGGCATCGCTTCGCGTTTTTCGGATTTTCTGGTGCAGAGTGAATTCCGTACCCGCTTCGAAGCCAAAGGCCGGTTCGCATCATATGTGGCTGGTATCCCTACTTACCTCATCACTGAGCCGGAACATGGCTTGATTGGCACTGCAGCCTATCTGACGCAGCATTATAAAGGTTAATTTCATGAATAAAGACTGGATGATTTCTTCTGAGCAACTCTTCAATCAGGGACCTGTGGTGCCGGTATTGGTAATAAAAGAGGTTGCCCATGCGGTGCCACTGGCCGAAGCGCTGATAAAAGGCGGCATTCGGGTGTTGGAGGTGACGCTGCGCACGCCGGCAGCCTTGGATGTGATCCGTGAGATTGCTGATAAAGTCCCTGAGGCACTTATCGGTGCGGGAACGGTAACAAATGCAGCTCAGCTGCGGGAAGTGGCAGAAGCCGGCGCCAAGTTTGCTATCAGCCCGGGGTTGACTACCGAATTGCTTGAAGCAGGTAACGAGGCCAATATTGCACTGATCCCAGGCGTTTCCTCTATTTCAGAATTGATGAAAGGACGGGATTTGGGTTATACCCATTTTAAGTTCTTCCCGGCCGAAGCGTCCGGGGGCATCAAGGCCCTTAAGTCCATTGGCGGGCCATTCCCCGATGTGGTGTTCTGCCCCACAGGAGGCATCTCTGCCAATAATTATCTGGACTACCTGGCGCTGCCTAATGTGCGCTGCGTAGGCGGCTCATGGCTGGCACCGGATGATGTGGTGGCGGCCGGAGACTGGAGCAAAATAACCGAACTGGCGAGCCAGGCGGTAAAAGGTGCGGCCACGGTCTCTGACTAGTTACCAGGGCGCTTTGGGCGCCATCTACTTTTGAGTAAAGGGCATCGTCGCTTGTGATGCCCCGTTTCCAGATAGGTTCTTTTACCCTCTATTCACTTACTAAAAGAAACAGGCGATAACCGCGTTTTCGTGTCACCGCAGGTGCGCACCAGGCTTGTTACCCTGTTTTCTCTTCCCACCCGGTATGCTCGCAGTGGCAGTGTTAACTGGCATGCGTCAAAACAGCAAGGAGCTGGCGCCGCTGATTGGCGTTGCGGCGCCTCTCTTAGGGGCTATTTAATGACCTGGGTCAAATGATGACTGTGTCCGGGCGCTATGACAATCCCCTGGGTGATAGCCGTCTCGATACACAGCATGTGCTGATACTCGTTATCTGGCATGTCTGTGATGGCTTGGGCCTTTTCCAGACCCGGATTCCAGACTACGATACTATCGTGGCCAGAAGAGCCCACAGGAGTCTGGTGGCTGGGCTCTTTTAGCACCACCTCACCGGTTTGGCATAAATGAATACGATCGGTTTCTGCATCGATAGTATAGGGGGAAGGGGTGTTCTGACGACGGTTTTGTTGCAGCTTATCGATGTATTCTCCCTCCAGCCCCATAAGCTCAACCTGCTCGATGTCATTGACACGAAAATAAGTGTGCAGTGCCGCGCATAGGGTAAAGGATTGTTCACCGGTGTTCTCAGTCACCAGCGTGACGCTGAGCGCGTCACCGACTTCAATGATAAGGGATACGCCGGCCTGTCCTTCGAAACCCGGCGCGGCGGTGAATTCTGGTTGCAGGACCAGGCGAGTGTTTTTTACATTCTCGTCAATCTGAATAACCTGCCATAGTTGGGTTCTTAAGTACCCATGGGCAGGGAGATCAGGTTGTGAATGTGCTGCAAACCAGGGCCAGCACACCGGTATACCACCACGGATGGCCTTGCTGCCATCCATGACCGCCTCTGAACTGAGCCACAGGCGTTCACGTTTATCCGTGTTGGGCACGTAGCTGAGGATATGTCCACCAAATAAGGATAACCGGAGGCTGGCGGCGGGATGGGCTACAGTGATCAGGGGCATGCCCTGTGCCGAGATATGCTGGGTAACATGAGTGGAAAGTTTCACTGATTTCTCCTTTAACCTGAATGTCAGACAGGTCATAACAAAAAAGCGGCCACTGGCCGCTTTCGTGATACAGCTGCGGGTACTACAAGCTTAGCCAGTACTGGGCATTGTCCAACATCCGGTTGCTAAAGCCCCATTCATTATCATACCAGGACATCACTTTAACCAGATTGCCCTGCACTTTAGTCTGCGTGGCATCGAAGATAGAAGAATAGGGTACATGGTTAAAGTCTACAGACACCAGTGGCAAGGTGTTCACTTGCAGCACTTCATTCATTGGAGACTGCGCTGCGGCATCGGCAATGATTTTATTCACTTCCTCTACACTGGTCTCACGTTCGGTGACAATGTTGAGATCCACAACAGAGACATTGATCACCGGCACCCTGACCGCCATACCGTCTACTCTGCCATTTAATTCCGGCACGACCAGTCCAACTGCAGCGGCGGCACCGGTCTTGGTGGGGATCATTGACATGGCTGCGGCGCGGGCACGGCGTACGTCTGTGTGGTAAACATCACTTAAACGCTGATCATTAGTGTAAGCATGGATGGTGGTCATCAGGGCGTTCTGTATACCCAGTGCGTCATGCAGAGGTTTGGCGATTGGCGCCAGACAGTTGGTGGTGCACGACGCGTTGGAGATAACCGTCATGTCAGCATTGAGCACATCATGATTGACACCATATACCACGGTGGCATCGACTTCTTTGCCTGGGGCAGAAATAATGACTTTTCTGGCACCAGCCTGGATATGCATTTCAGCATCGGCTTTTTTGGTGAACAATCCGGTGCACTCAAAAACAACGTCTATACCCAGCTCTTTCCATGGCAAATCAGCGGGATTACGTTCGCTGAAGGTAAGAATTTTGTCATCATTGATATAAATGGCCTGATCATCATGATTAACCTTAGCCGCGAAGCGTCCATGAGCGGTATCATATTTAATCAGGTGGGCGTTAATCGCCGCGTCGCCAAGATCATTGATGGCGACAATTTGCAGGTCGTAGTTTTTCTCTGCTTCGTAGAGGGCGCGTAATACGTTACGGCCTATACGTCCAAACCCGTTGATAGCGACTTTAATTGTCATTTGGACTCCTTATTTGTGTTTATGTGAAAATAAATTACAGAAATTATGGATCAAACTGCCGGATAAGGCAAAAATATGTCAGAATAATGTTGCTAAATTACAATGAGGGTTGTGTGCAAAGGTCTTCGCCATGAGCTATGTTATCTCTTCTTAGACGAGTCCTGATGCACGACAGCCCCCCTTTTAGGTGTAAAGAATTGATGAAAGTATCCTTAACTGATCAACTCGCCGAGCTTCGTGGCATTGAATCCAATTATATTGATGCCTGGGGTAAGCCCATGGAAGTGGCGTCACAAAGCAAACACCGGATTCTTGAAGCCATGGGTTACGATCTTCAGGATGAGACCGGTCTACAGCAGCAGCTTGCGCAGGAATCGCAGCAGGTATGGCTGGAGCCACTTGATCCTGTGATGGTGAAACGCCAGGACGAGAAAGTGGTGATCGCCCTGCGTCTGCCCATTGAGCTGGTCAATGACGAGATGATCCTGCGCCTCGATACAGAACAGGGGGATGCGTCTGAACAGCGCTTCATACCCAGTGACGGTGAGCTTATCGATGCCACCCACATCGAGGACGGTGAATTCCAGGAATACCTTGTCGATGTCAACCTGTCCACTGACCTGGGATACCATCAACTGCGCCTTTTGGCGGATGATAATGACGAAATCGCCAGTATGCGGCTGATCATTGCGCCGCAAGCCTGTTACAAACCCGACGCGATACAACGGGGTGAGAAAATATGGGGGCTCAGTGTGCAGCTTTATTGTCTGCGCACTGAAAAAAACTGGGGTATCGGTGATTTTAGTGACCTTTGTTATTTGCTGGACAAAGCCAGCGACCAAGGTGCTCAGTTTATCGGCCTGAACCCCATTCATGCCTTGTATCCCGCCAACCCGGAGTCATGCAGCCCCTACGGTCCATCATCGCGACGCTGGCTGAACTTCATTTACCTTGATGTGACGGCAATCGAGGGCTTTGACCATCCTGAGATTCAGCAGTGGTTTAACAGTGCCGAGGTTCAGGGTCGGCTCAGTCACCTGCGCAGCGTCGATTACGTTGATTATCAGGGCGTGACGGCACTGAAACTGGAAGCGCTCAACTTATTATTCGGCCACTACCATCAGCAATACCTGAATGGTAATACCCGTCAGCATCGTGCGTTTCAGGAGTTTGTAGAGGCGGGCGGCGACAGCTTGCAGACGCTGGCGTGTTACGATGCTTTACAGGAGCACCTCAAACATCAGGGCAAGGAGCACTGGGGATGGCCAGTGTTTCCTAAAGCGTTACAGGAATACCCGTTACCGGCCGTGAAAAAGTTTGCAAAGGCAAACAATGAACGCATTACCTTTTATCTGTTCTTGCAATGGCAGGCAGCGATGCAACTGGAACAGGCGCATCAGGTGGCTCAGGATAAAAAAATGTGTATCGGTATTTACCGGGATTTGGCCGTTGGCGTCAGTGAAGGAAGCGCTGAAATCTGGGGTAATCGCGCGCTCTATGCTACCGATGCCAGCGTTGGTGCGCCACCGGATATTTTAGGGCCGCTGGGCCAGGACTGGGGCTTGCCGCCGATGGATCCTCGGCAATTATTTCGCCAGCAATATCAGCCTGTAATCGACCTGTTCCGTTCCAATATGCAGTCATGTGGCGCCCTGCGGATTGACCATGTGATGGCGCTTTTGCGGTTATGGTGGGTTCCTAAGGGGAACACCGCCAAGCAAGGCAGTTATGTGTACTATCCGGTGGACGATCTGCTCGGCATTCTGGCGCTGGAAAGTCAGCGAAACCAGGTGCTGGTGATCGGTGAAGACCTCGGTACCGTGCCGGAGGAAATCCGTCAGACTCTGGCCACCAATGGTGTTTATTCTTATCGGGTGTTCTTTTTCGAGCAGGCAAAGGACGGGGGCTTTTACTCGCCTTCTCATTATCCTGAGCAGTCGATGGCGACACTGACAACCCATGACATGCCTACTTTGACCGGTTACTGGCATTGCCTGGATCTGGAGTTGGGCAAGCAGCTGGATCTCTACCCCTCTGATGAGATATTGCAGGAATTGTACGATACCCGTCACCAGAATAAGCAGCGGATTCTGGATACCCTGCACGGTCATGGCTCCGTACCAGACTGGATGGGGCGCTATGTGCAAGATGTGGGAATGAGTAAGGAGCTGAATCATGGTCTGCAGCTGCACATGGCAACAGGCAGTAGTGCGCTGCTTAGCCTGCAACTGGAAGACTGGCTGGAGATGGAGAAACCGGTAAATGTACCCGGTACCAGTTCAGAATACCCAAACTGGCAACGTAAACTCACCCAGACGCTGGAGTCTGTGTTTTCCAGCGAGGCGCTTCAGGGCCTGGCCAGAGGATTAACCGAACGCAGACAACAAGCAGCAGAGGGAGAATAGGATGGTGCAGGCGGCAGCGACAATAGAACAACTTGAGCAGGCTCGATGTGCCGATCCCTTTGCCTGTCTTGGGCCGCAACCGGCCGATACCGGCTATGTGATCAATGCGTGGTTGCCCGGTGCAAAAACCGTGAAGGTCAGAAGCCTGGAAGACGACGCCTTACTTGGCGACGCCAAAGCACAGCGTAACAGCAGCCTGTTTAGCCTGACCCTGTCTACAGCAACGCCGCCTGCGCCTTATTATTATGAGGTGGCCAGCAAAGAAGGGGATTACCGGCGCATTGATCCTTATCAGTTCCGTGATCAGGCCTACCATGCCGTGCATTTTGTGGATCATCAGCCGCAGAACCTCTACAACCAATTGGGCGCGCAGTTAATTGAACTGGAACTGAAAAACACGAAGCCGGTTTCCGGTACCCGGTTTGCAGTGTACGCGCCTAATGCATCCTCCGTGTCTCTGATTGGAGAATTTAACTGGTGGGATGGCTCTGTTCTGCCGATGCAAAAAACGGATCTGGGATATTGGGTATTGTTTGTACCCGGGGTCGATGCAGGGCAGCGATACAAATATCAGATCAAAGACCGCTATGGCAATGCGTTACCCCACAAAGCGGATCCTGTCGGCTTCTATGCCGATCAGTATCCCTCCCATGCGTCACTGGTGTATGACCATAATCAGTATCAGTGGCAGGACCAGGCATGGCGCCAGCAGGCCGCATCGGACAAATATACGCAACCTATGAGCATCTATGAGGTGCATTTAGGCTCCTGGAAACGCAAGATTCAGGGAGATGAAGCGGTCTATCTGAGCTACCGTGAACTGGCAGACAGCCTGATCCCCTATGTCAAAGAAATGGGTTACACCCATCTGGAGCTGCTCCCCATTTCAGAATACCCTTTTGACGGCTCCTGGGGTTATCAGCCCGTAGGATTGTTCGCCCCGACCAGTCGCTTTGGCGATCCTGATGATTTCAAATACTTTGTCGATCAATGCCATCAGCAAGGCATTGGCGTGATTATTGATTGGGTACCGGCGCATTTTCCTGAGGATGGCCATGGCTTAGCCCGGTTTGATGGCACCCATGTGTATGAGTATGAAGACCCACGCAAGGGGTGGCACCCCGACTGGAACTCCTGTATTTATGACTATGGTAAGGATACGGTGCGCCAATTTCTGGTGGCCAATGCCCTGTATTGGCTCGACAAGTTTCATATTGATGGCCTAAGAGTCGATGCCGTGGCATCGATGCTGTATCTGGATTACTCCCGCGAGGAAGGTGAATGGGTACCCAATGTCGATGGCGGCAATCACAACTATGAAGCCATCAGCTTGTTAAAGTGGATGAATGAAGAAGTGTATAAAGCCTTCCCCCATGCCATGACAATCGCCGAAGAATCGACGTCTTTTGCCAAAGTGTCCCGTCCCGTATTTGACGGTGGCCTGGGTTTCGGCTTTAAGTGGAACATGGGCTGGATGCATGATTCCTTGCATTATATTACGAAAGATCCCTCCTACCGTCGTTACCATCATAATGAGATGACCTTCTCAATGGTGTATGCCTTTGATGAGAATTTTGTTTTGCCCATCTCCCATGATGAAGTGGTACATGGCAAGGGATCATTGCTTCGAAAAATGCCCGGTGATGAATGGCAACAGGCAGCGAACCAGCGTTGCTATGCTGGTTTTATGTATGCCCATCCGGGTAAAAAGCTGAACTTTATGGGCAATGAGATTGGTCAGTCTGCGGAGTGGAATCACGACAGTTCGGTTCAGTGGCATTTACTGAAGTTTGAGAAACATCAGGGCATGCAGAAACTCTACCGCCAGTTGAATCACCTGTATCGTCAGACACCGGCCTTGTATGAATGTGATCATCAGCCCCATGGCTTCGAATGGATCGATCATCACAATTCTGAACAAAGCGTCCTGTCTTTCATGCGTAAATCAGCCAATGGTCGGCAGAAAGTTTATGTTATCAGCAACTTTACTCCGGTTCCCAGAGAGCATTTTCGTATCGGTGTAGAGGACAGCGGTCGCTATCGACTGTTGTTAAACACAGATGCGGCAGAGTTCTGGGGCAGTGATTATCAGGTGCATGAGCATTGCTCTGCCGATACGCAGCCCTGGCATGGACGCGAGCACTCGATTTGCTTCAACCTGCCACCACTGGCAACTTTGTATATTGTTTTTGATGCCGATGACTGAGCATTACTCCATTACCGACGGGCAGCCAACTCCCCTTGGGGCGACGCTGATGAACGGGGGCTGTAATTTTGCGGTTCACGCCCCCCAGGCGTCGAACGTCATGCTTTGTTTTTTCCATGGCGATACCGAAGAACCCCTGCTTGAGATACCTATGCCGGTAAAAACCGGCAAGGTCTGGCATTGTCACGTGAGTCAGGTTGAAGCCGGCATGCTCTATGGTTACCGGGTAAACACATCAGCGCAACAGGAGCCCGCTGAAGAAACGCTGGGCCACAAGCTTTTGATTGACCCTTATGCACGCTGTCTGAATCGCGCGATGGACTGGAATGCCCGGCAATACAAGGGCGACAGTCAGTTTATGCTGCCCAAGGCCGTGGTGTGTGAGCCTGCACAGTTATATCCGGTGCACCTTCGTCCCCGTCATAGTCAGCAGGATCTGATTTTGTATGAAGTGCATGTGAAGGGCATCAGTCAGCGTCATCCAGAGGTGAACCCTGCGCACCGGGGCAAATATCTGGGCTTGTGTGACCCAGCCATCATTGAGCATTTGCAACACCTCGGTGTGACGGCTGTTCAGCTCATGCCTGTTGCTGCTTTTATGCCAGAACCTTACATTACCGAAAAAGGACTGACCAATTACTGGGGATACAACCCGGTTAACTATTTCAGCCCTGAGCCAAGGTATGCCATTGCCGATCCGGTGAGTGAGTTTAAAACCATGGTTCGCCAGTTGCATCAGGCCGGCATTGAAGTGATTCTGGATGTGGTATTTAACCACACCGCAGAAGGCGGTCATGACGGGCCTGTGCTGAGTTTCAAAGGTTTCGATAATCAGTCTTATTACCTGTTTGAACAAAACGAATTCGGTATTCCGGACTTTCAGCGTTATCTCAACAATTCTGGTTGTGGCAATACAGTTAATACGGCCAATCCTGTGGTGATGACGCTGGTGCTCGATGCGCTGCGTTATTGGGTCGAGGTGATGGGGGTGGATGGATTCCGCTTTGATTTGGCTGCAGGTCTGGGACGTGACCCTTATGACTTTAATACGCAGTCAGGGCTTTTGCGTGCGATTCGCCAAGACCCGGTTCTCAGGGAGGTTCGCCTGATTGCAGAGCCCTGGGATATTGGCATGGGGGGGTATCGTCTGGGGCAGTTTCCCTCTCACTGGCATGAGTGCAATGATAAGTATCGTGACCAGGTGCGGGCATTCTGGCGCGGCGATAAGGGGATGACCAGTTCTTTTGCCACGCGGTTGCTGGGCTCGCGCGATATTTTCCACAAGGGCCATCGTAGTATTCACAGCTCGGTAAATATGATCACCTATCATGACGGCTTCACGTTGCATGATCTGGTGTCCTATAACGAGCGCCATAATGAAGAAAACCTTGAGCAAAGCCGGGATGGGCATGGTCACAACCTGTCCTTCAATTACGGTGTGGAGGGACCCACGCAGGACGAGGCCATCCTGGCGTTGCGTGCCCGTCAGAAGCGCAATCTTTTCGCCACCTTGTTGTTTTCTCAGGGGGTGCCCCATATTCTCGGCGGCGATGAACTCAGTCGCACTCAAAAGGGGAATAACAATGCCTACTGTCAGGACAATGAGATCAGCTGGTGGAACTGGCGGCTGAGTCAGCGTGGCAGTGATTTCCTGGCTTTTTGCAAGGCAGTTATAAGACTGCGCAAAAACAGTGAGCTGCTTAGCCATCTCAACCTGCATGATGATGATTACAGTAATCAATATAATGTGGAGAAAGTGGGCTGGTACCGACCGGACGGTGCAAGAAAAGTGGTGGATGACTGGCACGACGAGAGGAATCAGGCCTTTGCCGTCGAATTAAAAGGTGAAGGCAAACATTCGGAACACTGGTTACTGCTGTTTAATGCCAGTGAGCAGGATGTGGACTTTCATTTACCGCAAGAGACACAATGGTACTTATTGCTCGACACGGCCCAGGAAACGCCTCCTGAGGGCACGCTGCAAGGCTATCGCAGGCATTTTAATCTGGCTTATCGCAGCCTGTGTCTGTTCGCGTGCGAAAAAACGGCAAAGCGGGTACAGGATGAGGCCTAAGCCGCTATTGTCCCTATCATTGAATGGCGCCGAAACTGGTATTTTCAGGTAGCTTAGGTATATAATCCGCCGCAATTTCAGCCCCGTCAGGGGCAGATGACAATAAACAGGATACGCAGATGACAGACGATAAGCAGCTTTGTGATATTGGTTTTATTGGCTTAGGGGTAATGGGGAAGAATCTGACCCTGAACCTCGCTGACAACGGTTATCGTATCGCCTGCTTCGATCTGGATCAGACAAAAGTGGATGGCATTCTGGCACAGGATCGCGCCGAACGGGGCGACCTCTCTGCGCGCATCATTGGATGTCGTTCCTATACCGAACTGCTTTCAAGGCTTAAAGCGCCGCATCTGATTGTGGTGTCGGTGCCGGCCGGTGAACCGGTAGACCATGTCTGTAACCATCTGATTGATGCCGGTATTGGCGCCGACGATATCGTGGTGGACACCGGAAACAGTCTGTGGACTGATTCTGTGGCCCGGGAACAGCATTACAAAGGCAAGTTTATTTTCTTTTCAACGGCGGTTTCCGGTGGTGAGGTCGGCGCTCGTTTTGGCCCGTCGCTTATGCCCTCCGGTGACCCCTATGCCTGGACACGGATTAAACCGGTTTGGGAGGCCATCGCCGCGAAGGTTGATGCCAAAACGGGCAAACCGCTTCCCCCTAAGGGACCCGGGCAACCGGTCACAGAAGGGGAGCCTTGCACCACTTACATCGGGCCTGTGGGTGCCGGTCACTACGTCAAGATGGTTCACAATGGTATTGAGTATGCTGATATGCAGCTTATCTGTGAAGCCTATCAGGTGATGAGGCAGGGGCTGGATATGAGTCCGTCTGATATTGCTGCCATATTCCGTCAATGGAATCAGGGTGTACTGAATAGTTATCTGATAGAGATCAGCGCCGAAGTGCTGGATAAGCAGGATGATGACACCGGCAAACCGCTGGTGGATATGATCATGGACAAAGCCGGACAAAAGGGCACGGGATTGTGGACGGCGGTCAGCGCGTTGCAGGTAGGTAGTCCGGCGCAAACTATTGCGCAGGCGGTATTTGCCCGCAGTATTTCGAGCCTGAAGAAAGAGCGGGTTCATGCAGCCACAATGTTAAAAGGGCCGGAGCCGGTTAAGCTCACTGATGAGCAGAAACAACACGCTGTTTCCAACCTGCAGGATGCCCTCTATTGCTCCAAGATATGTGCCTATGCTCAGGGCTTTCAGCTGATGGACATGGCCAGCAAAGAGCATGGCTGGAAACTGGATTTTGCCGAAATTGCCAAAATCTGGCGGGCTGGTTGTATTATCCGGGCAGTCTTTTTGCAGTCTATCACTCAGGCCTATAGCAACAATGATGAACTGGCGAATCTGCTATTGGATCCGTTTTTTGCCAGCCAGATCCAGGCCTTCCAGCGCAACTGGCGCCAGGCAGTGGCCGATGCCACATTAATGGGTATTCCCTGCGCCGCCATGTCTTCTGCTCTGAATTATTATGACTCCTACCGCAGTGAGACGTTGCCTGCTAATTTGCTGCAAGGGCAACGGGACTATTTTGGCGCCCACACCTATGAACGAGTGGATCAGCCTGAGGGGCGCAAATTCCATGTGGAATGGGCCTCACCCGGACAGCCTCAGGTACAAATTAAAAAATAATTTTTGAAAGTTAATTACAGTCAGGGCGCTTCAAAGCGCCCATCTTTGAGCTGGTCAATGATGTTTTCGGCTTTGTCTTCTATCGGACCGGCTTGTTTGGATTGTTGATGAAGAATGACCTCAATACTGGTGAGGTTAAGATCTTCAATACCGAAGTCACGGCCAACGTAGCCCCATAAATATGCCCAGTCAAACTGCTCTTCTTTCATAAACAGGCTGGTCAGACTGCGGAAAATTTCGATGTCGATGGTCTCGTCTTCCTGATACAGCTCCAAAGCGCGATATAGCAAGTTAATGGCTTTAATCCGATCGAATTTGATGTAGTAGGAAGCCAGCGCAACCTGCATCTCCGGATACTCCATCTGCGCGGTATTTTCATAGGCCAGAAAGCCCCGCAGCGCCTCTTCATTCTGAAAGCGAGACCAGTGATAGTAGAGCAGGTGAGGGCTATCAACACCTTGAGTTTCTCTGGCGAGGCGTTTCAATTCCCGCTCCGCTGTCAACAGTCCTTTGACGCGATCAGACTTTCTTTCTTTAAGTTTTATGTGCTCTATCTGCGACGCCTTGGCAATGCATTTTTTGTAGGCTTCAAAGTTAAGCAGTTGTTCATAGGTGCGCCGATCGGTGGGAGCCTGTGATTGCATAAAGCGGTTTTTGATGATCAGCGCCTTTTCTGCTCTACACCAACTATCCGGATTCAGATCTGAGCACATCTGAGGCTGTTGCTCACAAATCTCTTTTACCGTTTTGGTGCCCATGCCGTCACAGGCCGTAAGCGGTAAAACCAGTAAAAGCGGGAATAAGGCCCTGTGCATAGGCACTCCAAAATGAAGAAAAATTACCGACAAATGGACACTAAACAGGCATTTAGTCCTAATAGTGAAAATTTATCACAATTTGGCTAGGGCCTGGTGTTTCATTAAAATAGCGGCCGCTTTTGACAATGCCAAGTACTTAATCCATTTAATGGCGCTGCACGCGGAAAAACCTGTGGCGGCATGAGTGGATTTTAATTTGCAGTACGGGCATTGCACCACCGATCCTTAATCAACCGTAACGACGTAAAGGCTGAGTGAATGAACCACCAACATGAGCAAGAATTACTGAATAGCTGGCAGGAAAGACAGGAATATGCAGAAAAGATGCAGCCCCTGCTGGGCAAGTTATATCGGGATAAAGCGGTAGAGATCAATTTGTATGGCAGACCACTGCTGGGTGCAAACAGTATCGATATTATCAAGGCTCATCGTATGGTGCGTTTGCACACGGGCAACAAATTGCGTTTGCGCGAAAGCTGGCCGCTGCTCGAAGCGCTCAGTGAGATGAAGCTGGCGCCGGCTCAGATTGATTTAGGTAAGCTGGCCTACAACTATCACTTTACCGATAAAGCCGCCGGTCGCGATGTGGTGAGCTATCTGCGCGATGAATTGGCAGAAGTCGTGGACAAAGACGATGACCATAAGCCGCAGGATGTGGTGCTGTATGGTTTCGGGCGCATTGGTCGTTTGTTGGCCAGGTTACTGATTGAGCGTCATGGTCGGAACAATAAATTACGTCTGCGGGCGATTGTCGTGCGCGGTGGTAAAGAAGGGGACCTGGAAAAACGGGCGAGTCTGTTGCGCCGTGATTCTGTGCATGGGCCTTTTAACGGCAGTATTACCGTGGATCATGAACGCAGCGCCATTAAGGCTAACGGTGCCTACATTCAGGTTATCTATGCCAACAGCCCAACAGAGGTTGATTACACCCAGTATGGCATCAATGATGCAATCGTCATTGATAACACGGGTATGTGGCGTGACCGTGATGGCCTCGGCCAGCATCTGTCGTCCAAAGGTGCCAAAAAAGTGTTGCTGACGGCGCCGGGTAAAGGCGATATCAAGAATATTGTGTATGGCGTTAACCATAAAGACATCGCCGCGGAAGATCATATTCTTTCTGCTGCCAGCTGTACCACCAACGCCATTACCCCAGTGTTACGTGCGCTGGATGAGCATTTTGGTATTGAAAATGGCCATGTGGAAACAGTCCACTCCTACACCAATGACCAGAATCTCATCGATAACTATCATAAAGCGGAACGACGCGGACGCGCAGCACCACTGAATATGGTTATCACGGAAACCGGCGCCGCCAAAGCGGTAGCAAAAGCCTATCCTAAGCTCTCTGGTAAACTCACCGGCAATGCCATTCGGGTGCCTACGCCGAATGTATCGCTGGCCATTCTCAACCTGAATCTGGGACAGGAAGTCAGCCGCGATGAAGTGAACGAATTCCTGCACAAAGCTGCACTGTTTTCTGATTTACAGCATCAGATTGATTACACCGCGTCTACGGAACTGGTTTCAACGGATTTGGTGGGGTCACGCTTTGCCTCTGTGGTGGATTCACAGGCGACGATTGCATCGGGTAACCGTGCCACGTTATATGTCTGGTATGACAATGAGTTTGGTTATAGTTGCCAGGTCATGCGCGTAGTGCAGGACATGGCTGGTCAGCCGGTGCCGACACTACCAGGTTCAACAGAAACGCTGGCCTGATAAGGTCGCAACTCTCTCATAAAAAAAGGGCTCCGGTAAGGAGCCCTTGTTGTTTCTGACGACCGCCTTTAAGCCAACTATTTTTTGAACCAGTTACGAATATTAGCTACCAGGCTGGTTCCCTGCAGCAGACTGCTTTTTACGGTTGAATACTGCTTTAGCTGACCTTCCGGGGCTTTATCCGCTACGCCTCGTGCCTTACCAATTTCACGCAACCCCATGTAACTGATAATGATGCCTACGACCCAGGGCATGGATTCCACATAGAGTTTACCGGCGAATGTCGCAGGGCCCTGACCTTCAGTGAAGAGCCTGGCCAGTGCGTCTAATGCTCCGGGTGAGGCGTTGTCAGGAAAGCGCATCACCCCAAAAACGTATTCAAAGGCATTGAAGGGTTCGATCCATCGCTTCAAAAAGGGCAGCCAGGTCACAATCAGGTGCTGCACCAGATCAACCAGCACCAGAAAAAAGGGAAACAGCACGTAATAGACCATCCAGCGCACCGCCCATGGGCGGGTGGTCATGCGCATCAAGGCAATCTCTGAGGCGGCGTCCTGACTCAGATGATGGGTGATATTTTTGTCGATGAGGCCGATATCGATGGCCAGACGCTCGTTTTGTGCAATGTATTTATCCACTTCTTTGGCCATGATCTCGGCCCAGCGGTTTTGCTGGTCAGCGGGGAGTTGTTGAATCTCCGTTTGTAATTCCTCAACGGTGGATGACACAGAGGGCTGACCGGTCACCTCCTGCACCGCACGTTTACCTTTGCTGAACAGTTCTGATACTTTACTGACTGCATTGAGTATGCCGGGAATGGCAGCAACAAGTTGCAACATCGGGGTTCTCCTTAGGTGGATGAAAGCAGTTTATTGTCAATCAGACAGGCTTTGAGGGCATCCGGTGCCAGCAGTTTCAGCGGGTTACTGCCGTGCCGCAGCTGTGCATGGGGATATTCCCGAAAATCTGTCCAGTCACCGGCCCAGTTCATGCCAACCTGGCGCACTGCTTCGCCGTAGGCATCCCAGTACATCTTAGCCTGAAGGTAATTCCAGGCCGGTTTACCGCCTATCAGTGGCACTGCATCCCAGGCCTCACCATAGTTGTGCCAGGACTCACCCGGGGCAGCATTGGTCACATGAGGCCCGTAACAGGGGCCTACGGCCTCCAGAATGTCGGCTAAAAAGCCAAATCCTCGCTGCTGATATTTTGCGATTTTGTGGTTAATCTCGGCCCGAGAGCGGGATTGACGATAGAGTCGCGCCTGTTCTTCCAAAGTGCGCAGGGTGCAGTATATTAGCAGGTCAAAATCGGTGGCCTGTTTACAGGCCTGGATGACTTTTTCGGCATTGTGTTTTGCTGCTGGAACCAGATCGTTGAGATCGCGGGAGGCCATAGTCCTTTCTCCGGGCCGCAGAGGTTACTGCATTAATGTAGTCGAGGATTTATTTAGTGCAAATTATGAACGATTTGTAAGGTGCCACGCACAGCACTTGCGATTGCGTTGCTGAAAGATTATCAGTACCTTCAGGGTCTGGTGACAGTATTGATGTCAATGCGTGAAGATGATGAGCAGGTCTGGAAAAAAGTACATGTCGGGCTGGTGGCAGTGGCCTTTGTTGTTACTGCTACTGGCGGGGATCTATCAGTGGCAAACCCGCGATTTACTCGAGCGGGGCAATCAGGTTAGCACCACCGCATTGCCACTGCTCAATGGTGGCAGTGCACCGATCGTGGAAGGAGATGGCAGGCCCACTCTCGTTTACTTTTTTGCGCCCTGGTGTCAGGTCTGTCGTTTCAGTATTGGTAATCTTGAGACGCTGGATAGCGAGCAGATCAGCATTAAACGTATCGCCATGGATTATGCCAGCATCGAGAAGGTATGGCAGTTTGTCGAGCAAAATAAGGTTGGCGGTGATGTGTTGTTGGGGCATGAGGGCCTCAAGCAGCAATTCCGCGTATATGGCTACCCGACGTACTATATCCTCGACAAAGAAGGCAAAGTGGTAGGCAGTGATATGGGGTACAGCTCGGAATTGGGATTGAAGCTGCGTGAATGGTTCACTGTCGGCGCCTGAATGAAATTTACGCGACTGATCAGCGCAGTCAGCTCAGAGTATGAGAATGTAAAAGGATTGTGGTAGATTAGCCTCGTCATTCATTACTTGTCAGAAAACAATGAGAATTAGCTGCAATTTTGATAGCGGAAATATTGAGGTTATCCGTGCCGATAATGCCGACAATATCCGTCTGAAGATCCGCAAAGACAACCAGTCAGATTTTTATCAGTGGTTTCATTTTCGCCTCGAATCCACGCCCATGGTCAATCATAAACTGCATATTGAAGATTTGGCCAAGTCCGCCTACCCGGAAGGCTGGCAAGGGTATCAGGCGGTAGCGTCTTATGATCGCCAGGAATGGTTCCGTGTCGAAAGCAGCTTTGACGGCGATACGCTGACTATCGACCACACCCCTGAATATGCCACCACCTATTATGCCTATTTTGCTCCCTACAGTTACGAGCGTCATCTCGATTTATTGGCCTGGGCGCAAACCTCTTTTGATTGTGAACTGAGCCATCTGGGAGAAACTCTGGATGGCCGGGACATGTCCTTGCTGACTGTCGGTCAGGCGGATGAGGGTAAAAAAGCTATCTGGATTGTTGCCCGTCAGCATCCTGGTGAGAGCATGGCAGAATGGCTGGTTGAGGGGTTGCTTGAGCGGCTGCTCGATGAAGATGATGGTCTGGCCCGTTCACTGCTCGAGCAAGCGGTGTTCTATATTGTGCCGAACATGAACCCTGACGGGTCCGTCAGAGGGCATCTGCGCACCAATGCCAAAGGGATAAACCTCAATCGTGAATGGGCGCACCCCTCCAAAGAGAACAGTCCTGAGGTCTTCTATGTGCGTGACAAGATGCAACAGACCGGTGTGGACATGTTTCTTGATGTACATGGCGATGAAGCGCTGCCGTATAATTTCCTCGCTGGCAGCGAAGGGATCCCGGATTACAACGATAAAATGGCCCACCAGGAAGCTACCTTCAAACAGACGCTACTGGCAGTAACGCCTGAATTTCAGGATACTTATGGTTATCCCAAAGATAAGCCGGGTGAGGCGAATCTTACCGTGGCCTCAAATGCCATTGCGCATAGCTTCAAGTGCCTGGGATACACGCTGGAAATGCCGTTTAAAGATAACGCGGATTTGCCGGACGCGGCCTATGGATGGTCACCGTTGCGTTGTAAGCGACTCGGTGAAGACGTGCTCATCGCCATTCACGGTGTAATGAACCAACTTTAATGCAAACCATGGCCTGAAAGCCTCAGTGTGACAGGCCTATAATCACTGAAATTATAATCATAACAAGGGGTTAGTGTTGGAATTCTTTAATCAGATATTGCTCTCTCTGGATGGCATGCTTGGCGGCGCCTTTTGGTTCCCTTATGTCTTGCTGGGTGTCGGTTTGTTCTTCACGTTGTATCTGGGCTTTCCTCAGGTTCGTTATTTTAAGCATGCCTGGCTGGTCGTTACCGGTAAACTGGATAGAAAGGGCATGCCCGGTGATACCACACACTTTCAGGCCCTGACCACGGCACTCTCCGGTACCGTCGGCACCGGCAATATCGGTGGCGTGGCCTTCGCCATCTTTCTGGGCGGCCCTGCTGCGCTGTTCTGGATGTGGGCGACAGCTTTTCTGGGTATGACCACCAAGTTTGTGGAAGTGACCCTGTCGCATAAATATCGGGTCAAAACTGAAGACGGCACCATGGCAGGTGGTCCGATGTATTACATGGACAGACGCCTGAACATGAAGTGGCTGGCAGTGGCGTTTGCCATTGCCACGGTCATCAGCTCATTTGGTACCGGTAACCTGCCGCAAATTAATAACATTGCCCAGGGGATGCAGGCGACCTTTGGTCTGGAGCCCATGCTCACCGGTGCGGTGCTCGCCGTATTGCTGGCTCTGGTAATTCTTGGTGGGATCCGTCGTATTGCCAAGGTGACCTCCAAGATCGTGCCGCTGATGTCGGTGCTCTATGTCATTGGTGCTTTGGCGGTCATTTTTTACAATATCGAAAATATCGGTCCGGCTTTTTCCTCGGTCATTTCTGATGCCTTTACCGGCTCTGCGGCGGCCGGTGGCTTCCTCGGTGCAACCATTGCTTATGCCTTTAACCGTGGGGTGAACCGTGGTCTGTTCTCTAATGAAGCCGGTCAGGGTTCGGCACCAATTGCCCACGCATCGGCAAAAGCGGATGAACCGGTTTCAGAGGGGATGGTGTCTATTCTCGAGCCCTTTATCGACACCATTATTATCTGTACGCTGACGGGGCTGGTGATCCTCTCCTCTGGTGTGTGGAAAGAGAAGTTCGATAATGTGTTCGAGCGTGCGGATATGCAGATTGTGGCCGGTACCTATTCCGACCAGAAAGACGCTGATAAGCAGCAACTGTATATGTACCTGAATGAGGTCAGCGGTCACGACGTGCAGGCCTACAACGGTAAAGTTGAGGTGGTTTCCGGTAAACCACTGAACCGTGACTTCACCGTGATCAATGCCCGCTCTGTGGCAGAAGACGTGGTCTTCAGTGTGGGATCACGGGAAGACTTATTCACCGGTACGCTGAACATTCAGGACGGTCGCATTGAAAAAGACAATATTGTGGTGTCCGGGAAGTCTCTGATTCACTCGGCACAACTGACCACCCAGGCCTTTACCCGGGGATACTTCGGCGACTATGGTCAATACATTGTTTCCATAGGCTTGCTACTATTTGCGTTTTCAACTGCCATAGCCTGGTCCTACTATGGTGACCGTGCCATGACTTATTTGCTTGGGCCGCGTTCAGTGATGCCTTATCGGGTGTTCTACGTGGCCGGCTTTTTCTGGGCGTCGTTTTCCGATACCACCCTGGTTTGGAACCTTGCTGCGGTAGCCATCGTGGTAATGACATTACCCAACCTGTTTGGCATTATGTTGTTACGCAAAGAAATGAAGCAGACGGTGAAAGAATACTGGGACGACTATGACAAACAGCGTTCCGGTAAATCGGAATCGTAGCCGATAGCCGCTGATTGACTTTTAACACCGCGCGGTATTATCCGCGCGGTTTGCGTTTTCCGGTGCTGTTAAGAGACGTCTGTAGCCGGTGCTGGATCAATCCCGTTTAACCTCTGACACTGTGAATAACAGGAGTATGTATGGCACTGATTGATTGCCCATCCTGTAAGAAAAAAATCTCTGATAAAGCTGATAGCTGTCAGCATTGCGGCTTTGCCGTAGGTCAGGCAAGCCGTGACGATATTCTGCGTAAAGAACGTTTTAATCGTTTTAAACGTATGCAGTCTATCCAGACCCAGTCGATGTTGGCGATGCTGATGTTCGTTGCCGGGTTTGCCATTCTATACTGGGGTGAGGGGCCTTCGCGAGAGCTGGGCTGCGAGTTGTCAGTGAACCTGATTAAAGACGGGGGCGCACTGTGTCTCTGGCACGGTCAGATGCAGTATAATCTGGCCATTAGCTGCTCCGTTATCGGGTTCGTGTGGTATATCATCAATCGTGTTCGCATGATTTTTATCAAGAAGTCAGGATAATGAATATTCAACAAATGGTCAGTACCATGACCCCTGAGGTGTATGAGCGTCTGGCTGAGGCGGTGGCAACGGGAAAGTGGCCCGATGGGCAGCCCCTGTCTGCGGCCCAGCGCGAGACCAGTATGCAGGCGGTTATGTTGTATCAGTCCACGGTACTGAAGTCTGATGAGCACATGACCATCGGGTCTGCCGGTGAAATCGTGCATAAGTCCAAGCAGGCTTTGCGCCAGTCCTTCAATGAAGATATTGCCAGATTTAAGGCTAAAGACCTGTAATCACGCTGAAGGTCGTGGATGACAGGCTCATGGAATCGGGTTACATTGTGTAACAAATAAAGAACAAATCCAGGCAGGCGCGGGCTGTTTTTTGCGCTCCTGCCTCGAGGTTTGTCGGCAACGGTGAATAAGGACATCCAGGCCCCGAGTGGCACTGTTGTAGTATTTCCATATAGTCCGCATTGTTGTTTGCCACGGATTCAGCAGGAGCTGTCGCAGCGATGCCCGAGAGTGATTGCTATGAAGTTTGTAACACTATCGCTGCTGTTGTGTCTGGGGTGGATGAGTCACACCGCCACAGCCGAGCGATTGTTGTTTGTGGCCGAAGATTTACCCCCGTATCACTTTATCAATCAGCAAGGCGAAAAAGACGGCGCCTTGTATGAAATCGTTAAGGCGATGATTGAACAAAGCGATATTCAGGCTGATGTGCACTTTACCCCCTGGGCGCGGGCCTACGACATGAGCCTCACTCAATCTGATGTGATCATGATTTCGGTACTCAAAACCCCGGTCAGACAGAAGCAATTCCAGTGGATCGGGGAGATTTACCGCTCCGAAGCATTCTTTGTAAAACTTAAACGGCGTCAGGATGTGCAGGTTGATTCACTGGCACAGGCCCGACACTATGTTGTGGGAACCATCAGGGGCTACGGAGCAGAACAATACTTGCGCCGAAACGGCTTCAGTGAAACCCGGCAAAACCTGGCCCTGAGTGTGGAATATCACCAGCTTTGGGGAATGCTGTTTAAAGGCCGAATCGATTTGTTGTTTACCAATACCATTGGGCTGGAAGTGGAAGTACCCAAGGCAGGATTTGATCCTGACAAGGTGGAAAAAGCATACGCCGTAGTGGATTTTCCTGATGAACTGCATCTGGCGACGGGCCTGAAGACGTCGCCGAAAGTGGTGAAACGGTTGAGTGAGGCGCTGAGCCGGCTCAAAGAGAGTGGCCGGTATCACGCTATTCTCAGGCGCTGGGGGCTGACCGTCAGCGCCAATGCAGGGGCTCAGACAGAGGCGATTAACACTGCACGTTTGGGGGCAGGGTAGCCTTCGATGGTTTTGGCTGGATCGTCAGGGTCGAGAAAATCAGCAAGGGAATGATTAGTCATCCATTCGGTACTGCGCTGCTCATGTATGGATGTGGTGCTGATATCCACGGTGCGGATATCTTTAAAACCAACCCGTTGCATCCACGCGCTGAGTGCCTCGGTGCTGGGAATAAACCAGACATTGCGCATCTGTGCATAGCGTTCTCCCGGTACCAGTACCTGATGTTCATCACCCTCTACCACCAGCGTTTCCAGCACCAGCTCACCTCCGGGCTTAAGCTGTGCTTTCAACTCATACAGAAAATCGATGGGGCTCTTACGGTGATACAGCACGCCCATGGAAAAGACCGTATCAAAGCCCCTGAGTGCCGGTAACTGTTCTATACCCAGAGGCAGCATGTGCACGGCGGGTGAGGGATGAAAATGGCGGATGGCAAGAAACTGCATAAGAAAGAGTGGGAAAGGATCGATACCCACCGCCAGCTCGGCACCCTCACCGTGCATCCGCCACAAGTGATAACCACTGCCACAGCCAACGTCTAACACTTTTTTGCCGCGCAGAGACCTTAAGTGCGGACGCACCCGGTCCCACTTCCAGTCAGAACGCCATTCGGTGTCCAGGTGAATACCGTGCAAATGAAAAGGCCCCTTGCGCCAGGGTTTAAACTGCATCAGCAGACCGATAATCTGACGACGGGTGTAGTCATCGACATCGGTTCCATCACCGACGGTGACGCTGTCTTTGAAATCCAGCCGGTGCGCCTCAAGCTGAGGTAACTTGTCCAGCAATTTCTGCCATTTTTGCAGGTCTTTTTTGTGCTGTCGTTGCCAGTCACCAAGCTGGGCGGGCAAAACTTCCAGCCAGTGACTGAGTTCAGAGTCCGCCAGCAGCGCGAAAAACTGTCGAAAAGCCTGCATTAAGCGATCCTCATTTGATTGCCACCATCGAGGCAAAGTTAAAACACTTAAACCACAGTACCACATCGCTGAAACCCGCCTGATGCAGGCGTTGTTCATGTTCACTGAAACTATCGGTCAGCATCACGTTTTCAAGCGCTGAGCGTTTCTGGCTGATTTCCAGTTCTGAGTAGCCATTACGCCGTTTAAACTCATGGTGTAACTCCACCAGTAAGCTATTGCCTTTGTCACCCGGATGGCGGATTTTTTCAGACAGGACCAGCACCCCGCCTGGTTTCATGCCCTGATAAATCCGCTTGATCAGGTCACTGCGTTGCTCTGGGGGGATAAATTGCAGAGTAAAGTTCATCACTACCATTGAGGCATCGGTAATCGCAACGTCCTGCAAATCTTTGCAGATAACCTCAATGGGCAGGGGGGATTTAAAGGCTTGCAGGTGTCGCTGACAGCGCTCAATCATTGCCTCAGAATTGTCCACGGCGATGATTTTACACCCCGGCGTCTGCACATAGCGGCTGATCGCCAAGCTGACAGCGCCAAGGGAGCAGCCCAGATCGTAGATGTTGCTGTGTGCCTCAGCGTATTGGCCAGCCATCTGTCCAATCGCATCGACAATGGTGCTGTAACCTGGCACGGAACGCTGAATCATGTCAGGAAAAACTTCCGCTACGTTCTCGTCAAAACGAAAGTCAGTCACCTGCTCAGCAGGTTGAGAATAGATAGCGTCTTTAGAGGAAGAGATCATGACCGGGACTTTAAGGACTGAACGGGCGCACATTTTAGCCGACGGCTATGGAGAGTTCAAAGACTGAATGCCGTCGAAGCTTTGTCATCCAATTTTCATAGGGTAGCCCAGCGGGGGGCGAGAATCCGCGATAAGTGCTGTTCACTTTTTCAGGGAGTTGATAGAAGCAAAAGACACGAGTCGATTCCGGAGTTTTCCAGTGGCAGCAAAATCAAAAGACAAACAGCGGTCGTTCATCATTAGTGTCCACTAGCTTCTGATTAGTGCCAGAAGCGGACCTTCAGCAAGGACCAAATGTTGGCTTATGACCACAGTCACTTGTTATGACTCAATGCTATTTACAATAGCTAGGGCATCAGACCAGCTGGTATTAGCTTCTATATGCCTTTTTATCAATGTACGATTAGATGCTATAACTGCTGGCCAACGCTTTCTCCAAGCCTTGTAAGCATGCCAAGAATATCCAATGTAGTATTCTTTTCTCATTGTGGTCATTGACCGAAGAGTTGCTTCCAAAAACTGCTCTTCCATTGAGGTCCCTTGGATCTCCATTATTGATGCAAGATACACCAACCAACCAGCAAGATGCTCGTATTGTTCCCAAGCGTTGTTCTCTAGAGTTAGCTCTCTCTTTGATTCAATGACCTCACCCAGCATTTCGACAACTCTTGTGTCATTGAGACTCAATCCTTCGGCCGATAAAGAGGAAATAATTCTGTAGAATGAGTCATCCAGCTTTAAAAAAGCATCTTTAAAGTGATAGCCATCATGGACAACTTTTCTTATGCTCCTCAGTGAACGCTCAGTGATACTAGCGACTTTCGGAATCTCATTATTTAACCTTCGAAAGAACCTTTCGGTGTTAAGTCCATCAAGAACCCGAATGCCATAGCAATGAGAATAATAGTCTTTAACATGTTGATCTACAGCAGATCTAGAAACCAAAAAAATATTAGAACCAATAACATGGCTTTTTGAAAAACCTTTGTAATCACTAATTATTGCCTTTAAGTTAGTGTCACCAAGTGAGTAACCCAAAATTACTACGGTATTTTCATGTAGCACTGTACTCAACTTTCTTGAGAAATAAGAATCGCTGTTTATAAACCTAAAATAATCTTCAGATGTGACCACCATATTCTCTGGCGAATCGACAGAACCGTGCACATGGTAAACCTTTACGTTAGCAGAAGACCTAGGTATGGGTCTTCCAGGAGTAATCGATTGACAACTATTCTCTCCAGTTAACTTTTCAGCTAACTTGTCATAATTAGTGGTGATAACCCTAAAAGACCTATTAGAGAAAAACTCTTGGATTTCTTCTATTTCATCATCGAGCTCTATTTCCACTATCAATTCAGCGATCTCTTCATGGATATTTTTACCAACAGCAGAAAGCTTAATTGAGATAACCTGAGCAGCCTCTTCTAAACTAAGTTGCGCTGCTTTATCTTCAGGAAATAGTGACTCCTTCATTTCATCAGGGTTTGGCAATAGGTCACATAGTTTTTCCAATAACCCCTGCCAACTTGGAGCTCCATTATCGGAAACAGCTTTAGAAAATCCAGTACCAGTAAATAGGCACAATCTATTTGTTGCTGCTGCATATGCGATTTCGAAAAACTCGCTCAAAATTCCCTCCTAGAGTCATAACGCCGCAATATGGGGCGTATTAAGCTTGGCTAAAATTAGCGAAGAATGAGCGCCAGCCAAGCTTTAGACGTC
>NZ_NIWW01000005.1 GCF_002201535.1 Lacimicrobium sp. SS2-24 | reverse complement strand
TGAGTATCAAAGCATGAAACAACTTTCTCTGGATAACCTGCGCGCCCTGGTGGCCGTGGTGGACATGGGCGGTTATGCCAAGGCAGGGGAATACCTGGGCCGCTCGCAACCGGCCATCAGCCTGCAAATTAAACGGCTGGAAGAACAAATAGGACGACGCCTGTTTCATCGTCAGGGTCAGAAAAAACAGATCAACGCCGACGGTCTGTTGTTGTATCGCCGTGCCAGGCAAATGCTCAATCTCAACGATGATATTCTGCGCGAGTTTGAACAATCACAGCTTACCGGTCAATTGCGTCTTGGGTTGCCCAGTGAATTTGCCACCCGCGTATTACCGAGCATTATTGGCGATTTCTCCAAAGCCTATCCCGATGTCACGCTGGAAGTGAGCTGTGATTTGAGTAAGTCATTGCTGCGTAAAGATCAGCGTAAGGAATACGATCTGATTCTGGCCCTGGATGATGAACCCGGCGATCCCCGCCCGGAAACCCTGCTTCAGGATGAGCTGATATGGGTGGCGCGGGCCGGTTATCAGCTCAACGCCGACAACATTGCACTGGTAGCTGCGCCACAAGGTTGTATTTATCGCCAGCGCGCCCGCCATAGTTTGCAACAGGCTGGCCTGCGCTGGCGGGTCAGCTATACCAATGCCGATATCGGCGGCATTACCGCCGCCCTGAAAGAAGGGCTGGGTATTACGGTACTGGCCAAAAGCACCCTGCCCGATGAACTGATTGAATTGCGCCACCCTGCCCTGCCGAATCTGGGTAAGGTGGGGATTAACCTGTTTATTCAGTCTGAACAACATCCCCAGGCCAGCAGCAAGCTGGCGGAATTTATCCGCGCCAGACTCGCCTGACCGCAGCAGGATTTAGCCGCTCTAATCAGAGGCGCCCGGATATCAAATCAGGCGCCTGGAGCGGTATGGGTTCAGCATTATCTTCTGCCATACCCAAACCCACCACATTATTCCTTAAATAACCCCATTTATGAATACTTCAACCGAAAATGAACGGAGGTGCGGGAAGACTAAAGATCGCTATCTTCATCGAGAAACCAGAATTACAGCCTGCCAAAGCGCCCTCCACACCAAGATAAAAACCCTTTAAAGCAATGCGTTATACTCGAGAGATAGCATAATTTATATTTCGTTAACAAATTCTAAAATGAAATATATTAATAAATTATTTATTCTAAATTCATATTGTTGCAATATTGTATTCTATTTTGTAAATTACTATCGAATAATTTGACATGCGTTAACACAGGAGCCTCGCATGATAGCTAAGCAGAAAACGAAGATTACCCGAGCGGTTCAACTGGCACTGTTGATGGGCTACGGCATACACGCCGCGGCGCTGGGTCAGGAAACAGAGAAGGATACTGAGCAGAAAGAGAAAGCCGATGTTGAAGTCGTTCAGATCAAAGGTTATCGCGCCTCAGTGCAAAAAAGCCTTAACATCAAACGTTTCTCTGACACCATTGTGGACGCCGTTTCTGCTGAAGATATTGGCAAGTTCCCGGACCAGACGGTCGCCGATGCCCTGCAACGCATCGCCGGTGTGCAGGTTCAGCGCTCTGAAGGGGAAAGTGACAGGGTCAGCATCCGTGGCACTGCCCCACACCTCAACCTGACGCTGCTCAACGGTCAGAATGTGGCCTCTGCCACCGCATCAGCCTCTATCGTGACGGCCTCTCGCGGCTTCAATTATTCCTTATTGCCCACTGAGCTGATTGACACGCTTGAAGTGCACAAGTCAGCCAAGGCCAAAGTGCAGGAAGGCTCACTGGGTGGTACGGTGATCGTAAAGACCCGCCGCCCCTTTGATGACGACGCCCATTCCTCGGCGTTCTCACTGCGCAGCGCCTATCAGGAAACAACCGGCGACCACAGCCCGATTCTGTCTGGTTTTTACAGCTGGAAAAACGCCAGTGAAGACTTCGGCTTTAATATTGGCGGCGTGCTCAAAGAGACCACGACCCAGCGGGATGGCCTGCGTGCAGGCGGGTTTAATTATCTCGACAGTGTTGACGGCATGACCTATTACAGCCCCAGAAGCATCGATGCTTCACGCTTTGAAGCGGACAAAGAGCTGACCACATTTAGCAGTAGCATCCAATATGCCTTCGATGACAATAAGATGCTGACCTTTAACAACCTCTACTCCGAAGCCGACAAAGAAAACCGTTCATTCGCCAACGGCGTTTGGGTGGGCGAAAACAGCTTTGGCGATCTGTCTGGTGACATCGAAAACGGTATTCTAACCCGTGGTACGCTGGTCTCTAATGACGCCGACCTCAATCCCGATGCCCGCTGGCACCATTATGGTAACTACCTGGAGTCACGTTACACCTCGACCCGCGAAGAAGGCGCCTATAAAACCCGCGTCCATGATCTTAAATTCGAATGGAATGCTAACGCCTTTACCTTTACCGCTCAGGCCGGGGTCACCAAAGCCGAGGGGGCGATTTCTATCCGCGCACTGGATTTTGAGGCACAAACCAATGCCACCTTCGATCTCAGTGGTAAACACATAGACTTCACACTGGACTCGCAAACCACGCCAGAGGACTATGTCGGTGTCTACATTGCCGATAAAAACTACGTCAACGATCAGGAAGAAGTCTATGCACAGGCTGATCTGAACTATGTGCTGGATGGCGACTTCATCACCTCAATTGATATTGGTCTGCGCTACAGTGACCATGAGAAAACCTCGTTAGTGCAGCTCAATGAGCACTACCCCTGGTTCTCCTACAACGAAGAATACAGCGGCTCCGCCTATCTTGAGAGCCTCTACCCCGGCTTTGGTGTGCAGTCAATTAATCTGGGCGGCTGGTCAAATGGCACCGTAGACGACTTTATGGGCGGGGGCACGCAGCCCTACCTGTATAACTTTGACTTTGGCAACCTCGATGCCGCGTTCGAAGAGGTAGGATTACTAAGAAGCTACTGGCACCCTGCCTATGCACTGGATCTCCAGGAAGAGGTGAGCAGTGCGTATATACAGGCCAACTTCAACCGCGGTAAGTGGAAAGGCAATGTCGGTGTCCGTATTGCCAAAACCGACCAGACCAGTGTCGGCTTTGACATTCTCAAGCCGGACGGCTGGTTCCCCGGCGACAGACTCGCCGATGCCCAGTCGCCGGTCACGGTTGAGCGCGACTACACCGATGTACTGCCAAGCCTGAATGTCACCTACGACTTTGCCGACGACATCATTTTACGTTTTGCCGCGGCCAGTGTTATTTCGCGCCCGGATTATGATCTGCTCGCTCAGCGCAAAATCTATTCTCGCACCGGTGGCGTACAGGGCAATCCGTGGCTCAACCCCACCGAAGCGGATCAGTACGACATCTCCGCAGAGTATTATTTCACCGATGCGTCTATTTTATCTGTGGCCTATTTCTTCAAAGACATTAAATCTTATGTCACCGAAGAGATGGTAGAGACCAACGTCCTGCTGCCCGAAGATGACAGCGTAAACGTTCTGGATGAGGAAGACGTTGGCTATTACATTACTCAAATGGACCTGCGTACGCCGGTCAATGGCGGCGGCGGCACCAATCAGGGCATTGAAGTAAATCTTCAGCATGATTTTGGTAACGGCTATGGCGCCCTGGCTAACTACACCTATCAGGATGCCGATATGGATGAAGAAGGTGAAGTACTGCCCAATAACTCTCAGGACACCTTTAATGTCAGCGGCTTCTACGAAGCTAACGGCTTACTGGCACGTCTGTCTTATACCTATCGCAGCGAATACTTTGCCGGTCTGGCAAGGGATATCGATCGATACACTGACAGCTATGGTCAGTGGGATGCGAACTTCAGCTATGACATTAACGACAACTTCACGGTAATGCTGCAGGTTCTCAATCTGACTGACGAAAACCAGAAAGCCTTCGTGAAAACCGAATCCGGTGAAAAGGCACTGTTGTCTGAGTACAACTATGGCAGACGGGCTTTCTTTGGCGTTGCCGCCAAATTCTGATGGCCTAAGCAATGAAAAACGCCGCCGGCTCTATGCCCGCGGCGTTTTTTGTGTCAGTAACTGGCCGGTAACCCTGAGCGTTATTTACTTCTTATTTGAGCGGCGCCACCCCGGGAATACGGATAACACAGCGAATACCCTGCCCCGGCTTACTGTGCAGGTTGATAACACCACCCAGAAGCTGTGTGACAAAGTTATATACCAGGTGCAGGCCCAGCCCTGATCCCCCGTGTCCCCGCCTGGTGGTAAAGAAAGGATCAAACGCCTTTTTCAGTACCTCATTGTCCATGCCTTTACCGTTATCGGTATACACCAGCACCACGTCATTCTCTTCCTGAGTGGCCTCGATACGCATCTCACCGTTTTCTCCCTCACGGAAGCCGTGTACCACAGAATTGTTGATCAGGTTGCTCAGCACCTGAAACAGGGCACCAGGGTAGGTATCCAGTTCAATGCCCGAGGGGCAGTCTAGGTGAAGCTGATGATGCTGTTTGTAGACCGGGTGCATGGAATGCTGCAGATCCTCAAGAAAGTCTTTCAGATCAAAGGTTCGCCGCTGCTCACTGGTCTGATCCACCGCCACCTGTTTAAAACTGGAAACCAGCACCCGAGCCCTTTCCAGACTGGTCAGGATCAGCCTGTTGGACTCCTTGACCTGTTCAGCATACTGACTGAGATCTTTGCGACTGAGTTGGTTGGCATCCAGTTTATGCATGAGCTTGTGGGTAAATTCATTCAGCCCTGAGGCCGCCGTTAAGGCGATGCCCATGGGCGTATTGATCTCATGGGCGACACCGGCCACCAGCCCACCCAATGACGCCATTTTTTCTTGTTCAATCATGTCTTTTTGGGTCTGCTGCAGTTCCTTCGTACGCTCATCCACCAATGCCTCCAGTGCCCGGGCCCGTGCGGTGATCATACGCGTCCGCAGCCCGATAATCGCAAACACGGCCAGCAACACGGCCAGTCCCACCAACGCCATAAACCAGGGTGTTTGCCAGTAGGCGGGTTTAATCCGCACCGGAATACTCAGTTGCTTGTCACTCCATTGACCATTGCGATTGGTGCCCTCCACCAGCAGCGTATAATGGCCGGGCCAGAGGTTGCTGTAACTGGCCTGGCGGCGGGTGGCATCAGTTTCTATCCAGTTTTTATCAAAACCCTGCAACTTATAGCGGTACAGATTGCGTTCGGGCGCCGACAGATCCAGTGCCGCAAACTCGATACTGAAACTCTGCTTTTGCGATGTCAGGGTAAGACCCGATTGTTCAAGATCACCGGCGTTCGCGGCGCGGCCATTTATTCTCAGATCGGAGGCCACCAGGGGAGGCTGGTATTGCCATGGGCTAAAGGCTGCAGGGTCGATGAACAGCAGCCCCTTGCTGCCCCCATACATGAGGATGCCATCATGAGTCTGGCCATGGGCGCGGAACCAGCTTGTGCCAATATCAATGCCATCTGCCCGGTGAAGGGGCTGCATTTTGCCGGTATCCGGATGATAGATAAATGACGGCGTCCAGATACGTCCCTGATGATCTTCCTGCAAATTGGCACCCATGGGCCGGTCACCAAAGCCAGCCCGACGACTGACATTGGTCAGAGTAACCTGTGCGCCCTGCCAGTTGTGCACCTGATACAGCCCCGCAGGCGTATCTATCCATAAACGTTGCTGACTGTCCTTTAGCATGCCAACAATGCTCACCGTGCGCAGATCGCGGCCCTGTTCTGTTTGCCCCTCAATGGTCCTGAGACCTGTATCTGATGGCGTCAGGCTGTATAACCCTGTGGCCCCCGTGGCAACCAGCAGACGGCCAGACTCATCCTCGTAGAGGGCATTAATGCCATCGAGCATCGGCTCACCATTGGCCATGGTAAGGGTGTGTATTCGATCCGTCTGGCTATCCCAGTAGCGCAGACCACGATTCGTGCCAATCCACACGTCGCCGCGGGATGATATGTGCAGCGCCCGCACGTTGGCGTTATCAAAGCCGGATGCTTCATCGTAACGCTGAAACTGGCCGGTATGGTTGTCATAGCGATACAGCAGACCGGGATTAACCCCCAGCCAGACATCTTCATTCGGGGTTTCTGCCATCGTGGCTATCCAGCCTGCCTGCAATTTTCCCGAAACATCCGGCTGAGGGTAATGTCCGTCCACGACCCCCTTGTGACGCTCATATATATCAACGCCTTCACCGCGGGTGCCGATCCAGATTTGACCGTTTCGCCGCTCCAGCACACTGCTGACGTTAGGCGCGCTCAGCGCATTGTCATCCTGCATACTGAAACGCAGGGTGCCCAGCCCATGGAGCTTTCCTAACGAATGCTGCAGACCACTGCCATAACCACCTGCCCACATCTGGCCCGCACGATCCTTGAGTAAGGTGCGAATGTCGTTGTTGGACAAACTGAAGCTATTGGAAGGATCATGGTAGATGCGTGACAGCCATGCACCACTATGGGCATCGACCCGGTCGATACCACCAAAGCGCGCCAGCCAAAGTTCATCCTCATTGGGCTGCGCAATTTCGTAGACCGGGCCGCTCATCAGTTTTTTGGGTATGCCGCTAAGAGCCGGGGTCAGCTGTTGTGTCTGCACATCCAGGATCCACACCCCGTCATTGTCGGTGCCGATCCACAAACGCCCATCCTGTGACTCAAACAGACTACGGACCAGCTGATTGGATAAAGGCTCGGATGAAGAGGAATGTATAGCCACAAAACGATCCTCAGCCCAGTCATATCGGTTTAGTCCGCCGCGGCTGCCCACCCACAGATTACCCTTGCTGTCGCTGAAAATGGCACGGATGCTGTTATGTGATAAGCCATGGTCTTTTTGGTAGTGCTTTTCAATCTCGCGGTCCGGATTGACCCTGAACACCCCGCCAGGCGTAGCCAGCCAGATGTCACCCCGGGGCCCGATGTGAACCACGGAAACGCTCGACAAGGGTGAATTCTCCAATAAGGTCTGATGGTCAAACAGTTGCTCAAAGCGCTCCTGCCGGGGGTCGTAAAATGATACGCCGCCAGGCTCACCGGACACCCACAGTTGCCCATTATCGAGGGTATGAATCGACTGCACGAAATTGCCCGCTAAGCTGTAGGGGTCCTGATCATCGTGAGAAAACAGCTTAAAGCGGTAACCATCATAACGGACCAGTCCCGCTGCGGTGCCGATCCATAAGTAGCCGGTGCTGTCCTGCGCCAGAGCCGTGACCACATTGTCGGGAATTTGCTGTGGATTACCGACATTTTCAAACTGGATGTTAACGGGAGGAAATGCCGCACGGGACGCGGCACTGAATAACCACAACAGGGGTAACGCGGCTTTGCATAATCCGGTGAACTGCCTTACCAACCCCACTGAAACAGGCATTGAACGTCAACTTCTCAAATAAGACACACCTGTTCAGAGTATAGGCTGTTTAATATTCCGTCAATTTAGTAATGAACTGATTAACTTCGCGATTTGTCCATAAACGTCAGGTCATACGCTATGCTGTCATCTCAGTGGACCCGTTCGCCCGCCACCCAGGTCTGCACGGCGCTGGCTTGCCAAATTTCATTCTCCGGAATAGTGAAAATATCCCGATCCACCAGAATAAAGTCCGCCCATTTTCCCGTTTGCAGATTACCCAGTTCGTCTTCCTGATGGGCGGCATACGCTGCATCCAGTGTAAATGCACGCAATGCCTGAGCTTTGCTCATGCGCTGGTCAGGCAGCCACCCATCCAGAGGCTCTCCCTTGTGATTCTGCCGGGTAATGGCAGCATGTAATCCGTGAAAGGGATTGGCCAGCTCTACCGGAAAGTCAGAGCCTGCCGCTAACACGGTTCCCTGAGCTAAGAAGCGTTGCCAGGCATACGCGCCTTTGAGCCGCTGCGCACCGATTCTGTCTTCAGCCATATTCATATCACTGGTGGCATGCACCGGTTGCATAGAGGCGATGATACCGAGATCTTTAAAACGGGGGATGTCGGCCAGACTGACCACCTGCGCGTGCTCAATACGATGTCGCAGGGTCTCTCCGCCCACCTTGTCATAGGCGCGCGCGAAGTTATCCAGAGCCAGACGGTTGGCTTTATCGCCAATGGCATGAAAATTTAACTGAAAGCCATGACCGAGCACCCGCTCAAACAGGTCGGGCAGTTGTGCCTTTGGAGTCACCATCAGCCCGTGATGATCGGGCTGGTCATGATATGGCTCCAGTAGCGCCGCACCGCGACTGCCCAGCGCGCCATCGCCAAAACCTTTTACCGAGCGGATCACCAGCATGTCCTGTTCATCATAATAGGGCCCTTGCCTGAGCATCTCCTCCAGCGCCGGGTCGGATGCCGCAAGCATGGCATAAATGCGCAGCGACAAGGCGTTATCTTCGGCTTTTGCGCGATAAAAGGCCGCCTGTTGCTGTGAGATACCGGCATCATGCACACTGGTGATCCCCAGCGACAGCAGATGCTGTGACGCGGTGGTCAGTGCAAGGTCGAGACTCTGCTCGGTTTGTTTGGGTAAGTGCTGACTCACCAGTTGCATGGCGTTATCAATCAGCACCCCGGTGGGATTCCCCTGCGCATCACGCAGAATCTGCCCGCCATCGGGATCTGGGGTTGTTTTGTCAATCCCCGCCATTTCCAGGGCTTTACTGTTTACCCAGGCGGCATGCACATCAACCCGGGTCAGGTAGACCGGCTTGTCACGGATACTGGCATCCAGTATTGCTGCCTGAGGATAGGCTTTTCCTGGCCACAGTACCTGATTCCAACCATGCCCGGTGATCCATTGCTGATGCGGATGGGCTGATGCAAACGCGGCGACTTGCTCGGCGGCCTGCTGCGGGCTGTTACTGTCACGTACATCTACCCGCAGCAGAGCCTCTCCCAGTTCCAGTATATGACCATGAGCATCAATCAGACCGGGCAACAATGTGCGGCCCTGGCCATCGAGTTGTGTTGCCTGGGGATAGCGCGCCACCAGCGACTGATCACCGGTGGCCACTACTTTGCCCTGCTCAAATACCAATACTGAAAAGGCTTGCACCCCTTGTTCGGGTAGAACATGGTACCCCTTCACATTGTGAATTACCGTAGGTGCCGCCAGTCCCGGAAAACCGATCATCGCCAGCAGTATCAGTAAAAAGCCTTTATATCCCATAGAGCAGATTCCTGGTTCTTGTGCTTCTTTGGTTAGATGCGCTGCGCGCCACCAGGCGCACCTTGATTTTTGTCCCTTAGCTAAGGAACGTCGAGAGCTCGTCAACATGTGACTTGGTCTCAATGATAAGCTCACCAATTTCAGAGGCGGCTTTGTTGGAACTTTGTGCCAGTGTGCGGACTTCATCGGCTACCACTGCAAAACCGCGACCGGCTTCACCGGCCCGGGCCGCTTCGATGGCCGCGTTCAGCGCCAGCAAATTGGTCTGATCAGACACCGCATTGATACTGGTGACAATACTCTGAATACGGTCGAGCACCTGTGACATGGCGCTGTGGGTATCTTCTATAACCCGGTTACGCTGCGAAACATTGTTGCCGAACATCACCAGCTTTTCCGGTTTACCGTTAAGATCGTTGACCGGCTTAACGATACATTCCAGGGTTACCAGTTGATTGGCGGCATTTTCCAGTTTCAGGGTGACGCTGGCAGAGGCACCATTTTTCACCTCTGTGGCTTCTTTATCACTCAGATGGCCATAGATATTACCCACAATACCGGCAAATTCCTCAGCGCTGATCTTACCCATTTGCTCCAGTGTGTAGTCATTGCACAGGATCAGCCGGCCCTGCAGATCAAATTCCATCACCGCAGACTGGCTGCTGATGGCTTCTTTCTGGCTGAGCTGCTCAAGCACCTGTTTCTTGATGTCACGAATATCAGAGCTGACGCCGACAAATCCGGTGTGATGTCCCTGCTCATCAAAAGTGGGGTTAACTGCCAGTACAATCCAGTAGGGCTCGCCACTTTTATCGTAGTTAAGCAATTCCTCGTAGAAAGGCTCTTTTTGTTTCAGCTTACGGGAAATACGCGCCACGGTTTCTTTATTGGTTTGCTTACCCTGTAGTATCGCACCGGGTTTCTTGCCTTTGACTTCAGCCAGGGTGTAACCGGTCAGGGCCTCAAAGCCCGGGTTGACGTATTCCACCAGCCCTTCCGGGTTCGTAATCAGTACCGAGGTGCTGGTATTGGCTACCACCCGCCCGAGCATTTTCACTTCATGCAGCTGATTAGTAAAAGCGGAGATATCCTGCACCCGGATCGCCTTATAGACCTGGCCTTCCAGATCAATCCACTGCACATGAACCTGCACGGTCGCGCCGATATCAGCGTCGGGCTTAAAGGTTTGCGTGTCTTTCACTTTGCTGATCCGATCCACCAGTGAGGAACCTGCCAGCTTGTCGCCGGTTTTTATTTTGTTCAGATTCAACAGCCGACGCGCAGTGTCATTGATTAACACCACCTTGTCAGATTCATTGACCACAATCAGGGCCTCATCTGTGCCGTTAAACACCTGCTCTTTTAAGCGGGTCAGCGTATCAGGCTCGGCCACAGGATCGATTTGCACCAGTCGATAACGCTTGTCAGCCTGTTGAAGATTGGAAAAACGCACCTCCAACAATGTGCCGGATGACGATGTATATAAGCTGCTGCGGGCGTGAGCACTGCGTCTTCCCTGTGCGTCACCGGCACTGGCTGCACTGAGCAACCGGTCCAGTTGCTGGCCTTTGAGACTCGCCACTGCCTGACCGAGTAACTCGGCACAACTGGCATTGGCATGCTGTATTTTGTCCTGAGCGTCCAGCACCAGCGCTGCATCACTCAGACTGTTAACCAGATTGCAGAGCATGGACCAATTTTTTCGTTCTGTGTTAAACCACATAGATCACCTGATAATGATAAAAAAGTTGGCCAGACTACGTCAGCTGACCCTGATTAGATCGATCCATGATCTGGCTACGTTATTACAGTACCGGAGGCTGGTCCAGATAATCCGTTGACCAGATTTGCTGCATTTTTGCCGCATCAATATTGCCACCAGAGATGATCACCAGCGCTTTACTTGGCTGGGGTCGCTCTTGTAGCCATCCGACCACTGCCGCCATGGTCATGGCGCAGGTGGGCTCAACATGAATCTTGAGCAGGTGCTGCAACCATTGAGTCCAGTATGCAATCTGCACTTCGTCCACCTCATAAAAACCATCCAGTTGTTGCAATAGCGGGAAAGTCAGGTCTCCCACCGACGGAGTCGCTGCACCATCTGCCAGTGTTTGTGCGGGCCCCTCCAGACTGACAATTTCACCGGTCCGTAATGAGTTGGCGGCGTCATTGGCCGCCAGCGGTTCTGCACCTATGACTTCGGCCTCGGGGCATAATGCTTTAGTGGCCAGTAGCGTACCACTGAGTAAACCGCCGCCACCGCAAGGCGCAAACACACCATCAACCTGCTTCAGATCCTGTAATGCTTCCAGTGCGGCGGTGCCCTGCCCGGCTATGATTTGGGCGTGATTAAAGGGTGGGATCCACAGCGTACCGGGTTCCTCGGCTGCCATTTTTACCGCCTCATCGGCCTCTGGCCGGGTGGTAAAAAGCTTTAGCTGAGCGCCATAATATTCGGTCGCTGCCGCCTTCACCCGCGAGACATTCTGAGTACTGAAAATGGTCGCCGGAATATCAAACAAGGCCGCCGCATAAGCAATAGCCTGCGCGTGATTACCCGAACTATTGGCGACGATGCGCTCGGGGAGTTGATCCTGCTCTTTCAGCCACGCCAGTACGTTCGTCGCCCCACGCAGTTTAAACGCCCCGGTGCGTTGCAAACACTCGAGTTTAAAAAACACCTGATGTCCCAGCCAGGCATCTAAAAGACTCGAATTTACAATAGGTGTGCGATGCACAAAGGGCTGGATTCGCTCACTGGCAGCGTGCACATCGTCAAAAGTGGGTAGAGACATAGGAATTCCAGCAACAACAATAAACAGCTCTCACTGTAGCATGCTGTTTATTGCCGATCATTCTGCACGCCGTTTGGCGGGGGTGTGGCCCCCGGCATACACACATAAAAAGTGTGGGACAGAACCTGCACATTGATGCAGTTTTCAGTTTACAGTCATCAGCGCTCAGACACGCAAGACACGCCTGTTCATCTATACTCAGCGTTGCGATTTGTCTGATAACTGAGGACGGATTGCTGAAAGCTTAAAAAACTTACTGGCCTTTATACAGAGTGGTGAGCCATTTTTCTTCGGTAATAAAGCCCCACGACCAGTCCTGCCACTTGTCGTCCAGTCCCTGTTCGATCAAGTCCTCCAGGGTCATACCGGCACGCTTCTGTGTCAGCACGTAAGCGGCCGTTTCTTTCATCATATCCAGAGATTTCTGGTAATCCGCCTTGGTGGCCAGTTTGCCATGCCCGGAGATAATCTTCATGTCGTCGTCGAGCATGCTGATCAAGCGCTCAACATTGGCAATATAACCGGACACCGTGCCACCAGCACCTAAGTCAATGTAAGGAAAACGCCCTTCGAAGAACAAGTCACCAGTATGCAGCACTCGGGCCTTTTCAAACCAAACCACCGAGTCACCGTCAGTATGACCTGCAGGTAAATGCATCACGCGGATGGTGTCACCGTTGAAATGAAATTTTACCCCCTCTTCATAGGTGACCACGGGTAATGCATCCTGATGATGATCCTTATCACTGGCCAGGCGAGTACGCACATTGTCATGGGCAAACACGGTGGCATGATGGTGCTGTTTGAACCAGCTATTGCTGCCGGTGTGATCGCCATGATAGTGAGTGTTCACAATATACTTCACATCGGTCTTCGCCACGTCAGCGACACTGGCGGCAATCTTTTCTGCCAGTGGGGCGTACTGGTCATCAATAATCAGCACACCGTCGGGCCCTGCCGAGACCCCGATGTTGCCACCGGCACCGGTTAACATATAAACAGAATCGGCCAGTTGGGTGCGTTCGATCTCGACATCGGCAAAGCGGTTATCGCTGGCCAGTAAGCTAAAAGGTAGGAGGAGCAAAAGACTGAGTCTGCGCATAGTGACTTCCTTCATTCATTATTATTGCCGGTAACTACTATAGCCCGTTGACAAAAATTTAGATCACTATTGCTGGTTTGAACAGCCCGTCTTATTGCAGCTAGCCAAGCAGTTCTTCCAGCTTATGCTTATTGCGCCGGGAAAGGGTTAACTGCTGACCACTTTTCAGGATCACGGTGTAATCCCCTTTTTCATTAGGTCGCAGTTCACAGATACTGCTGCGCCGCACAATCGAAGAGCGATGAATACGCACGAATACACTCGGATCCAACTGCTGCTCCAGGCTGGTCATGGTTTCCCGGTGTAGCACCGTTTTACCGTCAAACAGGTGAACTTCAGCGTAATTGCCGGCACCGAGAATATAATCAATCTGTTCTACCTCAACCAGACGGATCCGGCCGGGATCTTTGATCACCAGACGGCTTTTATAATGCCGATGCTGCTCGTCCATCATATGCCGGATTAACTGGCCAACCTGACGATAATCACCAAATTCATGTTCACGTAACCTCGCCCTCGCTTTTTCCAGCGCTTTATAGAAGCGCTCGTCATCATAGGGCTTTAACAGGTAATCGATGGCGTTTAGCTCAAAGGCGGTTATGGCATATTGATCGTAGGCGGTTACAAACACGATGACACATTCCGGAGCGACCTTCTCCGCCAGCTGAATACCGGTCAATCCCGGCATCTGAATATCCAGAAAAATCAGCTCCGGCTTTTCGGCCTCATACAAACTCAACGCCTCATTCCCGTCACTGGCCTGCAATACCTCACCGATATCTGGCTGATCCTTTAACAGCAGGGCGATGGTTTTGCGCGCAAGCGTTTCATCATCGGCAATCAGTACCTTAATCATCCTCTCCTCCGCTGGGCAGTATCAGGTAGGTTTCAAAATAGCCATTGTCCAGTTCCCGCAGACGCAGCTGGTAATTATCATCATAGAGCTTATTCAGACGATCACGACAATTTTTCAGTCCGATGCCAAAGCCCTGATGCTCATCATGCTGCGGTACTTTGTTGGTCAGTTTGACATGTAATTCGTTGGGCTGGCACCAGACCTTGAGTGACAGCTGATTTTTATCTGACTCCAGCTGCGAGCCATGCTGTACGGCATTTTCCACCAGAGGTTGCAACAACATAAACGGCACATCCATCTGCAAGCAATCCGGGCTCACCTCTACCTGGGTTTCCAGTTTGGTTTCAAAGCGCATTTGCTGAATACTCAGATAGCTTTGAATAAACTCCATTTCCTGCTCCAGACTGATCAGCTGATGGCTCTGATTTTCCAGTACCTTACGTAACATCAGACTAAGCTCGCTGAGTGCCTTCACCGCTTTGTCTTTTTCATCCAGGCGGATCAGACTGGCAATCGTATTCAGGGTATTAAACAAAAAATGTGGATTGAGCTGAGACTTTAACGACTGCAGTTCCATTTGCACCAACTGGCGCAATAAACTCTCGCTGCGGGCCTCCTCCCGTCGGGCCTTGTCGTAATATTGGGTAATGTAGCCGATGGAGACAACCGCAATGTAGACAAGCAAATCAAAGTGCCAGGCACTGCGTTCAAATAACATCCTGGCCGCATCAATGAGTTTGGCAAAGGCGACAGACCCCGTTTCAAACCAGGCTATCATGGGCACCGCTAAGAGCACGAAAACGGCAAGGGCGAATAGCGTCATCAGAGTGAGCTGTAGCAGAGTGCGTGGCCATTTTTGCCAATTAAGCGGGACAATACATGTCGCCGATACCACCAGAGGCGCCACGATTGCCCAGGGCATCCACCACCCCAGATAATAAAACCACATGTCCAGCCACTCCACGTCTCGCTCGGCGCGCAGCATATTCCGATAGCTTAAATCGGCGGAATAGGTATTCATCAACACCCAGAACAGAGTATTACCCAGCCAGAAACGCCAGTCGGGCATGTGCTTTATCAATAATTGGAACATCGGATACGGCTAAAAAGGTCAAAGGTGGATTATTCACCAGAGCAGCAGGTAAAGGCAAATGCTCACCAAATAAAGTGAAATTCGGCGCCCACTTAAAAAACACTTTGTCACTACAAATCAAAGCCTTATGCAATCAAAAGCAGGCCAACTTCAGAAGTTCCATCCGCTTATCACACACTTCCTGCCGCTTATCACCCCATCAAGACCATTAGCGTATTATCGGTATGTCCGGGCGCGCGCAAGGTCTAGCTTAATCCCCGATAACAGCGGTTATCTCACTATAACCATTACAAAGATAACGGGAGAAACACATGACTAAAGGCACAAGAGTCGCCTTAGCGGTGCAAATGGGATTATTTGGCAGCACCCTGATGTTGCCGGTATCCGGTGCGCAGGCACAGGATGAAACGCAAACTCAGGAAGTAGAGAAAATTTCTGTCACCGGTTCACGTATCCAACGGGTAAATATGGTCAGCGCCAGCCCGATTACGGAAATCAGCGCCGCTGACATTGCTATCACGGGTTTAACCCGTGTCGAAGATATCCTTAACGATATGCCTGCGTTATTTGCTGCGCAGACGGGCATGGCAGCCAATGGTGCCACAGGTACTGCTACCCTGAACTTAAGAAATCTTGGCAGCACCCGCACACTGGTGTTGGTAAATGGCCGTCGACTGCCAGCAGGTTCCCCCATTGCCGGCGGCATCGCTCCGGATGTGAACCAGATTCCGGCGGCATTGATTGAACGGATCGAAGTTCTTACCGGCGGGGCGTCCGCCACCTATGGCTCAGATGCCGTGGCCGGGGTGGTGAACTTTATTCTTAAAGATGATTTCGAGGGCTTTACCTTCGATTATCAGCACAGTTTTTATCAACATCAAAATGATAACCAGGCGATACAGGAAAAAGTGGAAGCCCTGAATTTTGAGCTGCCGACCAGCCATGTTCGCGACGGCCATTCCAACGACTTCTCCTTTATGCTGGGTGCCAATACTGCCGATGGTGCCGGCAACGTCACCTTATATGGTACCTTCAGAGACATCAAAGCCCTGCGTCAGTCAGAGCGTGACTTCAGCGCCTGTGCTCTGTTCTTTGATGCCAATAACGAGTTTATTTGTGGCGGTTCGGGCACCATCCCTGAGGGACGGGTTACCGACTTCAATACCTTTGACTATCAGGTGTCAGGCCACGAATTTGTGCCCAGAACGGCACTGTATAACTATGGTCCGCTGAACTACTACCAGCGTCCCGACAAACGTAAAACCCTCGGTGCAATCGGCAACTATGAAATCAACGAACATGCCGATGTGTATGCCGAGCTGAGCTTTATGGATGATCGCAGCGTGGCACAAATTGCACCATCAGGCGCTTTCTTTGTCACCAATACCCTGTTTTGTGGCAACCCACTGATGTCTGAGCAGCAATTTCAGACCGTGTGCGGCTCACAGGGGCTGACCCGCGACGATACCTTGCAGGGTGTCTACATCGGTCGACGCAATGTGGAGGGAGCGCCACGTCGTAACGATTTGCGTCATACCTCACACCGCGGTGTATTGGGCGTCCGGGGCATCATCGACGACAACTGGTCTTATGATCTTTTTGCCAACTACTCCAACGTCAGCATGGTACAAACCTACCAGAATGATTTGTCTACGACTCGCATTATCCGTGCATTGAATGTGGTGGAGGATGCGCAAGGTAATCCGGTATGCCAATCGGTTGTCGATGGTTCTGATCCGAACTGTGTCCCTTGGAATATCTTTGAAGAGGGAGCCGTTACCCAGGCGCAACTGAATTATCTGGTTCTGCCACTGTACTCTCGTGGTGACACCACCACCACCCAGGTCAGCGGTTATGTTACCGGTGATCTGACCGAAGCGGGCATTATGGTGCCCGGCACCTCTACCGGTGTTGGTGTTGTGGCAGGTCTTGAATACCGTCGCGAGTCACTGGTATTTGCTCCGGATCAGGGATTTACCTCGGGTGATGGTGCCGGTCAGGGCGGTCCGACTGGTGGGGTTACTGGTGCGTTCAATGTGAAGGAGTTCTTTGGTGAGCTGGATATTCCGTTGCTGGAGGCGCGCTCTTTTGCTGAAGAATTAACATTGGAGCTGGCCTACCGCTACTCTGACTATTCAACCAATAAGACTACCAATACCTTCAAAGTCGCCCTGGACTGGGGAATTAACGAAGACATCCGTTTCCGTAGCAGTTTTCAGCGCGCAGTGCGGGCCGGTAACGTGAGAGATCTGTTCCGGCCTCAGACGCTGGGCCTGTTTAATATGAACGACGACCCTTGTGGTGCGACCGGCAACATGTCGCTGGAAGACTGTGTGCGCACAGGTCTGGATCCGTCACAATACCAATCGCCAGCGTTGACCAGCCCTGCCGGTCAGTACAATACCATCACCGGCGGTAACCCTAATCTGGATCCGGAAGAGTCGGATACCTTTTCCTTTGGCTTTGCGTTGTCGCCATCGGCCCTGCCCGGCTTTAATATGAATATCGATTACTTTGATATTGAAGTCGAAAAAGCCATTACTAATATTCCGCAAACCACCATTATTCAGAACTGCGGCGCCACCGGCGACCCCACCTTCTGTAATCTGGTTAACCGTGGACCCAATGGCAACTTGTGGGTCGGTCAGGCAAGCGTGACGGCAACGGATATTAATATCGGTTTCCTCGCCACCAGTGGGGTGGATATCGAAGCCACCTATGACTTCAGCCTCGATGATATGGGTACCCTGAAGCTCGGACTGGTGGGTACTTGGCTGGAGAAACTGGACAATGAGCCGGTTCCCGGCGGTACAGTTATCGAGTGCGCTGGCTATTGGGATCGTACATCCTGTCTGCAGCCTTCGCCAGAATGGCGGCATAACCTGCGTGCCACCTGGACCACACCATGGGATGCCAGCATAACCGCAACCTGGCGTTATCTGGGTGAGGCAGAAGAGTATGTGGGTGCCAACGTGCCTTCGGGCCCGACCACATTCAGCAGTCAGAACTATCTGGATCTGGCCGCTACCTGGCAGGCCCATGAGCATGTCTCACTGAGACTGGGTATCAACAATGTGCTCGATAGAGAGCCACCGCTGTTACCCAACGCACCAACAGGTTCGGGCAATGGTAATACCTTCCCCGGTTTCTACGATGCCCTGGGTCGCTATGTCTTTGCGGGGGTGACCCTGACCTACTAATCGGTCTTGTGACGGGTTAAATAAGTAGATAACAAGGTTAAAGCCAGTCAGTATCACTGACTGGCTTTTTTGTGACATCGGGCCACAGAGCCCCGGTGGTTTACCTTGATCTGCCCGCACAGGCTCTATAAGGTGTCGGCTTCTATCAATACACACCGACGAACTGATGACAGACCAACAGAACAAGGCCTGGGACGATTACTGGCAAAAAGCCACGGCGGCGGGATTTCAGCACAAAGAAGCCGAGCACGCTGTTATTGAGCAGTTCTGGCATCAGTTTTTTACCGTGCAATTCAAACAACACCCAGCCAGGGTTATCCTGGAGCTTGCCTGTGGAAAAGGCGCGGTCAGCGGCCTCGCACGCCAGTGTCTGAACACACTTTCAGAGCCAGAGAAGACGGGACAAGATGCAACACCGCACGTTGAACACTACTGTCTGGACTATTCCTTTGCAGCGGCTAAAGCGACAGCATCAACACTCAACCTGCGTGGCGCCATCGTCGCCGATGGTGCCAGACTGCCGCTCAGGGATGCGTCGGTGGATATGTTATTCAGTCAGTTCGGCATGGAGTATGCCGGCCCACATGCTCTGATACAGGCCACCCAGGCCTTGCGCAAAGGTGGCGTCCTGGTGGCAGTGATTCACCACCGCGATGGTCTGATTTACCAGCATTCAGAGCGCAGCGTCAGTGCCCTTTATGAGGTTTTACAAAGCGATATCTTTGAGCTGGCCGCACAGGCCTTTGACGCAGGCTTTGCTCTGATTAAGGGGCAAGGCTCAGAACAGGCCTTTCAGCAGGCTGATCGCGCCATGTCCACGCCGGTGCAACAGATCACCGCATTGCTCAAAACCCGAGGGCCGCAGGTAGCGGATGGGATTGTGATGCAGTTCTACCGCGACTTAGGGGAAATGTTTAATCAGATGCATCACTATGAAGCCAATGACGTCCGTCAGTGGCTTCACAACATGAAGCAGGAGATGCTGACCCATCGCCAGCGCATGCAATCGATGCTCGATGCCGCGTATGATCAACAGGCCATACAATACCTGGTTGAAACCCTCAGCAACACGGGTCTGAATATTGAACAGTGTGACACCATTTCCAGCGCTGAGGGCTTACTGGCCTGGCGTCTTGTTGCACGAGCCTGAGGCAGCTGAGTGTCAGGCTGACTCGAGCAACGCGAATCGGGGCACCCACTCACCTTGCACCTCAACCGATTCAATAAACATGGATAAGGGACGGATCCATAAACCGCCCTCACCATAGAGAGGCCGGTAGACCACATATTCGCTCTCATCTTCACTGTGCCGGGCCACCCCAATCACTTCGTAGTCATAACCTTTATAATGCCGGTAACGGCCGGGTATCACTGCCAAAACATGTCTCCTGATACAAATCACTGCAAACCCGGACGTGCAAATGTGCCACCCCAGGGTGTTAAAGACCGGGAGTGGACAATGCCGTTACATCAGACGGCTCACACACAGCGGGTCAGGTCAAAATCCGATGCGCCGGTTCAGGACATTCCCATGTAGCGGGCTGCCAGCGCCACCACCGGAGCACCCGTTGGACTGTCGTGCTGCCAGTCTCCGGCTTCAACACCACTGCCGGCAATATCCACATGCACATAAGGCAAAGGTTGATCTGTGTTGCGATCATGGTGCAACAAGCCGGAGGCTATGCTCAAAAACGCCATTGGAAACTGATGCCCACGTGCGGTTGTGGCAGACGGACCATTGTTAGACGACAACACATCATCGGCTTTAGTACGTGGGCGCACAAAGTCAAAATCTTCTCGTCGTGAGCGCGAGACTTCACCGGGATCGCCCCAGATATCCCCGATTTTGCTGAGTTTATCTGAGCATTGATGAGCACTGGCGGCCCCATTTTCTACGTACGCGGTATAGGGGCCATAGGTGCGTGCCGCGTGGCCGGTCAGGGTTGCCACCGAAAACAGGGTGGGGTCCAGTGCATCTTTAGCCTCTTCGCGCAGGTGAGAGAGCAAATCGGCCAGCACCAATCGGCCTTCTGCATCGGTGTTACCTATTCGAACCCGCACGCCAGCATGACTGGTAATGATTTCATCTGCCACAAAGGCATCGGAGCCAATACTGTTACGCACCGCACCGATTTCTGCCACCACACGAAGGCCTTTTGGCTGATAACGAGCCAGGCATTGCATAAAGCCAGCAACCGCTGCCGCACCGCCTTTATCCCGGCTCATCCCTGCCATGTGCCCGTCGGTTTTAAGATCGGCGCCGCCCGTATCATAGGTAATGCCCTTACCGGCAAAAAACAAATTCTGCTGAATCTCACCCTCACCGGTATATTCAAGGCGAATCACTCTGGGCTGATGACGCGGCACATGCACAGAACACCGCCCCACCGCATGCAATAACGGATAATCCCGGCGCAGCTGTGCATCGTCGCTGATCACTTCAACCTTGACCTTACTGCCGCTAAACGCCTGTTCACAATAATCAGCAAAACGAGGTGGCGCCATACGCTCCGGCTCTGTGCCGCATAAGTCACGGGCCAGTCGGCGCCCGGCTTCCACCGACTCCAGCCAGCGCATATCCAGTTGACCTTTGGCGTACAGACCGATACTTTGCAGCGGCTCAATCTCGTCTTCGCCCAGTGCTTCACGCGCTTCTAAGGGCTGCCACAATGCCTGGCAGGCGCCCAGATAGGCCACTTCCAGGGCATGGGCATAATCCTCGTTTTGCGGCAGTCCGGATACCAGCATCAAGGGGTTACGGGCACCAGCATCGCGGGCCATGACGATGGCCTTTTTGGCAGCATCACTAATGCGGCGGACATCATCAAAGCCCCTTTCCAGCTCACCTGTGGGGGCGTATACCAGTCGTCCACCGGCAATCCCACTGGCAATCAGCAACATACACTGATTACCTACACGAGCATCAATACGCTCATGGGCATCGATGGTTTCTTTTAAACTCAGGTTATTCAGGTGCTGGTGATCAGGCGCAATCAGGATGACCGCATCCCAGTCGCTACCTGTGGCGATGGCTTTATCAAGATTAGATTCATTTTTTGCCTGGGGAAATGCCATAGAGAGCCTCTTGTTGAAGGCCGCCGGATAACAGATACTCACATCCGCGGCGATGTCGATAGGCCCCTATTCTGCCCCTAAGCACTCCGGCACTCAAGGGAGGGCAGCGCCAGGTTCAATTGCTGGCTGTCAGCTTCTGTTGGCAGCGCCACACTCACGCCCACCAGCCGGATGCCTCTGCCTTGCTGGCGACTCAGGGCCTGATGCAACAAAGGAACAAACGCCTCTTTGTCCAGCCGGTGCTGACGATGCTCGGCGGTGGTCTGTACAAAATCAGCAAACTTAATCTTTATGCCCTGGCTCTGAATCGCCAGATTTTCCTGACAGCTTTGAAGACGTTGGTGCAATTTTCCGTACAGGGTTTCCACCACCTCCCAGCACTGCTCGAAACTATGCACATCCTCCGGCAAGGTCACCTCTGCTCCGACCGATTTGCGCTGACGTGTTGCATTAACCCGGCGCTCATCCTGGCCATGAGCACGCTGCCACAGTGCCAGCCCAAATTTTCCAAAGCGCCTGACCAGCTTATCAAATGGATAAGCTCGCACATCCGCACAGGTAAACAGTCCCATCCCCTGCAATTTCTCCCAGGTGACTTTACCGACACCGGGAATCGCCCTGAGCTCCAGAGCACTGACAAACCCATCCAGTTGCTCAGGTGTCACCGTAAACAGGCCATCGGGTTTGTTCATGTCGCTGGCAATTTTTGCCACAAACTTACACGGCGCTACACCCGCCGAGGCGGTAAGACCGGTCTCCTCAACAATGGCGCGACGAATATCCTCAGCAATGAGTGTTGCGCTGCCATGAAACAAGTCGCTATCGGTCACATCCAGATAGGCCTCGTCCAGAGACAACGGTTCAATCTGATCTGTGTAGCGGGAAAAGATCTCGCGAATGCGCCGGGACTCCTCCACATAGCGCGCCATACGCCCTTTTACCAACTTAAGATGCGGGCAGCGTTTAAGAGCCTGGGCGGTGGACATGGCGGAGTGAATGCCGTATTTACGGGCGGGATAATTGCAAGTGGCGATAACACCGCGTCGCTCTGCGCTGCCACCAATAGCCAGGGGAATGTCGCGCCACTGAGGGTGATCACGCATCTCCACCGCGGCGAAAAAACAGTCCATATCGATGTGGATAAGCTTGGCCATAACAGGCAGGGACACCAAAAACTGTATTAATATACAGTTATTTTGCGCCAAGCACAGGAAATGTCAAGACACTGGACCTAGGCAGCTTAATCCGAGCTGTTCACTTTATTGCGGCCCGACTCTTTGGCCTGATAAAGAGCCTGGTCAGCCTTACTGATCCAAGCCATATGTTCCTGATAGTCTGGTCTCAGCTGTGCGATACCAAGACTGACCGTCACGTTTAGCTCAAGTCCTTCGTGCCGGATGACTGTCGCCTCGGTGATCTTCCTGATGCGCTCTGCCACCTGTCGGGCAGAATTAGCATCGGTGTCAGGCAACACAATGGCAAACTCTTCGCCCCCGTAGCGGCCGGGAATATCCGTCTCACGTACAGAGTCTTTGATGATAGCCGCCAGTGTTTTGATCACTTCGTCACCGGCAGGATGACCGTAATTGTCATTAACTGACTTGAAATGATCGATATCCAGCATTAACAAAGAGGCTTGTCCCTGACTACGCTGGTAACGTTTGAATTCCAGCTGACAGCTTTCTTCCCAGAATCGACGGTTATACAGACCGGTCAGCCCGTCTACACGACTGATTTGCTGTAGCTTGTCATTCGCCAGATTCAGCTGCTGTTTACTGATCACCTCATCGGTAACGTCGTACACCATAATGCACAGGTGCTTAACCTTGCCATCGGGCGCCATTAGCGGGAACAGGGTGATGTTCTGATACATCACCTCACTGGCACTGGTGACGGGCCGGTGGCTGGCAAATTTGAACAGGTAGGGACGCTGCTCCCAGATCAAAAAAGCGGGGCTGTTGAGCTCAAAAACGGGACGGGTCTTCCGCTGGAACCACTGTTTGTCAATTTCAGGGAAAAAGTCGAACAAGGGTTGATTGCGGATCTTACTGGGCAGGATACCGCTGTGATTATGCATAAACTCGTTCCAGGTTTTCACCCGGTAGTCAGTATCCAACACCACGATCCCCACCTCAATGGAGCCGAGCAGATTCAATTGCCAGTGCATCGCCTCCAGTTCGGCCTGCTCTGAGGTTTCTCTAACCATGGCTCACCTCGCTGTGGGCTACCAGCTTATCAAACATCATATCCATGGACGCCTGAGGCAACAGCAGCAACAAATCAAAGTGAATATCATGTTGTTCGATGGAGTAACCAATTTCCACCGCGACAATGCGACTCCAGCGAGAGACGTTGGTTTCCAGCAATTTTTCCAGGTCACAATGACGCCCAAGAATCATCGGATGACTGCGACTAAAACTCAAATCCAGTTGCTGGGAGAGGGCGTTAACACAGGCACCAATAAGGATATTCGACACATCCATCAGCGCTTCCACTTCGAGTCTCTCGGCATCTTCGCGGGAAGGGTATTTGAGCAGTTTCACCATGCTGGCAAAATCCGTGTCGTTAAAGATCACCAATGCTTCGCCATTGATGCCGGTACTGACAAACCCCTGCGACACAGCAGAAACGTGGGCCTTTTGCTGGATCTCAGCAATGGCCATACGTAATTCATTGGTTTCTATCTCATTGACATTAGGAATGGGCAGGTTGATAAACACATCGAGCAATTGCGCCAGCTTTTCACCGGCCTGCCCCATGGCCACATTCGCCATCTCCCGATAGACATCCAGTCGATCAATTTTCTCGCCCTGCGCGGCCTCGCGCAGCTCACCGCCCCCACTTTTACCACTATACAGCCCGTACTGACGTAACAGCTCAATTAACTTGTCACTGTCAATGGGTTTGGCGATGAAATCCAACGCCCCCATGGCCAGCATACGTTCCCGGGCCTGAGGCTGTACATCGCCAGACACCACAATCACCAGGGTGGGCAGATCCCGTGAACGGATCTGCTCCATGGTCTCGTAGCCGTCCATGACCGGCATGTTGAGATCCAGAAACATTACATCCGCCAGACCTTGCTGAATAAACTCCAGGGCCTGCTTGCCGTGCTCAGCAAAATGGATTTCCACATCCCAGCCTTTGGGAATCGAACGCGCCATCTGCCTTCTGGCAAACCCAGAATCATCGCAGATCAGCACGTTCATCGTCATCGCTAAATCGCCACCGGCGCTTTGATATGAGGATGGGCCTGGTAGTTAACCAGTTCGAAGTCATCAATAGTGAAGTCAAAAATGTCTTTCACCTGAGGATTCAGTTTCATCTGCGGGGAGGCGAAGGGCGTGCGTTGTAATTGCGTTTTTGCCTGCTCCAGATGATTGACATACAGATGCGCATCACCAAAGGTGTGCACGAAGTCACCAGGCTGCAAATCGCAGACCTGTGCCACCATCAGCGTCAACAGAGCATAACTGGCAATATTAAATGGCACACCCAAAAAGATGTCGCCGCTGCGCTGATACAGCTGGCAAGACAATTTGCCGTCCAGTACATAGAACTGAAACAGGGTATGACAGGGAGGCAATGCCTGACGCCCCATGGCGGCATTTTCCTTCGGAGAATACTGCGTATCCGGCAACACGGAAGGGTTCCAAGCACTCACGATCAGGCGCCGAGAATCGGGATTGGTCTTTATCTGTTCAACCACTTGCGCTATTTGGTCCACTACTTCACCATCACCGCTTTGCCAGCTGCGCCATTGCTTACCATATACAGGGCCCAGCTCACCGTCATCGGTCGCCCACTCGTCCCAGATACTGACCTTGTTTTCCTTGAGGTAGGCGATATTCGTCTCTCCCTTTAGAAACCATAGCAGCTCATGGATGATAGAGCGAAGATGACATTTTTTCGTGGTCACCAACGGAAAGCCCTCAGACAGGTCAAAACGCATCTGATAACCAAACACACTGAGGGTGCCGGTTCCGGTTCTGTCCTCTTTTTTAACACCATTTTCCAGCACATGGCGCATCAATTTAAGGTATTGCTGCATGGTTATTTCTTACTCTTGCTTGGTTGCCCTGCCTGCGGCTTGCGATAGGCCATGATCATCATCACTAACCCTATCAGAATCATTGGCAAGGACAACAGTTGTCCTTGTGACATCAGACCATTGTATAGCCCGATATGCGCATCAGGTTCACGATAAAATTCGACAATAAAGCGGAAGCTGCCATAGCCTATGAGGAACAAACCTGACACGGCCCCCAGCGGTCGACGTTGGGCAGAGAACCACCACAACAATACAAACAGCACCACACCTTCGAGGAAAAACTCATAAAGCTGGGAGGGATGGCGGGGCAAAGGTCCGGCTCCGGGAAACAGCACCGCCCAGGGCACGTCAGTGGTACGTCCCCACAATTCGGCATTGATAAAGTTTCCGATACGACCAGCGCCGAGCCCTACTGGCACCAGCGGTGCAATGAAATCGCCCACTTCCAGCAGACGGTTACCCTGCTTTCTGGCGAACCACCATAAACCGACGATGACACCCAGTAACCCGCCATGGAAGGACATTCCCCCGGTCCAGATTTTAAACAGATACAGGGGATCCTCGACAAAGTGTTCAAACTGATAGAAAAACACATACCCCAGACGGCCGCCAATAATGACCCCAAGGAAGCCCAGAAACATCAAATCACTAAGCTGTTCTTTACTCCATGAGGTGTGAGACAAACGCCGGTTTGCCAGCCACCAGGCGGCAACAAACCCCACCAGATACATGACCCCATACCAGTGCACCGATACCGGTCCGATGCTAAAGATAACCGGATCAATGGCCGGGAACTGCAAATACTCTGTCATTCAATCATCCACCTAGTCGATATTCAAAGTGCCGCCAAGAGCCTGTATCGGCCTTGTTTGAAGGATCTCAGCTAAAAAACATGCGCAAGCTTACTAGAATCAGAAAGCCAGCGAAAATTTTCTTTAAGGTCTGCGTCGGCAAACGGTGACTGAGCCGGGCCCCCCAGTTAGCACTGAGCATTGAGGCACTGACGATCGCCAGTAACGCCGGCACAAACACATATCCCAGACTTCCCTTAGGCAAGTCGGGGTTATTCCAGCCAGCAAGCATAAAACTGGCTGTTCCGAAGAGCGCGATGATCATGCCACAGGCGGCAGCACAGCCAATAGCAACCTTCATCGAGACTCGGAACCACACCAGTGCCGGCACCAGCAAGGCGCCGCCGCCAATACCCAGCAACGCAGAAATACTGCCTGTCACCGCCCCGATACCCAGCAGTCGCGGGCGATTGAGTGTCGATTGAGACGTGCGGTTTTTGCCAAATGCCATACGCAGTGCCAGCACCATCACCAGCGTAGCAAAGGTATTTTTCAGCATCTGTGCCGGCATAAAAGCGGCTAACTGTGCCCCGCCGATGGCGCCCAGAGCAATACCGATAGAACATAAGGCAAAGATACGCATGTCCACGTTGCCCAGTCGCCAGTGAGTCAACGATGACGAAAATCCGGTAAAGATAATGGTGGACAATGACGTGGCCACTGCCATGGGCATAACAATGTCTATGCTCATGGCCATTTTTGCCTGTAATAAATACATCAGTGCAGGAACAATGATCAGTCCTCCACCAATTCCTAAAAGGCCCGCCATCAAACCGGCGATTAAGCCGAGAAATACACAGCTGATAACCAGAAACAACAAAGGTTCCAATTGCTTTACTCTTGTTCGTCGTTAGATTTGGCGCGGTATCGTTACTTACCGGCCCTGACCAGACCACCCAGACCCAGTGCTTCCAGATGGCGGTTTACCCGCTCCCGAACCTGACTGGGATGTTCCATTTCCAGTACTTCGTCGAGCAACACTTTGGCATCTTCCAGAGACACCTTGCGAATCACCCATTTGATTTTACTGAGGTTGAAGCCACTCATACTCAGTTTGCGATAGCCCATGGCCAACAACAGAATGGCTCCTCCGGGCTCGCCGGCCATCTCTCCGCACAGGGTTACCGGCGTTTTTAATTCGGCGGAGGCTTCAACAATCTGTTTAAGCGCCTTGAGCACGGCCGGATGATAGCTGTCATATAAATCGGCAACCCTCGGGTTATTGCGATCCACCGCCAGCAAATACTGCGTCAGATCATTACTGCCAATGGAGAAAAAATCGACCTTGCTGGCCAATTGTGGAAGCTGATAAATCACCGCCGGAACTTCCAGCATGACCCCCACCTCAGGCATTTTTAAGGCTTGTCCTTCAGCCTGGGCCTCCTCGGCCACTTCGTAATACGCCTGCCGAATAAGTCGCCGCGCTTCACTTACCTCATTAATGGTGGTGATCATGGGCAACATAATTTTAAGGTTGTCCAGCCCAAGACTGGCCCGCAGCATGGCCCGTAACTGCACCAGAAAAATCTCGGGGTGGTCCAGTGTCAGGCGGATACCACGCCATCCCAAAAAGGGGTTCTCCTCAGCGACGGGGAAATAGGGTAAGGGTTTGTCGCCACCGACATCCAGCGTACGCATGGTAATGGTTTTACCCGGCGTCGCTGCCAGCATAGCTCGGTACATCTGACACTGTTCATGCTCAGAGGGGAAGCGTTCACGCATCATAAAGGGGATCTCTGTGCGGTACAGCCCGACACCGTCGCCCACCTCACCGTATATAGACTCTAATTCCGCCGATAGCCCGGCATTGATGTACAGTTTAATTCGACAGCCATCACGGGTTTCCGCGGGTTTATCAGCCTCTTCGCGCACTGCATCATAAAGTTCATTTTCTTCATCCACCAGGTTCTGGAATTCCTGACGGATATTCATACTGGGTGACACGATCACTTCACCCGAATAGCCATCCAGAAGAATGTCCTTACCACTGAGCAGCGACACTGGTACATCTGACAGGCCCATAACAGCCGGAACACCCATTGCCCTGGCCAGTATCGCGGCATGAGAGTTGTTCGACCCCCTGACCGAAATAATGGCCTGAAGTTTTTCGCGGGGGAACTCGGCAAGCATTGAGGCGGTGACTTCCTCGGCAACCAGAACCGCCTGATCCGGCACCAGAGTCTGTAATTTGGTGGTGCTTAGCAAATGCCCCAGTACCCTGTTACCAAGGTCTTCCACATCAACGGCACGTTCCTGCATGTAGGGGTCATCCATGCCACGGAACTTATTGACGTAATGCTCAACCACCATCTTCAGGGATGAGGCTGCATCCCAGCCACTCTTAATTTTCGCTTCCACCTCATGACCAAGGCTGTTGGCGTCGAGCAGGCTGTGATACAGCTGAAAAATCGCCAGCACATCCTCTGGCACCGCATCCGCCATGCTCTCGGATAGCCTGCTGACTTCCTTGCGGGTTCTGATCACCGCATGACGATAGCGCTCAATCTGCTTTTGCGGCTTGTCAGAGCGTCGCAACATATGACTGCGCAGGCTGTGTTTGATGTTAGGAACATGGCCGACACCAATGGCCAGACCGGCTGAGCCCGGAATGCCTTTAAGCGACTTTTGCCAGCGAGACTTATCTGCACCATCAGTGAGACTCAGTGCGCCGCGCGCCTCGGCATGGGCAATTTCCAGCGCCATCTGCGCTGCCAGGGTAACCAGAAAGGCTTCTTCGTCTTCGCTGAAACGCCGTTTCTTTTGTTGTTGGATGGTCATCACACCGAGGACTTTGCGTTGGTGAATAATGGGTGTCCCCATAAACGCATGATAGGTTTCTTCTTTAACCTCGGGATAGTGTTTAAAGCGTGGGTGAGACTGAGCGTCTTCGATATTAATCGGCTCTTCACGCTGGCCGATAAGACCAATCAGCCCCTCGGAAAAACCAATAGACACCTTGCCAATGGCTTCTTTGGAGAGGCCTTCAGTGGCCATCAGCAAGAAATGCTGGTGTTCATAGCTGGCCAGGTAAATAGAACAGCAATCCACCTGCATGGCGCTCTTTACCCGACTCGCCAGACAGGTCAGCGCCTCATCCAGATCCTGGATCTGATTGACTTCCTGAACGATGCGCTTGAGTTGGGTGAGCATGGTGTAGTCCTAATTCCTGCGTCGACGTTTTGGTCGCTGTCCCGCGGGCCTGGTTTGCACCGGCATGGCAATGGAGACAAATTCCTTCATCACGCGGCGATATACATCGCGTTTGAAAGACACCACGTTACGTACAGGATACCAGTAGCTTACCCAGCGCCAGCCATCAAATTCAGGGTGACCGGACTGTAAGACATCTACGTCTTCTTCTTTACAGGTAAGCCTGAGCAGAAACCATTTTTGTTTCTGCCCGATACACACAGGATCCGTCCCCTGGCGTATCAGCCTCTTCGGCAATTTGTATCTGACCCAGTTTTTGGTTACCCCGAGTATTTCCACATCCTGTGGCTTGAGCCCCACTTCCTCATGAAGCTCCCGATACATTGCCTGCTCTGCAGTTTCACCTTGATCTATTCCGCCTTGTGGAAACTGCCATGAATGCTGGCCATAGCGCCTTGCCCAAAATACTTGCCCTATCCTGTTGCAAATCACTATGCCGACATTCGCGCGGAATCCTTCGGCATCAATCACTTAGACTCCCGAGCATTAGTTCTTTTATAGTAATGCATTCTTCCATAAACTAGGCCTCTTTCAAAGCGAATTCAGCCACTAATTGCACGGTAGCAGGCAGTATAAGGCGCTGGCCACCTTATCGATGGAGCAGGTAAATGAAAAGCAGACACTGGAATCTCATCTTCGCTGGCAGTGCCCTTTTCTATCTGTTTAGCTTGCACCTTCGCAGCTATCCCCTTGATTTTCTGTTTAAAGCCATACCGGTGATGTGGCTGATGCTACTGGTAGTCCGCAACGCCGATAGCAATAAATATCTGCTGCTTAGCGCACTTGCCTGTTCGGCGGCCGGCGATATGTTACTGGCGTTACCCTTCGCTCAGAGCTTTATCCTCGGACTGATCGCGTTTTTGCTGGTGCAGTTGCTCTACAGCGTTAATTTCTGGCGTTTTGGTCACTGGCAAGCCTGGAAAGTGGCCCCCCTGCTCATTGCGCTTGGTACTGCTGCGCTGTTCTTCTGGCAATTACAGCCTGTACTTGGGGACATGCTGTGGCCTGTCGTGCTGTACATGTTGGCGCTGTGCACTATGGTCAGTTCCGCGATTATCGCCAGTAAGGGGCGTCCCTGGCTGCTCGTCGGCGCCTTCAGTTTTCTGATTTCCGACGCCTTACTGGCCTGGGGTTACTTTGTCGAAGCGGCTCCCTGGCAGGCGTTTGCAGTGATGTTGAGCTATTATCTGGCGCAGTTCTGCCTGGTCAATGGGGCGCTGAGGATCACGGCACAGGAGTCTGATTGACATGCATCCACCGGCATCTGCACCAAAAAGTATCGATATATTGCTGCAACGGGCACGGAACCTGGCAGGACTGACGCTGGGAGAGCTGGCCGACATGGCTGGTGTGCAGACCCCAGACAACCTGCAACGCCACAAGGGCTGGAGTGGGCAATTACTGGAAACCTGGCTGGGTGCAGAGGCCGGCTCAAAGCCTCAACAGGACTTTCCTGAACTTGGCGTGGAGCTGAAAACCCTGCCCATCAACGAGTGCGGCGCGCCGCTGGAAACCACCTATGTCTGCTATGCCCATCTGACCAACATCGCCGGTATTGACTGGTTAAGTTCGAATGTGCGCAACAAGCTGCGATGTGTGTGCTGGCTCCCCATATTGGCCAGCCGACATATTCCGCCGGTAGACCGTCAGGTGGGCAATGCTTTTATCTGGCAGCCTGATGAGTCACAGGACAGAGCGCTGCGCCAGGACTGGGAGGAGATCATGGAGCGTATTGCATTGGGTAAGATTGAGTCGATTACCGCCCGTCATGGCGAAGTCCTGCAATTACGTCCCAAGGCCGCCGATGGCAGTGCGCTCACTGATGCGATCGGCGAGCAGGGACAGCGCATCCGTACCCGTCCGCGCGGCTTTTATCTGAAGAAACCCTTTACTCAACAGATTCTGAATCAGGCGTTTAATGATGTTTAAACCCAAACACTCCGGCTGGCTGTTCGCCTTTATAATGAGTGGTTTCATGGCCTTTTGCATGTCTGGCATTCTCACCATAATTAATCTGGGTCTGGTGGAAAACTTTATCTGGTTATGGCTGCGAGCCTACGTGCTGGCACACCTTTGCGCCTTTCCGCTGGTAATGTTGTTCGCACCTTTCAGCCGCCGCATTGTAGAGTGGCTGGTCAAATAGTTATCAGTTTTCAGATAATTATCCTGCTTGACGCTCAGTGATGATGTCACTTTTCAACAGAGACTGAAAACGGATATCTGCCAACTGACAACCTGAACGATTAGTCCATCTCACCTTTTCGATACGGCAGCTCTTCATCCATTTTTTCCAACTTGTGGGTCATCTGCATCGGTGAACCGGTATGCCTGGCCAGCCAATAGTAGGCCGTGGGCACCACAAAAAGGGTCATAAAGGTGGCGACAATGACCCCGGCAAAGATCACCATTCCAATGACCATACGGCTTTCCGATCCCGGGCCAGTCGCCAGTACCAGAGGCAGAGAACTGAATACCGTGGTAAAGCCCGTCATCACAATAGGACGCAAGCGTTGTTTGGCCGCCCGCTTCAGTGCCTCCTCAAACTCCATCCCCACATCTCTGAGCTGATTGGCAAATTCGACGATCAGGATGCCGTTTTTCGCCGCGAGTCCAATCAGCATGATCAAACCAATCTGGCTATAGATATTGATAGACTGGCCACTGAGATACAGGCCAATAAAAGCGCCTAACAAGGCCAGCGGTACGGTCAGCATGATCACAAACGGGTGCACCCAGCTTTCGAATTGCGCGGCCAGCACCAGATAGGTTACCGCCAGCGCCAGCGCAAAAATGAAAATCACCGAATTGCCTGATTCCTGCAACAGTTGTGATTCACCCTTGTAGTCGACGGCAATAGCATCTGAAACCTGTTCATCAACAATCTGATTCAGATAATCCAGTGCTTCGCCCAGGGTATAGCCATCCGCCAGATTCGCGCTGATGGTAATGGCGCGCATACGGTTATAACGGTTTAACGTAGAGGACGTGGCCTGCTCTTCAAAGGTGAGAAGATTATCCAGCGGAATCAGCTGCCCGGAGCGCTGAGAACGTACATACAGATTATCAATGCTCTGGGGACTGCGATAATCGGCTTTACGTCCTTCCATGATCACATAATATTCCTGTCCGCGATCCAGATACGTGGATACCCGGCGCTGTCCCAGCATGGTTTCCAGTGTGCGTCCGATATCGCCCACCGACACACCCAGGTCGGCGGCGCGCTCTTTATCAATGTTTACCAGAATCTGCGGCCAGGTTTCCTTATAATCGCTATCGAGCCGGACCAATCCGGGATTCTCAGCAGCCTTTTCCATGACAATGTCACGGGCACGCACCAGCTCTTCGTAGGTATTTCCTTTGAGTACAAACTGCACAGGACGTCCAAGACCACCGCCGCCCAAACTGCTGCGCATAATAGCAAAGGCACGTACATCCGGAATGGTGGTCAGCTTGCCACTGATTTCATTCATCAGCTCGAAGGTGGAACGTTTGCGCTCATCCCAGGGTACGGCACCGACAATGGCAATCCCTGCGGAGCCCCCCCAGCCTGGTGTTCTTACCAGCACCCGGTCTACCTCGTCCTGACCAATATAAGGCAGCAGAATATCTTCTATTTTCTTCAGATTGCGGCTATTACTCTCAAAACTGGCGCCTTCCGCTGACTGCATAATGATGAAGAAGTTACCCCTGTCTTCTTTGGGTACAAACTCGGTGGGCACCTCTTTGGACAGACCATATAACGCCACCACGCTGGCCACAATCAGTAATGCGGTTACCCAGGGCTGATGCAGGTTCTTATCAAGAGACTGATAATAGCTGTTTTCGAGCCGGGTAAAGCCCCGGTCCATGGCTTTGCCAAAACGACTGCTACGCTCGCGTTTCTCCAGAATGCGCGAACACAGCATGGGAGATAACGTCAGTGCGGTGAAGCTGGAAAAAGCCACTGCCGCGGCAATAGCCACAGCAAACTCGGTGAACAAGCGGCCAATATTGCCCTCAAGAAATATCAGTGGCAGGAAGACGGCAATCAGTACCAGCGTGGTGGCAATAACGGCAAAGCCGACTTCCCGTGCGCCGCGATAAGCAGCCAGTAAAGGTGGCTCACCCATTTCAATGCGCCAGTAGATATTTTCCAGCACCACAATGGTGTCATCCACCACCAGACCAATCGCCAACACCAGCGCCAGTAAGGTCAGCAGGTTCATGGAAAAGTCCAGCATGTACAGCACCATAAAGGCCGACACCAGAGCAACGGGCACGGTCACCGCAGGGATCAGGGTGGCTTTGACGTTGCCCAGAAAGAGGTAGATGACTACCACCACCATCACCATGGCGATAGCCAGCGTGTTGTAGACCTCATTGATGGACTCTTCAATAAACACCGATGAGTCATAACTGGGAACAATGAAAATATTGGGCGGCAAGTTGCGTTCTACATCCTTGATGGCTTCCCGTGCCGCGCGGGCGACATCCAGCGTATTTGCCTTGGACTGCTTGACGATGCCCAGTCCAATCATATTCACACCGTCACCACGGAACTCGGTTTTGTCGTCTTCTGCGGCCAGCTCGACCTCAGCCACCTCGCCAAGCCGCACCAGGTATCCATCTTCTCCGGCCTTTATGGCTAACCGTGAAAAGTCATCAGGATCGAGGAAAGAGCGTGCCACACGCACCTCGAAATCACGATCTGCAGACTCGATTTCACCGGCTGGCAGTTCGACATTCTCTGAACGAATGACCTGCTCGATGTCGTTGACGGTCACATTGCGAGCCGCCATGGCATTACGATCCAGCCAGACTTTCATGGCATAGGTGCGCCCGCCGCCAATTCTGACCCGGGCTACGCCGTCCGCCACCGCCAGACGATCCACCACATAACGATCCGCATAGTCGGTCAGCTCCATCACCGACATGTTGTCGCTGCGCAGGTTATACCAGACCACCACATCTTCATCCGAGTCAGATTTAAATACTTCAGGGGGTTCGGCCTGCGCCGGCAAATTATTAAGTGCCCGGCTGACTCTCTCACGCACGTCATTGGCTGCTGCGTCAATGTCCCGATAGAGCTGGAATTCGATGCTGATGGAAGAGCGACCGTTTCGACTGCTGGAATTGATGTTTTTGATACCCTCAATGCCACTGATACGATCTTCCAGCAGCTGGGTAATACGGGTTTCGATAATGGACGCAGAGGCCCCCGGATAATTGGTGTTAATGGACACCACCGGAGTTTCCACATCCGGATACTCGCGCAGCGATAACTTGCTGATGGCCACAATGCCAAAGACAATCAACAGCAAGTTGACCACAGTGGCAAAAACCGGACGCTTAACAGACAGATCCGATAACAACATAATTAGCGCTCCAGCACGTTAACCGGCGTGCCGTCGCCAAGTTTCAATGAGCCTTCTACGACCACCTTTTCGCCTTCCTGCAACCCGGAGATGACCTGCACCAGCCCCGGCTTACGCCGGCCAATTTTCACTTCCCGACGCTGCGCTTTGTTGTCCTCGCCGACTACGAAAACAAACTGTTTGTCCTGAATCGGGATCAAGGCACTTTCTGATAACACCAGGGTATTGAGCACCTGTTTTTGCAGTTGAATTTGCAACAACATCCCCGGACGTAACCGAAGTTCGGGATTATCCACCAGCGCGCGCACCTGAACAGAGCGCGTGACCGGATCGAGACGGGAGTCCATACTGATGATTTCGCCGCGAAATACCTCGCCGGGATAGGCAACCGTCGTCGCATCCACCTGCAGACCGTTGCTGACATCCGGCAAATGGCGCTCAGCAACACTGAAGTCTACTTTTACCTGACTCAAATCGTCTAAGGTGGTAATCACATCGCCGGGGCGCACCAGTGCCCCCTGACTGACCCGACGAATGCCCAGCTTGCCCGAAAACGGGGCACGAATTTCAAGCTCTGCCAATTGCGACCTGGCCACTTCAAGTTGCGCTTTCAGAGCATTAACACGGGCTTCCTGCTCATCCAGCAATTGTGCCGACGTGGCATTTTCCCGCGCCAGGTTAGTAATGCGTTGTAGCTGCCTTTTGGCTTCCTGCAGATTGATTTGCAGCTCGCTGACCCGGGCGCGCTCTTCTCGGTCATTGAGTTGTACCAACAACTGGCCTTTTTCCACCATGTCGCCATCATCAAAGCCAATAGTAGCCACCACTTCGCTTTGCTGCGCCGTAATCTGCACCGCCTCATTAGCATTAGCGGTACCCAGTGCTTCCACGATCACCGCAAAATCCTGTTGGGTAACCTCTTCAACCTTCACCGGTACCGCACGCATCTGCCGCGAGGGCTGAGCTTGCTGTGGTTGAAGGTACAGATACAGGGTCACCGCGACCACGAGGAGCAATAAAATAAGAACCGGTGAAAGACTAAATTTTTTTGCCATCTGGCCATATGCCTTTTGTTATTGGTGTTGATATTCGTAATGATTGAGGCGACGACATGAATGCGCACAGTTTCGCTATGTGCACGTGCTAGCCTGCTATCGGCTGTTGTACTACTATAGGCGCCAAATTCCCCTAGTGTACGAAACATAGTGCAATCAAGATTACTTTTGGGTATCTCTGTGCTGCTTGCTTCCTGCAGTGTTGAACCGCCGGCCACGCCCATGTGTCGGGTTGACGCCGCGCAGCGGGAGAGTACCGCCGGTGCCGCTGCCTGCCTAATTAAAATCGACAAATGGCTGATAACAACGGCTAACCGACATTCAGAGAAGTTCGATCTGCCCGGCGGCAACGCCGCGGACTCGGAAACAGCTCAGTGCAGTGCACACAGAAATACTTGGGAGCAAACCGGTTTTAACGTCGAAGTGGGGGCTTACCTTGGGCAAACCGAGACAGGGCTGCGCGTCTATGATTGCCGATTACCGCCTGCTTTTACCGCAGAGCTTAAATCTTATCCGGTACCTGACTGGGTGAACGCCGAGATCAGCGCCATCAGACTCCATAACCCCTATGAGCTCGAGCATCATGACTGGCAACGGGGCGATGAACTGGTCAACGTCAGAGACTGGTTTAATCAGGTCGCAAACTAAGACGGGGGGTGTTGCAGGTTACACTGAAACAAACAGCAGGTTTGCATTCAGCTCGCCACGGCGGGTCTAACACTGAAGGCCTGGCAATGGGATAAATAGGTTATCTCAGAGAGATTTAAGCCTGATTTCAGTGTTAAACCCACACTTTTGATAATCTGTTAATGATAAAAACAGGACGTCAGTACTTTTTTCACTGCACTATTGTGTAACCAATTGTTTCAAATGGAATAATATTCTTATTCTGCTTGCAGACCAGTCCGCCTCAAGCGTACACGAATTGAACAACTTAAAAATCATCTCTGTCTTTCTGGCTTCACAAAGCCATTTTTTTCTGTTTAATCATCAGGTTAAACAAGGTAATGGCTTGAGCCTCCTGAAAAGTGGCATTTAAGCCTCATCACCGTGTTTATTGCCGTCCCGGGTGGCAAACCATAACGTCATAAACTCTTCCGTAATTTTTTGCTCAATATCAATGGCTTGCTCAGTGGGACAAAAGATAGTGATACGGGTTTCGGTATCCCCGAGATTATTGGTGGTGATACGGATAGCCGGATCGGGGCCGGAAATGTTCACATCCAGACGTTTCTCAATCAGGTTATTGTACCGCAGCGCCACATCGTGAAAGTGTTCGCAGTAGTCTCTGGCCTTGTTAAGCAGCGTCTGTTTGAACTCAAACACGTTAACACTTTGGTCACGGGTGAGGGTAAATGAATGGGTCGAGTAGCGCTTCAGGAAGTTGAGATTTTTTACCGGTTTGGTGATCAACAGGTTGTTTGGCACATTCAATGTCTTGCCGGAATACTCGTAGGTTTCCATATGAACCTCGAGTAACGTCAGGCTCAACCAGTCTGACTCGATCACTTCACCATAATGTTCCCCTACCTGAATCCAGTCTCCCACCCGGAACATACGGGCACTGGTCACATAAATAAACCCGGTGAAACACTGTATGTACTCACGCATTGCCAGCACAATGGCGACCATAAACGCGGCAATAGAAAAGGCCAGGGTTTGCACTTCTGCAGACCACAGCACCAGAATCAGCACCACCAGCAACATATTGGCCACATTCTTGATGGCATTGACCGCAGGGCGCTTATCTTCATCCCGTTTCTTCGCCCGCCTGCGCACCAGCCTGACGATCAGCCGCTTGATACCGAGCATCACAAACAGCAGCAACAAGGTGGTAACCAGCTTGTGGGTCAGCATAAAGGTGAAGATTTTATCCAGCCAGTATTCCAATGGTATTCCTTGTGATTTACAGCGTCTGAAAGAAAACGGGGCATATCATCCTGACTGAACCAGGGTTTTGCAATACCTGATGTGTATTTTCCCAGGTGTATTGGGTGTCAGGGCTGATACAACGGTAGTGCCTGCAACCTCTGCTCAATGATCGCCACCTGTTGCCGGTAGGCAGGACTGTCTACCACACCGAAACGTCGGGAGAAGGTCTCTTTATCCATGCCCTCAGGAAGATCCAGAACCTGAGGAAAATACACCTTCGCATCGTCCGCCTCAGCCAGGCGTTGCTGGACTATTACTGCGTTGTCGGGATCAAGCGCGGCCTCGGCAAGACGTATACTAGCCATATCTGCCGCCAGGTCCACAAAACTGTAACCGCTGCCTCCCTCACCTCTGTCCATCAGTTCTTTAAACTCGCCTATGGCAATACTGACCCCCTGATCGGAAAGCAGCTTGATGGCCGCCGAGTAGATGAAGTGCAGATGCAGATCCGTGCGTCCCGCAAGGACAATATTTTCGGTGTGCCCGCGACGAGGCAGAGCCTCAAGCCCTACCAGGCGGGCAAAGTGCCGGTTGCCGGAAAAAATTGCCAGGGCCAGCAGCGCGCTTTCATTCTCTTGCGCTGCGATTCCGTCCTTGCTGCGCCTGAGTACCTCGGCAAACAGCGGTTGCAAATAGTAATGCAAGGATACGGTGCGTTCTGCAACGGCAGGCTGACTTTGCAAATAATTCAGGTAATAGCTGACTCTGGCACGTTTTTGTTGTTCATCCTCTGAGAGTTCGCTGGGGGGCAACTCGCGCATTTGCTGTAGCAGGTCTGAAAAAGCGGCCACGCGCACCGCCACAGCCTGGCGGCTAATCTCAACCTCCTGTACTCTGTTCATAAACTCACTGGCAATGGGGGCCTGTAGCTTCCAGTCCACGATTTTCGCCAGCAACCACAACATGCCGTTGCCGGGTAGCTGCAGCTTACCCAGCTGTAAACGCCCTACCACCAGACCCGACCCGGCGTTCACGTCCATATGCAGATTCAGGTAGAATCCACTGAATGGAAGCTCGTAGCTGACCGCCAGCATGGCCACCGTATTACTCAGGTTAACCTGACTACGCAGCCCCGGCCTCGCGCGTTGTAACACCCCAGCCAGACTGTCTAGCTGTTGTGCGCTGACCGTCAGCACCTGAGGATGCTCGCTGAGCAAATAGGCATTACGAAGCTGAGGCAGGAGTTCCACGACCGAGTCGGCTTCTTCAATCTGTGCAGCGCTGCCAGCCTTGACCAGAGGTCGCGTCTCAAGGGTCAGTGCCAGAATCAGCAGGATTGCGCATAGCAGCACCAGCAGTACTGCAAAACCCAGTCGCGACAATCCTTTAACAAACTTCATAGTATTCCTGTGGCTCAGATATCGGCCAGATTACCTTTACTTTCAAGCCAGTTCTTGCGATCCGATGCCCGTTTTTTGGCCAGCAACATGTCCATTAATTCCATGGTGCTGATGTCATCATCCACCGTCAGCTGAACCAGGCGACGGGTATTGGGATCCATGGTGGTTTCCCGCAATTGTATAGGGTTCATTTCACCCAGCCCCTTAAAGCGCTGCACGTTCACTTTTCCACGCTTCTTCTCGGCTTCGATACGATCGAGAATCCCCTGTTTTTCACCCTCATCCAGGGCGTAATAGACCTCTTTGCCCACATCGATCCTGAACAGCGGTGGCATGGCGACATACACGTGTCCCTGATTGACCAGCGTGCGGAAATGACGCACGAACAGGGCGCACAGCAAGGTGGCGATATGCAGTCCGTCAGAATCGGCATCCGCCAGAATGCAGATTTTGTGGTAACGCAGACCAGACAGGTCCTCTGAGTCAGGATCGATTCCGAGCGCCACAGAAATGTCGTGAATTTCGTTTGAGCCCAGCACCTGAGAGGATTCCACTTCCCAGGTATTGAGTATCTTGCCTCTTAGCGGCATGACTGCCTGAAATTCTCTGTCACGGGCCTGTTTAGCCGAGCCTCCGGCCGAGTCCCCTTCCACCAGGAACAGCTCAGAACGATTGTTGTCCTGCGTGGTACAGTCTGTCAGTTTTCCTGGTAAAGCCGGACCCTGCGTTACTTTTTTACGTTCAATTTTTTTGTTCTGACGCAGGCGTTTCTGGGCATGACTGATACACAGTTGCGCCAGTTGTTCCGCCACTTCGGTATGCTGGTTCAACCATAAACTGAACGCATCCTTCACCACCCCGGAAACAAAGGCTGAGGCCTGACGTGAGGACAGACGCTCTTTGGTCTGGCCGGCAAACTGCGGATCCTGCATCTTGGTGGAGAGAATATAACTGCAACGATCCCAGATATCTTCCGGGGTCAGTTTCACCCCTCTTGGCAGCAGATTGCGGAATTCACAGAATTCACGCATGGATTCCAACAGTCCCTGTCTGAGGCCATTCACATGAGTGCCACCTTGTGTGGTGGGGATCAGATTGACATAACTTTCCGTGATCAGCTCTCCCCCCTCTGGCAGCCAGATCACCGCCCAGTCAGCGGCTTCATGGTTACCGGAAAACGCACCAACAAAAGGCGCATCTTCTGGCATGCAGGGGTATGACTTGACCGACTGATACAAATAGTCTTTGAGACCGTCTTCGAAGAACCACTCATGGGACTCTTTGCTGACTTTATCTTCAAAACGAATACGCAGGCCAGGACACAATACGGCTTTGGCCCTCAGCACATGCAATAACTTGGTGACAGAGAATTTAGGCGAGTCAAAGTATTCCGGATCAGGCCAGAATCGGACCCGGGTGCCGGTATTGCGCTTGCCGCAACTGTCCACCACCTCAAGTTCCTGACTCTTGTCGCCGTTTTCGAAGGCCATCAGATAGACCTGGGCATCACGGCGGATAGTCACTTCAACCCGTTTAGACAGGGCATTTACCACTGACAGCCCGACCCCGTGCAACCCACCGGAGTACTGATAGTTTTTGTTGGAGAACTTACCCCCGGCATGCAGTTTGGTCATGATCAGCTCAACCCCGCTGATACCATGTTCAGGATGAATATCCACCGGCATGCCTCGCCCGTCATCAATCACTTCCAGTGACTGATCTTCATGCAAGGTCACGCGGATATCCGTGGCATGGCCAGCCAGCGCCTCATCCACACTGTTATCGATCACTTCCTGGCTGAGATGGTTAGGTCGGGTGGTATCGGTATACATTCCTGGGCGGCGTTTTACCGGCTCCAGACCACTCAGGACTTCAATGGCTTGTGCGTTATAACTTTGATTGGACATGCTGATTCATCTTGTTAAGAGCGTTATTATTGTTGTGTCGCTACCCAAAGGCACCAGATAATCTAAGAACATACACCGCCTGGCTGACAAGCGCCTCGATGGAGGCAGGGTAACGCAGGTGTGGTGATGCCCTTTTAAGCAACCTGAACCTGATTGATGTTACCAACTCACTGTGATTTTTCCCATACAAAGGCGCTAATATCCGCCAGATAACGTTCAAAGCCATCAAAAGCATGACTGCCGCCTTTCTCAATCGTCATCGGACAATGCTGATACAGCGCTTGCGCCAGCCGGTAATCCAGTGTTTCATCGCCACGCTGGAGCAATACCCAGAGCTTGTGGGGGGATGCAATATCGGTAATATCCAGCGCCTTCAATTCTTGCACATGCTCAGGGGTCAATACGAAACGCTCATCAGTATAAGGATTGTGATGCTCACCCAACATCCCCTGTAACAAAAGATGAGGATGCACCGCCGGATTAATCAGTACGGCTTTTCCGCCAAAGCGCTGAGACAGATGGGTGGCCAGGAATCCCCCCATGGAGCTGCCAACAAATGCCAGTTCATGCCCCTGATAACGACGAGCCAGATCACAGGCCTGTTGTAGCGCCATCGCGGGAAAGTTTGCCAACTGAGGCACATGCAGTGTGATGTCAGGGTGATACTCTGTCATATAGGCGCGCATCTGATTGGCTTTTACCGATAAGGGAGAACTTAAAAAACCGTGTAAATAGATCATTACCCGTTGCATCGAATCACCTCTGTGTACCATTTTCCCTGCGCCGTCAGTTTCATCAATCGCAGCCCGGGGGGCTGCTCATCCACACCAAAATCAGGACCATGTTGCCATTGCCAGCAGGTAGAGGGACAAGCCAGGATCTGAGTCTGCTCCACTTGCCAGTGCAAATCCGCATGAACGTGACCATGCACCACCAGTCGGATTTGCGGCAAGGACTGCAGCAGGGTCAAAAATGCCTCACGGTTACACCACTGATGTTTATCCATCCAGCTGTGACACAGCATAGGATGATGGTGTACCGCCACCAGATGGTGCGCCTGAGGCGACGCCATGACGCTGTCACGCAACTGCTTCAGTTGGTTTTCATCTACCCAGCCCAGTGTTCCTTTGTAATGACTGTTGAGCCCGTGTATCTGCCAGTTGTGCATCTTTAGCGGCGTCTGCAACCACTGCATTTCTTTGGCGAAATATTGCTGCAGGTGTATCGGTTCATCGTGATTACCCGGAATAACATGTAGCGCAGCGTCGATATCCGCCTGCTGCCATAACTCTCGGAAGTGACTATAACTGGCTGACGACAAATCGGCGCTCAAATCGCCGGTCACCAGCACCTGCTCCGGTGCCAGCGCACGGACGCAACTGAGCACCTTTTTCAGACTTCGGTAGGGATTGATACCACCGTACCCACATCGGTGCGGGTCGGCAAAAAGATGGCAATCAGATATCTGTACGACTGGCGTCATAGGTTCAGCGGGCAGCAACTCGGTCTCACTTCATTCAGGGGCTAACCGTTGATGACGATGCATTGCGCAGACAAAAGCCCAGCCATTCGGCCAGAAAATGGTTTACCAACTCTTTTTCATTTTTCTGATGCATCAGCTGATTGGGGTACTGGTAACTGGGCCGAAAGCGACTCATATGCTGAAAGCCAAGGACTTCCGCCAAGCGGGCATCATGATAGAGACGAATCTGCATCACAGGTTGCAGGTAAGCCGGCAATCCCGGACTGCTCTGACGCATCTCCAGGGTTGTGGTGTAGGGCTCACATTGCTGAATCACAATGGCGTAACTGAGGTTATTTCCGGCAGCAAACCGATAAGCCAGATTCTGTTCATCCACGTCCGGCAACAACCGCTGCAAGCGCCCATAGTTAGCCGCACAAACCGCTTGCAGGTTTGCCAGGCTGGGCACATATTTCCTCGCTTGTCGCTGTTCAGTCACGGTCATTTACACCATTGTTGTAAAACTTTGTCTTTGTTCAGAGCAAACCATTGTAACGAAATTACGGCGGCGGCGTTATCGATCTGGCCTGCTTCAAGCATTTCCAGCGCCTGAGCCGATTTCATTGTGACTACCCGGATATCCTCATGTTCCTCATCCAGACCGAAAATACCTCCTGCGTTATGGCTGTCACATTCCGCCATATACAGATACAAGCGCTCGGAGGTACCGCCGGGACTGGATAAATAACTCATCATCAGGTGCAGGCGACCCAATTTCAGGCCCGCCTCTTCTTCTGCCTCGCGGCGACAAACCTGCTCCGGAGCCTCACCCGGTTCGATGTTGCCCGCCACACATTCATACAACCAAGGAGAGGGACTGGTGGGCATGGCACCAATACGAAACTGTTCAATTAATACCACCTCGTCGCGAACTGGATCATAGGGCAGGACCGACACCGCACATCCTCGCTCGAATACCTCACGAACCATGGTATCACTCCAGCCCCCCGCAAACAGGCGATGCCGCAGGCGATACTTGTGCAACCGGAAAAAGCCATTATAAACTTCCTGTCGCTCCTCGATCTGTACATCTTTTTCACTAAAGCTGCTGATGGATTTGGTCGTCAATTTTCGGCCTCTGCTCTGTTATGCGCTGTGATCCAAGCCTAACATGGGGCAGTATCAGAGCCGACATGACAACTCACATATTCTGTTACACTTGGTCACGCGCTGTTACCTCAAAAGGGTTAAAGTGGACGTCTGATTCACTTAAACTTTGATACACTGAGAAAAAATAAACGCCCTCGTTTACTTTACACTGGCGATTCAAATAAAGGTTAGGAACATACATGAAAAAATCACTGCTGGCCCTGCTTGTGGGTCTTAGCGCGACCTCACAGGCTTTCGCCGACGATCTGCACAAAGTTTACCAGTTAGCGCTGCAGAATGACCCTACCGTCAATAAAGCCAAGGCACAACAGCAAGCTGCTGAACGCGGCATTGCGGTTAATCGCGCCGCCTTATTGCCACAAATTTCGGCCTCAGCCGGTTACTCTGTCGCCACTGACGAGCGGGTAAACTTTCAGGAAAGCGGTATCGTGATTATCGAGTCAGATACCGACACCACCAGCTGGGGACTTCAACTGGATCTGTCGTTGTATGATCACAACAACTGGATCCAGATGGACAGGGCTGAGAAAGTCGCGCGCCAGGCAGAAGTGACTTATTCCAATCAGGTTCAGGATCTGATCCTGCGCACCACCAGTGCCTATCTTGCGGTGCTGCGCGCGATGGACAGTCTGGACTTTGTCAAAGCCGAGAAAAACGCCATTGAACGTCAGCTTGAACAGACCAAACAGCGCTTTGCTGTGGGTCTGACAGCCATGACCGATGTTCACGAAGCGCAAGCCAATTATGACAGTACGGTTGCCCAGCAGATCCGCGCCGAAAACGACGTAGAGCTGCGCCTGGAGGAGTTACGGGCCATTACCGGCAAGTATCATGAAGAGCTGGCTGTGCTCAACACTCAGAACTTCGCCCCCAGCCGCCCATCGCCGCAGGATCCGCGCCACTGGGTCAGTGTTGCCGAAGAACAGAATCTGGAACTGTTAGCAGCAAAACTGGCTAAAGACATTTCCCAGGATGATATCCGCTCCGCCCGCTCCGGACATCTGCCCAGTTTGTCGCTAAGGGCCCGTTACGACAGCAGTAAGAGTGATGTTGAAGTGGGAGGAATGGAAAACAGTCTGCCTTCCACAGACGGCAGCTCAATTGGTCTTGAACTGAGCGTACCAATATATAGTGGTGGTCGTGTCAGTGCGCAGGTGGATCGCGCGCGCTTTAATTATGTCGCCACCAGTGAAGATCTGGAGCTGGCGCACCGCTCAACCATCCGTTCCGTACGCAGCGCCTACAACGATATCATCGCCGCAATCTCCACCACCGAGGCACTCAAACAGGCGGTTGTCTCAGCAGAAAGTGCACTTCGGGCCACTGAGACAGGTTTTGAAGTGGGTACCCGTACGATTGTTGATGTGCTCAACAGCACCCGAAACGTATACAGCGCCAAACGGGATCTTGCCAATGCCCGCTATGACTTTATTATCAGCTCCCTGGAGTTGAAAAAAGCCGTAGGGTCGCTTACCGAGCAGGACCTGATCGACATCAATCAAGGCCTGATGGCTGCGAAAAACGGTTAATCCCAACCAACACCGTTTTCAGGGGGCCTCAGTGCCCCCTTTTTTATGGGCCTGGTGTTCGTTGACAGCCCTGTTCCATATCCACCTTATCGGTTTATCCTGCATAACGCCCTTGCCTGGCCTTCACCCTGTCGCCGGTAACGGATCATTTGCCCTGTGTTCAGATACTGGTGTATAAACACCTTATCCGTTGTATTTCCTCCAACAGAGTGGAGCGTAATGAGAGATAAGGCGACTTCCTTTGATATTGCCCATATGGCCGGCGTTTCCCAGTCCACCGTATCCCGGGCGCTGCGTAACAGTCCTCTGGTTAACCAGGAAACCCGCGAAAAAGTTCAGGCAATTGCTCGCCAGCTCAATTACAAGGTGGATAAGAATGCCAGTAGCCTGCGTCAGCGCAACAGCCGCACTATTGCACTGTTATTATTTGAAGATCCCACCTCCGATGACTCGATGATCAATCCGTTCTTTTTGTCCATGCTCGGCAGTATCACCAAAGCTTGTGCTCAGGAAGGGTATGACCTGCTGGTCTCATTTCAGCACTACAGCACTGACTGGCATGCCGACTATGAGGACACCAACAAAGCCGATGGCATCATTCTACTGGGGTATGGTGACTATATGAATTACCAGGACAAACTCAGTAAGCTGGAGCAGCAAAAGACACACTTTGTGCGCTGGGGAGAGGTAGATAAGGATCATCCGGGCCTGTCTGTGGGGTGTGATAACTTTCAGGGGGGCTATAAAATTACCCAACACCTGATTAGTCATGGCCGCAAGCATCTTGCCTTTATTGGTGGTGCGGATAGTCACTGTCCCGAGTTTTATGAGCGCTTTAAAGGCATGTGTCACGCCCTGCAACAAGCAGGCTGCCAGGACTCGCCCTTACAGATCGATGCGATTAACACGGAGGATTCCGGTTACCAGGCCGTCGTGACGTTACTGCAAAAATCCGATGACATTGATGCCATTGTCTGCGCCAGTGACCTGATTGCCATTGGTGCCATGCGCGCGCTAAAAGACAAAGACATTGATGTGCCAGGCGATATCGCCGTAGTAGGTTATGACAATATTCTGCTTGCCAGTTTTGCCAATCCCCCGCTCACCACAGTGCATCAAAATACCAAAAAGGCGGGCGAGCTGCTGGTAACCAGTCTGATTAAACTGATTCAGGGAGAGACTCCCAAGCCAGTGCTGATCCCTGCTGAACTGGTGATTCGAAAATCCTGTGGCAACCCGTAGCGCCCGGCAACTGACCGCATGCCCCTGAAAAGTGCACCTTTATCCCTAGCGGGTTTCGCCCCCCCTTGTCACCTGCTAACGTCAGAACAAACACGGGGTACAAACCGATGATGAAACGATACCTTTTACTGAGTGTATTGCTGTGTGTGAGCTATTACAGCAGCGCCATGCACATTAAGCAGATTGACGATGGGGTATGGGTCGCCATACAACCTGAACAGGAAAGGTTTGATGACAGCAATAGCCTGATTGTTCGTGGTGAGCAGGGGGTGATGATCGTGGACAGCCAGCAAAGCCGTGATGATGTGGAAACCCTCATCCACTTTGTCAGGCAGCAAATTGGTCAACCGATCACGCTACTGATCAATACCCATTGGCATGGTGATCACACTCAGGGTAATGCACTGTATAAACAGGTTTATGGCGATGCACTGACAATCCTGGGCCACACCAGTCATGAGGAAGACGTTCCCGGACGTGCCGCCAAAGCCCTGCAAGAACGTATTAGTGGTCTGCAAGAGCAGCTGATATTAGCAAGATCGCAACTGGAAAAAGGTCAGAAGTTAGATGGCTCTGTTTTGAGCGCTGCCGAAGCCACTGCTCAGGCGCAACGAATCGAGCAGGCACAGGCTTGGGTTGACGCCAACCAGCATGCCAAGTTTGTGGCAGCGGACAAGTTCATTGATGCCCCCTTTGATCTGAGTGAGTACGGTTTTGCCGCTCGGGTGCTGCCGCTGTCAGGCCATACCCGCGCCGACCTGGCGGTGTATCTGCCGGAACAAAAACTGCTGGCTTGCGGAGATCTGGTGGATACCGTGCCTTATGTGGGCCACGGCGATCCCCGCCAATGGCTTAGCAGTCTGGAGACCATTGGTCAGCTTCCTGTTGCCTATTGGTTACCCGGTCACGGTGAGCTGTTGCGCAATAACACGCTGCTTGATGACATTAATCACTATCTTCATGCGCTTTTGCAACAAGTCAGTCAGCATGCTCACCTCGGTGAACAGGCGCTCAGCCAACATGTTGATCTGACCGACAGCAGAACGCGGCTCACCGGCGACGATCCCCTCAAACAGCGGTTTTTTGATGCCATCGCCGAAGAAGCCATCCTGCAGACATACCAAACAGAACATGCCGCTGCAAAGAAATAGCGCCTGTCTGCTCTCCCTGCTACGACAGGCGAAGTGAGCATCACAGACTTCAACCGGGCCGCTCTTAACAGACGCTGATGGCTGTGAAAGCCTGTTGATGCGTGTTTTCATTCACATCTGCGTCTTAGCTGCCATGTTGCCATCTTTGTATGCTATAAATCGCTCAACCGGGGCCACGCCGTATCATGGATTGGGTCTTACTGGACCAGATGATCATTAGCCTGCACACAAAACACCAGAGGGATCCTCATTGACAAGTCTGCAATTGCTCAGTGCCGCCATACCGGTTATCAGCACCCTGATTTTGCTGGTTGTCATGCGGCTCCCCGCGACGCGGGCCATGCCCCTGAGCCTGCTGTTTACCCTGATCATGGCCTGGTGGGTATGGCAGGTTCCCGCTGGCATGTTGGTGGCCTCCGTATTAGAGGGATGGGTTATCGCCGCAACCATTTTGTGGATCCTGTTCGGAGCCCTCAGCCTGCTCAATACCCTGCGCCGCTCCGGTGCACTGGATGTGATCAGACAGGCCTTTGTTTCACTGTCGCCGGATCCCAGAGTCCAGCTGATTATCATTGCCTGGTTGTTTGGCAGTTTTCTTGAAGGGGCAGCAGGATTCGGCACACCCGCGGCGATCTGCGCACCCTTGTTGCTGGCATTAAGATTCCCGCCAATGGCAGCGGTCAGCCTGGCGTTAATTGCCAATTCCACCGCGGTGTCATTTGGCGCCATTGGCACACCGGTTTTAGTGGGCATGACTGAGGGCCTGCAGCATACAGACCCACTCAGTATTAAAGCGATCAGTGTCACTGCGATCAGTCTCGACCTGGTGGTCGCATCGCTGCTGCCGCTGATACTCTGCCTTATGCTGTGCCGGTTTTTCAGCCCTACACCGAGCTGGCGTGCAGGCTTTGCCATCGCGCCTTTTGCCCTGATCAGCGGCCTGGCATTTACGCTGCCGGCTTATCTGGTCGCCTCGTATCTGGGCCCGGAGTTTCCCTCTCTGATCGGTGCTTTGTGCGGTTTGCTGATCGTCAGTCTCATGGTCAAAAAGCGCATCTTGCTGCCGCCACTGGACTGGCAGTTTGATGACCCGGACGAAGGCAATGCGACACAGCCCGAAAAGCGCTCACAGCTGGGTCTGCTGCGCGCCTGGACACCTTATCTGGTGGTGGCACTGCTGCTGGTCATCTCCAGGCTCAACTGGCTTCCGGTGAAGGGCTGGTTGCAGTCTATCGTGATCCAATGGAGCGACATCATCGGCAGCGGGCTCTCGATTTCTGTGGCGGTGCTGTATTTGCCCGGCACCCTGTTTATTGTCACGGTGTTGATCACATCGGTATTGCACCGCATGACAGTGAGTAGTGTCACCGAGGCCTTCAAAATAAGTGCTCTGAGCCTCAGAGCCGCAATGATCTCACTGGCTGCTGCCGTGCCCATGGTGCGGGTTTTTCTCAATTCCGAGAGTAACGGAGCACAACTGGCATCAATGCCAATGGAGCTGGCCGAACTGGCCGCCAGTCAGTTTACTCAGCACTGGAGCTGGGTGGCCCCCTTTGTCGGTGCCCTGGGCTCGTTTATCGCCGGTTCGGCGACGTTTTCCAATATGATGTTTGCCTCCTTACAACAATCCGTGGCCATACAAAGTGGATTGCCTGAGCACCTGATACTGGCGCTGCAAATGCTGGGCGCCAATGCCGGTAATATGATCTGTGTGGTCAATGTGGTGGCGGCGGCCAGTGTCGTCAGACTATCCGGACAAGAAGGTCGCATCATCCGCTACACTCTGTTACCGATGCTCTATTATTGTCTGGCCTCAGGGGCGCTGGTGTGGCTGATCCTTTAGGCGAAGTGTGCATCCCGTCAACGAAAAAGCCCGGCTCGTGCCGGGCTTTGGTATTCTTTATTCAGAACCGCTTTATCAGTTAATTCTGGCCAGTAACTCTTTACCGATCTCACTGTCCATATAACCATTGGACTGAGCCCAGTCTTTAAGCGCCATACCGTCTTTCTCGGCGGCAGTCAGGTCACTCACACCCATCCGCTTGATCATATAGGTTCCGGTTTCAACGGAGCCATTTTCCATCGCGTAACGGATCAGACTGCTGCCACCACAGGAAATACCCGTATAATAGTCACCCAATCTCAGACGGTAGTCGTTCTGGACACCACGCAGTTTTTTACGCAGTTCCGACTTGTCGTCATTTTTTACAATCGTGCAGATATTGGCTAAATCTTCGTTGATGTCGGCATAACTAGCCGGAGCAAAAGCAAAAGCCGAAACCGCACCGATAAGAAGTAAAGTTGAATTTTTCATGATTAACGCCTCTTCTCTTGTCTTGACACGAATAGGCTAACAAATGAGCAATACGGGTTTACAGCACCATATTCAGTACCTAAGTATAGCAATTAATACCAAAAACGCTTGCTGATATGCGCAGAATCCCCCACACCCTTTGTTTATAAAGGGCTGAAGAACAATAAGACTGAATTGGAAAAACCGGCGATGGGCGCCGGTTTTGTAAAAAAAACGTTAATTTATTACTTGTGAACGGTTTTTCAGCGGTGTTTCATCAGTAAGCGCAGCGTTTCTTCCAGCTGTGGATGATGGATTTCACCCTCTTTGACCCACACTCTGACCCCATGGGCCGCCACCCGGTCGGTGAAGGGCTGTCCTTCTTCAATCTCTCTGGTTTGGCTGCTGAGCATTTCCTGCCACTGACCATACTGCAGATATTGTTCAATGACAAAGTCACTGGCCGTATCATCTTTATTCAGCAACACCAGCACCGTCTGAGCGTGCTGCTCTGTTTGCAGGATACGATAAAATGCCGCCTGATGCCCTTCCAATAAGAGGTTCACCTGCAGTCCCCGTTGTAAGGCCGGGAGTTGTTGTCGTACTTTGGCTATCCGTGCCAGGTTTTCACGTATCGGGTGCTTTTTGGCCTGCTCAATATTCTCCTGACCATAGTAATTACGGTTACCCTGATGCTCTTTCGTCCCGCGCATATAGCCTATTTCAGAGCCCATATAGATCACCGGGATGCCGCGACTGGTAAATAACCAGTTATGGGCATCGATAAAGCCTTCATCACTGGCCTGCATTCTCGGCATGTCGTGATTGTCGTAGAACGTCGTGAGCTCATAGGGGTTGTGATAGGGCCCATGGGTCAGATACAGGTACGCTTCAAGCGCGGCAAAATCACTGTCCGGATCGCCGAAGACCTGATTCATGGCTTGCTGACCAGGAAAATCAAGCACACTGATGCCGCCATTTTTGGGCATCGTATGCTGTGCAATAAAGTTGGCGTCATAGGAAAAGCTTTCACCAAACATAAAGAAATCAGGGTGCTCGGCGCGAATTCGGTCGCTGAAGGCTTTCCAGAAATGATGGGGAACATGTTTGATGGTATCAATACGAAACGCCGCGGCCCCCTGGTCTATCCAATGGCTGTATGCCTCTACAAAATAGTCCAGCACCGCCGGATTCTTATCATTGAGATTGGACAACTGCATAATATCCGGTTGGGTATGAAAGAATCCATGTAGCGGATTGTTGTCAGGGTCCAGTTCCTCTGGCGATACATTCTGGTGATCGGCAATGAGCGTTCCCTCACGGTCATAAATCTCACCGAATTTGGGCTGATCTTCGGGCATGGTAAAAGAGGGCGAGCCATGATTGGTGACAATGTCCAAAACGGTTTTAATGCCATATTCATTACGCAGCGTCTGGGTCAGTTCTTTGTATCCCAGTCCCTGTGACGGGTAGTGCTCATCCACCTCAAAAAAGTTCACGCCCCAATAACCGTGGTAGCCGGTTTTGCCGCCGTCTTTAAACGCGCCACCACAGTCTATTGGCTCGCCACCGGCAAAAGCCTGGTCGGGATTGTCCACGATGGGCGTCATCCAGATGGCCGTAAATCCCATGTCGCGAATGAATTCAGCGTTATCCACTACGCCTTTAAAATCACCGCCCAGATAGCCCACATTGGCCTCACAGCCGTCGTCACCACGAATTGGCAAATCAAAAGTGGGGTATTCGCCCCCTTGCTGCGGATAATTATTAGATGGGTCCCCATCTACGAAACGGTCCAGCATCAGAAAATACACGGCCTCACTGGCAAACGGATGGTGAGTACCCACATACTCCGGTCTTGCTGGACTCGCTGTCTGTGATGGCGTTGCGCCCTGTGATGGTGTTTCTCCCTGTGGCTGGCAGGCACCCAGTGTCAGTGCCGTGGCAGCAACCCATAACGCTTTAGTCTTCATCCACTTACTCCTCCTGAATCTTGACGCGCAGGGTCATCAGACCCGCTATCAACATGCTGACACCACCAACCACCAACGCAAACACCGGCGCACCGTCGAAGATTTTGGTCACCACAAAACCCAGAATGCTGGCAGCAAGAATCTGCGGTATGACGATAAAAAAGTTAAAAATCCCCATAAACAATCCCATTTTTGCCACCGGCAAGGCATTCGATAAGATGGCATAAGGCACAGATAGGATGGACGCCCAGGCGAAGCCTACGCCCACCATGGGTAAGATGAGCCAGACTGGATCCTGGATAAACAAGAAGGAAATAAACCCCACACCGCCCAGAGCAAGGTTAAATAAGTGAGTTAACCGCAGGTTAGTGAACTTCACCATCACGGGGATGAGAATAGCAGCGATGATGGAGACGCCATTGTACACGGCGAACAACACCCCAACCCAGTCCGCACCCTGGTTATACAGTACAGATGTGGTATCGGTGCTGCCATAGTGATGACTGGTCACCGCCGCGGTGGTATAAATCCACATGGCAAACAAGGGGAACCAGGAGAAGAATTGCACCACAGCAAGTTTTTTCATGGCTTCAGGCATGTTAAACAGGTCGCCCATGACCTGAGAAAAGCCATTCTGTTGCTTTCCTTTGCTGGCCAGCGCGCCTGCGATGAGCTGGGCAATGCCGAAACAGGCCAGGCCGCCCGCCAGCAGGTAGAGGTTTTTATCCAGTTTTTCGATATTGGCATCAATCAGCCAGGCCAGTACCAGACCTACTATCAGCCAGATACTGCCGCTGCGAAAATACTGTTGGGCACCGCGTTCTACGTATTGTTGTCCGCCCTGTTCCGGTTCAGCATCATCAAAAGAAGCCAGCTCATCCGGCGAATATTCTTTGGTGCGCAGTACCGTCCACAACACCGCCAGGAAAAACACCGCGCCCCCGGCATAAAAAGCAAATTTCACAGAATCCGGGATCTTGCCAGACTCCGCGACATTGCTGACTCCCATCCAGTTTGTCATCATCCATGGCAGGGCTGACGCCACAACGGCGCCTACGCCGATGAAAAAGCTCTGCATAGCGTACCCCAGCGCCCGCTGCTTGCGCGGCAACATATCCCCCACAAAGGCACGAAAGGGTTCCATTGAAACGTTAATGGAAGCATCCATGATCCATAACATGCCCGCTGCCACCCACAAAGTGGGGGAGTTCGGCATCACAAATAACGCCAGACTCGCCGCGATAGCACCATACAGGAAAAACGGACGCCGACGCCCCATCCGGCTCCAGGTATTGTCACTTAGGTAACCTATGATGGGCTGCACAATAAGACCGGTTATGGGTGCTGCCACCCACAACAACGCCATATTGTTGTAGTCGGCACCCAGTGTCTGGAACACCCGGCTGACATTGGCATTTTGCAGAGCAAAGCCAAACTGAATGCCCATAAAGCCAAAGCACATATTCCAGATTTGCCAGAAATTCAGTTCTGGCTTGCGGCGTTTTAGCGGGGCGGGTGCAGCATCGAGATTACTCTGCACATCAACCGGGGTATCGGTACTCTGCATAGGGAGACATTCCTGCTTTAGCGTTGCCTGTTCTGCATGAACAGGCAACTTGTAAGAATAGTGTTAATGATAGTCGGCTACCGATGTTACAAAATACTCTTCACCGGCACGAGGGATTTGTGCTCATTACATACGTATTCAGTGACTTAATGGGGCAAACACCCGGCGGTCACCACCGGTATCACATAAACTGATTAACGAATTTTCAGCACCAGCGAGTCTAAGGGTCCCAACTCCACCATTGCTGCACCTTTACCCTTTACCACTTTTAATTTCCCCTGATACTGACCATAGAGCCGGTCCTGTAACAGGTAGTCGCCGTTCTTCAGGCCCATAGCCGCGGTAACGCCCGGTGGTATAATCAGTTCAAAGGCCTTCCCCTGCTGCTCGAAGTTAGCAATGACCAGCACCCGCTGTTCACCATCAAAACGGGCAAAACTGTACAGATTACCGCTGTAGCCGGGTTGGCTGCGGTTTGCCTGATGTAAGTCTGCCATCTCACCCCAAAAGGCTGGCTCGCTGGCGGCCAGGTTGAGTACCCTGGCGTAAAAATCACGCAGTTGACGTTGTGTGTCACTCAGCGCACCGCCGTCGAATTGCCCACCATTCATCCATTTTTGATGTTCAGGTACCCCCCAATAATCGAATATCGTGGTGCGACTGGCACGACCAAATCCTGCATCCGCCGCTGCGGGCTCGCCCACTTCCTGACCAAAATAGAGCATGTTGGCACCACTGGCCACCGTGCTGCTGACTACCATCGCGGGCTTCGCCTTATTCGCATTCCCGGCGAATTGTGGGCTGGCAATACGCTGCTCATCATGGTTTTCGAGAAACATCAGCATGTGGCCGTGAATATCAGCAATGTCAGCAAATACGGCTGGCAAACTGTCGGTACTGACCTTTCCCTCAACGATGGCACGCAGCGCGTCATAGGTGCCCACCTTATCGTAGAGGTAGTCCATTTTGCCGAGATAGATGTAATTGCGATATTGCTCGGGAATATAAATCTCAGAAAGTAAAAAAGCATCCGGGTTAACGGCCTTTATTGAGCAATTGAGAAAACTCCAGAACTCCACCGGCACCATCTGCGCCATATCATAACGGAAGCCATCCACGCCTTTGTTGGTCCAGTACAGGGCGATATCACGGAACTTATACCAGGAATCAGGCAAGGACTTATCCGCCCAAAATGCCAGATGATCCGCACAACTTCGTTCGGCATAGGATGCGGGCAGCACAGGAAAGTCGTAACTGCCATCGGGCCTGACACCGAAGTTAATCTTCACGGTTTCGTACCAGTCTCCGGCGTCGGGCTTGGCGGCCCGTGACCCATTGCCGGTCCATTTGGCAGGCATTTCGTCAAACTGGCTGTCTGCCAGAGAATGGGGCTCTCCTCCCAGTGGGGCCGGGCCATCCGGCACTGCGAAGGCTTCACCGGGGATATAATAAAAGTTGTTGTCCCGGGCATATTCCACACTGGTGTCATCACCGGCGCCAAAATCCTCAATACCGTCCGGTGCAGACATCGACTGATAACGGCGCGCCACGTGATTGGGCACAATATCAATCACCACTTTCAGGTTCTGGGCGTGAGTGCGCGCTATCAGCGCCTCGAACTCTTCCAGTCTTGTGGCAGGATCGGACGCCAGATCAGGATTGACGTTGTAATAGTCTTTGACCGCATAAGGAGAGCCGGCGCGGCCTTTGACCACGTCCGGATCGTCCGGGCTGATACCAAATTCGGTGTAATCCCGGATGACAGCGTGGTGGGGCACACCGGTATACCAGACATGCGTGGCGCCCATTTCCTTTATGCCCTTAAGGGCCGCCTGATTAATATCAGAGAATTTACCCACTCCATTTTCTTCTATGCTGCCCCAGGGCAGGTTCTGCGTTTCTTTATTACCGAAAAGACGGGTCATCATCTGATAAACCACCGGGCGTGTTTGCGTCTGTTTGGCCTGCTGGGTGTCCGTGTCACGCTGCTTGCTGTGTTCAGCGACTGATTCTGGCGGTGTTGCGGGTGAACAACCCAGCATCAGTAACGTTACGACGGTTAGGGTAAAAGGTTTATTGATCATAGCCTGTCCTGTTGCCTAAATATGCCTTTGGGTCACCTGGAACAAGGGGAATTCCCCCTTGCCAGATTATGGACCCGGTAAACTAACGAATTGAAATGGTCTTTTTGTGATGATCCCAGCTGAATCTGACGCTCAGACCTTGGTTGTCCCACCAACAGCCCTGCCCCGCAGCCAGCGCCTGCTGATAACTGTCATAGATAGCCACTTTCTGGCCGTTCAGGGTCACCGAATCAGGCCGTTTTGGCCAGTTATGTACCGTTAATGTGATTTCCCGCTGCTCTGGCATACCTGCATAAGCAAATCCCTCGCGCTGGAGCACAATATCCAGCGATGTCTCGTGCTGCTTGGCACTAAACGAGAGGATTTCATACTCACGTTTTGCCACCGCATCAAAAGTGCTGCCATCATCTTCATACATCAGTCCCTGTCCCTGCTGTACACTCGGGTCGTGGTAGTAGTGCAGGATGAGCGCGTCGGGACTGTAGTCTTTAGTAGTTAGTACCGGCTCCACCATAGGCACAAAGCTGCCCGCTTTCACCAATACCGGTAAGGTTTCGATGGACGTAGGCTGCGTAATGACCTTTCCGCCTTCATAGCGTTTGCCAGTGAAATAATCAAACCAGACGCCTTCAGGCAGGGTGACGTTGACCTCATCCACACCAGGCTCGGTCACCGGTGTCACCAAAAAGGCATCGCCCCAGAAGTAACTGTCTTTGTTATCCATCAAGGCGGTATTTTGCGGCTGTGCAAAGAACAGAGGCCGCATAAGCGGTATTCCCTTTTGACTGTTCAGATAGCTCAGGGTGTAGTTGTACGGCAGCATGGCATAGCGCAATCGGATAAATTCGCGCACGATATCGCGGGTTCTGGCATCATGAAAAACCGGCTCAGGCGCGATATTTTCCTGCGCATGTGGCCGGTAAACGGGCTGGAAGACCCCATACTGCAACCAGCGGGTATAGAGCTCTGCATCAAACTGCTCACCACCGGCAAAGCCACCCAGATCCGAGTGGGTATACCCCAGCCCCAGCAGGCCCATGCTCAGAGAAAGCTCCACCTGCGGCTTTAGTCCGCCCCATGAGCGACTCACATCACCGGTCCAGGGGATCATGCCATAGCGCTGAGAACCGACAAAACCGGAGCGCATCATGATAAACGGGCGTTCATCGGGACGCGCCTGACGGTGACGCTCAAAGACCATCTTTGCCCATTGGTGCCCATAGGCATTGTGAATTTCATCAGCACTGACGACACGACCGTCGGACAGCCGGTGAAGCGTATCCGCCGGATGCACCTCAGGCTCGCCAAGATCGCCCCACCAGCCACCTACACCCTGCTCTAGCAAACGGTCATAGGTCTGCCAGAACCAGTCTTGTGCAACGGGATCGAACACATCAATTAAGCCCGTATTGCCGAAGTAGAAATCAAAACGTTTTACCTCACCCGCAAGATTTTTTGCCAGCGCGCCGGCATTCACGGCCTCCTCCCATTTATCAGAGGTAGACAGCACAAAAGGTTCTGTAATCAGGATAGTTTTTACCCCCTGCTCACTGAAATCCTCTATCATCTGCTCCGGCTCGGGGAAAGCCTGACGATCCCAGTCAAGATTGCCCATCATGCCTTTGACCTCACTGCCAAACCAGAACAGATCGAGGATCACCGCATCCAGGGGAATTTGCTGTTCCTGAAAAAGTGCCACCACTTTGCGGGTCTGAGCCTCAGTGCGGTAACCAAAGCGCGAGGCATAATTGCCCAGCGCCCAGCGCGGCACCATGGGTTGGTGCCCCGTCACCTCAACATAACGGGACAGGGTATCGGCATAGTGCTGTCCGGCAGCAATCAGATAAGCGGTGCGACCCGACACGGCCTCAAACTGCAGCACGTCTTTCTCATTGTGACCTAAGTCGAGATGACCGCTGGCGCTGTTATCAAAGGCGAGGATGTAATTATGACTGGAAAATACCGCCGGCAAAGAGTAATACATTTGCCGGGATTCTGTGGTGTAACCGTAGTGCGCCTTGTTATACATAGGCAGGCGTTGGCCCCGTCTGTCCATGCCCAGAACACGCTGCCCACCACCCAGCAGCTTTTCAGATTCACTGAGACGAAAGCGGAATCCGCGCAAGGTCGGATGAACAAAGAGTCCCTTCTCTTCCGCCAATAAAAAACGCTCTCCCTGATAGTAGGCAATCTGCACCGGCGATGGACTGATCACGGCTCGCAAATCACCGTGACTGAACACCAGTTTGTCCCCCTGGGTTGTCAGCGTTCCGGCGCTGCGACTGGCATCCTCAGCAATGGCAAAGGACGGCAACTGGGCGACATCATCAGGCTCATAAAACACCTCAAATGCTCCTTCACCATAAGGGGTAAGGGTAACGCTCCCCTCACTGGTATTGAGGATTAATGTGCCATGTTGCAGATGATGGCTGACCAGCTCAGCGGCCTGTAAGGGCAGACACCAGAGCCAGAGAAAGAATAATGTGGTGAATCTTTTCATGAAGGTTTTCGCCTGATTTATCTTTGCAAAATACAACGGTTAACGGCCATGCGAGCACGCTCTGTCACAGAGCATGCCTAAGGCGTCTTGTTGGGTGACCTTGTTACTGAATCGCTCGCGACCACACCGCTTACTCATTGATTCAGCTCAAAGATTGTTGCGCTGCGGGCGGGTACGGTTAATGCTTCCAGCATCTGCGTCCCACCATTGAGCACATCGGTGGCCTCGTTCAGCCCCTGAATCACTTCATAATAGGGCGTACTGTCGATGCGCACCGCAGCATCATTCTTATTGATGACGACCATCAGCGTTTGTTGTTCTGTCTGGCGGAAATAGGTGTAGTACCCCTGATCCGGTGCGTAATGGGTCAGTTTACCCCTGTGCACGGCATCGGCGGTTTTTCGCCAGTTAAGCAGCTTACGCACAAATTGCTGCGCTTCTGTCTGCCTGGCACTGAGACCTTTGCCGGAGAAGCCATTGACGCCATCACCCGGCCATCCACCGGGAAAATCTGAGCGAATGATACCGTGGTCATCGCTGTCAGGGTTTGCCATCAGAATTTCAAAACCATAGAAAAACTGCGGAATACCGCGGGTCGTCGCGAACAACACCATGGCCATCTCAAACAACTTCGGATCCTCATTGAGCTGCGTATAAATGCGGCTCATATCATGGTTATCCGGCATGATCACCAGGGCATAGGGGTCGGCATACATAAAGTCATTGGCCAGCGACAAATAAATTTCGCGCAGACCCGTGCCCCAACTTTCGTCGTTGACAAGGCCATTGACCACCGCCTGCTGCAGAGGAAAATCGAACATGTTCGGCGTATGGGACTGATAGTCATCATGACGTTGAGCGCCTCGTTGCCAGTAGGCCACCAGAGCAGGATTCGTGGTCCATTCCTCCCCCACAATGCCAAGCTTCGGGTACTCCAGCATCAACCGACGTCCATATTCGGTTAGAAAATTTTTGTCTGGATAGGAATAGGTGTCCAGGCGAATACCAGACAGGCCCGCATATTCCACCCACCAGATACTGTTCTGAATCAAATAATTGGCCACAAAGGGGTTTTGCTGATTCAGATCCGGCATGGTGGGCACAAACCAACCATCGGCAAAACGCTGCTTATCGTACTCCGTACCATGAGGATCATGACGCGCCTCGCGACGATGAGTGGTACCAATAAACTCGCCAGCCAGATGCTCGTCCTGATAGTTAAGCCAATCTGTAAAAGGCAGATCCTGCATCCACGGATGTTCAGAGCCAATATGATTGAGGATGATATCTTTGATCAGCCCCATCCCGCGCTGCTTCGCCTGCTCTGCCAGCTCAGCATAGAGGGCGTTGCTACCAAAACGCGGATCAACCCCATAATAATCCGTGGTGGAGTAACCATGATATGAATAGCTGGGCATATCGTTTTCCAGCACAGGATTGAGCCATAACTGAGTAATCCCAAGATCCTGCAGATAGTCCAGGTGATCGATCATGCCCTGAATATCACCGCCGTGACGTCCGCCCTTATAATCCCGGTTGGCCTTTTCTTTTAGCGAAGCCTGATTGTCATTCTGGATATCCCCATTGGCGAAACGATCCGGCGTAATCAGGTAAATGACATCAGCAGGGGTCATCCCCTGACGCTGAGCCGAACCGGGTTCACGGGCTTTCAGCTGATAATCCGAGGACAGCACAGACATCCCTTGTTCATCGGTAAACTTAATCTGCATCACGCCTGGCTTGGTGTCAGGGGAAAGGTGCAGATCAATAAAAAGATAATTATCAGAGTCTGCCGGTTGCACCCCTGTCACCTTCACGCCGGGATAATCAATGTCAGCGCTCAGCTGGCCTATGTCTTGCCCTGATATCATCAATTGCAGCGTCGGATGCTGCATCCCTGTCCACCAGAACAACGGCTCGACTCGTTCTAGCTGATAAGCCTGAACCTGAGTCGATTTCAGAAGAACAAAGCAAACCAGAGACAGGTATCGTATGACACGGAACATGGGCATTAACATAACTGTTCACAAGTTATTAAAGATTGTCCCATACTAGCCCCAAAGCAGGGCCAGATCAGCGTTGTGCATACGTATTCATGGGCGATTGCACGGTAGCGCCGCTATGCAACAGCCAGATTCACTCGGGCTCGGGCAAACGATAGCACTGGAAACTCAGTCTGTTGCGCCCCTGCTGTTTAGCACGATAAAGCTCTTTGTCCACCAGACTCAGCAGCTCAGAAAGCGTCAGCGCACGATAATCCTCGTTGGGTGAGGAAATAAATAAGGCGCCTATACTACAGGTCAGAACCTCAGCCACCGGTGAGGCCGGATGGGTAATAGACAGTGCCGAAATTTCCTGCCTCAGGTTATGCAGACGTTGCTCCGCATCAGCAGTCTCTTCACCGGTGATCACCAAAGCGAACTCCTCCCCGCCAATGCGTGCACACAATTCTGAGGAACGACGACAAAAGCCGGCCAGCACTTGTGCTACCGCCTTCAGGGCATCATCCCCCGCTGGATGGCCCAAAGAGTCATTAAAGGACTTGAAGTAATCAAGATCCAGCGTTGCCAGTAAAAAAGAATCCTTCTGCCTCAGGCATGAATGCCAGCTTTGTTGGGCTTTCTGGTCAAACGCCCGGCGATTGGCGATACCAGTTAAGCCATCGGTCATGGATAAGGCTTCCAGCGTTTTTTGTTGCTCATTCACCAGTTGCACCGATTTGTTAAACGCTTTGCGCATCTGCTCCAGTTCGAGTACCGGGAGTTGCTGAGGTAACTCCTCCAGATTCCCCTTTTTAACCATTGAGCTTATCTGTGTGGTGTTTCTCCAAAGTGGCCGAATCAGGGATCTGTCCACCGCCAACATAAGGACTGCCGGCACCGCCAACAACAGCAGTAAGATCAATACTTCTGACCATCCCATGAGGACCGGGATAGTTAGCGGATCATGGGTAATTGACAGCAACATGATGGGGGTGCCGGTAAAGTCATCTAACAGGCGTTTACGCTCTAACTGAAAACCTTCGACCAATTGAGGTGTAGACAGCGAGACCACTCCGAACGTCTCAGAGTCTTCCAAAGATGTAGGCTTAAAGCTGAGTTGCAGTCGGGTAATGGCCTGCAGGTTTTCGATTTGTGACTGGGTGATGGCTTGTACAAACATCAGGTAACCCGATGGCGGTGCTTCCTCATTGGAATCGGTGATGTACTGGACAGCAAATGCCGCGGGCCCCTCACTCGTGGACATCCATCCTGTGCCTTCCCAGCGCTCTCCCGGAGCAATCCTGTTGCGAAAGGCATTTCCCAGAGGAAACTCCAGGATGGTCTTCGCATCAACCATCTCTTCTTCCTCAAAACTGTAACCCTGGGAAAATACCCGGTCGAAATTGCGATCAAAATAGACAATGGCAATCAGGTCGAAGGTTTCAAAGGTACTGGATAAAATATTGTCATCCACGTATTGCTGATGCTCTGACGGAGCCAGCACAAACTCATGGCTATCTGTCCAGTGAGCCCAATCGGTGACGATTGCCTGCAGGTTTTCTTGATTGAGCTGCAATCCTTTGGCGAGACTTTCCAGCTCGCGCTTTTGATGCTCTTCAATGGTGGCGATATCAGAAGGGTATTCGACGAATACGCGATAACCGACAAACACGGCAACAATGATCAGACTATATAGCAGCAGAGCATAGAGAAAGTAGCGCCGGATCGAATACAAAAAGCACACCCTTTAAAGAAAATTACTCTGCTTTAAAGGTTAGCTGCAAAGCAGCAAAACCACCTCATCTGACCAGTCGAGCTAAGTCTTTGGATTTAAAACGCTTAAACGACCGGGGCCTGCAATAACGTGACCGTGCCGGCATCAGCATCCATTTCAGCTTCAATTCCTACCGGGAGTATATGATTGTCTTTAATATGACCAAACTGGGCGCCATAGTAACTGGGCACATTCAGAGGCTTCAGGTAGTGCTCCATGACTTCCATCAGAGTAAAGCCGCCATAACCTTTTTGCGGCTCACATTTGGTGCAATGACCAAAAACAACACCTGCCACCTGATCCAGTATCCCCGCCATTTGCAGCGTAGACATGTAACGATCAATCCGGTAAATGCTTTCACCGACATCCTCCAGCACCAGTATTTTACCGCGCATATCAGGCACATAAGGACTGCCTATCATACTGGTGAGAACCGTCAGATTACCACCTACCAGGATACCGCGGGCTTTACCTGATTTCACCGTACGTGCGCGATTGGAGCGCATTGTCAGCGCCGTCTCTTCCTGAGGGTAGTTTTGCATGGTGGTCTTCTCACCCTCAAATACAACCCGACGTAGCTGATCTGCCTGAAATTCGCCCCAGTACGACAACCCCACCGGACCATGAAAAGACACCAGTCCGGTTTTGGCGTACATGCTGTTCAATAACGAGGTGATATCACTGTAGCCCAGCAACACCTTCGGATTCTTCGCAATCGTGTCGAAGTCCAGGTGAGCAAGAACGCGATTGCACCCCCAGCCACCGCGCAGGGCGATAATGCCTTTTATCTGAGGGTCGGCAAAGGCGCGATTAATATCGGCGGCCCGATCTTCATCTTTTCCCGCCAGATAGCCGTGGCGATCCAGTACATGTTGGCCCGGTACCACCACCAGTCCCAGAGCCTCGAAAGATTCTTTGGCGATGTCCAGTTCCACAGGATCAAAAATCGCACTGGCCGGAGCGATAGCAGCCACCTTATCACCGGCCTTAAGACGACCGGGCACCATTGACTTCTTACCCTCTGCTGCCAACGTGGCGGCAGGAACGAGTTGCGAAGCGAGGGCACCTGCGGCGGTGGCTTTGATAAAGGCTCTGCGATCCATATTGTTTTTCTCCGGTTAATAAAGGGGGCCCGACAGTAGTTGTCAGAGAAGCCGGTACACTTGACGATACACCTGTCCAAGGATAGGCTCATTACTCTAGTGATAATTTATTATAATTTAAACAGTAAATAGTAATAATTAATGAGATTGTCGTAAACCATGAAAAAATTCCTGATTACCATGGCGCTTTTTAGTCATACTGCCCTGTCAGCATCACTGCCACCTGCCAGCGAATATGAGGTGCCGCAGCTGAATAAACCCCAGATCCGTCAGGCGGACATTTTACCTTACCTTGAGAAAGTTAAGCAGAACCCTTTATTTCGCACAGAACAGGTGGGCGAATCTTACCTGAACCGTCCCGTGTACCGTATCAGCATCGGCGAAGGGCCGGTCACGGTTTTGATGTGGTCACAAATGCATGGCGATGAATCCACTGCAACACCGGCATTGTTTGATTTAATCAACCGCATTGACAAAGACCAACGCTGGCGCCAGAGCTGGACAAGCCAGCTCACCCTGCACATGATCCCCATGCTCAACCCTGATGGTGCCGAGCTGGCCCAGCGTCATAATGCACAAAGCATTGATATTAACCGCGATGCAAGAGATTTGCAGACGCCAGAGGGCCGGATTCTGATGCAACAAGCACAACAATTAGAACCTGATTTTGGCTTTAATCTGCACGATCAGAGTCGCTTCTATTCTGCCGGCCCCGTTGCACAAACGGCGACCATTTCATTGCTGGCACCGGCCTTTGATGAGGCAAAAAGCATCAGTCCGATTCGCCAGCGCGCGATGCAACTGATTGGCGTTATGAAACAGGTGGGCGATGAGCTTATCCCTGAGAAAATGGGTCGCTACGACGATACTTATGCCCATCGCGCTTTTGGCGATACACTGGCCGGAATGAATATCAGCACCATACTCATCGAGGCAGGCGCCTATCCAGGTGATTTGAGTCGGCAGGCGGCCAGGCGCGTCACTCTGGCGATGCTTGAAACCTCCCTGGACAGTATCGCCAGCAAATCCTATCTTGGTGTAGACCTCGGCCCTTACCATGACATTCCCATGAATGAGCGCGAGGCTTTTCGTGACGTGATCATTCAGGATTTACATGTTAACGAGCGTCATTCATACCGGATTGATATTGCGTTGGATTTGGATCTTCCTGAGGCTGACCGCGCGCGAATCAAAGACGTGGGCGACCTCTCTCCCTTCTATCCGTTTTTTGAGTTTGATGCCAGCGATTGGCACTATCAGTCTGGTAAGGCGTATGCATTGACACAGCCCATCGAACTGACTGACGGTCGTTATCTTGAGTTATTGCAAGAGGGATACAGCCATTTTGAAGGGGATGCGGCACTACTCAATAACCAGAGCGAACTGCCGGTTGTCATCAATCATCCCGACACGCCGGCACAAAGGCCGCAGCGTAATGACAGTGCCGTGTTCTTTATGCAACACAAAAATGGCCGCAAAATCGCAGTGCTCAACGGCCTGCTGATTGATCTTAGCGCCGCAAAAGTACTGAACAGCTACAATACCTGAAGACCGTTTTTTCTGACAAGAACGCCCCAATCGGGCATAAAAAAGCTGCAAGCCAAGCGGCTTGCAGCGAGCACTAGCGACACCGTTGGGAGAAGTGTTGCTTAAAAGTAATACTTCGCGCCCAGCATAAAGATCATCGGGTCGATGGAAACGTCAATGGGCTGTACGGCCGTGCCGTTAACACGGACTTCTGCATCACTGTCGATGTCCGCCCAGGCCACCATGCCATGAACTCCCCATTTTTGATTTACCCGGTAGTTAAAACCGGCCTGCAGGGCCACGCCAAATGAGTCATCCAGATGCAGGCTGACCTTGTCATTGGCCGCCGCGGCTCCGGTCGCCACCAGCACATCCACCAGCTCCTGATTAACACCTTCAGAGAAAAACAGGGTGTAATTCAGCCCCAGGCCCACAAAGGGACGAAACGCATCCTGGTCTGAGAAAAAGTGATACTGAGCCAGAACAGTAGGTGGAAGATGCTTGGTATCACCCACTTTCAGGCCATTTACAGCGCCCACCGTGCTATTCAGGGTGATGTCATGGGAAAATGGCGTGGCCGCCACCACTTCCAATGTCCAGTTGTCATCAAACGCATAATCCAGCGTCAGACCCAGCTGGGTATTGCTGTCGACAGCCAGCTGACTGGAGTTTTGTGGCAGCCCAGCAACGGTTTCTACCACATTGAGGTAGCTGCTGCTCTCATCGGGGCTGACATTAACAGCACCGACATTGAGGCTGAACTGTGCCATCGCCGCGGGTGCAAAAAAAGCAGTGGCGATAAGTGAAGAAAGAAGTGTGTGTTTCATAAGTGCGCTCCATTTAAATATCTGAGCGCATTGTGCAAGGAATTTAAGTGCAATAACCTGACGGAGATCAAGGTTTTCACCGGTCAAATCTCTGCCAGGATTAGAACGCCACTATTTTATGATCCAGGTCAAATTCATGGGCTCGACGATCATACCGTTATCTGACAATAACGGGTAAGAAATTCATCGTGATCCAGCATTTTTGGAAGAGGATCCTGTTTTATCTGCCTGATTTGCTGCAGCATACTTTGTAGATCTTTCTGAGGCGGGTTGTTGGCCATTGGATGGTAATCTTTGGGGATAATGCCTTGCCCCAGCATCACCTGTAGCCAGGAACTCTCCAGAAACAGGTCGTTTTGCTCCCGGAACAGCCGCCCCGTCTCTGCAAACAGGGCCAGTTTCTGATTCAGAGAATTCGGAATTTCCATACTTTGTAAATCTCGCCAAAACTGGGTATCGGAACGTTGATTGACATGGTAGTGCAACACGAGGAAATCTCTGATTTGCTCGAACTCAAGTTTTGACTGTTTATTATACTCAGCTACTGTTGAAGACTGGATACCCTGATGAGGAAACAAATGTATTAAACGGACAATCGCGGACTGAATCAGGTGAATGCTCGTTGACTCGAGAGGCTCCAGAAAACCGCTTGATAACCCCACTGCAATCACATTTTTATTCCACTGTTTACGGCGCCGACCTGTCAAGAAACGTATAAATTTAGGGTCGCCGCATGCGGCACTATCGAGATTGGCCAGCAACGTATCGGCTGCCTGCTCATCACTACAATGTGCACTGCTGTATACCATACCGTTTCCATTACGGTGTTGCAGCGGAATGCGCCACTGCCAGCCTGCACCATGAGCGATGGAGCGAGTATAGGGTAACGTTTTCAGAAAACGTTCTGACGGCACAGCAACAGCGCGATCACAGGGTAAAAGATGGCTCCAGTCTTCGTAACCGGTGTTCAATGTCTGCTGAATTAGCAATCCGTTGAATCCAGAACAATCCATAAACAGGTCACCGTCAATGATCTTGCCGGTATCCAATTGCAGGGACTGAATATAACCACTGTCATTGTCCTGGTCGACCTTCTCCACTTTACCTTCAGTGCGAACAACCCCAAGCTTCTCGCTGTAATTACGCAGAAATTGCGCATACAAAGAAGCATCGAAGTGATAGGCGTAGGGTAATTCGAGAATCGGATCTTTACTGTTGATATGAGAAAACTTGCCCCCCTCAGCACACAAATAATTCAGGTCATACTCCCACAAACTCTCTTTGAGTCCTTCCTTTTTCGCACGCAACCAGTAATGATGAAAATGACAAAAAGCCATACTTTTGCCGGGAGCTCCAAATGTGTGGAAATATCCTTCTCCGGGTACCCGCCAATTCTCAAACTTTATCGCCAGTTTCATAGTGGCTTTGGTTTCACGTAAAAAATCGGCTTCCTTAATACCCAGTACATTGTTGACCAACCGAATAGGTGGGATAGTTGCCTCGCCGACACCGACGGTACCAATTTGCTCCGATTCCACTAGCTCTATTTCTACAGCACTGCCAAGCATTTTTTTTAACAATGCTGCCGACATCCAGCCCGCTGTTCCACCACCGAGAATCACCACTTTACGGATTATACTTGTCATTTTATTACGACCCATTTGCGAAAAAACCCAACCAGCAAGACCGGTCGGGTTTTTCATTTTAGCATGCAGGTTTAGTCAATACGGTATTGAGGCACCCACAATCATTGCAAAACACACTCTATCTCAACTAAAACGTATAGTTGATGCCCAACAGGTAATTGGCGCCAAAGCTCTGATACAGAGTTACAAATCGTGGGTCATCGCCATCGGTTTGAACAGTGTCTTCATCAGTCAGGTTTTGTGCCTGTAAGGTAACTCTCAGACCTTTCAGTGCCTCTATGCCAGATTCACTGAAATCATAACCAATTTGGGCATCCCAGAGTTCAAATCCTCTGTCCATCGTTTCAACCAAGGACAGACTGAGACCACGTGCCTCAGTAGAGAAGGCGTCACGCTTTGAACCGGAAATACGGAACTCGAAGCCATTTTTCTCGTAATACGCCGTCAGCTGATAAATTTCATCAGACAAACCGGGTACGCGACCGCCGTCTTCCAATTCACCATCCATAAAGGTGGCACTGGCGACCAAACCAAATCCATCTAATGCATCACTGACTAACCGCATTGGTACACTGGCTTGCAATTCATAACCACGTACGAAGCCTTCCAGACCATCCTCAACAAAGGACAGCGGTCCCTCAAAGAGCACAGGGGCTTGATTTCCCGTCGCTTCTGAAGACTGATGAAATCCTGGAATATAGGAGTCTGAAAAGTCTGCTACAGTCTCACCACTGCGGTGCCAGTTGGTCAGGTCCTTATAAAAGAAGGACGCTGCAAAATAGCCATCATCGGCGAAATAGTTCTCGTAGGCCAAATCAAACTGGTTTGCTTCCAGCGGTTTCAGCGAAGTATTACCAGAGCTTGCACTCCAGGGGCTATTCTCAATATCTCCGCTTAAGATGTTTCCATCGTTAAACTGAAAATTAACCTGTGCGTTAGGACGCATATCGTCCATACGAGGTCGACTCATTACCTTGGACATACTGGTACGCACAAACTGGTTATCCGCCACCTCAAAGCTCAGGTTCAGTGTCGGCAGCACGTCAGTGTAGCTATCTTCACCCGATACAGGAACAGCATCAGTAAAACCGCCTGGGCCTGTAGTAGTATTGAACCCTTGGCCAGACTGATCTGAATTAACCAACTGCAGTCCCACGTTACCGCGCACAAAGATACCATTGAAGTCAGTGTCTATATCCAATTTGGCAAAAACAGTAAGCAGTTCTTCATCGATGGCGTAGGTATCACCAAAACGACCATTCTCAAACAACGCTGCATCGGTTTCGGTATAAAAACCATCGTTAAACAACCCAAGGCTGTCATAGGCCAACACACCATTAATACCGAGGAATCCTAAGTCAGCAACACCAAGGACTTCAGGAATCGGCGCATCGCCAGGCCAGGTTGGAGCGGTAAGAAACGCACCATTATTTACCTTGGATTTACTGCGGTCCTGGTAACTTACACCTGCATTCAGAGCCGAGAAAATTCCCCACTCAACAAACCCCTTCACTTCAAAGCGAGCGCTTGTGAGCTCTTCTTCAAATACAGGCTGGTTAACAAAACCATCCTGGGCGGTTTCGGGTCCAAAACCTTCGACACCCTGGAAGCGTTCAACCGGAGACAATGAGCCTCCCCAAGCCTGAGGACCAGCAAGTGTTATCAGAGATGGGTCCGTCAGATCGACAGGGGACAAAGTAGGATGGTCAGAATAAAATGCACCGGTAGATGTCATTTCCCATGAACGGGGAGTAATAGGACGACCATCAATACCGGCACGCCCCACTCCTGAGTAGCTTTCTACGTCAGTGATGGTTTTATCCACTTTACCGGTAGAGAGATCAAACTCAGCTTCCCAATAATCATTTATTTGATACTCAACATTCAGTCCAAAAGTGGTCAACTCAGCATCTTGAGAGCGTGCATCATTACGAACGACAGAGTAAAAACCATCATGATAACCTTCCGTCACCAAGCCATCTTCGACTTCGGTTACTGTGTAAGCTCCTGTACCCCATTCTGCGCCCCCTTCTTCAAGGCCGCGTCTGACGTCATTTTCAAGAAAGTCGATATACAAAGCATCAAACTTAACTTTCAGTTTATCTGACGGCGCATATTCAACAATCGCAGCAACGGAATCACGCTCAAGCATTGCCGAGCGTACAAAGGAATCATGTCCTCCCAACACTTTAGTACCTTCAGGAATGGCTTCACCGTCAGCAGTTTGAGTTTTGGAAACATCGGCATACCCCCATCCGCGAAACTGTTCTTCCTGACGAGGTGTTTCAAGGGATGATAATACTAAGGCGACTCCAATAGTGTCATTTGCAAAGCTGTCTACATAATTAAATGCAAACCGGTGACCTTTGTTATCAAAGTCCGGGTTACCAGATGACTTCTCATTCTGTTCTATGTTGGCATTGAAGGTGATAGTGCGCTCTGCACCAAGTGGACTGACTGTTTGCAGATCCACGGTACCACCTATTCCCTGCGCCATTAACCCGGCCTCGGGCGTTTTGTAAACAACAATATTTGAGACGATTTCTGACGGATAAAGATCAAACTCCACACCGCGGTTGTCTCCCATACCCAGAAGCTCACGACCATTCAGGGATGTACCGACATAGTTTTCGTTAAACCCCCTAATTGACAAGCCACTTGTACGGCCATTTCGACGCTCGCCGGCTAAGCCAGGCAAACGCGCCAATGACTCTGCAACACTGGTATCAGGAAGTTTACCGATGTCTTCAGCAGACAATGCTTCGACAATAGAAGTGCTATCCATTTTTATTGCCTGCGCACGCTGCAGACTAGCCCTGATACCAGACACCTGTATGACTTCCACGGTATCATTTTGCTCAGCTTGCTGGTCGGCTGACTGAGCTAAAACTGGCGATACACCAAAAGCCAAGCCACTGGAGAACAGCGCGCTGGTAATTAAGTTGCGTTTAAATGTTTTCATGCCTTGTGTCCTGATTTTAATGTGTGGTGTTGCTGTGCCAGGGGCACTGTTACTGTGCATGCCTGCACGAAACAGTGCAGAAATACGTCACTTTTGATGGCAAGGATAGTAACGCCAGAGGTTTAACAGGCACAATGTCTTGCATACGTATTCATAGAAATTCAGTAACATCTCAATAACATTTTGTCGCGAAGACGTATCCAGGCCCTCTTGTTAAAAGTAGCTTATCTTTCTGTTTTTATTGAATTAATACAAAGTATTCAGGTAAGAATTCCGGCAACGTTATTTTTACTGCATGGTAATTAAATTACATTTTTGAAATATTTAGCTAATAAACCGCCCTTTGTGGATGTCAATTTTATGCAAGTTAATACAGAGAGTTAGCCTCTACATCTTGCACAAATAACGGGCAATATAGAGGTGTGTCCCCCTTATAGGAGGTAAAACACCGTGAATAATGAAGAAATAAAACCACATGCAATAACCCGGATCTCTGCCTCACTGCATCGCACCGTGGCCGGCACAGCGTCAAGGCACTTTGTTGCAGATACAGACAGGGGATGAAGGGAACGGTGGCAAGTGCTAGCAAGCTAGGTACAGCCTGATGACTTACTATGGTTCGCCAGCAGAAAGCCAGACGTTAAGTTCTGAAAGCCGTTACTGCCATAACTTGAGCAAAGTGGTGACCCTGAGCTTTTGTTGCAATCTTTTTCGGGTGCGTTGCTGCTGCGCTGAACTGTCATTCAGCCATTCGATAAAGGTGCTGACAAACAATGCACTTAGCGCGATTTCCTGTCGGATGCGGACCAGGTTCGTAGCGTTAAGATCCGCAACCTCCATCAGCCACTGCACTGTGCGACTGATCCGTAATACCCCACCTATCTGCAGATGGATATGACCGGGTTCAAGCTTGTACAGTAGCATCTGTCCGGTGAGATTATGGTATTTCGACAGTGTCTGTAACCAACACCAAAGGGCTTTTTCCAGGCGCTGCTGAGGAGCAAGCGACGCAGGCACGAGTACTAATCGGGTCTCAAGCATGGCCCGATCAGCGCGGTCAAACCAGGCTTCGACCAAATCATCTTTTTGGCGGTAGTGTTGATAGACAGTGACCAGGGATATACCGAGTGCATCAGCGACCCGGCTCAGGCGTAGCGCCTCCCAGCCCTCTTCACTGCCAAGTTCCAGCGCTTTATCCAGAATGACAGATGCATCCTGTTTTACAGTGTTCATCCTTTCTCCCGGCCGACAAACTCACAAGTGGAGTATAGAAGGCCAGGCTCCGAGCAAGTATTAATCCTCGCCAAGATAAAAAGCCAACCGCTTTTGCCAGGCATCTGTGGCAATCACTTTGAGCAATTCCTGGTTGATCGCCTCTCTTAAGGGACTCTGCTCAGTGACCGCAATGGCGTAGTCCTGGCGTTCAAGAATATCGCCCAGAATGGCGAGTTTGCCGGGATAGTGCTGACGCGCCATATACTGCATGATGGGTTTGTCATAAACCAGGGCATCAGCCTGCCCCTTCGCCAATTCCTCAAGGGCACCGGCCAGAGACTCGCGGCCAGCAAAGGCAATGCCGTTTCGACGCAGATAGTCAGCACTGGCGGAGCTGCTGACACTGAGCACCGCGGCATTGGGTAAATCTTCAGCGCCGGAAATTTTCGTTTCAAGCTGACTTACCGTCAAACTGGTGGCAATTGCCGCCGTAAAGCTGGATATCAGGATAATGGCCGCAAACATCCAAATCAGACCCACGACTCGCCCCGCAAAGGTGGTGGGTGCTTTGTCGCCATAGCCCACAGTGGTCATGGTGACGGCAGCCCACCAAAAGCTGGCGCCAATGCCCTGGGCTGCGGTGCCACCGAACATCTCGGCATTGCGTTTACGTTCAAACAGCCACAGTACTACACCAACAGCCAACAGCAGCCCGCCTAACCCCGCCAGTACCACCAGGAATTGCCAGGAAAACAACCCTGAGAGCATGCTCCAGATACCGCTTTTCTCCTTCGAGGTGGCAATGGCCAGCCCGGTAGTAAAGTAAGGATGGCTGAAATCCACTTTCGCTTCACGTTTTGCCGTTACGGTGAGCGCCGCCACGGAGGCATCGAACCGTCCGCTTTGTAGTCCGCTAATAAGCTCTTCGAGTTCCGCTTCTTCAAATCTATAGCCGACACCCATTTGCGCAGCAACCTGCTGCCACAGTTCAATACTGATACCGCCCAGCTCGCCATTGTCTTTTTTAATTACAAATGGAGGCGCTATCTTAGTGCCGATAACCAGAGGCTCATCCGGACTGGTTATTTCATCCTGTGCGCCCACATTCAGGGGCAACAGGAAAACGAGGAATAAAAGCAGAGCACGATAATGCATAACCGGTCCTTATTGATGTTTTCATCCAGCATAATGGCAAACGTTGTGCGATTCAAAAAGGCCCGCGCTGATGCGACCTGTTCTCACATGCCAACAGACGCCATCAACAGCGCATGTTCGCGTCATCCCCCTCAATCCGATAAAACTTAGCATTTCGTAAGTATTTCAATAGCTTGATACGAATGTTTGGCGGCCGCCAACGGAGAAATTACATTGAATACGTATGCAGAGTTTTTACACAGCAAATACCAGTGGCGTATGCTTCGCCAACATTTCTGTAACAAATAAAGCTAACTCTATGAATCAGCAGCCATGGTGGCAGGGTGCCGTGATTTATCAAATCTACCCGCGCAGCTTTCAGGACAGCAACGGCGATGGTATCGGTGACCTGCCCGGTATCATCAGCAAACTCGACTATGTTGCCAGTCTCGGCGTCGATGCCATTTGGATTTCTCCCTTCTTTAAATCGCCCATGAAGGATTTTGGTTACGATATCAGTGACTATCGTGATATCGACCCGATGTTTGGCACCATGGTCGACTTCGACGCACTGGTTGAAAAAGCTTCTGCGCTGGGCATAAAGCTGATGATTGACCAGGTGCTCAGTCACACCTCAGATCAGCATCATTGGTTTACGGAAAGTCGTCAGAGTCGTGACAATGACAAAGCAGATTGGTACGTCTGGGCTGACGCCAAAGAAGATGGCTCTCCCCCCAATAACTGGCTGTCTATCTTTGGCGGTTCCGCCTGGCAATGGGAGCCGCGCCGCTGCCAGTATTATTTGCATAACTTTCTGGTCAGTCAGCCCGATCTGAATTTTCACAATCCCGACGTCAGACAGGCGGTGCTGGAAAATGTCGAGTTCTGGTTGCAAAAAGGGGTACACGGGTTGCGTCTAGATGCGATTAATTTCTGCTACCACGATGCCAAACTCCGCGATAATCCGGCGAAGCCAGTACAAGAACGCAAAGGCCGGGGATTCAGTGAAGACAACCCTTATGCCTTCCAGTATCACTACTTCAATAACACCCAACCAGAAAACATTGGCTTTGTTGAAGAGCTGCGCAGGTTATTAGACAAGTATCCCGGTACAGTAGCGTTGGGCGAGATTTCCTCAGAAGACTCACTGGCAAGTATGGCCGAGTACACTGAGGGCCAAACCCGGCTGCACATGGGCTACAGCTTTGAGCTTTTGTGCAATGAATTCTCTGCCAGCTATATCAGAAAGACGGTAGAGGAATTAGAACACAAGATGCTGGATGGCTGGCCGTGCTGGGCTATCAGTAATCATGATGTGCAAAGGGCGGTATCCCGCTGGGACAAACAAGCCTCGCACTCTCCGGCATTTGCCAAAATGTTACTGGCAATGGTCGCCTCCCTGCGTGGCAGTGTGTGCCTGTATCAGGGCGAAGAGCTGGGATTACCCGAAGCTGAGCTGCGCTATGAAGATCTTCAGGATCCCTATGGTATTACCTTCTGGCCCAACTTTAAGGGGCGTGATGGATGTCGTACCCCTCAACCCTGGCAACAACAGCCGTGCCACGGCGGCTTTAGTGAGGTAAAACCCTGGCTACCGGTGCCAGAGGCTCATAAAGCCCGCGCAGTGGATGTCCAGGAAAAGCAGAGCGACTCTGTCCTGAATTGTTTTCGCCATTTTATGGCATGGCGCAAGTCACATCAGGCGTTGGTCAGAGGTGATATTACATTTTTACATACACCCGAGCCGATTCTGGCCTTTATCCGTCAAAGTGCAAATCAACGTATGTTGGTATGTTTTAACCTGTCGGCATCACCAAGCCATTGTCAGTTAGATTTGCCTTCCTCGGTTCGTATCGACGATGAGCATAGGCTGCGCAGCGGAAGCCTGGATAATGGCACACTCAGGCTACCGGCTTTTGGCTGTCTGTTTGCTCATTTGTCGGATTAATCATACTGTACGAATATCGACGCGGTGATCTTTATGCGCTGTTGCTGACTACCTATTACTAACGGTTGCGTGTGACGCCTGATTTTCTTCGGCGCGCACCGCCCACACTGTTGAAGCCTGTCAACACAATCAGCAAAGGGTGAGTACAACATGAAGCGAAACAAACTGGATACCACACTTAGCAGAAAACCACTGTCAGCGCAGCAGGTGGCCAGACAAATCAAAGAGCTGAACGCTGAGCTGGAACGTCTGCTCGGCTCACTACCGCACAGCTGGTACAGATAAGACATCAACACGCTGACATTTAAACGCCAGCGTGTTGATGTGGGTCTACTGAGGGACAACCTTTTACATATATTGCGCTTTCAGTGCATCGGCACGTTGAATCGCACTTTCCTGGGTATACTGACGTTGTGACAGCTTTCGCTTGGCCAGCTCCGTACGACCGCGCTCAAACAACAACTCCACATAATTGAGATAGATTTCATCCGTGGTCTGTTTGCTTTCTGCCGCTCTGGAGAGGTATTTTTCCGCCTCCTCCAGATCCTTATTGGCTTTTAGCACCTGCGCAACGGTATCCAGCACGGCAGGATCTTCAGGGCGCTGCTCCAACGCGCGCATTGCATGTTCGCGTGCCTCACTGAGTTGCCCCAGTTTCATTTGCAGGTACGCCAGATTATTCAGCGCCAGGTAGTTTGTGCCGTTAATTTGCAACGCTTGTTTATACCGTGTCGCCGCTTTTGTCATATCCCGTGGAATTTCCCGCTCTGCCAGCATCATCACTGAAGCGAGATCCTTGGGCATACGTTCCACATGATCGTTCAGCAACTCATAGCTTTGTTCCCGTTGTCCCATTTGGTTGAGACAGAAAACGGCCAACACCAGATGACGATGATTCGGTTTGTTTTCATAAGCCGACTGAATATCCGGCATAGCTTCCTGACAACGGCCCTCGCCAGCCAGTAACCTGCCATTGAGCCCCTTACCTAAAGGACTGTCTTTTACTCTGGCGGGGAGGGCATCAAATTGCTTGCGACCTTGCTCAAAATCACCGGTCATTAACAGAAAGTGGGTATACACTGACAACAAGCGGATATCATCGGGATAGCGGGACACCGTCTCTTTTGATAATGCTAACCCCTGTTCAAACTGCCCCTGAATATCGAACAAAAACAGCTTACCCATAATCGCTTTGAGGTTATGGGGATGGTGGTTCAGCCACGCATCATAATGGGCGTTGGCTTCTTTGACCTTATTGCTGCGCAAGTAGGACTGCCCAAGAATATCCCAGTACTTAACCGGTAAGGTCTTATCCGTATCCTCTTTTGCCAGCAATTGAATACTCTGCTCAGGTTTGCCCGTTATCAGATAAGCGTGGGCCAGTAGCACGTTAAGCTGAATATCATCGGCTTCGCCCGTCAGACCTTGTTTAATCCTTTCGATCCCTTTGTCACCCTGGTCCTGACGGTGCATCAGATCGAAATATCTCGACAGTGCCGGAATATGTGAGGGTTTCTCATCCAACAGTTGCTCTAATGCCTGCAATGCTTTCTTGTCATTGCCCTCAGCCAGTGACAGATCGATGACCGCCAGTCTGACCTTAGGATCTGTGGGGGCCATTTTTTCAGCCTGTTCAAACTCCGCCCTGGCCTCGTCGTTTTGCCCCTGACGTCTGAGCACCGTTCCGGCGAGCAGATAACCCTGCACATCGCCCTGCTGTTTCCACTCCTCGGCCAATTGCATGGCTTTATCGTATTGCTCTGTCACCAGATACGCCGTAGCCAATGTCGCTCTGGTCGTGTCCTGCTCAGGCTCTTTTTCCAGTGCCTGTTCCAGATTCAGTATGCCTTTGACATCATTCAAAGACAGTTGCAACACCCCCAGACGGGTTAAATCTGTTGCCGATTCGCTGAGCCCCTGCGAACGCGCCACCATTTCCTGCGCACCTTTTATATTGCCTTCTTTAAGCATCTCAAAACCGGCGGCAGAGAATAACTGTGCTTCCTGATCCGATAGCTGTTCGAGGCGCTTGAGCGTCTCTCCGGCTTCGTCAGTCAGCCCCAGTTGAATCTGACTGGCGGCTAACAGCCTCAGTCCGGGGTGGTCGGCGGGTAAATCACTGGCCACCATCGACAGATGATTCACCGCAGTATTGAAATCACCAAGCTGGAACGCACTGTATCCGGCGGCCAGTCGCAACCCAGGATCGGTGCCCTTATTCATAAGCGCCTTTTCAGTGTATTGAAGGGCCGCCTTATGGTCTCCCTCGTTGGCACGGCTCAGGCCTTTTAACTGGTTAAGCAGTGGATTGGTGTCACTGATGGCGAGCAGTTTATCCAGAATTGGCTCCGCTTCCTCTGTGCGCCCGGCATCGGTGAGTAGCCGCGCCAGCAAAAAGCTTATCTGGTGATCATCAGGGTTAGTCTCATAGTATTGCTGGTAGGTCTCAATGGCAGCATCACGCTCGCCCTGACTCATATGCAGCCGCCCTTTAAGCGCCAGTGCATCGGGCTGCCCCGGGTGATTGGCGATGACTTCCTGCAATTGCAACATGGCCCGTTCCGGCTCTTCGTCAAGCAAATAGGAATAGGTTAAGGCCAGTGACTTGTAGGGTGACTGCGTGTCATATGTTTTGATTTGTTCAATCAGGGACCGCGCATCGGCAGTGCGCTCGAGTCGGACTAAGGACTCCAGTTTATAAAAGCCCACTTCAGCGGCTTCGTCTTCACTCAGACCGGCATACTGGTTTTTCAGTTTGCTTAATGCTACATCGGCACCGGTTTTCTGGTACGCCCGGGATAACAGTGGAATCACCTCCGTTTCCGGATAGCCGTACTCCATGGCCCGGTTCAACTCTTTCTCGGCCTGTTCAAATTGTTGCTGCTGAACGTAAATGCGTCCCAGCTCAAACCTGGCAGCCGCTAACTGAGGTGACTTTTGCAAGGCACTTTTCAGTTCAATCACGGCAGCCTGATACTTATTCTGGTCAATGTAGTCTTTGGCTTTATCGAGGTGTTGCTCCCCGGTTTGCTGACTGCAAGCCAGCAACGCCAAGCTTAGAGAAGTGACAAGGAGTTTACGAAACACTGGAAGTCCTTATATAACAGTGAGTATCAACAGAATCCCACCATAGGCCAGAGTCGGCGGACAGTCAATCGCCAGCAGCTCAGCCGTCATCGAAAATATCAAGCGCGCAGCAATCCTTTTGCTTCAGGAGTTTTCTGTGTATTGCTGTCTTAAATTGTGCAAATCGCATATAATTGCGGCTTTAATATTGTCGATTGTCGGCGATCAGCATCAGGAAACCTATGACCAGTAATACAGATCTCAGCTTTGCAGACTTAAACCTTCCCAAGCCGGTACTCGAGGCATTGGAAAAAGTGGGCTACGAAAAGCCCTCTCCGATTCAGGCGGAGAGCATCCCACTGATAATGGAAGGTCACGATCTGTTAGGTCAGGCGCAAACAGGCACCGGTAAAACCGCCGCCTTCGCCCTGCCGATGCTGGCAAAAATCGATAGCAAAGATACCACTACGCAACTTTTGGTCCTGGCGCCGACCCGGGAACTGGCTATTCAGGTAGCAGAAGCCTTTCATACCTATGCCAGCTTTGATCGCAATATCAAAGTCCTGCCGATCTACGGCGGACAATCCTATGACAATCAGATCCGTCCTCTGAAACGAGGCGTACAGGTGGTCGTCGGCACACCGGGGCGAATTATTGATCACATTAAAAAAGGAACCTTAAAGCTGGATAAGCTTAAGTTTCTGGTGCTCGACGAAGCCGATGAAATGCTACGCATGGGCTTTATTGATGATGTGGAATGGATCCTCAGCCATGCACCGCTGGAGCGCCAGACGGCGCTGTTCTCTGCGACCATGCCTGACCGTATTCGAAACATCACCAACAAGTATCTGAAATCACCGAAAGTGGTAAAAATCGCCTCCAAGGTGAGCACAGCCAGCACGATTCGTCAGCGCTTCTGTCAGGTGGCCGGACACCATAAACTTGAGGCCCTGACCCGTATCCTGGAAGTGGAAGAGTTCGACGGGGTCATCGTATTCGTGCGCACCAAGACCGCGACCATGGAATTGTCGGAAAAATTATCCGCCCGCGGCTATGCCGTGGAACCCCTCAATGGTGATATTCAGCAAAACGCGAGAGAGCGTACAGTTGATCGTCTGAAACAGGGCAAGATTGACATCCTCATCGCCACCGACGTAGTGGCACGGGGCCTGGATGTAGAGCGCATCAGCCATGTCATCAATTTTGACATTCCTTATGATACAGAGTCCTACGTGCACCGTATCGGTCGTACCGGCCGTGCGGGCCGTCTCGGAGATGCCATCCTGTTTATCTCTCATCGGGAAAAGCGGATGTTAGCGGCGATTGAAAAGGCCACACGCCAGAAGATAGAAGTGATGACCATCCCTTCCATCTCTGAGCTCAATGAACAGCGTCTCAAGCGCTTTAAGCAATCGGTCATTGAAGCCATGGATGATGACAAGCTGGAATCACTGATCAGTGTCATTGAAACCATTCAGGCAGAGACCGAGGCCGAACCAGAAGTGCTGATGGCGGCGCTGGCGAAACTGGCCCAGGGCAATGAACCGTTGTTATTGAGTGAATCAGATCGCCCGGATCTCAACGCCCGCCCACCGAAAAGCGCAAGACCGGAAAGAGAGCGCGGTGACAGACCTGAGCGCGGCCCCAGAGGTCGTGATGGTAAACCTGGAGATAGACCCCGTCGCCGCAGCAGCAAGCCTGAAGAAGGAATGCAGCGCTATCGTCTTGATGTGGGACACACTCATGGTGTGAAACCGGGTAATATCGTTGGTGCCATTGCCAATGAAGCGGGTATGGACAGCAAACACATCGGTGCCATCGAAATTCACGACAGCTATAGCACCGTGGATTTACCCGAAGGGATGCCCCCGGAGATTCGTCAGGTATTACAAAAAGCCAGAGTGGCTGGTCAGAAGCTGGGGATTCGCGAATGGAGTGATGAGCCACCTAAACGGGACAAGCCGAAGTTCGAGAAGCCACGTAAAGCACGAAAAGCAAAAGAGTAATACGTCCAAAAGGCATCAGACCGGTTACAGTGGGTAACCGGTTTAGTGGGTCTGTTGTGATGCGGGCGGTTCAGCAACAGGATAGATAAGACTGTCCTCAAACCAAAACTGTAAACCCTCCCTGTAGGGTGAATCCTTTAGTAACGCTGGCAGCACCTTATTTATGGCTGCCGTCACCTCCTTCCCCCAGGCATTGTTAGTGCAGCCAATGGCACCGGTTACTTGTTGTCCCACATTCTCTTTGATATCAAGCAAATAGAGTTCCTGCTGCCGGGTTCGCTGAAAGTATGTGGCGACCATCGCATAATCAATGGTGTAGTCGATTCTGTTCATGCTGAGCAGATCCAGCACGCTTTTTTCCTGAGGGATGAGCACTTTATTCACACCAAAATCGCCGTACTGCTCAATGACAGGTTGTAATACGCCGTACATGCGGCCCAACGGGACACCAAAGCGGAACTGTGCATCCTGCAGCAACTGCTTTAACGAAATCGGCTGCGCATACCGTTGTGTTATCTTCGCATAACTGTTCTTACTGAGAATAAGCTGATGTGCTTTTCGGATATTGATGGCATCAGAATAGATATAGTCCGCATCGTTATCTTTTTTAATCATACAAGGAAAGCACAGCGCTTCCCCTGACTGGATCATTCGATGCACACGTGCCTGGGGCAGTTGTAAAATATGATGCTCGTAGTCTGACAGCTGCTCACGAAGTCCTGCTATCAAAAGATCACAGACACCTTGTCCCTGATAGGGTGGACCAAAAATATGAAAAGGCGGGCCATCATTAACCGCCCAGGTGATTGCGGGCTCTTTGGCAGCCGCATTCTGAGCATAAGCAATACTGAGTAGCAAGACACTCCCCAGCAGACACCATCTAATTTGGGCACAACGACTCACCTCGCCCCCTTGTTATTTGATTTGCGATACGCTTCACTCGCATTGACGCAAAACCATAGGTTTTTGCATCATCTCAGTTTAGAGCCTAAAGCAAAGATGACGCTGCTGTTAGCCTCTTAAGATATATATAAACTAAATTTGATATTTTGTTGTTATAAGTGATCATGTCAGACTCTGGGCTAATCTCAGGACAAATACTTTTTTATGCAATATTTTCCCTTATTTGTTGATACCACATCGCTGAATGTACTGGTGGTCGGTGCTGGTGAAGTGGCAGCCCGTAAAACCGAGTTGCTGCTGCGCACCCACGCCCGGATTACCCTCGTGGCTCCCCACGCCTGTTCTACCATAAACCGGTTGGTTGCAACGCATGACACGCTGACGTGGATTGAGCGCGAGTATCAGCCAGGGGATCTTGATGACCAGCAATTGGTGTTCGTCGCCACCAATGATCGTGAACTTAACCGCGACATTTCCTCACAAGCGAAAGCCAGGAATTTGCTCGTCAACGTCGTCGATGCGCCACAGCAATGCGGTTTTATTACCCCTTCCATCATTGACCGCTCCCCCATTCTGATTGCCATGAGCAGTGGCGGTGTGGCCCCGGTGTTGTTGCGCTATCTGCGACAGAAGCTTGAAGCCGATATTCCGCGCAGCATCGCGCGTCTGGGACAATTTGCCGAGAAATTCAGAGAAAAGGTAAAGCAACGCTTCGACAACCTGACCCAACGTCGCTATTTTTGGGAAGATTTTTTCGATGGCGACATCGCCGAGCAGGTGCTCAAGGGCAACGAGGAAATAGCCACACAGCAGATGACCCAATACTTATCTGAGACCAGCCCCATGGTTGCCGGGCAGGTCTATCTGGTGGGTGCCGGTCCGGGTGATCCTGAGCTGTTAACCTTTCGGGCGCTGCGACTGATGCAAAAGGCCGATGTGGTGGTTTATGATCGACTGGTCTCTCAGGATATTCTCGACATGGTGCGCCGCGACGCCGAAAAAATCTATGTGGGCAAAGCCGCAAGCAACCATACCCTGCCCCAGCAGGACATCAACCAGTTGTTGGTAGACGAAGCAAAAGCGGGCAAACGAGTGGTGCGCCTTAAAGGGGGCGATCCCTTCATTTTTGGCCGGGGCGGAGAAGAAATCGAAACCCTGCTGGAACACAAAATAGGGTTTGAGGTGGTTCCCGGTATTACCGCCGCCAGCGGTGCCGCCAGTTATGCCGGTATTCCTCTGACCCATCGGGACCATGCCCAATCTGTGGTCTTTGCCACGGGCCACCTTAAAGATGACAGCATCAACCTGGACTGGCCTGCCCTGGTGCAAAAAGGACAGACACTGGTTTTCTACATGGGCCTGACAGGACTACCCATTATCTGTCGCGAACTGGTCGCCAATGGCATGCCTCCTTCTATGCCCATCGCACTGGTTGAGCAGGCTACAACCCCGGAGCAGCAGGTGGTCACAGGCACGCTGGAAAACATTCAACAACGCGCGGCCCATATCAAGCCTCCGGCCCTGATTATTGTGGGCAGCGTGGTCATGCTGCGCGAGAAACTGAACTGGTTCCAAACGGGTAGTGCGGCCATTGAGCACGCCGCTGACTGATACTTACGCATTGTTCTGCCTGGTCCGGGGCACTATACTGGCTGAAAACCCATCAGGAGCATGCCTTTGTATTGCACCCTGTTCAGAGGTCTTTGGCTCGCTCTGTGTGGACTAACACTATTAGTCTGCGACGCAGCAACCGGAGAACAACTGAGCTTTGATAAAGCCGAATCTGATACGCAGATACAACTGCGTTACCGCTGGCGGGATCACGACGAGCTTGAACAACAGCTGAGTTTTACCTTCGATAAGCAGCAAGTGAATGAGCAGTTTCAGAAGCTCCTCAGTTATCAGCCTCACATTGCCCAACGTCATGTCATGGTGGCCATGCAAAAGGCCGCACAGCAGGTTGACCCGCGCGAGGCCCGTATCAGCATCAGGAAGATCGGTGAAGAAATCGGCTTCGAAGTGCGATCACGCAAGCGCAAGCACCTTGAGCACTGGCAGGACAAACTCAGTACCTTGCAACAACAAGCCTTTGATGACTATCTGCAAGAGAATTACTACGCCCATTTCACCGACCACTTTGGCAAAAAAGGAGTCAAGCCGGATCACATCCGCTATGCCAAAGAGAGCGTTGCCACCCTGTTACCCGCAGCCAACGCCCTATACGCCAAACTCAAAGACAACAGTCAGGCGCGAGCCTATGTGAATATGCTGCTAAGCTGGCTGCAAACGATTCCCTACAATCCCTTAGAGAGCCGGCTGGTATCCGATGGTTCAGGATACCTGCCTCCTGCTGAGGTGCTTATCACCAATCATGGCGACTGTGACAGTAAAACTGTGGTGGCCGCCGCGCTATTGCGCTCCATGTTACCCACAGTCAAAGTGGCCATCATCTATTTACCCAATCATGCATTGCTGGGTGTACAACTGGCCCATGGGGGCAAGGATCACACTCTGCGTCTGGATGGCAGCACCTACCTGCTGGCTGAGCCCACAGGGCCGGCGCTGCTCCCTGCAGGCCAGATTGCCGACCAGAGTCTGGCTGCCATCCAGGGAGGCATGTACAGCTTCGAGATTGTTAATCCCAACTAACGCTTACAAATGCTCTTCAGCAAACTCCGCCAGGCGGCTGCGAACCACACCATCAAGGTTGATGGTGGCACTGCCGGTGAAGTTCTTAAACTTCTCCACCAGGTACGTCAGGCCTGATGTCACGGGGCTCAGATAGTTAGAATCAATCTGCGCCAGGTTACCGGTACAAATCAGCTTGGTACCTTCACCACAGCGGGTAATGATGGTTTTTAACTGTGAAGCCGTGAGGTTCTGACTCTCATCCAGAATAACAATGGCATTCTGGATGCTGCGCCCCCGCATAAAGTTGACGGACTTAAACTGAATGTTGGCCTTTTCCATGATGTAGCTCATGGAGCCTTTGACGTTCTCGTCATTTTTATGCAGCACCTCCAGTGAGTCCGTGATGGCCGCCAGCCAGGGCGCCATTTTTTCTTCCTCGGTACCGGGCAAAAAGCCTATGGACTCGGCGATTTCAGGTGTATTGCGGGTCACGATAATCTTATCGTACATCTTTCTCTCAATGACCATTTCCAGAGCCGCTGCAAGGGCCAACAAGGTTTTACCGCAACCAGCCGGACCGGTCATGATGATCAGGTCAATATGCGCATCCAATAGCGCGTGAAATGCCATGGCCTGACCAATGTTTTTAGGGTGAATGCCCCACGCTTTACCAGACATCAGGCGATCGTAGCCCAGATCCAGAATTTCCAGCGTGGTGTCTGTCATGCCCTCAACAACGGCAGCAAACTGTCTGGAATCATCGATAAGAAATTCGTTGATGTAGGCTTCAGGGAAGACTTTTCTATCTATGGTATGAACGGTTTCGCGGCCCTCACTGCGGCTTTCAACAGACTTCACCTTGTCCCAGAAATTACCTTCAAATTTATGGTAACCACGACTCAGATATTTGATATCACTGATAAGCTGATCGGTACGATAGTCTTCAACATGGGCCAGGCCCGCCCCTTTGGCTTTAAGGCGCATATTGATGTCTTTGGTGACCAGCACCACTTGGCGGGGGGTTGCCCGCTGCTGAATGTGCAGCGCCGCGTTGATAATGCGGTTGTCGTTCTCGTTACTGGTAAAAACCTGCTGGGCCTTAGGCATGCCATGATCGGAAAAAATGGAGAAATGCCCGGTTGGTGCCGCAGCACCGGATCCCAACCCCTTCAACGAGACACCTGCCGTGAGCTGATCCGGTGTCGCCTCGTGCAACACATCTTCCATCGCACGAATGGAAATGCGGGCATCCCGGGCAACGTCTTTTTTGCTGTCTTTGATGTAATCAAGTTCTTCAAGTACGGTCATCGGGACGACGACGTCATTTTCTTTAAAGGACAGGAAAGCGAAAGGTTCATGAAGGAGGATATTGGTATCGAGAACGTAGATCTTAGTATTCACCGCTTTGGTTCTTGCCATTAGCATCTCCGGCTGGGTTAACCCTGCAGCGGGCCGGCATGGGTCCCGTGCAGCGACCATGTATGCGTCCATAAGCAGTCAGCCATGGAACGCATAGGCTTTGTGCTTTGCCGACGGTTTTTTTAACCGCGACACCCTCACAATAGAACACTTTTGTCTGCCGATCACCTACTTTTAAATAAGGCTCAAAGGAGAAGAGGAATCCGGAGTAGGAAATTTCCACCGGGCAGAGTAAAATCCGCCGCCGCAATCCTTATTACTGGAGAAACTATGTCATTTGCCCTGGGGCAACGCTGGATAAGTCAGACCGAGTCTGAACTGGGACTGGGTACCGTGGTCGAGATCACAGACAGAACCCTGAGTTTATTGTTTGCGGCCACCGGAGAACAGCGTACCTATACGCTGGCTGCGGCCCCACTTATCCGTGTCACCTTTGGTGCAGGGGACAAAATAAGCAGCCATGAAGGCTGGCATATGCTGGTGGAAGAGATTGAAGAGCAAGACGGGCAACTGACCTACCAGGGTCACCGTCTGGACAACGGCTTAAAGGTCGCGCTAAAAGAAACCTTTCTCGATCACCATTATGTGCTCGATCAGCCGGACCAGCGTCTGCTCAATGGTCAGTATGACGATCCGAAATGGTTTGATCTGCGTCTGGGCTGCCTGAATCAGCAATTTCAGCATCAAACCTCCGCGTTACTAGGCATGACTGGGGCCAGGGTGGACTTGATTCCACACCAATTACATATCGCCTCTGAGGTCGCTCACCGTTATGCACCAAGGGTGTTGCTGGCCGATGAAGTGGGTCTGGGGAAAACCATTGAGGCCGCGCTGATTATTCATCAACAGCTGCTAACAGGCCGAGCCTCCCGGGTGCTGATTGTGGTGCCTGACAGTCTTGTACATCAATGGCTGGTAGAAATGCTACGTCGCGTGAATCTGGCCTTTTCAATTTTTGACAGCAGTCGCTGCCAGGCCATGCAGGAAGAGGATTCGAATCCGTTTGAAGCAGAGCAGCTGGTATTATGCAGTCTCGATTTTCTGACGGATAACCCGCAGTATCATAAACTCGCCGCCTCCGCACCATGGGACTTACTGGTGGTGGATGAAGCTCATCATCTTGAATGGTCAGAACAGGCACCCTCTGCCGCCTATCAGTGCATTGAAGAACTCGCCACCGTAACCCGTGGAGTGCTGTTGCTCACCGCCACACCGGACCAACTCGGCCATGCCAGTCACTTTGCCCGTCTGAGACTGCTGGATCCTGATCGCTTTTACGACTACCCGGCATTTTTAAAAGAAGAGCAGAGCTACAGCAAACTCGCAGACGCCATCAGCCCGCTGATTGAAGGTCAGGATCTGTCTACAACGCAAATCACCGCCATCGCTGAATTCGCCCCTGAACTCACCGATTCATTGAAATCACTTAATCAGGCTGGCGACCAGGAAAAGCAACGTCTTCTCAGTGAACTCATCGACCGCCACGGAACCGGACGCCTGTTATTCAGAAACAGCCGCGCTGGTATTAAAGGGTTTCCCAAGCGCCGTTTGCACAGTTACCCCTTGCCGTTACCCGATTGCTATGCCTCCCTGTTCGAAAACAGTGAACTGGATTTACAGTACTACCTGACGCCAGAGCGCCACCCTTCAGTGCAAGAGAACTGGGCACAGCACGACCCCAGGGTTAACTGGTTTATTGAGCTACTGCAACAGCACAAACACGACAAGGTGCTGGTGATCTGTGCCAGTGCCGGTACGGCCATGCAATTATCCGACGCCCTGCGCACTAAAGCGGGTATCCATGCGGGTGTGTTTCATGAGGGGCTGACTCTGGTAGAACGGGATAAAATGGCGGCTTTTTTCGCGCAATCAGAACAGGGCACGCAGACCCTGCTGTGCAGTGAGATTGGCAGTGAAGGACGAAACTTTCAGTTCGCCCATCATCTTGTACTCTTCGATTTACCGCTTCTGCCTGATTTACTGGAGCAACGTATCGGGCGTCTTGACCGAATTGGCCAGCAACAGGATGTGCAGCTGCACCTGCCCTACTTTACAGACAGTGCTCAACAACGATTAATGCATTGGTACCATCAGAGCCTGAATGCTTTTGAGCAAACCTGCGCTGTTGGCAGTACCGTATTTGAGCAGACTGAAAAAGAACTTATTGCAGCCCTTCATCCCCACACGGACATCTCACAATTTGAGCAGGTTTTAGCCCAAAGCCAGCAGCTGAGCCAGCAATTGAAGCAAGACTTAGAAGCGGGTCGCGATAAACTGCTGGAGCTCAACTCTTCCGGACGCGGAAGTGTTGAACCGCTACTACAGGCCATTCGTGATTCAGATGATTCCGCCAGACTAGAGCACTTCATGGGGCAGTTGCTCGATGCTATCGGTGTGATTCAGGAAGACAAAGACGAGAGTCGCTATATTCTTCGGCCCGGCGACACCATGGTCAATCAGTTACCGGGTCTTGAGGAGGATGGGCTGACCATTACCTATGAACGTGCAGCGGCACTGGCAATGGAGGATGTTCAGTTTTTTAGTTCCGACCACCCCATGGTGCGTCATGCCATGGATGTGGTACTGACGGACACGTTGGGGAAAAGCAGCCTGGCTCTGATGCAGGACAAATCGGTGGCAAATGGAGCATATTTTATCGAGTGTTTGTTTGTTTTGAGCAATAATGCCAGCCGCGATCTACAGTTGCATCGCTACCTGCCGCCGACCCCGATCCGGGTTTGTCTGGATGCCAAGGGCGCACTCCTTGACGCAACCTTCTCTCAGCTGAAACCTCTGAATAGCAAAATCGGTGGGCAATTGCTCAAGGCGCTGGAAAAACAGATCCAGGACACCCTCAGACAGGCCCATAAATTCGCCGGGAAACTGGCAAGAGAATGTCGTCACACCTGCCTCAACAAGATGCAGACTCAATTGGGTCAGGAACTGGACAGGTTGCTGGAGCTGAAGAAAATTAATCCCAGTATCCGGGATGAAGAGATTCAGCACCTGGCCAGACAAATTCACCAGTTGGGTGAACTGATCAATGATTCCAGACTGCAACTGGAGGCCATCCGTCTGGTGGTAAACTCGCACTGATGGCCCTGTTACATTATCAGCCCCCGGTTAAGCCCTGGTTGGACATTCTGTATCAGGACGACGATTTACTGGCACTGAACAAGCCCAGCGGCTTGCTTTCTGTGCCAGGTAAGGCCCCGCAACACAAAGATAGCCTGCAAACCCGCGTCCAGCGTGTATACCCCACTGCAACGGTGGTGCACAGGTTAGATATGGCGACCTCTGGCATCATGTTGATGGCGTTAAACAAGGCCAGTCACCGACATATTTCCCGGCAGTTTCAGTACCGGGAAACGGACAAATGTTACCAGGCCAGAGTGTGGGGAAGACTGCAGGATGAGAGTGGAGACGTGGATTTGCCACTCATCTGCGACTGGCCCAACCGACCGCGACAAATAGTAGACTGGGAAAAAGGTAAAGCGGCGCTGACACACTGGCGGGTACTGGAGCGTGAAAAAGACTCCACCCGCGTAGAGCTGATCCCGGTCACCGGGCGCTCACACCAACTCAGAGTGCACATGCTCAGTCTCGGCCATCCGATTCTGGGGGATCGCTTGTATGCCTCAGAGGAGGCTCTGACGATGGCAAGTCGCTTGCAATTGCATGCCTGCATGCTTCGTCTGACTCACCCAACTACCAATAAACCGATCCGGTTCGACTCTCCTTGCCCCTTTTAGTCCTGAAAAACGCGATTACACACAGCGCTGCCATTTCGAAAAAGGCACAATACCCTGGCACTGTGTGCCGTTGATTTCACTTAAGTTCTGCGCGCAACCCCCGATAACAGAACTATGGCGATACGATACCTATTCTTGCTCTGTGTTTCTTTGCTGGGTCAGGCGCAACAAATGTCCTCTGACAGCCTTGTCGATCAGGACGTACAGCGCGCCCTGCCTGAGCATGCGTATCGACAACTGCAAAGTGCCGAGGACTCTTTTGTAGCGCTGTTCAGCGAACACAGCATTGCCAATAATATGGGGGTAGCGATTTTACTCAATGATACGGGAATGGCACATACCTCTCCTCAGTCCCTTGGTCCCCTTGCTAGATACCTCAATGCAGAGGGATGGGTTACCCTGGTGATGACGGCTCCGCCATTGCCTCGTTCAGCAGAATCCCAGTCGCCGGTAACGAACAATGAAGACACAGAAACAGCCGACATTCGCCCTTTCGAAGCCATTGCACAAACCTCTGTCGAACAATTCGAAACCTTCACAACCCAATTGACTCAGCGGGTCGATGCGGCCAAAGAGTTTGCTTCTGGTTACCCTGGGTTTGTCCTGGTTGTCGCACAGGGAATCAGTGCTGCTGCATTGCTTAACCGATACTCAGAGCAACAGCAGAATCTGCCCGATGCGTTAGTCACTGTTTCGCCCTACTGGCCCGACAGACAGCGTAATCATCAACTGGCGCAGCAAATGGCTGAGGTGCCCATACCGGTGCTGGATATCTATAACCGCTGGAATAACGCCTGGACCCTGAGTGAACGCCAACAACGGCTGATTGCTGCGCAAAAAGCCCTGAAGTTACATTACCGCCAGCGGGAAATAATCGGTACGCAACTGATCGCCGGTCAGTACCCTTACATTGCCAAGGAAGTGCAGGGTTGGCTGATCTACATGGGATGGTAGTCCCGGCAAACTGACAGCGCTGTCACTCATCGCATATCTCATACCGTTAAGCCCCCTTCAACTTGTAGATATTCAATTACACTGAATAGAATGCATCACAATAGTGCACTTCAGGATAATTCCTGATTTCATGGCTATACTAGGTGGAAAAAGGGCCGGAGTAATCATACACCCGTGACTGTTCATCATTTTATTAACCGCAAAGCATCTCAACTGGTGTACTTTGTCAGAGCGTTCTGGGAAGGGCGTCTCCCATATCGGGAGATGGATCTCTATTTCTGGGACACGATGGAAGAGTGGAGCCAGGTAAAAGACACGCTGAGTCAGCCCTGTACCCAGAAAGAGCGGGTTTTCTGGCACCTGTTGCACCAGGTACATTTCTGGTCCGAACAAAAATTGCGTGATGATCCCTACTTGCGCAGCGAACTGGCCACCTGTCTGGAGTATCTCGAAGGGGAAGGTCAATGCCCGTTGGACTGCATAGGCGTCAGACCTTAAGTCTATTTAATCCCACTCCTGCTTGATTCCGGCGCCTATCCATGGCCCAATAACCGGATTATTGACTCAACCCGAACCTGCCCCTTGTGTCTTTTGTTGTAACCCAGCTTAATCATTTTCGTAACCGCACAATGCTAAGCATTTTCCTGTTTGGTGTTGCCAGTGGCTTTCCCTGGGTGATGATCGGTTCGGTCATGTCCGCGTGGCTGAAAGATGCCGGATTAACCCGCTCAGCTATCGGGTATTTCAGTGCAGTTTTTGCGGTCTATTCAATCAATTTCTTATGGTCACCGCTGGTGGATCGCCTGCGACTCCCCCTCTTATCCGCGTCAATAGGACAACGTCGAAGCTGGATTCTGTTGATGCAGTGGATGATGGTACTGGGATGTCTTGGTCTGTCTCTGGTGGATCCGACACAGACGCTGACCTTTGCCGGGCTCACCGCCCTGGCAATCGCATTGTCATCTGCAACTCAGGACATTGTTATTGATGCCTATCGCATCGACAGCATTCCCACAGAACACAATGAGCAACAATCCACGGCGGCGGCCATGGCCACGTCAGGTTGGTGGACCGGCTATGCCGGACTCGGTGCCATCCCCTTTTTTATGGCCGACCTGCCCGGCTGGCAATGGTCAGATATCTATTTATTGCTGGCCGCCATCATGGCACTGCTTAGCGTCAGCGTGTGGATAGCGCGAGAACCGGATTCTTATCGGGAGAATGTGTATCAACAGGCACAAAGCCGTTATCTGGGTGCCATCTCGGTTAATCCTCATCAGGCGACGCTGGTACTGCTGGCCATTATCCTGGCTATTGTCTTATGTATTGTGCAGGTATTTTCGCCTAGCTGGCATCCTCAACAATCGACGCTGTTGACTGTGCTCATTGCTGCCTTAGCGGTATTTGCTGTTACCCGAATCAGTAAAATGCTGCGGCAGGTACCTCGTCAGGGGCAATCTCACTCCAACGGTGCCCAGAAAGCACTCGCCTGGTTATTGGTCTCTCTGGGAGAACCCTTGCGGGATTTCTTTAACCGTAATGGCGTGAAGGTCGCCCTGTCTCTGCTGCTCTTTGTGGTTCTGTTTAAAATGGGTGAGGCCATTCTGGGACGCATGAGTATCGTATTCTACAAAGAGATCGGCTTTAGTAACTCCGACATTGGCGCATATTCCAAGTTGCTGACCTGGGCGGTCACCATTGTGGCCTCTGTCACTGGCGGCCTGCTAAACCTCAGAATTGGCATCATCAAGGGCTTATTTGTTGGTGGCATCATCATGGCAGCAAGCAATCTGCTGTTTGCCCTGATGGCATCCGTTGGCCCCAATAAGAGCCTGCTATTTGTGACTATTGTGGTGGATGGTTTTACGGCAGCCTGGGGTACGGTCGCCTTTATGGCGTTCATTTCGGTACTGTGTAACCGCGCCTTTACCGCCAGTCAATATGCCCTTCTGGCCAGCATTGGCACCTTCGGCAGAACAACCCTTGGCGCCTACAGTGGCGTGATTGTGGATTATCTTGATGGCAACTGGCAGGTGTTTTTTGTGCTTACGGCGCTGATGGTGTTGCCCAGTTTGTTATTGCTCTACCTGATCCGGGATAAAGTCAAAGCCATTGCGGGGGAGCGAGCCTGAGCATTGTATCCGGCATATCGCCACCTCAAACTTGAGGTGAATAGGTTCAGCTTTGCAGTGCATCGGCAAGAAAATCAAAGACCAGCCTCAGGCGACGACTGGTGTGCAGTTCACGGTGCACCACCAACCAGGTTTCGGCTTCAAAAGCAGGGAAACCGGGCAGTGCCCGCTCGACTAAAGGCTCTGCATCACCCACCTCTTCGATCATAAAGCCCAGACCCAGGCCGGCTTTAACCAGCTCCCATTGCACCAGGTGACTGGCAGCCGTGACGGGAAAGTTCTTCTCGCTAAGCTGAAATCCCCGTCGGTTAAGTTCTTCTTCGAGCAAACTGTTGAGCTCAAAGCGAAGAAAGTCTGCTTCACTGAGATCCTGCGGACTCTGACGTCTGAGAAAACGAGCGAGATACGCCACGGTGCCATACAAATGGGCCTTGATGCCGCCTAACTTCCTGACGATCAATTCAGGCTGTTCAGGTCGATACGCCCGAATCGCAATATCGGCCTCGCGAAGCATCAAGTCACTGGTGTTATTGGTCGCAATCAGTTCGACTTCGATGCCGGGCGCCTGGCTTCGGAGTCTGGCCAGAATGGGAGGTAAAACATACACCGCAGTGGCTTCTGTAGCACTAATACTTACTCTGCCCTCGATAGCCTGGGTGTGTCCACTTGCAGCTAAGGAAAAACGTCCCGCCGCCTCGGCCATGGCTTTGACCTGAATCAGCAGATCATGACCACTGGGCGTCAATGTTAACCCGCGGGATGAACGCTCGAATAAGGTTACCCCCAGCTCGGACTCCAGTGCATTCACCTGCCTTCCCAAGGTGGGTTGGGCCATATCCAAGGCCCTTGCCGCGGCAGAAAAGGATCCCTCTTCCGCCGTCACCAGAAACGCTCTGGCGCGATTCCAGTCGAAATTAATGCCGCGCAAGCTCATACAAATTTGTATAGGTGTAATGCATTTTTGGCTCTACTCTCTGCGTTTTCGCATAGTTATTATGCGCCTTAAAGTAATCGACAGTAAAGATATTCGAGATGCAGACCACCTCCAAGTTCTGGGACAAAATTGCGCAGCGTTACGCCAGGCAACCTATCGCCGATATGACCTCATACGAACATAAGCTGGCCAAAACGCGCGAATACTTTCATAGCGAAACCAGAATACTCGAACTCGGCTGCGGAACCGGCTCAACTGCGCTACTTCATGCACCGCATGTGGCCCATATTCTGGCAACGGATGTGTCGCAAAAAATGGTTGAGATAGGTGAACATAAGGCCAAGGAGCAAGGGGTTACCAACATCAGCTTTGAGCAGGCTGAGGCCGACCAGATCGGTCTCACGGAGCCGGTGGATATGGTGATGGCCATGAGCCTGTTGCACCTGGTGGAAGACAAAGACGCCCTGATTAAACAGGTTTTTTGCTGGCTCAAGCCGGGTGGTGTTTTTGTCTCCAGTACAGTTTGTCTGGCCGACAGCCACTGGCGTCATATTCGCCTGATCGCACCACTGGCGAGAATGCTTGGGCTCATGCCCATGTTTAAGGTGTTTTCACAGAAGGAGCTGACAATGGCACTGGCCCATGCCGGATTCAATATCGATTATGCGTGGAAACCTGAAAAGGGGCCTGCCGTATTTATGGTGGCCAAGAAGCCCCTTTAAGATTACCCGCAGTCTGGGTAATCGACTAGATAATCTTATTCTGCTGCCATTCCTGAAGCTTCTTCTGGCGCGCTTCTTCCCGCTCCATCCGTGCTTTTTTACGATCACAGGGTTCGGGACAATCACAGGCCTTTTCTATGCCGATGGCTCCGAGTCCCCCACAGCTGCCTGAAATGCTTTTCTTCTGCACCAGGTAACCAACGGACATGGCAATCACGACTAAAAGAAAAAAACCAAAAGCCAGAAAAAACGTGCTCACAAACTACCCCTGTTACTGCAAATAAGGATCAAACTCGGCGGTATTATACGCGCTAAAGCCATCTTTTTCGCGGATTATAAACATCACGGCCAAATTTTGTTCTCTGGCAAAGGCAAGTCCTCTTTCCGCCCCCATGATATTCAGTGCCGTAGCAAGACCATCCGCTGTCATGCTCGATGGATGAACCACGGTCACGGAGACCAAATTATGCTTAATCGGATAACCCGTGGTGGGATCGATAAGATGAGAATAACGTATCCCGTCTTCTTCATAATAATTCCGGTAGTCACCCGAAGTCGCCACGGCGTTGTCTCCAACGCTGATGACCTGTTGCACCGCACGCTCAGTAGATACGGGTTTTTCGATTGCAACGCGCCAGGGCTGTGCTGTTGACTTTATGCCCTTGAGACGCATCTCACCGCCAATCTCTACCAGATAATTGTGTATCCCCTGACGCTCCAGGTGATTAGCAACCACATCCACGCCATAACCCTTGGCAATGGTAGACAGATCCACATACAGCTCTGCCTCACGTTTTCTCGCATACCCTGCATCAAGTTGTAATTTGTCCAGCCCTGTCCGGGCTTTAGTGCTTTCAATCAGCTCCACAGAAGGCACGTTTTCAGGGCGACCAGCTGGACCGAACCCCCACAGATTGACCAGCGGACCAACGGTAACATCCAACAGACCTTCGCTTAACTGACCGAGGCGTTTTGCCTCCTGCATGACTGTTAAGGTCGCCTCAGATAGTGGGAATGGCGCCGTGCTCTTCCATTGATTAAAGCGCGACAACTCTGACTCTGGATCATAGGTGGACATCTGCTTGTTGACCTTTTCCAGTAAGCTATCAATATCCTGCTTAAGGCCTTGTTCGTTCAGATTCTTGCTATTTACGAATTTAATTGTGTAGGTGGTGCCCATGGTGCGACCTTGCAGCACAGACTCTCCAGGGGGCTGCTGACAGCCTGTTACCAGCACCATCAACAATACGACTAACACAGCTTGAAGACTACGAATTATCACACCCATTCCTCTTTGTCAGATGACCGAGCTAATTAAAAACAAACGCATAAAAAAAGGGGCCGCAGCCCCTTTTATAAGATAATGAGTATTAGCCGCCGAAATCGTCGAGCATAATGTTCTCATCTTCTACGCCCAGTTCCTTGAGCATATTAATGACCGCCGCATTCATCATCGGTGGACCGCACATATAGAACTCACAGTCTTCCGGCGCAGGATGATCCTTCAGATAGTTCTCCAGCAATACCTGGTGAATAAACCCTGTATGGCCTTCCCAATTGTCTTCCGGCTGAGGATCGGAGAGCGCCACATGCCAGGTGAAGTTTTCGTTCTGCTCCTGCAGCTCATCGAAGTCTTCAACGTAGAACATCTCACGCAACGAACGGGCACCATACCAGAACGTAATTTTACGATCGGTTTTGATCCGGCGCAGCTGGTCAAAGATATGTGAACGCATCGGTGCCATACCGGCACCACCGCCCACAAACACCATTTCTGCATCAGTATCTTTGGCGAAGAATTCACCGAATGGACCGGAGATGGTGGCTTTGTCGCCTTCTTTGAGGCTCCAGATATACGAAGACATCTTACCGGCAGGAAGACTCAGATTATTAGGCGGCGGCGTAGCAATACGCACGTTCAGCATAATAATGCCCTTTTCCTCAGGATAATTGGCCATGGAATAGGCGCGAATCACTTCTTCATCAACTTTGGACTCGATATCAAAGAAGCCGAAGCGCTCCCAATCCGGACGATATTCTTCCGGGATCTCAAAGTCTTTATATTTCACGTGATGAGGCGGTGCCTCAATCTGAATATAACCACCAGCGCGGAAAGGTACACTCTCACCGTTAGGAATTTTGAGTTTGAGTTCCTTGATAAACGTGGCTTTGTTGTCATTAGAGATAACATCACAATCCCACTTCTTAATACCAAAGACTTCATCTTCCAGCTCAATCTTCATATCCTGCTTGATAGCAACCTGGCAGGACAAACGGCAACCCTCGCGGGCTTCACGCTTGGTAATATGATCCAGTTCCGTTGGCAGAATTTCACCCCCGCCGTCTTTCACGTCGACGCGGCACTGGCCACAAGAACCACCACCACCGCAGGCAGAAGAAACGAAAATACCGGCGTTTGCCAATGCACCCAACAGCTTATCGCCTGGTTGGGCGGTGATGGACTTCTCCGGATCACCATTGATTTCGATGGTGACCTCGCCAGAGGGCACCAGTTTAGACTTGGCGAAGGTAATGATGAACACCAGCACCAGTACGATGGCGATGAACATGCCGACACCAAGATAAATCTCAACTTGATTCATTAGATACTCCTATGTGTCGTGCGTTACAGCGCGATACCGGTGAAAGACTGGAATCCCAGCGCCATCAGACCGGCAATCATAAATACCGAGCCGAGACCGCGAATACCATCAGGCATGTCGGCATACTTCAGCTTCTCTCTTACTGCGGCCAGCAGGGTAATAGCCAGAGCCCAGCCCATACCACTACCTAAACCGTAGACGATACTTTCGGTAAAGTTATATTCACGCTGCACCGCAAAGGCAACACCGCCGAAAATGGCACAGTTCACCGTGATCAACGGCAGGAAAATACCCAGCGCGTTGTACAGAGGCGGAAAGAACTTATCCAGTAGCATTTCCAGGATCTGTACTAAAGCGGCAATGACCCCAATAAACGTCAGAAAGCTGAGGAAGCTCAAATCTGCTTCAGGGAAACCCATCCAGTCGAGAGCCCCGGGTGCCAGCACATTCACGTAAATAACCTGGTTTACCGGTACGGAAATACCCAGTACCACGATCACTGCTACACCCAGACCCATAGAGGTTTTCACCTTTTTGGACACGGCCAGAAACGTACACATACCCAGGAACAACGACAGGGCCATGTTTTCAACAAAAATACTCTTAACTAAAAGACTCAGATAATGTTCCATGGCTTACTCCTTAGGCTCTACTTGCTCTGGCTTGATGGTACGGATTACCCAGATCAGCCCAGCAATCAGCATGAATGAGCTGAATGGCAGGATCAGCAAACCATTACCCTGATACCAACCGCCATTTTGCACCAGAGGCAAAATCTCGTAGCCCAGCAGCGTACCAAAGCCGAACAGTTCTTTAATCACCCCGATTACAATCAGTACGAAGGAATAGCCCAGACCGTTACCAATACCGTCTAACAGGCTCATCATCGGAGGATTTTTCATCGCGAAGCCTTCCGCTCGTCCCATCACGATACAGTTGGTGATGATCAGTCCCACAAACACTGATAGCTGTTTGGAGATCTCATAGGAATAAGCCTTGAGGATCTGGTCCACAACGATTACCAGTGATGCAATGATGGTCATCTGAATGATGATCCGCACACTGGAGGGAATGTGATGACGCAACATGGAAATAAACAGATTGGAAAACGCCACAACCGCAGTCAGGGCCAATGACATTACCAGTGCTGTTTCCAGTTTCGTTGTTATCGCAAGCGCCGAACAGACACCCAACACCTGCAAGGCGATGGGGTTATTGTCCAGAATCGGCCCAAATAGCGTCTTTTTGTACTCTTTAGCTTTTGACATTGCTACTGCCTCCTCAAGACTTCCAGGGCTGTTTATTCAGGTAAGGGCCAAAGCCATTTTCACCCAACCAATAATCCAGCGTGTTCTGCACGCCATTGCTGGTCAGGGTCGCACCTGAAAGGGCATCAACAGCATAGTCATTATCAGCCGCGACATTTTTCTTCACGGCAATGGCGACTTCGCCATCTTTATAAATTTTCTTACCATCCCACTTTGCTTGCCAGTCAGGGTTTTGTACTTCTCCACCCAGTCCCGGTGTTTCCTGCTGATCGTAGTAGATCAGCTCGCGGATAGTATTGCCATCATTATCAACAGCCAGAAAGCCGTACATCAGATTCCACAAACCACTGCCATGCACAGGCAGTACGATGCGGGATACGGCGCCGGAGTCATCCTTAACCAGATACACACTGGCTACATTCGCCCGGCGCTGAAAACCGACGTTGCTGTTCTCAACCTTAATACTCTTGTCTGTCACCTTAGCCGCTTTATACATATCGTAATCAGCTGGCATGTCGACATATTCACCGGTATTCAGGTCAACAAAACGACGCTCAATCTTGGCGTCATAAGTTCCGGCAATGTCGCCTTTCGCCTGCTCGAGTAAGCCGGCCGCGTGCAGGATATTACTCTGCTTGTCCAGTGCTGCGTTGGTCTGCTGCAAAGAACGTAAACCAACGGCTGCACCGGATACCACGATGGAACAAACCAGACATACGGCAACAACAATGCCGACTGTTTTGGGGAAAGTTTCTTTTTTAGCTGACACGTGCCATCCTCCGTTTGATATTGCCCTGCACAACGAAGTAGTCGAACAGTGGTGCCCACAGGTTAGCGAACAGGATGGCTAACATCATGCCTTCGGGGAAGGCGGGGTTGAGCACACGAATCATCACACACATAAAACCAATCATGATGCCGTACGCCCATTTACCCTGATTGGTAAAAGACGCAGACACAGGATCGGTCGCCATAAACAACATACCAAAGGCAAAACCACCGGTAACCAGATGCCAGTACCAGGGCATTGCGAACATGCTATTGGTGTCACTGCCAATCATATTAAGCAGGGTGCTGAACAACGCCATGCCAAACAACACGCCCAGCACGATCCGCCAGGACGCAATGCGCATGTACATGATAAACAATCCGCCAATCAACAGCGCCAGGGTAGAGACTTCACCCACAGAGCCCTGAATGTTGCCGAAGAACGAGTCCCACCACAATTGCGTATCTGCATAATCCAGTGAACCGCTGGCAGCCTGACTCAGCGCCGTTGCGCCGGAAAAACCGTCCGCAGCGGTCCAGATGGCATCGCCGGAGATTTGTGCCGGATAGGCAAAGTACAGGAACGCGCGGCCAGACAGCGCCGGGTTAAGGAAGTTACGTCCTGTTCCACCGAACACTTCTTTGGCGATGACCACACCGAAGGTGATGCCCAATGCGACTTGCCACAATGGAATAGTGGCCGGCAAGGTCAGTGCAAACAAAACTGAGGTCACAAAGAAGCCTTCGTTAACTTCGTGTTTGCGTACCGAGGCGAACAACACCTCCCAGAAACCACCGACAATGAAAGTAACCGCATAGATGGGCAAAAAGAAGCAGGCGCCATACAACATCATGGAGCCCCATCCCGCTGCGGCTGTGCCCAATTCACCGCCTAACGCAGAGAACAGACCGGCCTGCCAGTACACATTCACCGTATCGGCCCATGAAGCACCTGCTAACAGGGCTTCATTGGCCTGATGACCCACATTGTACATACCGTAGAACATGGCAGGGAACGTGGCCATCCATACCATGATCATGATCCGTTTCAGATCAATACTGTCACGCACATGGGTTACTGCTTTGTTGACTTTACCCGGTGTATAGAAAATGGTGGCGGCCGCTTCGTACAGCGCATACCACTTCTCATATTTACCACCTGGCTCAAAGTCAGGCTCAATTTTTTCAAGATAATCTTTTAAACTCATGGATCAGCCCTCTTTCTCAATCTTGGTCAAGCATTCACGCAGGACAGGTCCATAGTTATACTTGCCAGGGCACACATAAGTGCACAATCCAAGATCTTCCTCGTCCAATTCCATACATCCGAGCAACTGTGCGCTGTCTGTATCACCGGAGAGCAGATCTCTCAACAACATAGTCGGTAGAATATCCAGCGGCATGACCCGCTCATAGTTACCTATTGGCACCATCGCCCGGTCAGAACCATTAGTGGTAGTGGTCATGTCGAACAGGCGTTTTGGCGACAAGTGTCCAAGGTAAGCACGGGTTACAGAGTGCTTATCGCTGCCAGGGCGCAACCATCCGAACAACTCTTTCTGATTGCCCTCGGCAAGCAAACTCAATTGCAGGTGAAAACGTCCCAGATAACCATGAACACCATGAGCATTGGTTCCGCACAACACTGAACCTGAAATGACGCGGATATCGCCACCAGTCATCTCGCCTGCCGTCAACTGCTCGGTACTGGCACCAAGCACCGTGCGAATCAGACGCGGGTTCTTCGCTGCAGGACCACCTAAGGCAATAACACGGCGGGTATCAATCTCACCGGTGGTGAAAAACGAACCGTACGCCATGACATCCTGATAATTGATGTGCCAGACCACTTTGCCCGGACCTGCCGAGTCAAGAAAGTGGATATGTGTGCCAACCAACCCTGCCGGATGCGGACCGGCAAATTCGTTGACTTCGACTTTGGCATCGCCGGTGCTGACATCTGCACCCGCCGCTTTACTGACATAAACGTTTCCGTCGGTCAGGTTGCCAAGCACTTTCAGGCCGTTGATAAAGTCTTCTTTACGCTCTGCGATAATGGGAGCAGGATCTGCCGCCAGAGGATTGGTATCCATCGCATTGACGAAAATAGCTGCAGGTTTTGACCCAAGCTCAGGAGACTTGCTGTACGGGCGGGTACGCAGCGCTAACCACATCCCTGAGTCGACCAGCTGCTTTTCCACCTCATCTCGATTAAGGTTGTCGAGTTTAGCGGCATCAAAGCTGGGAAAGCTTTCCTGTTCTTCGCCATCCAGCTCGATCACAACTGACTGCAACACACGACGGGCGCCGCGGTTGACTTCTACGACCTTACCGGCAGCAGGCGCTGTAAACTTCACACCGGGATTCTTTTTGTCTTCAAAAAGTAACTGACCTTTTTTGACTTTATCGTCTACCTGCACATGCATGGTAGGACGCATCCCGACGTACTCTTCTCCAAGTACGGCCACCCGGTTAACCTGGGGACCATCATGGATCTGTTGTTGTGGCGCTCCCTTGATGGGGAGATCCAACCCTTTGGTGATTTTAATCATACGCAATTGCACTACTCATTGACTGAATACTCATCAGGATTGCCTGGATTAGAAATCCAACCCTGATGAGGACTCAAAGCGAACTTCACCTGACCACTGCTTCCAGTGACAAGCGCCTGCAATTTATACTCTTACTCTTGATTATTCGGTTCGGCTCTGTGGCCGCTGCCGCATTGCAAAACCCGTTCAGGCACTGCGTTATTCCCGATGGCAGCATCTACAAACAAAACCCGGTGGCGTACCTCATAGACTTCGTCCGCAGAGAAAACAGGAAAAATGCCGAAACCATACTGCTGGGTTTCTAAGCGGCGCATTTTAGCACTAACTACCAAGGGTTTTCCATGGCAATATTTGTGCAACTTTAGGCCAGAGTCTGCTCTAGAGCAAAAAAAACCGCCTGCACGGCGGTTCTTTTAAATCAGGCGCTTACCAGTTTACCATTGGGTTGACGTCTGCATCATAGTCCACTTCATCAAAACCGAAGCCAAACAGGTGCAGGAACTCCTGATGATAACCCGCATAGTCGCTCAATTGATGGAAGTTTTCCTGAGTAACCTGATCCCACAATGCCTTGATTTTAGCCTGGGTCTGCTGGTTAGTTTCTTTGCTATCCATACGCAGCCGGTTCGCCTCATCGGTTTGCGGTTCATCGGCAAAGAGTTTTTCGGCAAACAGTCCCTGAATTTGCTCGATACAACCCTCGTGCGTCCCCTCTTCCTTCATCACTTTATAGATCAGGGAAATATACAATGGCATTACCGGAATCGCGGAAGAGGCTTGTGTAACCAGCGCCTTAAGTGAAGACACGTAAGCTTTCACCTGCTTATCGGCCTTAGTGGCATTTATGGCGGCAGCGGCTCGGTCCAGATCCTCTTTGGCTTTACCAATGGTGGCATGACCATAAATCGGCCAGGTCAGCTCTTTACCAATATAAGTGTAGGCCGTTGTGCGACAGCCGTTAGCCAGCACCCCCGCCTGGTCCAGCGCATCCATCCACATTTCCCAGTCTTCACCCCCCATTACCTTGATGGTGTGATCAATTTCTTCCTGGGTAGCGGGTTCCAGTTCAATATCATGGACCAGATCTTTATCGGTATCATAGGTTTTGGTCTTGTAACCGTGTCCCACCGGCTTCAAAACTGATTTGAAGGTCTCACCGCTGTTGGGATCGGTGCGTCGTGGCGAGGCCAGACTGTAAACAACCAGATCCACTTTGCCCATGTCGGCTTTAATCGCTTCGATGACCTCGGCCTTAATTTCATTTGAAAAGGCGTCACCGTTGATCGTTTTAGCGTACAACCCGGCCTCTTGCGCCTGTTGATGAAAGGCGGCCGTATTGTACCACCCAGCGGTGCCCGTTTTACGCTCAGTAGGAGGCTTTTCAAAGCACACACCCAATGTTTTGGCGCCATAACCAAAAGCTGCGGTAATTCTGGAGGCCAGCCCGTATCCTGTTGAGCATCCCAATACCAGCACATTTTTGGCACCCTGTGCCGGGTGAGATTGCTGGCGGATGTAATCAATCTGCTTTTTCACATTGACAGCACAGCCCACCGGGTGGGCATTAGTGCAAATAAAGCCGCGAATTTTCGGCTGAATGACCATATTGACGCTTCCTTTGAAATAAAGTGGGGGCATTGTATCGCCCCCGTATCGATAAACAACTCTGAGCAGCTAGGCGTATTGAACTTTGTTGTCAGCTTGTGGTTCAGTTCGCCCTCATCACTACTGGCGGTTCTTGTAGTATTCAAACTCGGACAGTCTATGGTAGCGACTGACGTTTTTCTGAAATTCCTGATAAGAGGCATATATCCTGGCAAACTGAGGATCGGCCTGTGCCTGCTCCTGCATGACCTCGGCAGAAGCCCGTTTCAGCGCTTGCATAACGTCTTCGGGTAATGGCAACACCTTCACTCCATGCTTGTCCTGTAATGCCTGCAAGGCTTCATTATTGCGGGCGGTGTATTCATCAAGCATGTCCTGATTGACCGCGCGGGTAGCCACTTCAATGATGGCCTGTAAATCCTCTGGCAGCGACTGGTAGGCCTCTTCATTAACGGTGAATTCCAGCATCGCGCCAGGCTCATGCCAACCGGAGTAGTAATAATAATCCGCCACTTTATGCAGACCAAAAGCCAGATCATTGTAAGGGCCGACCCACTCGGTGGCATCAATTGCACCGGTTTGCAGTGAAGTGAAAATCTGCCCTCCAGGCAAGGCGACTGGCATCCCCCCCACCTTTTTAAGCACTTCTGCGCCCAGTCCTGGCATACGCATCTTCAGGTTTTCTAAATCAGCGATACTAGTGATTTCTTTCTTAAACCAGCCAGCCATCTGCACCCCGGTGTTACCCCCTGCAAAGGGAATCACACCAAAGGGCTTATATAGCTCACGCCATAGCTCAAGACCGCCACCATAATGGATCCACGCATTCATTTCCGTCACATTCATACCAAAGGGGATGGCAGTAAAAATCTGTGCTGCGGGCGCTTTACCCTTCCAATAATAGCTACCAGCATGTCCCATTTGTGCTGTGCCATTGGATACAGCATCAAATACTTCAAACCCCGGCACCAGCTCACCTGCCCCATAAACCTGGATCTTGAGGCGACCGCCTGACATCCTGTCTACGTAGTCAGCGAAGGTTTCAGGTGCCCTGCCCAGACCTGGAAAGTTTTTGGGCCACGAGGTCACCAGTTTCCATTTAAAGGTCTGTTCCTTCGCCGCTGGAGCTGAATCAGTTGTTGTGGATTCAGAGCAGGCAAATAGCAGGATCGTGACGCAGGCAACGCTCAGATTTCTGAAGATATTCAAAACGAACTCCTTGTGTTAACTATAAAGTTTATCCGGCAACCAGGTCACCAGCTCAGGCCAGACGGCGAGTGCACCCAGCAAGAAAAGTTGCAGAATAATAAAGGGAATTACCCCACGGTACATATCCGATGTTTTGACACTTTCTGGTGCCACACCCCGCAGATAAAACAGCGCAAAACCAAAGGGGGGAGTCAGAAATGACGTTTGCAGATTAATAGCGATCATGATGCCGAGCCATACCGGATCCACGCCCATCATCAGCAATACAGGCCCGACAATGGGCACCACGACAAAGGTAATTTCAATAAAATCAAGAATAAAGCCCAACAGAAAGATGACCAGCATCACCACCAGCATGGCACTGAACACACCGCCGGGCAGACCGGTAAAAAAGTCTTCTATAAGCGTCTCTCCCCCCAACCCTCTGAACACCAGAGAGAAAACGGAGGCGCCAATCAGAATTAAAAACACCATCGCGGTGACTTTGGTGGTGCTCAGCATGACCTCCTGCAACCGGGGCAAGGTTAACTGACCGCTAAAAAGCGCCAGCAGTAAGGCGCCCAGCGCGCCAACTCCCGCCGCCTCTGTGGGCGTTGCCAGACCGAGTAATATTGACCCCAGCACCAGTACCATCAGCAGCAGGGGGGGCAATAATGCTTTCAGCAGTGGCAACAAACTCAGCGTAGATTCTTGTTGAGTTTGGTCTTTGCGCACAGACTGGGGTTTTAGCATTCCCAGAGCCAGAACATAGATGAGATACATTCCCACCAGCATCAGTCCGGGGATTAGCGCCCCGACGAAAAGGTCTCCTACCGACACCGAATCGGGAGAAAAGATGCCCATGTTCAGTTGCGCCCGTTGGTAAGCGCTGGAGAGAACATCGCCCAGCAATACCAGTGCTATGGAAGGAGGAATGATCTGTCCCAGAGTACCGGTGGCACAAATGCTGCCTGTAGCCAGGGCTGGTGAGTAGCCCCGTTCAAGCATTGAGGGCAGAGACAGGAGCCCCATAGTAACAACGGTGGCACCAACAATACCGGTACTGGCTGCCATGAGCATGCCCACCAGAATCACCGACACCGCCAGTCCTGCCCGATATCGGCCGAAAACCTGCCCCATTGCCGTGAGTAACTGTTCGGCCACCCGCGACTTTTCCAACATCACCCCCATGAATACAAACAAGGGTACTGCCAGCAACGTCTGATTTGTCATGATGCCGTAGATACGACTGGGTAATGCGCTCAGGTACGCCAGATCAAAGGCCCCAAAAGACGCACAGATCCCTGCAAAAATAAGCGCCGTACCCGCCAGTGAGTATGCGACAGGGTAGCCCAGCATCAATACCAGACAGACCACCAAAAACATCAGTAACGCGAGCCATTCCATTAATGATCATCCTGTTTCAATGACAACAGACAACTGATGATGTGTGCCACACCCTGCAACAGCATTGTCAGGGCAAACAGCGGGATCAGGGTCTTGAGTACAAACACCAGAGGTAACCCTCCTGCTTCACCAGACCCTTCCAGCAGGGCCCAGGATTTGGCCGCGTACTCCCAGCCGACAATAAGAATGTAGAGATTGACTGGCACCAGTAAAAACAGCGTGCCGCCAATATCAATGCGGGCCTGCGTTGCCGCTGAAGCCTTACGATAAAAAATATCCACCCGAACATGCTCGTCAGCTTTAAGTGTATGTGCGGCACCCAGCAGAAAGACCATGGCATGCAGATAAAGCGCCGATTCCTGCATGGCTATCCAGCCAAGATTAAACCCGTATCTGAGCACCACAATGGCAAAGACCAGTAATACCATCAGCAAGGTCAACCAGCTGACCAGCCTGCACAGGCGATGATTCAAATCTGAAATGAAGGTGTGACAGCGTTGTAACAACAAGGAAGGTCTGCGCTCTTATTTTGTCAGGTCCGGATAGCTATTAGCTTTTAACAAAATATTTACTGAATTGGAATGGTCAGTAGCAACAAAGGTCGTGGCGGGCTAAAGAAAAGGCGCTGCTACCCGAAGGGCAGCAGCCGCTAGAATGAGATCAGGAAGCCTTGCGTTTTAATCCACCAAGGCACTCGGGCGAGTCAGGCGCACCACCATACAGGCCCCGCCACTCACTGTCGGTGTAGGTATGCAATGCCAACGCATGAATATGGTTGGCCAGTTCGTCACGCAGCACCGCATTAACAGCCCTATGACGGTTAATTAACCGCTCACCATCAAATGAAGGTGATACGAGCACCACCTTAAAGTGCGTTTCAGACCCTGTTGGTACATTATGCTGATGACTCTCATTCACCACTTCCAGATAGGCAGGGTCAAAATGACTGAGTAATTTCTCTTCGATACTGGACTGAATATTCATCAACGTTCCTCTATCCCTTGTTAAGCTGTGTGCTGAACTTCTGGCGTCACGCAAAACCTCACATTTTGCGTTCCCCATGACTAAATTTAGCCTTCTGACACGCCATAACAAGGCAAAAAATGTAATTAACATGGCGCAGTTATGCTAACTCACTGAGCCTCCGATATATATTTTTATGCGATGTCTAAGCGAACTTTTATAACGCAAATATTTTTCAAAAAGCGCTAACGAACACTCTGAAAGTGACGTTTTTTTTATTAATTTTCAACAAGATACCTCTATTTTTGAGGGTAAATCCATCTGAACGTCAGGTTAATGCGCGCGTCCATTGGCCGACGGCTTTTGGGTAAGGCATGTTGCCAATACTGCTGAGTGGTCCCGGCCATGATCAACAGGCTGCCATGATTGAGCACCAACCGATATTTCTCATTGCCTGTTCGGCGCTTAAAATCCATATTGCGGCTTTGCCCGAGACTGACCGAGGCAATCACAGGCTCATTCCCCAGCTCGGGTTCATCGTCGGCGTGCCAGCCCATACTATCTGACCCGTCGCGATAATAATTGGCCAATACGGCATTGAAACGAGTCTGCGTTTGCGTTTCGCAGGCGGCTTTGACTTGCAATAACGCCTCGGTCCAGGGCATAGGTGTCATTTGCAATCCGGAATAACGATAGTTCGCACCAGGATCGCCGTACCATGCCTGCAAGCGCGGTATATTCACCTCTTTACCGTAAATTCTGATACTATCCTGACGCCAGGCCAATGACCGTTGTAACTGCTCAAACAGTGCGTTGGCCTGCTTATGCGGCAGAAAATCAGCCACGAAGGTCAGATCAGCATCGGCCAGAGCAATTGCTTGCTGATCGAAAAGACTATTTTGCACAAATGAACCTTAGCCCCATGAAAACCGACCTGATTTTAACAGATAAAACGCTACAACTTTACCGTTACCCGGCCGCCAGTCAGCATAAAAGCGAGCAGGCCTGGGACGCTGCTGACGAATATCTGTTGGCCTGTCTGAGCGAAAGCGAGCCATCCCAGACGCAGCCGCTTTGGATTTTTAATGACGACTGTGGCGCACTTGGCTGCGCCCTCAGCCAGTTTCATCCGAATTGGATAAACGATTCCTTCGTCTCCCGACTTGCCTGCCAACAAAATTTGCAATGCAACGATATTGATCCATCGCGCATCGTTTTTTTTGACAGTTTAAGCCTGCCAGATACGCCCCCACACCTGGTATTGATCAAAATTCCTAAGACCCTTGCGTTACTTGAATACCAGCTGTGGCAGTTACAATCCAGCGTGACACCTGACACCCGTATTATTGCAGCGGGTAAAGTCACACAAATACATACCTCCACGCTGGCATTATTTGAAAAATACCTGGGGCCGGTGACCACCTCATTAGCCAGGAAGAAGGCCCGTCTCATTTATTGTCAGCCGCAGACACATCAGAGCCAGCCCTGCCCCTATCCGAGCAGCTGGAAAATGCCACAACGAGAATGGCTGATTCAGAATCATTCCAATGTCTTTTCCCGTCAGCAGCTAGATATTGGCGCACGGTTTATGCTTGAGCATTTGCCTCAGGAACCCGTTGACACGGCCATCGATCTCGGTTGTGGCAACGGCGTGTTGGGAATGGCCCTGTTGGAGTCTGGTATTGCACAGCATGTGTGCTTTGCAGATGAGTCTTATATGGCAGTGGCATCCGCTCGTCTGAATGTCTCTCATAACCTGTCGGCGGCCATCTCACAATGTGAATTCCGCGTCAGTGACTGCCTGAGCCAGATCTTACCCCGCAAGACCCATCTTATTCTCTGCAACCCTCCTTTTCACCAGCAACAGCGGATTACCGATCATATTGCCTGGCAAATGTTTAAACAGGCCAAAGATGCTCTACATCGAGGCGGAGAGCTGAGGATCATTGGCAACCGACATCTTGGCTATCACCACAAACTGAAACGTCTGTTCGGGGGTTATCACCAGGTTGCAGCAAATAATAAATTCAGTATCTTATCCGCCATCAAACGCTAACGACCATAAGGAATCATCATGCGAGCCTGGTTTACAATTCTTTTGCTAATGGTGTCTGTCGGTGTGGCAGGCAAAGATGACGGTGCGAAAGTGCAACCGGATAATCTGTTTCCAAAAGTGAAACTGGAGACCACGATGGGAGACATCGTGGTGGAATTGGATCGGATCAAAGCCCCGCTCACCACCAATAACTTCCTGCTATATGTCTCTAAACGCAGTTACGAAGACACCATTTTTCATCGGGTCATTAATGACTTCGTGGTGCAGGGGGGAGGATATGACACCCAGTTCAATACAAAGCCCACGATACGCACCATTTTTAACGAATCTGGCAATGGCAACAAAAATGAGCGCTATACCCTGGCCATGGCAAGAGAAAACGATCCCCACTCCGCCGGTCGGCAATTCTTCTTTAATATGAATGATAATGACAGCCTGGATCCGGGCCGAAAGTGGGGCTATGCCGTATTTGGACGCGTTATCGAAGGCATGGATGTGCTGGATAAGATTGCGGCTGTGGAGACCCATGTTGATCCCACCTACGGCTGGCCTGATGTACCGGTTGAGCCAGTGATTCTGAAAAAAGCCAGCGTGTTACCCCCCAACTACGTGCCCAGTTTCTGAGATGTCCCGTCCATTCACCGTTGCACTGCTTACACTTCTGGCGTTCAGTCTGCCGGTCAGTGCCAAGGCCCCCCTGACGGATTTAAGTGCCCTGCAATGGAAACACCGTGTGTTACTGCTCAATGCCGCTTCTGCAAACCAGGCGAATCTCTTTCAAACACGTCTTTTGCGAGCGTCCGACGAAGTACAAGCACGGCACCTGTACTGGTTTATTGTGCCAGCAGACATCAATGCTGATACGCCGCTGCTAAGCAATTATCCTGGTACCGTATCGTCTCAACTGGGCCGGCAACTTAAGCGCACCTATTTCCGGTCATCGACGGATCGCATCGTTCTGATTGGCAAGGATGGCGGGATCAAATATACCGACCGTACACTGCAATTCAAAACACTCTGGGCGCGTATTGACGCCATGCCAATGCGCAAAGCGGAAATGCGCGAGGCAGACCCACAGCAGCAATGATTGTAGGTCTCACTCCCGCTGCTTTTTAATCAGTTCGTAAGCCGCCTGGATGTCCTGGGCTTTGGCTTTCGCCACCTCCAGCGCTTGTTTGGGTAGCCCCTTGGAAACCAGCTTATCGGGATGGTTTTCACTCATCAGTTTACGGTAGGCTTTTTTGATGGTTGCCATATCATCACTTTTTTTCACCCCAAGGATTTGATACGCATCACTGATACTTTGCGCCTCGGAGTAAGTTGCCCGCCCCCGTGAACTGCCACTACTGCTGCGCCGCTGATGGCTGCGGGTGCGAAATCGCAACTCAGCCTCATACACAGATAACAGATACAGCAGCTCGTGTTGACGGAAACCCAGATGACTGGCAGCAGACTCCAGTACCTTTTGCTCGGCTCTGTCCAGACCGCCGTCGGCATACGCAGCCTGAATCAGTATTTCCAGAAACACCTGCAGAATATCCCGACGTCCGTGGCATGACTCATAGAACTCCTGCAATGTCTGTTTTAACGGAAAGTCTGCGGCTTTGCCCTCCCTGAAAGCCTGCTGGGCTTCTTTACGGGTTTCACCGGTCAGTCCCATCTGGTCCATCAGGGCGGTGGCCATTTTAATCTCGTCGCTGGTCACCTGGCCGTTGGCTTTTGCGACATGTCCCATACTGGAAAACAAGGCATGAAAAAATACGGCCTGACGTTTGAGATCGTCGGCTCGGCCGAAAAACCGTCCGAATCCTCCCTTTTGATTAAAATCCTGGCTGTATCCCCGGTCGAAAAGATGCCCGACGATGAAACCCAGAATGGCACCGGGGATCCGGCCAAACATAAAACCAAAAAATGTACCTAACACCTTTCCCCAAATGGGCATATCAGATTCCTTTACGCTTTACCTTTGCACAACTCTGTCAAGGCAGTGCAAACACCTACCCAACCCATCGTTGTCCCATGTCAGAGCATGAAAATGCGGGTGTAACTTATTGCATTGATTACCATTTTGATAATGACAGCAAACCAGGCTATCAACAGCGGTCCCGCTGATCACGAACTGTCCGTTCACCTTGCCATTGTATAAGAATTTGTGCGTTCGTCATGCACTGTGTGTCGTTTAGATCGGCATTCACACAGCAAACTCGCTGCGCGGATAAGGGCTATGGTGGGCCATATAGCGGCTCAAGGAGGGACCGGACAAGCAGAAAAAAGCCGACGAGGCGCGTTTTAACTTCAGCATTTTAAGGGTAAACGGGTATATTACTGGTAAAACAGACTGAAACCCTTAAAATTGCCTTTTTCGCCCACAACCGGTTTGTTGAGTCATTGCCCGCGCTTTTATGAATTTATCCCGTTTGACAATGTTATCGTTGGGTCTCTGCTGTGCTGCGCTCTCGGCTGAGCCACAGGTATGTCTGGCTCCCCCAATGCCACTTAACGAAAGTGATAGGGTGGTAAAAGATGACAATATCAGCGTTAAAGCCCAGGAAGCCCGAATACAGCAAGACAAGCTAGCGCAATTCAGTGGCAAAGTGGAAATACACAGCAAGCAAGGCACCATACAGGCACAACAGGCCCTTATCGACAAAAGTGCCAGGCAGCTTAAAGCCAGTGGCGATATTGCTTTTAGTGATAATCAGATTTATGTCACCAGCGATAATATGGGATTGGATCTGGCCTCGGGCAGTCTGTCACTGGAAAACACCCAGTATCAGATGCTGGGGTTCGTAGGCAGAGGACAGGCAGAGAATATCGCCATTAGTAATCAGACCGGGATCCAGCTTGATGGCGTCAGTTTCACCACCTGTCCCGCAGGTCAGGAAGACTGGCTTATCAAAGCCAGCAGTATTTCCTTAGCACCTGGAGAGATCTGGGGAGAAGCGCGCAATACCCGCTTCTATCTGGCCGGTGTACCTGTGCTATACCTTCCTTATTTCAGTTTCCCGGTATCAGAGCAACGGCAGACTGGATTGCTGTTTCCAACCCTCTCCAGTTCAGATCGCATTGGTGTCGGTTACGAACAACCCTACTACTGGAATATCGCGCCAAACTACGATGCTACCCTCGCCCCCCGACTCATGTCAGACCGCGGATTGCAGCTGAAAACCGAATTCAGATACCTGAGTGACGAACATCAGGGGCAGCTGAATGTAGAATATCTGCATGATGACAGGCGCAGCGATCTCGACGACGCCCGCTATTTTTACCGTTTCGTTCATCAGGGGCAGCTGACCCAAAGCTGGCAGATCAGTGCCGAAGTGAATGGCCTGAGTGATGATAACTACATTGTTGATTTGGGCTCTGAATTCTATAACCGCGCCGATACCCATCTGAATCAGACTCTGCAATTATTGTACTTTTCAGATGATTTAAATTTCTCTGCTCAAATCAGGGACTTCGAAATCATTGGTAACCATCCCAACAGTTATCGTGCGATCCCTGAGCTTAGGCTGGACTATCACCATGATCTAGGGACATTGCTCGATTTCAGATTCGACTCGGAATTAGCCCACTTTGAAAATGGCGATGAGAACAGTCCGTCTGCCACACGACTTCATCTGGCTCCCACGCTTAGCCTGCCATTGCATAATAGCTGGGGCGAATTCATCGCAGAAGGAACCTTGTTACAGACTTTTTATCGTCAATCCCTGCCTGATAATTCCTCTCTTGAGGAATCTGTCAGCCGTACCTTGGGGCGGGGGCGATTGTATGGTGCAGTAAACTTTGAGCGACAAATCGAACTTTTTGGCGACCAGATGACTCAGACACTGGAACCGAAAATGCAATATCTGTACACCAGCTATGAGGATCAACAACATATCGGACGTTACGATACCAGTCGTCTGCTCAATGACTACGTCGGATTATTCCGTGGCCAGGAGTTTACCGGTCTGGATCGCATCAGTGATTCCAATCAGCTGACCGTGGGTCTGACAACCCGACTGTTAGATGATAATGAGAGCGAACAGTTACGTCTGAGCTTAGGCCAAATTTTCTATTTTGGAGACAGTCGCCTGAGTGACAACGAGCGTGAAGAAGATCGCTCGGCGTTGGCGGCAGAACTGGACTGGCGCATCAGTTCCAAGTGGTTTGTTCGCTCACAGATCCAGCTTTCATCGGTTAATCAGCGGGTTGAGCGCAGTAATCTGTCGTTGGACTACAAGTTAGCCGAGGACAAATTGGTGCAGTTAAATCACCGCTATGTCAGAGATATTTCCGGCAATGAAATTGATCAGGTGGGGGTGACGGCAAGCTGGCCTCTGTCCAGGCAGTGGCACTGGGTGGGACGATGGTACAAAGATTTGTCCAGCAACAGAACCATTGAAAGCTTTACCGGTATACAATATCAGTCCTGTTGTTGGGCCTTACAATTTGTCGCCCAGCGCTATCTGAGTAACCGTTTTGACGCTCTGGGTGAACAGAGTGGTGATGAGTTTGAATCAGGTATTGCATTACAGTTTGTATTCAGAGGCTTTGGTGGAAAAGACTCCGCCAGGTCCTTACTAAATGAAGGGTTGTTCGGATATCGGCACCCTTATTTTCTGAATAACTGATATCATCGAAGCGGGATCCATTGCTTCGCCAGGAATTTCCCCTTGACCACAGCATTAAAGTGGGCAAGCTGGGCGGCGTTGAGGATCCGTAAAATTACAAACCAATGAAGTCGAATATGAAATTAAACGCTGTACTTTGCTTTTTACTGTTTTTCCCGGTTGTAGTCAGCAGCCAGCCCCAGGAATTGGATCGCGTTGCGGTCATTGTCGATCAGGGCGTGGTGCTGGAGAGTGAAATCCAGGAACTGGTCCAATCCGTTAAACGCAACGCCATTGCCTCCGGGCAGGACTTGCCATCGGATCAGGCTGTGCGCACCCAGGCTACTGAACGCCTCATTCTTACTAATCTGCAAATGCAGATGGCAGAGCGAATGGGGATCCAGGTCAGCGACCCTCAGCTTGAGCAAACCATTGAAAGTATTGCTCAGAGCGAAGGTGTCACGGTAGAGCAGCTCCGAGCCGGGCTGACCGCCGAAGGGGTGAGCTACGACAGCTATCGCGAAGAGGTGCGTCGTGAGCTGATTACCGGTGAAGTGCGTCGCGCCAATGTGCGCCGTCGTGTCTATATTACGCCTCAGGAAGTGGAGAGTCTGGTCAGACTGATGCAACAGCAGGGTCTGCAGCAGGCTGAATATCGCCTTGGTCATATCCTTATTGGCTTTCCCCCGGAGCCGAGTGAAGAAGACATCGACAGTGCCAGAGACCGCGCAGATAAAGTGCTTGAGCTGCTGAACAACGGCTCAGACTTTGCCAAAATTGCGATTGCATCTTCCTCCGGCGCTAAAGCACTGGAAGGTGGCGACATGGGCTGGATGAATATTAATGCTATGCCGACACTGTTTGCAGAAGCGGTTCAGGATAAGAAGAAAGGTGAGCTGATCGGACCTATCCGCAGTGGCGCGGGTTTTCATATCCTCAAGGTCATGGACCTCAAAGGGGTTGAGCAGGTTGAAATCACTGAAGTGAACTCCCGTCATATTTTAATTAAGCCTACTGTGATTCTCAGTGAAGAACGGGCAAGACAGATGCTCAGAGAGTTTAAAGAGCAGATTCTCGCCGGAGAAGCTGACTTTGCGGAACTGGCAAAAGAGCATTCAGCCGACCCGGGTTCTGCCCTCAAAGGCGGCGAACTGGGCTGGTCTGACCCCAGCGCTTATGTGCCTGCCTTTAAAGAAGCATTAGAGCGACTCGAACAGGGAGAGATCAGTGATCCCTTCCGCTCGACTCACGGCTGGCATATCGTTCAGCTGCTAGACCGACGCGTGGGTGATGTCACCGATAAAGTACAGGAAGAAAAAGCCTATCGTCTGCTGTTTAACCGTAAATTTGCAGAAGAAACGGACAACTGGCTGCGCGAAATGCGTGACAGTGCCTATATCGAAGTGCTGGAGTAACCATCTTGAGTGATCGTCCTCTGCGTATCGCCATTACGCCGGGAGAACCTGCCGGTATTGGTCCTGACCTGATCATTGCTTTATTGCAACAATCCTGGCCGGCGCAATTGGTATTGTTTGGGTGTCAGGACATGCTTCAACAGCGCGCTGAAGCCCTTGGCTTGCCCTTAACGCTGCTGCCTTATGATGAGCAGAACAAGGCCCTGCAAAAACCGGGGCAGGCATACATTCAGTCTGTCCCAACGGCGGTTGCTGTGCAGGCCGGAAAACTGGATGCGGGCAATGGTCAGTACGTCGTAGAGACCCTGCGTCAGGCCAGCAGTAAAAATCTCAGCGGTGAATTTGATGCGGTCGTAACGGGCCCGGTTCACAAAGGCATTATTAATCAGGCCGGCATCTCTTTCAGCGGGCATACAGAGTATTTTGCCCATCAGGCTAATATTGCCGATGTGGTGATGATGCTGGCAACCGAGGGGCTGCGGGTGGTACTGGCCACGACGCACATTCCGCTGGCCTATGTGTCTAAGGCCATTACACAAGACCGCTTACATAAAGTTATCCGCATTGTTAATGCCGATCTGAAAGCCAAGTTTGCTATCCCCGAACCACGCATCCTGGTCTGCGGCTTAAACCCCCATGCCGGTGAGGGTGGCCATCTTGGTACAGAAGAACTGGATGTGATTATTCCGGCACTGGAAGCATTACGCGCGGAAGGACTGAATCTGGTGGGACCGCTTCCGGCAGACACCATTTTTCAACCCAAATATCTGCAACAAGCGGATGTGGTGCTGGCAATGTATCATGACCAGGGCTTACCCGTGCTCAAATACAAAGGCTTTGGTGCGGCGGTAAACATTACACTGGGTCTGCCTTTTATCCGCACATCCGTGGATCATGGCACCGCACTGGACTTAGCTGGCAGCGGGGAAGCCGATACAGGCAGCTTCAGGCTGGCCCTGCAAAAAGCCATTGATATGGCCGGAGCCAAACAATGAGTAAAAAACACCAGGGCCATACGGCGAGAAAACGCTTCGGTCAGAACTTTCTCCATGATCCCTACATCATCTCTGCCATTATCGATGCCATTAACCCACAAGCTGATGAAAATCTGGTGGAAATTGGCCCGGGTCTTGGCGCACTAACAGAGCCCGTCTGCGAGCACGTGAACAAGCTCACTGTGGTAGAGTTGGACAGAGATCTGGCGGCACGATTGCGCACGCATCCCTTTATTTCCAGTAAGCTGACCATTATCGAAGCCGATGCGATGAAGTTTGATTTTGCTTCACTGACCGACAGCGAACATCCACTTCGGGTATTCGGCAATCTTCCATACAATATTTCAACTCCCTTGCTGTTTCATTTATTCCAGTTTGCCGGGGTCATCAGCGACATGCACTTCATGCTGCAAAAAGAAGTGGTTAAACGCATGGCCGCAAGCCCGGGAAGCAAAGACTATGGGCGCTTATCCGTGATGACCCAGTACTATTGTCAGGTGCTGCCGGTTCTTGAAGTGCCCCCAGGCGCCTTTAAGCCCGCTCCCAAGGTGGATTCTGCGGTGGTCAGATTACTGCCTTATCAGGACAAGCCGGTACCGGTAAATGACCCGGGCAAACTGAATCAGGTTTGTGCTCAGGCGTTTAATCAGCGTCGTAAGACCATTCGCAATAGCCTCAAAACCCTGCTCAACGAAGAACAAATCAGCAGTCTGGGCTTGAATCCAGATGCCAGAGCAGAGACACTTTCACTCAGTGACTTTGCTGCACTGGCCAATCTGTTGGATCACACAGCCCGAGGGTAATCAATGCAGAGTGACGCTATCCGTATTCATGTAACAAGTCAGTATCTTGAACAGAGCTCCATACCCAATGCACAAAAATATGCGTTTTCCTATCATGTGCGCATTGAAAACCATGATACACAAGCCGTCCAGCTGCTAAATCGTTATTGGCTCATCACCGACGCTGATGGCAATAAAAGTGAAGTACAGGGCGCCGGTGTGGTGGGCAAGCAACCTGTTATTGCCCCAGGTGACAGCTATGAATACAGCAGTGGCGCTATCCTTGAAACTCCTGTTGGCAGCATGCAAGGCTTTTATGAAATGCAGCGCACTGACGGAACTCGCTTTAAGGCGCCCATTCCTGTTTTCAGCCTTGTTGTGCCAAGTTTAATCAACTGATGCGTACTTTTATCGTCGGTGACATTCAGGGAAGCTATTCGGCCTTACGCAAGTTATTAGATAAAGTTGGCTTCGATGCGGACACGGATTCGCTGTGGGGAGCAGGAGATTTAATTGGTCGCGGCGAAGAATCCCTGCAGACCTTACGGTTTTTTTCTTCTTTAGGGAAACACGCCAATGCAGTGTTGGGTAACCATGACCTGCATTTTCTCGCCGTGCACCTGGGCATCAAATCGCCGAAGACGCAGGATAAGTTCGGTCCCTTGCTCAAAGCAGATGATTGCGACGAGCTTGCCCATTGGCTGAGGTACCGTCCCATGACCTGGACGCCGGACCAGGACACCCTGCTCAGTCATGCTGGCCTGTTTCCGGGCTGGACCATTGAGCAGGCCTCAGCCCTTGGCAAAGAAGTCGAACAATGTCTGCAGAGTCGCCACTGGAAGGCGCTGCTTTCGACCATGTACAGCAATAACACCAAAGCCTGGACACCACAGCTCAGTGGCTATGAACGCCTGGTGTTTATCATCGACGCCCTGACCCGTATGCGCTGGATCACCTCGGATCTGAAGCTGGATTTAAAAGCAAAATCAGGTCTAAGCTCAGTGCCGCAAGGGTTGTACCCCTGGTTCAGTCACCCTCAGGCAAAGTTGTCCGCTCACCAAAGGGTGTTGTTTGGTCATTGGGCCGCACTGGAGGGCAAGACCGGGCAGACAAACTGCATCGCATTGGATACCGGTTACATATGGGGCGGAAAACTCACCGCGTTGGAGTTACCAGGCAGCCATTTACATCAGATTTAAGAATAAAATCTTTGCGTCGATACAATGACTTAGCATATGTTTAATTTGGCACGTGATCTGCAGCCATTACTCTGGTAATTTTGCCACTAAGATTTGATCAATAGCTGTTCCGGGGACTTTCTATGAAACTAACAGTAGCAATGCGCGTTATCGGTGGTTTTGCCATCATTACCCTACTGCTATTTATTATCAGTATCTTCTCTCTCGTCAACCTTAGCAGCGTCGATTCAGCGGTTGAAGAAGTCAATGAGCTGGCTATCCCGACACTTCAGGGCAGCAGCGGACTCAAGGTCTCCTTTATGAATATGGGCCGGATTACCTTTGAAGGGTATTACGAGTCTGACCTGACAAAACTGGACAACCTGCAAAAACAGCTGGAAACCAGCAAAGGCAACTTTGAGACCCAGTTGAAGCAACTCAAATCAGCTGTTGTCGGACAGGCCGCCCTGACCAAATCACTCAATCAGGTGGAATCGGTTTATCAGGAATACGCTGATAACGTCAGCAGAATGTTCAACAGCCGCCGTAATGACCTGCAGCTGGGGCAACGTTTATCCATGCAGTTAATGTCACTGGAAGACAATACCGATGATACGTCGATGTTGTTGCTGGATTTTTCTGATTTAGATGATGCCCGAAATGGTGGTGCGCTGGCTGAAGCGGCGCGTATTGGCGCAGACCTGGAAACAGAGCTGATGTCACTCATCAGTGTGGCTTCTCAATATAGCAAGACGGCCGATCTTACCCGGGCAGAAACCATCGGCAACGAACTTCAGTTAACCCTGGACAACGTGCTCAGCATCAAGCAAAGCATGATAGAAAGTGCAGCTGGTCGAGATGACAGTGGCATGCTTGCGGATATAGAACAGATGATTCTGGACATTGAGAGCACAGCAACGGCATCGCAGGGCATTGTGAACAATCAGGTGGCACGGCTGGAGAGTCAATTGGATGCCAGTGATGCGCTGGCAGACTCTGAGGCCAATATTACCGCAGCCGTTAGTGACCTTGATGCCCTGTTAAACCAGGCCAATGACATTACTGCCATCGCCAAAGAAGATGTCGCTGATTCTGTGGCAACAGGCACCACCAGTACCGTGATTATTATGCTGGTCTCTGCGGGCGCGGCAGCCGCCATTGCCTTTTTCAGTGTCAGAGCCATCACCATTCCTCTGAATAAAGTCAACGAAATGCTGCATGTGGTTTCCGGTGGGGACCTGACACAGAAGCTGGACGATTCATCCCAGGATGAATTCGGTGAGCTGGCCAGAAACTGTAATAACCTCATAGACAGCCTCAAGGGTCTGATTTCAGGCATCAGTTCCAGAGCCAGTCAGCTTGCCGCTGCGTCTGAACAAACATCAGCCGTCACCGCACAGACCACCAAGTCTATACAGGAACAGAAATCTCAGATTGCACAGGTGGCAACCGCAACCACAGAGATGAACAGTACGTCGCAATTGGTTTCGCAAAGTGCTGAGGATACCCTCAACGAGATCCGCAACGCCGATTCCGAAGCCGAGAAAGTCAAAGCCATTTCTCAGGAAAACCGCAACACCATCATGGCACTGGCTAAAGAAGTTGAGAAGGCCAGTGAGGTTATTAATAAACTGAATCAGGACAGCGCCAGTATCGGCGGTATTCTTGATGTCATCCGCGGCGTGGCCGACCAGACCAACCTGCTGGCACTCAATGCAGCCATTGAAGCTGCCCGGGCCGGAGAGCAGGGACGTGGTTTTGCCGTTGTTGCTGATGAAGTAAGAACCCTGGCCAGCCGCACGCAGGAATCGACGCAGGAAATTCAGTCCATGATTGAAATACTGCAGGCCGGTGCAGAAAAAGCGGTGAACGTGATGCAGCAGGGTAAACAGCAAGCTGAGGTCTGCGTAACACAAACCGAAAAGGCTACCTCGGCACTGGATCTCATCACCAACGCCGTGCATAAAGCGCACGATGTATCGACCCAAATCGAGCAGTCGGCCCGTGAGCAGCATCAGGTTTCTCAGGAAATCAGTGAGAAGCTTGAAAACATCGTTGCCATTGCAGAAGAGACCTCAACCGGGGCCGAGCAAACCACTGACTCCAGTCACGAAGTGGCCAAGCTGGCAGATGAACTGCAAGGCTCTGTGAGACAATTCAGGGTGTAATGGCAACGTCTGTTGTCATGGCATAAAAAACGCGCTGGAAAGCGCGTTTTTTGTTGTTACCATGCCGTTTTTGCACGAATCAGACCTCTAGCACCTTTCGACGCTGCAAGGTCTTAAAGACCAGTGGGTAAGGGTTTTCTTCATCGGCCTGCACATGCTCTTCTTCCAAGGCACGCCAGTTAGCTTCTGCCTGGTAATCGGGGAAGTAGGTGTCACCGTCCACATCGAGTTTAATCTCGGTGATGTACAAGCGCTCACACAAGGGTAAGAAATGGCTGTAAAGCATTCCCCCACCAATCACCATCACCTCTTCCGCCTGTTCCTGCTGAGCCAGCTCGAGTGCCTGTTCAGGGCTCTCGGCACGCTCAACGCCCTCAGCAGCAAAAGACGCATCGCTACTGACAACAATGTTTTTCCGCCCGGGCAGCGCTTTACCAATGGATTCAAAAGTCTTGCGCCCCATCACCACGGGCTTACCCAGGGTCTTACTCTTAAAATGTCTGAGATCAGCAGGCAAATGCCAGGGCATACGGTTGGCTGAGCCGATAACCCGCCCCTTTGCCATCGCTGCAATCATTGAAATTCGCATCGTATTCCTCATCTTGTGTAGATTATCTCTACTCCGGAATCGTCATCTGGATCATCATCGTCCCAGTCATCGTCATCCGGCTCCTGTAATTGTTCTTTGTGGTAGGTATCCCACTTAAATTCAACGTCCTGCTCCACCTCTTCCGCTTCCTGCTCGGCAGGCAGACTGTCCAGATACGCCATCACGTCCTGACACAACGCTTCGGTTCCTGTCTTGCTGAGGGCGCTGATACTGAAATGTTGTCCCTGCCAATCCAGTGACGACATTACGTCGTTCATGACTTCCGCCAACTCGTCCTCGGTCAGCAGGTCAGTTTTATTAAAAATTATCCAGCGCGGCTTCTCAGCAAGTTTGGGGCTATATTGCTCCAGCTCTGCAACGATGGTTTTGGCATTCTCAGCAGGACTGGAGCCATCCACCGGCAATACATCGATAATATGCAGGAGCACCCGACAACGCTCGAGATGTTTCAAAAAGCGAATACCGAGTCCGGCTCCTTCGGCAGCCCCCTCGATTAACCCCGGAATATCGGCGATCACAAAACTGCGTTGTCCCTCCACACGCACCACACCCAGATTCGGGATCAAGGTAGTGAAGGGGTAATCCGCCACTTTGGGTTTGGCTGCCGACACGCTGCGAATAAAAGTGGACTTACCCGCGTTAGGAAGTCCCAGCAAACCGACATCGGCCAGTAACATCAGTTCCAGCTTAAGGTTTCGTACATCACCGGGCGTACCATCGCTTTTCTGTCGCGGCGCGCGGTTGGTGCTACTTTTAAAGCGCGCATTGCCCAGGCCATGAAAGCCCCCTTTGGCGACTTTCAGCTTTTTGCCATGTCGGGTTAAATCGCCTAACACTTCGCCGGTATCAACATCCGTGGCGCGAGTCCCAACCGGCACCTTAAGTACCAGGTCCTCACCACTGCGCCCGGTGCAATTGCTACCCTGGCCATTCTGACCACGCTGGGCACGATGAATGCGATCAAAGCGGTAATCTACCAGTGTATTGAGGTTTTCATCGGCAAGCAGATAAACGCTGCCACCATCTCCGCCATCTCCCCCGTCAGGACCACCTTTGGGAATATACTTTTCACGGCGGAAGCTAATGACGCCATTGCCACCGTCTCCGGCTTCAACACGAATTTCAGCTTCATCTACAAATTTCATCTGTCTAACCTCACTGGCAAACTGCTACTGGGCATTCTACCGGATTTATATTGCATTATGGTATCGCTTCACCAGGCGCCGAATTCATAACCCGGAGCCAAAAAAAAACCCCGCTTCGGCGGGGCTTTTCAAGCTACATGAGCTGCCGTTTATTCAGCAACGATGCTCACGTACTTGCGGTTCTGGGGACCTTTAACTTCAAACTGCACCTTGCCACTCTCCAGAGCGAACAGGGTGTGGTCCTTGCCCAAACCTACGTTGTTGCCAGCGTGAAACTTGGTACCACGCTGACGAACAATAATGCTACCGGCCAATACTGATTCGCCACCAAAGCGCTTAACACCTAAGCGTTTGCTTTCTGAATCGCGACCGTTACGAGTACTACCACCCGCCTTTTTATGTGCCATCTGTCAGTACTCCTCTTAAGCGCTAATACTGGTAATCTTCACTTCAGTGAACCACTGGCGGTGGCCCATCTGAGTGCGTGAATGCTTACGGCGACGGAACTTAACGATCTTAACCTTATCGCCACGACCATGAGTGACCACTTCCGCCTTGACTTTACCGCCATTAACAAATGGGGTACCGATTTTAATGTCATCACCGTTGCTGATCATCAACACATCGTCAAATTCAACAGACTCGCCTGGCGCGACTTCAATCTTTTCAAGACGAACGGTTTGGCCTTCAGCCACACGGTGTTGTTTACCACCACTTTGGAAAACCGCGTACATACTTAACTCCGCTCTATGCGTCTACATGACGCTACAATTCTAAAACAGGGCGCGAATTGTACGTGAAGTGCTCAGCTTGGGCAAGAGCTATTGTCAAATTATTTGACCAGCACACGCCGCTCATGGCGGGCACCTGAGCATTATGTCTTACGCAGCCAGATCGGTCGGCATTATAACCTGAATATTACACCGACTGAACGCACTGCACTGGAACAGAAAACAGATTTCTGCAAGAATGCCGCCAGACTTCAATCGATATGCTCCCAAAATCCATGAATATAGCGCAGATTCGCCAACTGGCAGAGCAGGACATGCAGGCAGTCAATCATCTGATACAGCAGCAGGTGAGCTCTGACGTTGCACTGATCAATCAATTGGGTTTTTATATCGTCAACAGCGGCGGCAAGCGTATCCGGCCTCTGTTATGTGTGCTAAGTGCCAGGGCAATGGGCATTGAAAGTACCCAGCATCATACCCTTGCCGCCATCATTGAATTTATTCATACCGCGACCCTGTTGCACGACGATGTTGTAGACGAGTCGACCATGCGCCGGGGTCGTGAGACCGCCAATGAGCTGTTTGGCAATCAGGCCAGCGTACTGGTGGGCGACTTTCTCTATACCCGTTCTTTCCAGATGATGGTCAGCCTCAAACGCATGAAAGTCATGGAGATCCTCTCCGATGCCACCAATGTCATCGCCGAGGGTGAGGTCATGCAGCTGATGAATTGCAATGACCCGGATATCAGTGAAAAGCGTTATATGCAGGTGATCTATAGCAAAACGGCGCGCCTGTTCGAAGCCGCTACCCAGCTCGCTGCTGTGCTTACCGATCAATCCCCCGATATTGAGAAGGCATTACAGGATTATGGGCGTTATCTTGGCACGGCCTTTCAGCTGATTGACGATGTGCTGGATTATGATGCGGACAGTAACAAGACCGGCAAGAACGTGGGAGATGACCTGGCCGAAGGCAAACCCACCCTGCCTCTGCTTTATGCGATGTGGCATGGCGATACAACTCAGGCAGAAATGATTCGAAATGCCATCGAACACGGCAATGGATTAGCCAATCTCAAGCCAATTTTGCAGGCCATGCAACAAACCGGAGCATTGGAATACACACGCCAACAGGCCATCAAAGCCTCTGAACAGGCCGTCCAGGCTATTCAGAGCCTGCCTGAATCGGACTATAAGCAAGCCCTGATTTCACTGGCACGGTTGTCCGTGTCACGGGAAGACTGACGCAGCAGTTTTAACCTAAACAAAGAACAAACTCAGTACCACGTTTCGCCAAGCGTGCATCTGTGCGGATACAACTAAACCGACGATCAGCACATTCGATGGTTCTCGGTTCTGCCGCCGTCGGTAACCCCGCCATCTCCTCCAATCAACGCGTTTTCACCCCACACCGGGAGGCAGAGTTGTGTTTTCACTGCTAGCTTTATCTGGCTTGCATTAAGGAGAACACTCATGCCCGCTCGTATTCCTGTACTGCCGATCAAAATGGACACCACCTCCAATGGAGAATTTGTTCCACCACGACTTAGTCAAAGAGAAAAGCATATCAATCAACTCGCTGACCAGCAGATAGATCTCGGCGCTCATCGTCTGGGGCTAGACCGACGCACTTTCATGTTATCAACCTGTGCCGCCGCAACCACCCTGCTGTGTGCCAACAAGGTGAATGCCGCAGCGGGTCTTACCGGGGGCTTCTACCAGTTGTCTGGAGAGGCGGCGATGGAAACTGAACCTGCTGATGCGGCATTGATGGGCGATGAGTTTATCTTCGATATACAAGGACACTTTGTGGACCCCAATGGCCGCTGGCTCAACCAGTTACCTGAACAAGCGACACCTTTTGCCGGTATGCCTGGCGCAGCCTGTTCTCTGGCCGATATACCCGGGGACAGATCTTACCTGCAATGCCTGGGTCCTAAGCAGTTTGTCAAAGACGTGTTTATGGACAGCGACACCAATATGATGGTGCTTTCTTTTGTTCCCTCGCGCCGGGAGAACGAGCCGCTGACCATAGAAGAGGCCGACGCCACCCGCCGCATTATTGATGAGCTTGAGGGAGACCAGAGGCTGCTATTACACGGTCGGGTCAACCCCAATCAGGATGGTGACTTACAAGGCATGGAAGAGCTGGCCGAGAAATGGCAGGTCAGCGCCTGGAAGACCTATACCCAATGGGGACCAGAGGGTCAGGGTTTCTTCCTGCATGAGGCCCCCGGTATCGCCATGATTGAAAAGGCCCGACAACTGGGCGTGAATAATATCTGTATTCACAAGGGTATTCCTTTTGGTCAGCAATCCTATGAACACAGCCTGTGTACCGACATTGGCATCGTTGCTAAGGCGTTTCCTGATATCAACTTTATTATCTACCACTCTGGTTTTGATCCTGGCGTTGAGGAGCAGGCCTTTAACCAGGGGGCTGGAAGAGCGGGAACAGACAGCCTGGTGCAATCGCTGATCGATAATGACATTGCCCCCAACACTAATGTGTATGCTGAACTGGGCTCGACCTGGCGCTTCGTGATGCGCCATCCCGAACAGGCAGCACACCTGCTGGGCAAACTGATCCGCTACGTGGGCGAAAACAACGTATTATGGGGCACGGACTCCATCTGGTATGGCTCACCACAGGATCAGATTCAGGCCTTCAGAAGCTTTCAGATCAGTGACACCTTTCAACAACAATATGGTTATTCGTCTTTGACACCAACACTCAAACGCAAGATATTTGGCCTCAATGCCACTAAGCCCTATCAGGTGAGTATAGAGGAAGTACAGCGCTTTATGGGCAAGGACCGTATTGCTACTAGCAAAGCCGAATATCAGCAGGCTCCACAGCCCCATTTTAAGACCTATGGGCCGAAAACCCGGCGTGAGTTTCTTAACCTGATGAAATGGCAGCAAGGGTAAGTACAGGGGCGAAAACAGTACTTTTGGCACAAAAAAACCGGTCTGTAAGGACCGGTTTGTGTGTTTTCTGTAAGCCTTTGACGTTAACCGTTAACGAAGTCTTCACCCAGTTTGATATCGCCACGCAGACCTTCAAGCATATCCTGTTTGGCTTTTTCTTCGAAGTCACTCAGCTTGCCATAGGGCAGCACTTCATCAACCCCTTCTTTGCACAACCGCACAGGGTGAGCAAAGAAACGGGCATCATCAGAGTTCGTTTCAACATAGGTGTATTCCACCACGTTCTCGCCACGCATCGCCGCCACCAGCGACAAGCAGAAACGTGCCGCAGCCTGTCCCATAGACAGAGTTGCGGAGCCACCACCGGCTTTGGCTTCAACCACTTCAGTACCTGCATTCTGAATGCGGTGGGTCAGGCTCTCGACTTCCTCATCGGAGAATTCCACACCTTCCACCTGAGACAGCAGAGGCAGAATGGTGGTGCCGGAGTGACCGCCGATAACCGGAACATGCACGTTAGCAGGATTTAAGCCTTTGAGTTCAGCTACAAAGGTTTCTGCACGGATCACGTCCAGCGTGGTCACCCCAAATAGTTTACTCTTGTTGTATACACCTTTGGCCTTGAGCGCCTCGGCTGCGATAGCCACAGTGGTATTCACCGGGTTGGTGATGATGCCGACGCAAGCTTGCGGGCAGTTATCGGCAACCGCTTCCACCAGGTTCTTAACGATACCGGCATTGATATTAAACAGATCAGAGCGATCCATACCCGGCTTGCGGGGTACACCGGCTGGGATCAACACAATGTCCGCCCCGGTCAGCGCATCAGCCAGATCATCTTTACCATAGCCCTGTACTTTCACATCTGTTGGTATGTGACTCAGATCAACGGCTACACCAGGTACAACAGGCGCCACATCGTATAAAGACAGGGCCGTACCCGCAGGTAATTGGGTTTTTAGCAATAAAGATAAGGCCTGGCCAATTCCGCCAGCAGCACCTAAAACCGCTACTTTCATGATTTTCTCCTGTGAATGGTAATCGTCGCTGAGCTCCGGCAATTGCCGCCTTTACAGAGCGTAGCGTGCGAGAGCACGATTGAATAAATATGCCGGCAAAGTCTACTGTCTGACCGTCTCCTTAGCAAGTACCCAAGCCCGGTTGACGACCACATAAGCCATAAAAACAGGCGTTGTGTACCGACATTGCAGGAAACTACCTCAACATAAGACTATGGTATAGCGGCGACAGGTAAGTATAATAATGCACTTCTAGATGTGACAGGATACAGCATGACAGCCAAACAAGACGATTTAATCAAATCATTTAAAGCCTTTCTTAAAGCAGAGAACTTCGGTTCCCAGGGGGAGATCGTCGAGGCACTCAAAGAGCAGGGATTTGAGAACATCAGTCAGTCCAAGGTGTCGAGAATGCTGAGCAAGTTCGGCGCCGTGCGCACCCGCAACGCCCGCGGTGATATGGTGTACTGCCTGCCTCCTGAGCTGGGCATGCCCACGGCCAAAAGCCCATTGAAACAACTGGTGCTGGACATTGTTCACAATAACGTCATGGTGATTATCCGCACCAGCCCGGGGGCTGCACAGTTAATTGCCCGTTTGCTGGACTCTCTTGGCAAAGCAGATGGGGTACTGGGAACCATTGCCGGTGACGACACCATCTTTATCGCCCCTGCCGACATCAGCCGTATTGAAGAAACCCGTAAACGGGTCGAAACCCTGTTTGAAAACGTGTAGGTCGGGCCTGAGCCCGAGATTTCAGCGTTCTCATCAGGCCGCGCCCGCGGCCTGAACGCCCTGCCCCCTTAATTCTCCAGCATCAGGTCCATCCAGACCAGTCGGTGATCAGAAGACGCATTGCGATTCTCAATCAAGCGATATAGGGGCTCATCGGGTTTGGGCCAGAACACCCCCGCCCCAAGCACCTTCCAGCCAGCTTCAGAGGGAAGCACATAATCAGGACGCATCCTCCAGGCGGCGGTATGCATGGCGCCAAGGGGGTTATCCTGACTGTGGAATGCGCCGCCCGCACTTTTGGGTACAGTGTGGCCATGAACTTTTGCGTGGGTCAGCAGGTTAACAATCGGCTCTTTGTATGCATCGCCTTCGGTCTGTGAGGCATTGAGGTCGCCAATAATCACAAATCGGTCGCCCTTAAGGCCTCCCTGTTGTCCCTTGTCATCGTAAATATAGGCCGACTGCCAGGGCGAGGATAAATAATCCACCCAGAACCGAATCTCGTCATGATTGCGCTTACCATTGCGGTTCTCCGGGCCGTCGAAAACTGGCGGTGTAGGGTGACTGGCAAGCACATGCACGATGTTGCCGTCGACATTCACCGGAATATCCCAGTGCGACTTAGAAGACAGTCTCAACACCTGCTTCGCAGCCTCGCTGTACCAGGGTTTACCCTGCTCATCCACCACCGTGGTCATCAGGTTATCCGGCATATCTTTCCACAAAAATCGCTGGAAGGTGCGCACGTCATCTTCGAGGATGGGGAAACGGCTTAATAAGGCCATGCCATATTGCCCCGGGTACAGTCCAAAACCAAAGGCGTCCGCGCCTTTTCCAGAGGCCACACCATCATTGTTAAGGTCATGGCCCGAATCGACACCGGTATTCACCGGCGCAATATAAAAGTAGGGATAATCGATAGGTGTTGCGCCTGACTGTGAGCGGCTCAGGTAATGACGAATAAACGCCTGAATCCCCTTGTTGGGGTCGGCATCATAGTCAAATTCGTTCAGTAAGATAATATCGGGCCGCACACGCTGAATAATCTCTGCAATGTTACGAATTTGCTGATGTTCGCCACTTGCCAGATGCTCAAATAACTCTTCGCCGGACACCTCTGTGCCCCGAGGCACGTAGTTTTCAGCCTCCATACTGACATTAAAAGTCGCCACCCGAATTTCCATTGCCTGCACTCCTGTGCTGATTAAGGTGAGCCAAAACAGAATCATGTTCTTCATACTGTATTCTTTAAACCTTTTTCGATGCAGTCCAACGCCTGATGCGTCGACACCTGTCGTTATCATAAACAAAAAAGCCGGCGCGAGGCCGGCTTTTGACTTGCTTTAAAGGCGTTGAACGTTTTTAGAAGGTGTATTTCACACCCAAACGAACTTCCCACAGAGACGCATCCGCGACGCGTGTCTGACGCGCAGGCTCATAAAATGTCTCATACACATACTGATTGTTATCATTGATGGTACCGCCAATGATCTGCTGTGCGCGAGGGAAGCTGGCTTCGTACATAACACCCCAATCATCATTGAGTAAGTTACCGAAGTTCTCAATCACGAGGTAGGCTTTCGCTTTATGCTCTTCATAGAAGCCTGGGAATTCCTGTTCCACTTTTACGTCGAACTTAGTCCACCAGTCACTATTGATGCTATTACGTCCCATGATTTCGCCACGGGACAGACCTTCCTCAGCGATAAAGGCATCAAATGCAGCCTTATCGAAGCTATCAGCATACACCACTCTGCTGTCACCCTCTTCCGGGATATAGGCAAGGTGCATATCAATAAAGCCAATAGAGCTTCCCAACGAGCCGTCCAAATCTCCATTAAAGACGTAGCTATACGGGCGACCTTCATTGGCCGTGCCGAACACAGTTACCCGCGTCGCATACCCATCAATGAACTCTTTCTCATAAGAGGCGCGTAATGTGAAACGATGAGGAATCTCATAGTTTGACGTGGCTGCACCTGGATCTTCAGGATCCGTTACTGCCGGGCTGATGTAGTTAGAGAAGGCTACAGAGCTGGTCATCGGGCTGACGTCTTTTGCTTCGGTGAACGCATACGCCAGGCTCCAGTCCAGACCAAAGTCATAGGTCTTGCTCAATGACAATGAGATGCTGGTTGATTCGCCAGAATCTCCCTTCACATTGGTCAGCATGAAGTCCTCACGGCGACCATTTACACTGGTGTAGATGGGACGACCATCGGGTGCCAGTTCTCCGGTGCGTACGCGCGTTACATCCCTGATGATGGCCGCATCTTTCTTGTCAGTGTAAAGCAAGTCGGCCATCAGGACATAGTCGTTGTCAAAGGTGTAGGTCAGACCCAAAGCGTATTTCCATTCAGATGGAATCTCGAAGTTCGGATCCAGAATATTAATACCACCATTACGACCTTCTCCTGCGGCTACTGCATCATACAGATCCTGAGGAATATCATAGATAGGACGCCCTTCGCCGGTAAAGTCCATATCAAAAACAGACGTACCACTGCGATCCTGATTTTCCTTCAGGATAATACCGTTGTTCTGGTAATTATTACCCACCCAGACATTGGGGTTACCACCGGAATAGAGTCCGAATCCACCTCGTACTTCCAGATCATTAGACGCCATCCAGTTAAACCCGAAGCGTGGCTGAATGAGATCTTTACCATCCAGATTCTGGACGTTTGAGAAGCCATACAACTCTTCGATAAGCGGGTTTTCTACCGGATAATCATCACTTGAATACCAGTCGTAGCGGATACCAAAGGTAAAGGTCGCATCCCAATCAATATGATAGAATTCATCCTGAATATAGGCCGTGTGTATCTGATAAGAGAACTCAGCCGCACCATCCGCCGGGTCATTGGTACCCGCAGCACTCTCGTAAGTAATACGGAACGGGGTACCATTGCGGAAGTCTTCGATAGAGCCAAAGCGGTACTCACCTTCGGCTTCCTGTACAAAGAGGTTGAACACATCCAGGTTTTCGTACTCGTACCCGCCGGTGATAACGTGATCACCTATCAGGTAGGTACCGGCCAGTTTAAACGTATCATTAGAGTAGGTCAGCTTGTTTGCGTGACGTGAATCATCTGCACCGAGGTATACGGTAGCTTCAGAACCATTGTTCTCTGTTGTGATTTGCACTTCACCGAAATCAGTCCCGCCCAGAGGGACAACACTGGCTTCAAAATCAGAGGTACCAATACGCAATTCGGTAGAGAAAGAATCCGTCCAGTCTGAATACAAAGAGGCTACGACAGACTCAAATTCACCACTTTGATCATAGTAATGATTTGAGTATTCAAATTCGTCAGAGTCACCATCTGACTCGCGAATAGTATTGCCGTCATTGTAGTTATACACCAATGATGCACGATGAGCGTCATTGATCTGCCAGTCCAATTTCGCCATGATTTTTTCATCTTCAACCGGCAGACTGCTTACCAACTCACCGGGCTCATAACCATATATATTGCGAGCGATGTCCAGGATTTCATCGTACTGTGCCTGAGAGAAACCCAGAACAGGTACCGCAGCGTTAGAACCCGCAGGGCCACGGTCAAACAAATCAGAGCCTTCAAGCTTTTCATAGGAAGTGAAGAAGAAGAGCTTGTCTTCAATTAACGCACCGCCTACATTGAAACCGTAGCGACGTTCATTGAAAGCGCCAACATTAATGTCTTCACCTTCCAGAGAGTCACCGCGCATAGAGTCATTGGTATAATCAAAAAATACCCCGCCCTTTAACTCATTACTTCCTGATTTGGTAACAGCATTGATATTACAGGCTGTAAAACCACCATACTGAACGTCAAAAGGAGCCAGTTCTACAGCAACCTGTGCGATAGAGTCGTATGAGAAAGGAATACGTACCGTGGGGTAGCCATTAGAGTTGAGCCCAAAGTTATCGTTAGTACGAATACCATCAACGGTAAGGCTGTTAAAGCGAGAGTTTGCCCCGGCGCACTGTACCGAATCATTAAATCCTTCATCGATGTACACGCGTGGGTCGATTTTGATCAGATCTTTGAGGTCACGGTTAATAGCGGGCGCACTCTCAATGGATTTCAAATCAAAGTTCGCGGCCGGGCCTGTTGAACCATACAAAGAGTTAACGGCAGAACCTGTCACGACAATGGATTCCATGACCTGAGTCTCTAAGCCTAAGCTAAGGCTTGTCGTTTCACCCAGTTTCAGATACACATTTTCTCTTTTTGTTGTACCTGCTTCATCGGTCACTTCAATGGTGTAAGGACCGCCAACCTGCAGGCCTCTGAGACTGAAAGAACCGGAATCATTTGATGTGATAACACGAACAGCACCCGTTCTGGCATCTGTCACTGTTACCGTTGCTCCGGACACAACCTGTCCCGATTGAGTAAGGATATTACCCCGTATCCCGGAGGAGGTTTCCTGGGCCATAGCGCCTGTGGTTAATCCCACAGACATGGCAACCGCTAAGGCAACGCGGTTAAGCTTGGATTTCGTAAACATTGTGTTTTCCTAGTTTCAGTTGTTATGTGCAAACAGAGTTTAGTTGCAATTTATTGCAAATTCATGTCGTTGCGAGTCCCATACCACCCGTTTTAGGACTCTGGCTCACCTGTGCAGAAAGTGTGCACCCCATTCGATTCGCGAGGTAAATTCTCCCCTCTCAGAGGAAAATAGAAAGGCCTCATAAAGATTCATAACTTCTTATTCATAAAGCTTTAAAATCAATGGGTTATAAAATATGAGTAAGATTACTTATTGCAACAAGTAAGCTTAGCTGTTCCAATACTGTGCATTACGCATCTGGTTAGACCTTTTAAGCGGAGCTGTCACTTGACCCTGTCAAAAACATCGCTGGTTTTCCTGGCGCTATTCCTCGGTAGCCTGCTCTGGATCGTCGTGCAACATGTGCATTCTAGCAAAATGCCGAGCTTTATGCCGTTAATTCAGAAAAATACCGAATGTCGTACGGGGAATGCCGAGAATACTGCCTCTCTGATACTCTTTATCACCACAGAGTCCGTGGCCCGCAACCTGTCCCAGGCATTGTGCCAGAATACGGTTGTAGGCAAGCAATTTGGCAGTGTCAAAGCGTTCTGGAGCCACAGCGAGGCGCAAGTATTACAGTTTGTTGGTAAAGGCATTGCTGACCTGGCACTGGTAAAAGAAAACCTGCTGGAGGCCGTGGAAGGAAAGTCTACCTACGGATACAAAATGGTCGCAGCTTACCCTGATTACTCGGCCTATCTTATCGCCATGCGCGAAAAGCCAGCCTTGACCAAAGAGTACCTGTTAGGTAAGCGACTTGGCCTGCTGGACTATCCCACCAGTCGTTCAGGGCACATCATCCCGATTCAGCTGTTTAAATCCCTGGCCCTGCCGCTGGACAATATGCACATTACTTATGCCAATTCGCATTCAGAGTTGCGACAGCTGCTTACCTCCGGGCGGGTAGATATTATTTCCTCTTTCTGGCAGGAGAGTGACGAGGCCATTCTCTCAAAGAACTATATTACGCCCATTGAACAGGAAGTGAGCGGCAGCAAGTGGTACCTGAAAATGGACAGCAACAATATCGATTTATTCTGCGCGGTTCAGCAAACCCTGACTGATATCGCCAGAAATCAGAATTCCAGTTATTTCAGCCGTCTGACAACCGAACCGAACTGCCATGTTGAATAAGCTCCAGCTACCTGTGTATAAAAAGATCGCCTGGTTCATCACCCTGTTGGGTTTGTTCCTGGTGTTCCAGATCATTGGTTATTTATCCGCTAACATCGTGCACCAACGCCATATTCAGCAAAGCATCCTGGCCGTGGAACAACGTATTGCCCTGGATTTGCCCTGGCTGCAGTTGCCCAATGAAGCCATGAAGTCCGTCGCCGATAAAGCCGCTATCCGGGCTTACCTGCAGCGTCTGAACGAACAGGCGCAAGCACAGCAGCTTCCCATCACAGTGACCGCGTTACAGGGGATAGACGCTGAAGCAGATAAGGCTTTTGGCTATTTTGTTGAGAAACAACTCAATGCGCCGGCTCAGACCTTCCGTCTGACGCTGATGGCTCAGCCATACCGCTTAAGCCAGAGTTTTTCGCCACTGGCGCTGATGGCCGCACTCATAATGACGCTGGCGTTATATCAGTATCAAACAGCCAAAGCCCGTGCCAGACAAGAGCAAAGCAGGCCAGAAGAAGGGGTTCATGAGGCACCTAAGCTGGTTATCGATCTGCATAACCGTACATTCCGCCACAACCTCAGTGGCAAACAAGTGCAGTTGTCCAATAAACCCTTTTGTTTTTATATTGCCCTGGTTGATTATTGTCTAAACACCGAGGCACCGGCCTTGAATCACAATAAAAACATACCCGAAGCCCTGCTCGAATTAGCCAATCGCTATTTTTACCGTATGATTGAGTTAGGACACACTATCCGTAAGCGTCCGGATTTCAGTTCAAACCTTGATAAAATGCTCAGCGAAATCCGCGCCGCGCTGGATGAAGTCTTTGCCGAGGCACCAGAGCAAAAAATCCCCTTCTATCCACCCAAAGCGCAGGGTGAAGGCTCCCGCTCAAAATTGCACAACTATGCATTGGAGCAATTACAACCCGAAGATCTGGAGTTTATAGGTAAGTAATCTGGCTCAGCCAGCGTGCATCTTCCGGGTGCCTGGGCATTGAGTTTATAAAGGGGAGATTTACGTAAGACTAATTCCTCTTAAAACGCCCTCTGTCACTGACTTTTCATGATTTGGCTGGTAATCTTGTGGCCACCAATAACAGCCAGTCACGTGACCATGTCAAACACCAGTATTATCGCAATTTCAGGGGGTTCAGGCTCAGGAAAATCCCTTTTCACTCAGACCCTGATTACTGAAATTCTGGATTCAGGCATGAACATTCTGGTGCTGTGCGAAGATCACTACTATCGCGATCAGTCTCACATGACCATGGAAGAACGGCTGAAAACCAATTATGACCACCCCAATGCCTTTGAACACGAACTGCTGATCGAACACCTGCTGGATCTCAAAAGTGGAAAAAGCATCGAATACCCTCAGTATTCCTTCAAAACCCACACCCGACTGCCGGAAACACAGACACTGGAACCGGCTTCAGTGATCATCGTGGAAGGGATCATGCTGCTGGCCAGCCCCCAGCTGTTGCCACTTTTCGACATCAAAGTCTTTATTGATACGCCGCTGGACATTTGCCTGCTCAGGCGCATTACCCGGGACGTTCAGGAGCGTGGACGGACACTACAGTCGGTCACCGAACAATACGAATCGACGGTCAAGCCCATGTACCACCAGTTTGTGGCGCCCAGTCGTTTCACCGCCGATGTGGTGGTTACGCAAGGGGGTAAAAACCGTATTGCTCTGGATGTGCTCAAATCCCATATTCAGCAAGCACTGGGATAATCGGATTTACATTACAATAACAACAGGAATCACACATGATTAGTCTGCTCGGCATACTGACACTTTTTGCACTGGGGTGGCTGCTCTCGGTGAATCGTAAGGCCATAAACTGGCGAACGGTATTGGGTGCCTTTGCCCTGCAATTGTCCTTGGGTGCCTTGGTGCTCTATATCCCCTTCGGCAAGGAAATGTTGCTATCGATGGCACAGACCGTGTCACAAATTATCGGCTATGCCAAAGCCGGGATCAGCTTCTTGTTCGGCGACATGGGAGAAATGAAGTTTGGCTTCATGTTTGCTGTGCATGTGTTGCCCATTATTGTGTTTTTCTCTTCCTTTATTGCGGTGCTGTATTATTTAGGCGTCATGGGGTGGGTTATTCGTCTTATTGGCGGCGCGATTCGCTGGTTGCTGAAAACCAGTCGCCCCGAGTCCATGTCAGCTACCGCCAACATCTTCGTGGGGCAAACTGAAGCCCCCCTGGTGGTCCGGCCTTTTATCCCCACCATGACCCGTTCCGAGCTCTTTGCAGTGATGGTTGGCGGCCTCGCATCTGTAGCAGGTTCGGTGCTGGCCGGTTATGCCGGGCTGGGTGTGGAGCTGAAATACCTGATTGCGGCCAGTTTTATGGCCGCACCGGGGGGCCTGATGATGGCAAAACTGATGATCCCGGAAACAGAAACGCCGAAGAATGATGTTGCTGAGTTGTCTGAACCTGAAGAGAAGCCCGTCAATGTGATTGATGCCGCCGCCACCGGCGCTGCCAGTGGCTTAATGCTGGCCCTCAACGTTGGTGCCATGCTACTTGCCTTTGTAGGCCTGATTGCCTTGTTGAATGGCCTGATTGGCTGGGTGGGTGGCTGGTTTGGCGCCGGCGAACTGACGTTACAGATTATTCTGGGTTATGTTTTCCAGCCCCTGGCCTTCATTATCGGTGTTCCCTGGGATGAAGCCCTCAGAGCAGGCAGCTTTATCGGTCAGAAAGTGGTGGTCAACGAGTTTGTCGCGTATCTGGATTTCGTCAACTACAAAGACCAGCTCAGTGAAGGCACGCAGGCCATCGTTACCTTTGCCCTGTGCGGCTTCGCCAATCTCAGCTCCATCGCTATTTTGCTCGGGGGCCTGGGGAGCATGGCGCCGAGTCGTCGTCATGATATTGCCGCTTTGGGACTGCGCGCCGTTGCGGCAGCCTCTCTGGCTAACCTTATGAGCGCCGCGATTGCCGGCTTTTTTATCTTTTTGTAACCCTTCAGGTAAAAATTATGAAACTCATCGCCATTGATTACCACGCCGACAATGCTGCTGAGGCCTTTGTGGAGTCCTTGCATCAGACCGGCTTTGGTGTTCTCAAGAATCACCCCATCCGTCAGCAAAAAGTAGATGCCATCTATGCTGCCGGTAAGGCGTTTTTTGATAGTGAAGAAAAGCACCAGTATCTGTATGACAAAGAAACCCAGGATGGCTATTTCCCGCCGTCCGTGTCTGAGGTTGCCAAAGGTCATAAAACCAAAGACATCAAAGAGTATTTTCATTACTACCCCTGGGGTCGCTGTCCTCAAAGCCTGAAGGCCCATCTGGCCGACTATTACCAACAAACCACTGACTTTGCCGCCGAGCTGCTCAGCTGGGTCGAGGCTCATTCTCCTGAAGATGTGGCCCGCCACTACCGCGAACCGTTGTCGAATATGGTAAAAAACAGTCAGCAAACGCTGCTTCGGGTGCTGCATTATCCACCGCTGACCGGCACAGAAGAGCCCGGTGCGATTAGAGCGGCGGCGCATGAAGACATTAACCTGCTCACCATTTTGCCCGCTGCAAATGAACCTGGTCTGCAGGTCAAAAGTAAAACCGGTGAATGGCTGGATGTCCCCTGTGATTTTGGCAACCTTATTGTCAATATCGGTGATATGTTGCAAGAGGCGTCTGCGGGATACTTCCCATCGACTACACACCGGGTAATCAATCCGCAAGGCGCGGATCAAAGCAAATCGCGCATCTCGCTGCCCCTGTTTTTGCATCCCCGCCCTGAGGTTGTGCTTTCCGAGCGGCATACGGCAGACAGCTACCTGAAAGAACGCTTGCGTGAACTGGGCGTAAAGTAGGAGTTGCCGGTAATGAAGATGAAAGCTTGTGTGATGGTTATCCTGAGCCTGTTGATATCAACCCCGCTACAGGCGAAGCCAAAACTGGTACTACAGATCACCGTTGATCAGCTGCGCGGCGATATGCTCAGCCGCTATCAGCCGCATTTTATTACCGAAGAACAGCAGGGCTTCAATCTGTTTTTGCAACAAGGCACGGCTTATCTCAATGCCCATTATCGTCACAATACCACCCTGACGGCTGTAGGGCATGCCACTCTGGCCACCGGGGCGCTGCCCTCTGAGCATGGTGTTGCCGCGAACAACTGGGCTGACAGACAAAGTGGTGAGCGGGTCTATTGCGTCGCCGATGAATCCACTCATTTGTTGGACGCCCAGGGATACAGCGCATCACCGGCTAACCTGATGGCGTCTACCTTTTCCGATGAGCTGTATCTGGCCAGCGATGGTAAGGCAAAAATCTTTTCTGTGTCGATCAAAGACCGGGGTGCCGTGCTGACCGGCGGACAGCATGGAAAGTCCTTCTGGTACGATAAAAGCAGCGGTAATATGATCAGCAGCAGTTTTTATTTTGATGCCTTACCCGAATACGCGCGCAAATTTAACCAATCCGGCTATAAGGACCAATTCCTCAACCAACACTGGAACCTTAGTCAGCCGCAAACAACCTATCGCAACAGTGCCGCAAACCGCAATTTTCAGATTCCGCCAAAAGGCTTCAACCGGGGGTTTCCACACACACTTCCGGCACAACCCGATAAGCGCTATTACAGCCTGCTTACCTATACGCCCTTTGGCGATCAGCTTACCGCGGCGTTTGCCAAGATGCTGATTAAGGAACACGGGCTGGGTGAAGACGCTACCACCGATTACCTGGCCATCAGCTTTTCCGTTAACGATTATATCGGCCATATGTTTGGTCCCAACAGCCTTGAAACTGAGGACAATCTGATTCGCCTGGACCGCACGCTGGCCGATCTTTTTGCCTTTATCGACAAGCACATCGGCATGCAAAACGTGTTGATTGCGCTGTCCGCTGACCATGGTGTCGATGCTATTCCCGAATATAAACGGTCCCTGGGCTTCAGGGCCTTTCGTGGCAGTTTAAAAGCACAGATAAGCGCGCTCAATGCCCAGCTGAGTGAGCATTTTAAAACCCGTGACGCGCTCATCAAAGCTGTGCAATTGCCTTCTGTGTATCTCGACAATGCCGTTTTGCAAGAACAGGGTATCGCCGCACAACAGGCCCAGAAAAAGCTGGCAGAGCTTATCAACACACTGCCGGGTATTGCGCGTACCTTTACCCGCCAAACATTGCTAACTGAAGATTTATCTTTTGATGCCATCGCCAGCAAGGTGCAAAACGCCTATGTCCCCGAGCGTAGCGGGGATGTGGTGATTGTGCAGCAAACCTCGTCGATGTCAGGCGATTATGCGGCTGCAACCCATGGCTCACCCTATCGTTATGATACTCATGTACCTCTTCATTTCGCCGGCTGGAATATTCCAACGGCCAGGATCTATCGGGAAGTTTCCCCCGAGGACCTGGCACTGACGCTCTCAGCCCTGCTGGAGATCACTCAGCCCAACAAGGCCACGGGCAAGTTACTGACCGAATTATTCTGAAGTATTATGAAGCGGGACTAACAAAGGCCTGCGCTAGTCCCGGGCGTGATGCTTGATAAACTGAATAGACGGGGCGAAAAATGCCGCCCCTGATTCCGCACTGGTATAGTCGAGCCACTTGTCATAGTGGCCCTCCTCGTCCCCCACTATCATACTCTGCAAACGCTCCACAAAGGGCCGCGCGCTGCTGCAACAGCACACCACCATCACCCCCTGTGTCTGCATGTCGCCATAGGGCATACTGTGGAGCAGCATCTGGCTGACCGTTTCCGGCTCGCCACATCGGGCCGCATGAGAGAAAGGCGCCAATTGAGACCCTCGCAGGCGTCGATTATCGTCTTTGTTGTACCCCATAATCATTTCCTGGCTGGCCAGATCCAGCTGCTGCCATTTCGCCAGATCGTGGCGGTATCGCTGCACATGGACGTAACTTCCGCCACAAAAGTCCGGGTCATCATCACCAACAATGGCTACATCCAGCTTTTTCATGCCTTTAGGGTTGTGGGCATCAGCAACGAAGCCATTGAGGTCACGTCCTTCGAGGTAGCGAAAGCCTTTCACCTGCTCCACCAGCTCGGTGTGTTCTTTGAGCAGTTCACACACCTCAACACCGATCAGATGGCAAATATCTGCGCGATCGGCACGAATTTGAATGAACAGATCACAGGGCTCTGCCGGTGCGTGACGATCCTCACAATGCAGATCCGGGAAAGGTGCCAGTTCAACAGGAATCAGCCCCGGATACAGTTCCAGCCAGAAGTTACTGCCCACGGCAACCATGCCTGACACCATCGCCTCATAATGCTCCTCATCATAATACTCAAAAATAGAGAGCAATCTGGCAAGGTGCTTTCTGACACGAGCCGTATCCTCATCGATCACGTTAAACAGCAGGTAAATGGCATGCAGACTGGGTTCTGCACTGACTCCTTTTTGTGGCTGTGACATAAGACGCTTCTTGAATCCTCAGTAACCTGCTGCCTGACCGTCTTTACGACTCTCAGACGCGCCATAATAGACCTTATTCTTATCATCCCACATGATAGCCTGGTAACCACCAAAGGCGCCGGAGACATCCGTCAGGGTATGCCCCATTTGCACCAACTGACGGCGCACCAGTGGGCTGAATCCACTTTCCAGACTGACATAGCCACCATCCTGCATGATTTCATCGGTGGGTTGACTGGAACCGGAATGAAGAATCCGCGGCGCATCACCGGCTTCCTGCAAATTCATTCCAAAATCAATCAGATTAATCATAATCTGGGCATGCATCTGCGGTTGAGTCGCCCCGCCCATGACACCGTAACTCAACCAGGGCTTACCATTGCGGGTAACAAAAGCCGGAATGATGGTATGGAAGGGTCTTTTCCCCGGTTCATACTGATTAAAATGGCCGTCCTTCAGGGAAAACATTTCACCGCGATCCTGAAGAATAAAACCCAGACCGGTAGGCGTCATGCCCGATCCCATTCCCCGGTAATTGCTCTGGATCAGTGACACCATATTACCCTCGGCGTCAGCTGTAGTGAGATAAATGGTATCACCCTGCTGGAGCCCTGCATCATAGCGTTTTGCAGCCTTGTTAGCATCGATCAGTTGACGACGCTGTTGAGCGTATTCTTTAGAGATCAACCAGTCCACGGGGATATCATTAAAAGCCGGATCGGCGTAATACTTCGCTCGGTCTTCAAAGGCCAGCTTCTTGGCCTCTACAAAGGTATGAATATATTCGGCTGAGCCGAAACCCATTCCCTCAATATCATAGCTCTCCAGAATATTGAGAATTTGCAGTGCGGCGATACCCTGACCATTGGGCGGTAGCTCCCATAAGTCGTAGCCACGGTAATTAGTGGAAACTGGCTCCACCCACTCAGAGGTATGTGAGGCCAGATCCTCTTCACTGAGGAATCCGCCCTGTTCTTTCATGTAGGCAGCAATGGTTCGGGCGATATCTCCTTTATAAAAGGCATCCCGGCCGCCTGTAGCAATTTTCTCATAAGTGGCGGCGAGATCCGGATTCGTAAACACTTCGCCTTTGCGGGGTGTCCGTCCATTGGGCATGTACGTCTCTTTAAATCCGGGAAACTGACTGAGCACAGGTACGCTGCGCTTCATGTAATAGGCAATCAGTTCAGAAACCGGGAAGCCTTGCTTAGCATATTCAATACTCGGAGCAAGGATATCTGTCATGGGTAAGCTGCCAAACTTACTGTGTAACTCAAACCAGCCATCCACCGCACCGGGGACCGATACCGGTAAGGGTCCGTGGGATGGAATCTTTGTCAGCCCCTGCTGCCTGAAATAATCCAGGGTGAGAGATTTGGGAGAGCGTCCTGAGGCATTTAAGCCATAAAGCTTCTGGGTTTTAGCATCCCAGACGATGGCAAACAAATCACCGCCAATGCCATTACCCGTAGGCTCAACCAGGCCCAGCATGGCATTCGCCGCAATGGCCGCGTCGATGGCATTGCCTCCCTTTTTAAGGATATCCAGAGCCACTTGCGTCGCCAGGGGTTGGCTGGTGGCTGCCATGCCGTTTTGCGCAATTACTTCAGAACGGCTGGCAAAAGGTAACCCGGTGATACGATCATAGGCCTTCACCGACGGTGCAACCACGCACAAGAAAATCATAAAGCGTATCAGCACATGCATATTGAGCTCCGAGAAACGAAAAATGGAGAATAAAGGATAACCCCTTCAATAGCTAATTCACAACGCAAGCTATTACCGCAATCCAGGTAAAGAAAGGATCATACAAACTGCTTCCGGCCATCCCGGCATACCGTCCATCCCTGACATCGCCGGGAAATGCTCCCTGCAATCCCGGCATACCGTCCGTCCCTGGCATCGCCGGGAAATGCTCCCTGCAATCCCGGCATACCGTCCGTCCCTGGCATCGCCGGGAAATGCTCCCTGCAATCCCGGCATACCGTCCGTCCCTGGACATAAAAAAGGCCTGTCGTTTGACAGGCCTTTTCAGTATCGGATTATTCTTCTTATTATTGATGTTTCGTATTATTTACGTGAGCCGGTGAAATCAGGATAGGCTTCGAGTCCACAGTCCACCATATCCAGTCCCTGATACTCATCCTCTTCACTGACGCGGATGCCCATGGCAGCTTTCAGGATCCCCCATACCACCAGACTGGCAATAAAGACCCAGAAAAAGATAGTGGCAGCGCCAATAATCTGGCCACTAAACGTCGCGCCTGAATTGGTCAGCGGTACGATCAACAAGCCAAACAGGCCGACGGTACCGTGCACGGAAATGGCGCCCACAGGATCATCAATTCTGAACTTATCCAGTGCCACAATCGAGCCAACCACAATCAGACCACCAATGGCGCCGAACAGCGTGGCTTGCAAGGCCGTCGGTGTGGAAGGTTCAGCAGTGATGGCCACCAGCCCTGCCAGTGCGCCGTTTAAGGCCATCGTCAGATCGGCTTTCTTAAACAAAATACGGGCAAGAATCAGTGCCGCCACAGCACCACCTGCGGCTGCGGCATTGGTATTCAAAAAGACCATGGCAACGGAGTTAGCGTTGGCAATATCACCCAATTTCAGCACCGAGCCGCCGTTGAAGCCGAACCAGCCCATCCACAGTATAAACGTACCCAGTGTCGCCAGCGGTAGGTTGGCACCGGGAATTGCATTGATTTTCCCTTCCTTGGTGTATTTCCCTTTACGGGCACCCAGCAATAACACACCTGCCAGCGCTGCGGCGGCCCCTGCCATGTGCACGATACCCGAACCAGCAAAGTCAGAGAAACCAAGATCACCTAAGTTGTACAAACCAAAGACGTCCTGACCACCCCAGGTCCAGCTTCCTTCCAAAGGATAAATGATACCGGTCATCACCACTGCGAAGGCCAGAAAAGCCCACAGTTTCATACGCTCAGCCACGGCACCCGAAACGATTGACATGGCCGTTGCCACAAAAACCACCTGGAAGAAGAAGTCTGAGGCGGCAGAGTAAACGGCTCCCCCGGCAAAACCGTCTTCCCGGGCAGCAAATTCACCCAGTGTCGCGTCAACGTCGACGCTCTCAATACCGGCTAAGAATATGCCGCCGTCGTACATAATGGCGTAACCACAGACCATGTACATAATACAGGCGATCGCATACAGCGCGATATTCTTGGTCAGTATCTCGGTGGTGTTCTTAGCCCTGACCAAACCGGCTTCCAGCATGGAGAAGCCGGCAGCCATCCACATTACCAGTGCACCACAGACCAGGAAATAAAAGGTGTCCAATGCATATTGCAAATGAAATGCTTGTTCCATTGTATTTTCCTCCAATTGTTAAATAGCAGCGTTGTCGGTTTCACCGGTACGGATACGCACCGCATGCTGCAAGTCGAAGACAAAGACCTTACCGTCACCAATTTTTCCGGTCTTGGCTGCACCGACAATGGCCTCAACCAATCGATCGAGATGATCGTCCTGAACGGCAATTTCCAACTTCACTTTGGGAAGAAAATCCACTTGATATTCGGCACCACGATAGAGTTCGGTATGCCCCTTCTGCCGACCAAAGCCTTTGACTTCGGTCACGGTCAGACCGTCTATACCGATCTCTGAAATCGCTTCACGAACATCGTCAAGCTTGAATGGCTTGATGATGGCACTGACTAATTTCATCTTGTTGCTCCTGATTGATTATTTGAGTGTCGACAACAAGAGCTAAACAATCGCCGTGCCAGAATATTTTTATTATTAATTACAACAAGTTAGTTTTATGATTAGCCTCTTAACAGAAAATCATTGCACTCTTATCGGGCTTCATGATGTTTACGCCCCAAATTGGTGCAAATCATTATAGATAGCTATTTGCACGTCAATTAGTCATAAATCGGACGCTCAACTGGGTTAGAATTCCGTCAGTTACTGAGGTCGGTGGAGGATGAAGAATGAATCGAGTAACAATAGCTGTGCTGTGGATCATGTGTTGCGCATTCAGCCTGCATGGGATGGCACAGTCAGAGCAGGAGACCCAGCCTGAGGAGCAGACGCAGCAGGAGGGTGAACCGGCACAACAAACTCAACCTTTGATTCAGCAAGTCAGCGACGCGGACGAAAATCTGGTCAAGAAGCGCATGGAGGCTGATCTCAGTAGCCAGAGCAATCCATACAGCTTCACGCAGCACCGGCTAAATTACCTGCTGCCATTCAGTTACCAGAGTAACCCCAATCAGATGGCAGAAAACGGTCTCAGCGAGGGCAACATTGATCATTTCGAGGCCAAATTTCAGATCAGCATAAAAATGCCGGTTCATCTGGTAAACCGTGAAGAAAGCACAGAAGGACTGTATTTTGGCTTCACTGCAATGTCTCTGTGGCAGGTTTATAACAGTGAAATATCCAAGCCCTTTCGCGAAACAAACTATGAGCCCGAGTTGTTCTACAACTTTGAAACCAAACTCAAGATACTCGGTTACCGGTTTAATCTGGCACAAATTGGTATCAACCATCAGTCTAATGGACAAAATCAGTTGCGCTCACGCAGCTGGAACCGCCTTTACGGTTCACTGCTTTTCAGTGACGAGACCTCCTTTTATTATCTGAAAGCCTGGTACAGGTTTAAAGAGGATGAAAAGGAAGATCCACTGGATCCACAGGGCGATGACAATCCGGACATTACCCATTATCTGGGCCACTTTGAGTTGGGATATGGCACCCGGTTGGGCAACTTCAATTTGATCACGCTGCTGCGCAATAACTTTAAGACCAGTGACAACAAGGGCAGTATCGAAGTGAACCTGAGTTATCCCATCAGTGACCGCTATGAGATCCTGTTACAGTATTTTAATGGCTATGGCGATTCGCTGATCGATTACAACCGCCATCAACAACGTATTAGTCTAGGCGTGCAACTGGCTTATTTCTGATATTCAAGGGACAAGGAATCTATACCCAGCAGCAAGGCGCCAAGGGCTTCTGTTGCCTGTTCCATCAGCGTTATATTGAGATTATCGAAACGATCCTGCTCTGTGTGATAGTAAGCATGGTCACCGGTTGTCGCAAACAAAAACGCGATGCCCTCACTGGCAAAGGCACCATGATCACTGGCCTGTCGATAGTGAATACGTCTTGAGCTGCCGAATCCTCTTGGCTGGCGAGGATAGCTGGCAGCAATCCGCAGCGCTGAGCGGCTTTTTACTTTGGCAATAGCCTGTTGCAAAGATGGATCGCGGCTACCGCCGATGTAAAGCTGCTGGCGCAGATCACCGACTCCCAGCATATCCAGATTCAGGTTAAACACAATATGGCTAAGCGGCACCGGGGGCGCATTCACAAAGGCTTTGGCGCCATGCAACCCATGTTCTTCAGCATCTGTGGCCAGAAAGATAACCGAATGACGCAATGGCGCGTCGGCGATAGCCGACGCCAGCACCAACATCACCGCAACGCCAGAGGCATTATCATCGGCTCCATAAAAGATCCGACGCCCCTTTTTGCCGAGATGATCATAGTGAGCACTGACAACAATATAACATTCAGGCAGCTCAGTACCTTTTACCCAGCCAATCAGGTTGACACCCTGCCCCTCAGAGAGCCAACGCCCAAAAGTAAACGAATGACGAAAACCGGGGTTAAACGCTGATATCCCCTGGCGGGTAAAGACCTGCGCAATGTATTGCTGCGCCAGCAAAGCCCCCTCGCTGCCTGTCTCTCTGCCCGCCATGACCTCATTGCTCAGTTGATAAGCATGAGTATGTAGCTGTTGCAGTGCAAGGGGCAACGCATGGGCGTTAGCCCCTAAAACTCCAAGAAGGAGAGTAAAAGTGCGTACGTGCCTCATCGGCGAGAGTTATACGACCAGGGTCAGAGGCGGGTTAACAGACTGAGTTTAGTCTGGTAACGCTGTTCATCCTGCTCAAACACAGAGCGACGTTTGGCCATTCTCAGATAACGTTCCGTGGCTGTGATATCACCGAGCTGATAATAGGTCTTAGCCAGGCCAAAGTAGAACTCATGCTTGTTTTTATCCAGCGCCACGGCACGACGATAATGATCAATAGCCTCACGCCAGTGAGACCGTTCAAACTCCTGCTCTGCCAGCAGATAGTGATAATAGGGATTCGCCAGACGTTTGCGCTCTATACGGGCCAGAATCGACTCAGCCATTTGATGGCGACCAGTCAGATTATACAAGTGCGCGAGGTTTTCCTCTGCGGTCTGACTGCCATTCAGTGCTATTGCCTGCTGATACGCCTGCTCAGCCCTGTCCAGCATGCCATTTAAGCGATACAACACGCCAAGATTCACCCAGGTTTCACTGAGTTGGGGAGACGTCAATGCCGCGGCCCGAAGATACGCATAAGCACCAGGGTAATTTTCATCCACCAGGTAATCTGCCGCCTTGTTATTGTAGAACATGGCCAACACCATCTGTTGGCTAACCTCCGCTGCGGGAAACTTGACTCGATACCCCTGAGGATCAAAGTCCACTTCCATACCGCCTTTGCGGATATAGGTGGTATTGTGCTGATTACGGGGCAATATCTTCAGATTAATATGCCCGTTGAGCATGCTGTAGCCCTGCTCGCGGGTCCAGAATTCAGGGATAGCCACATCCTGGAAGCGGACATCCATTCCTGCGTACTCTGCCATCGCAAACGTCATGATGGACATAGACAGGCAATTGGCTATGCGGTTCTCAAAGGTTTGTTCAGCAGTCGTATTGGCATGGCTGTCATACAACAAGTTCATATGAGAGCGGTCGAAAATACCTTTGATGAGATTGCGAATGCGGGCTTTGGGGTCATCCACCCGTAAAATCTGTTTGTCCACGAAGTGCTGCATGTCGGCACTGAGCCCAAACACCTGCTGTTGCGACTCAACTTCAATCTGCTGATAACCAGCAAAGACCTCATCGGCGAGATGCGTACGCGGTTCAATTTTTACCTGAGGGGGCTGACTGGCACAACCGCTCGCCAGCAAGATGACACTCACCCACCAGCATGCGCAAATAACTCGATACATCACCCACCTCTGTAATACCTCAGGCCCATAACTAAAACTAGTTTGCTTTGCGCTTACTCACAACCCCGTTCGTCCCTTAAATCTGTCTGTTCACGTCTTGATTCAGGAAACCAAAGGGGTCTGACCCGGCCAATGTCCGACTTCAGTGAGCCTGTTGTGTATCAGCCTCTTCAGCCAAGTCCGCTTCACGAATCTGCTTAAATTCCGCTCCCGGCTTCCAGGTTGGCCACGCGGAGGAGTTGGCCAGCTTTTCAAGCAACGCATAGATGAGGTGCAAATCATTTTTAACACCATCATATTTCCAGGTGTCCAGGTATTCATCTGCCGGTTTATGATAGCGATTGGCAATGTACTCAGGATCACTGTCTCCGAGATCCATAAACAGCAGGCCGGGTACACCTTGTTGCGCCAGGGCAAAGTGATCAGAACGAAAAAACAAACCATTCTGCGGATTGGCATCGGGCTTTACCCTGCGCCCCTGCTCAGCGGCGGCCTCTTCCAGCCAGTCTTCGAGTTCCTGCAGCCCATCACCATATTTGAGCACATAATCTGTGGCACCCGCCAGATTCATGCTGTCGATATTAAACAGCCCCACCATCTTGCGGGTGGGAACCGGTGGCTGCTGGGCAAAGGCAAAGGCCCCCAGCAGTCCCGTTTCCTCAGCAGTAAAAAACGCCAGCAAGACCGAACGCTGCAAGGGTTCATTCCGCTCACTTAACATTCTTGCCAGCTCTAAAACCCCGGCCACTCCTGATGCATTATCCACTGCGCCATTAAAAATGTTATCACCCTTCACCCCCACTTTCTTGCCAAAGGCATCCCAGTGCGCGGTCAACAAGATGTATTCATCCTTGCGGCTGGTGCCAGGAATCAACCCGACTACGTTGCGGCTCTCTCCCATTTTGTTCCAGTGAGTGGTCTTCAGGTTGGCCGTCAAGCCCAGCGCGACGGGCTTGAATCCGGGCCTGGCAGCAGCTGCTTTGAGCTGCTGGAAATCTGTCCCCGCTGCGGCAAAAATCTGCTCTGCCGTTTCCGTCTGCATCCAGCCCATGGCCTCGAGTTCATCACTATTGCCGCTGTCATCCACCAGCATATACTTGGTACCTGTGGCCCCCGATTCCACCACGCTCCATGGATAGCCTGCTGCACCGGTTTCATGCACGATAAACACGCCACTGGCACCGCGACGTATGGCTTCCTCGTATTTATATGTCCATCGACCGTAATACGTCATGGCGTTGCCACGAAACACCTCTTCATCCTGTGTCGCATAACCCGGGTCGTTAACCAGCATAATCAGCGTTTTACCTTTAACATCCAGGCCGGCATAATCGTTCCAGTTATATTCGGGGGCATGGATCCCATACCCCACAAAAAGCAGTTCAGAATCCTGTAACTGTGTGAGCTTCGTCATCTGTTGTGTGCGTGAGACGAAGTCTTTACCCGGTTCAAACGTGAGCGAACCGATCTTTAACTGCATATCCTGTGAGGCCGCTATGCTGGCCATCGGCACGGTCTGAACATAATCCCCCTGATAGCCGGGTTTAACACCCAGTTGCTTCAGTTCACTCACCAGATAATCAACCGTACGCTGCTCGCCCTCAGTCATCGGCCCCCTTCCCTCGAAGGCATCAGAGGCCAGTGTTTTGACGTAATTCTGATAGGCACGCTGTGAGAAGGTTTCACCGGTATCAGAACACCAGGCGGAATAACAAAACAACAATGACACCAGCAACAAAATACCCGTACGCATACAAACTCCTTAGCTTAAAGGAAGGTCTTCAGCCAGTCTTTGGCCTGCTCCTGTGACGCAAAAAATTCATGGGGCATCCCCACATGCTGATAGATACTATCCCAGAACTGACGAACAATTGCCGGGCTGTTTACCTCTGACAATACCACGGCAGCCGCCACCATGCCGGATTCTCTGGAACGTGCTATGGACTCATACATCATCTCTTTGGCGTCTGGGGTGAGCAGAGGCTCATTGTAAAAGATCACCAGATTACCCCATGGCTGACCTCGCAACTGGTCACGATAATGCTGCACATCACGCTGATACTGCTGTATCAAATCAGCATTGCCGGGCCCCTCAGCGTGCAGAATTAATACTCTGTCCTGTAATTCGATGCGAATACTGCCGTGAATTCTATAAAAATCTGTCATGGTATTGCTATTCCAGGCCAAGAAAACCGCCGGTCTGATGTGCCCATAAGCGCGCGTAGATGCCTTTTTGTGCCAGCAGCTCGGCATGGGTACCGGACTCCACAATCCGCCCCTCGTCCAGCACCAGCAGCCGGTCCATCGCCGCAATGGTCGACAGGCGATGAGCAATGGCCACCACGGTCTTATCTTCCATAATCTTATTCAGGCATTGCTGTATCGCCACTTCCACTTCAGAGTCCAGGGCTGAGGTGGCTTCATCAAGAATCAGTATCGGGGCATCTTTGAGCATCACCCGGGCAATGGCGATACGCTGTCGCTGTCCCCCTGAAAGTTTAACACCGCGCTCTCCCACATGGGCATCATAGCCTGTCCGCCCCTGCATATCTGACAGCTGATGAATAAAGGCATCGGCTTCGGCCTGTTTAGCCGCGTGGCGCATCTGCTCCTCACTGGCATCCATGCGTCCATACAGAATGTTCTCTCTGACCGAGCGATGCAACAGCGACGTATCCTGAGTGACCATACTGATTTTTCCGCGCAGGCTTTCCTGAGAAACATCACGGATATCCTGACCATCAATCAAAATTTGACCAGACTGCACATCGTAAAAACGCAATAGCAGGTTAACCAGTGTGGATTTCCCGGCACCAGAGCGTCCTACCAACCCCACTTTCTCGCCCGGTGCAATATTGATATTAAGCTTATCAAACACCCGGTTTTTGGCGTCATAGCAAAAGCCTACATCCTTAAATGTGATGCTGCCGCCCTTCACCCTGAGGTTTTCGGCTTCCTCTTTATCATTGACTTTCACCGGGATAGACAGGGTATTCATGCCGTCCTGTACCGTACCTATATTCTCGAAAAGACCCGCCACTTCCCACATGATCCATTGTGACATGCCGTTCAGGCGCAGACTCAGACTAACTGCCACAGCAATGCTTCCGGCGGTGGTCACACTGCCAATCCATAAATAGATGGCGAGTGCGGTAATAGAGAAAATCAACAATGCATTACTGATCCACACACAGGCATTGAGCACGGTAACCAGCCGCATTTGGGGATACACGGTGGTCAGAAAGTTATCCATACTCTCGCGGGCATAGCCCATTTCCCTGTTGGTATGGGCAAAGAGCTTGACCGTGGCAATATTGGTATAGCTATCTACAATGCGCCCCGTCATCACAGAACGGGCGTCAGCCTGTTTTTCTGAAACAGCCTTCAATCTCGGTAGCAGCACTCTGAGAATGCTGACATAGGCAATCAACCATAGCGCAAGAGGCATACTAAGACGCCAGTCAATGTTGAAGACCAACACAAACACACTGACAAAGTAAACGCTCACATACACCATGAGGTCTAGCAATTTGCGCACGGTTTCTCTGACAGACAACGCCGTTTGCATCACTTTGGTGGCCACCCGCCCGGCAAACTCGTCCTGGAAAAAGCCCAGACTCTGGCCCAACAGGTGACGATGAGCCTGCCAGCGAATGCGCATGGGGAAATTACCCAACAGGGTTTGGTGGTTTATCAGCGAATGTAAAATAATAGCGCCGGGCAACAACACCAGAATAACCAGCGTCATCCATAACAGACTCGCTTGTTCTTCTTGCAAAAAAGTCTCTGGATTGCGCGTGGAAAACCAATCCACTAATTGTCCCAGATATCCAAACAGACTCACTTCGAGTATTGCGACGACGGCACTCAGCAGCGACAGACTCAATAATGCGCCCTTCATGCCCTTCGAATAGTACCAGCAAAATTCCAATAGATTTCCCGGCGGCTGTTGTGGCGACTCTTTGGGAAAGGCCTGCACCAGTCGCTCAAAAAAAGAAAACATCTATCATCCTTACTTCTGTTATTCGCACCTGATTAACCAGGCACCGTAAAAATGGAAACAATCGTGACCTCAAGGTCACAGAAGAGTTGTCTCTCATGCTCTGTGATGGTTGAACCCGGATAACCGCGTGAAGGGAGTGTACCCGTCAGTCTGCGCGGCATGATTCAGGATAATTTACGCGCTCTGACCCGTTTGCCTTTCAGTTTCCCTTCGCGAAACTGGGCCATAGCGCGTTTTACGCTACGCAGTTTAACCGCCACATACCCCTGATTCTGCCCCAGACTGATTTTACCGATATCGTCGCCCTCAATGCCGGCGTCCTTGGTCAAGGCACCCAGAATATCACCGGGCCGTATTTTCTGCTTTTTCCCGGCATCAATACGTATCGTACGATAAAGTGGGTCAGTCACACCCGAGGCTTTGAAGCGTAATTTGCTGGCATCGGCCCAGTTAAACGCTTGTTGTTGATATGCTTCGATGGCTTTGGCCCAATTCAGCTCATCGGGACTACACAGGGTCAGTGCTCGCCCTTTATTGCCAGCCCGTCCTGTGCGCCCTATGCGATGCACATGCACCTCAGGATCCGCAGACACCTGATAATTCAGCACCAGTTCTACGTCTTCGATATCCAGTCCCCTGGCCGCAACATCTGTGGCGACCAGTAGTGCCAGACTGCGATTGGCAAACTGAATCAGCACTTCCTGACGTGCCATTTGCTCCATATCACCGTGCAGGGCGGCTGCACTGAAACCCTTTTCACGCAGCTGATCTGCCGCATTCTGGCAATCTATGCGGCTGTTACAGAAAACAATGGCAGACTGAGGCGCAAAATGAGTGAGCAGTGCCTGCGCAATAGTCAGACGGTTCTCTTTAGTCACTTCATAACAGCGCTGGGTAATCTGACTGGCATCATGTAACGAGGCCACTTTTATCTGCTCAGGATCACGCTGAATATCAGCACTGATCTGGTCAATCTGTGCAGGGTACGTTGCTGAGAACAATAAGGTCTGGCGCTGTTTCGGGGTGGCCGTTGTCACTGCGGCGATTTCCTCTTCAAAGCCCATATCCAGCATGCGATCGGCTTCATCCAGCACCAGTGTGTTAACCGCCCCGAGATCCAGATTACGACGCAGCATATGGTCGAGCACCCGCCCTGGCGTTCCGACCACTATCTGCGCACCATGTTTCAATGAGGCCACCTGAGACGCCAGTGGTACACCGCCATACAGGGTTAGTACCTTGGTATTTTCTTTATGTCGGGCAAGACGGCGAATTTCCGTCGCCACCTGTTCCGCCAGCTCTCGGGTCGGACACAACACCAATGCCTGAGTGCTGCTATCCTGCTCATTGACTTTGCTCAGCACCCCAAGTGAAAAAGCAACGGTTTTGCCACTGCCCGTGCTGGCCTGGGCAATCACATCCTTACCCTTGAGAATATGCGGTAAACTGGCCGCCTGAATCGGAGTCATACTGTGATAGCCGAGACTATCCAGATTGGCTAACACGTTTTGGGGCAGGGATAACGACGAAAAAGCCTGGTTCATAGGAACTCTCTGACAAATACAGGATGAATGGCGGATAAACGAAGGTGTGGACAATATAACCCCAACACCATGAGGCTATTTTATGCGTTTTTCATTCATTTAACGATCTGAATCTCTTGTAAATTATCTGACCGCCCCTATACAGTGGCATGGCAAGCTTTACTTATTGTGAAAGGCAGTGAACGTGCAACAATCTTCATCACACCACAACGCGTCCTCTTGGTTAATCAGATGGGTAGAAAACCCCTGGTTTACCAACAGCATCATCGCCCTGATTCTCATCAATGCCGTTACACTGGGCATGGAAACCATGACGCTGGCACCGCAGACACTGCGTGCGCTGCATATTCTGGACTGGATTATTCTGTGTCTGTTTACGCTGGAGCTGGTGCTCAAGTTACTGGCTTACCGGCAACACTTTTTCCGCGGTGGCTGGAACTGGTTTGATCTCATCATCGTAACACTCTCCTGGATCCCTTCCAGTGGGCCACTGTCCGTACTGCGGGCCTTCCGAATTCTGAGAATATTGCGCTTGTTTTCCGTCGTCCCACAAATGCGCAGAGTCATCGGTGCCCTGGGGCATTCGTTACCGGGCATGGCGTCAGTGGTGGGTGTACTGGGGATTATTTTCTACGTCTCTGCGGTGCTGGTAACCAAGCTTTTCGGTAGCCACCCCGATGCACAGATGCAGGAGTGGTTTGGCAGTATCGGCGCCTCAGCCTATACCCTGTTTCAGGTAATGACACTGGAAAGCTGGTCCATGGGAATCGTCAGGCCCACCATGGAGCTGTTTCCCCTTTCCTGGTTGTTTTTCGTTCCCTTTATCATTGTCACCAGCTTTGCTGTACTCAATTTATTTATCGGCATCATCGTCGATGCCATGCAGGTGATGCATGATGAAGAGGAGAAACACCATCCTCAGGTGGTTGCCACCAAAGCAGATATCGACGCCATTAAAACGCAGCTGGAACAGATTGCTGCCCGTCTCAGGGAAAAGGACGCTGAGCCCAAAGCTTAATAACACCATCAGCGTAGTGCAGCGTCAGGCCATGTTCTTTGCGAAATCGTGCCAGCCAGTTGTCCTTCAGTGTTACGAATGCCCGGGAGGCACGATACTCCTGGGCTGCCTGTCGCCACAGCAATGCCTCTTTCTCGGTGATGCCCTTGCGTGACAAGGCCACATAGGTTGTTTCAACGTTATGGGTATACAGCGGATACAACTCACTGCAGTCTTCATGCAGCTCACCGCAATAAAATTCCAGCCCTCCGGCAGAAAAGAATAATGCCTCAACCCGGCCTTTGAGCAATGCGGCAACGGCTTGCTTCCAGGTTGTGTACGACACCAGGTTTTTCAGTCCTGCATCGATCAGCAAGCTTTCACGAAAATCGCCCCGCTGCACTCCGATAGCAGAAAACTGTTCCAGGTCTGTCAGCGATGTCACCGGCGTGTGAGGCTTATGCGCGGAAAAGACACCGTGCACATTTCGGGTCAGTGGCATAATCCAATGAAACAACGCTTCTCGTTCGGCATTTCTGACCAGCGGAAACAGCAACACACGCCCCTGTTCTGTGGCCCGCATATAGGCGCGGGCCCAGGGGTTCAGCAATATGGGATCGCGGTTATCCAGTCTCGCCTGAATGCCACGCACCAGTTCAACAGCATAGCCAGTCAACTGCTCCTGTTGATCAAGATAGACAAATGGCGGCTCTTCATGGGTCAGCAGGTTGATGGCATCTTCAGACCAGGCAAGGGCACTGAAAAGCAGTGTGCAGATAACCATGAGCCGTTTCATCACCATCAATCCTGCTGAAGTTTCCAGTTCACGGTAGCACCGGCCTGAAAAGGCACAATCGGATTGCCATTCGGTAGCGTCAGTTGTTGCGGAATTTCCCAGGCCTCACGAACTAAGGTGACTGAATCGGTGTTACGTGGCAGACCATAAAAATCGGGGCCGTGAAAGCTGGCAAAGGCTTCCAGTTTTTCGATGACACCTAACTCCTCAAAAACCTGAGCATAGAGTTCCAGTGCACTCCAGGCGCTGTAACAGCCCGCACAACCGCAGGCAGATTCCTTTTGGTGTTTCTCATGAGGCGCGGAGTCCGTGCCCAAAAAGAATTTGCTGGAACCCGACGCCACCGCCTCGCGCAAGGCCTGTTGATGGGTATTGCGCTTGAGCACAGGCAGGCAATAATTATGTGGGCGAATCCCCCCCACCAGCAGATCATTGCGGTTGAGCATCAGGTGTTGTGGTGTGATAGTAGCGGCCACATTCTGTGACGCACTGTTCACAAAATCCACCGCATCTTTGGTGGTAATATGCTCCAGCACCACTTTTAAGTCAGGAAACTGCTCGACGATATGACACAGATGCCTGTCAATAAAGACCTTTTCTCTGTCAAAAATATCAATCTCTGCAGCCGTTACCTCACCATGAACCAACAACAACATGCCCTGCCTCGCCATCTCTGCAAAGACCGGGTAGAGGCTTTCCAATGCAGACACCGCAGCATCAGAGTTAGTGGTTGCCCCTGCAGGATAGAGCTTTGCGGCAATAATACCGGCGGCTTTAGCCTCGCGAATGTCCTCAATTCGGGTTTCATTGGTGAGGTAGAGCGTCATCAAAGGTTCAAAGGTGCTGTTCGCGGGTCTGGCATCCAGAATTCTGCCTTTATAGGCCTGCGCCATGGCGGCGCTGGTTACCGGCGGTACCAGATTGGGCATCACGATGGCCCGCTGAAAGCATCGTGCTGTGGCCGCAACCGTCTCTTTGAGGATATCACCATCTCGAAAATGTAAATGCCAGTCATCGGGTTTGGTGATAGTCAACGTGTTCATAAATCCCCTGTAAAAACTAAAAAGCCTGAAACTGAACATATTATGCCAGATTTGCCCGAATTCTCGCCCCTTTTTCTATGCACACTTGGCACAGGGGGAGTATTATTAGGCTAATGCTATGCCCGGATCATATGATGTTTATTTCGTTATCCAAGCGCTTTTGCCTGATACTCTCCCTGTTTCTACTGGGGCCGCCACTGGCGGCTGAGCCGGTTCCCCTGTCTGATTATTTTGTGGAGCGTTGGAGCGACCAGCAGGGCCTGCCCCATAACAGCGTTAACAGTATTAGCCAGACACCGGATGGCTATCTCTGGTTTGCCACCTGGGAAGGTGTGGTGCGATTTAACGGCCGGGACTTTACCCGCTTTGGCAGTGATACCGTGCCGGCCTTTGTCGATTCGGGCATCCGGGCTCTCTCTGTAACGTCTTCAGGGGATTTGCTGGCAGCAGGATCGAGAGGAAGCTTCGCCCGCTATCGCAATAATCAGTGGCATCCCATGCCCTTTATCGATGCCAGAATTAACTATGTGCTTGAGGATAAACAACAAAATATCTGGCTGGCTACCAACAGTCAGGGGCTGTTTAGAATTGACGCCAGCAACAAGGTTCGCCATTTTACCTCTGCAGACGGATTACCTTCGCTGACCATAGAGACCCTCCATGAAGATCGTCTCGGCAACCTCTGGGTTGGCACCGCCAGTGGTCTGGTGCGCCTTACCCAGAGCATGCTGACACAGATCAGAGATGTTCCTTCGGTTCCTGTCATCAGTATCGCTGAGGATCGAAGTGGCAATCTGATTATCGGGGCTGAAACGGGTCTTTTTCGGGGGCAGGGCGATCGTTTCACCCCCTATTATCCGCAACGTTTACAGGCAGGGATAAGCCAGTTACTGGCGGACAAAGAGGGAACACTATGGGTAGGCACTGCCAGAGGAACAGTGTACCGGGTTACGGATGATATGATCGATCAGGTTGGCCCCTCAGAAGGACTTCCGGACAGTCGCATCAAATCTTTGTATCTGGATGCTGAAAACAGTTTGTGGATTGGCACCAACTCAGGCCTGGTCAGACTGCGCAAAGCGAATTTCAGTACCATCAGTTCCCAGCAAGGGTTACCTGGAGATTATGTACGCAGTGTGCTGCATACCAAGGAGGGTAATATCCTGGTAGGCACCAGTCATGGGCTGGCGCGCATCGCCGGAACGCGCACCGAGACCATCCCCTTACCTCTCAACGATACACCTATGCCATCGATTCTGAGCCTGCACCAGCAAGGCGACACCCTGCTCATTGGTACCCACCAATATGGACTCGTGGTGATGCAACCCGGTTTCCAGATAAAGCAGTTCAACATGGCATCGGGGCTGGCATCCAACCAGGTCCGTGCGGTGCTGCAACAACAGGATGGCACCATATGGGTCGGAAGCTCACAGGGTTTAACCCGCATCAGGGAGCAAAAGCTGACCACCTATACCAAAAGAAATGGGCTGCTTGATGATTATGTGATGGCACTGGCGGAGGATAACAGTGGCACAGTCTGGATTGGTACCGAATCCGGAGCGGCCCTATACAGTGATGGTGCCTTGCAGCCACTGAGTTTGGATCATCTGGATAACACCAGCTCGGTGTATGGTTTTTATCCGGGTCAAAACGGAGAATATATGTGGCTGGCGACAGATCGCGGTTTAATTCGCTATCGTTACCGTGATCGCAGTCTCAGCATCATCGGCCAGCAGCAGGGATTTCCCATTCAAAAACTGTTTCAGGTCGCCCAGGACAATCAACAAAACCTCTGGCTCACCTCCAACCTGGGGATGGTGAGAATGCCATTGCAACAGGCTCACGCGTTGGCCGACGGCGAGCTTGAACAGGCTGATGTGAGGGTCTTTTCCAATGGTGAGGGTATGCTCAGTCATCAGGCCAATGGCACCTCCAGCCCTGCTATTGCCAAAGATGAGAGCGGTCAGATCTGGATTGCCACAGCTCAGGGTGTGGTTCGTGTTGATCCCGAGAACATTCGTGAGCTGAGTGATTTTTCTGTACCCGTTGTGCTGGAACACATCGAAGTGGATGGAATGGCCGTTGCGGTGAGCGACAACCTCGAACTGGCTGCAGACACCCGCCGCTTGCAGTTCAGGTACGCAGGACTAGGCTATATCCTGCCAGATGCCATTGAGTACTACACCTGGCTGGAGGGCTTTGATACCGATTGGGTCCCCCGTGGCAATGTGCCGGTCGCGGAATACACGAATCTTGCCCCAGGAAAATACCAATTCAATGTCAAAGCCCACTATCCCGGCGCCGAAATCAGCAGCAGTGATCATCTATTCAACCTGAAAATAACGGTGCTGCCGTATTTCTGGCAACGTACAGAAGTCATGCTGGCGGTAATATTACTGGTCGTCATGATACTGATTGCCGTTATTCGTGCCAGAGAGCACGTCTTGAAGGCCCACGCCAGAGAATTGCGTGAACAAGTGAAACAGCAAACCCAGAAAATTCAGCATCAGGCCAAACTGTTCGAACAACAGGCGATGCAGGATCCCTTAACCGGCCTGGCAAACCGGCGCTCTTTTGACAATTATCTGAAACAACTGAGCGAGAATCCGACCCAATATCAGGGCTATTTTCTCGCCATTATCGACATCGACAACTTTAAGCTGGTGAATGACCGCTGGTCCCACGATGTGGGTGACAGGGCCATTCACGCTGTCGCATCGGTGATAGCGCACAACTGCCGCGAAGGAGATCACGCAGCGCGCTGGGGAGGAGAAGAGTTCTCACTGGTGATGCCAAATGTGGATGTAACAAAAGCCACCGAGATATGTGAGCGTATTCGACAACAAATAGAGGATGCCGATTACACTCATCTTGGTTTTGGGCTTAATCTTACAGTCAGCATCGGACTGAGTGGCAGTGTCGCACTTGACGACTATCGGCGCCTGCTGATTGAAGCAGACAAAGCTTTGTATCACGCAAAATCGACAGGCCGCAACAGTGTCAGGGTATGGCAAAAACCTTCAGGCCCCACGCCTATTGACAGTTGCTCTGCCTAACAGAGTGAGACTAAGATAGCCACCACATGCACAGATGACTGCACACGACCACCGTGGTTAACTGAGTGCGTAATCCTGGATATCCCGGCGGATAGGCTGCATCCAAATCCTGTTTGATTTCATAAAGGCGCAGAAGAGCAAACAGGCCCGCCTGAACCAGCAAAGCAAATTGGGAAAGTAGCGCAAAGGTAATCACACTCACGACCACCAAACCGACCGCAACCAGACCTTGCTTCAGTGGTGAAACAACCGAACACAGAACAGGCCAGAGTACGCCTGCCATAAAGCCGAGAATCAGACAGCTGTACAAGGCATACAGCATGGACAGAGAAAGTGTCGTTTCCCAGGCATCTAACAAGGCCAACAGGGGCACACCAATAAAGGGCAGAAGTCCGGCATAGCCGAGTAACCGGGCAGTGAAAAGGTCTAAAGCGTAACGTTCAGGAGCCATCACACACGCCATCCATGCATTGCTGTCGCTTTTTCGCCCAATACCGATAGGTTTTGTCAGCGAGCCAATATAGCGGAGCAAATGAGATAATGCTGGTTAGCCAGCCAAATCCGGCCAGTCGCCAATAGTAGAGGGTGGCATCAATGCCGGTGATAAACTGATTGCCATCCCACAGGTGCAGGTTTGCCATCATTTCAGCCTTGCTGGCACCGGCAAATCCAGAGAATCCCTCGCCGCTTATATCTACCAGGGTGATTTTTTCCTGCAGACGAGGCTTCAGCCAATGGATTTCATGACGACAAAGCCGGCAACTGCGGTCATAGAAAAGGCGCTTATCCTGCATTAAAGTTTCTCGTTATTGGCATACTTACCAATACGCACCGCAGGTCTAAGAGATCATTGACAGTCATGCATACGTCGTTGTTTCCCCGCGGTGACGGATGTTGCCTGAAATGTCCGAAGCCGCTCTTTAAAAGCGATAAAGGTTCGCCTCGCCAAACCCTGCCTGTCCCATTAAAAGCCAGATTGACGTGAATAAACACCATACCGCCTCGACCTGCTAATGCACAATGATCACCAAGTGATAAAACTAATCTATAGTTAATCCAGATACTTACACAAACTGATAGGACTCGCACTATGAGATATTTTTCTGCCTTGATGCTCGCGTTGTCGCTAGGCAGCGGGCCATTGTTAGCCCAGAACTGGAGCGTGAATGAAGTTCAATATCAGCGGGGCACTCTGGATGCGCCATCCTTTGCTGGTGGCGGACAAGCCTCAACCCACATCCTGACTTTTCAACACGCCAGTGGCTGGGAATATGGCGATAACTTCTTTTTCGTTGATCATCTCGATGATGACAAGTTGGACGGCTTCAATGACCGTGACTGGTACGGAGAGTGGTACAGCAATTTCAGTTTAGGAAAAATCACCGGCAATACGGTCGGTGCAGGGCCCATCAAAGATGTGGGTATCATTCTGGGTTTTAACCGTGCTGCCGATGCCAAGGTGCTCAAGTACCTGCCGGGAGTACGCTTTTCCTGGGATCTGCCAGGGTTTGCCTTCCTCAATTCAGATTTGACCGCCTACATTGACGACAGTGCTGGCGTTGAAGAGGGCGGTGCACCAACAGAGAGTAACAGCTGGATGCTGGATATTAACTGGGCCTATCCATTTTCTGTCGGTGAACAGGATTTTTCCATTCAGGGGCATATGGAGTATATCGCCTCACGTGAAAACCAATTTGGCGAGCCGGTCTCTCACTGGATTCTTGCCCAGCCACAAATACGCTGGGATATGGGTAAAGCGCTATTTGATGTCAAAGGCAGGCTGTTTGCCGGTGTCGAAATTCAGTACTGGCAAAATAAACTCGGTGACGACAACACCGATGAAAAAGCCATTCAGTTACTCGTCGTAGCCCGGCTCTGAGGCTAATCCAAAAGAAAACCTACCCGTTGGCCAATCCGTAGACCCGACGCTTGCGTCGGGCGAACCGACAAGCCTATTATCTCAACCTGCAACAACACTAAGCTGCCGGAACATGATGTCTGTCGGTTGGCGCACGGCTTACAGACTCCTTTCCCGATGCGCACTCTCTGGTTCTCAGAGAGCTGTATCTGCCAGCCACATTCATGTTGCTGGGTCTGATACTACGAGGCGTGGCTTTTGATTTTCGCGCCAAAGTCAGACCAAAACACAAGCGTGTATGGGACAAGGCCTTTAAATTCGGCTCGCTGCTGGCTGCCTTTATGCAGGGCTATATGCTCGGCATGTATATCATGGGTTTTGAGCAAAGTCCTGAGGGCTTTCTATTTGCGCTGCTCAGCGGTGTAGGGGTGACAGCGGCCTATTGTTTCATTGGTGCCTGTTGGCTCATCATGAAAACCGAGCATGACCTGCAGCTAAAAGCGGTTGCCTGGGCACAAAAATGCGCCTGGCTGTGTTTCGTCGGTGTTATCGGCGTGTGTATTGTCAACCCGCTGATCAATGACCTGGTATGGCAGCGCTGGACCAGTCTGCCCTCGGCACTGTTTATCTGGCCGATTCCTTTTGTCTGTCTGAGCCTCTTCGTTGTCTGCCATAGTGTGTTGCAGCGACTGCCCCTTGAGGACGATGCCGGATGCTGGCTACCTTTTATTATTGCCCTGCTTATCTTTGACTTTTGCTTCCAGGGCCTGGCCGTCAGCTTTTTCCCGTATATCGTGCCGGGAAAAATGGATATTTTTGCCGCGGCCAGTGCGCCGGCGTCGCTGCGCTTTATTCTGGTGGGGGCTGTGATTGTTGTGCCCTGTATCCTTGCCTACACCGCTTTTTCTTATCGGGTGTTCTGGGGCAAGGCCACTGATCTCAAATAGTACTAGGGCCTGTTGATCTTTGCTGTATGAATTTTGTTCTAATCAAACGCTTTTTAATCGAGGCGCAGTGTTGAAGGCCTAATGGATTAAGTCGAAATGCTGCAACAAAGAGTAAAAAGCGTTTAAGACGAATCCGAAGGACAGCGTTTGTGCGGCATTTCTACTGCTTCAGCACTCTTTCATGTAGAGCAACTACACTACAATCGAGCTTCCTTGTATAAATACCGCACAACTCGCTGAAAAAACATACAGCAAAGATCAACAGGCCCTATCTAATGGCATAAAAAAGACCGCGCCAAAATGGCGCGGCCAAACACTTTCAGGGAATAACATCCTGAAATGGGCACTTGCCCGATTGGAAATCCACCAGCTGATTGGGGTCAGCTGCCAGATACTGACGCTATTACAATTACCAGGCCAACTTTAATTAATTCTTAATATTCAACACCTTATTAATTTCCATGATAGATGGCAGCGACCTGAGCGTCGTCAATCGGTAACAGCTCTGTCTACTCAGGAAAACTCACAGCAATACTTTCACCGGCAATAACCGTGGCGGACTGGGTGTCCAGAAAGACAAAGCCTTCATCGGCCCCTTCATCAGTTTCGGGTTGATCGACTAAGGCCTGACAGGTGAATGCCAGGGTGTAGTCACCTGCAGCCAGATAAGCCGCCTCATAACGGTACTCGGCGCTTTCTTCATCCAGGGTGACTTCGGCAATGGCATAAGGTGCGATTTCGTTTTCATCCGCAGGTGCATCAGCGTCATCGCCCAGACTGGCCGGCTCAAGATCCGCTCCCTGATACAGATAAACCGCGTTACCCTTATTCGGATCGGTTTTCGTGGCGCAGCTTTCATCCAGAATCAAACTGTCAGCCACAGCTCCTTCGATGGTTCCTACCTCACTGTTTGCCACCAGTCTTACCCCTCTGGGCTTGAGGAAAATATGGGCTTTTCCGACAGGATCCACCAGTGACTTTCTCAAATCAAACTCCAGCGTATAGGCCGCTGTAACATTGGCCTGAGCAGTAAAACCATCCAGTTTCAGCTCATTACTTGGCACCTTCAGTTCAAAGGTCCCCTCTTCCATTTCAATGTAGGAGGCATCTGTCACCACGACGCGAAGCTGAGTGTAGTCACCCAGGGGGATCTGCTCGCCATCCACCAAGGTTTCGAAACTCTCACCGGTAAGGGTTAACAGATCAATCTGACGGGGGTCACCATTTTCATCCCTAACATCAAAGGTTTGTGGGTCCCCATTGCCAATCAACTCCACCTGGTCGAAATACACCACAACCGCCAGCGCTGAGTCCACCGGCGCATCGGAAACGGCTAAACTGAAACTCGTTGACGTAGGCTGTGGCGGCGGCTCGATACCGGAGGGAGACGTATCACTGCCCGAGCCACCACAGGCAGCCATAAGTGGCAGCGTGGCCGCCATCATTAAAATCCTGTTTACTGTCATCATTACCACCTCTTCGTTGCTTGAGCCTGAGTCTATCAAGTTTTGTTCCAGGTTAAGGTATGAGCGAACAGTACGGGGTATTCGCTAATATCGTTATCGTTCACCGATAAAATCTGTCGTTTATCGACGACAGCATTTCACCGTTTTCAGCGTCAATGGAACATAGGTGTATGATTTGTAAAAACTATTTTTTGTCGCTCAATGGCGACACCAGTGTGTCTGCCTGTTCTTCCTGAACCTCAAACGCCTCTTCGATATGCTCTGCTCGTGGGTCCAGCTCAGCCATGACCGGCGTATTCGGTGTGGCGGCCGCAAAGGTCACATGGTCTGCCAACGGAACGGGAGCGCGCACGGTGCGACGCCAGATGAGAAAAGCCACCGTCAGGCTGGATAACAAAACAAAGTAAACGAATAATCCCTTGGGGCCAAAGCCGTTGATAAACAGCGGCGCTAACAAGGGTCCCGACATGGCCCCCACACTGTAACAAAGCAGCAGACTCTGGTTACCGGCAATCATCTGCTCGGGTTGTAATTCATCACAAGCCTGACTGAGACTGATAGGATAGATAGCGAAGATCACCCCCCCCAGGGCTCCAACCAATGCTCCCTTCAACCAGACAGCGTGCGGCAATAGGACAAAGAGCAGGCCAATCACCGCTGTAGCCACAAACAAAGATATCAGCACCACGCGACGATCGACCCGATCAGAAAGACGCCCTAGCGGGTATTGAAAACACATCCCCCCTAAGATCATGTAGGCCACCATGTTGGTAATCTGACCCAGATCAAAACCTATCATTGAGAAGTAAAGGGGCAACAAACCATATGCCACACTGAGCAGCAGCCCGGATATAAAACAACTCACCACGGCGGTGGGAGTAAGGCTTATCAGCTCTATGACCGATAGCTTGCTATGCTTGTCGAAATGAGGCATATCCACCTTCGACAGCGCCAGTGGAATGACGGATAACGAGGCGGCCAGTGCCGCCACCACAAAAGGTAATAACAGGGTAATATCCAGTTGCTTGAGCAACATTTGTCCCACCACCATGGCACCATAAAAAAGCACCATATACAGGGCCATCATGCGTCCACGAATACGCACCGGGCTGCTGACCATAATCCAGGACTCTATCACCACAAACAGTCCGCCTGTGGCAAAGCCACCTAACAACCTCAGCAACAGCCAGGTTTCAGGGGCCACAAACATGCCGTACATCAGCGCCACACTGCAAAGAATCGACGCATAAGCCGCGTAGGCACGAATATGACCGACTCGTAAAATCAGTTTACTGTTAACAAAGGTACCCGCCATCAGGCCGGCAAAATAGGCTGTAGAGACAGCACCAATCCAGAATGTGGATACCGCCTCTTCAGCCAGTCTCAATGTCAGTAAGGTGGTCAGCAGGCCATGTCCGATAGAATAGATCAGCAAACTGATAAGCGGAGATGCCATTGATGTGAGTGCAGCTTTGGGCATAGTCAGACAACAGTAACGATGAATTCAAAGACTTAGATAGCAGTTGTCGTCAATAAGGTAAAATAAATTCTGATTTTTGTGATGGCGTCAGCAAAGGGGAGGATTAAGATCGTAGCAAAGAAGGCACGGATAGAAATTAAGATAGAGTTACAGTTACTTTGCCGCCTCCTATGTCATCCACTTCGTGATATTCTCAGCACTTCACCAGCGTGACGCTGATACCCTTAACGCAGCGATAGGCTTTACGCTGAACCTTCCCTGACAAGTCCGTTAACCCCCTGAAGCAATGCGGCGAAGCTATCACGCACCACGGGCAGAAAGGCCTCTACCCGGCTTTGCTGCGCAGGTTGATAGGCGCCATAGAGGGTTTTGTGAAGACCCCGCTCACCCAGAGGACGAGTACACAGTAACTGCTGACGGTCAAAATCCTGAACCAGCCAGTCGGGCACCGCTGCCACCCCCAGGCCGGCAGCCACCATCTGCAGCATTACCGAACTGTTAGCCACCGTTTTGACACTCTGTGGATGGCATTTTGCCGGCTGCAGAAACTGACGAAAGACATCCAGCTTTGATAGCGGTACCGGATAGGTCAGCAAACGCCGTGTTCTGAGGTCTTCCGGCTGAATCACTCTATGCGATACCAGCATATCCTGAACAGACATCACCAGTACCAGTTCGAATTCGCCAAGGGCCTGGTAGGCAATATTATCTGCACTAATACGATCATCGGTAAATAACAGGTCTAGCCCCTGGCGCTCGAGCTCACCGACACCATCGAACAGGTTCTCACCCTGCAACTCTACCCGAATGTCAGGATAGCGCTGATTAAAGCAGGCTATGGCGGGCAGTAACCACTGGAAACAGGCATGGCATTCGATACCAATACGCAACTCCTGCTCACCGGTCAGGCGGGCCTTCAGTTGTGTCTCCGCCTGACGAACACGGGGCAGGACTTCATGGGCCAGATTGAGTATCAGCTGCCCCGAAGCAGTGAAATGCAGGGGCTCACTCTTACGCTCAAACAAGCGCTCACCGATGCGCGACTCCAGCTCCTTGAGCTGATGAGACAAGGCCGACTGACTAACAAATAGCAGATCTGCGGCGCTGGCGAGGTTACCGCCCCGCTCCAGAGCCAGCATGGTCTTTAAATGTTTCAGCTCGAGCATGATGAAAATTCTTCAAGTTGCACGTGAAAATCTTGCGCTTGTGGCCAACAGGGATGCCAGTGAATATACACGTCTAGATGGCTAAAAGGAACGAACAAATGAAATTACATACTCTCGGATTTCCCCGCATCGGAGCTGACAGGGAACTGAAATTCGCCCTGGAAGACTACTGGCAGGGTCGCATTAGCAAACAAGAGCTTTTGCAAACCACTGCCGACATTCGTCGGCAAAACTGGGCCATACAGCAGCAAGCCGGAATTGAATTACTGCCGGTTGGGGATTTTGCCAATTATGATCATGTACTGAACACCAGTCTCTACCTTGGCATTATCCCTCGGCGCTTTTCACAGGACAGCAGCGACAAACTGGATCTGGAGTTTCGCATTGCTCGCGGACGTGCGCCCAGCGGCTGTGCCTGCGCCGCATCAGACATGACCAAGTGGTTTAATACCAACTATCACTATATCGTACCGGAACTGCGTGAATCGCTGGATATCAAAGTCGATATCCAGCCATTACTTGAACAGATCGAAGAAGCCAGGCGTCTTGGCCATGAGTCCAAGCCTGTGTTACTGGGACCACTCAGTTATCTGTATTTAAGCGCGTTTGAAGGGGATAAACTGCAACTGCTTGAGCAACTTCTGTCTGGCTATCAGCAAATCTTCGAACAGCTCAATAGCGCTCGTGTGGGCTGGCTGCAAATTGATGAACCCATACTTGGACTGGAACTTGATACCGACTGGCAAGAAGCCTTCCGCAACGCCTATGGCGCACTTCGCCAGGGCAGTCTTAAATTGCTGCTGACCAGCTACTTTGCCAGCATCGACCACCACCTCGATCTCATTGCTTCGCTCCCTCTGCACGGAGTGCATCTTGATTGTGTCGCCGAACCCACAGACATTCAGCTGGCTATTGATACGCTGCCACGCCACTGGATAGTGTCCTTGGGCGTGATTGACGGGCGCAATATCTGGAAAAGCGATCTCAGTGCGCTATATCACAAACTTGAGCCTGTATATGCACAATTAAACGGCAGGACCTGGCTGGCGCCAAGTTGCTCACTGCTGCATTGTCCGGTGGATGTGGAGCCGGAAAACAAGCTGGAACCGAAAATTAAAAGCTGGCTGGCGTTTGCCAGACAAAAGTGTCATGAATTGTCGTTGCTGAAACAGGCACTGCTAAGCGGCGATACCACCGAAATCGAACAATACTCGGCTCCGGTCAAAGCCCGCCTCACCTCCAGTGAGGCGGTTAATAATGCGCTAAGAGAAAAACTGACTAACATTAAACAATTACAGCGCGCAGAGCCCTATGCCGTGCGCAAACAAAAACAGCAGGTACTGGCATTGCCGCAACTGCCGACAACCACCATTGGCTCTTTCCCGCAAACCACAGCGATCCGTCGCTTACGAGCCGCATACAAACGCAGAGAACTCAGTGCCGAGGAATATACCCGGGCGATGCAGCAACAAATAAAAGACTGCATTGCCCTTCAGGAAACTATCGGACTGGACGTGTTAGTGCACGGCGAGCCTGAGCGCAATGATATGGTCGAATACTTTGCTGACTTCCTCGATGGTGTCACCACTACCCGTTTTGGCTGGGTGCAAAGTTATGGCTCCCGCTGCGTAAAACCGCCGGTGATTTACGGTGACATCACCCGCAATCAGCCCATGACCACCAACTGGCTGAGCTATGCTCAGTCTCTCACCGACAAACCGGTAAAAGGCATGCTGACCGGTCCGGTAACAATTTTATGCTGGAGCTTTGTACGCGACGACTTAAGTCGCGAGCAGGTCGCCAGACAGATAGCCCTGGCAGTCAGTGACGAAGTAGAAGATCTGATTGATAGCGGTATCACGATTATTCAGATAGACGAGCCCGCCATTCGCGAGGGTATGCCCGTTAAACAGAGTCAGTGGCCGCATTATCTTGACTGGGCGGTGGCTAGTTTTCGTCTGGCCTGCGCCAAGGCCCCGGGCGGCGTCCAGATCCACAGCCATATGTGCTATTCAGAATTCAACGATATTCTGGATGCCATTATTGCACTGGATGCCGATGTGCTGACGGTAGAAACGTCGCGCTCAAATATGGTGCTGCTGGATGCCTTTAAGCACAAAGCCTATCCCAACGATATTGGCCCGGGTGTGTATGATATCCATTCACCCAATGTCCCGGACATTGCGTGGATAACCGGCTTGCTGAAAAAGGCGCTGGACGTGGTACCGGCTGAGCGGCTGTGGGTAAATCCTGATTGCGGCCTGAAAACCAGAGGCTGGCAGGAAACCCAAGCTGCGCTGGTGAACATGGTAAGCGCAGCAAAACAGTTGCGGGCGCAGCTGACATAATCAAACCGGGCAGCTAAAGCTGCCCTTTTTCTGCCAATTCGGCCCAGTGCTCAACCGGGGCCGGGCGAGCAAAATAATACCCCTGAAATGCCTTACATCCGAGCTGTTCTAATCGTTGCGCCTGCTGCTGTGTTTCTACCCCCTCCGCTATAACACCTAACTCGAGACTGTTGCCCAATGCCACGATGGTGCTGACAATGGCTTCATCATTCGGGTCAGAGAGTAGCTCTGCGACAAAGGTCTGGTCTATTTTCAGTGAGCTTAAGGGCAAACGTTTCAGATAGGCCAAAGACGCATACCCGGTGCCAAAATCATCCAGTGAGAAGCTGATCCCCATGCTGCGCAGCAGGTTCATTTTATTGATAGTGTTTTCAAGATCATCAATAAGCAGGCTTTCGGTGATTTCCAGTTCGAGGTATTTCGGCTCAATACCCGTTTGGCTGATACATTGACGAACGTGCTCCACAAAGTGAGGGTGATAAAACTGCCGCGCACTGATATTCACCGCCAACCTGATGCCTTTCATACTATTCTGCTTATCCCAGTCAGCGAGAATCCGGCAAGCCTGCATCATCACCCACTCACCCAGCGGCACAATCTGTCCGCTGGCTTCGGCTACAGGAATAAAATCGCCCGGAGAAACCCAGCCCAGCTCCGGATCTTGCCAGCGCAACAGGGCTTCCATGGCAAAAACTTGGCGGTCCGCATCGTACTGTGGTTGCAAGTACAATTGCAGGTTATCGTCCTCCAGCGCAAGACGCAGCGCGGCCTCTAACTGACTTTGATGATTAACCTTGGTTTGCATAACAGGATTATAAAAACGCAGCGTGTTACGACCGGCGTCTTTGGCATCACACAACGCAAGATCGGCCTCTTTGAGAAGGGATTCAACACTCCCGTTGGCATCCGAAAACATCACCACACCGATACTTGCCGAACCGCTGAATCCCTGCTCATCAAGCTGATAAGGCTGAGACAGTTTTTGCAATATTGCTCTGGCCTGACGGGTTGCCAGCTCAACGGCGCGATCCATATCCTTACCCAGACCTTCGAGGACTAACACAAACTCATCAGCACTTAATCGTCCCAGCGTCTCTTTTCCATGTAGCCCCTCTCCCAGTCGCTGCGCCACCTCACGAAGCAGCAAGTCACCGGCGGCATGGCCCCGGGTATCATTGAGTGTCTTGAAATTATCCAGATCAATCAACAGAATGGCCCCCTCGCTACCACTGTGCTTGGCATGTACCAGGGCCTGGTGCAGTCGATCCAGTAACAACCGTCGGTTGGGTAATTCCGTCAACGAGTCAAAGTACGCCAACTGGTGTAATTCCTTCTGGGCTTGCCGGTATTGGGTGATGTCTGTGGCGATACCGCATAAGGCATAGATGTTCCCCTGTGCATCTTTAAGCGGTAATTTAACCGAAACACAGGTCAGTTCAGTGACACCATCGGCCATCAGATCGGTTTCTTCGGTGGTCACCTGCTCACCGGATTCCAGTACCCGTACATCAACCTCGTGCAAGGCTTCACAGGTTTGTGCATCAAAAAAAGCCTCGTCGGTACACCCCAGAATCTTCTTTTCAGGCAGTCCGAAAAGGTCGCTCACTTTCTGATTCACATACTGGTAACGATAGTTTTTATCCTTAATAAAAATAAAAGCATCTACGCCATTGAGGATCGTGGTCAGTCTTGCCTCACTGGCACGCAGGTGTTCACCGATGCGGGTCACTCTCTGGCGCAGTAAATGACTAATCACCAGTGTCAGCAGTAAGCCAGACAGCAGCGCTGCAATCAACCACCACAGATATCGGGGTAACTCACCAGGAGGGGTGCTGCTCCATTTTTCAAGGATACTGAAATAGGGAGAATCGTGATCCTGCTTCCAGCGCTGTAAATAGCCATCCAGGCTGCTCAGAATGTCACTATGCTGACCGGGGGGCACCACATAAAATAACTTATTGGGAAGGAACATCACCGGCGATGGGGTCAGGTTTAGTTGGCTGGCAAGGCGCGCACCAATATACTGGTTGGATGCCACAACATCGGCCCGCCCTTCACTAACGGCACGGAAACTGTCTTCCAGACTCTTCTCTGTGACCCAGCTTACCCGCAGTTCAAAACTGCTCACCAGATTCTCAAGATAAGATTGCTGAACAGAGCCCAACAAAACACTGACACGTTTATCCTGGAGGTCCAGTAAACTGCTCAGTTTTTGATCCTGACGGCCGTACAATTGCGACCAGCTCATCAGGGCGGGAACCTGGTGATAGTCCATACGTTGCGCCCGTGACTCAGTCCAGGCAACATCCGGCAGCAGATCAATCTTGCCATGCTGCACCCATTGCAGACATTGATCCCAATGACACACAACAGGTTCGAGCTGCCAGCCTTCGCGCCGTGCAATCTCGCTTAACAGATCCCCAAGTATTCCACTCAGTTGGCCCTGCTCATCGGTAAACAGTTTGGGCGGGTTCTCGTACACCCCCACCCGCAGGGTAATGCTGTCATCATCCGCAACCGCCACGGGCACAAGCGTCAGCAAACACCCCACCACCATCATACCTGTGGCATAACGTCTTAAACGCCTGAAATACAATAAAAGGAGGTGCATCCATATGGCCTTTTAGTGGTTGCGCGAAAACCTTAAAATCATCTTAAGTCGATGATTTTGCCATTAAAAAAGAGGAATAGCCATGTCCGGTTAGGTCTGGGTTATGAAACCCGAACTTACCGCCAATAACGATAGTTCAGGGCAAGTGTTCCAGACTGAGATATTCGTGTGATTGCATTTCTTTGAGACGGCTGAGACATCGATTAAATTCGAAGTTCAGGCGTCCCTGTGAATACAGGTTCTCCATTGCCACCTGCGCGGAAATGATCAGTTTAACGTTACGCTCATAAAACTCATCAACCATGGCAATAAAACGCCGGGCAATGTCATCATTATGCTGTCCCATCTGCACCACATTCGCCACCAGCACAGAATGGTAACAACGGCTTATTTCCATGTAGTCGGCCTGACTTCTCGGACCATCACACAAAGCCTTAAAATCAAACATCACAACACCATCGGCTTCACGCAGACTCTTAATCTGACGGCCTTCTATATCGATGGACTGATTTTCGCATCCCTGTTCCGGGGCCAGCTGAGTAAAGTAACGGTAAAGATTGGCGTTAGCATCGTCATCCAGCGGATAGTGATAGATTTCGGCTTGTTCCAGGGTGCGCAGGCGATAATCGGTGCCGCTGTCCACATTAATGACCTGCGTATGCTGTTTGATCAGTTCAATGGCCGGCAGAAACCGTGAGCGCTGCAAACCGTTTTTATATAACTCATCCGGCGGGATATTCGAAGTCGCAACCAGTACCATGCCCTGGGCAAACATCTCCTGCATCAGCGTACCGAGTATCATGGCATCGGTGATATCCGAAACAAAGAATTCATCGAAACACAGAATGCGCGCCTCGCGTGATAGCCTGCGCGCGACGATTTTAAGCGGATCAGACTCACCGCTCAGGGTTTTAAGCTCCTGATGCACCCGATGCATAAAGCGATGGAAGTGAATGCGCATTTTGCGCTCGAACGGCAGGCACTCGTAAAAGGTGTCCACCAGGTAGGTTTTCCCCCGGCCTACCCCGCCCCAAAAATACAGCCCCTTCACTGGCTTCGGCGATGGTTCTTTAAACAGCGCCTTCAGGCGGCGTTTCAGACTCATGTCCGGCTGCATTTTCAGCAACTCATCATAGAGTTTCTGTAAATGAGATACCGCATTTTCCTGTGATTGGTCATGAACAAAGTTATCGCTGGCAAGATCCTGCTGATATTTCTGCCATGGCGTCATCGCGTGCATAGTCTAACTTGAATTAAAATAAACTGGCCGCATAGTTTGCTCAGCAGGTATGATTAAGTAAAGGGCTATTTAGGTCCTGCTGACATTTTTGCCGGAATTTTACAGCGGTTTTGAGCCTGGGCAGGCGAGAGGCAGGCAGGTGAATGTATGCTTGCCACGGGTCGGCACTGTTAGCAAATACGCCCATACGGCCCCAGTACCGAAGCAGCTTAACAACGGGCAAGCATTCGAGAACAGTGGCTACAACATATAAAGATGATTTCAGGAGTGGTTATGGATTGGGTAATTGGATTGTTGCTGTTGTTGTGTGGCGCAGTAATGGGGTATTTCATTGGTCTGTTTTTCGCCAAACGTAAAACAGAGAAGGCGTCTGGGCTGCATCTGGAAAATGAGATCAAGTCCATGCTCTCGGAACAGGGCCACATCCATATCAACGAATGCCGGCACGTACTTGAAGCCATGGAGAAACAGAGTGAACAACTTAAGCAGCAACTGGATCATTATGAAACGCTGCTGCAACACCCTGAAGAAGATGGCGATTCACCCCAGCTGAACTATTTTGGCGATCATGCCTCTGCTTATCTGCGCAACCAGGGCAAACCGCGCAAGCCACAATCACAAACCCCGGATTATCAGCCGCGGGACTATCCCAGCGCCAGTTCCGGCTTATTCAGTGGCAAGGTGAGCGCAGAACATAAAGCCGCCGCAGAAAAACAAAAGTAACAGAATATTTCTGTCGCGGCTTTTATTGAACTTTGGTTCCCTATCCTGAGTCTGTTAGAAAGTTTGTTTGATTGGGAGTAGTAATAACGATGAAGAACGCCTTTGTAACGATGACCTTCGCCAGCCTGCTGGCAATTTCCAGTGCACTGTCTCCGGCGAATGCCGCCCTGCCGTTTTTTAATAATGACAAGGACGACATTCCCACCCTGGCGCCCATGCTGGAGGAAGTCAAACCGGCGGTGGTCAGCATCTCCGTTGCCGGCACCCAGGTTTCCCGTCAACGGGTACCGGAAATGTTCCGTTTTTTCTTCGGCCCGAATATGCCTGATGAGCAAGTGCAGGAGCGACCTTTCCGTGGTCTGGGCTCGGGCGTCATCATTGATGCCGAAAAAGGCTATGTGGTCACCAATAACCATGTGGTGGACAAGGCCGATGAGATTCTGGTGAAACTGGTGGACGGTCGTGAGCTGGAGGCTAAGAAAATTGGCTCGGACGAACAGAGCGATATTGCGTTACTCCAGGTAAAGGGCGACAACCTGACCGCCGTGAAGCTGGCCGATAGCGACAAACTCCGGGTCGGTGATTTTGTGGTGGCCATTGGTAATCCGTTTGGCCTGACACAGACCGTCACCTCAGGCATTGTCAGTGCACTGGGACGCAGCGATCTCAATATCATGGGCGGTGGCGGCTATGAAGATTTTATTCAGACCGATGCAGCCATCAACAGAGGCAATTCAGGCGGCGCGCTGGTGAATCTTCGCGGTGAGTTGATTGGCATCAATACAGCCATATTTGGTCCCAATGGTGGCAATGTCGGCATTGGTTTTGCCATCCCCGTGAATATGATGAAGAGCCTCACCAGTCAGCTTATCGAATTTGGCGAAATCCGTCGTGGCTTACTCGGGATTCTGGGGCAGGACCTGGATTCAGATCTGGCCAAAGCCATGGGCCTTGAAGTCAATCAGGGCGCTTTTGTCAGAGAGGTCAATAAAGACTCTGCGGCACAGCGTGGCGGCATTGAACCCGGTGATATTATTGTCTCTATCAATGGCAAGAAGATTCGCAGCTTCACCGAGCTCAGAGCCAAAATCGGCACCCTGGGCGCCGGCACGGAAGTGGACTTAGGATTGATTCGCAATGGCGATGTAAAGAATATCACCGTGACCTTAGATGACTTTATCCAGGAAAATGTGGCGGCCAGCCAAATCCATCCTTTCCTTGAAGGTTCCACCTTATCAGACGGGGAAACCAAAGACGGTATCAGTGGCATCATGGTATCCGAAATTCAGCCACGCTCGCCCGCCGCAAGGCTTGGATTGCAGGATGGGGACGTGATCGTCGGCGTAAACCGTCAGCGCGTCAGTAGTGTCAGCGAACTGCGCAGTTATCTTGACGACAATGAAGGTGTTATTGCCCTCAATGTGAAGCGTGGTACCAGCTCGCTATACCTGGTCATCCGCTAATCAGTCTCAATCAGGCGGGTCGGGTCTGACCCGCCTATCAAATGGGCCATGACAATGCTATTCTCTGGCCAGTTTTTGATGAATATCTGTATTGGCTGTGACAAACAATAACTGGTCGTCTTTTTTTCTTAAATCTATCCTCTTAGGGTTGCTGATTGCCATCATGCTGTTGCTGGCTGTGCCCGAACTGCGCAATGGTTCCGCCTTGTCCTCCCTGAGATTATTTCAAACAAATGTCACCCAACCGGCTCCCATGAGCTTCAGCGATGCGATTGCCAATGCAGCGCCAGCGGTGGTCAATATCTATAGTACCGGCTACGACAATCGATCACTGCTGTATCGCCGCCAGCCCGTTGAGAGAACCAGCCTGGGCTCCGGCGTGATCATGAGCGCCAATGGGTATATCCTGACCTGCTATCATGTGATCAAAGACGCTGAAGTGATTAACGTCATTCTTCAGGACGGCAGAATAATGGATGCACAACTGGTCGGTCAGGATCCGCACACCGATCTGGCAGTACTTAAAGTCACTGAAGACAATTTGCCCGTCATCCCCCAGACAGAAACCCCAAATACCCGCGTCGGTGACGTCGTATTGGCCATTGGTAATCCCTATAACCTCGGCCAGACCATTACCCAGGGGGTCGTTAGTGCGACCGGTCGAGCGGGTCTGAGTAATTATGTCAGCAGTGCCAATTACGCCGATTTTATCCAGATGGATGCAGTGCTGAACGAAGGCAATTCAGGCGGCGCGCTGGTAGACAGCAATGGCACCCTGGTGGGCATCAACAACGCCAATTTTAAAACCCTGGACAATAACCGCCGCATCAAAGACGTGGCAGGCATTTTCTTCTCCGTGCCTTATGCGTTGGCGAAGCGGGTAATGGACGACATTATCGCCCATGGCAGGGTCATAAGAGGTTACCTGGGCATCAGTGGCAACGAATTTATCGGTCGTCCGGGCATTCTGGTAACCGGGGTAGATCCACAGGGACCTGCAGCCGCTGCGGGAATCCGAACCAACGATGTGATCCTCAAGATCGACGGCAAGGTCATAGAAAGTGCGTTTAAAACATTGGATCTGGTGGCCGAAACTCAACCGGGCTCGACGCTGGTCTTTGAACTGGAACGTAATGATCAGGTGCTACAAACGGAGGTGGTGATCACGGAGCTGGCCACTACGGGTTAGCGGACAGTCCCGTGATGCTCGATATCAATTGATACGTTTTATTTTGGCACCCAGCGCACCGAGTTTGATCTCTATCTTCTCGTAGCCCCGATCCAAATGGTAAATCCTGTCCACCAGTGTCTCACCTTCAGCCACCAAACCGGCAATCACCAGACTGGCTGAGGCACGTAAATCGGTGGCCATCACTTCGGCGCCGGTCAACACAGAATCGCCACGACAGACCGCACTGTTGGCTTCCAGATCGATTCTGGCCCCCATACGTTGCAGCTCAGGCACGTGCATAAAGCGGTTTTCAAAAATGGTTTCGGTAACAACCCCGGTGCCTTGTGCCACCGAATTCAGTGCCACAAACTGCGCCTGCATATCGGTAGGGAATCCGGGATGAGGCGCGGTTTTGATATTAACGCTGTGCAGTGTTCGCTCCTGCATGTCCAGCTCAATCCAGTCATCGCCAATGCTGATCTCTGCCCCGGCCTCACGCAGCTTCGCAATAACGGCTTCCAGTGTATGAGCAGCGGCTTTTTCACAGCGCACTTTGCCCTTGGTCATCGCCGCTGCCACTAAAAAGGTGCCGGTCTCAATCCTGTCCGGCAGAACGCTGTGATTGCAGCCATGCAGTTGACTGACACCCTGAATACGAATTTTATCGGTGCCGGCCCCGCTGACCTTTGCCCCCATGCTGTTGAGACAATCGGCCAGGTCGACGATCTCCGGTTCACGGGCGGCATTTTCCAGCACCGTTTCACCTTCCGCCAGCACCGCTGCCATCATCAGATTCTCGGTGGCTCCGACACTGACCATGTCCATAAAAATTCTGGCACCCTGCAGGCGTCCCTGCACGTTGGCCGTAATGTAACCGGCGTCCACGTCTATCTGCGCGCCCATGCGCTCTAACCCGCTGAGATGCAGGTTCACGGGACGGGCACCGATAGCACACCCGCCAGGTAAAGACACCTGTGCCTCACCATGCTTAGCCAGTAGGGGACCGAGCACCAGAATCGACGCGCGCATGGTCTTCACCAATTCATACGGAGCAACCAGATTGCTGATCTGACTGGCATCAATATGTACCTGATCGTGCTCGGTGCTGACCTTCGCACCCAGGCGCTCCAGCAGATTGAGGCTGGTCTTCACATCTCTCAGAGCAGGAACATTACTGAAGGTACAAGGTTCATCGGTGAGCAAGCTGGCCATTAGCAGGGGTAACGCCGCGTTTTTTGCCCCGGAGATCTGTACAGAACCCATCAATGGACCGTTCCCCTGGATCAATAGTTTTTCCATCTGCACTACTCCGGCATAATGAACTTGCGTTCAGTCTGCCACTGCGACGGGGTAAAGGCTTTAATAGTCAGGGCATGAATACTGCCGTCGGCTATCTGTGCCGACAAGGGGGCATAAATCATTTGCTGTTTTTTGACACGGCTCGCACCGTCAAATATCTCACCGACGGCGATCACCTGATAGTGGGATCCCTCGCCTTTTACATACAGCTCAGTCAAATCCAGGGCCTGTCTGAGCAGAGTTTCAATTTCTTCTGTTTGCATAGTACAACTTATGACGTGAGGTGGGCCGTTTATTGTAACGGTAAAAGCTCCTGAACGTCGCTGATTTTTGCCAGTTTTAGCAAGGTTTCAGGAACATCTTCGAGTTCCAGACTAACAGATTTTTGGCGGGCCTGGGAGACCAGATCAATTAACCAGGCCAGCCCCGCCATATCCGATTCGCCCACTGCTGATAAATTGAGTTTCAGCTGAGCCTGTTGCCATAATATTCCCTCGCTGGATTCGAGCTGGCTGAGATTATCACGCACGAAATCTCCTGTGAGGCGAACGAGACCGTCCTCAGCGCACTCAAGACTGAGTGTTTTCACGCCTGCTCCTCGCTCTTGTCACCGGGAAGGCGTATAGGCTGGGCATTTTTCTCTTTGAGCAACTCGATTACCGCATCGATACCTTGCTGGCGAATGATCGATTCAAACTCACTTTGTTTACTCGACAGCATGCTGATCCCCTCAGCCACCATATCAAAGGCGCGCCACTCTTCGGTGCGGCTATTTTTACGCACCTGAAATGCAATTTTGATATCCGGTTTACCGGGCTCTTTAACAACCGCGCGCACAGTAACCATTTTTTCGTCTTCATAGTCACGGCCGGGCTCAAATTCTACGGTCTGGTTATCATATTGTGCCATCGCCAGCGCATAGGTCGTCACCAGGTAACCACGAAAGGCCTGAATGTATTCCGGCAGTTTCTCCTGAGGAACAGACTTAAAATGTCGTCCGAGCACTTTCAGTGCAGCAAACTTATAGTCCACGTAGGGCAATAGCTCTTCTTTCATGATGTCCCGCAGAATCTCAGGGTTCTTTTCAATCTGAGGACGCTCTGCCTTGATTCTGTCGAAGGTCTTGGTGGCCACTTCAGACAACAACTGATACGGGTCTTCCGGCTCCTGTGCCTGAGCTGCTACAGACACGCTCAGGGTCAGTGCCAGTAAGCTATTGGTTAACCATTTTAAATACATATATCACTCCGTTCTAAGATGAACCGCGATGCTCCCTCGCGGCACATACGAGATTAATCGCGGTTAAAAAGAAACTGACCAATCAGGTCTTCCAGTACCAAAGCGGATTTGGTGTCTGCAATAAAGTCACCGGGCCTGAGCGGTTCGATACCGTCAATGGAAAAGCCCGGCTGCAACCCCACATATTGCTCTCCCAGAAGACCGGAGGTAAGAATAGAAACTGACGTGGTTTCCGGAAAATCTTTATATTCCGCAGAAATTTCCAGCGTTACCACGGGGGTATAGTCCTCACTATCCAGGCTAATTCTGCCAACCCGACCGATGACCACGCCGCCCACTTTTATCGGCGAGCGCACTTTGAGGCCACCGATATTGTCGAATTTCGCTTTCAGTTCGTAAGTTTCACCATTACCGGAGATGCCGGCATTGGCCACCTTTAGCGCCAGCATTAACAGGGCCGCGATCGCCAACGCGACAAACAGCCCAACCATTATTTCAATTTTCCTTGAGTTCATCATCATTCCTCTGTGATTAACTGCCGAACATTAATGCCGTAAGCACGAAATCCACGCCCAGTACCGCCAGTGACGAATAGACCACGGTCTGGGTAGTTGCCTGACTGATGCCTTCGGACGTCGGAATACAGTCATACCCCTTAAACACTGCTATCCAGGTGACAACAAAAGCAAACACCACACTCTTGATCACGCCATTGAGCACATCTTTATTAAAATCTACCGCAGACTGCATCACCGACCAGTAGCTGCCACCGTCTACGCCAAGCCAATCCACACCGACCACCTGGCCACCCAGAATGCCGACGGCGCTAAAAATCAACGCCAGCAGGGGCATCGAGATAACGCCTGCCCACATCCGCGGTGCAATCACCCGACGCATAGGGTCAACCGCCATCATTTCCAGGCTGCTGAGCTGTTCGGTGGCTTTCATCAGACCAATTTCTGCGGTGAGCGCAGAACCTGCGCGACCGGCAAACAACAAGGCCGTCACCACCGGCCCCAGTTCACGCAATAATGACAAGGCCACCATGGGTCCGAGACTTTCCTCCGCCCCGTAGTCCACCAGCACCGTGTAAGCCTGAAGGGCCAGCACCATGCCAATAAAGGCACCGGATACCAGAATGATCAACAGTGACTGCACACCCACCACATAAAGCTGCTTGATGGTAAGCGGGAACATTTTCAGTGGCTGGGGTTTTGCCACCAGAGCACTAAAGAGCAAATAAGAGGCCCGCCCTAATCCTGACAATTTACCCAGAGTTTTAGCGCCCAATGTTGCGAACCATTCCATTATTGGCACTCCAGTAAATCGTGTTCCAGACTGTTAGCAGGATAATGAAAAGGCACCGGGCCATCGGCCTTACCGCCGAGAAATTGTTGCACCAGCTCGGAGTCCTGCTCTCTGATTTGCGCCGGGGTCCCCTGACCTATGATTTTCTTATCTGCCAGAATATAAACGTAATCCGCAATCGACATGACTTCTTTGACGTCATGAGTCACCACGATACTGGTCAGATTAAGGGCATCGTTGAGTGCCTTAATCAGCTTGACCAGCACGCCCATAGAGATAGGATCCTGCCCCGCAAAGGGCTCGTCATACATAATCAGTTCCGGATCCAGCGCAATGGCCCTGGCCAGCGCGGCGCGTCTTGCCATGCCTCCGGACAGTTCGCTGGGCATCATTTGGGCCGCACCGCGCAAGCCCACGGCCTGAAGCTTCATCATCACCAGAATATGAATCAGACGTTCTGATAAATCTGAATGTTCGCGCAAGGCGAACGCCACATTGTCGAACACACTCATATCGGTAAACAGCGCCCCGCTTTGAAACAGCATGCTCATCTGGCGCCGTACCTGAAATAAGCGGCTGCGCTTCATGGCCGGTATGGATTCACCTTTAAAACGAATATCGCCACTATCTGGACGCAACTGACCGCCTATCAACTTCAGTAGAGTGGTTTTACCTATGCCGCTGGGCCCCATGATGGCAGTGGTTTTTCCTTTGGGGATAGACACAGAAATACCGTCGTAAATCTTTTTGTCTCCCCTGGAAAAACTCATGTTGTCGATCGTTATCAGGTCGTCCATTCTCTAATCCAAAATCCTGGCTGTAAGTAAGGTTCAGGTGCACTAACTCAGGCTGCCTGTTGTGTGGCGTATTGTACTGTTTTTCAATAGGCAGTGAAAAAGTTAAAAAGTAATAAGTTGTGTTCTAAATAATGATACGGTCCGGGTGAGACAACGGATTATCACCTGAGTTTAGCCAAGTATAACCGGGTGCACGTCACAACACCGGTCAAGCGCGGCCGCGGATTGTAAACGATAGCGGTTACTTACTCAATGAGCTGAGCGGCCTAAACCTGTTGTTGGCATAGGCAAACGCGCTTCGATTTGCGACAATCGCGCTCATCATTATTCACAGCGCCTGAGTTATGCCACTGACGCAGCTTGCCATTTTCATCGCTGGCCTGATTGTACTGAGTTGGAGTGCCGACCGTTTCGTGGCTGGCGCTTCGGGATTAGCCGCCAATCTGGGGGTGCAACCTCTGCTTATAGGCATGACGATAATGGCCATGGGGTCATCCGCGCCGGAGATTCTGATCGCCATCAGTGCCTCTGTGAATGACAGCAATAATCTGGCCATCGGCAATGCCATTGGCTCCAACATTGCCAATATCGGATTGGTGCTCGGTGTCACCGCATTACTCAGACCGCTGCAGGTTACCTCAGCCAGCCTGAAACGAGAGATGCCCATGGTCATGGCCGTGTCGGTGTTTGCTGCGCTGTTGCTTGCCGACAGTTACCTTTCCGTAACTGAGGGGTATCTGCTGCTGGTGACATTTGTTGCGACCCTGGGGGCCCTGGTCTGGCTGTCAGCCCGCGCAACACGCAGCGACCCTCTGGTTCAGGAGCTCACTGCAGATATACAGCAACAACATAGCAAACTCTTCAACCTGTTTTGGCTGATAACAGGTATGATACTGTTACCCGTCAGCGCGCACTTTATGGTGGAGGCGGCCACGGCGATTGCCCGCTTTTACGCAATTAGCGATCTGGTCATCGGCCTTACCATTGTGGCCATCGGCACCAGCCTGCCAGAATTGGCGGCCTGTGTTGCCAGCGTGGTGAAAAAAGAACAGGATTTGGCGCTGGGCAATATACTTGGGTCCAATATTTTTAATATACTGGCCGTGTTAGCGGTACCTGCCCTGCTCGCCCCGGGTGGGGTAGACGAATTGGTCATACAGCGGGATGTTCCTGTTATGCTGGTATTTACTGCGCTGGTGATTTTTTTCAGCTTTGCCATCCGCGGCAAACAACGCATTGAAAACTGGCAGGGTGGATTGCTGCTGGCAGGCTTTGTGGCCTTTCAATTCAGCTTATTTCCATAATATTCAATCAGATTGCAGATGAGCCATACAACAACATTGTACAGTGACATACCCTCATCCCTGTTCGCACAATTTGCCAACATCAAACTGTTGGTGTGTGACGTGGACGGCATTTTTTCAGATGGACGCATCTATCTGGGCAATCAGGGCGAAGAGTTCAAGGCCTTTCACACATTAGATGGCTATGGTGTTAAAGCCGTGATGAAAGTCGGCATCGACGTGGCGGTCATTACTGGCCGGCGCTCGCAAATTGTGGAAGACAGAATGACATCGCTGGGCATCAGGCACATCATTCAGGGTGCTGAAGACAAACACCAGGCGCTGGAACAATTGCTTGAGCAGCACCCTTATCACTTAGAACAGGTGGCCGCCATGGGCGACGATATGCCCGACTTAGGCTTATTCCGACATGCGGGTTTGCGTATCAGTGTGCCGCAGGGACATCCCTTTGTGCAGCAACAGGCTGATTATGTGACCCAGCGCTCAGGGGGATTTGGTGCGGTAAGAGAAGTCTGCGACCTGCTGCTTCAGGCACAGGGTAAGCTCAGCCTGATCCATGGCAGCAGCACATGAAACGCATTTATATCAGCATCGCCCTGCTGTTTTTACTGATTCTGGCCACCAATAACCTGTGGTGGCTGGACAGTGAACAACCTGAGTCCGTTAAACAGGATGAAACCTTTTTGCAGCCCAACTATCTGGCGTCGAATATGCAGACCCGGCTGTTCAATCAACAGGGACAACTGGCGCACAGTATTTACGCCGACAGTATGGAGCACTATGATCTGCTCGGTTTTACCTTATTTCAGCAACCCCGATACAAAATATTCGTGGGTGAAGGTGAGGCGCCCTGGGAAGTGACCGCTGAGCAGGGCACCCTGTATGAAGATAACCGCATTCAACTTGAAACCAATGTGAAAATTGTCAGTCAGGATAAAGATGGCTTTATCCGTACAGTGACCACCCGCTTTATTGAAATCAACCTGAGTGAGAAAACCATGCATTCAGACCAGAGCGTGATCATTTCTGGCGACAACTATACCATCAGTGGCAACGGCTTCTCGGCCGATCTGACCAGCAAACAATTTGAACTACTGGACCATGTGCAGACAATTTATGGCAAAAAAAGTTAACTACCTGCTCCTGGCGCTGCTGAGCTTTAGCGCCGGTGCAATCAATCAGGATTTTGAGCAACCGATTAAGGTGAAGTCAGAATACCAGTCGGGTGATGGCATAAAAAAAGTCACTATCTTTCGTGAAAACGTCAACATCACCCAGGGCAGTCTGGTCATCAATGCAGATGAAGTGGAAGTCAGCGGCGAAAAAGGGGATGGCCAGGAGGTTTTTATTGCCCGCGGCGAACCGGCCAGCTATGAACAAACCATGAAAGACGGCAGCCGCATCCGTGCCGTTGCCAACAATATCGAATATCAGGTTCAGGGGCGTATTCTGACACTCACCGGCAATGCTGAACTGCATCAGAACAGCCACAGCGTGCGCGGCTCATCCATCGAGTTCAACATGGAAAAGGAACAGTTGATGGCCCAGGGCACCGATGACGGCGACGGACGGGTGACCACCATCTTCCAGCCAGACACCGCGAAACCAGCCAAACCCAAGCAAAAAACGGAGCAACAGGACTGATGGCAGTGTTAAGAGCCCAGCATCTGGCCAAGTCCTATAAAAACCGTCAGGTGGTGCAGGATGTCAGTCTGGATGTGGCCAGTGGCCAGATTGTGGGCCTGTTGGGCCCCAACGGAGCCGGTAAAACCACCTCGTTTTACATGATTGTGGGCCTGGTTCCCATGGATAAAGGGCAGATCTTTATTGATGACAATGAACTCACCCTCGAACCCATGCATGTGCGCGCCCGAGCGGGTATCGGTTATCTGCCTCAGGAAGCCTCGATTTTTCGCAAGCTGACGGTCTATCAGAATCTGATGGCCATCCTTGAAACACGCAAAGATCTCAATCAGCAACAGCGCGAGGAAGAAGCCGACGCGCTGCTGGATGAATTTAATATTAATCACATTCGCACCAGTGCCGGCATGAGCCTATCTGGCGGTGAACGGCGGCGGGTGGAAATTGCCCGTGCCTTGTCGGCAAATCCGCGTTTTATTTTGCTCGACGAGCCCTTTGCCGGGGTCGATCCCATTTCTGTCAGCGACATAAAAAATATCATTCGCCACCTGCGGGACCGCGGCATAGGCGTGCTAATCACCGACCACAATGTGCGCGAAACCCTTGATGTTTGTGAGAAAGCCTACATTGTCAGTCATGGGGAACTGATCGCCCAGGGTAGCGCCGATGAAGTACTCAATAACAAGCAAGTCAGAGATGTATACCTGGGTGACCAATTCAAGCTATAGTTAGAGAAAATACTGTCCGGCGAACGTGAACATTCAGCCGGAATAAACAAGGCCATCGGAACGAATATAAGAAGTACATGAAGCCTGCATTACAGTTAAAATTCAGCCAACAACTCACTATGACGCCTCAGCTTCAGCAGGCCATTCGCCTGTTGCAGTTGTCGACGCTGGATTTACAACAAGAGATTCAGGAGGCGCTGGAATCCAACCCCTTGCTGGAATCGGAAGAATCTGCCGATCAAAGTCAGGCAGAGCAATCCGAGGCCAGTGAACTCAATGGTGAAAGCAGCGACAGCGTCACCACCGACAGTGACAGTATCGAGACCGGCGCGGCACTGGAAAAACAGGAGCTGCCCGAAGACCTGCCCATGGATACCACCTGGGATGAATATTACAGTGCTTCTTCTGCGCCCGGCTCCTCGGCCGTCAGTGCGGGCGACGATACCGTATACCAGGGGGAAACCTCTGACAGTATTCAGGACCATTTGCTCTGGCAAATGCGTTTAACCCATTTCAGTGACACCGATCAGGCCATTGCCATGGCGATTATCGACTCCATTGATGATGTGGGTTATCTGACGGTCTCAACAGAAGATATTTTGCAAAGTATCGATGATGAAGAGGTCGATTTGGATGAAGTGGAGTGTGTATTAAAGCGCATTCAGATGTTTGATCCGGTTGGCGTGGGTAGCCGCAGTGTGCAGGAATGCCTGTTGGTGCAGCTTCGTCAGTTTCCTGCGGACACCCCCTGGCTGGAACAGGCAAAATCCCTGATCCTCGAATACAGTGACTTACTGGCCAGCAAAGACTATCGCACCCTGATGCGCAAAGCCCGTCTCAAAGAGGATGAGTTGCGCGAGGCCTTGCGCCTGTTGCAGACCCTCAATCCCAGACCCGGCAGTGCCATTGCCACCAGTGAGCCGGAGTATGTGATCCCCGATGTGTCGGTGGCCAAGAAAAACGGTCGCTGGGTGGTGGAACTCAACCCCGACAGCTTACCCAAACTGAGCATTAATCAGCAATATGCCGCCATGAGCCGCAGCACTAAAAATGCCAGTGACAGTCAGTTTATCCGCTCACACATGCAGGAAGCTAAGTGGTTTATCAAGAGCCTGGAAAGTCGTAATGACACCTTGCTCAAAGTGGCGAACTGCATTGTGCAGCAACAACAGGGCTTCTTTGAGTATGGCCCCGAAGCCATGAAACCCATGGTGCTCAATGATGTGGCCGAAATGGTGGACATGCATGAGTCAACCATTTCCCGGGTGACCACGCAAAAATATATGCATACGCCACGGGGCATTTTTGAACTGAAATACTTTTTCTCCAGTCACGTTGCCACCGACACTGGCGGTGAGTGCTCCTCGACCGCCATCCGTGCACTGATTAAGAAGCTGGTCGCCGCAGAAAAACCGGCGAAACCCTTAAGCGATAGCAAGATTGCAGATTTGCTTGCCGAGCAAGGCATTAAAGTTGCCCGGCGAACAATAGCAAAATACCGGGAATCTCTGTCGATTCCCCCGTCCAACCAACGCAAAAGCCTGTTATAGGCCAACAAGAGGAAGAGGCATTATGCAAATCAACCTTACTGGACACCACGTTGAAATTACCGACTCTCTTCGGGACTATGTTGATACAAAATTTACCAAGTTGGAGCGACACTTCGATCACATTAACAATGTGCACGTGATACTGAATGTCGAAAAGCTTAATCAGAAGGCTGAGGCCACCCTGCACCTGCATGGCGCTGAGGTCTTTGCCACGGCCGAACATACCGACATGTATGCCGCTATCGACGGCCTGATTGACAAGCTCGACAGGCAGGTGATCAAGCATAAAGAAAAAATGAAGCGACACTAAACAGACGCCGCATGGAAATTAAAGACATCCTTACCCCTGACTGCACGCTCTGTGCAGTTCAGGGCACCAGTAAAAAACGAATTTTTGAGACCATCAGTGACGTGGCCGATAAACATCTGCCCGAAATTGAGCTCGATCCTATTCTCACCAGCCTGCTGTGTCGTGAAAAAATGGGCAGCACAGGCATTGGCAACGGTATTGCCATTCCCCATGGTCGCCTGGCCGGCCTGGAAAAAGTCATGGCCGTGCTGATTACCAGTGATGGGCCGGTGGCTTACGATGCCATCGACAATCAACCGGTAGATATTTTCTTTGCCATTTTAGTCCCCGAAGAACAGGCACAGGGGCATTTACAGACACTCGCCACCATTGCCGCCAAACTCAACGACAAGGACGTGGTTAAACGCTTACGCCACGCGAAAACCAATCAGGAACTTTACGAGGCTATTGTGTGAAACTCATTATCATCAGTGGCCGGTCCGGTTCCGGCAAATCCATTGTGCTTCGCTCACTGGAGGATCTGGGCTACTACTGTGTAGATAATATTCCGGTCAATCTGCTCCCCACCCTCACTCACACGGTGGTGGATGAGTACGATCAGGTAGCCGTGAGCATTGACGTGCGTAATCTGCCCAAAGATCCGGAAGAGCTGGTAGAAATTCTCGATTACCTGCCGTCTAACTGGGAGCTGATGATTCTGTATCTGGATGCCAGTGACGATGTGCTGATCAAACGTTTCAGCGAGACCCGTCGCCTGCACCCCTTATCCAAACGCAGCAAATCCCTTACCGACGCCATTCAGTCTGAGGCCACCCTGCTGGCCCCCATTGCCGAGCGCGCCGACCTTTTTATTGATACCGGCGAGTTATCCGTACACCAACTGGCTGAACTGGTACGAGAACGCATTCTGGGTAAGAAAAGCTCCCGCCTGGTGCTGGTGTTTGAATCCTTTGGCTTTAAGCATGGTATTCCCAAAGATGCCGATTATGTGTTCGATGCGCGTTTTTTACCTAACCCCCATTGGGAGCCCGACCTTAAGCACCTGACCGGGCTGGACCCACAGGTAGAGAGCTTTTTGGGTTCACAGGCCATTGTGACCAAGTTTATCTGGCAGATTCAGAACCTGATTTCCACCTGGTTACCGCACCTTGAGCGCAACAACCGCAGTTATGTAACCATCGCCATCGGCTGTACCGGCGGGCAGCACCGCTCCGTGTATGTGGCAGAGAGCCTGGCCAGAACCTTTAAGGCGGTGCACCCGGATGTGCAGATTCGTCATCGGGAGCTAAGCCGCGAATGAGTACACCAAAGCTGGAAAAAATTCTGCTGATTCAAAATAAGCTCGGTCTCCATGCCCGGGCCGCCACCCAACTGGCCAAACTGGCCAATCAGTTTGACGCCGAAGTCACCCTGCATCAGGGCGACAAATCCGCCTCCGCCACCAGTGTGCTGGGCCTGATGATGCTGGAAAGCAGCATGGGCAAGGAAGTCAGGGTGATCAGCGAAGGCAAAGACGCCCAGGCCGCCATGGATGCCGTTGAACAACTGATTCAAAAGAAATTTAACGAAGAACAGTAAGAGAAGAAACAGGGGATAAAAGTAAAGAGCCTAGCGCTCTAGATCTGAGTAATACCCTTGCCCCATCTCTGCACCGCCTAACGTCACAAAAAGCCCGCTTCCCCTGATTTAAAGCCAAACTTTCGTATAGCAGTAATACCGCAGACAACGCCCGCGTATTGTGTCTCTGCGTTTACATTCATTAACACTTTTTTTTGCTCTCACTCGCCCCCTTTCACGTAAAAAAACAGTACCCTTTCGGGTTGATTTGCACGGTGCCCGTGCACTCAGGCGGAGCAATGCCTCTGGCCTGCCGGCACCCTGTGTTATCCCTTAGTAACAATGTGGAAAACAATAATGATGAAAGGACAACTCATGCGAAAAACCTGGTTTGGCCTCGGGGCCAGCGCCCTGCTAATGATGATGGGGGCACCGCTTTCGGCAAATGCGGCGCTAGAATACCAGAAGCCCTCGGAAGAAATCCTGCAACTGGTGGACGTGAAACGGGCCCCCTACTTCCTGATGAATGAGGCCCAGGATCAGGCCATCATGCTCTACCGTGACAGCTTTAAGACCATTGAGGAACTCTCTGAAGAAGAGCTGCGCCTGGGGGGCCTGCGTATTGATCCCAAGACCAATATCGGTAGCCGGGTCAACTTTTACAACGATCTGAAAATAAGACGCATAGACAGCAATCAAACGCTGGAGATAAAAGGCTTACCGGAAAATCCCCGGTTAACCAATTTCGCCTGGTCACCCGATCAGTCACACCTGGCGATGACCCATAAAACACCAGAAGGTGTTGAACTTTGGGTTGTAGATATTGAGAAAGCTGAAGCAAAGCGCCTGACCAAGCCCAATATTAACGCCAATATGGGTGATGCTGTCAGTTGGTTTGCCGACGGTCAGTCACTGCTGGTTAAAGTGGTGCCCGGCGACCGCAAGCCGCTGATTGACGCCAAGTCCGCCACGCCAAGCGGCCCCACCGTCTCTGTCAGTGACGGTAAAAAGGCGCAGAACCGCACCTATCAGGACCTGCTCAAAAACAAGAACGACGAATTTAATTTTGAACAGCTGACCCGTTCAGAACTGGTGAAGGTGTCGTTAGATGGCAAGCAAACGCCCTGGCTGAAGGCCGCCATGTATGGGGATGTCAGCGTATCGCCCGATGGCCGTTATGTGCTGGTAACCCAGTACAGCAAGCCTTTCAGCTATCTGGTGCAGTATAACCGATTCCCCTCCACGACGACGGTGTACAGCGCCAAGGGTAAAAAGGTTAAAGAGATTGTCTCGGTGCCGCTGATTGAAGATTTGCCCAAAGGCTTTATGGCCGTGCGTGAGGGTAAACGCGCTGTTCAGTGGCGTAATGACAAGCCCGCCACACTGGTGTATGTCGAGGCGCTGGATGGCGGCGATCCGGCCAACGAAGTTGAGCACCGCGATCAGGTATTTGCGCTGACCGCACCTTTTGATGGGAAGCCACGCGCACTGCTGAAGCTGGTCAATCGTTACTACCGCATTAACTGGGGTGATGACGAAAATGCCATTGCCCAGGATTACTGGTGGAATACCCGTAACACCAAAGCCTACCTGTTTAACCCGGCTGACAATGCACAACAACCGGTGGTATTGCAGGATCGCAACTACCAGGATGCTTATAACGATCCCGGTAGCTTTGTTACCCGTCGCAATCAATACGGAAAGTCGGTATTGGCCCTTAAAGACAACAAGGTATTCCTGCTGGGTGATGGCTTTAGCGACGAAGGCCAGTTTCCGTTTCTCGACAGCCTCGACTTAGGGTCGCAGGAAACCGCCCGTCTGTATCAGTCTGACTATACTGATCGCCTCGAAGAGCTGGATGACTATGATCCGGAAAAAGGCCGGTTAACGGTCAGCATCGAGTCTAAGAATGCTTACCCGAACCGCTATTTCAGGGATATCACCAGCGGTGAGCTGGATCAGATCACCGACTTCGAGAACCCTTTCAAGGCCATCCAGAATGTGCATAAAGAAGTGGTTAACTATCAGCGTGAAGATGGACTGGATCTGAGCGGCACCTTGTACCTGCCTACCGACTACGAAGAAGGTAAACGCTACCCCATGATCCTGTGGGCCTACCCCCGTGAATACAAGGATCAGGACAGCGCGTCGCAAAATACGCAAAACCCCAATGAGTTTACCTACCCCTTCTGGGGCTCGCCGATTTACTGGGTCACCAAGGGCTATGTGGTCCTCGATGACGCGGCCTTCCCCATTGTGGGTGAAGGGGAAGAAGAGCCCAATGACAGCTTCCGTAAGCAGTTGGTGGCCAACGCCAAAGCGGCCATCGACACGCTGGATAAGCGCGGTCTGATCGATCCCGACCGGGTTGCGGTGGGCGGACACAGCTATGGCGCCTTTATGGTGGCTAACCTGCTGTCGCACTCGGACCTGTTTGCCGCCGGTATTGCCAGAAGCGGGGCCTATAACCGTACGCTGACACCCTTTGGCTTCCAGTCAGAAGAGCGCTCTTACTGGGATGCACCGGAGGTTTACTATCGTATGTCGCCCTTTATGCATGCGGATAAAATGGACAGCCCGCTATTGCTGATCCACGGTGAGGCCGACAACAACAGTGGTACCTACCCCATGCAGAGCGAGCGTTACTTCAATGCGCTCAAGGGCCTGGGGGCAACCGCAAGACTGGTGATGCTGCCCAAAGAGTCCCATGGCTATCGTGCCAAAGAAAGCATTCTGCATCTGCTCTGGGAGCAGGACAGGTGGCTGGAAAAACACGTGAAGCAACAGCAATCCGACACCGAGTAACGTCGCTGCTATTCAACCACTGATCAAAAACGCCGGTTAATACCGGCGTTTTTTTATTACAGCCCCTAAAAGGGTAGCGTCCAAAAAGGTTAGGTCGCATCGGGCGCGGCTTTTGACCTAGCATCGGGGCGGTTGATCTGTACCATTCCCTGTAAGAAGTTGCGCAGTAGCTGATCACCACACTCGCGATAACTGCGATGACCCGGCTTTCTGAACAGTGCCGTTAGTTCACTTTTCCCCACCACCAGGCCACCCGCCTTCAAGATCTTCATCATGTCTTCTTGCTGATAGTTCATGGCAATCTTTATCTTGCGCAAAATATCGTTGTTACTGAGTCGCTCACCGGCTTTTAAAGGCACAGGCGCGGCCCCTTCGCGCTGACCGCGATGTTTAATGATCAATCCATCCAGGAACAGGGCCAGTATTTTATCGCGGCAGGGTAGAAACCCCGCTTCATCTTCGCGACGCATCATATTCAACAAATAGTCTTCTTCCAGAGAGTAATCCACCAGCCGGAATACATTGATGGTCGCGGTATTGTCCAGACTCAGAGCAAAACGCAGGCGGCGCAGAACGTCGTTTAACAACATGGGAGGTTCCTTAAAAGAAGAGCACAGCACATCCTGAACCGACGTGTGATGCCAAAAATGGATAACGTAATAAGAGAATGGCGCATATCACTCTGCGCCGTCTGCGGTTTTTTTAGAATGCTGCACGGCGTCATTGATACGGGCCATTTCCTGGTCCGTCAAATTACGCCACTTCCCGGCCTTAAGATTGCCCAGACTAATATCCATAATCCTCACCCGCTTGAGTCGTGTCACTTCATAACCGAGAAATTCGCACATGCGCCGGATCTGACGGTTAAGTCCCTGGGTGAGGATAATCTTAAACACGAAACGGCTTTGCGGTATCACCTTGCAGGGCTGCGTCACGGTGCCCAGAATCGGCACCCCTTTGCTCATCTGGCGCACAAAACGCTCACTCACCGGCTGATTCACCGTGACAATATATTCTTTCTCATGACGATTGCCGGCGCGCAGGATCTTATTCACGATATCGCCGTCTGTGGTGAGCAGAATCAGCCCTTCAGAATCTTTGTCCAACCGGCCAATCGGGAAAATACGCTGGGGATGATTAATCGCATCAACAATGTTGCCGCGCACATTGCGCTCCGTGGTACTGATGATGCCCGGCGGCTTATGATAGGCAATATACACGCGGTCTGATTTGTCGGCGGCACTGCTGCCAATGGCCTTACCATGGACCTCAACGCTGTCGCCGGGGGCGACCTTGGTGCCCAGCTCCGGCACCTTGCCATTGATGGTCACCACGCCCTTTTCAATCAGTTTGTCCGCCTCACGGCGCGAACAATAGCCCGAGTCACTGATAAATTTGTTTAGCCTGATCAGTTTGCTTTCACTCACAGCGGTTTCCCGTGGATTCAAAGTGCGGCATTGTAGCCTATCCCCATTGCTGAAGCAGCCAGTACCAAAATGGTAAGGTGAGAAAACTGCAAAACAGACCGGCACCGATCAGGGCAGCAACAAAACGCGGTGCCAGTGCCGCACCGATAGCCAGCGCACCTGCAGACACCATTGGCGGCATAGCCGCCTCAAATACTGACACCTGCAGCAACAGCGGCTGCGGTTCAAACAGCCATAATAGCCCCAGCGCCATCGCCGGCATCAGCAGCAGTTTAAATGCCAGCGCAAACATCAGAGGGGCTTTCTGTCCGCCATCTAGCTGCAGACGAAACTGAAAGCCCACGGCGATCATCACCACCGGCACCAATGTGGAAGCCAGCGAATCCAGCAGTAAATTCATAAAGGGTGGGTAGCTCCATCCTTTCAACGCCAGGCCCAGCAACATGGCAATAAAAGCCGGGAACAGTAATACCTTGGCCACAATCTGTTTGCCTGTGGGTTTGTCCGTAGCAGGATTAAACCAGGCGGCGAGAATGGTGGAGTAGGTAGCCAGCGCCAGGAATGAGCCCGCCTGGTCGTAAATAATGGCAAAGGGCAGTCCTTGATCACCATAAAAGGCTTCCACCATGGGAAAGCCCAAAAAGGAGGTATTGCCAAGCGGTAACACTACCAGCAGCGCCCCAATCACATTGCGTTCCCAGCGCAGCAATCTGCCCGCCAACAGCACCGCCGCCGCGGTTCCCAGCAGCAGCACCCAGGGCAGCACCGCAGGCATCCACAGTTGTGTCGAAAAGGTCAGCAACGGCATTTTTTGCAGTACCAGCGCCGGCAGTGCCACATACAGCACATACTGGTTGAGCACAATGCCGGTTTCGGCCGGAAACTGTCTGACCCGGCGCAGCTGGGTGCCAACCAGCAGATAGATCAGGACAAGAAAAAAGTTTTCCATGTCAGCCTGTTGGTGTTGAAGATTTTGCGCTGACTTTACCGTTACTGAAGGCAAATAACCAATCAGACTTTAGATGCATTGGCTGGCCGTGAGACCCTGCGATAAGATTCGCGCCCTGTTACTGGCCAGTTATGATGCCACCCGTAGCCCGGATAACGGTTTATATCCTAAGCCGTAGCGTGATAGTGGAGCGCCTGCATCTCCCACTCTAGAGCACCGATGCAAAAATGCGCCGGGGTCAAAACCCTGTCTGGCCTGATACTTAAATGTGCTGTAGCCAAGATAACTACTGATCTAAAGGGCGACATCCACTAAACTATCAACAGAAAATCAATAAGTTGCATAAGGGATCATGGAACAAGCCTTCGAGAGCCAGTCTCCTTACCAACAGCTTCAGACCATTAATAATGCCCTGAGCAGCGGTATGTACGTGCATGTGCGCAAAATGCTGCACCATATGCCGGCACCCGATGTGGCATTTTTGCTTGAGTCTACACCGGCGAAAAGCCGGGCTGTGTTATGGCAACTGATCGACCCGGAATTCCACGGCGATATCCTCGAAGAACTCTCCGAAGACGTGCGTAACGGCATTATCCGCCAGATGATGCCGGAAAAACTCGCCGATGCCCTCGAAGACATGGATACCGATGATCTCGCCGAATTGCTGCGGGGCCTGCCGGATGCCATTTTCCAGGAAGTGCTGCGCTCCATGGACGAGCAGGACCGGCAGCGGGCAGAACAAGCCTTATCATTTGGCGAGGACACCGCCGGTTCAATCATGAACACCGATACCATTACCTTAAGACCCGAGGTAACGGTAGATGTCATTCTTCGCTACTTACGCTTGAAAGGTGAGATCCCCGAAGACACCGATGCCTTCTATGTGGTCAATCGCCATGACAAATTAATCGGCCTGGTGCCGGTTGTGCGCCTGCTTACCGCCACTGCCGATATGACGGTGGAAGAGCTAATGGATGAGGAAGCCGAAGCCATTCCCGCCGATATGCCAGAAGGCGAAGTCGCCAAAATGTTCGAACGCTATAACTGGGTTTCGGCGCCGGTAATCGACAAAGAGCGTCATCTGCTTGGCCGGATCACCATCGATGACGTGGTCGACATTATCCGCGAAGAGGCTGAACATAGCATGATGAGTATGGCCGGTCTGGATGATGAAGAAGATACCTTTGCACCGGTGCTAAAAAGTACCCAGAAACGCTCTATCTGGCTGGGTGTCAACCTGCTCACCGCACTGCTGGCGGCCATGGTCAGTGATATGTTCGAGGAAACCTTAAGTCAGCTCGCGGTGCTGGCGATCCTCAATACTATCGTGCCAAGCATGGGGGGCGTGGCCGGCAGTCAGACCCTGACTCTGGTGATCCGCGGTATGGCGCTCGGTCATGTCAGCGGTGGCAACAGCCGCTGGTTGATTGGTAAAGAGCTGGCGGTCGGGGCCCTCAATGGTGTGATCTGGGCAGTATTGATCGCCGGCGTAGTGGCACTTTGGAAAGACGATCTCATGCTGGGCGGAGTCATTGCCTTTGCCATGATGATCAATATGGTGGCCGCCGGTCTCGCGGGTGCCACCCTGCCCCTGTTGATTAAAAAGATGAAAATCGATCCGGCCCTCGCCGGCGGGGTGATCCTTACCACCATCACCGATGTTGTGGGGATTTTTGCTTTCCTGGGCAGCGCTACGCTGATGTTGATGTAACCGTATCGCCCTTGGTGCTCCATCTCCAGAAGAAATACAGCGTGAAGGTGATAGCAACGATGGGCAGCAGCGAGAAATAAAAGGCGCTTTGCCCATCGAAGCGGCCAAACACCAGTCCGGTAATCACTGACCCGGTGGTGCCCCCCAAAGCAGAGAAAATCACGATCAAGCCGGTCATCGCCGAGTGCTGCACCTTGGGCAATGACGACAACATAATGGAATTAATCGCCGGATAGATGGGCGCCATAAAGAGTCCAATCAATGGAAACAAAAAGGCGGCAACCGGTGCACTCGCCCAGCTCACATCGGGATTCACTTCAGCCAGACTGGCCAGTGGCATCGACACCAAAATCAAAACGGCCATGGCCAGCAGACAAATATTCAGCAGTGGATACCAACTGATAAAACGCATCAGTTGCCCTGCGCCGAGTCGACCAATCGCCAGACAGGCGGCAAAGATACTGGTGGCCTGCACACTCATATCTGCGGGCAGGTGCAGCACTTCGTTATTGAAGGTCGGTAGCCATGTACCAATACCCTGCTCAATCAGCACGTATAAAAACGCCGACAGGATAAACACCAGTGCCAGCGGCTTGAGGGCCAGCTTCAGCATGGCCACAAACTCATCCACCGAGCGACTCTGTTTGGCAGGTACCGGATTCGCATAGGGCGTAAACAAAATCATCAAAAAATTAGCCGCCCCCAATGCAGCCAGCCACCAGTAAACATTCAGCCATTGTAACGAGTCCGGGTTGCTGCCATCGATAAAGGCACTAAACAGCCAGTAGCCGGACAGGACACCCACCATAAACAGCCCTTCGATGGTATTCATCACAGAGGCATGTTGCTGGCGATCATCGGTGATCAGACCGACAGTGGAATACAGCGAGACTTTAACCAGACCGAATGCAGACCCCACTGCCAGAAAAAGCAGCTTACTCATCCAGAATTGCGGCACCAGTGGCATCATCAGACAAGCCAGCGTGACAATCGCAGTACCGATTAACATGGCTCGACGATAGCCGAAACGAGGCAGATAGGCCGCAAACACAAAGGAAACAAAGGCAATGGGCAGATCTTTGAATCCTTCCAGAACACTGGCCGCCTCTTTACTCACGCCGTAGCTGTTAATCACCTGCAGAATCACTGTGCCCACACTATTGAGCAGAATAGCGAAAACGAAATAGGTAAGAAAAAGTGAGTATTTAACCCTGACGCGATTGGCAATCATAAATAGCTACCTGTGTTAATCCAAGGAGTCAGCTGTTGCCCCGGCCAGTGCAAAGGACGTCACGCAATGCGTTTGTGAAAGGCTAACAGTTCAGAGAAGAGTTTACCTTAAATTAACATAATTGCAATCGATTGCATTATTTTGTAAATACTCTTATCCTTGTCTCAGATATTTATCAGAAGAGGACAGTCAGCCCATGCAACCAAAAGGTTCATCCCCCTTGTTTGCGGCCGATGCCTGGCAACTGGCAAGCGAGCAGCATGACAACAGCAACACCTTGTTGGAAGAAACCCTATTCGCGCTGGCTAATGGCTATCTGGGCACCCGAGGTACCTTAGAAGAAGGCAGCCCGGAAGAAGACGTCAGCTGTGAAGGGACCTATCTCAATGGGGTATATCACAGTGAACCGATCACTTATGGTGAGGTGGCTTACGGCTATGCCAGTCACAACCAGAAAATGCTGCAGGTTCCTAATGGCAAAGCCATGCAGTTTAGTCTGGAAGGCGAGCGGATCGGATCCCACCACGCCAGCAGTTCTCGGCGTTGGCTCAACTTTAAAGATGCCACCTTTAACCGCGACATGCGCTGGCAGAGTCAATCCGGCAAGCAGATTACCCTCACCAGCCGTCGCTTTGCTTCATTGGCCACGCCGAACCTGCTGGCGCTGCGCACCTATATCACCGCGGACAATTTTTCCGGCCGCATCATGCTTAACTCCGCCCTGGATGCCGACTATGGATTCAGTGCTGACAAAACAGATCCCCGCGCTGGCCAGTTGAATATGGCGGACAGCCTGAATCTGCACCGGGTTGCCGTTGAGGAGAACCAACTGCTGTTACAACACCAGGTGAAAGACAGTACCTTTGTTATCAGCACCCTGGTTGATCATCATTTTTCCCAAAGCCCGGTGTCGGTCAGCTTTGAGCGCAGCGAGAAATGCCCTGCCCTGACCTATGAATTTGAGCTTAAACAGGGCGAAACCCTGATCGTCGAAAAGTACGTTTTATATCATCATCGTCGCCAGGGCGATCTGGCCGACATGGCTGTGCAGCAACAACAGACCATGCAGGATATCCTCGGGCAAGGCTGGCAGTCTCTGCTTGATGTGCACCACAGCAAAGTGAGTGATTTCTGGCAATCCAGTGATGTGGAAATCGAAGGGGATGCGCCACTGCAACAGGGGATCCGTTTTAATCTGCTGCATTTGTTTATGTCGGCAGGCAAAGACGGGCACAGCAACATGGGAGCAAAAGGCCTGACCGGCCACGGTTACGATGGCCATTACTTCTGGGATACGGAGATCTATATCCTGTCATTTCTCTCGGCCACCAACCCGGACATCGCCCGCAAGTGTCTGGAGTACCGTTACCATACTCTGGACGGTGCCCGTAAACGGGCCCGTGAGATGTCACATAAAAAAGGGGCTCTTTACCCCTGGCGCACCATCGGCGGGGATGAATGCTCAGCCTTCTTCCCGGCGGGCACCGCTCAGTATCATATTAATGCCGCCATCGCTCACGCCATCCGTCACTATTATCAGGCCAGTGGCGACTGGGCGTTTATTCGCGATTTTGGTGCTGAGATGTTGTTTGAGACGGCCCGCCTGTGGCTGGATCTGGGGCATTTCAACCCACGCAACGGGGGAGCATTTTGTATCGACGGGGTGACCGGACCGGATGAATACACCGCCATTGTGAATAATAACTTTTATACCAATGCCATGGCCCGATCCCATCTGCGCTTTGCCGTTGATGTGGCAGACAAGCTCAAAAACCAGGTGCCTGTGGTATTTGACCGTCTTTGCAAACAGCTGAATCTGCAAGCAGAAGAGATAAACGACTGGCAGCAGGCCGCAGAGAAGATGTATCTGCCTTATGATGATGATCTTGGGATCAACAAGCAGGACGACAGCTTTTTAGACAAGAAGCCGTGGGATTTTGCCAGCACCCCGGCACAGCACTATCCCTTGCTGCTGCACTATCACCCGCTGGTGATCTACCGCCATCAGGTACTCAAACAGGCAGATGTGATTCTGGCGATGTATTTGTTGGATGAGGCATTTTCCAAAGATCTGAAAAAACGCAATCTGGCCTACTACGAGCCCCTGACCACGCACGACTCGACACTATCGAGCTGTATACACAGTATCGAATTTGCCGAGATCGGCGAGTATGCGCGGGCCTATGAGTTCTTCAAAGATACGGTGCGCATGGACATCGATAATCGCCATGGCAATACCGAATACGGCATTCATACCGCCTGTATGGCGGGCTCCTGGATGGGTATCGTGAACGGGTTTGGTGGGCTGCGTATTCGCCATCAACAGTTGCATTTTGCTCCCCACCTGCCAGCGCACTGGACTGCGTTCAGTTTCCATCTCCATTGCCTGGGCAGACGCCTGAAAGTGCGGGTGGAGAATAAACAGGTGCGCTATGAGTTATTGCAGGGGGAACCTCTGCGCATTTTCCATCATCGGCACCCTGTGATGCTACAGCCACAGCAACCGGTCAGTGTAGAGCTAAAAACGGAGGCTTTGTTGTGACAATCAAGGCATGTATTTTTGACCTGGACGGCGTCCTCACCGACACCGCCGAGTATCACTTTTTAGCGTGGAAAGCCCTGGCTGATGAGCTTGGTGTGCCCTTTACCCGCGAAGACAACGAACAGCTCAAAGGCGTGGATCGCATGGGTTCACTGCACTTTATTCTGCAAAAAGGCGGGCTCTCTTTGTCGCAACACAAGGTTCAACAACTGGCGGACAAGAAGAACGTCCACTATCGCCAGCTCATTGCCCATATGACCGAAGCCGACCGCTTTGACGGTGTTACCGAATTGTTTGAACAGTTACGCGCCCATGACATTGCCATTGGTCTTGCGTCATCCAGTAAAAATGCACAGCTGGTGTTACAGCGCATTGGCATCAGTGAGGCGTTCGACTATGTGGCCGACGCCAGTCAGATAAAACAGGGCAAACCCGCCCCGGAGATTTTTCTGACCGTGGCCGAGGCGCTGAATGTGGCGCCGGCGCAATGTGTGGGTATTGAAGACTCCCTTGCAGGTTTGCAGGCCATTATCGATGCGGGGATGGTTGCCGTTGGCATCGGTGACAAAACAGTGTTGAGTCAGGCGGAAAAAGTCTATGCCCATATTGGCGAGCTGGAAGTCACCGCAATACTCCGGCAACTGTAAAGTAAGATTGTCACAAAAAAGTGCTCGTAACTTGTATAATCGGGGAGACTTCACTAGGATGCTCGACCGATTTTTATACAGGTACTGTATGCCCGCTTTTCGTTTTTTGCTTGTTCTTGCCTTTATCACCTTGCCGGTGAGCGCTGCGCCCATGGTGTGGCTGGCGGAATACGATCCTAACTTTGAAAAAGCGATCAGCATGGACGAGCAAACCCAGCAGATGATCCTCAGCGGGCTGGAAGAGGTGCCGTTTGAGGTAGAAAAGACTCATCCAAAACGGGGACTCAAGCGACTGCAAACCGACGCCAATGTCTGTGTAGGCGATAAAATTTACAGCCCCGAACGTCAACGCTTCAGTCTGGCCAGCGCCCTTCCACAAGTTGTGGTGCCGGGTCTGCGCCTGTATTTACGTGAAGACATCGCCAAAAAACTGTCTTTACATGATGACACCACCGCGCTGCCCGACTTTAACCAATTAATGCAACAGCTCCCTCAGCTGCGAATTGGCATTATGCAGGGCCGTTCGTACGGCAATGAACTGGATCAGGCCTTAAAAAATCCCAGGTGGCAAAGTAATATCTGGCAACGCAGCGGCTCAGATATGGGTTCGGGGGTGGTGTCCATGCTGATGACGGGTCGGGTTGATGGCATTTTTGAGTTTCCTAATGTGTTTAAGCATTACAGTCAGCCCTTCTCCGAGGCGCCAGCAATCACCCCGGTACGTATCAGAGAAACGCCTGAATATATCAGTGGTTATGTGCTGTGTTCCCGTTCCGAACAGGGCCAGCAGGCCATTGAGGCCATCTCTGCGCGCATTCGTGCGCTGTCCCGTGAACGTGACTACCTGGACACCCACCTGCAATGGTTTGATGAGGACATCCACCAGCAACTGGTGGGGTATTATAATCAGGTCTATGGCACCGCGTTCAGCGTTTTGGGCCACACAGAATAGCGGCTGTCATCATCCCAGTACTGGTATTGTCCGCTCATGGGCCGTATCAGTGTGCTTTGCGGCTGGATTCCCTGACAATCAGCTGTACGTCCAACACCTGAGAGCGCGCGGGTTTACCGGCCAGTTTATCCAGTACCTTATTCACCAGAAGCTTTCCTCCCTCCATGGTCTGTTGGCGAATGGTGGTCAATGAGGGGTGACAAAACATCGACATGGCCACATCGTCAAACCCCACCACGGCAATGTCTTGCGGGATGGTCAGTTCCGACTCCACCAGTTTTTTCATCGCCCCGAGCGCAATCACATCAGACACCGCAAACAAACCATCAATATCAAAAGGCTGCTGTTTAAGCATTCGGTTGGCGCTGGAATAGCCTGATTCACTGGTAAAGTCAGTGGCATAACGCAATGACTCATCGATGGTTTTGCCGGCTTGTTGTAATGCCAGACAATAGCCCTGCCAGCGCTGCTCCATCTCACTGTGGGCAATGTCACCGAAAAACGCGATACGCTCACAGCCCTGATTCAACAGGTGAGTCACGGCCAGATAGGCGCCCATTTTATTGTCACTGCCCACCGTACAATACTGGCTATCGGGCAGCGCGGCCCCCCACACCGCAAAGGGCAGGTCTTCGGTGGCCAGGCGATCAATCCGTTTATCGTGTTCACCCTGACCAATCACAATCAACCCATCGGCACGCTTGGAATCAAAGTAATAATCACGCCAATCATCAGAGGCGGTGCGGGTATTAGACAAGAGCATGTCATACCCGTGCAGGGTCAGTTCATCGGCAATGGCGCCCAGAATGTCCAGTAAAAACGGATCGGATATACCGCGCTCCGTGCGCTCTTTAAACAGCACCACAACAGCGATGACATTGGTTTTCTGAGTCCTCAGCGCGCGCGCCTTGGCATTAATTTTAAAGTTATGATCCCGTGCTACCTGTTGAATCTTGCGACGGGTTTTTTCGGCGATCAGAGGGTTATCATTCAGGGCCCGGGATACGGTGGATTCAGAAACCCCGACGATGCGGGCAATATCGGCAATGCTTTTCGCCATTTTTTCGGACATTGAATTGAACAGATGAGTGAGGGATGTGTCTAGACTAGCAAATTGCCCGGTACCATTGAACGAAAAACTGACCGGCAGCGCCGGTCAGTGTTCTCTTCAGAGGATCCCCTGATTTTTAAAAATTATAACCAATACTCAGCTTCACTGAGCGCGGCATAATATAGCGGCCATTGGGCGCCGCAGGGTTACGCGGGTCACCCTCTGTAAGACCGTCTTTATCGGTGAGGTTATCCACTGACAATCTTACATTAAGGTTTTCTGACGCCTCCCAGTAGGCACCTAAATCAATTTTGGTGTAACCGTCCAGCACCACGGTATTACCATTATCTGACCAGCGGTCATCCATGGTAGTCAGGGTGCCGTAAATGTTCAGGTAGTTACCACCGGCCAGGGCGATGTCATAGCTGGGGGTAAAGCGTAATTGCCAGCCTGGCTGACGCTGCGCCTCATTACCCACTTCGGCCGGGTTACCACTTTCTTTGATTTCCGTGTCCTGGACTGTGGCATTCAGATTCAGGTTGAGTCCCATATCGAAGGTGTAGTTAGCATCCAGCTCTATCCCCTGCGCTTCGTTAACAAACAGCGTCGCCGGGGCGCCGGGTTGGGTCACATTGGAGCTTTCCACCTCATTGAAATAGGCCGTGGCGTAAACACTGTAATTATCACCCGCCCGTTTGTAGCCCAGCTCATATTGTTGTACATCGAAGATCAGGTCATCGCCATTGGAGTACGAGCCAAAGTTATCTCTGAAGTCATCAAAGTAGGGCATTTTATTGCCGTCATTGACGCGAAAGAATACACCGGAGTTGTCCGTCAGCATGTAATTAGCACCGGCGGTCCATGAGGTCGTGTCTTCATCATATTGTACGGCTTTGGTGATGACGCCATCGAGGCCCTCATCAACGGTGTAGTCAATGCTATGGTTTTCCCGGCGCAGCCCCAAATCCAGCGTCAGATCCTGGCTCACGGCATACTCAAAGGCAGTATAGAAAGCCCGTGTCGAACCATCACCAGTAGAGTTGATGTCATAATTCCAGCTACAGCTATCGGCGTTATCATTACAGTCGATACCGGTAAGATTCTCACCACCCGGTGCCACCACATGATAGGACTGGTTACCGATAGACCACCAGTCGTTTGCCGAGAAGTTGGAGGTGTACAACCCCACTGTCCATTTCAGCGCATCAAATTGCTTGGCTAGGGCCAGATCATTGGTAAAGGATTCAATTTGTTTACGCACTACCCAGCGACCAATCTGTTGCACCAGCGTGTCACCGGCGTAAGTATCACCGGTGACCGCGCCCATCGCACTGGTGCCATTGTCTGCCACATTTGCCAGCATAGTGGGGGCGCCCTGGGGCACCAGACCCAAGGTATCCGCATCGCCTTTGGTGTAGTTGAACCGGTCGGTAAACTGCCAGCCATCACCGAACTCCAGCTGAATCTTACCGCCGGATACAGAGCCGTCCCAACCCCGACCCTCGCCAAAATCAAAAGCTTGTTCGGTACCATCAGGACCATATTGAATGCTTCCCTGACGGGTGAGCGTACCCATTTGGGTATAATTGTTGTCCACTCCTTCCACCAGCGGTGTAGGCAAATACCAGACACCGTGATCGTCGGTCACCCGGGAGTAGAAGTTCATTTTGCCGTTATCCAGCACTTTGGTGATATTAATAGTGAACTGGTGGCCTTTCTCGGAATTGAATCCTGCGTCGCGGATCCCCGGTGAACTGGAAACATAGCCGCCCACCATATAGTACAAATCATCGGCCAGCGCACCGCTGATCACTGCATCAACCCGCTGTAAATCATAATCGGAGGTGGTGTACTTGAAAGTTCCTTCTGTGTAGTCACCCCCTTCCTTGAGCAGGAAGTTGGTAGTCAGCCCGGGCTGGCCATTAGAGATGACCGGGTTCGGACCACCACGCAAGGCCTCCATAAAAGACACCGTTTCATCAATACGAAATAACGTCGAGTTTTCCAGAAAGGATAACGTGGGAGGCTGGAACAACGGCGCCCCTTCCATTTGCACGGTCAGGAAAGGTGCATCACCGGTACCGGGAAAGCCACGCACAAACACGTTGGCGCCAGACACGCCCCCTGAGCTTTCTGCCCAGACACCGGGAACCGCTTTGAAGAGATCGGCGGTACTTTTAGGCGCCAGTTTCTTCATAGCCTCCGCAGAGAGGTTCGTCACCGCAAAACTGGCATCCACTTTGCGCACCGCGGCCCCTGCCGGGGTCCCGGTAACGATAATCTGTTCAAAGTCTTTGTTCTCTTGCGTGCTGTCGTCTTGTTGCGCCACCGCCTGCTGTGCGAGATTGGTCCCTAATACGGATGAGATGGCCAGTGCCACGGCAAGTTTTCTCGTATTCATCTTCTGGTCCCCGAGTTATCTTATTGATTTAAATGTATTTAAACTGATTAACCTTAGTCCGATTCGTTCTCAGAGCCGCCGAACTAATAGCCTTGAATCACGCTTCAGGGTAAAAAATAGAACGAATTGCAATCGATTGCAATAGTTAGCGAACAGAAATATGAATAATATGTTAAAAATCGGTGTCGTGTGGCAAATAGTATGCGTTTTATTTACATTTATGCCATTTTACTGGCGTGAAAGGGTCACGATCGCGGGTCCACAGGAGACGAACATCGCGCCTCAGTGCAAACCATTGCATTGGCGAGCTACTGCGGTAAGACTGGGATAATATTGATTGCAGCGCCAGCAGGCGGCTTATTCACCGTCTCCGGTAAGACTGCGCTGAGACTGAACCGGGAGTGATTCAGTCATCAATATTTTGCTCGGCTAACCAGTGATGTAATGCCTGCATGTCAAGTTTCAGCGCCTGTTGCAGCTCTTCTACCCAGTCATAGACATTTTCCCACCAGGCCGGATGATCACCCTGCTGGATCTGATTGGCGATTTTCTGCACCCGCGACAATCCCACCGATCCAGCTGCACCTTTGATTTTGTGTGCCTGAGAGCACACCTCATCTTTGTCCTTAGCACTCAGGTTGGTCATCAGGATTTCCATATACTGGGGAATACTCTGATTAAACACATTCACACTGGTGCTCAGCATTTCTGCGCCGATAGTGTCGACCAGCATTTGCAGCATATCCATATCAAGAACCGACTCGGCATGAGTCTGCGCCGGGTTATCCTGCAGTTGCGGCACCGGCTCATTCTCGCAGAACAAGGTATTGAACATCTCGATAACCCGGCTCTTCTTAATGGGTTTGGAGATTACATCGTCCATGCCCTGATCCAGATACTCCTGGCGCGCTTTGATTACATTGGCCGTCAGTGCAACGATCGGCGTACCGGCCACCAGATCTTCTTCGTGCAGTTTAGACGCCACATCAAAACCGTTCATATCAGGCAACTGAATATCCAGCAGGATCAGATCGTACTGCTGCTGTCGCGCCATATCCAGGGCCTGCTGGCCAGTCATGGCCACCTCTACGGTCTGACCCAGCTTTTCCAGTAGTGCCTTGGCCACCATAACGTTGAGTTCAATATCCTCCACCAGCAATATCTTCAGACCGCTGACCTTAATTTCAGCCATTTGCGCGGGACGGGTGCTGATAGCAAGTGGCAGAATCACGCTGAAACAGGTGCCCTTGCCCACTTCACTGCTGACCCGGATCTCTCCGCCCATCAGATCGACCATTTGCTTGCAAATCGCCAGGCCAATGCCAGTACCCGTTGCACTCTGGTGATCGGGATGCTGCACCTGATAGTACATGGCAAAAATCTTATCCAGTTCCGACTCCGGTATCCCTACACCGGTATCTGCCACCTTGAACACCACTTCACAGACCCCTTGCCTGGGCGCCGCAGCGGTCATGGTAAAACTGACAGAGCCTTTTTGGGTAAATTTCACGGCATTGAACAGCAGGTTCCACAGTACCTGGCGCAAACGTGTGCCATCGGCTTCCACAAAGTCGGGCAAGGGCTCATCCATATGGGTCTGAAAATTCAGGTTTTTGTCCGCCACCAACAGCTGAATAATACTGCTCAACTCAGCGAAGAAATCTTTGAGATTGACCGTTTTTAAAGACAGTTCCAGCTTGTCGCGGCCCAGCTTGTCCAGGTCAATGATATCGTTAAAAATATTCCCAAGGGTGATGGCACTGGCATAAATCGTACTGACCCAGCCAAATTGCTCGTCGGTTAACTGTGTATCTCTGAGCATGCGACTGAGGCCGACAATGCCGTTGAGTGGTGTACGCAGCTCGTGACTGATGGTGGCGATAAAAGCCGTTTTATCCCGACTGGCTTTCTCCAGTGCCACCTGAGATTGCTTGCGCTCGGTGATATCCCGCCCAAACGCGAGCAACCCGAGACGGTTACCTTCTTTATCGAAAAAAGGCACTTTACGCATTTCGTAGTAGCGTTTACGGCCGTCGGCAAAGCGCAGCCAAAGCTCTTCGGTAATACCGGCGTTGCTCTGCAGTACTTCGTGATCACTCTCCACCACCTGACGGGCCAGTTCTTCATCATAGACCTGGTGGGGTGTCAGCCCGATAAGCTCGGCTTCAGTTTTACCTGTCATCTGTTCGGCTACCCGGTTACAACCGGCAAAGCGTCCCTCTTCATTGCGGTAATAAATCAAATCCGGTGACGCATCGATAATGGAGCGCAACAACGTCGACAACCGCTGAGCCTGCTGCTCCTGTTCTGATTTTTTACTGATTTCATGCTCCAGCTCAGTAAACACCTTTTCCCTGTCTTCCTGTGCCTTGCGTCGCTCTTCCACCTCAACATTCAGCTGGCGCACATGGTTCTGTAACTCGCGGTTAAGCAGCACATCTTCTTCTCTTAAGCGCTCAAGTTGGGCCACCACTTCTTTAAGATTGGTGCGGCTCTGTTGTAACTGATTGACCAGCTCACTGAAAAAATATAACACCCAGGGGGCACTCAGCAGTGTCAGCATAATGGCCGAAACAAAATCTTCGATGTGCACTTCACCGGTCATGTACATGCGGATAAAGTAAGAGCCAGCGATGGTAAACAACAAGGTCAGAAACACGAACAGGATACTGATTCTGACTGTACCAAAACGGGCAACAAACTGAGCAAAGCGGATGGCCCAGTGGTCGTTCTGCGAGGACGTTGACTGCATGCGAAAGCGGCTTTAGCTGATTGGATTGCAGGCAATGCTATTAAAAAAGCGCGGCTGATAAAAGAAAACTCTGTTGCACCGCCGCACATGCCACCCGCCATTAGTGGGTAATTATCCATATCTGTACTGATAGTTATGCTAAAAAACCACCCAAATTTTCCCCTTTGAGGATGCAAAAACAGGGCTGGCACGGGTTTGTGGACCAATGATCATTTAGTTATAAAGCAAAGTAAAATCCTATACCTCGCTCTATTTTTAATCATTTTGGCATTTACATCCTAATTTTTTAATTATTTCGTTATATCCATACCGACACTGGACTTTAGTAGTCATTGATTTCTGCTCGCTTTGCCGGTATGTTCTATAGCCGCTCGCGATGAGTGCATAAAAATTCGAATAAACGCCTCTGCTCAGGCAGATGACAAGCAAGAATAATAACCTGCGATAGCACGCCGGAAAGATGAAAGAAGTCACATCAAGCTGACTTGATGTAAGAAGAAAGACTGGTAAGCCCCGTACAACAAGAACCTGTCAAAGGTCTGCCTGACGACAACGGCGCGCAAGTCAAAAACCCTCTACAGGGTCAGTTGTGCCGCTGAAAAAGAACATCACCCTGCCCAGTCGTTAGAGTGTCGTTGCCTCCTGTTGCATAACGTCTCAGAGGTAAAACGCCCTTACTGTAGGAGTCATAATGAATGAGACTATATAGCCCCAACGATTCGAGGGATAACTGCGGATTCGGTCTGATCGCCCACACTCAGGGTGAAGTCAGCCATCATCTGGTTAAGACCGCCATCCATGCACTGGATCGCATGCAGCACCGTGGTGGCATAGCGGCAGACGGCAAAACCGGTGATGGTTGCGGCCTGTTGTTGCAAAAGCCTGATGCGTTTTTTCGTGCCATTGCTGAAGAAAACAGCTGGAAGTTAGGCAAAAAGTACGCAGTGGGCATGATTTTCCTCAATCCTGATGAGACATTGGCTGAACAGGCCCGCAGTGTGCTCAATGAAGAGCTTCAGGCAGAAACCCTGGAAGTGGTGGGCTGGCGGGTTGTGCCTACGGATCCATCTGTGTTGGGCGAACTGGCATTAAGTGGGTTACCACAGATTGAGCAGGTGTTTGTGAATGCCCCTCCGGGCTGGCGCAAGAAAGACATGGAGCGACGCCTGTATATGGCACGACGCAGGGCGGAAAAGCGTCTTCAAGGAGACAGTGAGTTCTATATTGCCTGCCTGTCCAATCTGGTGAGTATTTATAAAGGCCTGGTCATGCCGAAAGACCTGCCTAACTTTTACCTGGATCTGGCCGATGAAAGAATGCAGTCGGCAATTGCGGTTTTCCATCAGCGTTTTTCTACCAACACGCTGCCCAAATGGCCTTTGGCGCAACCGTTCCGTTTTCTGGCTCACAACGGTGAAATCAACACCATTCGGGGCAACCGGGAGTGGGCTGAAGCCCGTACCTATAAGTTTCGCACCCCGTTGCTGCCGGATCTCCACGATGCCGCACCTTTTGTGAATTTTGAAGGCTCAGATTCTTCCTCCTTAGACAATATGCTGGAATTATTTCTGGCCGGGGGCATGGATCTGTTCCGGGCAATGCGACTGCTGGTGCCGCCTGCGTATCAGAATAACCAGACCATGGACGATGATCTCAAGGCCTTTTATGAATTTAACTCTATGCACATGGAGCCCTGGGATGGTCCGGCGGGCATAGTGATGACCAATGGCCGGCATGTGGCCTGTAACCTGGACAGAAATGGTCTGCGTCCGGCCCGTTATGTGATCACCAAAGACGGTCTGATTACCCTGGCCTCGGAAGTGGGGATCTGGGACTACAAGCAGGAAGATGTGATTGAAAAAGGGCGGGTCGGACCCGGAGAAATGCTGGCGGTAGATATATACACCGGTAAAGTCTGGCGTTCGACCGAAATTGATGAAGAGCTCAAAGCCCGTCACCCTTATAAAGAGTGGCTGGACAAGCATATTCGTCGTCTCAAACCCATTCAGGAGTGTGATGCCAGTCAGATTGGCGTACGCATGTTTGACGATGACATGATGGCCACCTATCACAAGCAGTTTAACTACAGCTATGAAGAAATTCAGCAGGTAGTGCGGGTACTGGCCAAAGACGGTCAGGAAGCTGTAGGCTCCATGGGCGATGACACGCCGATGGCGGTGCTTTCCTCCCGGCATCGGGTCATTTACGACTATTTCCGCCAGCAGTTTGCACAGGTAACCAACCCCCCTATCGATCCCCTGCGCGAAAATCACGTCATGTCCCTTGCCACCTGTATCGGGCGCGAGCAGAACCCCTTCAGCGAAACCTCCGGTTATGCCAATCGGGTATTGTTTGAATCCCCCATCATGGTGTACACCGATCTGAAGCAGCTGAGAGAGTTTGACCCTGAGTACTATTACTCTGAAGTGATCGATATTAATTATCGTCCTGAGGAAGGCCTCAAAGCGGCCATTAAGCGGATCTGTGACGAGGCAGAGTACCTGGTAAAACAGAAAAACGCGGCGTTTGTGGTGTTATCAGACCGCAAAATCAAAGCCGACCGTCTGCCGATCCCCGCGCCGATGGCCGTGGGCGCCGTGCAGCGGCGCCTTGTGGAAAAAGCACTTCGTTGCGATGCCAATATCGTCATTGAGACGGCATCAGCCAGGGATCCACACCATTTCGCCGTGTTAATCGGTCTGGGTGCCACTGCGGTCTATCCCTTCCTCGCCTATGAAACCATTGAGCAAATGGTGGATAACGGTGAGCTGCAGATGACCGCAATGCAGGCCATGCTCAACTACCGCAAAGGCATCAATAAAGGCCTGTATAAGATCATGTCGAAAATGGGCATCAGTACGGTGGCCAGTTATCGTTGCTCCAAACTGTTTGAAGCTATCGGCATCAATAAAGACGTCATGGAGCTGTGCTTCCAGGGCGTACCCAGTCGTATTCAGGGCGCCAACTTCGATGATTTTGAGCAGGACGTGATTAATCTCAACCGCATCGCCTGGCTGAAGCGCAAGAAAATCGCTCATGGCGGTCTGCTCAAATACGTTCATGACGGTGAATACCATGCCTATAACCCGGATGTGGTCACCAGTCTGCAAAAGGCCGTGGTCAGTGGTAACTATGAAGATTACAAAGTGTTCTTCCAGCTGGTCAACGAACGCCCGGTGGCGCAGTTACGGGATCTGCTGGCGCTGAAGCTCAGTGAGAACCCCATTGATATTGAGGAAGTGGAGGCCGCAGAAAGCCTCTATCCAAGATTTGACACGGCGGCCATGAGTATCGGGGCGTTGAGTCCTGAGGCGCACGAAGCCCTGGCCATTGCCATGAATCGTCTTGGCGGCCAGTCCAACTCTGGTGAAGGCGGTGAAGATCCCAAACGTTTCGGTACCGAGCGCAACTCGAAAATTAAACAGGTAGCCTCGGGCCGTTTTGGCGTGACGCCACACTATCTGGTTAATGCCGATGTGATCCAGATAAAAGTGGCCCAGGGTGCCAAGCCCGGTGAAGGTGGACAATTACCTGGTGACAAGGTCAATCAGTATATTGCCGAGCTCCGCTATTCTGTACCCGGTGTCACATTGATCTCGCCGCCACCGCACCACGATATCTATTCGATTGAAGATCTGGCGCAGCTGATTTTTGACCTCAAGCAGGTCAACCCACAAGCCCTGATCTCCGTAAAACTCGTCTCTGAGCCTGGAGTCGGCACCGTCGCCACCGGTGTGGCCAAGGCCTACGCCGATCTGATTACCGTGTCCGGCTACGATGGTGGTACCGGTGCCAGCCCACTGACCTCGGTCAAATACGCCGGGTGTCCGTGGGAACTGGGCCTGGCTGAAACCCAGCAAGCCCTGGTTGAAAATGGCCTTCGCCATAAAGTACGGGTACAAACCGATGGGGGCCTTAAAACCGGTCTGGATGTGATTAAAGCGGCGATTCTCGGTGCAGAGAGCTTTGGCTTTGGTACCGGCCCCATGGTGGCGTTGGGATGTAAGTACTTACGTATCTGTCACCTTAATAACTGCGCAACCGGTGTCGCCACCCAAGACGAAAACCTGCGGGACAACTACTTTATTGGCCTGCCGGAAATGGTCATGAATTACTTTAAGTTTATCGCCCAGGAAGTGCGTGAATGGATGGCTGCTCTGGGCGTAAGGACGCTTGATGAGTTAATTGGTCGCACCGAATTACTGGAGGTCATAGAAGGCATCAGCGCTCGTCAGAGTCGACTCGATTTGTCTCCGCTACTGGCCAAACCCCAGGCGGCAGAGCATACCCGACTGTTTTGCTCAGAGGTGACCAATGCGCCGCTGGATAAGGGCGAGCTCAATCAGCGTATCCTCAGCAACAGTCAACAGGCTGTTGAACAGGCCTCCGGTGGCAACTGGCATTATCTGATTCGCAATACCGATCGCTCTGTTGGCGCGCTGGTTTCAGGCTACATTGCTCGTCATCATGGCAACCAGGGCATGGCAGACCATCCGCTGCGTCTGAACTTTACCGGCACCGCCGGACAGAGCTTCGGTGTATGGAATGCCGGCGGTCTGGAAATGAGACTGGTGGGGGATGCCAACGACTACGTGGGCAAAGGAATGACCGGCGGCAAGCTGGTGATCCACCCCCCTCTGGGCGTGTCCTTCTCGAGTCAGGACAGTGCCATTATGGGCAATACCTGCCTGTACGGCGCCACGGGCGGCAAGTTATTTGCGGCCGGACGTGCCGGTGAACGTTTTGCCGTGCGCAACTCAGGCGCCATTGCCGTCGTGGAAGGCACCGGGGATAACGCCTGTGAATATATGACCGGGGGCATTGTCGCCATTCTCGGTAAAACCGGGGTCAACTTTGGTGCCGGCATGACAGGTGGCTTTGCCTATGTGCTGGATGTGGACAATGACTTTGAACGTCGCGTTAACGGCGATCTGGTGGAAGCCCTGGATATTGAAGACAAACCCATCCTGGCCGAACACTTGCGGGGACTGGTTAACCAACATTACGAAGAAACCGGTAGTGAGCACTCACTGGTGATACTAGGCGAGTTTTCCAGCTATCTGAAGCGATTCCGTCTGGTGAAACCCAAGACCAGCGATGTGAAGAACCTGCTGGGTCATATCAGTCGTTCAACCGCTGAATTACGCATTCAGGCCCAATAAGGAGGAGTAGCAGTATGGCAAAGAATGTTTACCAGTTTGTCGATGTCGAGCGTATCGATCCTCCCAAAAAACCGGCTCATGTACGCCGTCAGGAGTTCGCCGAAATCTATCAACCCATGAGCGAAACCCAGGTAGCCGGTCAGGCGGACCGCTGTCTGGATTGTGGCAACCCCTATTGCGAGTGGAAATGTCCGGTTCACAATTACATTCCTCAGTGGCTGGATCTGGCCAATGAAGGGCGCATTCTTGAAGCAGCAGAACTGAGCCACAAGACCAACAGCCTGCCGGAAGTGTGCGGCCGGGTCTGTCCCCAGGACAGACTTTGCGAGGGCGCCTGCACCCTGAATGATGAATTCGGTGCGGTGACCATTGGCTCAATCGAAAAATACATTACCGACACCGCCTTTAAGATGGGCTGGCGGCCGGACATGTCCGATGTCATTAAAACCGACAAGAAAGTCGCCATCATCGGCGCCGGACCGGCCGGACTGGCCTGTGCCGATATTCTGGTGCGCAATGGCGTGAAGCCGGTGGTATTTGATAAATACCCGGAAATTGGCGGCCTGCTGACCTTTGGCATCCCGGCCTTCAAGCTGGAAAAAGAGGTGGTGCAACTGCGCAGGGAAATCTTCAGTGAAATGGGCGTGGAGTTTGTACTCAACACCGAAATCGGTAAAGACATTCCCTTTGAGCAACTCATTGATGAATACGACAGCGTATTTTTGGGCATGGGCACGTACAAATATATGCGCGGCGGTTTTGACAACGAAAATGCCCCCGGTGTGTATGAAGCCTTGCCCTATCTAATTGCCAACACCAACCGCCAGATGAAACTGGAACAAAGCCCGTCGGATTTTATCGACATGCGCGGTAAAAAGGTGGTGGTCCTAGGCGGCGGCGATACTGCCATGGATTGCGTGCGCACTGCCGTGCGTCAGGGCGCCGAATCGGTGATCTGCGCCTACCGCCGGGACGAAGAGAATATGCCAGGCTCCAGGCGGGAAGTGCAAAATGCCCGCGAGGAAGGGGTCGAGTTTCGATTTAACCTGCAGCCACTGGATGTGGCCGTGGACGAAGATGGCAATGCCTGTGGCGTGAAACTGGTCAAAACCGAGCTCGGCGCCGCGGATGCCGCCGGACGCCGCAGACCAGAACCGGTGGCGGGTTCCGAGCATGTGCTGGAAGCCGATGCGGTCATCATCGCCTTCGGTTTTCAGCCCAGCCCCGCCAACTGGTTTGCAGACTATGGCATTGTGCTGGATGAAAAGGGACGGGTCAGAGCCCCTGAAGGCGGTAAGTTTGCCTTTCAGACCTCTAACCCAAAAATCTTCTCCGGTGGCGATATGGTGCGCGGCTCGGATCTGGTGGTCACCGCCATCTTCGAGGGCCGCAAAGCCGCCGAAGGCATACTCGACTACCTGAAAGTCTGATACCAACGTTAAACACTGTGCCGCAGGGACGCGGTATCTGGCCACACCTCTGGTCATGCCCGAATGCGGTCATCGGGCATCCAGCGCCCTTTGAGAAAAAACAAAAATAACCACAGAGGCAAAGAGAACGCTGAGGTTTATATATCTCAATTCCTTAACCTCCTCCCTGGTACCGCGAGCTTGCGACTCACCACCCTAAAATCTCAGTCTCGATCAGATAAAGTTTATTTCAACGACTAAGACCCGTTGATCTTGTAAGCGAGATTAACTACTTGTGTACCTCTTCAATAGGATTAATCTTCAGGTGCGGAAAGCAACGTTTTGTCAGTTTTTCATATTCAACTGTCAGCGACCACTTGGGCATTTCGGAGCTATGTCCTCCAGAATGCCATTGCATCATTCCAACGTACCAATAGGGCTTGACCCAAGCAGTTTGTGGCATAATTGATATTTCCAATGACGCAAGATTATCTTCCTCTCTCGGATCCGTTATAGAGAAATGACCAGACACTTTGTTTCTCCACTTGTATATCTCCGGAATCACCTCCTTTACATATTCAGTGCAATGATTCCTTATATTCTTCTTGTTCTGACTAATATCGGCAGATTTCCACCCGTTATTATTCATAATATCTATAAGTCCAACTAGCCTAAGATAGTTGACCGAAGATGTTGAAAACCAATGAAACATACTACTAAGTGGGATATCTCTGTAGCTAACCTGATTTAACTCACATTGTCTTACTGTATGTGAAAGCGTGTTCAGGCCTTTTTGTAGAGCAAATAAAGCTTGGAAATTATTGAGTGGAGGACTTTTTGTATCTAATTTAATATTTCTTACATTGTCCAGAGTAACCACGTTCATAATCCCAATCTCCTTTCCTGAACCGTGTAGAGGCTAGGGTCACTCCCGCCGTCCTCTCACACCATGTATTTCCGCATACGGCGGCTCATATTAACGCTAGAACTGCCTATGACAATCCAGCCTTATGGAACAGGCTTTGTTATAGGCCTGGTCCATGTGGTTCGCTCCTGAGCTTCACTGATTAAGGGTCGTTGTTGTTGAAACCTAAAACCCCTTAAACAACATATCCAATGCTTCGGAAATCTGGTCGTGATGCCCGCCAAGATTGCCTGCAATCTTTTTTAACTCAGTAACAGGAACTGCTGCCATAAATTGGGTCACCATCACCGTCTGTTGCCCTTGAATCTCAAAAATGGGATTAAGCCGGCTGGCTGGTCGTGGCGATTCTGCTTCCGGCAAGAGGGGAACAACTACACGGGTGTTTAACCCATAAAGCAGATCGGTTTGCACATCCAGCATATAGCCTGCGCCATGGGGGTTGCGGTAAACGTCGTATCGTGCCATCAGAAGTTTCTGTACTTAGCCAGAGGCAAACCCTGCTTGTTCACAAATTCATTAGAGCTTTCAATGGCCTCAACATTATCTTCCAGCCACAGCGCTTGTTTGCGCTCCCTGACGGCTTGTTCGATCCCTTTCTCTGCAGAATTGGAAATGTTTATGCCAAGGTGTTTTGCTTCCTGCAAAAGCGCACCGTCCAGTGAAAGGTTAGTGCGTTTTTTTGCTGTTGTGAGAGGTTCAATGGAATTCATTTTTTTCTCCTGAAAATGCTTATACACAATCAGAATACACAATGTTTTTACACATTCCAATTTCGGCTCTGTAGTTGCTGTTTACTACGCTATGATGAATTTCTATATTTTGTATTTAACTGAACATTGATGGCGGATACCACTCACTACTTAAACAAGCTGGCTAACTATCTTTGGCTGCTTAGCCCGGGGTGTTATAAGTCTGCCGATCTTGAGTGCACAAGGCTGGTTGCCCATCGGGGTGCACACGGGAAAACGAAAGATGGCGTCATCGTTGAAAATACCCTGCCCGCTTTTGATCTATGCCTGCACCGCGGTATTTGGGGAATTGAACTGGATATTCAGCTAACCCTGGATGGAGAGCCGGTGATTTCTCATGATCCCCATTGCGGGCGACTATTTGGCTATCCGCGACTGGCCATTGCTGAGACCCGCTTCGATGAGCTAAGACGTACCATTCCTGATATTCCCCATCTGGACGAAGTTATCCGACGCTACGGACAGAAAATGCACCTGATGCTGGAAATCAAAACCTCGTGGCGAGAAAATCCCAATCTGGTGAACCGGCTGCAACAGGGATTGGGGGATCTTGAGCCCGGTCGGGACTACCACTTGCTCAGTCTCGAGCCCGATCATCTCAGCGGTTTTACTGCCATCCCCCCTGCGGCTTTTATTGATGTGGCATTGACCAACACCCGATCTATCATCAGACAAAATCTGGAACTGGGTCACGGCGCCGTGGCCGGCTCATTTGCTTTGTTGACGCCAAAACTGGTGCAGGAACTGAAGGCCGCCGGCAAGCGTGTGGGGACAGGTCAGGTGGAACACCCACGGATAGCCAGACGTGAAGCTAACCGCGATATTGACTGGGTATTCAGCGATACAGTTTTAAGTCTGCAAAACGCCATCACCAGACACAACACACCACCCGGCTAACCGATTGCTTTAACACCTTAGTCGCGCCAGTTATCCGCCAGATCTCCGCCACGGCGTTCGTTGATGGGAATCACCGCGACAATCGCCAGGGTAAATAACAGCAGACAGAAGATGATCGCATCCGCCAGGCCAAAGGCCCATTGCATCAGGCCGAGACCGAGCATACCGAATACCGCGGCCAGCTTGCTGGTCATTCCCCAAAAACCAAAAAATTCACCGGCTTTGCCATGGGGTGTGAGTACGCCCACCAGCGCCCGACCGGCGGATTGCGAGGAGCCCAGACTGAGTCCGGCCAGGAGTCCCGAAAACAGGAATACGTACTGAGCCTGCCAGTTTACGGCAAACCAGTCATTCAGCAGCACAGTCACCAGCGGTGTCTGCCAGATGGCGAGTATGGCGACCAACCATAGCACCAGGGTAGCAAGATAGGTGATGCGAGCCCCGATAACACTTTGTAAAAAGCCAAAACCTATGGCGCCCAGCGCCGCGGTGATCTGCACTATGACAAACATCAACACCCGCACATTCTCATCCCATTGAATCACCTGCGCGCCATAGATAAATGAAAAGGCAATGATGATATACACACCAGCCATGGCGAAGAACACGGAAATCAGCAGCCAACGCAAATCTGAAAAATGGTGCACAGATTGCCAGGTCGTTGCGATCCTTTGCCACCCCATCCGCAGCATATTGCTGCCCACAGGGACCATTCTTTTGGTGCCCCGCTCACGTAGCCAGATAAACGTCGGTATGGCGGCAATGAGAAAAAACAGTGCCGCAAAGGGACCGACCCAGCGAATGACCGGATAATTTTCCGCCGACACCTCGCCGAGAAAAAACAACGCAAAGGCCGTAGCCATCAGGCCACCAACATAACCAAGACTCCAGCCAAGCCCTGAAATCCAGCCCAGTGCCTTACGGGGCCCCAGATCAGTCAGAAAGCTGGCAATAAAGCCTTCACCCATAGAGTAAGCGAAATTGGAGAGAATAATCAGCACCATAGCTGGCCATATCCAGCCGGGCTCAACCCAATACAGCATGGCGGTGGTCAAAACAGTGAGCAGATAGCTGATAAACAGGTACCCTTTGCGATTGGCAGCATGATCCATCATCGCGCCGCATACCGGGTTGGCAACCGCCACCATCAGATAGCTCATTGCCAGCGCCGCACTCCAGAGCAGGTTTCCCAAACGGTAGTCAGGTCCATCGCCGACAATCACCCGGGTGAACAGGTCACCGTAGATAACGGTGATAATCAACAGCGTGTAAGCCTGATTGGCAAAATCGAACATCGACCAGGCGAAGATCTCGCGCTTTCTCGCCAGCGCCCTAACGGTCATAAGGATTGCTCATCGGCCATGTCATCAATGCTGTTCCTTTTTCCGTTTACCTGCTGCCAGCAATGCCAGAATATCGCGCCAACTGATCATGCCGATGGGATGATTATACTCGTCAACAATAGGAACACAGGATATTTTGTGTTTTAAAAACAGATCAATAGCGTCATAAATGTCATTTTTTTGGTGTAGAGAGCGAACTGGCCGGCTCATGATCTGATGTGCTTTTTTGTTCAGTGTGGCAGTGTCTTTACGGGTTTCAGCAGCAGTGCCTAAGTTGGGACTGAGTGCTTTGAACAGATCCCTGTCGGAGATTATCCCCACCAGCACCTTGTGCTCTACCACCAGCAAATGGTGAAAAGGCGCCGCCTGAAAAATGCGCTGCACCTCGGCCAGACTGGTATCCTGCTCCACCGCTGCCAGCCTGGGGTTAAGAAACTTTTTCAGGCTCATTACGCCCCTCCTTTATACCGGTCCTTGTAAGACCATACCTAATCACAGCTCACAGAGATTGCCCCGGCACACCTTCAACACCTATATTATACTCATCGGTATCGGCGCCAGAGGGTATTCTGGTGACTGATGGTCGGGATATTCAACGATTATCAAAAGGTTATGGCATGACTGCAATGCAAAAACAATCTCTATCTTACCTGCTTCCTGCTCTGCTTGCGGCTGTAACAATGGTTAGCCCTCCTACCAGTGCAGCGTCCGGGTGCCCGGAGCGCTTTCACGCCATTCCTCTGACAACGGATGCAAAATTCTGTCAGCAATTTGACGATAAACTGCCTGCCAGTCTCAGTTTCTTTTCTGCGGGCACCCCTGAGCTGACCCTCGACTATTATTTGAGTCAGATGACAGCGGCACAACACAGCAACAGTAAAGGCCGCCAGGTTTTGCAGTCGCAGCAGGGCCACTGGGTCATTGTTATCTCGCAAGACGGTGAAGGCAGTCAGGTGGACATATTGGTAAAAGCCAACAACCCCTGACACCGAGGCGCACCCTCGCTGACAGACATATATCCATTCGCAATACCCACCCCAATAGACTGGCACTGTTTTTGCAGAACTCTTGGTAACTGACTCAAGCGTCAAAAGCTTGTTTTTCAATATACCGGAGTGACAAATGGAACTGACATTAATTTTACTGATGATCTTAATCGTGGTCGCCATTGGTGCCGTTAAGCTCAATGGTGAAACCCTGGCCTTTCCTTTCAAGAAACGCATGAATTTGTTTACCCCTGTTGAGCGTTCCTTTCTGGATATGCTCGAACAGGCCGTAGGCGATCAATACCGTATTGTTTGCCGGGTGAAACTCAGTGATATTGTTGCTTTGCGCCAGGGTACCGATAAGAAAACGGCGCGCAGCGCCATGTTAAGAGCAGGCAGTCGTTACTTGGATTTTATTCTTTGCGATCGACAGGACCTGAGCCCCGTGGTGGCCATTGATCTGGTCAGTCCCAAAGGCAAAGACGGTTACAAAGGACAACGAGACTGGTTTGTCAGCAGCACCCTGGATGCAGCCCGCATACCTCACCTGCGGATTAAAATAAAATCAGGGTACAGCAAAGAAGAAATCCGCAATTGCATTGAAGCCAAACTGGCACCGGTTCGTTATAAAGAGCCCGCTAAGCCTCTGATTCAGGGCACCAATAAGACTGCTGACAAACCAGGTATGCGCCGTCCTGTCACGGCGTGAACTCTGGCATCAGGAGCCATACTGGTAACAAGAGTGAGCCATGTTTATCTGCGAGAAAGAGGCACGCCAAACTGGGGCCTCCTGCCAATTACGGTTTAAAACTATGTGAGCGGCCAATAATAGTGGTTGGCCTGCTAAGTAGAGCCCAGTAAACTAACGCCATAAATCCCCTCAGCTACGGGCTGTTATGAAAATTGCAATTCTGGGTGCCATGGATCAGGAAGTGGCCCTGTTAAAACAAACGCTGAAAAACGTCACCCACTCTCGCTATGGTCATCTTGATTTTTATGATGGCACCTTGTACGGTGTTGAAGTGATCTTAGTAAAATGTGGCATTGGTAAAGTTGCCGCCTCCATTGCCACCACCATTATGATCGACCGCTTCGCCCCAAACTATGTGGTCAACACTGGCTCTGCAGGCGGCTTCGACACCAGTCTGAATATTGGTGATGTGGTCATTGCCTCACACGTGCAGCATCACGACGTTGATGTGACGCACTTTGGATACGAACTGGGGCAGGTTTACGGCCTCCCCTCCCGATTTGCCTGTGATCCGACGTTGATCGAGGCTGCAGAGCATGCCGCGCGGGATGTCCTGCACCTTAACTGTAAAAAAGGCCTGATTTGTACCGGTGATTCTTTCATCGGTTGCGACGAGGCGGCGGGCCGCCTGCGCAATCTGATCCCCGATATGTGTGCCGTGGAAATGGAAGGTGCCGCCATCGGCCAGACCGCCTATATGCTGGACACCCCCTTCCTGGTTATTCGCTCACTTTCCGACATTGCCGGAAAAACCTCACTGGTGTCGTTCAGTCAATACCTCGAGCAAGCGGCAAAAAATTCTGCCAGCCTGGTCATGGATATGATTAGCGCCCTGGCCAGATGATTAGCGGGCTGCTCACCGAACCGCTTCTGCAACCGCTTTGGGTTGTGCTGCTGACGCTGTTGGCGGAACGGGTCTGGCTATGGCCGATGGCCTATCATCCTCTGAGTTTTTTCCGGCTACTGGCGAGTCGCATGGCGGATAAGGTAAATCGTCGCGGCACAGATTCTGTCTATCAGCAGCGCATCTCCGGTACTCTTGCCCCTGTTGTGTTGTTAGCGCCGATTCTTATCTGTATCGGTTTGTTTATTGGATTGGCCGAATATCCGGTGTTTTTTGATGCGGTACTGCTGTTAATTGCCATTTATTTCAAACCGGTTCTGCGCCACCTCAAACGTGCTCAGCTGGCACTGCAGCATAATAAAAAAGCCTTAGCACGGGATATTGCCAGCCAGTTGTTGCTGCGGGAAACCCAGAGTTTATCTCCTATGGGACTGAGCAAAGCGCTGTGTGAGACGACCCTGCTGCGCTTCATTTATCAGCTTTGCACCCCACTTTTCTGGTTTTTCATCGGTGGTGGTTTGTTAGCACTCACCTACAGAATACTGTATGAGTTCTCACAAATATGGAATACCCGACAACCGCGTTTTCGTCATTTTGGCTATCCGGTGACATGGATGGTTACATTGATGCAATTTATTCCGGCTTACCTGACCCTGTTCGCGCTGATGCTGGCAGAAAATATCCGTGGCGCCTTTAAAGGGCGTCAAACTATACCTCGTGGCGCCTGTTTCCACAGCCGGGTGTTGGGTTATGCCGGCGGAGCGTTGCGCATTCAGCTCGGAGGTCCTGCCTATTATCAGGGACAAAAACGCCGCAGCCCTAAATGTGGAGGAAGCCGTTTGCCACAGATAGAAGATATCGTCCGCTGTCGTCATGCCATTCACAAGAGCACCGCGATTTTACTTTGTACCATCGCCCTCGTCTGCGCCATGCTCTTTGCCCTGAGGCTGGGCTAATGAGAAGGTTGCTGCTCAGCCCATTGCTGTTGATTTCCCTGCTATGCCAGGCAGACGCACCACAAAGACTGATCAGTCTCGCACCGCACACCACTGAGCTGGTTTACTCGCTGCAAGCCGGGGACAAATTGTTAGCCGTCAGTGACTACAGTGACTATCCTTCGGCCGCGCAATCATTGCCACGCATTGCCAGCTATCAGGGCATCAATTTTGAAGCGCTGATCAAACTGCAACCGGACCTGGTGCTAGTGTGGCAAGGCGGGAACAAGCCGCAGGATATTCGTAAGTTACAAACATTGAGGTATCCGCTGTTCATTTCCAGCCCCGCTCGCCCGCTTGATATAGCCGATGAAATCGAAGCGCTGGGTGCCTTGCTCGGTAAATCAGAACTGGCGGCCACACTGGCCCACCAACATCGTCAGGCGTTGTCTGCGCTTGCCGAGCAATACCGTCGAAAAACACCCTTAAGCGTGTTTTATTACATGCATCCCAAACCCCTGATGAGTATTGGTTCAGGAGCCTGGGCCAATCACCTTCTGTCTTTATGCAACAGTGATGCTGTTTTTGCCGATGCCATCAATGACTACCCGGAAGTGACGATGGAAGAAGTGATCAAACGCCAGCCACAGGCGATCATTGCGGCCCAACACCAGCCGATGACAGCTATCCTGGAGTTCTGGCGGCCCTGGCTACCCTTACTGGACATGGATGCGTCACATATCATTCAGGTGAATCCGGATCAGCTACATCGGTTTTCACTGCGTTTATCAGAGGGTGTCACCACCTTATGCGAGCAATTAGACCGTCTCAGATGAACCGAACCAGGTCTTCAGCGGTATAAGGGTTAACACATAGCCAGAATCACCTTTTGTCGTGTACAATTCGCCCTTTGATTTTTTTAACAGATAGCAACGTTAATGTCCGATTATGATGTAGTGGCGCTGGGCAATGCCCTGGTGGATAAAGAGTTTCAGGTCAGCGAAGCCTTTCTTAAAGAGCAGGGTATAGAAAAAGGGGTCATGACCCTGATCGATAGACACACTCAGCTTGCTTTGCTGGAGAACCTCTACCAGCACTGCGACCTTCGAAATCGAGCCGGTGGTGGCTCTGCAGTCAACTCGATGGTGACCGCGGCACAATTTGGCAGCAAGGTGTTCTGTTGCTGCAAAGTGGGTGACGATGAACTGGGCCATTTTTACCAACAGGATCTGGCCGCTGCCGGCGTTGACAACCGTCTTGAAGAGCAGGCAACCAAAGGCGATACCGGTCGTTGCGTGGTAATGATCACGCCGGACACCGAGCGGACCATGTGCACCTTTTTAGGCGTGACCACAGACTTTTCGGTGGACGAATTACACGAACAGCCCGTGCAAAAAGCGCAATATCTGTATATTGAGGGGCACCTGGTTTACTCAGATACGGCCGTGGAGGCGATTCTCAAAGCCAAGCGTCTTGCCCGGGATGCCAATGTCAAAATCGCCCTGACCTTCTCTGATCCGGCGGTGGTGAAATACGCCAGAGACAATCTGGAAAAGGTGATTGGCGACGATGGTGTTGACTTGTTATTTTGCAACAAAGATGAAGTGCTGGATTATGCTGGCAATCAGGATCTCGACACGGGTATCAAAAAGCTCAGAGAGATAGCTAATCTGATTGTGGTGACGCATGGTAAACATGGCGCACGCATTTATAATGGCTCAGAAGACTATTTGCCAGTGGCCCCGTATAAAGTCAAAGCGGTGGACGCGACCGGTGCAGGCGACACCTTTGCCGGTGCTTTTTTACATGGTATTACTCAGGGCATGAGCCTGTCCCGTGCCGGAGATCTGGCCAGCCGTGCGGCGTCTGAGTGCGTAGCCAGTTTCGGTCCGAGGCTGTCGTCAACGTTACAGCAAGATATCCTGAGCGAATTCAATTAACAGAGGATCACGATGCAATACGACAACATGACAGTAAAAAGTGGTGACTATAAAGTCGCAGATTTATCTCTTGCAGAGTGGGGGCGCAAGGAGCTGACCATTGCCGAGAGCGAAATGCCGGCATTGATGGCCATTCGCGAAAAGTACAGCGCCGAGAAGCCTCTGGCCGGTGCCAGAATCCTTGGTTGCATTCATATGACCATTCAGACAGGTGTACTGATTGAAACCTTGCTAGCGCTGGGTGCTGAAGTACGCTGGTCCTCCTGTAATATTTTTTCCACTCAGGACCACGCTGCCGCAGCGATGGTGGCAGCGGGTGTGCCCGTGTTTGCCTGGAAAGGTGAAACGGAAGAGGAATACGACTGGTGTCTGGAACAGACCATTGTTAAGGACGGTCAACCCTGGAACGCCAATATGATCCTGGATGATGGTGGCGATTTGACCGCCATGTTGCATGACAAGTACCCGCAAGTGCTTGAGAACGTCCATGGCATCACCGAAGAGACCACAACCGGTGTTCACCGCCTGCAGGAAATGCTTAAGGCCGGCACGCTGAAAGTTCCCGCTATCAACGTCAATGACGCTGTCACCAAGTCCAAAAATGACAACAAGTATGGATGTCGTCATAGCCTCAATGATGCCATCAAACGGGCAACCGACCACTTGCTCGCCGGTAAGAAAGCGCTGGTGATTGGCTATGGTGATGTGGGTAAAGGCTCAGCCTTGTCTCTGCGCCAGGAAGGCATGATTGTGCGGATCAGTGAAATCGACCCCATCTGTGCTATGCAGGCCTGTATGGACGGCTTTGAAGTGGTGTCGCCTTATAATGAAGGTATCAATACCGGCAACATCGAAGATATCAACAAAGCCTTGCTACAAAGCACTGATCTGTTGGTAACGACCACCGGCAACGTTAATGTCTGCGATGCAGCCATGCTGCAGTCTCTCAAAGCGGGCGCCGTTGTGTGTAACATCGGTCACTTCGACAACGAGATTGATACCGCCTTTATGCGTAAAAACTGGCAATGGGATGAGGTCAAACCTCAGGTACACAAAATATTGCGCAGTGACGATCCCCATGACAATCTGCTGTTACTCTCAGAGGGACGCCTGGTTAACCTGGGTAACGCCACGGGCCACCCTTCACGTATTATGGATGGTTCTTTTGCCAACCAGGTCATGGCCCAGCTGCACTTGTTCAAGCAAGCCTTTGCCGACATGAACGATGCCGACAAAGCCGACGCTATGCGTGTTGAAGTGCTGCCCAAACAATTGGATGAAGAAGTAGCCCGCTACATGGTGCAGGGCTTTGGCGGTGTTATCACCAAAATGACGCCCCAGCAGGCGGATTATATTCATGTTCCTGTTGAGGGTCCCTTCAAGGACGACAGTTACAGGTATTAAGCCTTTGCTGCTCAAAAGACCGCCACAAGGCGGTCTTTTTGATTATCCTCTCCATCACGCGTTTTATCCACGGCTTTTACCACCACGCTCCTCTGTCCAGCTCAGATTTACAGCGTGTTTCAGCGCTGCCTATTTACTCAGCCGCTGAGTAGACGTACCATCAAAGTATAAATTTTTTGATTATTAGCGCCCTATGAAATTCTTGCTCGCCTCCGTTGCACTGTTGTTAGCCTCTATGGGCGTGGTTGTTGCTGCCGAACCCATCTCCGCGCAACAGGTTCAACAAAATGCCCAGGACTATTTTGTGCTGGATGTGCGCAGTGAAGAAGAGTATCACCAGGGGCATGTTCCCGGTGCCACTAACATCGCGCACAGCAAAATTGACTCCCATGCCGGACTTTTGCCCGCTGACCCCACAACCCCGATGGTGCTCTATTGCCGCAGCGGACGCCGAGCGGCATTGGCGGCGCAGAAACTCGAAGAGATGGGATATACCAAGGTATTTCTGATGCAAGGTGATATGCTGGGCTGGCAGGAACAGGGATTTGATGTGGCCTATGACTGAGCCTCTGAGCAGAAAAGACAAATACGGCAGTTATAAGCTGCAATGTCATGATCGCGGTCCGGGTAAAATCATTGAGGCAACCTTTATGGGGGCCTTAGGTTCAGGCCTTGCCCGTCATTACAAGAATGACTTACTCAAGTTAGCCGCCACGATTCCGCCTAAGCCATGGGCTTACATGGCCGATTGCAGTGAATACCAGGCGTCTATTCCAGAGGCAGCTGACTACCTCAGACAGGCCTATGAAGGTGCGCTCAACTGCGGTTGTGTGGGCGATGCCTACTGCATCAGTTCCGCCATGGGTATTGCTCAGTTGGCGAAGATTCGCAGGCAGTGTGGTATCGACAGTCCCATCGAAGAGCGTATTTATTCCTCGATGGAAAAGGCTGAAGCCGCCGCACTGGAGCTTATCACTGACACCCATTCCGACTTTTCCTGACCCATGGATATTACCCTTACTACCCCGGCGATGCTCTTCCCAGCCATTTCATTGCTGTTACTGGCTTATACAAACAGGTTCGTCACCCTTGCCTCCATCATTCGTAATTTTGAGGATGACAGCGACAGTACCCATAAACAGGTGACAAATTTACGGAAACGCATCCAGCTGATTAAGCGTATGCAGGAAGGCGGCGCAGCCAGTTTCTTTTTGTGTGTGCTGTCGATGCTGGCCATCTACCTGCAATACCAAAGTGTCGGCAGCTGGATTTTTGCAGGCAGCCTGGTGTTGCTATTATGGTCGCTGTGGTTGTCGGTACTGGAAATTCGTATCTCCGTAGAAGCGCTGGATGTCCATCTCGACAGCGTCAATATTCAGGTTAAGAAAGTCAAATAAGAACAAAAATAATGAAGCATATTGAATATCAGGAATTGCTCCCCGAGCATTTTGAGCGTCTACTGATGCTCGCCAACAGGGTTCATGGTGATAACTACATGGATGAGCCTACGCTGCAAGCATACTGGCAAGCGGGGTTTTCCAACAAGATCAATGCCAGCTGGGTGGCGCTGGATGGCGACAAACTGGTGGGCTTTCGACTGACACTGGCAGCAAAAAACTGGCAGGCCGATAAGTGGTGCTCGCCGCAGCTATGGCTGCTTCCTGAAGATCAGGTTTGCTATTTTAAATGCAACACGGTAGATGAGGATTATCGGGCCTATGGTATTGGCTCAAAAATGCTCCAGCTGTCTGTGGAAAATGCAAAAAAACAGGGAGCCCGTGGGGGCCTGGCCCATATCTGGATGGCCAGCCCCGGCAACAGCGCCTATAAGTACTTTTCCAAATGCGGTGGCGAGCTGGTTAAGGAGCACCCCGGTAAATGGCTGGAGAACGTCATCAATGATGGCTATGACTGCCCCGTTTGTGACACCGGCTGCGATTGTGTTGCCGCCGAAATGTTATTGCGATTCGAGCCGGCCTGATGTCTGCCGGCTCTGGTATGTATGATCCCCTCGTAGCGTCCTCGCCCGGCCAGGGGGAAGCCTACCCACAAAGTTACTGGGCCGCCAACGTTACGCCTCCCGCCCCGACTCAGCTTAAGAGCCATATTGATACACCGGTCGCCATTATAGGTGGGGGTTACACAGGGCTATCCTGTGCCTACCACCTGGCGAAAACACATCAGATCCCCTCGGTTGTCCTGGAAGCGAACCAGCTGGCCTGGGGCTGCAGCGGCCGCAACGCCGGTTTTGTCCTTAATGGTACGGGCAGACTGTCACTGCCCCAGATTGAGCAGAAGTGGGGCGCGGACACCGCGCGCCGTGTCTATGCTGAATACCGCCAGGGTATTGAAACCGTGGATGAACTCATCTCTGCAGGCGGGATTGCCTGTGACAAAACCCCTGGCGGCTACCTTAAAGTGGCTCATAAAGCCTCACTGACAGAAGGGCTTGTCTCGCAAGCGGAGCATTTACAGCGACACTATCAGGATCCGGTCGAGATCATTGATGCCAGCGCGCTGCAACAGCATTACCTGCGCAGCACTGAAGCCCATGGCGCACTGCTTTTCCCCTACTGCTTTGGTATTCACCCGTTAAAGCTGGCGCTTGGCTATGCAACGCTCGCCCAACATCAGGGCGCGGCCGTGCACTCTCACTCTCCGGTAACGAACTGGCAACGTCACGGCGACAAACACTGGCTTAGCACGCCCACAGGAACCGTCAGCGCCGACAAAGTGGTCATTGCCACCAACGGCTATACGCCAGCCACATTTCACCCGCTGGTAGACAACCGTCATTTCCCGGTATTGTCCAGTGTCATCGTGACCCCACCACTGAGTCGTCAGCAACTGGATGATTGCGGCTTAAAGCCGGGACTCATGGTGATGGATACGCGGGCGCTTAAATATTACTACCGGCTATTGCCTGACAACCGCATTCTGTTTGGGGGCAGAGGCGCCATTCGTGGCAAAGACGCCAACCATCCTATCTACCGGCAACGGTTACTTAACGCGCTGGCCCAGAGCTTTCCTGCACTTAAAGGCATTGACGCAGCATACTTCTGGAGCGGTTGGGTCAGTGTGTCGCTGGATGATTATCCGCGTATCTGTCAGGCAGACACTCAGGGAACGGTGTTCTACAGCATGGGATATTGTGGCTCAGGCGTGTCGTTTTCCACCCAGGCCGGCAAACGCCTTGCCCAGCGCGTCGCGGGTGACACCAGCCTGCCAGACTTACCCTTTATGCAAACAGCCTTGCCGCGCTTTCCCTTAGCCAGGGCCAGACGACTGGGACTGTGGGCGTTTTATCACTGGGGGCGGTTCAAGGACAGCTGCAGCCTGCTTCGCTAAACGGCACTCACAGCTGTTGTTGTGCTGCAATGCGACACTAGCGGTGTCACACACCAGCGGCCTGAGACAGGCCGCAGAGCGGGGCCCGTTACGCCAATGTCACGCGGGCAAATTTTCGCTTACCCACCTGATAGACTGCCTGACCTTTTTCGGTCAGTACCAAACGGGTATCCGTCACCTTGTCACCGTCTATTTTCACCGCACTTTGCTTGATCATGCGCACGGCTTCCGAGGTTGAGCTGACCAGGTTAGCCTGCTTGAGCAAATTGCCAATGGCAACGCCTTCAGCATTGAGGGTAATCTCAATTTCGGGCATTTCATCGGGCATGGCGTTCTTAGAAAAGCGCTTGGTAAAATCGGCGTGAGCAGCCTCTGCAGCATTTTGGTCATGAAAGCGCTCGATGATCTCTTTTGCCAGCTCAATTTTGATGTCTCTGGGGTTCGCCCCATCTGCCACACGTTGTTTAAGCGCAGCGATGTCTTCCAGGGCCCGGAAGCTCAGCAAGTCATAATAACGCCACATCAATTCATCGGAAATCGACATGATTTTTCCGAACATTTCTGTGGGGCTGTCAGTAATGCCGATATAGTTGCCCAAAGACTTTGACATCTTCTGCACACCATCGAGTCCTTCCAGCAACGGCATCATCAGCACCGTCTGTGGTGATTGGCCTTCGTCTTTTTGCAGCTCCCGTCCCATCAGCAGGTTAAAACGCTGATCGGTTCCACCCAGCTCCACATCGGCTTGCAGGGCAACGGAGTCCCACCCTTGCACTAGTGGATAAAGAAATTCATGAATGGCAATCGGTTGACCCGAACTGTAGCGCTTTTTGAAATCATCGCGCTCCAGCATACGTGCAACAGTCTGACGGGCAGCGAGTTTAATCATACCGGCGGCCCCCACTTCATTCATCCACTCAGAATTGAAGCGAATCTGCGTTTTCTCGGGATCAAGAATCTTAAAAACCTGTTGTTTATAGGTTTCCGCATTGGCCAACACTTCTTCCTGCGTCAACGGCTTACGGGTCACATTTTTGCCGGTGGGATCACCAATCAGGCCGGTAAAGTCGCCGATCAAAAAGATCACTTCATGGCCGAGCTGCTGAAACGCACGCAGTTTATTGATGAGGACTGTATGACCCAAATGCAGATCTGGCGCCGTCGGATCAAACCCCGCTTTGATGCGTAAAGGCTTACCCTGCTTAAGTTTTTCTGCCAGTTCATCCTCGATCAGGATTTCTTCTGCTCCTCGCCTGATTTCTGCCAGTGCACTTTGCCAGTCATTCATCTGTATTTCTCTTTACTGCCGCTGTGAAAATAAGTCGGCCATTCTAACCTCTCCCCCCGTGACACACAATTTATGATCTCGGCCTGACAACCGCCTAAATCCATACCTATGTCAGCAGGTGGGAGTAGAAATTCACTCAAGAAGCAGATATTCTGCATAAACAAGACGATGCAGAACTAATGTTCTGAAATTGAGTCTGATAAAGAGTTGTTGTTGTTCGCTGTTTTCTGAGAGGTTGCTGTAGGTGGTAAAACAAACCATAAAACAACTGCCAAAACCCCATAAGCTGTTGATTATATCATTGGCACTTATTGCGGTAGTGCTGTTCATTTTTCCTTCAGAGCCCGCCAGTGCATCCCGTCACACTGCTGAACTGGAGCCAGGCAAGCGTTATCCACTTGAACTTGAACTTGAATCAGAACAGGCCAGTCTGGATCTGAAGGACAATGAAGAGCCAGCCTGGCAAAAGTATGAAGTAAAGCGCGGTGATAATCTGGCACGGATCTTCGACCGCGCCGGCCTGACGCCTCAGGAAACCTATCAGGTAAGTCGCGCAGGCGATGCAGCCAAGCGTCTGTTAAAAATGATGCCGGGTGACCAATTGCAACTGGCAACAGATGAGCAAGGCCGCTTTCTGGCGCTACAGTACGCCTATTCCCCCATTGAGTCCTTGCGTATTGAAAAGACCGGCGACAATGACATCACTAGCCGCATCGAGTCCCGGCAGGTAGATACCCGCCTGGGTTATGCAAGCGGCACTATTAATACCAGCTTCTGGCACGCTGGCGTCGCCGCCGGTATGAGTGAAGGGCAAATAATGAATCTGGCCGGCATCTTCGGCTGGGACATCGATTTTGCCCTGGAACTGCGCGCCGGAGACAGTTTTAACCTGGTTTATGAAGAAGAATATGTGGATGGTGAATTTATCGGCCAGGGCCGCATTTTGGCCGCCGAATTTACTAATCGTGGCGAAACCTTCAGGGCCATACGCTATGACGATGGCAACTACTACACCCCAGAGGGGCGCAGTATGCGTAAAAGCTTTTTACGCGCGCCGGTGAACTTTAAGTACATCAGCTCCAGCTTCAATCCTCGTCGCCTGCACCCGGTATTAAAGAGTGTCAGGCCACATAATGGTATCGATTATGCCGCCAGCACCGGAACACCCGTGATGGCCGCCGGTGACGGCAAGGTGATCGCAGCATCCTACAATCGCTATAACGGCAATTATGTGTTTATTCAGCACGGCGAGAAATACACCACCAAATACCTGCATTTCTCAAAGCGGGCGGTGAAAAAAGGCCAAAGCGTCAAGCAAGGCCAGGTGATAGGTTACGTCGGTTCCACCGGGCTGGCATCGGGCCCCCACCTGCATTACGAGTTTTTGGTTAATGGCACACACCGCAATCCGCGTACCGTGGAACTGCCGAAAGCCGAGCCGATTGCCAGCAGTGAAAAGTCTAAATTTGCGGCCATTGCCGAAGAGTATATGGGCTATTTAAATACCAACCGACGTATTATGTTGGCAATGAATTAATCGTTAAGGAAACGGCCATGCGCGCGCTGGATAACACGGACCTGCAAATTCTGGCGAATTTGTTTAAAGATGCCAGGGTATCAAATAAAGATCTGGCAAAAATGGTCGGCCTCGCGCCCTCTTCATGCCTTGAGAGGGTCAAGCGCCTGCAACACGAAGGCGTCATTCAGGGCAGCTCGCTCAAACTTAACATGAACGCGCTGGGCGCCCATATTCAGGCGATGATTGCTGTGCGCCTGTCAGACCATAACAGAGAGACCTTTGAGCGCTTTATGGAAGCGGTACAACATGTGCCGGAAGTGCTCAGCCTGTATCACCTTGGCGGTGAAAACGATCTACTCATTCATGTTACGGTGGTCGATACCCGTCATTTACGTGACTTTGTGTTTAATACCATCACCTCTAGGCAGGAAGTCAGCCATGTGGAGACTGCACTGGTATATGACTATCGCCAGAGTGACAGCATGCCGCGGTTTAACGCCTCAAAGGGTGAGTAAGGACAGTTTCTCAAGACTGGCAATCCAGTGTTCCTGATAGTGCTGCTGCATCCCACTGTCGGTTAAGTCACTGTGTATCAGAGTCAGCGATGACGTGGCGTCGTTAAGCTTATCAAACAACAGTGTCACTTTGGTTAGCGGCGGTTGCTCGTTAAGCTGCCAGGTAAACTCCAGTAACTTGTTTTCATCAATTTGCAGGTACTCACCGGTGATTTGATATTGCTGATACTGAGCATCCTGCATCATTATCCGGTACTTCCCCCCCACACTGAAGTTAGACATGGCCTGGGTCAGCGTCATATCACCGGGAGCAAACCACTGCAATAGCAACTCGGGTTTGTACCATGCTTCAAACAGGGCTTCGACCGGGGCATCGAATTTAATTTCCAGCTTAACGTCATGCATCAGATTACTCCTGGTTTTACTGTGCTTATCAGAACAACCGCTGCCTTCCCCGTCAAGATACACCCCTGTTCTTACCATACAGGAGCGTACGCTTGTTGACTCAGACCAGAACAGCGTTCGCCCCTGTATCGGCATCCTGACCGATTCCCTGAGTTCAGAAAGCTGCCTGGCTCTGAAGCGCTTATTGGGCCAGTAAATCTACCATGCTGGCACTGGACCCATAGTGCTGACGGCATACCTCGGTGCTAATCTGCAAGTACAATGCGTCGATCTCCGTGGCATCCATAAACTTATCGCTGAACCCCGGACGCACCGGGTCGATATGCATTCTGGCCGAATGAATAAAATGGGCAATCAGCTCTTTTATGCTTTCCGTGCCCACGGCAATACGCATGGTCGTCAGGTAGATCCCCGCGGCGTGCTGATCTTTTTCTGACAATTCTGAGTGAGAGGTCAGTGCCGGGCAGAGAATAATGGTGTTATTCTGGCCAATCGATACCTGATGACTGAAGCCGGGCTCCAGTGCATCGAAAAAGCGCACGAAGGTATCTCTGTCCAGCGCAGCACTTTCCATATCTACGGTAAACAGTGCACAGGGCCAGCCATGGCGGTGCTGCTTCTCACGCAGACCGGCATTAACATGATCAGGCAATGCGTGACTGTTGACCCTGAAATCAGGATGCGCACCCAAAACCCGTGTCAGAACTTGCGTATTGATGACTTTGTTCATCACCCGCTGCTCAAGGGTTTTCATACCATTGAGTACGTCAAAGGCTTTCTCCGAATCAAGAAACGCACCTTTAATGTAAAACACGTCCCAAAACATCGTCTTAGACCAGTCAAAACCGTTGACCGAGTCGCCTTTGGGCTGGAACATCCGGTAAGTTTCACCGATCACAACCCCGGCGGTCGTTGCTCCACTGCCGCAGATATCCTTGGTATAACTGTGAATGATGTAATCAGGGCGCTCCGCCTTATCTTCCCGCTGCAAAGGCTGACTTAAAATCGGGGTGGCGAGGGTGGCATCCAGCATGACCAGGTGTTCGCCTTCATGGGCAACACGGCAAATACCGGGCACATCCAGCACATAACCATGGGGGTTGCACGGAGATTCCAGATAAACGTGTAACTGCTTACCACTGTCCAGGCGTGACTGATGACGCTGCTTCACTTGTGCCATAAAATCGCGGAAGCTCTGCTCATCATAACCATCAAACCATTCCAACTGAATGTCCATTCGATTGCTACGTGCAAAATAATCCTGCAATAACTGGAACACCCCGCCATAGACATTGCGCGAGACAACCAGAACATCGCCATGACTGAGTACATTGGAGAGCACACCGTCAATGGCTGCCATTCCTGAGTTGTAGTTCCAGGCCAGATAGTCTGCGGAGTATTTGCCAGCTTCCAAATCGACAATGGCGTTAGCCAGTGATATGGCAGTGGGATTCAGCAACCGCGAATAGATTTGATGGGTAAACTCCTTGCCCTGAAACGCATCATCTATCCATTCTGTGCAGGCATAAACATAGGTTGCTGTGCGAACAATAACCGGTGTTGCCGAAAACAGTGCCGTCACATTATCAAACAACGGATAGTGACTTTTCACCAGATGCGATCCCTGCTGTTTGTGCAAACTCTGATGCACTGCTCTGAACGGGTTCTGTAGCGTATCTAATATTTTAGCCAGCTGAAATGAAAGGAACTTTTTGGCGTTGAAGCGGGCTATCTTGTCTTCATGGCTAAGGCTATTCAGGGTTTTCGTGGTGACGGCCCACAGTTGACTCACATCTACCTGCGCCTGATACAAATGCAGTGCTGCATCATAAAGCGCCTGACCATATTCGCTCTGGCTATCGATGCCAAAGTGCTTAAGCTGCTCTGCAGCCAGTGCTTCCATGGTGGTGGATTCGGTGGTGTTACGACGTGGCGAAAGAATTTTCGCCTGCTCAATCTGCTCTTTTGTATGCATAGCTGTTTTCCGCACATTTAAAGTTATCCGACATGCTATACCGAATATAATTCCTATTTAAGAGTTAACTTTCGATTTTAATTAACATCACAGCAAACTTTTCTTTACTTAGTTGGGATACCATTGCTGCGATGGTCACCGCGCGCAGCCCGGCAAATGCCAAACTGCAGACATAAAAAAAGCGGGCCGAGGCCCGCTCCAGGGTCGTCACAGGGAGTTAGAAGACCACACTGATAGTCACAGAGCAGGTTGCAGTACCTGATTCGCAGACCTGATAGTCATATACACCACCGCCTTTATTGCCGGTTGCGTCAGTGTAACTGCCACTATTGGTCGTCGTTGCTACCAACGCACCATTGCGGAAGATATCCACATTGCTGCTGCTGGCTCCGGACCAGCTCAGGTCGACAATGTGGCTGCCTTTGACTTTATAACCATTGGCCGTTAATTCGAAACTGCCAGTGTCGCCGCCGTCGCCACCATCACCGCCGTCGCCACCATCGCCACCAGCGCAACCATTGGTGGTCAGGTAGTTGTGCGCATCCAGGGCGTTAACGATACCGTAACCAAAGAAATCATCTTTGCCAGCTGCTCCGGCATCCATGGCGGTGGCTTTTAAGGCTTCACGAATCTCGGTGCCACTGCACTGAGGATGGTTAGACCATACCAACGCTGCCATACCTGACACGGCCGGTGTGGCCATAGAGGTACCGCTCATATAACCATAATCACTGACTGAAATCGTGATCTCAGCCGTTGAGGCTGCCAGTAACGCCGAGCGATCTTCCTGAGCTGCGCCCACCGCCGGAATACTGGTGTCATTGGTATCACCGAGTGTTCCATACAACATTCCGGGCTCATTGTTGATAATAATGGCACCGACACCGCCAGAGTTTTCACAGTTTGCAACTTTGTCATAGAAGCTGATTGCGCCGCGGTCAATCATACAAACCTTACCACTGGCACCTGTATCGATGGCTTCAGCCGTACCCATAAAATAGTTAGGGGCATTAGCGTAACCATTGTTCTCCATTGCAGAAGTCGCATACGCGAGACCATCGGCACTCATGCTGGCAATGGACGCGCCTCCTGATGGATACGTAGAAAGGGTGTTCACTCCCCCTGCGGTGACTTCCACACAGATCGTTTCATCGGTGGTAGCGCGCTTTCCTCTGCCGCTACTGCAGCTGGGATATTGTGAAAAATCGGCAATATTGTTGTCAGCATCGTTAGCGCCGATCATCATCACCGAAGAATACCCGGCAGGATAGGAGCGCACACTGTTACCGTCGTTACCGGCAGCCGCGACCACCAGACCACCGGCGTCAGTAAATGCCTGGAACGCATTCTCTTCGGTGCTGTTGGCACCACCACCACCGAGGCTCATGCTGATAATCTCAGCGCCCGCCTGGCTACACTTATTCGCGGCATGGGCCAGATCTGAGGAGTATCCCCAGCCCGCATCGTTAAACACCTTAATGATGTGCAGCGGGTTACCCGGTGCCATCCCAATCACACCATAGGAATTATCGGCAGCGGCAATCGTACCGGCAACGTGAGTACCATGAGGGCCACCGTCACGGAACCAGTCGCCGGTGCCCGAGTCACTGTCACCGGTGATGCTGTTCCAGTCAAAGTCAGGATTATAACCACCGGTTTCACCGGTCTCACGGGCAATACCCGAGTCGATAACACAAACCTTTTTGGCATTGCTCATTTGCAGCGCCACCTGGTTTGCCTGCGACTGATACACCGCATAAGGAGTCAGCTGCTCCATTTCCGGGTTGCCCGGATCATCATTGTACAGCGCCATGGGTTTGCGCAGCTGATCCTCTTCAATTAATTTCACGTGAGGGTTATTGAGTACCCCTTTGACCTCATCCAGACTTTTACCGGCAAAGGTCACGGCAATAAAGCCATCGGAGTCCACTTCGATGTTACCACCGAGCTGCTTACTCAGGGCCTTGACGATGCCTTTACCGTTATTATCTACCTGAATAATATAGCGATCATTGGCTGCCTGCGCGGAGGCACTGCCCAGTGCCATCAGGGTGGCGGCGACGACGGGTTTTAAAATTCTTGTTTTCACTTCTACTACCTTCAACATTTATTATAGGAATGCACTTAGTTCAGAATATTTTATTTTTATTGTATTTAATTCTGAATAAGACCTTTAAGCCGACTATAAATCGACCAAGTACAAACCAATCTAAATGTAACAGGATGTAATTTCAATCGCCTTTGACGATATTTTTTCTGTTCGAGTGGCGGTGAAATGACCTTTTATTGCGGTGAAATGCAGCTGCGCTGTGGGCTGTGGCCATCTGCAAGAGTCAGTAAAATTTATCTGCACAACTCAAAAAATCGTGTTGTTCTGTGTCTCTACAGAACATGAAGAATTGCAGGTAGCGGGTCTTTTGTTTTCTCATCCACAACATATAAAGCGGGCCGAAGCCCGCTTTTCTGTCACCTGGTAGGGAAGGTTCTAACTGATTCCTACCCGGTTACTTTGACACTATGCCTGTGATATCACTCATCAAAGCTTGCGGTCAGACTGACGCCGGAAAACGCCCGATAGCCGCGGATCATCAGGTAGTAGGTACCTTGTTGAGGGTTACTGAAGTCGCAACGTTCATTATTACCCGACTCATACGGACGACAATCATAATTAGATGTCGTGGGCTCAGCACCAAACCTGACGTACAGATCGGCATCGCCTGAGCCGCCACTCATAACAAAGCTCAGATTAGATGCTCCTGCCGGCACATTCATTTCCAGTATGGTCTCAGAACGTCTGGCGCCTGAGAGATCGCCGACGGTTTCACCGTTAGCCAATCCATCTCCGCTGCCACCCCCGGTACTGCCTTCGCTGTAGCTCGCCGTCAGACTTACACCGCTATAACTACTGTAAGCCTGGATCATCACGTGGTATGTGCCGGCCTGAGGGCTACTGAAATCACAGCGTTCACTGTTACCGGACTGATAGGGGCGACAATCATAGCTGGAAGTGGTGGGCGCGGAGCCGAATTTCACATAAAGATCCGCATCACCGCTTCCACCGTTCATGACAAAGCCCAGATCCGTTGCCCCTTCAGGCACCTCGATGGTAAAGAATGTCTCGGAGCCGGTCGCAGCGGAAAGATCACTGACCGTTTCACCGTTGTTAAGCCCGCCGGAGCCGGTATTACCGCCGTCGTCGCCGGAACCCGCACACCCGTTAGCAGTCAGATAATTATCGGCATCCAGTGCATTGACAATACCGTAGCCGAAATACTGATCTTTACCCTCCGTGCCGGCATCCATGGCGGTGGCTTTTAAGGCCTCACGAATCTCGGTGCCACTGCACTGAGGGTGGTTAGACCATACCAATGCAGCCATACCTGACACGGCCGGTGTGGCCATAGAGGTACCGCTCATATAACCATAATCACTGACTGAAAGATTGATCTCGGCGTTGCTGGCAGCCAGCAAGGCAGAACGATCTTCCTGCGCCGCACCCACTGCCGGGATACTGGTGTCATTGGCTGTGCCTAACGTTCCTTGCAGCACGCCGGCCTCGTTATTAATAATTACCGCGCCAATCCCGCCAGAGTTTTCACAATTGGACACTTTGTCATAGAAGCTGATATTGCCGCGATCGATCATACAAATTTTACCGTTAGCTGCGGCGTCAATCGATTCTGCGGTGCCCATAAAATAAGTTTCACCAGAGGCAAATCCGGAGTTTTCCATCGCCGAGGTTGGGTAAGAGGTGCCTTGTGCACTGAGGGTGGCAATGGATGTGCCGCCTGAGGGATAGGTGGACAGGGTATTGACCCCTCCTGCCGTCACTTCCACACAGGTTGTCTCATCACCTGATGCACAGCTGGGATATTGGGAAAAGTCAGCAATATTGTTATCGCCGTCATTCGCGCCAACCATCATCACCGAAGAATACCCGGCAGGATAGGAGCGCACACTGTTACCGTCGTTACCGGCTGCAGCAACCACCAGACCACCGGCGTCAGTAAAAGCCTGGAACGCATTTTCTTCTGTGCTGTTGGCAGCACCACCACCCAGGCTCATGCTGATAATCTCAGCACCCGCCTGGCTACACTTATTCGCCGCATGGGCCAGATCTGAGGAGTATCCCCAGCCCGCATCGTTAAACACCTTAATGATGTGCAGTGGGTTACCCGGTGCCATCCCAATCACACCGTAGGAGTTATCGGCAGCGGCAATCGTACCGGCAACGTGAGTACCATGAGGGCCACCGTCGCGGAACCAGTCGCCGGTGCCCGAGTCACTATCACCAGTGATGCTGCTCCAGTCAAAGTCAGGATTATAGCCACCGGTTTCACCGGTCTCACGGGCAATACCCGAGTCGATAACACAAACCTTTTTGGCATTGCTCATTTGCAGCGCCACCTGGTTTGCCTGCGACTGATACACCGCATAAGGGGTCAGCTGCTCCATTTCCGGGTTGCCCGGATCATCATTATACAGCGCCATGGGCTTGCGGATCTGATCCTCTTCAATTAATTTCACGTGAGGGTTATTGAGTACCCCTTTGACCTCATCCAGACTTTTACCGGCAAAGGTCACGGCAATAAAGCCATCAGAGTCCACTTCGATGTTACCACCGAGCTGTTTACTCAGGGCTTTGACGATCCCTTTACCGTTATTGTCTATGTGAATGATATAGCGATCGTTGGCCGCCTGTGCCGCGGTGGCACCCAGTGCCAGTAGCGTCGCAGCCACGACGGGGTTTAATGTTTTTACTTTCACTTTTTTACCTTCAACATCTCATTACAAAATGAATTAACTTCAGAAATATCACTTATTAATGTTTTTTATTCTGAAAATGACCACTTGAAACGGTTAAAATGCGATCAAGCGTCGGCCAATCTAAATGTAACAAAATGTATTTCAATCGCTTTTTGCGATAGTTTGAGGCGAGAAAAACGAAACATCGGGGGATGAATGAGGGCAAAGACCAATGGCATTGGGGGCAGCAGCGCCTTTGATAAGGCGCTGAAAAATTTACTTATTCCGCGCTTTGATATTCTTTTACCGACTCCAGCATCATGGTTACGAGGCGTCTTTCATCCTCACTCAACTCTGGCCGCCAGATATCAAATAACAGCACGATGCGCTCCTGGTCACTGTTGTTGCAGGCTTCATGTTCGATACTGTCATCAAAGATGAGGGTCTGGCCTTCCACCCACTCTCGCTGCTCGCTACCACAGCGCAATGCGCCACAGTTTTTGGGCACGATCAATGGCAAATGACAGATGAGACGTGTATTGAGCATACCATGATGCGGCGGGATACTAGTCTTCGCCGCCAGCCGCGAGAACAGCACAATAGGTGTCTGACTATTCACGTGCGGCAAAGGGACTTGCTCCATTGCCGCCATGGTGGATGGACAGGCACTGGCATTGTCTTCAACCACCTGACCGTATTCCCATAGGTACAAAGCGCCCCAATCCGGGTTGTTAATGATGTGCTTACCGGATTCGTTAATCTCCGGCATATCCGCATCAGACTGTAAATAGGGAGAAAAACGTTCGGGTGACTGCAATAACCCCTTGAGTTCTGTTCTGATGCTGTCTGTCTGCGCTTCCAGGCCTTCAATCCAGTCAAATTCCTCTCGCTCATAGAACTGACGCTGCGGCAGACCAGGAAAGTAGAATCGATTGGGCTGCTGGTGATAAATCTGTTTGCGCCCCAGACAAATGTCCAAAGATAAATTAAACCGGTCACTGGCGTCACCGGCCTGATAACCTTTCTCTTTAAGTTTACCGAGGAGGAAGTCGGCATACTCTGCGGAGAATTTATCCGCCAGGTGCTGTGCACGCTGTAGCCCTTTTTGAATGTCACCGGGTAGCGGTTCCTGAATATTGGCAGCCAGACTCAGTGCAGCCTCGAAAAACGGCAATGCCTTGCGACTCTGACCCGCGCTTTCCAGCTGTTCAGCTTTAAAGAGCAGCGCCCTGATGTTTCGGGGTTCCAACTTGAGACAGCGCTCTATCGCGGCCATGGCCGCTTCACTATCGCCCAGATTAGAGCAGCTGAACGCCAGCCCTAACCAGGCCTGCGCAGCCTGAGGAGCCTGTTGTACGACACTGTTGAACAAAGAGCGAGCTTCCTGAGAGCGGCCCTGTTGTAGCGCGGTAATAGCTTGTTGTAATTGTTGTGATGCTTGCGCCTGATTCATAATTCTTCCTGTCAGTCAGGGTTGCGTGGATTCGTGGTGGTGACTTCAATACGGTCGTTGTGGCGGGCCTGAAACTCAAGTAAGGCTGGCATGGCGGAGAGGTCATGCAACTCGCGAAACTCGATCCAGTCCACCAGACAATAGAGACAGATTTCCGGATACTGCCAGTGTCCGAACTCGCCTTCTTCCACCAGCCGGTTAAGATGTTCAAGGATGGTCTGAATACGTTCTTTCTGTAGCCTGAATATCAGCTTGCTGTCGTCCTCTTCAATCTCGGAGCGTTTGAGGATTAGCGATTGCACCAGCGCATCATTAGCCGAATCAATCAGGGTCAGCAGATTCTCTTGCTGCCAGTTCAGCGGGCGCTCAGCGTACTTATCACTGAGATAACGGAAGATCACCCGGGAGTCATAAATGACCTTACCCTCGTCATCAATCATGGGGATCTTTAGCGTCGGGTTCATCCTCGCCAGCAGTTCACGATCCGAGCCGGAGAAAATCTGCATGTTAATAAATTCATGCTCCACATTCGCCAGCCACAGCCGCAGACGCCTGACAAAAGGGGATGTGGTAGAGCCGTATAATTTTAACATTGTCGTTCTCCGTTGATTCGCCGGTTGTTACACGCTGAAGCTTGCACCACAGCCACAGGTGGTTGTGGCATTAGGATTATCAATCAGGAAACGACTGCCCTGCAATCCATCCTGATAATCGACTACACCACCGACCAGATATTGCAGACTCATGGGGTCCACCACCAGAGTGACATCATCTTTATCGATGGTGGTATCGCCCTCATTCACCTTTTCATCAAAAGTAAAACCATACTGAAACCCCGAGCACCCGCCACCGGTGACAAATACTCTGAGTTTAAGGTTCGGGTTTTCTTCTTCCGCCACCAGCTCTTTGACCTTGCGGGCCGCGGCATCAGAAAATTCTATCGGGCAGGCTGTTTGAACGGACATGATTACCTCAATCAATGGGGGATGGACAAGATTCGACGGTCGCCATTATCTAATACCTGACTAATTCAATCAACTATTCACTGGCGTGTCGGATGGCTCTGGATTATTAAGTTGCCAACGAAAGCTTCGTTCTAATTGTCCCCGTTTCGGTTTGGTCATATCACATACGACGTTAAGCCGCTGAGGCACAAAGCCTTCGGGCAGTCTGAATGTGCCCGACAGTACTTCAAAATACTTAAAGTTAAAGTCCAACTCCTGTGCTGACTCATCCATCAGTGTCCGGATATCCAACTGTCGGGTCTCACCATTTACCGTGCCGGACAGTTGCAATGAGACATTGCCCTGCACCATACCTTTGTGTTGATTTTTCTGCATCAGCACCAGCGCAAAACGGTAGTATCCTTCGCTGTTGCTGGCCTCAATATCCACAGAGTCGATGACGACCCCTTGTTCCTCTAGCTCTGGTGCCATAATTTTTTTATAAAAGGCGAGCTCCTGACGCAAGCCAGTCTCTCCTTCCATCGCTTGCCTGAGACTGCTTTGTAACTTCTGATTGGCCAGGCGCTCGACTTCCAGTTCGACACCCACAATGTTCATCTGTTTCGTGAGCTGATGATTTTCTGTGGTTATCGCGTCAATGGTCTGCTCCAACCCGGCTATCTTCTCCTTCTGATAGCTGTATTGCACGTTACCCAGGCGCACACCGGCATACATGGTCAGTACCAGAAGCGCCACCAGCAGCAAATAAAAGCGCATGGCCCCCAGCCGTTCTTTGATTTCTCTTCCTCGTAACAAGTCTTACTCCGGATATATGATTTTTCTTTAATTACAGATGCTTGTGTTAGACTCTGGCTCATAAGCCTCAACGTCAGCATAACGATGTCATTACAGGGACTGCGCCGGGAACTTGCTCATCCCAGAACTTCGGTTCAACTCTGCCTGCTCGGAATCGTGGGCGGCAGTTGTGCCGCGCTGCTTATCATACTGTTTCGTCTGAGTATTGAAACCATTCAGCACCTGTATATTGAGCAGTTTGATAATTTTACCACGCTGGCCGCCATCGACCGCTTTATTCTGCCCATTATCGGCGCCGTGCTTATCCTGTTTTTTGCCTACCTGACGGGCTTTAAACATTACCGCATGGGCATTCCTTACGTGATCCATAGGGTCAAGCACCGTTATGGTTTGATCCCTTTGCGTACCAGCATTAACCAGTTCTTCGGCGGCGTCATTGCGCTGGCGTCGGGGTTTTCCGTCGGTCGCGAGGGCCCTTCGGTGCATCTGGGTGCAGCCGGTAGCAGTTTTCTGGGGCAGTGGCTGAAATTGCCCTATAACAGTATCCGGATTCTCGCTGGCTGTGGCATTGCAGCAGGCATATCAGCCTCCTTTAACACTCCCTTTGCTGCGGTCATCTTTGTCATGGAAGTGGTGCTCAGAGAATACAAAATTCATATTTTTATTCCAGTGATGCTGGCGGCTGCCTGTGGTTCTGTTCTGACCCGCTTAGTCTTCGGTGAAGGCAGCGAACTGGACTTGCTGCATTTCGTCAATTTCAGCTACTGGATCTACTTGTATCTTATTCCCGTGGGGATGATCCTCGGCGCGCTGGCCACGCTGTTTAACAATCAGCTGATGAACCTGATCCGCTGGTTCCGCCCGTTGAACATGGTCAGTCGTTTGCTGCTGGCGGGCTTGCTCACCGGTGTGGTCGGCTATTTATTGCCCCAAGCCATGGGGTCGGGAATGAGCTCCATTCAGTTTCTGGTCAACTCCCCTGACAACCTGGTATTGCTGTTCGCTATTCTGGCGGCCAAACTGGCGCTGACACTGATTGCACTGGGATTGGGGATTCCCGGTGGTATTATCGGCCCGGTTATCGGCATGGGCGTACTCGCCGGCGCCATACTCCTGTTGCCGCTGGGTATCTTTATGGAGGATACCACGCAATTAACCGGTAGCTTTGCCTTACTCGGCATGGCAGGTCTGCTGACCGCCGTATTGCATGCGCCCCTGGCGGCCCTTTCTGCCGTCATGGAGTTATCATTCTCCCCCCAGGTTATTCTGCCAGCCATGATGGTCATCGTGCCGGCTTATGTGACCTCAACCCAATTGCTGGGCAACCGTTCGATATTTATCCGTCAGCTCGACTTTCAGAAACTCTCCTACACCAGTTCCTCTGTGCGCGAACATTTGCAGAAAACCGGCGTACTGGCTGAAATGAACAGCGAATTCCGACTCTTTAATGATCCGATGGAAAGTCAGTTGCTGGCGCACCTGCATGACAACCCCACAGATCTGGTTGTACAGGCACAGGACTTTGAAATTGGGAAACAGTTTTCGCTGGTACAATATGACACTAGTCTCGGATATGAAAACACCACGCCACTTAAATTCTTCAATATGGAAGGACTGCCCTCACAGGCAACCTTAGCCGAAGTGTATGAAGAGCTGCAGGCCAACAGAGACGGCGCCGTGTATATCTACGATGACAACCCGGAAGACATTGTCGGTATTATTACCTGGAACCGCCTGCATGCTGAGTTACTCAAGGAGCAATATTGATGCTGTTATGGTGTAAAGCCCTGCATGTGTTCTTTATGGTGGCGTGGTTCGCCGGTATTTTCTATCTGCCCAGACTCTTTGTTTATCATGCCGAGACAAACGATGAGGCCACACGCAATACCTTTAAGGTGATGGAACGTCGTCTGTGGTGGTTCGTCACACCCTTTGCCGCGCTGACCCTGATATTTGGCTTAGGTCTGATTTACCTGTATGGCATGACCTGGCTGAAGCTGTCGGTATGGCTGCATATCAAGCTGGTGCTGGTGTTGCTGATTTACGCTTACCATTTTTATCTGTACAAACTGGTTAAAGACTTCGCTAATGATAATAACCGTCACTCTGCGCGGTTTTACCGTTTACTGAATGAAGCGCCGGTGCTGGTATTACTGGCAATCGTCATACTTGCCGTACTCAAGCCTGCCATATGAGCGGAGTGAACCCTGCGCCAGTCCAAATTTCGTACCCTTGACGCGAATAGGATCTTATACTGCCACCAGAGCGCTTTTGTTAATTCGGCAGGTCATATGCAACGCAGACAGTTTCTTCTTGGCACCCTGGCTGCCAGTGCAGCCCTAAGCAGTGGTGCTCTTATCTGGTTGGCGACCGGTGATCAAAAGCCGGACTTGTCCATATCCAGTGTACTGGCAACATTGCAAGAGATGGATGAACAGGCGTATTTAACCACCGGAAGTTGGGATCTCTATCAGATACTCACCCACTGCGCTCAGAGTATTGAATATTCAATATCAGGCTTTCCAGAGCATAAACCGGAGTGGTTTAAAGATACCCTGGGAGTATTGGCTTTTACTGTGTTTGCCCGTAAAGGTGAAATGTACCATGCGCTTGATGAGCCGATACCAGGCAGTCAGGGCATTCAGGCGGGTGGAGATGTACGTCAGGCATATCAGCGCTTGCAACAGACTCTGCTTGACTTCCAGCATCATGACGGGCCCTTGCATGCTCACTTTGCCTATGGAGCATTATCCAAGCAAGACTATGCGCTTGCGCACGCCATGCATTTTTATAACCACTTGCAGGAGATACAGCTTTAGGCACCGGCTCCTTGCGGCAATGGTCTGGGGCTTCTAGGGTTAGTGGTAGGTTCACTAAACGACAGGGAAAAGATAATGAGTATGAAAGATGCCTATCAGAAAAAACTCCAGTCAAAGCTGGAACAAAGCCGGCTAGAGATTGGTCAGCTGAAGGCCAAAGCCGATGAAGCCGAGGCGGATGCCCAACTTGAATACTATAAACAAATCGAAGAGCTAAGAGTGAAACAGGAGCGGGCGAATCAGAAGCTTGAGGAGTTAAGGCAGGCCAGCGATGATGCGTGGGAAGACATTAAAGCAGGCGCAGATAATGCCTGGGATTCTATAAGCAAGGCGCTCACATCGGCAGCTTCCCGATTCAAATAGCCCGGCGGGCGCCGTGACTGCCGCCGGCGAGTACAGACTCACCGTGTCAGCTTTTACCTGATACCCGATCCCAGAACTCTTCGCGGTCGTTCGTTCTCGGAAACGGTGTGTCTGGCACCGGCAGATTGAGAAAGTCGCATAAGGGTTGCCATCCCTGCTTCACTTCAAATAACAACAGTTGTTTTGCCGGGATAGCAGCCTTAACGGCGTCATTATGCGCGATAAATCCATCGACCAGCCCCTGATGGTCCAGGCCTTGCGCAAACCCGCTTTTTTCAACCACACGTTGAGCCATGCTCAGCCATTCACGCATAGACTCGGGCGCCTCATTTTGATTGGCTAACAGCGTATAAATGGTGGAACCAAAGCTGCGGGCCCAACTATCCGGGTCACGATGCGTCAGAATAAACTTTGCTTTAGGGTAAGCCTGATGAAGCTCCCGAAAATAACCCGCAGTCGGCCAGTCAACCGCACTGTTATAACGGGTGTAAATGGCCGTCCAGTCTGGCTCTCCCCTGAGGGCGCTATTCCAGAGTGGTACCTGTACGTCCATATTAAGCAGCACTTCTTCCATATGATGACATGGACCGAGTCCCAGCTCATTTAATGCCAGCTTCAGAGAATACGTACCGGTTCGCCCCACACCTGCACCAATAATATGCATGTCATTACTCTTTTGAGGTAGGTAATTGAGCTTAGCAGCTTATTGTCAAAAGTCCTTCAGTCTTACAGCTTTGTTAGTGAACACTGAGCACGGGGCAATGCCTGGCTGATAGCGGTGAGCCTGTTTGCAGCGCCCTAGCGAACCTGACTGGCCAGGTAGCGGTCTTTTTCAAGCTCAATCTCCACGCCAGCCAGCCAAATCCGCATCAGCCGGGAGCGGGAAATACCGGTTGTCGCCGCCAGTTGCTCCAGCGTTGCCCTGGCCTCGGTGGTCAGCGTCACACTGGTAGTTTTTAGCGGTGCACCGTGCCCCTGTTGATCAGCCGTTGCGCCCGGGTGCAACCTGATAACTTTATTCAGGCCACGGGCATAATTCTCCGCATCTTCAATAAATTCATCGACACTGACCGCATTAGGACTGGCCGACGGCGAGTTTTTCTTCAAACTGGCGAACGTCATGCTTCTCTCCTTTGGCCCGGGCGAATAACTCATCAACAATAGCGCGGATTTCGCTGGCTGCTTTACCCTGGGGTTCGTTTTCCATGACAGACAGCCCCAGTTCTTCGCTGTCGTCATACATGTTACGGCTGAATGTCACCGAGTTAAGTACGGGGATCTCAAAAGAACGACAGACCTCTTTTGCTTCGATGATACGAGGGGCCAGAGATGGCAGCGATGGGCACTGGGTAATCACAAAGGCGACGTTCATCTTGGGATTCACCATCTTACAGGTGGAGATAATGTCTTCCATGTGCGGGACAGTTTTCAGATCCCGGCGCTTGGGGCGCAGGGGAACCAGGATATGATCGGCAACCGCCATGGATGAGCGCAACGCCAGGTTGTCCTGTCCGCCGCAATCAATCACCACATAGTCATAATGATTGCGTAAACTCAGCAATTCATTGCGTATCTTGCCGTATAACTGAACACAGTTTATGTTGGGCAGCTGTTTTTTATTGCTGTTACGTTCCTGTATCCAGTCAGACGTTGTGCGCTGCGGGTCGCAATCCACCATCAACACCGAGGCGTCGCGCTCTGTGCGCAGGTGAACCGCGATATTCTGAGCCAGACAGCTTTTTCCACTGCCGCCTTTTTCACCACCAACCAGAATAATCATAACCGTAATCCTCTCAATCCTGACAGACTTCGCAGCCATCAAGGCTGCCTCTGTTTAACTTTACGCCACCGATACAGCCCACGCCAGTAAAGGCGCGCATGGCAAATGACTATAAGGAATGGGAGTTAATACCTATTTGTGATGATGGCGTGCTGCCCGCGACACTGGCTTTTCCCCTGACCCTGTCGGGTTGCCACGGTATCCGGACCTTGTTCATAGCGGGTATGTGGATTGCCCTGACATCCCATCGCAAGATCCCTGCTCTGTGTTAATCAGTGATTGGTATAACCCTCCAGCCTTGCTAAAATTGCCGCACTTTTGCCGTCCAACAGGTTGTCCGCGTTATGAATCAGTTTAAAGGTCAGCATATCCTGTCCGTCAGCCAGTTTGACCCCGATAGCATTGCCCAGATTTTTTCTGTCGCCGATACCATGCGTCCTTATGCACACCGTCTCAAACGGACCAAGGTGCTGGATGGCGCCATTCTCGGCAATCTCTTTTTTGAGCCCAGCACCCGTACCAGAGTCAGCTTTGGCACCGCCTTTAACCTGCTTGGAGGTGAAGTCAGAGAAACTGCGGGCATGGCCACCTCCGCGCTGAGTAAAGGCGAATCGCTGTACGACACTGCCAGGGTGCTGTCCAGCTACTCGGATATTGTCGCCATGCGCCATCCTGACGCCGGCTCAGTGGCGGAGTTTGCTGAAGGCAGCCGTGTTCCTGTAATCAATGGTGGGGATGGCGCCAATGAACATCCGACCCAGGCATTGCTGGATTTGTATACCATCAGTAAAGAACTGCAGTTCCATGGTCATAGTATTGATGGCATGCATATCGCGATGATCGGTGATCTTAAACATGGGCGTACCGTGCACTCTTTGTCAAAACTACTCAGTCTTTACAAGAATATTCGCTTTACCCTGATATCGCCCAAGGAACTGGCAATGCCTGATGCGATATTAGATCTGATTAGCAAAGGCGGACATACCTTTAAAATCACGGAGCAGATGGAAGGCAGTATGGACGCCGACATTTGTTATCAGACGCGGATTCAGGAAGAGCGTTTTGAATCCCAGCTTGAGGCCAATAAATATCGTGGGCGCTTCCGCCTGAACCAGGATATTTATACCCGGCATTTTCAGTCCAAAACCGTGATCATGCATCCGCTCCCCCGGGATTCTCGCGCCGATGCCAACGAACTCGATAACGACCTTAACCTTAATCCTAACCTGGCGATTTTTCGCCAGGTCGATAACGGGGTATTGATCCGAATGGCCTTGTTTGCCCTAACCCTTGGGGTAGAAAATATCGTCCAACAGTACGACTGCGATGTGCAGTGGTACAGCAGCAAACAAAATCTTTGAAGCCGCCGCTGCGGTGTCAGTCTCAAACAACGAAGGTATTATGCAAAAATCCATAGAATTATTTGAACGCGCCCAGCAACACATTCCTGGTGGTGTAAACTCACCCGTGCGCGCATTTAAAGCGGTGGGTGGCACCCCGGTCTTCATCGATAAAGCCGATGGGCCCTACCTGTTCGATGCCGATGGCAAGCGCTATATCGATTATGTGCAGTCCTGGGGGCCCATGGTACTGGGTCATAATCATCCCCAGATAAAACAGGCCGTACTCAGTGCCGTGGAAAAAGGCCTCAGTTTTGGCGCCCCCACCGAGGCTGAAATTCATATCGCAGAGCTGGTCAGCAAGCTGGTACCGTCAATGGAAATGGTGCGCATGGTCAACTCGGGTACAGAGGCCACCATGAGCGCCATTCGTCTTGCTCGCGGCTACACCGGGCGGGATAAGATTCTGAAGTTCGAAGGATGCTATCATGGTCATGCCGACTCGTTGCTGGTCAAAGCCGGCTCTGGAGCCCTGACACTGGGTGTACCCAGCTCCCCCGGCATACCCGCAGATGTGGCACAACACACACTGACTGTCGAATACAATAACCTAGACTCGGTGCGAGAGGCCTTCGCTCAGGTTGGCGAACAGATAGCCTGCATTATCGTTGAACCCGTCGCCGGAAACATGAACTGCATTCCTCCGGTGCCAGGTTTTCTTGAGGGATTAAGAGAAATTTGCGACGAGTACGGCACGGTGCTGATACTGGATGAGGTCATGACAGGCTTTCGTGTGGCGCTGGGCGGGGCACAGGGTCATTATGGCATTGAGCCCGACCTGACGTGTCTTGGCAAGGTTATCGGTGGTGGTATGCCAGTCGGCGCGTTTGGTGGTAAGCGGGACATCATGTCACATATTGCCCCCTCTGGTCCCGTCTATCAGGCTGGTACGCTTTCAGGCAATCCGGTTGCCATGGCAGCAGGTTTGGCATCGTTAACGGCCATTCAGCAACCCGGGCTTTACGACATCCTGAGCACACGCACAGAAAAACTCGCCAAAGGCATGAAGGCCCTTGCGGACAAGCATGGTATACCCATGAGTATTAATTATGCTGGCAGCATGTTTGGGTTATTCTTTACCGATGTGCCGCGGGTGACTAATTATCAGCAGGCGATTAACTGTAATCAGAAGCAGTTTAACCAGTTTTATCATGGCATGTTGGAACAGGGGGTTTACCTTGCACCGGCATCCTATGAGGCCGGATTTGTTTCTGCGGCCCATGATGATGAGATTATTGCGCAAACGCTAAGCGCTGCCGATACAGTACTGGCTGGATTATAACGAAGACACGACAGGGAAAGTCGGGACTCTTTTTTAACGAGTATGACGATATCACTATGACGGCGCCGTTTTCACACCCTGTCACTCTGCTACTGCTGGCCACCTGCATCTTCTTAGCAGTATTGGTGGTCATTCTTGCCAGCTTGCTGCGTCAGGCCAGGGTGGCGTATCGGCGCCCGGTTGTAAAACTCGAATCACATACCTTTCAGGCGGCACCGGATTACGCTTCCGGCCAGGCTATGCAGGATGAACAAGCCGCCCGTATCAGTAAAACCTTTGAGAAGTTCGTGCCCCGTCAGTTTGCAGAGCATTTTGCCAAACACGGACTGGATACCCTGGAGCTGGGACGGGCCGATGAAGACGAAGTGGCAATCCTGTTTTGTGATATCCGTGGTTTTACCGGGCTATCTGAGCGCATGTCACCCCAGGAGTTGATGAATTTCCTCAACTCGTACTTTATGCGTATGAACCAGCCTATCCATGCCAACGGCGGCTTCATCGATAAATTTATCGGTGATGCCATTATGGCGCTGTTTGATCATCCCGGTGGTAGCAATCAGGACAAGGCCAGAGACGCCATTAAGGCGGCCCTGGCCCTGAGAAAAGCGGTGCAGCAATACAACCAGCACCGCAGCAACTCGGGCTATCCCCCGATCAATATTGGTATCGGCGTGCATTTTGGCCCGGTTATCCTCGGCACGGTGGGCTCCGAAGACAGAATGGACACCACCGTCATCGGTGACAGTGTCAACATAGCCTACCGGCTGGAATCACTGGCGCCTCAGTATGAGGCCGATATTCTGGTTAGCGCACAGCTCCTCGATACGGCCGCTGCACGGAACACATACCAGTACAGGCTGCTGGACTGGGTCAGGGTCAAGGGGAAGAAAAATCCGGTCGAGATTTACGAGATTATCGCGCATCAGAATGATGATATTCAAAAACAAAAGTTAGCCTGTGCACCACTGCTCGAAAAAGGCATTGCTCACCGCCGCGTTCGCCAATGGGATGAAGCCATAGCCTGCTTTGTGGAAGCCAGTCACCTTTGCCCGGGCGACAAATTAATCACCCATCATATTGAACAATGCCAGCTGTTGCGTCGCCAGGTGCTGCCAAAAGACTGGGACGGTGCACTGAATCTCTGAACACGGTGTGACTGCGCTATTGAGCTATACTGGATAAACGACGCCCCCTGCTGAGGCATGATCATGCCCGCCTGTCTATTATCTGCTTCGTTTTTTCTATCGCTGCGCTGGCTTGTGCTGTTGTTATTTTTCGCGCCCTTTAGTGCCAACGCGACACCTCCGAACCTGCTCATCGGGCACATTCGCCACCCTCACATGGAACCCATTAAAAGCTTGCTAAAAGAAGCCTATGCGCAGCTCAATATTGACGTTTCCTTTCTTGAAACGCCCATGGAGAGAGAGCGGTTGCTGGCCGCTAACGGAACCATCGATGGCATCGCCGTGAGATTCGGTGCCATGGCCGAAGAGTTAAAAGGGGTAGTCATGGTCGATGCCCCCATCATGCGGATTCGGGTACATCTGATTTGTCGCCTTCATATTCCCTGTCATGCCAGTATGCTCAATGATCCAAAAAACAGTATCGCGGTGCCTTTTGGTGCCAGCATTGTCACCCGACTTCTCTCAACCTATCAGGCCAAACCGATCTTTCTGTCCTATAACCAACAAGTCATCAACATGATCAAAGACGGTAAAATCGACTATGGCTTTACGGCGGTGGATCCGGACAGTTCACATACTCTGGTAGGCATTCAGATTGCCGAGCCCCCTGTTTACGACGACCTCGCCTATCACTTTATCAGCGAGCGTTATGCCTGGCTGGCACCTTCGCTGGCTAACGCAATACTCCAGGCTAAACAGGCTACGCCATTAACTTCCCCCGAATAATTTTTGCCACCAGCTCTTTTTCTCTTTTTTGGACGGCACCTTTTCTGCTGTACTGACGCAGCCTGAGGGGGCAGGCAACGCGTCAATCACAGCCGGCACACTGATGCTACCGGCACATCCGGGTGGAACCGGGTTTCCACTGGCCACATCAAAGTGTGCAATCCCCAGCCCCTGCGGGAAACGCCGGGACAGCGATTTAGGGTGGCCTTGTCTGAGATAATCCATATACAGCGGTAACGCCCCACTGGCCCCTGCCAGACCGGTACTCTGATTGTCATCGGTGCCAAGCCAGATGGTCGCCAGCTGACTGCGATCAAAGCCACTGTACCAGGCATCCCGATAGTCATTTGTGGTACCGGTTTTGCCCGCCAGGTGCAAATCCGGAAACTGTTGTCTGAGCACCTTTGCCGTGCCTTCACGGGTCACCCGATTCAGGGCGTAGTTAAGCAAGTAAACGGCACCTTGGTCAGCACGTTGCCTGGCTTGCTGTTGATGTTGCCAAAGCACACGGTTGTCATGATCCACCACCGCGCTGATACTGTGCAATGGGATATAAGCGCCCTCATTGGCGATGGTCTGATACATCTGATTAACCTGTAAAGGCGACAAAGACAGGGCACCTAAGGTCATCGCAGGATATTGTGGCACCTCCTGATGGACACCCAGGCGTTTGATGGTCTCGGCAACGGCGCCCAGCCCCAGTTCCATGCCCAGTGTCACCGTGGGCACATTCAGAGATTCGCTTAGCCCTTGTAACAACGACACCTGACCACGGAACGTTTTGTCCGAATTTTGTGGTGACCACACCTTCCCTTCGCTGCTTTTCAGTTGTATCGGTTTATCTGTAATGGGCGTTGCCAGATGGTAATAAAAGGGCTGTTCAAGTGCAGTCAGATACACCGCGGGTTTAATCAGTGATCCGATCGGTCGCCTGGCGTCCATTGCACGGTTAAACCCCTGATAGTGGGTATTCTTATCTCCTACCATGGCGCGAATACCGCCGCTGGCGACATCGGATATGACCATAGCACCTTGCAGTGCGGGAACGTTTCGTTGCTGACTGATACGCTCAATGCCCTTACTCATTACCGCTTCCGCTTTACGCTGGGCCAGGGCATCAAGCGTCGTAAAGATCTTGATGCCAGCCTGCTGCAACGAGGCGTCCGGGAGAAGACGTTGCAGTTCTTCACGCACCTTATCCATAAACGCAGGATGGGTACTGCGATTGTGTTGGTTTTGCTGGCGCAGATTCAGCGGGCTTTGTACCCAACCTTTATAATGCTGAGGAGCGGCCTCGGATTCCTCAAACAGCAAACGCAGCACAAGATTCCGCCGTTCTGTCGCCCTTTCCTGATTACGACTGGGATTGTAATAAGAGGGCCCTTTAATAATCCCTACCAGCAGTGCCATCTCAGGAATACTGAGCTCGTTCAATGGCCGGTCAAAATAGAAATAGCTGGCCAGGCCAAAGCCGTGGACACCGTTAATACCATTCTGACCAAGAAAGACCTCATTGAGGTAAGCCTCAAGAATTTCGTCCTTGCTGTAACGCAATTCTATGACCAATGACATCAGGGCTTCATTGACCTTTCTGATCAGCGTCTTTTCATTGCTGAGAAACAGATTTTTGATCAGCTGTTGCGTGAGCGTACTGCCGCCCTGCACGGCTCTGCCGGCACTGATATTGGCCAGCAGCGCTCGCAGAATTGCCAGAGGCGCAACCCCGTGGTGCTGATAAAAATCTCTGTCTTCCACCAGCAGCAGCATGGTGATCAATTCCTGTGGCACGTCTTCCAGCTTAACCAGCATGCGGTCTTCGCCGCTGCTGTTGGTAAAGCGTGTAACCAGATAAGGTTCCAGCCTGACCTGCTCTACGGCCTGATGATCAAAGCGAATATCACTGAGTTCTCCGTTGGAAAAAGTGAGCCTTGTGATGGCGGCAGACTCCGGTCCCTCAGCAAAAAGCGCTTCGCGCCGGTAGAAAAAAAGTTGATTGCCCTTTACGGCATATTGACCGCTGGTGGTCACGTTCGCCACAGGCCGGTAAGACAACCATTTCAGTTCCTCAATGACCTCTGACATGTCCAGAGGTTGACCGCGACTGAGGGTGTAGGGCCGGGCATAGATCTGCGCCGGAACCTGCCAGGTATTGCCCTCAAAACGTGCTTTGATGCGGGCATCCAGATACACCCCATAAGCACTCAGACACAGCAATGCCACCAGCAGAAACTTCCAGCTATTACGCCAGCCCCAGCTCCACAACCGGCGAATGACAGAGCGACCATTATTACGCTGATTAGCCGGGGAACGAGTGGATGAGGATTTGTGACCGCGATTTGCAGGTTTTTTAGGTGCCATTACATCTTCTTCTTGGTTTTGGTGGTGGCCTGAGCCTGTGCAGGATCATCCGGCCAGTAATGCTTAGGATAACGACCTTTCATCTCTTTTTGGACTTCTTTGTAGCTGCCTGCCCAGAATCCTTTGAGATCAGCGGTTTTCTGGATAGGTCGCTGCGCAGGCGACAAGAGCTCCAGCTGCAAGGTGATTTGCCCGTTGCCCAGTAAGGGCGTATCCGTCCAGCCATAAATCTCCTGCATTCTTACCGCCAACACCGCGCTGCCATCAGCCCTGTAGGTAATTTTGCCTCGGTTCCCGGTAGGTAGTGGTAAATAGGCAGGACATGCTTTATCCACACGCTGCTGCTGTTCCCATGTTAAGCGATGCTTCAACAATGACACAAAGTCCAGCTGTTGCAGTGATTTGAAATTCAGGCAGTGTTCAAGATAAGGCCCTAACCAGTCCTCTATCTCATCCAGCAGTGCTGTTTCCGTCCACTCGGGCCCTTCCTTTAAACAGTTCGTCGCCAAACGTGCGCGGTAAATAAACTGCCAGGCATTGTCATTCATGGGCAACCAATCCAGCCCCTGCTGGCGAATCAGCGAATGCCAGCGCGCCTGTAAGGCCGGGCCAGGCTGCACCGGAACGGGTTCACTGGACAGTACCAACTGATTCAGTCGCCGCTGTGATCTGGCCTGCATCGCCTGTTGTGTTGGCTGCCACTGACAAACCGTTTCGGTTTCTATATTTTCGCTGAAACAGGACAGTAGTTGCGCCTCGGTCATGGCGGCGGCGAGTGTGATGCGGGCGTCCCCCCCGGCACTGGTATTGAGCAAACTGGCAATGACCAGGTAAGGCTCCTTGCTCAGTCTGTCATGCTGCGACAATTTGGCACCGGTACCTCGGGCCATCAGATAACGGCCCTCTCCTCTGGATTTTGCCACCCTGTCAGGGTATGCCCATGCCAGTACTCGCCCCGCACCAGCCACATCCAGCGATGACGTATCCAGGCGCGTCTTATCCGACAACCGTTTAAACCATATTGAAGCTTGCCTCAGAATGGGGTCACCACTGTGGTGACTCAGATACTCAAGCCGCTCTTCAAGGGATGCCGTGCCGGACGAGCGAAGTGGGTCTTTACTTTCTGTCAGTGCAGCAATTAAACAGGCCAGTTTCAGATCCCTTTCTCCCATTTGCTGCGCTTTTATCAACATATGCGCTAACCTGGGATGGCAGCCCAAAGTACAGAGTTGACGTCCGTGTGCCGTGATTCGCCCTTGCTCGTCCAGCGCTTCAAGGGAGTGCAGCAATGTCAGTCCCTGCTCTATCTGTGCCTCACTGGGATAGTCCAGCAGTGACAGAGTGGTAATGTCTGCGCCCCATGCTGCTGCTTCTAACAACATCGGCGCCATATCGGCTATCAGAATCTGTGGAGGACTCTGCTCAGCCAGCCTGGACTGTTCATCCTGAGGCCACAAACGATAGCAAGTGCCGGGGCCGACTCGCCCCGCACGCCCGGCTCGTTGCGTAGCTGAAGCCTGAGAAATTCGCTGAGTACGTAAATGCTGTATGCCCTGATTCAGATCGAAACGGGCCACCTTTTCCAGCCCACTGTCGATAACAATATGAATGCCCTCGATGGTGAGACTGGTTTCAGCGATATTGGTGGCCAGTACCAGCTTACGCTCCCCCTTCTTCAACGGTCCCACTGCGGCCATCTGCGCCTCTTTACCCAGCTCTCCATAGAGACAATAGAGGCGGCAATTTGCCGGCAGCCTCTGAGTTAGCATTTCACCCAGTCGGCGAATCTCTCCGGCACCGGGTAAAAACGCCAATGCGCTGCCATCGCGCTGATTAAGCGCCTGTACAATAACCCCCGCCATATGCTGCAACCAAGCGACCCGGGCCGGCACCGGCGCATAGTGCATCTGCAAAGGATAACTGCGTCCTGCACTTTGGATCGCTTGAGCGCCGGGTAAAAGTGTCTGCAGAGCCTGTTGTTCGAGGGTAGCGGACATGATCAGCAAGCGCAGATCGTCTCGTAGTGCCTGTTGTGCTTCAAGACACAGGGCCAGTGCAAAATCAGCATGCAGATTACGTTCATGGAATTCGTCGAAAATAACTAACCCCACGCCATTGAGCTCAGGATCCTGTTGCAACATACGGGTCAATAAACCTTCCGTCACGATCTCTAGGCGCGTACTGCCACTGACCTTAGCTTCTCCACGAATTCGGTAGCCGACGGTTTTACCCACAGGTTCGTTGAGCTGTGCAGCGAGATAACCGGCAATGGCCCTGACCGCCACTCTGCGTGGCTGAAGCATCAGAATCTTTTTGCCGGATAACCAGGGTAGTTTTAGTAACTGCAGGGGCAACCAGGTGGACTTACCCGCCCCCGGCGGGGCAGACAGAATAACGTTCTGTGATTGCAGCCCGTCGACAAGCCGGGACGCTATGTCACTTACGGGCAATGCTGAAGGTTCACGCATGAATAAAGCCGTATCTCGGGTTGGCATCGGCCGCAGAGTTTATCACTTCCACGGCCCTGTTTGTCCGAAATATATGGGTGTTATGGCAGCACGTCAGTGCTTAATGGATCTGATTTCACCATAGGTCAGTGTGCGCCAGCACCACTCCATGGGTCCCATACGGAATCGCCGTAACCATAAGTGACTGAGCCATAGCTGCAGGGCGTAAAACACCACCGCCATCAGGGTCGTTGCGGCGCGGCCATACTCGCCGTAAAGTCCCAGTCCATAGCCATAGAACAACATGGTAAAGACCACAGACTGCAGCAAGTAATTGGTCAGCGCCATCCGCCCGGCCGGAGCCAAGTAGTGAATCCATCTGGCGCCATGTAAGAACAACAACGACAGCGTACCAATATACGCCAGACACATGGCCAGATTCGCTATCTGACTCACGGTGATCATCCCGGCATACTCTATTGTCGGGTAGAGCATATCCAGACCGCGGCCTGCATACCCCCAGTAAAGTGTGGCAGGCAGCCCCACACCATATCCCCACAACACCATACGTTTAAACAGTCCCCGATGTGCCGACACATCAGAAAACACACCGCGGCGGCCAAAGGCAGCACCGATCAAAAAGGCGCCCAGAATGATGGGCCCAAAGAACAGCAATCCACCATCCAGATACATGGCATACCACTCTTCAATACGCCATTGCACCGCCTGCCAATAGTCCCCGCCCGCATAAATCGCTTCTCCCCGGGCGACATCGGCAAGCAGACTGACCTTGTCCTGTTCAAATTCCGACTGCATCTGCGCGGCCACTTCAGGCTCGCTCATTGCCGCCTGTATGGCCAGCGCCCCCAGCCAAAGCATCAGCACCGGTAGTAAGAAATAGAAGGACACGCCCCACTTCCATAGTCTTTTAGCGGGGCTGTTGATGAACAGCATCAATACTAAGCCCAGAAAGGCATAAAGATGGAGTATATCGCCGCCCCACACCAGAAATAGATGGGCGACACCGATCACAAGCAGGATCAGGAGTCTGCGAAAAAATAGCCGCTTTGGCCGCGTTGTTTTTTGTACGGCTCTGTCCATAAACACCACAAAGCCAAGTCCGAACAAAAAAGAAAACAGGGTGTAGAACTTACCCTGCACAAAGGTAAATGAAAACCATGCCACCATGTAATCGAGGCCTTGCTGATCACTCTCAAAACCCAGCATGATTGCCTGTAGCGGCCGCTGGAAAAATTCGATATTCATCAGCAAGATGCCCAGCAGTGCAAAGCCCCGCAAGGCGTCCAGCAGCACGATGCGCTCATTTTCACCGACCGGTGTGTGATCTGTTGTTGTTTCTGTCATGCTCTCTTCCTTTTTGAGTTTCGGCTTCCTATTTAGCGCACACCGCAATGTACGCGATAATGTGCGCTCCATGAGGCTTTTTTAACGCTTATTGAACAATTCAGACTGCTGGCCACCTAAGCTGCTCCCTGAGACGTTGCACCTTGTCTTATTATGCCACCCATCCGGCGGGCTTAACCGCCCCCGAATACATCGCCATCCCTAACCGTTGTTGCAACCAGTGGGCGTGGGGCGGTAGGTTAGTTTTTGCCATCTTTAATCGCTGCAAAATAGCGGGATGAACCTGTGCGGGCGGGCGCTGAACACCGAACCACTTATCACACTCCTCGGTCAGATAATTCATCCCGTACAAGATGCATTCGTAGCTTTGGTGATTCCACAGCGCGGCGGTGTCAATCGGCGGACGTCGGTCCCCCCCCGTCATTGCTGCTGGCATCGGTGAAATAGACTGCCCCGGGATCCACATGTCCTCAAAATCCGAAGCACTGGGTGGCTTAATGCGCCAGAAATCCAGCTTTGCCTGCAAGCGGGGATTAATCCTTTCAGGCTTCTGCACTTCCTGCCAGAAGGGGGTATCGGTGCGCTTGGTCAGACAATAATGCATATTGATGAAATCGAGAATTTCATAAAAGCGGTTACTGAGCAGGCGATTATAGCGGGTCGCCAGGACTTCCATGCCTTCATCCTGCCAGGGGAAGTGCTCTGCCAGCATCACGGCACCGAGATCGCTCAGATACAAACCTGTGGACTCCAACGGCTCAATAAAGCCTCCGGACAAACCTATGGCGATACAGTTGCCATGCCAGGTGCGGTGGCGACGCCCCACTTTAAAATCAATGAAGCGAGCATCCAGCTTATCCGTATTGCCGCCCTGATACGCGCGCATCTCTTGCTCTGCGGCGTCTTTGTCGATAAAGGCACTGGAGTGTACATACCCGATAGAGCGACGGGACTGCATCGGAATATCCCAAATCCAGCCATTGGATAAGGCTGTGGCAGTTGTATAAGGCCGCACCAGACCAGGATAATACTCATCGTATGGCACATGCATGGTCACGGCACGGTCACACAACAACCATTGGGAACAATCTTCAAAGCCTACACCGAGCTGCTTTTCAATCAGCCTGGCCCGAAAACCAGTGCAATCAACAAACAAGTCAGCCTCAAGAGTTTGCCCCTGGTCCGTCGTCACTGAGCGAATATGATCTTTATCTCTGAGCTCTACCTCAACAATATTTGCCAGAGTATGCTTAACGCCCCGTTCAACAGAAAAATCACGCAAGTAATCGGCAAACTTCTGCGCATTCATATGATAGGCATAACTCAGTGGCTGGCCCATGCGCCACTCGCCGAGCATTTGCGGGGCCAGGCCCATCTCACAAATAATCGGCTGAGCCGAGCAGGTTTCCATAAAGGGGATCTTCTGATCACTTTGTAGCCAGCGCTGTCCGGAGTAGTCCAGGGGATGGATCTGAGCCCGCGAGAAAGGATGATGATAAAAGCTGTTATCCTTATGAACCCAATTGGTATATTTAATCGATTGCTTGAAGGTCGCTTCTGTCGCCTGCATAAACTCGGTTTCATCAACGCCTACCACGGATAACAAGTGGCGCATAGATGGGATCGTTGCCTCACCGACTGAGATTCTGGGCGTGTCGGGTGATTCCACCAAATGAATGTCAACTTTGTTGTCTTTCCCTCGATTATTCAGCGCGCCATTCAAATAGGATGCAGCCATCCAACCAGCGGATCCGCCGCCGACAATAACAACTCTTCTCTTTTGCATATTCCGGTATCCGTTTGATTAATAGTAGCCGAGGATCCGGCGCAGACCGGGGGCAGCATATTCAACCAGCTGCTTTTGCGTATCAGGCAATTCATCAGGCAGTGTGACCTGATTACCGGAGAGATTTTCTCTGGCGGTGCCGCTCTGTTTTCGATCGGAGCCAATACGGATCCTATCCTGCCAGTCGTCGGGCAGTGAAGAGACGCCAAGTATACTGAGCAAATCGGAAAAGAACGCTTCAGCCTCTGTGGTATCCAACGCTTTTAAATGACGGATCACATGTTCGTATTTCACCAACTTGACACCGGTGCCCAACCAGGCAACGGCATTGTGGGTGAAAATTTCCTGAAGCGTGGGGGCTTTTTGATAAATACCGAAGATCATCATATTGAGCATCTCTTCGATGGATACCGCACCATCTTTCAGGTGTTCCATTGAGCCCTGAAAGGTGTCGGATAGGAAAAACCTTGCTCGGGCCAACACCCAATCATAGGGATCCCTGACAATAACAAGATGTCTGACTGGCTTGAGCGCCTTGGCAGACTCATCGGAAAATAACAAATGTCCCCAGCTTAGTTGTGGCTGCTTGGGATCAAACGCCTGCAAATGCTGGCGCAGATTCGGAAACTGAATAAAGTCATGGTGATATTGCTGAGTAACCGGGACAAACATGCGGAAAATGTTGCGCAACAAATGGGTACCACACTTGGGCACAGAATTGATAAACACCGGGTGGGCTATAGGTTGTTGCTCAAACTTAGGGTTCAGTTCATTCAGGTTATCGGATTTTGCAAAAACTCTGGGCATGCTGCTCTTCTCTGGTTATCCAATGGCAGTTATATAAATACAGGTGCGCGGGTCAGTATAAAATAAAAAAGCCGACTTGCGTCGGCTTTTACCTGATTACGATTAATCAGAAATCGTAAGACAAATTCAGGAAGAAGCGTCTACCTAACCAGTCATACTGACTGTAGAACGCAGAGTTTCCTGATGTGTTCAGTTCACCAAGGTTCAATGTCGTCACTCTTGGTGGCTTCTGATTGAAAGCATTCGCCACACCGAAGGTCGCACTTAAGCCTTCATCAAACTCTTTATTAACGGAGAATGCGTGATAGAAGACACCGTCGTTATGCAACTTCACGCGCACTTCTTCACCACGATAAGTGGCATCGAAACGCTCTTCCTCGTCATTACCATAACTTAGATAGTTTGACACTTCACCGACGTAGCGCACATTCCAGTTAAAGGTCCAGTCATCGCGCTGTAGGATGGCATTAAAGTTACCCACATGCTCAGGATTACCGAACTCACCATTGGTGTCTTCGATGTCGCTGTCTTCAAACAGACGCTCTTCAGACTCGGTCTGGAAGGTATGCTGAGTCGACAGTGTTAACTGACCATAATCCGTATCTGTACGATAGGTGATATTGATGTCATAACCCTTATTTGACTGGGTTGCAACGTTAATAAAGCTATCCCGAATCAGCTCGATACGACCATCTACACTGCTACGGTCAAACTGATTACACAGCGGCTCAGTGGAAAAATTATCAGAGTCGTAACATTCCCTGACAATCGTCGATGCACCTAACTGAGTCACTTCGTCTTCAATCAGGAAGTCAAAGTAATCCACCGACACGCTCAAATCCGCGAATTCAGGCTGCCAGACGAAGCCAATCGTGGTCGCTTCGGAGGTTTCTGCCTCCAGTACACCAGCTCCACCACCAGTCAGAACGTCGGCAGAAATAGCCCCGCCGGCATAATCTGGTGCAATGCCATCCGCAGCACAGTTTTGAGCAGTCTGTTCAGATATTGATCCGTCTGCAAGATTTTGCTCCCAACGGATACAGGGATCAACCGTACGTTGTCCGGCAAAACTGCGCTGATCGGCCAGGTATAGCTCAAACAGGGCTGGAGAGCGGAAAGACGTACCCTGTGACGCACGAATACGGAAACCATTAACGATTTCCCAGTTCAAACCCACTTTATAGGTGGTGTCACTGCCGTACGAATCAACATCGGTGTATCGTGCCGAAAGCGTTAAATCAAGCATTTTAGCCATGGCGGCATCACGCAACAATGGAATCTGAGCTTCACCAAAAATCGCAGAGGACGCATCATCACCAGCGGTAATGCCTGCAGTTGAGGCACCCCAGATGTTACCGGCAAGAGTATGCTCACCTGGTACATCTTCGATCTCATCTTTCTGGTACTGAGCACCAAACGCCACCCCTACGGGTCCGGCCGGCATTTCAAACAAATCACCTGAAACGAAACCTTCCAGCGTACTCTGCTTGTAGATAGTGCGTCCGGTTTCCTCACCAAACAGGAATGCCCTGACTTCAGGAGAAACGTTGCCGGCTAAAAAGTCCGGATCCAGCCACGGGACATCCACACAGGGAACACCACGTACAGGCGTTTCAGTGCCTTCACAAGAACCCGTTCCGAAGTTATACGGGCTGATAGCATCATCAAAGATAACTTTGTTTGTGTACTCACCCTCTGAGCGGCTGTACTGATAGGACACGTCCCAATACCAGGTACCAATATCACCGGTCATACCCAGGACAAAACGCTGGTAATCAATATCGACTTCAGAACCACTGTGATCCGTAATTGGCGTGGGACTTAGCCATTGGGCACCCGTCCAGCCTTCACTCAGAGAACTACCTGCAAAGAAGTCTTCGTTATACAGATAGCTCCAGTACTGACGATAGCTGTTACTTTTGGTTGTGCGACGGCTCATCAGCGCTTCGGCATACATTGAGGTGGTATCGGTCAGATCATAGTCGCCCTGAGCAAAAACCGTTGTAATATCAGTTTCTGGTACATGTGACTCACGATCCTGGAAGGGATGATCCGCGTTCGCAACCGCATCAGACGCACGATCATAAGCGACCGGGAACCAACCTGGCGGCGTCACCATGTAATCAGGGTTGCTGGGGTCCTGTGCAAAGCCGGGGATATACTGCCCCAGGTCACCATCATAATCATACTGGGCTTTCGCACCTGAGGGAACGTTACCGCCTTCACCCTGGTAGTCATAAATCCAGACATGGCCCCAGAGCAGATCATTACAATGGTATTCACCGGTACGAGGATCAACCGGATCGACGCGCTCGCCACTGTTAGGATCGAAAATATACCGCTCACCGCATTTGAAGTAATCACGGTCACCTTTTCTCAGTTCACTCTGCTTTTTATAGTCAGCGGTGATACGGAATGAACCGCGATCAAAAGCTGCGCCATAAGTACCGTTTATTCTGAACAGTTCACCACCATCTTCCTGTGGCTGGGAGTAGGACACATCAACGTTACCTCCATCCCCTTTTTTGGTGATGATATTGACAACACCGGCAACTGCATCAGAGCCGTAAAGTGATGACGCACCATCTTTGAGAATTTCCACTCTGTCGATAACAGACAGAGGCAATACGTTCAGGTCAAAAGCAGACACTTCACCACGGGTGCCTGCCGGTCCTGCCCGACGTCCATTCAACAGTACCAGTGTACGGTTGGCACCCAATCCCCGTAACGACAGCGTTTCAGTACCTTGACCACCGGCCTGAACAAATGCCGTTGATGTTGCGGCAGTGACCTGAGGAGAACCCGCTGCTACCGTAGAGTTGCGCAGCAACTCACCGATATCACCAATGCCTTGATCCACCGCTGAGTCAGCGCTGATCACGTCGACTGGTAGGGCTCGGTCAAAACCATCATTGCGGATACGTGAACCCGTGATAACGATTCTCTCTTGTTGTGCTTCAGCTTCAGGCGCCTCATTCTCAGTTTCCTGCGCCATCACACCAAACGACGAGGTGGCAAGAATGCAGCCAATTGCATGAACTAACGGCCTTTTCTTTAAGTGCTCTAATGTTGTTTTCATATTGTTTCCCGTGTAATTCTAATTATATGGAAAGTACGATGCCCATGGGCAAAGATGACTTCCGTGGGTCCATACTAAAAGATGTTTCCAAGTGTGACAAATTTTTGTCCAATTGTTACTTGTTTTACTAAATCATCAATAATCAAAATTTAATTTGGATAAGAGCTATTAATGCGACTTTTTTTTGGACTTGAGCTGAGTCCCACGGAAAAGCTGGCTGTCGAAAAGTGGCGAGATATCAACTTACCACCATTGCACGGTCCTGTACCTGCCGCCAACTTTCATATTACCCTTGCGTTTCTGGGACAGGTCTCGCTGCAGCAACAGGAAAGACTGTTTGACGGGGCAGATAGCCTTGCGTGTGAGACGTTTGATCTGACGGTTGACCAAATGGGCTACTGGCCCAAACCGAAAACACTCTGGATTGGCGCGTCGGCGACGCCTCCAGCACTGACACAATTGGCCCGCTCTTTACGCGGCCTTGCTGGCAATCTGGGCTTACCCGTAGAAAATCGACCCTATGTACCGCATATCAGCTTGTACCGTAAACAACCCACCAATCCGCCGGTTTGTCTGACACCACCGCATTTCCCACTGGCGTTTACGCACTTCTCCCTGTTTGAGTCGGTCTCAGGGCGCGGCGGAGTCCACTACCCTGTTTTAGCCCGCTGGCCGCTGCGCGGCCCGGGTAATGTCCGCGACAATCTGGCACAGGGGCGTTTCCTATAATAGAGGGGGACACAGACTATGGGGGAAGCCGGGCGGCGAGAAAGATAAGAACCAAAAGGCAGCTCAGTGACAAGTAATCGGTATTTTCATGGTTAAGCCCTTGCGATTGGTAGCGCGTCGAGGTACTACTTGTACCCAGAGAAAACTTTTATACGATTGACAGACAGGTACCCCATGCAACAAACGTTTCGTCTGGTCATTGATTGTCCCGACCAGGTCGGCCTGGTGGCAGCAGTGAGCCAATTTTTAGCCAGCCACAATGCCACCATTATTGAAGCCAGTCACCATACAGACCAACAGACCGGTCGCTTTTTTATGCGGCACGAGATACGGGCCGATTCCTTACCTTTAAGTCTCGAAGCGTTCAGGGGACTGTTTGAACCCATTGCCAGACAATATGACATGCATTGGCGACTCACCGATTCACATCAGAAACAAAAGGTGGCATTACTGGCCAGTAAGGAATCTCACTGCCTCAATGACCTTTTGCACCGCTGGCACACCCATGAACTGCATTGCGATATTCCCTGCATTATTGCCAACCACCCTCACCTGCAGCAATTTGCCGACTGGTATGACATTCCCTTTCATTGGGTCGATTTTGAGGCACTGGGCAAACAACAGGCTTTCGCCGATATTCAGAAACTGCTGAATCACTATCATGTTGATCTCACGGTACTTGCCCGCTTTATGCAGATTTTACCGGATACCTTATGTACTGAGCTGGCAGGCAAGGCCATTAACATTCATCACAGCTTTTTGCCCTCTTTTGCCGGCGCTCGGCCCTATCAGCAAGCCTATGAAAGAGGCGTAAAACTGATCGGCGCCACCTGTCACTATGTCACTTCAGATTTGGATGAAGGGCCGATTATCGAACAGGAAGTAATGCGCATCAGTCATAGTGACACCGCAGCAGATATGGTGCGTAAGGGTAAGAACTGTGAAAAGCAGGCGCTGGCAAACGGAGTACGTTATCACCTGGAAGACAGGGTCATCATTCACCAGCATAAAACCGTTGTTTTCGCCTGAGCATGACAGGCCTGTGGATGAGTCTCAGAAACGCAACTGGTAACTTATTCTGAGGCTGTTGTCATAGAATCCGGTTTGTTGGTCGTACACAGCATGTGCGTCGTAATGAGAGCGGCTTACCCGCAACTCCAGCGCTTCTGATGGCTGACTGAAAGGTATTGAAGCGGCCAGAATTACGCTGCGGCGATCTACCATATCGAGTTTATCACCGGTTACGAACGCCATGTGCCCACCATCGAGTCGCCCTACTCCCAGGCTGACCTGAAGGTTATCCCTTACTTTAAGGCGAGGCAGTATTTCATAGCCGAGTGTTCTTTGATCATAGCTATTGGCGCAGTCTTGCAGGCCCCGTTGACTGCTAACAATATTGGCTGCAACGGAAACCGACGGACTGAGAACTTTAGTAAAACTGAATCGCTTTATTTCGTGATGGTAGTCTGCGCCGCCCCAGCGTTGCTTATGCAGATGCACTGAACTGTCAGTCATAGACTTAAACACGCTATCGGGAACATGGAAATCGGCCGCTGCGACCGACAAGGGGAAGAGAACTCCAACACTTACTGCGAACCTGAACATCATACTACCTCCGCTTCAGGTACACAGCATAGCGCAGTTTTTAACCATCAAGCGTAAGTCGGTTGATACCTTTGTATTGTTGTGAGGCGTGAGGCGTGAGGCGTGAGGCGTGAGGCGTGAGGCGTGAGGCGTGAGGCGTGAGGCGTGAGGCGTGAGGCGTGAGGCAGAAATATTTTGACTTAAGTGAATGATATGTCGAAATTTTTCCTAACTCCTGACGGCCCTACAGGCATAAAAAAAGCGCCTTTCGGCGCTTTTTTATCACTACAGATGGATTAGATCTGTGTGGATTTCTCAACAACGTCTACCAGCATCCAGTTTTTAGTCTTAGACAATGGACGACACTCGCGAATCGTTACCACGTCACCGACGTTACACTGGTTGGTTTCGTCATGAGCATGCAGTTTCGTGGTGCGCTTGATGAACTTCCCATAAATTGGGTGCTTCACACGGCGCTCGATAGCAACAGTGATAGATTTCTCCATCTTATTGCTGATCACACGGCCCTGCAGTGTACGTATAGTTTGTTCAGTCATTACGCACCTGCCTTTTCAGTCAGAATGGTTTTTACACGCGCAATGCTGCGACGCACTGTTTTCAGCTGATGACTTTTTTCCAGCTGACCTGTGCTGTGTTGCATGCGCAGGTTGAACTGTTCGCGGAGCAGATTCAACAGCTCTGCATTCAGCTCTTCCACGCTTTTTTCTTTCAGTTCAGTCGCTTTCATTACATCACCGTCCGAGTTACAAAGGTTGTTTTGAAAGGCAACTTGGAAGCGGCCAAAGCAAATGCTTCACGAGCCAGTTCTTCAGGAACACCTTCCATCTCATACAGCACGCGGCCAGGTTGGATTTGGCAAACCCAGTATTCAACGTTACCTTTACCTTTACCCTGACGAACCTCAAGAGGCTTCTCAGTGATAGGCTTGTCAGGGAATACCCGAATCCAGATTTTACCCTGACGCTTAACGTGACGGGTCAGCGCACGACGAGCTGCTTCGATTTGACGGGCAGTCATACGTCCACGACCAACGGCTTTCAGACCGTAAGTACCGAAGCTCACTTTGCCACCGGCAATTGCCATGCCGCGGTTACGACCTTTGTGCTGCTTACGGAATTTCGTACGTTTTGGTTGTAACATCTTTAGCCCCCTTGCTTAGCGCTGCGGCCTTTCTTCTTAGGTGTCGGAGCTGGTTGCTCTGTAGCAGCGGGTAAGCCACCCAATACTTCACCTTTGAAGATCCACACTTTTACGCCGATGATACCGTAAGTAGTGTTGGCTTCAGATGTTGCGTAATCGATGTCAGCACGGAAAGTGTGCAGCGGCACACGGCCTTCACGATACCATTCTGAACGAGCAATTTCAGCGCCGCCAAGACGACCACTTACTTCTACTTTGATACCCTTGGCACCCAGACGCATAGCGTTCTGTACCGCACGCTTCATGGCGCGACGGAACATGACACGACGTTCCAGCTGACTGGCAATGCTATCACCAACCAGTTGCGCATCCAGTTCTGGTTTACGTACTTCGGCAATGTTGATTTGCGCGGGTACGCCGGCCAGGTTAGAAACGTGCTTACGCAGTTTTTCTACGTCTTCACCTTTCTTACCAATCACAACACCCGGACGGGCAGTGTGAATAGTGACACGGATGCTTTTCGCAGGGCGCTCAATGATGATCTTAGAAACTGAAGCATTCTTCAGTTCTTTAGTCAGGAACTGACGTACCTGATGATCATTGAACAGGTTATCTGCATATTCTTTAGTATTAGCGTACCAGGTAGAAGTCCATGGTTTACTGATACCCAGGCGAATACCTGTAGGATGTACCTTCTGTCCCATAATCTACTCCTAGTTATCAGCCACAACCACAGTGATGTGACTGCTACGCTTAAATATCCGATCCGCACGGCCTTTAGCTCTTGGCTTAATCCGTTTCATGGTCGGGCCTTCGTCGACGAAAATCTTCGCAACCTTCAGCTCGTCGATATCTGCACCTTCGTTATGCTCAGCATTGGCGATGGCAGATTCCAGCACTTTCTTAACCAGATCAGCAGCTTTTTTAGGGCTGTAGCTGAGCAGTTCAAGTGCTTTCTCAACGTGCATTCCGCGAATTTGATCTGCAACCAGGCGCGCTTTCTGAGCCGAAGTGCGGGCAAAACGGTGTTTAGCTAATGCTTCCATTATTTCCCCCTTATCTTCTGGCTTTCTTATCAGCGACATGGCCGCGATAAGTACGCGTTGGCGCAAATTCGCCCAACTTATGGCCGACCATTTCGTCACTGATTAATACAGGAACGTGCTGACGACCGTTATGGACTGCAATGGTCAACCCAATCATATTGGGGATGATCATAGAACGACGCGACCAGGTCTTGATCGGTTTTCTGTCGTTCTTTTCCACCGCAGTCTCTACCTTCTTCAACAAGTGCAGGTCAATGAATGGACCTTTCTTGAGAGAACGTGGCATGGTGAATCCTCGCTATTACTTATTACGACGACGTACGATAAGCTTATCGGTACGCTTGTTACTACGGGTTTTCTTACCCTTAGTAGGTTTACCCCAGGGGGATACAGGATGACGGCCACCAGAGGTACGACCTTCACCACCACCGTGTGGGTGATCGACCGGGTTCATGGCAACACCACGAACGGTAGGACGAACACCGCGCCAGCGTGTGGCACCTGCTTTACCCAACTGGCGCAGCATATGTTCTGCATTGCCAACTTCCCCGATGGTGGCACGGCAATCAGCCAATACCTTACGAACTTCGCCACTGCGCAGACGCAGAGTGACATAAGCTCCATCACGGGCAAGGATCTGCACATAAGCACCGGCAGAGCGTGCCATTTGGGCACCTTTACCAGGCTTCATTTCCACAGCATGTACCGTAGTACCTACCGGGATGTTGCGCATCGGCATGCTATTACCGGCCTTGATCGGTGCATTGGAACCTGACTGAACCTGATCACCGGCCTTCAGGCCTTTAGGCGCCAGTATGTAGCGACGTTCGCCGTCTGCATAAAGCACCAGAGCAATGTTTGCACTGCGGTTTGGATCGTATTCCAGACGTTCAATTTTGGCAGGTACGCCATCTTTGTTACGTTTGAAATCAATGTTGCGGTAATGATGTTTGTGACCGCCACCGATGTGACGAACAGTAATACTACCACCATTGTTACGACCGCCAGACTTGCTTTTCTTCTCCAACAAAGGAGCGTAAGGCGCGCCTTTGTGCAAATCTGGGTTAACCACCTTAACGACGTGGCGACGACCCGGAGAAGTTGGATTAGCTTTCATTAATGGCATATCTTAATCCCCCTGTTACTCAGCGCCACCGACGAAGTCGATGTCCTGACCTTCTTTCAGCTCCACGTAAGCCTTTTTCCAGTCTTTACGCTTACCGAAAGTCATACCATGACGTTTGGTTTTACCCTTTACGTTCACAGTGCGGACACCATTAACTTCAACTTCGAACAGTTTTTCAACCGCCTGCTTGATTTCAGCTTTAGTGGCATCTTTGAGCACTTTGAACACAACGGTGTTGCTGTTCTCGGCAGCCAAAGTAGACTTTTCAGAAACATGTGGTGCCAGCACCACTTTCAGTAGACGTTCTTCGTTAATCATGCCAACGCCTCCTCTAACTGCTTCACTGCATCAGCAGTAATCAGCACTTTTTCAAATGCAATCAGGCTGACCGGATCCACACCCTGTACATCACGTACATCAACCTTGTACAGGTTGCGGGCTGACAAGAACAGGTTCTCGTCCAGTTCTTTGGTCACGATCAAAACATCATTAAGGTTCAGTTCGTTAAGCTTAGCCACCAACTCTTTGGTTTTAGGCGCTTCAACACCGAATTTCTCAACAACAATCAAACGCTCCTGACGAACCAGTTCAGACAGGATGCTTTTGATCGCACCGCGATACATTTTCTTATTTACTTTCTGACCGTGATCCTGAGGCTTAGCTGCAAACGCGCGGCCACCACCAACCCAGATTGGGCTGCGGATTGTACCAGCACGGGCGCGGCCTGTACCTTTCTGACGCCATGGCTTCTTACCACCACCGCGAACTTCGGAACGGGTCTTTTGTGCTTTGGTTCCCTGACGGGCACCTGCACCGTATGCGACAACTACCTGGTGTACCAGAGCTTCGTTAAACTCACGTCCAAAGGTAGCTTCGGATACTTCAAGAGCGCTGTTCGCGTCTTTCAATACTAATTCCATCACTAATCTCCCAGACGTTACGCTTTAACCGCAGGCTTAACGATTACATCGCCACCTGTTGCACCAGGGACAGCACCTCTGACCAGCAGAAGGTTGTTCTCTGTATCGACACGTACTACTTCCAAAGATTGAACTGTCACGCGCTCAGCGCCCATGTGACCAGCCATTTTCTTACCTTTGAAAACTTTACCAGGAGATTGGTTCTGACCAATCGAGCCTGGAGCACGGTGAGACAAAGAGTTACCGTGTGTCATACGCTGAGAACTGAAGTTCCAACGTTTGATAGCACCGGCAAAACCTTTACCTTTAGAAGTACCCGTTACATCTACCATGGCATTCTCTGCGAAGATTTCGACAGTGATTTCACTGCCCACTTCAATGCCTTCACCTTCAGTACCATTGAGGCGGAATTCCCACTTACCACGACCGGCTTCCACACCAGCTTTAGCAAACTGACCAGCTTCGGCCTTGTTGACGCGGTTAGCTTTCTTGGTACCTGCAGTGACTTGCAACGCCCGGTAACCGTCTTTTTCCTCAGTACGGAGCTGAGTCACACGGTTAGGCGTTGCTTCGATAACAGTCACAGGAATAGACACGCCATCTTCAGTGAAGATGCGAGTCATACCGACTTTACGACCGACTATACCAATCGCCATTGTTTAAACCCTCTCTTGTTAGCCCAAGCTGATTTGAACATCAACGCCGGCAGCCAAGTCCAATCTCATCAAGGCGTCTACTGTTTTATCAGTAGGCTCGATGATATCCACCAGACGCTTGTGCGTACGGATTTCATATTGATCACGCGCATCTTTATTTACGTGAGGAGAAACCAATACCGTATAGCGTTCTTTGCGAGTAGGCAGTGGAATAGGACCGCTAACCTGAGCACCAGTGCGTTTGGCAGTCTCGACGATCTCAGCCGTAGACTGATCGATCAACTTGTGATCAAACGCTTTCAAACGAATACGAATTCTTTGATTTGGCATCGACCAAGCTCCAATCAAAAGAACAAAAAAATTCACCCTCACCACCAACTATTGTTGGGGAAGGATGGGTGTAAACTGCTGACCCCCAATCGGGGCCTTGTAGTTCATTCTTAACCTGTTACCAGAGAGAAGAACGCATGTCCGTCAGGACAAGTGGCCGCGAATTATACCTATGTCGGTTTTTTATGCAAGCCACAATAGTAAAAAACTCGCTATTTGTGGCAACATGGCGCAATGGTGTTGGCCTTGCAAGATGAAACCACCTAACATAGCTTCATATAAGACGCTGCGATGATGTGCGTATAACCGAAGAGCAGACAATAATTACTATGATGACCACTAAAGCCGACCAGCAACTGGAACAAATCAATCGACTGCTGGAAACCCATCAGGAATTGATGGACGCTTATGAAGCCCTTGAACCCATCATTCTCGACATGTTTGCCGCGGAGCGCATGAGTATTTTTCAGCGGCGCCGCCAGCATCAGGATCTGGTCGCTCGCTTCAAAACCGGAAAGGAAGTACGAGAAATCAAGGTTCCTATCACGCCACAGTCTATTGCTGGGTACGTTGCTCTCAGTCAGTTACCCCTATTAATTGAAGACCCTTATAATAAGGAAGAGCTAAGCGCCATTCATCCCCGCCTTAAGTTTGCTGACAAGTTTGATAAGTCCAGTTCTTTTAAAACACGCAATATTATCTGCGTTCCCATCATGAATGCCGGCGTACTGCTTGGTGTTATGCAAATTATCAATAAGCAACGCGGCGACTTCATCAACGAGGATCTGGATTTAGCCAATCAACTTGCCACACTGCTCGGCAACAAGTTCCGTTACGAACTGGGAGGCACAAACAAGCCCTTCCAATATCTGGTGCACCGACAGCTCATTTCATCCTCAGATCTGGACAATTTGATTGAAAGCTGCCGCGATCCCAGGCAACTGGTGCAACGCCTGACGACGGAATACCGGATAGCAGACGATGAGCTGGGACATGCCTTATCCGTCCACTATCAGGTGCCTTACATTGGCTACCTACCCGATAAATATCACCTTTACCAAAGTGACAGCCGGCTCAACCTGTCGTATCTCAAACGCAACTATGTTGCGGTCATCAGCGATGTTTCTGATAATCCTATTATCGTTATGGCCGAGCCTAATAATGCTGCACTTTTGATGGAGATAGAGAGCGCCATCGGTATCGACAGCTACGATATTTGTGTGGCCTTGCCCAACACGGTGCTGCAATATCTGGGTGAAAGTGCCGGTGGCAACAGTGGCCCCGGTGACATGGATGAAATTCTCGATGAAATTGGTACCAGCGCCGATGAGCTCGAAGAGCAGACTGAGGAAATGTCTGACGATGCGCCTGCAGTGGTGCGTCTGGTAAGCCGGATCCTGCATGATGCCAAGAAACTGAATGCCTCTGATATCCATGTTGATGCAGAAAAGAGCGGCCCGACCCGTGTTCGCATGAGAATCGACGGGGTCTGTCGCGACATTACTCAGGTTCCCGCTTCACACCACAATGCCGTGGTCGCACGCATAAAGATTATGGCAAACCTGAACATCGCAGAGAAACGGGTTCCACAGGATGGAAAGCTGGCGGTCAAGATGTCCGGTCAGATTGTTGAAGTGCGTGTAGCTACTATTCCGACGGTCGCCGGCGAAGGGGTGGTGATGCGTATCCTTGCTACCGGTGGTGCCATGCCGATGGACAAACTGAATCTGTCACCGCGAAACAGTAAGTCCATCAAAGAAATGATTAAGAAACCGCACGGGATTATCCTGGTAGTGGGTCCGACGGGCTCTGGTAAAACCACCACGCTGCATGCGGTGCTCGGTGACTTGAATACGCCAGAGAAGAAAATCTGGACGGCAGAAGACCCGGTTGAGATTACTCAGGCAGGTCTACAGCAGGTTCAGGTTAGCCCCAAGATTGGTTTCACCTTTGCCAATGCACTGCGTGCATTTTTACGTGCCGACCCTGACATTATTCTGATTGGTGAGATGCGGGACAAAGAAACAGCCCATGCCGGTATTGAGGCCTCACTCACCGGGCACCTTGTGTTATCAACCCTACACACCAACTCGGCCCCCGAAACCATTACCCGTTTGTTGGATCTGGGTCTCGACCCGGTTAACTTTTCTGACGCCTGTGTGGGCATTCTCGCACAGCGCCTGATCCGTACACTATGCCCTAATTGCAAAGAGCCTTATGAGGCTACCGACACCGATATTGGCTTTATTAAACGCCAATATGGCGAGCAGTATCTGGATGAGATAGCCCTCGACGAACCGCTTACTCTACATCGTGGCAAAGGCTGTGACGCCTGCGGTGATACTGGCTACAAGGGCCGTACCGGTGTACATGAGCTATTGGCGATGACACCGGACTTGCGTGCCCTGGTGTACAAAGAGTCTTCTGTTGCACTGATGAAAGAGCAAGCCATGAAAGACGGTATGCGCACCCTGACGCAAGACGGTATTTATAAAGTACTCAAAGGTGATACTGATATCGCTCAGGTACAGATTATTAGTGGTACGGAATAATACTGTTATGCTTAAAGCTGCAGGTTAGTCATCTATCAGGACGCTAAAATGGCCGGGAAAGACGAGCAGAAAAAAGAAGAGAACATCGAGGCGTCCTTTCAGATCCTCAAACAAACGGTGCCCTTATTACTCAAGCACCGCATCTCTGCCATTCCCACCAATTATGCCCTTTGGTATACCTATGCCAGCGGCCAGTCCGCAGAGTTAAATGCAGAGCTGGACAAAATGACAGAGAACCAGCGTCCTCTGTCATCGGCCAAAGCCCAGGAGTTGCATCGAGCCTATCTGGCCGATCAACAAGAAGTCAGTACCTGGCAGTTACGCCAGTCACTGGAAGCGATGTTGGTTGATTTAACGCAATCGCTTACTGATACCAAAACCGATACACAGGGCTTTAAACACAGTATGGATAACTGTCTTGAAGACCTGGAAAAGGTAGAGCGAGAAGGCTGGTCAGTGGAAGAAGTGATGACACTGGTACGTGAAATGGTCCGGGAAACGCAGCAGATCAAGCGCTCCACTCTTGACTTCAGTGCATCACTGGCCACCGCAGAAAAAGAAATTGCGCAACTGCGTCGCCAATTGGCTGAGAGCCAGAAAGACGCACTCTATGATGCGCTTACCGGCCTGTATAACCGTCGCGTGCTGGATGAAGAAATTGCTGCCATGGCACCAGATCAGGGCGTCTGTCTGATCATGATTGATATCGATCACTTCAAGTCTATTAATGATCAGTACGGTCACCAGATGGGTGACAGAGTCCTCAAAGCCATCGCAAAGCGTATCAAAGACAATTGCCGTGAAAATGCTGTGGCGTATCGCTTCGGAGGAGAAGAATTCTCCGTGCTAATGACAGCCAGCAAGCTGTCTCAGGCCATCCATCAGGCTGAAAGCATGCGTCGCGCCATGGAAAGAGTCAGTGTCATCGACCGGCGCAGCGGAAAAAATCTGGACGGCGTTACAGCGTCATTTGGTGTCGCCGAATACAAAAAGGGTATGCGCCGCAGTGATTTATTAGAACAGGCTGACAAATACCTGTACGAAGCAAAGCGTCTCGGACGCAACCGTGTGATGCCAATGCAGACGTAATTCGTCGGACTCGACATCGGCTATAGTGACCAGCTTTTCACAAAGAAATTGCATAATCTTTAGCCAGCCACCGACAGATATGCTAAATTCCGCCCCACCTGCTTCTGGCCTGCTGCCAAACAAGTTGAATTGGCAATCCAAGATCAGGTCAGAACACCCTGAAATGTAATAATCAGACAAAAATTGCGCAATATTTACCAAGAAGGCAGGTTTTTCACTGTGTTTTCCTGTATACTTGCGCGCGATTTTTTCTCCCTAACTTGTGAAGGAAACCATGGCAGATTTATCCCAATACAGAAATATCGGTATTTTCGCCCACGTTGATGCGGGTAAAACTACCACGACTGAACGTATCCTAAAGCTTACCGGCAAGATCCATAAGACCGGTGAGGTACATGATGGTGAATCAACCACTGACTTCATGGAACAGGAAGCTGAGCGTGGTATTACCATCCAGTCAGCTGCAACCACCTGTTTCTGGAAAGATCACCGTCTGAACGTGATCGACACTCCCGGACACGTTGACTTTACTGTTGAAGTATACCGTTCATTGAAAGTACTGGACGGCGGTATCGGCGTGTTCTGTGGCTCTGGTGGTGTTGAGCCACAGTCCGAGACGAACTGGCGTTATGCGAACGACTCAGAAGTAGCACGTATCATCTTCGTTAATAAACTGGACCGCATGGGTGCAGATTTTTACCGTGTCGTTGGCCAGGTTAAAAATGTACTGGCGGCTAACCCACTGGTTATGACGCTGCCAATCGGTATCGAAGATGACTTCGTTGGTGTGGTCGACGTACTGACCAAAAAAGCCTACATCTGGGATGACACTGGTTTGCCAGAAAACTACGAAGTCAAAGATGTTCCGGCAGACATGGTCGACAAGGTAAACGAATATCACGAAGCCCTGGTTGAGACCGCTGTTGAGCAAGACGACGACCTGATGATGGCCTACATGGATGGCGAAGAGCCTTCCCTTGAAGACCTCAAGCGTTGTATCCGCAAAGGAACACGTGACCTGGCTTTCTTCCCGACGTTCTGTGGTTCTGCATTTAAGAACAAAGGTATCCAGCTGGTTCTGGATGCAGTTGTTGATTATCTGCCAAGCCCCACAGAAGTCGATCCTCAGGATCTGACTGATGCAGAAACCGGTGAGCCTACTGGTGAAGTGGCTAAAGTCGCCCTGGATGAGCCACTGCGCGCCCTGGCATTTAAAATTATGGACGACCGTTTCGGTGCCCTGACCTTCGTACGTATTTACTCAGGCAGACTGAATAAGGGTGACACCATCCTCAACTCAGCTACTGGCAAGACTGAGCGTATCGGTCGTATGGTAGAGATGCACGCTAACGATCGTACCGAACTGAGCTCTGCTCATGCCGGTGACATTCTGGCCATTGTCGGTATGAAGAACGTACAGACAGGTCATACCCTGTGTGATCCTAAACATCCTTGCACACTGGAACCTATGATCTTCCCCGATCCGGTTATCTCCATCGCCGTATCACCAAAAGACAAAGGTTCGACTGAGAAGATGGGTATCGCTATCGGTAAGATGGTAGCAGAGGATCCTTCCTTCCAGGTGGAAACGGATGAAGATTCCGGTGAAACGATCCTCAAAGGTATGGGTGAATTACACCTGGATATCAAAGTCGATATCCTCAAGCGTACTTATGGCGTTGAACTGGAAGTGGGTCAGCCGCAAGTGGCGTATCGTGAAACCATCACGCAGCAAATTGAAGACAGCTACACCCATAAGAAGCAGTCAGGTGGTTCTGGTCAGTTCGGTAAGATTGATTACCGTATCCGTCCTGGAGAGCCGGGTTCTGGCTTTAAATTTAGCTCTACCGTTGTTGGCGGTAATGTACCTAAAGAGTTCTTCCCAGCCATCGAAAAAGGCTTCAAGAACATGATGGAAACCGGCGTATTGGCTGGCTTCCCGGTACTCGATGTCGAAATCGAACTGTTTGACGGTGGCTTCCACGCCGTTGACTCCTCTGCCGTTGCCTTTGAAATTGCAGCGAAAGGCGCATTCCGTCAGTCAATTCCAAAAGCCGGTCCTCAGTTGATTGAACCCATCATGAAAGTCGATGTGTTCTCTCCTGAAGATAACGTGGGTGACGTCATTGGTGATTTGAACCGTCGCCGTGGCATGATCAAGGATCAGGAAGCTGGCGCAACAGGCGTGCGCATTAAAGCAGACGTCCCTCTGTCAGAAATGTTCGGCTACATCGGCCACCTGCGTACAATGACATCAGGTCGTGGACAATTCTCAATGGAATTCTCTCACTATCTGCCATGTCCTCAGAACGTCGCAGAGAAAGTCATCGAAGAAGTGAAAGCTAGAAACGCTAAGAAATAAGCCTCTGTCTTAGCACTTCATAAAAGCCCCGCAGTGTCGGGGCTTTTTTTTGCCTTTAAGACGCGATCTCCTTCGTTAAGCGATGTCGCTTTTGAAAGCCCTCATTTTTAGGTACTCTATAACCAGCCGCAATTCCTTAAAGAGCCTTTATGACAAAAGACAACCCCGATGATATGCCGACAATTCAACTCGACCAGGAAGATCGTCAGGCTTACCTGAAACAGCGGAGCAAAACACCGAAAACGCCCCCGCCTCCGGAAGTCGATAAAAGCAGCGGTGGCAGCAATGGCAGAGGCGTGGCGATCTTGAGCCTGATACTGGTATTGGCTGCGTTATCCGCTAATGGTTGGCTGTACTATGAAAACCAGCAACAGCAGACCCTTCTGCTCTCATCCCAGCAACGGATTGATGAACTTGAACGTCGTCTTTCCGATACCGGTGAGGAAATCGGCGAATCCACTGTAGCCCTGCAGGTAAAAGTACGTGAACTGGGAGAGAAAACCGATGAACTCTGGGAACAGATGGACAAGTTATGGGCCTCTGCGTGGCGGCGTAATCAGGAAGAGATCAAGGAACTCAACAGTAAAATAGCCAGACAAGCAAACACACTGGCAACGCTGAATAAACAGCAGGATACCCTGCAGGACAGGGCCAACTTGTTAGCCTCTGACATTACCATGAACGACACCCGCTTCACGGCAATTGAAGAGCAGTTCAGTAAAGTGCAAAGCACACAGGACAATCTGCAGGTCAGCATGGAAAAGATGCTCAGCGCTCAGCCTAAACTCAGCAGTCAGGTAGATGAACTTCGATCTAAACTACGTGATGTGCAGCAAAGCATTCAGGACGTGGGCTTACGGGTAAACAGCCTTGAGGACATCATCAAAGCGCCCACAGCACTAAAACCTATTCCAGACCAGTCTATTGATGTAGGTGAATAAAAGCTGGCCGCCGCTGCGCCGTTCTGCAATCAGGATTAAAACGGCGCCGGATGCGCCCTTAATGCTTCCACAAGGCGTTTTTTCTGATCATCACTAAGCGATTGCTCAAAGGCTGTAAGGTTTTCACTGAGCTGCTCTGTGGACGTTGCACCAATAATCACTGATGATACTCCCTCGACTTCACGGCACCAACGCAACGCCAGTTGTGAGGGTGTCAGCCCACACTCATCGGCCAGCGCTACATACTCACTGATCGCCCGTTCAGAGGCCTGAGTGTTTCTGAATAGTCCGTTTCGTTGCAACATCGTCCAGCGACTTCCATCAGGTCGTTTCCCGCCCAGATATTTCCCGGATAACGCGCCCCCGGCGAGAGGTGACCATGCCAGATACCCGACATTTTCTCTGACACATTGCTCCAGCAGATAAGGGTAATCCTTGGTGTGCAACAGACTCAATTCATTCTGGACTGAGACCATCCGCGGCAGTTGGTGCTGATCACTTAATCGAAGATACTCGCTCACCCCCCAGGGTGTCTCATTGGAAAGCCCCAGGTAACGGATTTTGCCGGCTTTCACACAGTCATCAAGCGCTTCAAGGATTTCCAGCATCTGAGCTGATTCATGCCTGGTGTCCACATCTTTGAATCGCAGCGTGTCGGGCCAATGCCTGCCAAAATGTGGAGAAGTGCGGTTTGGCCAATGTAACTGGTACAGATCCAGATAATCCGTCTGTAAGCGGGTTAGGGAGCCTTCTACGGCTTGCATGATAGCGCTGCGGTCAACGGGCTTTCCGCCGCGAATGTAGGATAAGCCTGGACCGGCAATTTTACTGGCGATAACAACCTGCTGGCGGCGTGAAGGCTTCTTAGCTAGCCAATGACCAATAATAGTTTCTGTCGCACCATAGGTGTCTGCAGAGGGGGGAACCGCATACATCTCTGCCGTATCAATGAAGTTAACGCCTTTGGCGAGAGCCATCTCCAGCTGCTCATTAGCGTCTTGCTGCGAGTTCTGCTTGCCCCAGGTCATACTACCCAGACAAACCTGTGAAACCTTGAGTTCGCTCGAACCTAACAGATCGTATTGCATGATGACTCCGACTCGTCTTTTGGTCACAGCATAGCCAAATTCAGGCAATAAAAAAGGCCACCGAAGTGACCTTTTTTCGCTGTTACCTAAATATCGATATTACTCGATGATTTTAGATACAACACCAGCACCTACTGTACGGCCACCTTCACGGATAGCGAAGCGCAAGCCTTCGTCCATCGCGATCGGGGCAATCAGCTCAACCTTGAATTTCAGGTTGTCGCCTGGCATTACCATCTCTACGCCTTCTGGCAGCTCTACCGCACCAGTAACGTCTGTTGTACGGAAGTAGAACTGAGGACGATAGCCTTTGAAGAATGGCGTGTGACGG
>NZ_NIWW01000004.1 GCF_002201535.1 Lacimicrobium sp. SS2-24 | reverse complement strand
GGACTTTTCGCCTCACATCTTACGCCTGACACCTCACTTATTATCCCACCTGTAAGTGCCATTACCCCCGGATTCCGCTTCGTTATTTCCACTATGCGATAAGGTAAATAAAGGCACTGGACTCCCGCCAACAACCTGCGGGAATGACAGCGTAAGTCATGCCCGAATGCCGTTATCGGGCATCCAGTGCCCTTTGATGCGCTAATTACCACGGTTTTATTCAGGGTGAGGAGAGAAGCGTGAGGAGGCGGGCTCTATGCCTCTCTCCTCACTCCTCACACCTTTCTCCCAACCACACCATCAGTTTTGCTAATAAAGAATGGATAATACATAACAAATCCTAATCACTCCATTAAGAATTCCAATTTGTTGCACCACCACCAAGGGCCTATAATTCAGGCCACTTTTTATTCATCAGACAGGTAAGCCCATGTCGACAACGCCAAGCAAAACCGTTTTGCATGCCAAGCACCTTGAAGCCGGTGCAAAAATGGTAGATTTCCACGGTTGGGAAATGCCCATCAATTATGGTTCGCAGATTGAAGAACATCACGCCGTGCGTCGTGATGCAGGCATGTTTGATGTCTCTCATATGACCATTGTCGACATTAAAGGGCCACAGGCAAAAGCCTATTTGCGCTATTTGCTGGCCAACGACGTGGATAAGCTCAAGGTAGAAGGCAAAGCCCTGTATAGCGGCATGCTGAATGAGCAGGGTGGGGTTGTGGACGACCTTATCTGCTATTACTTTGCCGAAGATAATTACCGCCTGGTGGTGAACTCTGCTACCCGTGAAAAAGACATGAACTGGCTGAATAAGGTGGCTGAGGGATTCGATATTCAGATTATCGAACAGCCCGACCTGGCCATGATTGCCGTGCAGGGGCCGAATGCCAAAGAAAAAGCGGGCAGCCTGTTCACTGAAGCGCAAAAAGCAGCCGTAGAAGGGATGAAGCCTTTCTTTGGTGTGCACAGCGGCGGCTTATTCATTGCCACCACCGGTTACACCGGTGAAGCCGGTTACGAGATTATTATTCCTGCCGACCAGGCCGCTGATTTCTGGCAGAAGTTGCTGGATGCCGGCGTGCAGCCCTGTGGCCTGGGCGCCCGTGATACCCTGCGTCTGGAAGCGGGCATGAACCTGTACGGTCAGGACATGGACGAAACCATTTCACCGCTGGCCGCCAATATGGGGTGGACCATCAGCTGGTTGCCGGAAGAGCGTGAGTTTATGGGCCGCGCCGCGGTAGAAGAATATAACCGCAGTGGCAAAGAGAAGCTGGTTGGCCTGGTGATGGAAGAAAAAGGCGTTTTGCGCAGCGGCCTGAAAGTGAAAGTAGACGGCGGCGAAGGCGTGATCACCTCGGGCTCGTTCTCACCGACACTGGGATACAGTATCGCCATGGCCAGAGTGCCGGCACCTGTGGGCGCCACCGCTGAGGTGGAAATGCGCAAAAAGTGGGTTACAGTAAAAGTCGTGAAGCCCAGTTTTGTGCGTAACGGCAAAAAGGTTGAACACTAGGCAAAAAGTGAGAACAAAGGCAACATCAGCGATCGCGCCGCTTTTTGTGAAATAAAGAATATAAGAGGAATTCCAATGAGTAACATCCCGTCAGAATTACGTTATGCCGCCTCCCATGAATGGGTTCGCCCCGAAGGTGACGGTACCTACACCGTGGGTATTTCAGAGCACGCCCAGGAGCTGCTCGGTGACATGGTTTTTGTTGAACTGCCGGATGTGGGCGACACCGTTGCCGCCGGCGATGATGTGGCCGTAGCCGAGTCGGTTAAAGCCGCCTCCGATGTGTATGCGCCCATTGGTGGTGAAGTGGTCGCCATTAACGAAGATCTGGAAGACTCGCCAGAGCTGGTCAACTCAGACCCCTACGGTGATGGCTGGTTGTTCCGTATTAAAGCTGACGATGACAGCGAATTTAATGAACTGCTGGATGCCGAAGGCTACGAAAACAGCATTGACGAAGACTGAGTTTCGTCATCCATAACTGGAGTCAGTGTGATGCCACCTGGCTCCAGTTTTTGTTTTAGCCGCGGCTAAAAGCGCCAAAGTGAATCCATTCGACAGTAATTTTAACCTTTGAACTTAAGAAGTGAGCCTTATGTCTGACTCGACTCTTTCTCTATCGCAACTGGAACAAAAGCAGGACTTTGTTCGTCGTCATATCGGACCGGGGCAGGCTGAGATTGCAGCCATGCTGGAAACTGTGGGTGCCGATTCACTGGAGGCATTGATTGAGCAGACGGTGCCTGCGGGTATCCGCTTACCCGAGCCGCTTAAGCTGGGTGAGAGTCAGACAGAAGCCGAGGCGCTGGCCAAACTCAAAGCCATTGCCAGCAAAAATAAAGTTTTTCGCAGCCATATCGGCATGGGGTATCACGACACCCACACGCCTAACGTAATTCTGCGCAATGTGCTGGAAAACCCGGGCTGGTATACCGCCTATACGCCTTACCAACCAGAAATTGCCCAGGGCCGTTTACAGTCGCTGCTGAACTTCCAACAAATGACCATCGACCTGACGGGTCTGGAGCTGGCATCGGCGTCATTGCTGGATGAAGGCACTGCCGCTGCCGAAGCCATGGCGCTGGCCAAGCGGGTGTCTAAAAACAAAAAATCGAATCTGTTTTTTATTGCCGATGACGTGCACCCGCAAACCATCGACCTGGTGAAAACCCGTGCCGATTTATTCGGCTTTGAAGTGCAGACTGGCCCCGCTGAAGCGGTTGCCGAGCTGGATGTGTTTGGTGCCTTGTTACAGTACCCCGGTACCACCGGACAGGTGCGTGACATCAGCGAACTGATTGCCGCAGTGCAGAGCAAAAAAGGCATTGTGGCGGTGGCTGCCGATATTATGAGCCTGGTGATGCTGAAATCCCCCGGTGAAATGGGTGCCGATGTGGTGCTGGGCAGCGCGCAGCGCTTTGGTGTGCCTATGGGCTACGGTGGCCCACACGCCGCATTTTTCGCCACCCGCGATGCCTATAAGCGCTCCTTGCCCGGCCGTATCATCGGTGTGTCTCAGGACAGCCGTGGTCAGCCAGCCCTGCGCATGGCATTGCAGACTCGCGAGCAACACATTCGCCGCGAAAAGGCTAACTCCAACATCTGTACTGCGCAGGTGCTGCTGGCCAATATCGCCTCTTTCTTTGCCGTGTACCATGGCCCTCAGGGGTTAAAAACCATTGCCAACCGTATACATCGTTTGACCGATATTCTTGCTGTTGGCCTGAAACAAAAAGGGCTGGCACTCAAGCACGCCACCTGGTTTGACACCCTTACCGTATTAACCGACAACAAAGACGAGATTGTTGAACGGGCGCTCAAAGCAGGCATTAACCTGCGTACTGATCTTGACGGCATGTTGGGTGTAAGCCTGGATGAAACCACTACCGCCGCCGATGTCAGCGCGCTGTTTGACATATTCTTAGGTGAAGGGCACCAGCTTGATGTGAACAACCTGGATGCGCTGGTGACGACAGAGGGCAGTGAGTCGATTCCTGCTGAGCTGGTGCGTACATCAGATATTCTCACCCATGAGGTGTTTAACAGCCATCACTCTGAAACCGAGATGCTGCGCTATATCAAATCCTTAGAAGATAAGGATCTGGCCCTGAATCATTCCATGATTTCACTGGGTTCGTGCACCATGAAGCTCAACGCCACCGCCGAGATGATCCCCATCACCTGGCCGGAATTTGGCAAGCTGCATCCGTTTTGCCCCATCGATCAGGCACAGGGATACCAGCAGATGATTAACGAGCTGGGTGATGACCTGGTAGAAATTACCGGTTACGACAATATCTCCATGCAGCCCAACTCTGGTGCGCAGGGCGAATATGCCGGTCTTATTGCCATACAGCGTTATCACGAAAGCCGCGGTGAAGGGCACCGTAATGTGTGTTTGATCCCAAGCTCTGCCCACGGTACCAACCCCGCCTCGGCACAAATGGCCAGCCTCAAAGTGGTGGTGGTGAACTGTGACAAGAACGGCAACGTGGACATGGACGACCTTAAGGCCAAGGCCGAAGAAATGGCCGATAACCTGTCGTGCATTATGGTGACCTATCCTTCTACCCATGGCGTATATGAAGAGGGCATTCGTGAAATTTGCGATATCGTGCATCAGCACGGCGGCCAGGTGTATATGGATGGCGCCAACCTTAACGCGCAGGTGGGCCTGACCACGCCGGGCTTTATTGGCGGCGATGTGTCGCACCTTAACCTGCATAAAACCTTCTGTATTCCACACGGTGGCGGCGGCCCCGGCATGGGCCCCATTGGCGTAAAATCACATCTGGCGCCGTTTTTACCCAACCACCCTGTGGTGAAAATACCCGGTACCGGTGAAAACAATGGTTCGGTTTCGGCCGCGCCATGGGGCAGCGCCTCGATTCTGCCAATCAGCTATATGTACATCAAAATGATGGGTGGCGAAGGGCTGAGAAAAGCGACCGAGGTGGCCATTCTTAACGCCAACTACGTGGCCAAACAACTGAGCGGCCACTACCCGGTGCTGTATAAAGGCCGTAACGACCGTGTAGCCCACGAATGCATTATCGATTTACGCCAGCTTAAAGAAGCCTCCGGCGTCACCGAAGTGGATATCGCTAAGCGCCTGAACGACTATGGCTTCCATGCGCCCACCATGAGCTTCCCGGTAGCCGGCACACTGATGATCGAGCCCACCGAATCTGAAGCCAAGGTTGAGCTGGACCGCTTCTGTGAGGCCATGATCAAAATTCGTGAAGAAATCGCCAAAGTGGAAAGCGGCGAGTGGAGTGAAACCGACAACCCACTGCATAACGCCCCCCACACCTTAGCCGATATCTGCGATGACGAGTGGACCCACGGCTACAGCCGTAACACCGCCGCCTATCCGGTAGGCTTTGTGGGCAAGAGCAAGTTCTGGCCCACGGTTAACCGCATCGATGATGTGTACGGCGACAGAAACCTGATCTGCTCCTGCCCGAGCGTGGAGAGTTATCGGTAGCGGATAAAATCTGTGCGAGGCAATGCAGATTGCTCGCAGACAAATGCAGTAATACAAAAAAACCGCTAGCTAAGGCTAGCGGTTTTTTTCTATGTAGTTTGTATATAGAGTGAGGAACTAGCGGAGCATTATGCTGTTTCAATAACTCTGACCCTTTGATTTTTGGGTCACAAACTTTATTCGAGTTCGACAACAGTTGGTTTTTTAGGTCTGAATAATAAAAAGCGAACCCTATTGGGTTCGCTTTTTTATTTCTGCCGAGTGGCTTTCGTTACAAGCCGAAAGGGGCTGGCCTTGTATTGCGCATACGCCGAACCCACAAATCTAGCGATGACGCGAAATCATCGCTTAGCGAGTCTTACCACGGCGGGTGATGCCTAAGCCGGCAAGGCCGAGGCCTATCAGCGCCAGCGGTGCTGGAACAGGAATGTCGGCGGTCACAATATTCAATTCAATTGAGCCCAGTCGAATAGTACTACCTGACGTTTGAATGACTGAAATCTCCAGGGCGCCATCTGACAACACAAAGAAGTCACTGAAGTCAAAGCTCCAGGGGCGAAAATTATCTCCAGAAACCCAGCAACCGGGGTCCTGGTAGATGCATTGCGCAACCAGCAAGCCGTCGCCAAAGAGGTCAAAGCCTGCCGTAGAGCTTGGCACAATTTCAGAGCCGTAAGTACCTGAAAGGGTTGCTGAAACAATATCCTGGCCGGCCAGATCGTAATTGAACGTGCCAATAGTCACCTCGGGTTTGGGGTAAGGACCAACCGATCCACTATCGTAGTCGCCAAGGCTAAGGCTGATTAAACCGGCGTTTGCGGTAGCGCTGAGCGCGGTAAGGGTGAGGGCAAAGAATGAAGCACGAATCATGGTTATTTCTCCAGGTTAAGGGTATCCCTTCAGGGATAATTAACCTTAAGCAATAAAAGCGCCATTATTTAACGTTTTGATTTTACAGTGTATTGCCACCGTAAATATTATAGATTGTAAACAAAACCGACATATAGAGGTGCTAATGCAGGTTCTGTGAAACTAAGAAAAAACAGGGCAGGCACATCGCTATACAGCGTATGAAAAATGCACAGAGCTAGTGACCCGTATCGGCAGAACCTTGCTGCATTACCTGTTGTTCTGCCGCAGCAATCAAATTTTTCAGCTCGCCACTGGCGTGCCTGGCTGCGATGATGTCATCGATACGGGACATTAAATCGCTGTGGTCCTGGTGGATATAGTGAAAAAGATCCCGCCTGTCCAATGCCTTGCCCGAAGCGACAACCGTATCGATTTGCATTTTCTCTAATACCAGTAAGCCGCCAATGCGTATTGGTCAAAGCAACGTCAACAAACCCCCTGTGCGAGCATTTTCATGATTTCAGCAGGCGAGTTGAAGTCATGTACATCGGCCATTCCGACAGTCATATTGTTGGTGTGTTTGACCCCTCTGACTTTGGAAATACTCAGAGAGCGCAGATCGTCTTTGTTCGGATACGCAGATTCCGGCTTTTGAGCACAGAATAAAAAGGGTCAGATCCAAATTAACAACCATCTTTCATACTGCACTATTACCTAACCTACCAATCGTCACCGCCAATGTCCGTTCCTCGCTCATTGTTGCCTTCCGAAGCTATGCTTGGGTCCAATTGGTGCCAGAAGCAGATATTCTGGGATCAATGTCTCTCATCACGTCGGTTGAAGCTTTGTCTGAAATCATTGCAAAAAAAGACTTGGCGGCTTTATGAGGCACGGTTAGCTATGCTGAAACTTCCGTGATATGTAACCTCGAAACCCCGCTCACACCCCTAAGGTGAAAGGCCCATTTATCACTCTATGATTACGGCCGGGTCAATACCATGGTCTTCAAGAATGGTGGTCAGCTCCCCTCTGGCCTTTATCGCAGCGATGCCCTGGTTAATCAGCGCTAACCAGTGAGCCTTGTCTTTTTGTAACCTGATGCGCAGAACGCCCTCTGTGTGGAGGGTGGCAAAGGCAATGTCCGCTTTATGAACCGAGGCCCAGAATTTGGCGGTTTCCCGCTCCAGAATGGCGCCCTTGAACCGATCTCTTTTAAGCCCTTGTATCAACAGGCTTTCGGTCAGAAAATCTTCACGCTGAAACTTATGGTCGTCAAAGTAGTAGTAACCAGCAATGGTACCAAGGATGCGGCCATAATAGGCCTGGCGATTGGGGAACAGGTGCTGGTTGCCTTGCAGCGTCACAACGTATTCATTGACCTTGAACAAGGGCTCACTCACCACATATGCCTCGCCTGCCTCACCGCCTGGCAACCACTCCAGGCTGATAAACTCCAGGTCAATCAGACCATCTTTCATGGCCTTCTGGGATCGCTTGGCAGGGAAGTTCACGGTTTTGAAGCTAATGTCGACGTGGCGTGAAATAGCATCGGTCATCTGTTGAAAAACACCTGGTGTGCCGGCGACCACACCACGTTGATAGGGTACCCACCGCCCCTCCACGCCCTGGTCATAGTAAAGGATGTTGTCGCCCGCTGTTTCGGCGGCAACAGACATGCAGGCTAAGCAGAAATAAAGGGTGATCACTGCCCCCAGCAATTGTCTGGTGGAGGAGGTGCCGGAGGTGAACAACCTGCAGGGCATCGTTAGTCAAACCCAATGGCCAGAGTTGCCCCAGGGACCAACAGCAACAGCGCTGAGATGCCTGCGGCAAAGATGAAGGATGTGGTGGAACCTTGAGTCGACATGCTGAGCTCTTTCTGAATGACAACGCCAGTGGTCTTAGAGTCAGTATAACCTGAAATAACGGTGTGAACAGTGCCTGTGTATACATCCTGATCCCCGTGCTTAACGCCTTGCAGGTACTGAAATGCTCAGTGGCCTGCAATGTCGCCTGCCGTGGTTTTTCTGATTCGTCAGATCTGGATTATAAGCTGCTGTAGCAATGATAGGATTCAGCCGCTTTTTCAGGTGAAATAATCTGAATATTGTCGTGTTCAACGCCTTCGGTCAGTGGCCTGAGTTGCTGTTCGAAGTCATCTGCCACCGCCGCTATTTTTTCACCCTGTTTTTCCAGTGCCTCAAAGTCAGCCCGGTGTTGTTCTACCAGTTGTTCAATTTGCTGAGCGATGTGTTCCTGCTGCCTGAGATAGCTTTTATTGATATGCAGGGTTTCGTCTGTTTCCTGGACCGCCAGTTCTGAAATTTGCTCAATCTGAGCGGTCAATTTATCCATTTGTGGCTCGATGGCCTTTATTGGGCGCTCCAGCTTGTGCATGGCCTGTTCATGTTGCATCAGGCGCTGGTACACCTCGATTTGTTGTGCCGTCATCTTATGTTCGCTCACCAGCTGGCAGTGGTTATAGATTCTGACTTTGTATCCGTCATGCTTTTCTTTAGCGGGGGCTGCCTGGGCAACAGTGGCAGACAGGAAGATAAGAGCGGAGAGTTTAATGAGTGAGTGCATGTTTACTTTTCCTGATTTCGCTTTGGTTGTTTATTCAGTCGAACCTCGGAGGAAAAAAGTTTAAGCACAGGCATATTTTTTATGAGCAGGGGAATCACAGGGCCAAGGCCTTGCACTTTGCAGTGCCTCAGAAACTTACGTCAAAAACATCCGCCGGGTTACTCAAAGAGCCTGATTTTCAATCTGGCTGACGCTGGAGAGAACCTGGAAGAGTTTCATAGAATGTCCTTGTCTGGTGGGGCAGACACACTGTGTGCGAAGTGAGCACCATGCAAAACATTATTTATATCAAAGTATTAGTGGTTACGGCCTGTGGGGAGCTTTCAACAACTTCGCGAATCAGGAGGGGCAGAGACGTTGCTCCAATAAAATACCCACCTGATCAAAGGTCAGATTTATCGAACTGCCAATGGCTCAGTCGGCTCCCATTTCTGCTCTGGACTTAGCTTTGCGGGAAGTCACTGAGCATGTCTATTTCTTTGCGTCATGGTTGATCAATGGGTGACGCCCTTGCTCGGCGTCAATCAACTTTATTCGGTTTATTGCGCATTGAGACCTGATAAGAGTACAAAGTGTCATCGTGTGGTTGAAAAATGAATCGGGACTGCAATGCTTGGGGAATATAGATACCAGACATCGAGTTATCGACACCAAAGATATTATCACTAATATCCTTGTCCACTACGCTCCAAATGGCATTAATAGTAATTTGTTGATAGCGGTTATCCTTGGTTTTAAAATCATGCCAAATGACTATGCTGTTGTCCTTATCGATATAATTGAATACGTTCTTTGTGTCTGTCGCAATCCCTTCAAAGGAATGATCACCATCGATGTAGACCAAATTGGGTCGCACTTCTAGTTTCTCGAAATCAAATGAAGTTGAATCAGTTAAATAATGCTTAATATTTTTTACGTTTTTAGAGAAGTATCGGCTGAATTTAGTTGTTGGGAAGCCTTTTCCGGCGGTATCCATATGGGTTATCGCGTCATCTGGTAAGGAGATGCTATAGCATTGAGGGACAATGTTAGCGATGGAAGCAATACTTTCACCCCGCCAAGTACCTATTTCAAGGTAAGCTTTTGGAGATAGCCTTCTGGCGACCATTTTCAACAAGGCGTAGTCCAGGATCCCAGAACCCCCGACAGAAAATGTAATATCTTCGAAAATCATCGCTTCAGGATCGCGACTTAGCTCACGGCCCAAATCGAGCAAAGGCAGTTGAAGATCTAATAGACATTTTGCTACCCCTGCTTTGAAAACGGAGAAATTATAGAATCCGTAATCTCTCAGCTGGGCTGAAATTTCAGTGGCAAAATGACTGGCAATAACGATGTGAGTTTGATTGATTGCGTCTTCAGGTGCAAAGACAGGTTTGTCTAAAAACCGGGTTCCATGCTTTTTCACATCATTGTCAACGAATCCGATAATGGTGTAGCGAGCTTGTAAATACGTATGGGCTAATTCTCCCAACGTTGAAGCGCCAAATATGTATATCGAGGTTGGGTTTTGCATAAATTATCCCTATGTACGTTTTCCGATATCACCATTACAAAGTCTTGAGTATAAGACGGATTAGCGCTACTTACTACAGTAAAACGTCCCTGTCTGCTGGGGTAGAAACACTGTGTGCGATGCAACCAATATGCAAAAAATAGATATTTATATCAAAGTATTAGCGCTATGGTGTCGGCTTCTTCCAGGCGCTTATGGATGTTGAGTATAAAGCCGTAAGTTTTCCGCTAACTGGTTTTGCGCGAGCCGGTAAAAGCACACTGCGATCGCTTTTCTGAAGTCCCTTTCCTTGCTGATTTTCAGCGTACTCAGCTGAACCAGATAAATGATGTCAAATTCTGCTTATCTCCGGCAGCGGCCTTTTATGCTTAGTTTGATCTGTATCATGCTGCTTTTTCCCCGGCGACTAGGTTTAATGAGGGAGGCGTTGAACTGAAGTTTTTCATTTTTCAGCTTGCTTAACCTCGAGCTGTGAACTGTACCGCAGAGAGAGGAGAAAATGATGAGCGATTTGGATCATAAAGTTGGGGGCAGAGAGACGAATTTAGTCGTACGAAACCTAAGACTCAGTAATTTCACTGAGCGTAATTGCGATGCCCTGATCGAAGAAATAGACAGGCTATTTGGTATTGATGATGTGAGTTACAACATTAAAACGGGTGTCATTTATCTGGCTTATGATGCAACTGACCTATTCCCTTAATTCGCGGCACGCTTTCAATGATATTGACTTAAAGAATGAAACTTTAAACCTCATCTGCTTGTGGGCTTGAAAATGGGGGGAGAGGTCAGGCCAGCCCGGCAAGTGAAAGAGGCTTAATCCCTGTTTCTAATCATGATGATGAGTCGCTCTTGTCCTGATGGGTGTTACGTGTTCTTGATTGAATGGCGTTACCCCATTAATTGATATGCTCAATGCGCTGTCTGATCCCTTCTTCAAACGAGAACATGAAGCCGTAACGCCCGGAAACGGTCAGTTCAGTATTTGTGGCTATAAGCGGGCCGTCGTTCACTAAAGGCTCATACCATGCATCAATCGCAAAGCGCTCGATTGTTGCAAGCGTAGTTGGATGAAATGCCTCAAGATTCGTAAAGCTCACTCTGCTGAAGCGGTGTGTCTGCTTATCGACTCGCACAAAGGCGACAAGATACTCATCAACGTTTTGATTTGAGTTTTCGGCTTCGCTGTCTCTGGCACCGGCAGCTTCTGACGCGTAGATGTCCATATCGCCCTTAAATACCCAGTAGTCTGATTCCTCCTTAAAGAACGTCAATGCAAACGCATCTACGATGGCGGGTGTCAGAACAAAAGGGCTGGGTAAGCTTACGCTGGCAAGTGAATTCCCGGTTACCGACACCACACGCCAATGCTTATCCTCTGGCTGCGAGGGGTCGAAGCGCATGAGGGTTTGATTGCCTTCTGTATCTGATAGGGTTTTTTCGTAAGCCGTGTTCTTGGAAATCTGACTAAGCGCCTGTCTGCCTGTGAGATCTTGCCTGGCACTGTGAAGTGCCGCCATGGCCTGAGATGTGATGGTGGCGTGTGGTGCGTTTTCCGCCTGCACCCTTGTTGATAAGGTCAGGAGGAAGAACATACAAAGCACAAACAACCTCAGGTATCGTCCGGGCAGAGCTGTTGAGAATAACAAAGGGTTCACGCTACTTTCTCCTTTGCATAAATGGGTAAACAACGCGGTAGGTCATGGTGATCACAAACACGGCGATAATAGGCGTCAACAGTATGGACTCGGTGCGTAAGCTATCTGGAAGGACGTTATTGTTGCCGAGGAAAAAAACGATAGTGGCGATTAACATCGACGACCCTATTCGGGTGAGGTGTCGTTTAATCCGCAATGTATGGGTTAAATTGCCGTGCCTAAGTTGTTTTATGTCGCCGAGCATAAATAACCCAACACACAAACCTATAAAGGCATAGGCTTCGTATGGTGGTTCTCTGTCAGGATAAGACCAGTTCAGGGTGATGCCTAAAACAGATAACGTGAAACACGCGGTGCAAAGTAACCCACTAAAGGCCAGCTCTAATTTGGCTCTGGTGTTTGTAGTGCGTTGCGACTGTCTGGCGGCGAGCACGCCGGTTATGACTAAATAAAGCGCAAAGGCAGAGAGCAGGAACGTAAACTGAAGCTCGCGCACATAGGATAAGTAAAAGCCACTCAGGCAAAGCAGTAACATGGATAACACGTAAACCTTTCCCGCGAGTTTATGTAGCCCGCTTCCCTTTTTTACAAGCAATGCTGTAAACCCGGTGACCACTGCACACGTACCCATAGCAAAGTGCAGCCCTGCCACGATGCTCATTGTTCAGCCCTGCCATGGGTTTTTAACAAGGCAATACCCATACAGATAAACCACACTATCTGCGACAAACCGAATGCCTCTTTAATGCCGGCAAGGGACTGAAAAACCGTGCCGATGCCAAGCAGGCCAACGATGAGGCCGAAGAGGTGAAGTCCTTTGGCTAGCTGGGCCGTTTTCAAGCCGTGGATGCTTAAAACCAGTACCCACATGCCGCCAACGAGCTCGATGCCCCCACCCAAACCGTTAACGATTGGGTTGTATACGTAGAACAGCGTGTCGGCATGAGAACTTCCTTGTGAGAACAACTTGACCATGGTGTTCATACCCACCAGCGCTATCATGCCTGAGCACATCATTAACACCACCCAGATCAGCCCGAATGCCGTGGCAAAATTAAGTAAGTGGGACGATGTACTTATTAGTCGGGCGTGGGTTGCCTGAACCGCTACAAGCAGCAGGCAACCAAAGAGTAAATAACCCAAAACATAGGCGAGGCTTAACAGAGATTGCTCTGAGGCAATGTATGCAATTTTATCGCTGACAACGTCTGACTGAGGTATGGACAGGGCCACGCCAAATATCAAAAACATCGCAACGTAACAAAGCGGCATGGCAAAGTAAGCGCTGGCTCCCCATCGCATAAGTGAGTGAGCGGGCGTATTTTGGTAAGAGGCACTGGGATGCATGGTTCTCGATTCCTTTATACTTATACTGAACAAGACAATGGAGGAAGAGAATAAAGATAAGAATGTCTCAATTCGTCTTTTCCATGTAACGAGGACATTTTTCTGACGACGACGCGAGTGTGGGCTGTTTAGATATTGAACAATGCGCATCAGGTCATGGTAAATGTCTGTCCGCAATACGTGGCGAAGACACAATACAGCGCCATTATGCTACTTTAGCGGGATATGGATTGAGGATGGTTTTTATGGCTCAGGTTTTTTTGGCAACCATGGCAATGGCCGTTGCAAGCTTTACGTTATTGCTGCTTTTGTTTCAGGCGCCATCTAAGGCTAAGAGTCCTTTAATACTGGTTTTGTTGTGTCTGTTTTTGTTGTCGACCGGGCCAGTGGTGTTTGCGTATTTTCCCTCGCTCAGGCAGCTTTATATCAGTGCGCTTCCACTTCTTTTCTTCACGCTGCTACCGGGTTTATGGTTTTATCATGAGGCGCTAACGGTAAAGGGGCAGTGGTTTTGGACATGGGGAATGTGGCCGCACTTTGCTGCACTGCCGGCCGCAAGTCTTTTGGGTCTCGCTCTTTTATTGCTTCCCGGCACTGCCTTTAACAACATGTTTTTCTCTGAGCACGCCAGTGATGACCGTTGGATAAACATTCTCTCGATGGCTTTTTTTGCTGCAATACTCCTTTGGTGCGTATTAAGCTGCGTCTATCTCGTAAAGCTGAATTTTCGAACCGCCCATTACAGAAAAGGGCTTAAAGATGTTTATTCAAACGAGCAGGGCAGAAGTCTCAGGTGGTTAAGCGGAATTTCGTTACTCATCGTCTTTACCTGGGCCTATGCGCTGGTTGTACTGGTTTTTGATAACAGATTGAAGTTTATGGGCGTGTCTGAAACAGGTGTGCTGGTGCTACTTGTGGCGATTGTGTGGATCATCGCTGCTAATGGGTTGCGACAGCGTCCGGGCTTTGAGGAAGCGTCTTTACCTGAACAGGCTGTGCCGCCACCAAAGAGCAAAAAAACTTATGAGCGCTCGGCCTTAACCAGCCACGATTTAGCCAATATTGCAGCAAAGTTAACCGCCGCAATTCACCGTGACCAAGCGCACCTGGATCCAGACTTAACCCTGGCGAAACTTTCAACGTTAACCGGCGAGCCACCACAGTATGTTTCACAGACGTTGTCTCAACACCTGCAAACAACGTTTTTTGACTTTGTGAACGGCGCAAGAATTGATGATGCGAAGTCTATGCTGGCGCAAAGCAAGCAGTCGGTTCTTGATATTGCACTGGCAACGGGGTTTAACTCCCGATCATCATTCTATAAAGCGTTTAAGCAATTTACAGGGTTAACACCGAGTCAGTACCGTCGCGCGCAAAAAGCATAACAAACCCCCTCCGCTGTTGGCATTTTTTAAGCGTTTTGGAGTTTGAAGATGGTGGATTTAACGGCGTAATGCCGGCCGAAAAGATGGTAATTTTCTGTACAATTCCTGCATTTTAAGCCCATACTGTAGCTAGATTGCTTACCTCTGGGTAACTAATGTAACCCCTGTACAGACTGAGTGACTCGGTTTAGTCCAAAGCGGAGGTAAGAACGACATGGACCATCGAATGGAAAGGAAGCTAGTAAAATCCATTGCAATGGTATTAGTGGCGGGCGGCTTGCTACCACTTCTGGGTTATTGGATTGAAGCCTCTTTTTTATATCGGCCAATTGCCGACGGACCCTCCTCTCATCCTTTTACCTGTTTAATGTTTGTGATGCTGGGCGTTGCCCTCTGTACACACAATCAAAAAGGCATTAGCTCTCTGGTTCCATTAATTCTGGCCTGTACCGGGCTACTGGTATCGGTCCTGACTAATGGGCTTGTCATGCAAGGTGGCATAATGGAGGCGATAACTCCATTTCGTCAAAGTTTAGCGACTTTTGAAAGCATAGGGCGTGGTGTTAGAGTCAGTAGCAACACTTCTTTTATGTTGATGGCGCTATTTTTTTCGTTGATATGTATAAGTATTAACAAGAGAAAACTGGCCCAACTTCCTGCCGTTTTTGCTACTTTTATCCCGCTTCTCTCCCTGTTTGGTTATGTGCTGGCCTTAGGCGATTTTTACGGCCAGATGTCTTTGCTTACGACCTCACTGGGCATTATGGCTGGGGTTGCCTTCCTTGTTCAGCTGTCTAATGTCGGTTTTATTGGTGTTCTTTTTCACCCTTCGTTTAATGGGCAAGTCGCTCGGCGCCAATTTTTTCTGACAATGCTGTGTTTGGTCGTAATTAGTATTGTTTTTTTTAAATTAGCGTTTTCAGTAGATGGTAATGTGATAGGTGTATTTTTCACCTTCGGGTATTGGCTCGCTTTTGGGCTGGTTTGGTTTACTTCACTGTCATTGAGAAATCTGAATGAAAATCAGTTGCTCAGTATTTTTGTCGACGCGATGCCCAATGGCTCCTGTGTTATTGATCGGCATCATAAGATAATCAGAACCAATCAGCTTTTCGCTGACATGCTGGGCTATTCAGTCAACGACATGCTAAAGCTGCATGTCTGGGACTGGGATCTTGACTTTAATAAAAACAGAGTTGAGGAAGAGTTTCCCGACGTTTCAAAAACTAAGGCGACGTTAAAGAGCCAGCATAAAAGAAAGAACGGAGAGGTGTACATTGCAGAAATTATTGCCGCAGGGACAATTATAGCAGGAGAACCTTTGGTTCTGTGTCAAGTTCGCGATATCACAGAGAACGAGAGAATCAGAAATGAGATGGAGGAGTTTAAGAGTATTGTCGATAAAGCTAACGATTGTGTTTTCATTTTTAAGCCTGATACGCTTCAATTCGTATATGCCAACCGAGGCGCTGAGCGACAAGTCGGATACTCCAGGGATGAGCTTTATCACATGCGCCCCTACGACATTAAACCTCGTTTTAATGAAAACCAGTTCAGGCAATTCATTGCGCCACTTTTGGCAAAAGAGGTTGACGTTCTGAACTTCGAAACGCTTCACCGTCATAAAAATGGTAAGGATTTTGACGTGAATGTGAACTTACAACTCGTTGAGTCTGAGCCTGGAAGTGAACATTTTATTGCGATTGTAAGAGATATAACAGCACACAAAAGACAGCAAGAGAAAGAGAGGCAGTCTCAAAAAATGGAGGCTATTGGACGTCTCGCTGGGGGTATTGCCCATGACTTTAACAATCAACTGACCACAATAAGGGGTTTTTCAGAGCTAATTGAAAAGAAAGAAACCTCGCTTACGTTGAAGAATTATGCAAGGAAGGTTATTGAAGCCGCAGACGAGTCAGCAAAATTAACGGGGAAACTGCTGACGTTCTCCCGCAAGGATACACTGCATCTAGAGCATATAGATATCCATGAGCTTATTAACGAAGTTGTCGATATCCTCTACCACTCTGTTGATAAGAAAATCAACATAAATACAGAGCTTGGTGCAGACCAATGTGTTGTTCATGGTGACCGAGCACTATTGAAGATGGCACTGATGAACCTTGCACTGAATGCACGTGATGCTATGCCATCAGGCGGAGATATTGTTTTTTACACGGCATCAAAAACACTCAATCATGATGATGTGAGTGATAAGGGGCAGCCACACTTTGAGTCTAAAATCCTTATCCGGGTTAAAGACACGGGTGCAGGAATCTCGCCTGAAAATAAGGGGAGTATTTTTGAGCCTTTTTTTACAACCAAACCACAAGGTGAGGGAACTGGGTTGGGGTTGGCATCGGTTGCGGGTGCCATTGCCCAGCATGGTGGTAGCATTGCTGTAGACAGTGAGCCTGGAAAAGGTACGGTGTTTGAGATAGAGCTACCGGTATCTTTTGCAAAACAGGGAAAACCAGAATCAGAACAGAAATTCAGTAGTGAAGAACCGCTGTTAAAAAGAAAGGTGCTGGTCGCGGATGACGAACCCCTCATTATGGATTTATATGATGAGTATTTGTCGTCAGCGGGACATGAGGCGATTTTTGCAAAGAACGGTGCTGAAGCTGTCGAGTTATTCAGGCAGCATCATAATGAAATTGATGTGGTCTTTTTAGACGTGGTAATGCCAGCTATGGATGGCAGGGAAGCGTTTTTAAAAATCAAAGAAATAGATAGTTCGGCAAAGATACTATTTGTATCAGGGTATATGGCGGATTCCAGTATTCCTCACTTACTGGCTTTAGGGGCGCTCGATATCATCGAAAAGCCTTTTAGCTTAACATCACTGAATAGCGCCCTGCAGCGGGCGATGGACGACTGATTTGAATCGCTATTGACGCGTCGAGTGGGTGAAAGACGATTCAGCGGTTTAGCGTGCTGTTCACCTTGCGCATTTTAAATTGCTGCACAACATTTTGCAGTTCGGTTGCCAGTTGGGCCAGTGAGTGGCTGGTTTCCAGGGTCTGAGAGGCGGCTTCGGTGGAGGCTTTGGCAATGTCGTTAATGTTCACCACATTGCGGTTAATCTCCTCAGATACCGTTTTTTGCTCATCGGCTGCACTGGCAATCATATAGTTTTTCTCACTGATGGCAGAGACTTCAATGGTGATTTGTTCCAGTGCCTTGCCAGCAATATCGGCTTTTTCAACACAGCTTTCAGCCAGATCCCGTCCCTGTTTCATAACATGTACTGCAGCATTGGTTTTTTGTTGCAGGCGCTCGATAATGGTGCTGATCTTTTCGGTGGAGTCGTGGCTTCTTGACGCCAGCGTGCGCACCTCATCGGCAACCACAGCAAAACCCCGGCCCTGTTCACCGGCCCGCGCTGCCTCAATGGCCGCATTCAGTGCCAATAGGTTGGTTTGCTCGGCAATTTCGCTGATGACCTGCAGCACCGTGGAGATGTTTTTGGCTTCTTCTTCCAGCACGTTGATCTCTTCGGCTGTCTGAACCACTTTCTTGGCCAGCTCGCGAATCCCCTCTACTGCATCATTCACCAACTGCCGACCTTTTACCGATTCTTTGTCGGCCTGCTTTGAGGCCTCAGCCGCTTCGGATGCGGAGTGGGATACATCCTGAACTGTTGTGGTCATTTCATTCATCGCCGCGGCAACGGATTCGGTCTCATGCTGCTGACGGTTAACCCCGTCGCGGGTACTTTGGGTAATGGAGTTGAGTTCTTCAGCAGAGGTGCTCAACATTTCGGTTGACTGATAAACCTCGTACATGGACTCTTCGAACCGCTGCATCATTTGATTCAAAGACTCACCCACGGCGTTAATTTCGTCGGCACCGTCATACTCATAGCGTTGGGATAAGTCTTTGTTATCACTGATGCTTCTCATCAAGTCGGCCACATATCTGACCGGTCTGGAAATACTCAAAGAAACCAGCACGATAACCGCGATGATTACCGCGATAGTAAGCAGACTGATGATTGAAGACCGCAGAGTGGCTTGCGTTCGATAGTCGCTAATCTGCACCTGAATATCGTCTGACAAATCGCTTAATACGGCCTCGGTGGCACGCACCTGGTCACGAACTTCTCCCATGAGTCCGGTCTTGCTGGTCAGCCCTAATTCATTTTGCCCGGCAACAAAGGCAGAAAAATGTCGCTGGTACTGGCCCATCAGGCGCTCAATCTCAGCTTTGGTTTGTGCAGGTAAATCGCTTTGCGAAAGGGTACTCATAAAGTCATCATAGCCCGCTTCAAAGCGGTTGGTGTACTTCATGTCTTTGCGCAGCATAAAGTCTTTTTCATGCCGTCTTAGCATCAGCATATCTGCTTTGAGCGCAGCGCTGTTGACCTCATTAACCTGTTCTTCGACATCATGCACGGCGCTGCGCAGGGCGCCGTAATAGCCTGACTCTGGTGTGAGCCCTATTTCACTGCTCTTGTTAATCAGTTCATCAAACTTCTTTTTATATTCACTGAGAATATCAATCAGCGTTTGCGCTCTGTCACCGGCAAAGCCGACATCCTGCAAGTCGGCTTTCAGGGCTCTGGTGGTGGTTTGCAGCGCATTGTAGTTGTCATTGAATTTGCCCTGATAGCTGATGTCATTTCTGAGCAGAAAATCTTTCTCGTTGCGCCGGAGCATCAGCATGCCGCTTTGCACCTGATTGATGGCAACATCAACGGCATTAAGCTTGTTCATGGTAGAGCTGGTAATACTTTGTAATAACAACATGCCGAGCATGCCGATAAGAACCAGGAGGCTTATGAGAATCAACTTGTTGCGAATACTGGAAATGCTGAACATATGGTCTCTTCTGAATGGGGGTTGGCAAATTGCCTTACGCTTCTGGATTCTTAAGCCTGGCGTCACGGCCCCTTGCTAAAAGGCTCTTGAATAGGGTTTAAACACATATAAGCTCATGGGGCGGCTGTGCCTGACCCTGTCGACATTGGCTAAAGTGTAGGATTAATATCGGCAACCCGCTAATTTGACTGAGCTTTTTAGTGTTTTTTTTCAGCGCTTTCTAGTACCAGCTTCTCGGCATTGGCGATCATTCGTTGAAGCTCACCGCTTTGTTTACTGTCCTTTATGACCTGGTCTATGCGTGGCAAGAGTGATGCGTGACTGTTATGTACATAATGATAAAGAGGCTGGCGAGCCAGGGGCTTATGATAGGCTTCGAGGCTATCCCATTTGTGGCGTTGTAACGTCATCAGTCCGTTAAGCTTGCTGGTCAGTGCGACATCAACGAAGCCCTGCATTAGCAGGCGCATCATTTTTTCTGTACTGTCCACGTCATGGGCGTTTTTCAGCCCATCCGTCAGCTCCAGAGTGTGTTTTACGCCCCATATTCTGGCAACACTGAGTTCTGACAGATCAGCCACATTTTCGATACGAAGATCATGTCCTGCCCTGAGAAACGGCATGGTTTCCAGATAATAGTAGGGTGTGGGTACCCTGAGCATGGAAGGGTTAGCTTCGCCATAGGAGTAAATGCGCATGATTTCCCCATCCATATTACCCTTGATCGAGCTGAACTCGGCGCGCTTAGCGGGCAGAGGGGAGATGCTGATACTGATACCTAACTTGTTATAGAGTTGGGGGAGTACAATTCGCCCGACTTCCTGTTCAGTCAGTGAATGAATCGAGGCGAAGTGATAAGTTTCTGCCAAGACCTTACTGCTCATCAGTAGAACAGCCAACAGCATAAACCTGAAAATCATCATGTCAGTTTCCCACGTTAGTCTTTGCGCTGTGTTGTATGTGACTCTGCCGCTTCGTGGTAGCCAGCCATATGTATTGAAGTATAGTTGGGTGATATCAGTTGGGTCGAAAGAATCGTTAGTTCACAAAGGCCACTATTTTGTTTTAAGTTCGGTGACCCGGGCTATGACCTGGCGTTCAGCCTCAGCGATCAGTTTTTCCAGCTCGCCACTGGCTTTGCTTTTGGCCATAACGCCATTGATGCGTGAAACCAAATCTTCATGCTTATGGTGGATGTAATGGTAAAGTGGCAGTCTGTCGAGCGCCACTTCCGTAGCTTTTACTGAAGTGATATTTTTACGTCGCAGTGTCAGCTTGCCGTCTAGGGTGTTAGTCAGGGCCACGTCAATATAGCCACCCTGAAGCATACGCATCATTTCCAGGGTGGAATCGAAATCATGCACGTTATCCATGCCCTTGGTCATGTTATTGGTATGTTTGACGCCTCTGACTTTACCTAGCGTAAACCTGAGTAGATCTTCTCGGTGACCAATTTTTAGCTGCCGGTGAGCCAACACAAAAGGCATGGTTTCAAGATAATAATAGGGCGTTGGTACCCGAAGCATCGTTGGATTTTCTTCGCCATAGGAATAGATTCGCATAATCTCACCATCAAGTTGTCCGCTAACAGCATGATATTCTGCGCGCTTTCCCGGCAAAGGTCGGATATTCACCTTGATATTGAGCTTGGCGTAAAGTTGCGGTAGCACAATACGCCCGACTTCTTGCTCAGCAAGCTGGTTGATGGAGGCAAAGTTATATGACTCTGCAGCGGTGACGGTTGCACTGAAGAGTATCGCAGATGTCAGTATAAACTTTATAAATAACATAGGGTTAACGTGCGCTATCTCTGTTGACGTCCTTGAGACCTGAGTTCACCCAGGAGAATGACTGCTCTCAATCCCGGAGTAACAGATGCTTCGGCTATTATAGCGCTATATAAACTCATTTATCAGTAGGCCGCGGATTATGTGATGACAGCAGCCAGCGCCGGCGTATTTTTGAACCGCAGGGGCGATTCTAGAGCGCGCATCACTTTCATATGGCTCGTCAGCGCCATGGCAATTGGGTTACATTAGGGCCATTCACATCAGCACGTCGGTAGCTCTGACCATGAACACAGGTTTTTCCTACACCACCACTTACTTTCTCGATAAACCTCATTTCAGTGAGACCTATGATGAGTCGGTGAAGCTCGAACGCGGCCTTAAAGCTTATGGCACAGCAGTGGGGCTGGCCCTTGCAGGAGTGGCGGTGCTGTTGTTTACTCCTTTTACCGCTTTTCTGGCCTGGTTTCTGATCGGACTCGGTGTCGTAGAAGGTTTGAGTGTGCGTTTTAAAAAGCCCTGGTGGCTGGCAAGGCAGATGCTCAGCAGGGCGGCCAATCACGAGGTGACTCTGACTCTGGACGAGCAGGGGATTCACATTAAATCCACCTATGTGAACAGTAGCGTTGACTGGGAAAACATCAGCCACATTGAACCGACTTCGCGGGGGTGGTTGTTCTATCAGGGCAAAGCCCGCTCTTATTTGTCCAATGGCTGTTTATCTGATGAGGCGCTGGCGTTTATTCGCAGCAAAGCCGCGGCGAAAAGTGCGTAGTCGCGAAATCACAAAGCAGTCTTGTTGTGTTTGCACAGGAAAAATCACCACTGGGAGCATGCCATCATAGGACACAACCTGAGGTAAGCTGAATTCTCGCCGCTACCTCTTAGCGTCTGCCGCTGCCTGACATTGCGAACCGCTGTTAATGGCTGATGCAGCGGCCTGGTGAATCTGTCTTTGGCTATCGAGAAGGTTTGTTTCTTCAGGATGTATCGCAAGGGCTGCCTGAATAAGTTGTAAGGCATCATCATTACAATCCAGTTCACTCAATAAAATGGCGTAGTTGTTCAAATACGCTACCTCTTGACGTGCAAACGACAACCCTTTGGCAAACCATTTTTCTGCAAGCAGGGGCTGCTCCGAGAAATAGTGGTTGCCAAGCAAAAAGTAAGGCAACCAGTATTCGGGCCATTGTGTTGTGGCGGTCATCAAGGCGGCAATACCAATGTCATGCTGGTTTGTATTGAGTAAGTCCTGACAGGCTTTGGTATACACAAATGGATCGAGGTGGTCGCTTGCTTTGTCGCCGGGCAACATAATCAGCATCCAATAATTGCCCCGCTGCCAGGTGCGTTCAAAGGTCGAAAAGTTCAGATGATGTTGCTCGGTAATGCCGCTATTGAGGATGATCTCGCTTGTGTCCAGATCGTAGCCGGTGACGACAGCGTAGTGCCATTGTGGAAACAGTGGAATGGCGTTGTTTTGTAGCACAATTACTGGCATGTTTTCCGCTACCAGACTTAATAATTGATTCAGGTTGCCACGCTGAGCGTACGCAACCAGGCCAAGTTGTCGGGCCGCAGCAATCATCTCAATTTGCAGACTGCCTTCGAGCTCGGGAACAAAGGTATTCCGGGCAACCTCTTGAGGGGGGCTTTCGAGCCCATAAAAACTCGCTACTTCAGATAGCGTCGTCGGGCCGCAAAAATATTGTTGTTGAGGATAAAAAGGTACATCCGGAATAAGGTGTTGTTGCGCAATTTCGGGAGGTGTTGTCAGCAACCGCTCGGTTTGCGGTGGGCTCTGACAACCGCTCAGAAAGACCCACAGGCTAGCCAAAAAGGCCGCCTGCCAAAGTGAGAGTGCCAAAGAGTCTTAGTTAATCGGACGGATGAAGGGGTAAACGTCTGTAACACCCATCAGATCCAGTACTGCCACCACCACCAAAACGGTGACAATCGTTCCAACAATGCCGCCGGCAGGCATATCATTGATTTGATTGTTTAACGCGTTCAGCTCTTCTTTGGTCATATTGGCAATGCGTCGCTGCGCATTCTCGCGGCTAACGCCCAAAGCAACGAGCTGGTTTTGCACTTCATCATGCGCCAAAAAGGACAGTATTTGCTGTTTATTGTATTGATGTTGCTCACTGGCGATCACATCGTCTGAGCTGTAGGGCCCTGCAGATACCTGACCGAGACTGAACACCATGAGCGAGACCGCGAAGAGCGCTTTTAAAAATTTATTCATCACTGGGATATCCTTGAGCTGTTAGGGGAACTGCTTTTGCTGTCAAGTCAGTACCGCATGAGGGAGGCTGTTAACTTAGATCACCCACAGAGCGTAAGTCAGTTACTGACATTAAGCAAAGAAAAGGATGACGGGGCAAGGATATCTGCAAGAGGATGCAGCCCTTTTTTTCGAGTAAGGGGCAATAAAAAAGCGAAGCCGGTTTAAAGGCTTCGCTTTTTTGAGTACAGCGGGTACTTATTTTACCGGAAAGCCGCGGTCACGCATCAGCGCTTCAACCTTGGCGTCACGGCCACGGAAGGCGCGATACGCCTCGGCCGGGTCCATGGCATTACGCACTGCAAACAGGTATTCGACCAGTTTTTTTGCCATGGTTTCATCATAGAATCCGCCGGGGGCGCTGGCGAAGGCTTCGGCGGCATCAGAGGTCAGTACCTCTGCCCACATGTAGCCGTAATAGCCCGCTGAATAGCCCTCACCAGAGAAAATATGGCCAAAGTGCGGTGTGCGGTGGCGCATCACAATTTCGTCAGGCATACCCAGTTCTTCCAGTGTCTTGCGTTCGAAAGCGTCGGGGTCGATACCTTCCGGGTCATTGGTATGCAGCTTCATGTCTACCAGCGCGGAGGCCAGGTATTCAGTGGTCTTAAAACCTTCATTAAAGGTGGCGGCCTTTTTGATTTTGGCAACCAGTTCATCAGGAATGGACTCACCGGTCTGGTAATGTACCAGATAGTTGTCAATCACATCGTCAGTGAGCAGCCAGCGCTCTAATAACTGAGACTGGAACTCGGTGTAATCTCTGACACCGCTATTTAACGTGGGGTAGGCTACATTGGAGGCCAGCGCATGCAGGGCATGACCAAACTCATGGAAGTAAGTTTCTGCGTCATCCCAGCTGATCAGCACCGGTTCGCCAGGTTTACCTTTAACAAAGTTAGAGTTGTTGGATGACAGCACCGTCTGCTCGCCATCAAAGGTGGTGTGATTGCGATAGCTGTAGGCCCAGGCCCCTGAGCGTTTGCCCTGACGGGCGAAGGGGTCGAGGTACCACAGACCAATATGCTCACCACTGGTTTTGTCGGTCACTTCCCACACTTTCACATCTTCATGGAATACCGGCACACTGCCTTCTTCCACCGGTGTGAAGTCAAAGTTAAACAGACGTCCTGCCACATAGAACATGGCCTCACGCAGCTTATCCAGTTGCAGGTACTGCTTCACCTCATCAGAGTCGAGGTCATAACGCGCCTGACGCACTTTCTCTGCATAGTAACGATAGTCCCAGGGCTTGATGGTGATATCGTCGCCTTCTTTATCGGCAATGGCCTGCATATCTGCCACTTCCTGTTCGACGCGGGCCAGCGCTGCGGGCCATACTGACATCATCAGATCCATGGCATTTTCCGGGTTTTTCGCCATGCGATCTTCCAGTCGCCACTGGGCATAGTTGTCGTAGCCCAGTAGCTCGACGCGCTCATCACGCAGTTTGAGGATCTCAGCGATGATGGCGTTATTGTCATGTTCGCCGCCATTGTCGCCGCGACTATAGTAGTCATTCCAGACTTGTTCGCGCAAAGCGCGTTCCGTGGAATAGGTGAGGAAAGGGTCCATCGATGAACGGGTGTTGGTAATGGCATACATGCCTTCTTTACCGCGATCGGCAGCCGCCTGGGCTGCGGCGTTAATAACAGACTCAGGCAGGCCGCCGAGCTGCTCATCGGTCAGATACAGCACGTAGCCTTCTTCATCGGCCAATACGTTATTGCCAAACTGGGTATGCAGTTTAGACAGCTCCTGATTTATCTCGGCATACCGGGCTTTAGCATCACCGGTTAAGGTGGCGCCATTACGGGCAAAACTGTCGTAAATCAGGCCCACCAGACGCTGCTGATCGGGGCGCATGTTTTGCAGTGCGTCACTTTCATAAACTGTTTTAATGCGCTGAAACAGGGCATCATTCTGATTTATCTGCGATTGGTACTGGGCCAGCTTAGGTGCCAGTTCACGCTGAATATCCCGAAACGCTTCGGAGGAGAGGTTGGCACTCCAGATCACATAGTAGGGGTAAACGCGCGCAATATCAGCGCCGGACTTTTCATAAGCCACAATGGTGTTGTCGAACGTCGGCTCAGCCTGTTGTGATGCAATGGCATCCAGCTCGGCCAAATGGTTTTGTATGGCTTTTTCCATGGCCGGTTGTAATAACGACAAGTCCATTTTGTCAAAGGCTGGTACGCCCCCATATGGGCCGCTCCATTCGCTCAGCAAGGGATTATCGGTTTGCTGAGGCTGGGCCTGTTCTGTTTGTGGCTGACTAGTTTGTTCTGTCGACGTGGGGTTCTGCCCACAGCCGGCAACGGTGCCAAGTAAAGCCGTGGCGATGGCGGCGGATAGCCATTTGCGCGTTAAATTCATTGTTATCTCTCTTTTGCGGATTTAATGCCTGAAGAGCCGAACATGCTGTTGTAAAACTGCACCGGCCAGTTATGGAGGCTCAACCTATCGCCATCGGCCGTTAATTTCAATTCACACACGTCAAATAACCGGTTTTACCCGGTGGGTATCCGTTTGGTTTAGCTGACAGCGCTGTGATGGTGGGATGTATGACATCACAAAGGGACGTTCAGCACATTGCTCCGATGGTGTTGTCATCGCGCTTTGTAGCACTGCTTCAGAGGGTAAACTCCAGTTCGTGTTTGTGACCCACAGAATGAATGTGGCCCTTTTCGTCGCGTTGCAGGAAAGAGCCGGTATCAGTCCTGATAACCTTCGATTATGTGGGTCACAAACGCTTTCATTTCCTGATGATTTGCCTCTGGGGTATGACGCAGATGGGCGTCAATGTAGGCCTGTTCTGCATAGACTGACTTGAGAATATGATTGACCCGGGCTATCACGCTTTTTCCCAGCGCAGAATCGCTACAGGCAATATGACTGACCACAAACTGCTGCGCCTGAGCAAGACCAATTGACTGATAAGGTGACTCTTTTGCGCCGGTTTTGAGGTGGTGTCTCATTTTCGATGGATAATCCAGAGCGAAATCCACAAAACCGTCTTTTAATAACTTGGGCCCCGACTGATAGCGGTTATCGACGTTATAGTAGGTGACCTGTCGGGCAGAGAGCTGCTGCAGTTGTTGGTCAACATCGACACCAAATGAAATCCCTTCAAGCAGTGCCAGGCTGGTGCCGGGGTTGGCATCGAGTAATGCGCGCAGGTTGGTAACCTGGCCCCGGTCATTGATGAGGGATTCTGGAATACGGATGTTGGGGTTGTTGTAATAAAGACGAGCCAGAAGGTGCACATTGAGCGGCAAACTAAATTGATTGTGACGGGCTCGCTCAGGGGTTTTGATACGATTGGCGACACAGGTATCAGGCCTGTCTTGCAACTGCTTGTCCATGCGCGCTACCGATGCAAAATGAAAGCGGATATCGAACTCTTTGAGTTGTGTCAGCACCATATTGGTGGTGTCCATACCAATGGAGTAGGGGCTGTCACTCAGATAATACTGGAGATCATCACGGTCATCGGTCAGCCACACAATGGTCGGGGGCTGCACAGCGCTTCGCGCCGAGCCACAGATTATCATCAGAATCAATCCTGCCAGCCTCAGCATGAGTGAGATCCTTAACATTGCGGTTTTATTGAGTGTAGTGACTATCTTCAATTCTGCTGTCCATGTTGCCTTGAGACACGGTATCTGTCACCTGTTAAAAACCTCTGCTGAACTCTGTCGGTAGCATTCAGATTGTGAACAATGGGTTCAGGTGAAGGGCCGTGAGGCGTGATTGAGATAAATCCACTAAGCACAAGCCAGGCTTGTGCTTATTGACCGGTTACTGAGATTTTTCGCTGGTGGCTGGCTGACCGTATTTGGGGGAGCGCGGGCCATGCAGCAGGCCATTGTGACCTTCTGCCGATAACAGCCTTGCCGCGGTAATGGCGGCAATATCAAACCCTCTGTCAGTGACTGTTTCGATGATCTGACTGATGGCCGCGCTGATCAGCATGCCTGCCAGACCACCACTGTCAGAGCGGGTTTCTGCCGATGATGCACTGGCCTGATCCTGCCACAAAACGTCGCCGCTGCGCAGGTCGACCAGCGTCGCCGAGACGCGCACCACGGTATCGCTGGATATAATTACATAGCTGGTTCCATAGTCTTCTATGGTCAGGTATAAGGCTGCGTCGGCACCAAAAATCTCATGCAATTTGTGCACAGGAACTGCGTGAACATCCTGTGCCACCGTGAGTCCGTTTGTCTTAAAGGTCTGGTCTACCAGCGCCACGGGAAAGACATAAAAACCTGACTCTGCAATCGGAGCAATCACCTGCGACATCATGCTGTAAGGTGCAATCACCTCAGGCGTGTTATTAATCGGGGGCAGTACGACAATTGAGCGAGGGTTAGCGGCACGAAAGGCGCTGTAATCATGTGCCGGCGGCATGCTGACACAACCCATCGTGAGCAGCAACAGACCAATGACAATGCAACTTTTAACATGATTCATATTATGCGTCCTTGCCCTGGTTCATCAGAAAGTCGATATAGCGGGCAGATTCCGGGAACAAGGTTTTTTCCTGGATAAAGTGCTGGTTGCCCTGTGCAGTATTGCCGGTCTCGAAATACAACATGCCAAGATGGGCATGCACGCCAGGGGCTACAGGCTTACCTTTTGCCGCCGCTTGCTCAACAACCTTCTGAAGGATGCTGATTTGTTCTTCAAGTGTCAGTTTGTCGGCTTTAAAGTAGCTGTAGACCGCCGTGTTGTATTCACCGTAATAGTACTGTGGCCCTGTGCTTTTGCATCCACTTAAGCCGAGTAGCGCTAAGCCTGCACACAGCGCGGTTTTTATGGCAAGTGTGCGCATCATATCTTCCATGTGCCTGATTCGAGGCCATTGACGAGCTTGTTAACCACTTCACGAATCGCCAAATCCAGTACCTTGCCATTTAAGGTGGCGTCGTAGCTGGCGGTGCTGCCAAAGCCCAATACTTCGCGTTCAGATAAACTGTATTCTCCGGCGCCCTGTACCGAATACACCACTTCAGATGTGGCCACATCCACCACATTGAGAGTCACCTTGGCATAGGCGATTTGTGATTTGCCTTTTCCCAGTAAACCAAACAGCTGCTTGTCGCCAACGGCTTTGCGTCCAAATTCGGTGACATCGCCGGTAATCACATATTTGGCACCGGAAAGGCGCTGCTGTGTGCCAGCCAGCTCAGCCTCACCAGCAAGCATGTCAAGGTTATCGCGATCCAGCACCGTAAACCGGTTGGTTTGTTGCAAGTGACTCATCAGCGTGGTCTTTGCCTGATTGCCGAGGCGATCTGTGCCCGTTGAAAAGATCCCGTTTTGAAAACTGGAGCGGTTTACAAACTGGCCCACGACCAGCTTATTTTTTTCACCGCTGTATTGGGTGTTGTAGCTGGCTACTGTGGGTGTTTCCACTACCTTTGATGAGGTTGAAGCACAGCCATTGAGGCCGCCAATGGCGACCGCTGAAAACAGTATGTATTGAAGAGGCTTGTTGACTCGATGAAATTTCACGGTGCGTCCTTTATAAATGAAATTGGTTAAGAGGGCCTTAAAAAGAATGGGGTCAGGTATAAAGCGTGCCGACAACACTTGTGCTCAAGATAAGCGACCTAGGGGTGTACAGAACTCCATTTCCCCGTGCTGTTATACACCACAGATTCACTGCTGTTCAATGACTATTGCAATCAACTGCAGCGCTTTTTTGCAACCATTTGTATCAGTGATGCTGTCGGGTTTGTCTGCAACCAAAGCAGCAGCGATGGACCATGGGATTATCGTAATGATGCCCCCTTCACATCCCCCCTTCACGATAACCCGGCGCAATGGTCAGATTGTCTACCTTATTCAGGGTAAAACGATTTTGTAACCACAGTTGATACTCCGCGCCTTTGAGGGTGGCCCGCTCGGTACAATCCACATTCCAGCGTCTGAGCAGATAGCCGGCCATGGCGGCCCGCACCTTTATAAGCAGTTGGCTGTTTTCCATGCCGTAGTCCATCTCGATGGCGGTGCGATACTGAATATTTTTAGGGTGAGGTACCAGTTGCAAGGGGATCAGCCGCTGCCATTCCTGGTCGGCTTCACGATTTTCATGGGGCAGTGGTGCTTCTTTGATGGTGACTTTGCTGATGCGGGTGAGTACAAAGTCTCTGAAGCTTTGTGTTTTACGGTCAAAAGCCCGCACATGCCAGCGCAACCCATTATCAACGATGGCATGAGGTACCAGTTCACGGCTGCCTGAACCACTGGACAGTGAGGTATAAATCACGTTCACGGCCTTGTGGCTGAGAATGGCCTGCACCAGTTTTGCAACGATAAAAATATCCGGCACATTCAGGCTGGAAGGAGCCTCGACAGGAAAATGAATATCGCCTATGGCGTCAAACCCATCGGAAATGTCGTTGGCCAGTTTAAGCAGTGTTCGCTGGGCGTCATGTTCAAACAAAGGGCGAAAGGAGGCACACTGACAATAGCGTTTTTCCCGGGCATCATACTTCATATTCACCGGCGCTAACTCGTTATATAAACTGAAGTCTCGCGAGCCCGCAGACAACCCAACTTCAAAGCGGTTGATCAGATCCTGCCGATAAATGGCACCTTTAAAAAGTAAACAAAAGTCGATGTAGGCGAGTCGCTGTTTCTGGGCGAAACTGATGTTTTCAAGCATGATATTAGCGCGGTTCCAATTACTATGTGGTTGCTTTTAGTAGGTATATCAAGATTATGGTATTCGCTCTCATGTTGCAAAGAGAACCTTCATGAAGATGAATAACGAATAACTAGGTTTCTCTGAAGTTTTTGTTGGTAAAGGAGCTGAAGGTTATTGCTTCTTCAACTGACCGATAGTCCTGCTGAGTTCTCTCATCGTATAGGGCTTGCCGATGAGGGCATCACAACCCCACTTTATACGGTTTTCTTCGCTTATCAGGTTAGTAAACCCAGTTACCATTACGATGGGAATATTCAGATCCAACGCTCTGAGTTTCTCAATAAACTCCAGACCATTCATTTTTGGCATAGCATAGTCTGTGATGATTAGCGTATACCGATTCGGGTCGTTTTCTAACGCTTTCAGAGCGCTCTGAGCGTTCTGAAATGTATCTACCTGATAGCCGATTTGACTCAGTAGTGATGCGCCTAAATCACACAACGACGTTTCATCATCGACCAGTAAAATGGCCTCATCGCCACTGTATTCCAATATCTCTTCTGTCTCTGTGGGTGGGGGCATATCCGCAGGAATAATGGGGAAATACAGGCGGAACTCGGTACCTTTACCAAGTTTACTATCAATTTCAATCATGCCTTTGTGTTGCTGCACAATACTGGCAACGATGGAAAGCCCCAATCCTGAGCCTCTTTCTTCTCCTTTCAGCTTTGTTGTGAAGAAAGGTTCAAAAATCCGGCTTTGAGTGGGTTCATCCATGCCTACACCGGTGTCACGGATCGTCAGGCAAATACAATCACTTGGCTCAATATTGCCGACGCTGTCTGAAGCATCTGTGGTGATTCTGGCGAGTTCCTGACGCACCTGAATATTAAGCTCTCCCCCTCTGGGCATCGCCTGGATGGCATTTGTACACAGATTTAAAACGACCCGATACAATTCTGAGGGATCTGCGCCGATGGCCGGAAGTTCGTCCTCAAAATCTTGGGTGATGCTGATATCTTTATGGGCTGTTGTTTTGAACAGGGTTAACACCTCGGCGACCAGTTTATCGATGTATACCGCTTCGATATGCTCAACGGACTCGCGGTTCATAATCAGAATCTGCTGTACCAGATCTTTAGCGCGACTGGCCGAATCCTCAATCTGTGAGACATACTCCGCTTCTTTTTGCGCTTCTTCCAGCCTGAGTTTCAATAGCTGGGCATACCCCAGAATGGGGGTGAGTAAGTTGTTGAAATCATGCGCAATGCCTCCCGCCAATGTACCCAGGGCCTGCATTTTTTGTTGTTGTAATACGGTTTCTTCCATGACTTTGCGTTCAGTCACATCAATATGTGAACCCACCAGACGAACCGGTAAACCCTGGTCGTCTTTTAGCAGAGAGGCGTGAGCGATGATCCAGCGGTAAGAACCATTTTTGTGGCGCATCCGAAACTCGATGTCATGATACTCGTTTCCTTCAGTTAGCGTGGCGTTAATTTTTTTCAGGGTCTTGTCGACATCATCCGGGTGCACCCGGCCCTCCCACTCTTGAAATTCGTTTTTGATTTCGTGATCTTCATAACCCAGCTGACGCTTCCATTCCGGAGAAAAGAAGGTCTGATTGGTAGCCAGATCCCAGTCCCACAGGCCGATGTTTCCCGCAGAGATCGCTTCCTTAAGTTTGAGCACGGTCTCTCTTAAATCGTTTTCGGTTCTTTTAATAAAGGAAATATCAATGCCGGTACTGATGAAGTACCCGTCGCAGGGAATGCTGGTCATACTCAGCACCTGGTCTGTACCGTCGAAGTAAGTTTCCCAGGAGTACGGCTTTTTCTCAGAAAATATTTTTTCAACTACAGGCAAAAACTGTAGGGTGGCGTCGGTACCGAAGATTTCATCGGTGGTCTTTCCCTGAACATCTTCGAGCTCTTTATTCCAGTTGTTTAATGCCATCCTATTGGCGTCCAACAGCTTCCAGGTACGAATGCTGTTATCACTGTTGTACACCAGCTCCCAGACATGTACCTCATGTTCCATATTGAGGAATAAATGATGGTAACGCTCAGCGCGAAGTTTATATTTCTCCAGTTCTTTTTCGAGGTCTGATACCTTTTGGGAGAGCTCAGCCTCGCGACTCCTGCTGCCATTTGACATACTTATGCCTTAATACCATCCGTGACGTCGACCTGTGTGTCGATATCTCTATAGTTTAGACCGCTTTTATGTCTTATCTCTATTAAATTAATAATCTCGTAAGTATCAGATTTTAAATTCGTTTTTAATGAAGTGTTGGCTTCGTTCAGCGTGAAATAACCGGGTTTCATATCTATTGCCCTTACTCAGTACATGAGGCCCAAATGCGCTCAACCAAATCATTAAAATCCAGGGGCTTACCAATAATATGTTCCGGATTAATCCCGTTAGGGTTGCCGTCAATAAAACCTGAAATGATGAAACAAATGATGTGCGTGTGATTTGCCCTGATATACCGATAGATGTCGCCGCCATCCACTGTTCCGGGCATCCGATAATCGGTGACCACAGCATTGATGTCTTTGTGATGGGTTTTAATATGCGCCAAACCTTCCTCTGCCCGATTAAATGTGAGTACGTTTGCGCCTTTATTTTCCATAAAAACCGTAAGTACTTCTGTGATCAGGGGTTCATCATCAATAATAACGATATTCATATTGCCAACTCGGAATTGTCAGTTCGGTTAAGTGGTATCCATAGTGAAAAAGTGGTTCCCATGTTCTCCCGGCTAGACACCTGGATGCCATAGCCTTCCTCTAAAGCAAATTGAAATAACAGGCTTAATCCAAGACCCGCGCTACTCTTCTCGGCTTTAGTGCTAAAAAACGGGTCGAATATCTTTGAGAGGTTACTTTTATTAATTCCTTTTCCGGTATCTTCTACCTGAATCAGGCAATACTCTTCACTTTCTCTGGGGTGAAGTATGACCTCGCCAAAGGTTGGCTGAAAGAAGGACGAGAGTTCAGAGCGAAGCGTTATGCGCCCCTCTTTTTCTATGGCGTTTTTTGCATTAACCAACAAGTTAGTAATGGCATCCAGAAAGGTATGCTTGTTGCAAAATAATGAGGCGTGAAAACCTAAATCTGCGCCAACAATGATACCCTCTGGAAAAGAAGGTGAGACTGACTCAATGGTGTGGCGCAGCTCCTCATCCAGGTTGATGATATCTGGTTTGCGCGCCTCGTTTCTGACGGTTTTTAGTAACCTTTTGGTTACGCCGGAAGCTCTTTCTGTGGCTCTCTCCAGGTTGGCAATGCATTTTTCCAGATCCGGATTGGAATTTTTTAATTTCAGTAACTGAGTATTGCCAGAGATGATGGCCATGATGTTATTCATATCATGACAAATGCCTCCTGCTAATTTTCCTATTGCCCCCATTTTCTGGCTACGTGAGCTGATTTCACTTTCGCGCTTGCGGGCTGTGATGTCATGCTGGATACCAATGAAATTGACGATGGTACCGCCTTTGGTGATGGGGGAAATCAGCAGTTGATTCCAATATGGTGCGCCATTTTTGTCGTAATTCAGAATCTCCACATTGACGTCCTGACCCGCTGCCAGGGTGGTGCGAATTTCCTGTACGGTTTCCGGATCCGTGTCTGGGCCCTGCAGGAACTGGCCCAGTGACTTCCCATACACTTCTTCCGCGGTGTATTTTGTGATGGTTTCAAATGCATTGTTCACCCAAATCACATTTTTATTGGCATCACAGATCACCACGCCTGCCAGCGTCGTTTCAGCCACCTTGGATAGTAGCTCTACTTGTTCATTTAAGACTTCATGATCGGTAATGTCTTGAAATGACCCTGAGAGTTTTATGGCCTCACCGTTGTCATTAAAATGGGGTTCGGCGATACAGTGCACTGTACGTATCTCTCCGTCGCTGCGGATGATTCTTAATTTGAAATCCCATGGAGCGGGAGTGGTAAAAGCCCGGTCAACCAGCTCTCTTACTATGGCTCTATCTTCGGGGTGATAAAACTCAATGGCAGAGTCCAGTTCGGGTGTGTAATTCTTTGGTGTAAGAGCATGAATGTTATAGATTTCATTGGACCAGAAAAGCGCTTTAGAAGACAGGTCAATAGACCAGTGCCCTAAACGAATCAAACGGGTAGCACGCTCGAACAACGCAGCATTATCCTGAATACGCTCCTCTAATTCATAGATTTCAGCCATGACTCTGCCGGTTAAGATGGTCTCGTTGTTCTTTGTTCCCGGCGTCATGGCCCATTGCACTTCGACAAACTCACCGTTTTTACACCGATACAAGCAGTTTAAGTCTAAGGTCTCTTGCCCTTTATCCACTTTTCTTAATGCGGACAGTGCATTGTTTTGATGTTTTGGGTGGATGTGCGTGGTGAATGCATTTCCCAGTAACTCCTCTTTTTCCCAGTTGAATGCTTTCCGCCACACTGAGTTGAGGGAGCAGAACTCTCCTGTTTTGGTGAGTATCGCCACCAGCAGCGAAGACTTGCCGGTCAAGGCTTTGATTTTTTGCAAATCCTGATTAATGATCGCCGTCAACATGGTTTTTATGCTCGTCTAATCGTGCCGGTTTTCCACGCCACTTCCCGCAGGGGTGGGCTGCTGTGGATAGTTTACTAAAAAAGATTCTAAGGCGCTGAGCTCAAGAGGTTTGGAGTAATAGAAACCTTGCATATATTTACATCCTAACGCTTTTAAGTGTTCCACTTGTTCCGATGTTTCCACGCCTTCGGCAATAACCAGTAGCTTCATATCTGCTGCCAGACCCAGAGTGTGTTTGATAATGGTCAGGGTGCCGGAACGCTCAGTAAGGTGAGATACAAATGAACGGTCAATTTTCAGTTCATTAAAGGGCAGAAGATCAAGCTCATGCACCGTTGAAAAACCGGTGCCAAAGTCATCCAGGGAAATATGAAAACCATGCACTCTGAGTTTGGTCAGGATGGATTTAAGTTCTTTTGACATGGCGACGGCAGATAGCTCGGTAATCTCCAGACAGATCTGACTGGCTTTGATGTAGTGATCGGAAACATGGGCCGCCAGGTTGGCCAGAAAATTTTTGCGCAATGAATTGGGGTCGATATTAAATGACACTCGCATCTGCGGGGGGAAGCCTATCTTTGCCAGCCGGCACAGTGACTCGGCGATGAAATGTTCTGTAAAGGTATCGATCAGTTCTGTTTGTACCAATTTGCTAATAAAGGCATCTGGTCCACACTGGCCAAATAACGGATGATTGAGTCTGGCAAGGCATTCCACACCAAACACCGTGTTCGTCTCTACATCGATCTGTGGTTGAAATACGGGATAAAACCAATTTCTTCGTATTGCGATCGCAAGATCACCCCGGGTCAAATTGATTTGCTTTCTGGGCGTGATTCGGGATTTTTCGCTCAATGCTGGCAATGCCACTCCGGTCACTAAGTCCTTAAACTGCTCATAGCTAAAAGGCTTTGGCAGCTTGCCACCAAAAACCAGCCCAGACTCTTGCAATACATCCACCGCACTGTCGATGATATCCTCTGCCACACCGGAGCACAGAATAATAGGTACATGGATTCGTTCTTTGCTGAGTACCTCGAGTACATCCAGGCCATCATGCCCGGGCATATTCAGATCAAGGATAATATGTGAGGCATCCTGTAAATCGGACAGAGTGGCTTCATCAAACCGGGAAAAGAAACGACTGGAGAAACCAGCATGCTCTGCAAATTCACAAAGGTTAAGACCGATTTCTGTGACATCCTCAATAATTACGATATGAGACATCAGCCTATCTCCTGTGCCATACACTGGCAGCTTTAGTTGAGTAAGTGAACCTCACTTGCCCATACAATTTTTTGACTTTGCTCATCGTTGCTCTCACTCTCAAAAGAGTTCTACATCAGAATCAGAAACCTCAACATGCTCTTTTCTCAGGGCTTTACTCGATTCAGAGAGCATCATTCCATCCACACAGGATGTGATCAGTTGTTGCAGCGGTGCCAGATTGGTGCTCTTTTCCCGGTTGCGCAATTGATTTTCAATCAACTGCATAAAAAACTGTTCCTGTGCTTCAGTCATATCGAGTTCGTGAAAGCTAAGCCCAATTTTAAGTTCAATCTGTTCAATCAACTCTCTGCGCTCTGCTTCCATACTATTAATGCCCTGAGACAACATTTGCATGGCAGATTGCAATGTATCGCGCGTACTGATCAGTGACTGATGTTCCAGAAGCGAAACAAAACGTGAGTTCACCGCCAGGATTAATTTAGCAGCAACATCTAATACGGCATCAAACGAGAAGGTACCCTCATAGGGCATATTCTTGACCAGAATCGAGACATGTTGATCATTGAAGATGGTGCGCCGACCAAAGTGGTAAATCCGTCCATGATCTTTGAGTACATCAAAGATCTGTAGCTCGATCGGTGAGCATTCCTGAGTATCGACATCATAATTAAAGGTCTGTGAATCTGAGCGTAATTGAATGGCAATTTTAAGATCCTGATTAAGCAGGTTGTTTGCCACAGCACGCATAATATCCAGAGGGGTGTCACAGTCATTCAGTTTTGCAACTAACTCAAGTGCTCTGCCATAAGAAGACGCCTGCTTCATGGCAGTTTGTGCAAGAGACTGAATTTCCTTGTCCTTTTGCTGTAATTTCTGAATAGAGTTGATGTCATCAGCGAACCTCACCACGCGTTCATGGAACGTCACGAGGTTAAAAGGCTTACCGATATAATCGCTGACGCCGAGGCTATAGGCCTGTTTGACTAATGCATCAGAGGTATCACCACTGAGCACAATGACCGAAGGTCTCTCCTCAACACTGATCTCTGCCAGATGCTGACAGATTTCGATTCCCGACAAGCCAGGTAAGTGCATATCCAGAATTATGAGCGCAGGGTTACTTTTGATCTGCTCCATCACTTCTTGCCCGTTCTTGGCAAACAAAAGAGAGAAGTCGTGTTCGAACAACTCTTTGAGAAGATCTCTGATGTCGCTCTCGTCATCAGCAATTAACAATTTTTGTTTCACAGCATTCATCCATTTTTAAGTCTGAAAACGTGTTGGCCTTCGCGTTACTCTCTTTGTGTATCTTTCTCGCAAGTGCAGTGCAGGCACATGAGATAGGTTTGCCGCTTTGAAAACCGGTAAACCTCCAGGCGCACGATAATCTCGCTGTTAGCACTCAGCCTGTCTCTGCTTTACCAACAATATAGCTGCAAGTCTGGACTTAGCCCTGCTGTCATCTGCAAAACTTGACATATGTCAATGTTTCCAGAATCCAGCCTGAGTCACGAATTTATGGGTTTATACTCAGATGCACTGACGTCCTGTTATGACGATTTAAAGCATCTTTTTCTTCATGACAGGGGAGTTAATCGACAGCTAAAAGGAAGGTTGTCCGCACCGAAGCGGGTGAACGAGGAGATAACGGTGAGTAAGAAGATTCTAATTGTTGATGATTCGCCTTCAATCAGACAGATGGTAGAGGTCACGTTAAAAAGTGAAGGTTATGACATTACTGCAGCAACAGATGGGCAGAATGCGCTGGACATTTGTCAGGACCATAGTTTCGACTTCGTGCTAACAGACGTCAACATGCCCAATATGGATGGGATATCTCTGGTTAAAGCCCTTCGACAAATGGCGGCGTTTGCTGCGACACCCATCGTCATGCTGACAACCGAAGCGGGCAGTGACATGAAGAGTCAGGGCAAGGCGGCAGGTGCAACAGGTTGGATGGTGAAGCCTTTCGACCCTTCTAAGCTCCTACAGTTGGTTGCTAAGGTTTTGGGGTAAATACGCTTATGACGGTTGAAATGGAACAGTTTCACCAGGTGTTCTTCGATGAAAGTCAGGAGCATCTGGAAACCATGGAGCGCTTGTTAATGGAGATTCAGCCCGAATCACCGGATACCGAGCATCTCAACAGCATATTTCGTGCAGCACATTCCATAAAAGGAGGAAGCGGCATCTTCGGGTTTGACGGGTTGGGTGGACTGACCCATGTTATGGAAAACCTGTTGGATAAAGCCCGAAATGGCACACAAGAGCTGACCCCCACTATCGTTAACCAGTTACTGCAAACGGTAGATGTACTGAAAACCGTTCTGGAAGATTACCGTAACGCTCAACCTATTAACCAGGCTGAAATTGATCAGGCTATTCTGCTATTACAAGAGACGATAGATAACGATTGTCCTGAATCTGATTCCGGCAATGAGGAGCGAGGATTCGGCTTTTTTGAATCAACCACTTCCGAAGCAGAGGATGCGTTCGGTTTCTTCGAGTCAGAGCCACAGTCAGAAAATCAAGATGATAGTGGCTTTGGCTTTTTTGATAACGAGCCCTCCTCACCCAATGCCTCAGTATCGTCCTTACCAAAAACATCCGGGTGTGACAGAAAGCCCGCTCCTGCACCAGCGCGCCCAGTTTCCTCCAGCAACGGTAAAAATGCTTCCGAATCTAAATCCATTCGGATTGATACTTCCAAGATAGATATGTTGGTGAACCTCATTGGCGAGCTTGTGATCACTCAGTCGATGTTAGCCGTGGTCGGGCAACAAACGGAAGACCGTGATCAGGAAAAGCTGGAACAGGGATTACTCGAGCTAGAGAGGAATACAAGGGAACTGCAGGAAGCGGTGATGTCGATGAGGATGTTACCCATTTCCTTCGTATTCAATCGCTTCCCCCGATTGGTCAGAGATCTTGCTGGCCAGCTGGGTAAACAGGTTGAATTAAAGATAGAAGGTGGGGGTACCGAGATTGACAAAGGGTTGGTTGAGAAGCTGGTGGACCCACTGACTCACCTGGTTAGAAACAGTATCGACCATGGCATAGAAATGCCTGAACCAAGGGTGGCACAAGGTAAGTCTGAGGTGGGGCAGATCACACTCGCAGCGGCGCAGCGTGGTGGCAATATTGTCATCAGTATTAAAGACGATGGAGCAGGCCTGAATAAAGAGAGAATTCTCGCTAAGGCCACTGAAAATGGTATTGCTGTTCCTGACCGTGACAATGATGAAGATATCTGGCAGTTAATCTTTTCGCCCGGCTTTTCGACCGCAGATCAAGTTACCGACATCTCCGGTCGCGGGGTCGGTATGGATGTAGTGAAGCGCAATATTGAGAGTATCGGTGGGCGCATAAGCATTGAGTCATCGGCTGGCAAAGGTTCCGCATTCGCTATCAGCGTTCCCCTTACACTGGCGATTGTCGATGGCATGTGTGTCGCTTCTGCCGATCAGGTCTTCGTGGTACCCCTGGTTTCTATTATCGAGTCAATTCAACCGGCCTCTCACCAGTTACGGCAAATAGCCAATGAGCATTTGTTATGGGTCAGAGATCAGTATTGGCCCATTCTGAATTTGTCAAAACGCATGGATATCGACGGTGCCATTGGCGAACCAACCGATGCCATTATCATCCTGATCGAAACAAGCAAGAAGCGATTCGGTTTGATGGTTGATCGTCTGTTGGGACAACAGCAAGTGGTCATTAAAAGTTTAGAACAGCATTACAAGCGCGTTCCTGGCGCAGCCGGAGCCACCATCATGGGTGACGGCAAGGTGGCCATTATTCTGGATATGGAATCACTGGCGGAAGACGTCAATACACAAGTAGCGGAGGCACAGACCTATGAGCGAGATACTCGAGAAAGAAAGGCAAGCTGAGAGTGCGTCGGAGCCTGAGCGAGAATTCCTCAGTTTTGTTCTGGGCCAGGAGCAATATGCCCTGGACATTATGTCGGTGAAGGAGATTCGTGGCTACGAGCCTGTGACCAAAATCGCCAATTCGCCGCCCTTTATCAAAGGCGTCTTAAATTTGCGTGGTGACATTGTGCCCATCGTCGATTTGCGCATCAAGTTTAACGTCGGTGAAGCCACGTATAACGAGTTTACCATCGTGATCATGCTGAATGTCTGTAACCGCATTGTTGGCATTGTGGTGGATGCGGTTTCAGACGTGATAAAGCTGAATGATGAGGATATCAAGCCGCCACCTGAATTCGGCGTGGCTTTTGATACCCAGTTTTTACATGGTCTTGCCGAGGTGCATGAGTCCATGGTGATTATTGTGAACATTGAAAGCCTTATTTCCAGCGAAACGCTGGCTCTATTTGATACAAGCGATCAAGATGATCAGGAGTGACATATGAACGTGTTAAACCTCTTTAAGCCCTCTACACAAGCCTCTGCTAATGCAGACAGACAGATCCAGACTCTGGAAATGAGTTCGAGTTGCTTCATGATTGCTGACGCGGATCGAACCATCGTTTATGCCAATAAAGCGGTACTGGCACTGCTGAAAAAAGCGGAAGCCGAACTGCAAAAAGTACTGCCGCAGTTCTCGGCGGATAATTTAATTGGTCAGAATATCGACATCTTTCATAAAAACCCGGCCCACCAGCGGGGCATGTTGGCAAACCTCAGAGAGGTGATGACGTCGAGTATCAGCATAGGTTCACTAAACTTTCAGCTGACGCTGATGCCCCTGTTTGATGATGCGGGCAAGTCTACGGGAACTGCCGTTGAGTGGCTTGACCAAAGCGAACTGATCTTAAAAAGCGGTATGTTGGATGCATTGGATCGCTCCCAGGCGGTTATCGAATTTACCCCTGAAGGTAATATTATCACTGCCAATGAGAACTTCCTGAGTACCATGGGGTATCGGATCGAGGACATTGTCGGTAAGCATCACCGCATCTTTGTCGAAGAAAAAGAGCACCAGGGCAGTGACTATGCAAATATGTGGAAAAGTCTGCGAGAGGGGCAGTACCAGGCCGGAGAGTATAAACGTATAACTAAAAGTGGCAAGGAAGTCTGGATCCAGGCCTCTTACAATCCGATTCTAAGCCCCTCCGGAAAAGTAACAGGGGTGGTCAAATACGCCACTGAGATCACAGCGCAAAAAAATCAGAATGCGGATTATGAAGGTCAGATTGAGGCCATCGGTAAATCGCAAGCCGTCATAGAGTTTAATATGGACGGCACTATTATTACGGCAAATGAAAACTTTCTTAATACTGTGGGCTATACCCTGGATGAAATAAAAGGCAAGCATCATAGTATCTTCGTTGAGCCGGATTACCGCAGAAGTCAGGAATACCAGGAGTTCTGGAATCAGCTTAACGCGGGTATTTACTCTAATGATGAATTTAAAAGAGTCGGCAAAGGAGGTCGGGAAGTCTGGATTCAGGCAACCTACAACCCGATTCTGGATCTTAATGGTAAGCCCTTCAAGGTGGTTAAGTACGCCACGGACATCACCGGCAGAAAAGCTGCGATCAATGAGATAAAGCGTGTCCTGTTGAGTCTGTCCAAGGGGGATTTGAGCACCAATGTGGCGATGGAATTTGAGGGTGAATTTAAACAAATTAGTGACGCCCTCTCTTCCTTTGTTGATGACCTGTCCGGCATGATTTCAGAAATCCGTAGTGCGGCAGATTTAATCAACACCGCGTCATCGGAGATTGCCCAAGGGAACGCTGACTTATCCAGTCGCACAGAAGAGCAGGCCTCAAGCCTCGAAGAGACGGCTTCCAGTATGGAAGAGCTGACCGGCACGGTGAAGCTGAACTCCGAGAATGCGAATCAGGCCAATAGCCTGGCTTCGCAGGCATCTACCATAGCGACCGATGGCGGCGAACTGATAGAGAAGGTGGTGGTCACCATGGGCTCTATCAACGAGTCGGCACAGAAAATATCAGACATCATCGGTGTGATTGATGGTATTGCCTTTCAGACTAACATCCTGGCGTTAAATGCGGCCGTTGAGGCGGCACGGGCTGGAGAGCAGGGGCGCGGCTTTGCGGTCGTCGCATCAGAAGTGCGTTCACTGGCCCAGCGCTCAGCTGACGCCGCCAAAGACATTAAGTCATTAATCTCTGACTCAGTGGGTAAGATTGAAAGCGGTAATGAGCTTGTCACCCAATCGGGAAAAACCATGGAAGAGGTAGTGACGTCTATTAAGCGTGTGAACGACATTATGGCTGAAATCGCGGCCGCCTCAGCAGAGCAGGCATCTGGTATCGACGAGGTGGGTAAAGCGGTATCCCAGATGGATGAAGTCACACAGCAAAATGCGGCCTTGGTTGAAGAGGCTGCGGCTGCCGCAGAAAGCTTGCAGGCGCAGGCCGAGAGCATGGCTAAGCAAATCTCAATGTTTAAATTAAGTGAGCGCTTTAATACGCCAAACTCAAGCCAATCAACGGCCGGTGACAATGTGCGTAAGCTTGCACCTGTTGCGGCTAATAAAGCGAAGGTACAGCAGGATAATCGCCATATCAAAGCTGCCTCACCGGAAGAAGATGAATGGGAGTCTTTCTAATTCGAACCGTTGAAAAGGTGTGCAGGTCATGCAAAGCGAAGTAAGAGAGTTTGAGTTTGACCAGCGTGATTTTAACCGGGTCAGAGAAGTGCTGTACAACGCTGCCGGCATTAAGCTGGCAGATAGCAAAGATTCGATGGTTTATAGCCGCCTGGCGAGGCGTTTACGGGTACTGAAGATACCGAGTTTTGCGGATTATCTTCAGTTCCTTGCTGAGAACCAGCAGGAGGTCGAACACTTTGTTAATGGCCTGACAACGAATCTGACCTCTTTTTTCCGGGAGCATCATCATTTCGAGGCTTTGTATCGCTACTTCCAGCAGGCCCATGGCCGGCAACGAATATGGTGCACGGCCAGCAGTACCGGGGAGGAGGCATATTCTATTGCCATGTGTGCAGCAGAAGCCTATCGAAGTCTGACGCCCCCTGTTGAGATTCTGGCCACAGACATTGATAGCAATGTCCTGCGTACAGCAATGGCAGGTGTCTATTTACAGGCCAGAATTGCCGATATATCACCCGGCAGAGTAAAACGCTTCTTTTTCAAAGGTAAAGGTGCCAATGAGGGTAAGGTAAAAGTGGTTAGCGAGCTTCGCGACCTCATCCGCTTTCAGCGTCTCAACCTTACAGAAGGTGCCTGGCAAGGCATAGAGGGCCCGTTCGATGTGGTTTTCTGTCGGAACGTTATGATTTATTTCGATAAACCAACACAACTTCGGGTACTTAACCGGCTGGCGGCGTTACTCAAAGATGATGGTTTGTATTTCGCCGGGCACTCTGAGAGTTTTCTGAATGCCTCGGCGCTGATTAAACCTATTGGGAAAACGGTATACCGCAAAGTAAGGACCCCCTCCCCATGACAGAGTGTGCGGAACCCCAGCTTTACGCTAATCGTTACTTCGACAGCCACTTTAAGCACAACGCGGTAAAAATCTTACCCGGTGAGTTTTACGCCACCTTTGACGATACGATGATCGTCACCGTGTTAGGGTCTTGTGTGTCAGTGTGTTTGCATGATCCCTCAAATGGTATTCGCGGCATGAACCATTACTTGCTGCCCAGTGACCAGGGACCTAAGCCTTCTATTTTATCTGAGTCGGCCCGCTATGGGGGCTACGCCATGGAAATTCTGATCAACCAGATGCTGAAGCTCGGGGCCAAGCGGCACAATCTGGTCGCCAAGGTGTTTGGGGGCGGTAATGTGATGAGAGGTTTTATGCTCAGCAATGTGGGAGAGCGCAATGTCGATTTTACGTTTGACTACCTCAAAAGAGAGAACATTCCGGTGATTGCCAGTGATGTGCTCTCCGATTATCCCCGCAAGGTATATTTTCTACCGGGTGAGGGCACGGTTCACATTAAAAAGATACGCTCTTTGCATAACAGCACCATTTTGGATAGGGAGAGCGAGTACCGTTTACGTCTCAAGTACAAGTCGTTAGATAAAAACGTGGACCTGTTTTAGGAGTGAACATGATCAAGGTATTGATTGTTGATGACTCGGCATTAATCAGAAGTTTGCTCAAAGAATTGCTGAGCAAAGAGCCAGATATGATGGTGGTAGGGACAGCGCCTGATGCCTATGCGGCGAGAAACATGGTGAACAAGTTCTCTCCGGACGTGATTACACTCGACATTGAGATGCCAAAGATGGATGGCATCACCTTTCTGGCAAAATTGATGAAGGCCCGTCCGACCCCGGTTTTAATGATCTCGACATTAACCGAGAAGGGGGCAGAGGCTACATTAAAATGCCTTGAGCTTGGGGCGATTGACTATATTCCTAAACCCAAGGTGGGCGTTGCTGAAGGCATTGAGGACTATCGACAGTTAATTATTGAGAAAGTCCGCCTGGCCGCCTCAACCAAAGTTAAACCAACACGAACCGCCTCGGCGCCCATCAAGGAACAAAGCATTATTGGTGGGACTGAGAAAATTATTGCTGTGGGCGCCTCAACTGGTGGCACCGAGACCATCAAGACCTTTTTAATAAGCTTACCGGCTAATGCACCTGCGGTGGTGATTACTCAGCATATGCCCCCGGGTTTTACCACCACCTTTGCCAACCGGTTGAATACTTTGTGTAAGGTAAAAGTGACGGAGGCCAAAGGCGGCGAGCGACTATTGGCGGGCTATGTGTATATTGCGCCTGGTGACATTCATTTAGGCATAGAAAGAAGTGGAGCCGACTACCGAACCATCTTGATTGACTCTGAGAGAGTGAGTGGTCACAAACCCTCTGTTGATGTGCTGTTTCGCAGTGTGAGTCAAAGCGCAGGACAAAATGCGATAGGGATCCTGATGACCGGAATGGGCAAAGATGGCGCGGCGGGGCTTTATGATATTCGCCAGAGTGGTGGTTATACCATCGCTCAGGATGAAGCATCCTGTGTGGTTTTTGGCATGCCGGGCGAAGCCATAAAGCTGGGTGCCGCGGTATGTGTCTGTGATATCAAGGATATCGCTGAAAATGTGTTTGATTATCTCAAGAAAACGGGCAGCGGAACTCGTCTTTAGACACGGGCTTGGGTTAGGAGTGGTTATGTTCAGACTTTGCCATCAACACCACTTTGACCAGCTCTGCCACATTGTTAACCGCCATCTTATCCATAATATGAGAACGGTGTACCTCAGCCGTGCGCAAGCTGATATTGAGCGTTGAAGCCACTTTTTTATTGGGCATACCATCGAGCATCAGCTCAAGTACCGCCGACTCCTTAGGGGTCAAGCTCGCCATGGCGTCCTGTGCTTTTTCTGAGGCACGCTTTTTATCCAGAATAGCCGCATTTTGAGCAAGCGCCCGTTGCACTGCATCCAGTAAATCCTGCTCTCTGTAGGGTTTTTCCACAAAGTCAAAGGCGCCATTTTGCATGGCTTCAACGGCCATTCTCACATCGGCGTAGCCGGTTAAAAAAATAATGGGTAACACGGAGTGATTGTCGTTGAGGATTTTCTGACATTGCATGCCACTAATAGCCGGCATTCGGATATCGCAAACCAGACAACCAGCCATCTCTTTAAATGCTTCTTTATGATGACTTTGTAAGAACAATTCGGCACTGGAATAATCTTTGTGCTTGATGTCCACACTGTCCAGAATCATTCCTATGGTGTCTAAGAGTAAAGCATCGTCATCAATGACGTGTACAACCTGATCCCAATCTTCAGCACCTTTATCCAACACACTCTTCGATCTTTCCATACGACGACAATGTTTCCTAAATGGCAAGACAATTGCGGTTTTTACGTAGTATAAGTGATATTGATCACAATACCTACGTGTAAGCGGATCGACTAATTTTGTTCATGGTCACTGTACCAATCTAAAGCGTGTATAGAACCTTAAAAAGGAAGGTGAGTTCATGAACAGCGATAAGCCTATCGATATTTGTAAGCACTGTCCTTATACACACAGTTGTAAGGTGCATAACGGCGTTCTCAGCAAGCTGCCTAAAACCATTGTATGTCCTGAAAAAGGCGATCATCTGTTTAAGAGTGAAGAAGCTTTTACCGCGCTTTATGTGCTGTGTCAGGGGAGCGCCAAAGCGACTCTCTCAGATGGCACAAGTATGGAAAAAATTGTTCAGTTTTATCATCCCGGAGACATGATCGGATTATGTGCTTTTGGTAATGAGAGTTATCAGGAAAGTGTTGAGATACTCTCTTACAGTCGGGTATTCAAAATTGAAAGAGCGACCTTTGAAAACGCCCTGGCAGAGTCCTCAGCACTGGCGAATGGCATGATCAGCTTGCTGAGCGAGAATCTGGTGAGGCGTCAGCGTAACCACTCCAGTAATACCTTACTTGAGGCCGAATCTCGTTTAATCCGTTTTTTGCAGGATCAGCAGGTGTGGTCAGCTTCCACACCGTCCAAAGGCTCCTTTGAGCTGTGTATGTCTCGGGTCGATATCGCGAACTATTTAGGGATTGCGGTAGAAACCCTCAGTCGGTTAATGAAAAAGCTTACTCAGAAAGGGTTGATTGAGGCGCAAAATCGTCGCATAGCCATACGGAACCTCGATTTCTCGAGTATGTGAAGCTTAAACCTATTAACAGGTTTGGTTGATTATTTAATGCTTTGAGTTGTGCCGCAGGTAAATACTGTCGAAACTGATTTGGACCTGAGGGTAGGCTGTTTGCTGAAATCAGTGAATGGTGCAGGCGCTCATTTCATTTACCAGTAAATGAAAGGGGGTTGTGTTTTTATCGCTTATCAGCAGCCCCACCTGGCGGATATTCCGGGGCGCTATGGTTTGCTCAACTCCGGGGTAGCCAGTCAGAACCCGGCCACGAAATACCGGTATAAAATCGCCAATGTCCAGCTGTACTCTTTGCCAGTCACCACTTGCCGTAATGCTCTGACGATAAGCAACGCCATCGCTCCCCCGGCCATCCCGCAGACGCACCTGCAGCTGACGGCCTGGTTCCAGTTTGAAGTTCAGACACAGGTCTGTAGAGCCCGAAAACACCTCTTCGGGAACAGGGCGTTGCAGGCTGACAAAACCACCGTTATTGGCCAGTGACAACTGACCTTCAAAATGCAGAACGTCATCTTCCATATAAGCCCGGCTGGTGGATATCCCTCCCATCACGCTGTCATTGACGCGCATCCATCCTTCGCTCAGTACCAGCGATTGGCCAGGTGTGCGGTCTTTATTCATGGCTGCTGTGCCTGAAGTCATCGTCAGTAACACCCACAAGCAAAAGACTGGGAGGATGCGCGTCATTCACTTTTCATCTCATCGGGCAATACGCCGCGCAGGCGATTCAGGGCATCAACGGAAAATCCCTGATCATGAAAAAACAGAATCTGACCGCTTTCGTCCAATACCATGGCACGGGCGTTGTTCGGATTGGTGTTGCCGGTGAAGGCCTGTACACGTTCACCGTCGTCGAAAATGGTGATGACGCCTTTCCATAGGGGCTTGGGAATGCCTTTGCGCATACCGTCATTGATTTGGGTTTCAAAGAACTGCGGAAACAGGCCGGCGATAGTGGGCAATTCGTAGACGGGCGCCCGGGTACCGGTCATATCCAGCCCTATTAGCCAACGGTCGATATCAAACTGGGAATTTTGCACATAACCGATCAGCACCACCGTGTGCTGACCTTTGAAATGATCGGGAAGTTGCACAGGCTCCTGGCTCAGGGTTTCTCCGCTGACCCTGGGGAACATCTGGTTTGCCACCTCCTGATTGGGATAGTGACTGGCGCAGGCAGACAGCAGCAAGAGACAGGTCACCAGTAGGGGCGTAAGCGTGGGTTTCATAGTATGTCATTCAGGTTTTCGGTGTAATGAATACGCGATACTACAGATTTGGATCTGTTGATATGGCGAACTGATAAAGCAGGGTGCGACGCCTGAACCACTGGCTAACTGGTTGTTTTTACAGATAAGATAGCGCTTCGCTTAATGTGACTGAAGAGGAACCAGTAATGAGAAGGGTATTTGGTTTACTGCTTTGTACGGCCTGGATGCAAACGGCACTGGCCTTACCCACAGCCGATCTGGTGATTAGACAGGCCAGCGTCATAGATGGAACCGGTCAGCCCGCGCGTCTCGCCGACATTGTGATTAACCAGGGCAGCATTGTGGCGATCGGTTCTGAGCTTTCACGTCAGTGGCAGTCAACCCATACCATTGATGCCACCGGCATGTTAGCCACGCCCGGTTTTATCGACCTACATGCCCATGGCAATTTGCAGCGCGAGGTACAATTTAAAAATGTTCTGGCTATGGGGGTAACCACACTGGTGCTGGGACAGGATGGTGCCAGTCCTATCATTGATGACTTTGCCGCCTGGCGAGACGATATTCTGGGCAGAGGCCTGTGGCCAAATGTGGCTATGTTTGTGGGACATGGTTCAATGCGGGCGCACCTTGGCATTGAAAAAGACGCTCCATCGGCTGAGCAAATGCAGGCGATGGAAGCCTTGTTGCAACATCATCTGGCCTTTTGCTTCGGGATGAGTACTGGGCTTGAGTATGTTCCCGGTTTATTTGCGCAGGCGGAGGAACTTGAGCGGCTAGCCAAGGTGGTGGGGGATCACCAAGGCATGATTGCCAGTCATCTGCGTAATGAAGACGATGAGGCACTCGATGCGTCTATCGATGAATTGCTTGCGCAGGGACGATTTGCTCCGGTGCATATTTCTCATTTGAAGTCGGTGTATGGCAAGGGCAACGAGCGGGCGCAGCAATTGCTGAGCAAACTCTACCAGGCTCGTGAAGCAGGCATTCGGGTGACGGCAGATGTGTATCCTTATATGGCCAGTTATACCGGTATTGCAATCCTGTTCCCGGATTGGGCAAAAACCACCGCAGATTTCGCCCATGCACGTGAACATCGTCGTGCTGAATTGCGGGATTATCTCACCCGTAAGGTCAACAGCCGCAATGGACCTGATGCAACGCTATTGGGTACGGGGGAATTTAAAGGAAAAACCCTGGAGAAGTTAGCTCTAGAGCACAATCGGCATTTTGCCGATGTGCTGATCGATGTGATTGGTCCCCAAGGGGCTGCCGGTGCCTATTTTGTCATGGATGAGGCACTACAGTATCGGCTGATACAAGGAGAAGGCGTGGCCATCAGTTCTGATGGGAGTCCCGGTAGCTATCATCCCCGAGGGTATGGCAGTTTTGCCAAACTGATTGAGATCCTGACGCTTGAAAAGGGTCTGTTTTCTCTGCCAGAGGCAATTTATAAAGTCACAGGCTTACCCGCCTCAATACTGGGGTTAACCGACCGGGGCCTGCTAAAGCCGGGAATGGCCGCCGATCTGCTGTTGTTTGAACCCACCGAGGTTCGCGCCCTCGCCAATTATCTTGATCCGCATCAGCTGGCAATGGGCTTTCGTTACGTGCTGGTCAATGGTGAGGTCACCCTGCATGACGGTCAGTTCACTCGGCGTGGTTCAGGCAAAATACTGACGCCGGCACGATAAACCAATTATGGGCCTGGCTTTTACACGGGCTGTTGCGAATACAGCGCGGCGGATCAGTGACTGATTTTACTCTGATACCGCTGCCACAGCGTTGTTATTTCAAGTGTTTTGCCTCCGCTCTTATATCCTTTCCCGATTACGTTAATCGCTTTTATTTAACACTCCATTAACCTGTTTGGGTCTATGCTTTTGCTGCTAATACCCGTGCACCTGCTTGGGGTCTGTCTGTGGACCTTGTATCGGGCATGGGGCTTTGCCTCATACCCTGCGGTAAGAAAGCGGTTGCGCTAACAGATCACAGAAAATGATGAATTAGGGAAAGACAACATGAAAAAACAAGCTAAGTTGTTACGCTCCACGCTGGCCAGTCTGGTCAGCCTGGCTTTATTGTCAGGCCCGGTACTGGCGGAAACGGCAGAAATGACAAAACCCAAAGGCGCGACCGGTTCAGGCAGTGCCAAGGCCGGTCAGGTTAAGACCAACCAATTCTGGTGGCCTGAACAACTGGATTTGTCGGCCCTGCGTGATCACGACAGCCGCTCAAATCCGTATGGGGCTGATTTCGATTATGCGCAAGCCTTTGGCAAACTCGACCTGGAAGCGGCCAAGAAAGACATTGATGCACTGCTAACCACTTCGCAGGACTGGTGGCCAGCTGATTTTGGCAACTATGGTCCCTTCTTTATTCGCATGACCTGGCACAGTGCCGGAACGTACCGGACACTGGACGGCCGTGGCGGTGCTGATGGTGGTCAGCAGCGCTTCGATCCCTTAAACAGCTGGCCCGATAACGGCAATCTGGATAAGGCCAGGCGTTTGCTGTGGCCGGTTAAACAAAAGTACGGTGAGATGCTGTCCTGGGCCGATTTGATGGTACTGGCCGGTAATGTGGCACTGGAAAATATGGGTTTTGATACCTACGGCTTTGCCGGTGGACGAGCCGATGACTGGGAGCCGGACATGGTGTACTGGGGCCCGGAAGTGGAAATGCTCGCCAGTGATCGTGAAGATCGCGACGGAAAACTGCAGCGTCCATTGGGCGCCACCCATATGGGCCTGATTTATGTGAATCCGGAAGGGCCCAAGGGTAAACCTGATCCTATGGGCTCGGCAAAGAACATTCGTGTGGCGTTTGGACGCATGGCCATGAATGATGAAGAGACGGTAGCCCTGATAGCCGGCGGCCATACCTTTGGTAAGATGCACGGTGCTCACAAACCCGGTGATTGTGTGGGGAAAGAGCCCGGCGCAGCGGCCATAGAAGAGCAGGGACTGGGCTGGAAAAACAAGTGTGGCAAGGGCCATTCTGAAGACACAGTAACCAGTGGTCTTGAAGGCGCCTGGACCCAGCAGCCGACACGCTGGACTTCTTTGTATTTAAGTAACCTGCTTGGGTTTGAATGGAAACAAACGCGTAGCCCTGCCGGTGCCATTCAGTGGATCCCCACGGATGAGTCGTTGCACAGCGTCGTACCTGATGCCCATGTACAGGGCAAATATAACCCACCGGTAATGACCACTGCCGATCTGGCACTGAAGGCCGATCCTAAATATCGGGCAATTGCTGAGCGCTTTCTGGCCGATCCTAAGGTTTATCAGCAAGCCTTTGCCAGAGCCTGGTATAAGCTGACGCACCGCGATATGGGGCCACCACGTAACTTCCTTGGCAGTGAAGTGCCTGATGAGATTCATATCTGGCAGGATCCGATTTCTGAGCAGAGTGCGTCCACCATTAATCAGGCTGATGTGGTCAAGCTCAAGCAACGGATTCTGGATACTGACCTGAGCGTGTCTGAGTTGGTGCGTGTTGCCTGGGCGTCTGCAGCCAGTTACCGGGATTCTGATATGCGCGGTGGGGCGAATGGCGCCCGTGTTGCGTTGTCGCCACAAAAAGACTGGGCGGTGAATAACCCTGCAGAAGTCGAAAAAGTGGTTCAGGTGCTGCAAAACATTCAGAAAAGTGCCAACAACGGGTTTCTCAAGCCGCGCAAGGTGTCGCTTGCAGATATGATTGTATTGGGTGGCGCTGCGGCCATTGAAAAGGCTGCCAAAGAGGCAGGATTTAGCGTATCCATGCCCTTTAAGCCCGGTCGGGGTGATGCCACACAGGCACAGACCGATATCAACTCTTTCAGTTTTCTGGAGTTAACGGCAGATGGTTTCCGCAACTATTATGATGCCGACAGGAGCTATGAGTCGCCGACTGTGACCCTGGTAGACAAAGCCGATCAGCTGAATCTTTCGGTTCCCGAAATGACGGTATTGTTGGGGGGGATGCGAGCCCTGGATGCTAACTACAAAGGCATGGAGCATGGTGTCTTTACCGATCGGCCCGGCACGCTCAGCAATGACTTTTTTGTCAACCTGCTGGACATGGCTACGGTGTGGAAGAAAACGGACACCGAGGGCGTCTATCAGGGCGTGGATCGAAAAACTGGTGAGGCGAAATGGACTGCTACTCCGGTTGATCTGATCTTTGGTTCAAATTCTGAGCTGCGTGCTATTGCTGAAGTGTATGCCTATGACACCTCGAAAGAAAAATTTGTGCAGGATTTTGTCAAAGCCTGGACCAAAGTCATGAACCTCGACCGTTAGGTTAAAAAACATGAATAAGCGACAGCGCTGAGTCAGGCTGTCGCTTTGTTATGTCCAGGGATGGACGGTATGCCGGGATTGCAGGGAGCATTTCCCGGCGATGTTCAGGGATGGACGGTATGCCGGGATTGCAGGGAGCATTGACCGACATACGAATTACAAAATGCATGGGGCTGTGAAAAGCGTTTGTGATCTTGCTAGACTGTGGTCAGACCTCTTTTTAGTGAGTAAAACATGAACAGTACGGTAGAGCTGCAAAAACAGGGTGCCATTGCCACCGTTACCCTCAATCGCCCCGACAAACACAATGGTCTGAATGAGGCCATGTTTAATGGGCTGCTCGATGCCGCCAACACCATCAAGAAAGATCGTACCATCCGCTGCGTGATTCTGACAGGTGCCGGGCCCTCATTTTGTGCGGGCCTTGATTTTGCTGCCGTTGCCAGGAAACCTTCAATGGCGGTCAAGTTTTTCCTTAAATGGCCCTGGAGCAAAGATAACCGCTTTCAGCGCGTTGCCCATGTCTGGCGCGATTTACCTATGCCGGTGATTGCGGCGGTGGAAGGTAACTGTTTCGGTGCCGGTATGCAGATTATCCTTGGCTGTGACTACCGTATTGCCGCGGCCGACGCCAGGCTCTCCATTATGGAAAGCAAATGGGGCCTGATTCCGGATATGAGCGGAACGGTGACACTCTCTCGCCTGACCCGTGTGGATATCGCACAAGAGCTCACCATGACCGGGCGCATATTCAGCGGCACTGAAGGCGCTGAGTACGGTCTTATCAGTAAACTCAGCCCCAAACCTCTGCAGGCGGCACAAGAACTGGCTGAAACTCTGTGCGAAAAAAGCCCCGATGCGGTGGCGGCAGCCAAAGCCCTGTTTAAAAAGACCTGGAAGAAAGACACCCGCGGAGCACTGCTCTGGGAGCGGCTGATTCAGTTGCGCATTCTGGGGCGTAAAAATCAGCGCATTGCCATGCAAAACGGTCTGGCAAAAGATAAGCCCTCAAAGCCTTTTGTAGACAGAACGACGTTCTAGTGATGAAGGCTCTATGGGCTATGGAGAAGATTCATTGTTGCGAGTGGCAAAGCGTGTGTCTTTACCGTCAGTAAAGCCGACGACTGAACGTTTTTTTGCGCTCTTACGTAACACCAGAGTATGAATGTTACAGAGTGTTGGTTATGCATCGAGAAGACGAGAATCTCTCCCGTATTATTGAAATGGCCTGGGAGGATCGCACTCCGTTTGAGGCCATAGAAACACTGTATGGCCTCAATGAAGCGGCAGTGATTCGATTAATGCGACAGACACTCAAAGCAAAAGCGTTTAAAAACTGGCGCGCCCGGGTCAGTGGGCGCAAGACCAAACATGGCAAGCTCAGGCCCACAGGCGTAACAAGGGGATATTGTCCATCACAGTATAAGCCGGGAGGCGCATCTGGCCGTTAGGCAGGAGGCCCAGGTCAACGAGACGTAGTACAGGTCTGGGCATTTTCTTCCGTGCAATAGTGGTAATCAAGGTAATAATGGGACTGCTCAGGTTTTTTTCCTGTTGTGAGGTACCGGTGCATTAACGCGGTCGCCTGACGACCCATTTCATAGGGCCGCTGGCCGATATTGACGGTGGACAGACCACGATTTAAAGCCCTGAGCTGGATAGATTCGGTATCGGCGGAAATGATCACTACCTTCTGGCGTTTAATCAGTGGCCGGAACACCGACATGGTCTCAATGTAGCGGGGGTGAAACTGTGCAAAACCGGCAACAGCAATAAAAATAGGTGGCGGCTCATTGCCCAAAATCGTGATCAGTTGATCCACTGCATCATAACGCTTACCCATGTTGTAAACGGGGCATCGGGCATGTTCGATCCAGCCGCTACGGCCATCCAGTCTTGTCTCACTTTGCCCCGACAGTGCCAGACGTACACCAGCGATGCGTGCATTAAGGTTGGGTGTGGTACGGTGGCCTGACTGAATACAAATGGGCTGCGGGTGCAAGGTTTTATAGGGCTTGGCAGCGTTGCCCAGAGCTTTGCCAAAATCCAGATTGTTTGTGCCTACATAGGCAAGCCGGTAAGCCTGGTGCTCGGGTAAAAGATCCGAATCAAAGGTGATAACCGGAATGTTTTTTTCTGCCAGTGCCTTTAAGGAGCCCTCAACAAGATAGTTGGAATCGGTGGTAGAAACCAGGAGTCCGTCGAACCCCTCTTCGAGCAGTTCATTGATAACCAGAACCTGAGTACGCACATCCTGGTAGTCCAGGGATCCATCATACACACAGCGAACTTCTTTGTGCCCTTTGGCGTAAGCCAGGCACCCCTGATGAGATTGCTCATAAAAGGAATCGTTTTTGGTTTTGCCGACAACAGCTATAGTGTAACCGGACTGTTCTGCAAGCACCCCACCACTGAAAAGACATAAAAGTGTTGTGAAATAAACACACAAACGGACTGTCATAGATCGCTGCATTCCCTTTGCTGAGTTGGGCTCATACATGCCCGAAGGTCACCCCCCTTGAATAGAGCACGCATTGCCTAAAGATAACATTTCGAACCAGTTATTGAATACTAAAGTGTATCAGCATGCTGGAAAAGACGATCAATTAACTGGCTGAACTGGGCTTGTTCTGCTTCACTGAAACAGCTTAGTAGGGCTTGTTCGTATTGGTAAGAGAGCGGAACAATTTCTTCATACACGGATTTCCCTGTTGGTGAGAGCCGAATCATTGAGCGACGCCGATCATCTTCAGCCATATCCCGCTCAATCAGATGTCGCCTGAGCAGCTTACTCACCGAACGGCTGATAATCGACTTCTCAATTTGCGTTTTAGCTGAGATTTCATCGGCAGAGATATCCGGGCATTCTCCCAACACTGCCATAATGCGCCACTCTGTAATTGAAATGGCGAATTTATCTTTGTAGGTGTCGGCAATAATGCCGCTGACCTTGTTTGACAGGATTGACAAACGATACGGAAAAAATCGTTCCAGAATCAGTAAGGGGTTGTCCTGTTTATTTGCCATTTGCTGTCCTCTTTTGTTTCCACTGTATCATCCCCGGATTGGGCCAGATTGACAATAGTTGTAGCTGCAACTAAATTGGCAGGCATTAATGCACCCGTGTAGGGCCGTGCGCAAGCGACAGATTGAAACAATAACTCAAAAATCTGGCCGTACATGAGATGAACCAGTAGCAGGAGTAATGTAAATGGCTGATTTATTTGAAAATCCAATGGGATTAGACGGTTTTGAATTTGTGGAATTCACCGCACCGAAGAAAGGGGTGCTGGAAACCGTATTTGCATCCATGGGCTTTACTAAAGTCGCAATCCATAAGTCGAAAGACGTGGAGTTATGGCGTCAGGGTGATATTAACTTTATCACCAACTACGAGCCTAAAAGCTATGCTTCCTACTACGCAGAAGAACATGGGCCCTCAGCCTGTGGTATGGCTTTTCGGGTTAAAAATGCCCAGTTTGCCTACAAAGAAGCGATCAAAAAAGGCGCACAGCCAGTGGATATTCCTACCGGCCCCATGGAGCTGCGCTTGCCAGCCATTAAAGGCATTGGTGGGGCGAATCTGTACCTGATCGATCGCTATAAAGAAGGCGAAACCATTTACGATATTGATTTCAACTGGATTGAAGGCGTCGATCGTCACCCTGAAGGCTGTGGTTTTCACACCCTCGACCACCTGACGCATAATGTTTATCGTGGTCGTATGGATTACTGGGCTGATTATTACACTAAGCTGTTTAATTTCCGTGAAATCCGTTATTTCGATATTAAAGGTGAATACACGGGCTTGTTGTCCAAGGCCATGACCGCACCGGATGGGAAGATCCGTATTCCGCTGAACGAAGAAGCCGCTGGCGGTGGCGGCCAGATTGAAGAGTTCCTGATGCAATACAACGGTGAAGGGATTCAGCATATTGCCTTTGCCTGTGATGATCTGCTGGCTTGTTGGGATCGCCTGAAGGCTCAGGGCACCAAGTTTATGACCGCACCACCAGAGACCTACTACCAAATGCTGGAAGAGCGTTTGCCCGGTCATGGTGAGCCTGTGGACGAGCTTCAGTCTCGCGGTATCCTGCTCGATGGCACCACCGAAGGTGGTCAGCCACGTTTGTTGCTGCAAATTTTCTCTGAAACCATGTTAGGTCCCGTTTTCTTTGAATTTATTCAGCGCAAGCAGGACGAAGGCTTTGGAGAAGGTAACTTTAAAGCCCTGTTTGAATCGATTGAGCGTGACCAGGTGAACCGTGGTGCGATCAAGAAAAATGAAGAGGAGACAGCATAATGGCCATTAAACGTATCCACCATGTGGCGTATCGCTGCAAGGATGCCAAGCAGACGGTAGAGTTTTACCGTGACTTGCTGGGCATGGATTTCCAGTTAGCCATTGCTGAAAACGAAGTGCCTTCGACCAAAGAGCCAGATCCCTACATGCACGTGTTTCTGGATGCAGGCATGGGTAATGTGCTGGCGTTTTTTGAAATCCCCAACTCACCAGAAATGGGTCGTGATGAGAATACGCCGGCCTGGGTACAGCACATTGCCTTTGAAGTAGAGAGTATGGATGAGCTGCTGGCGGCGAAAGAGAAACTGGAAGCCAATGGCGTCGACGTACTGGGGCCGACGGACCACACTATCTTTAAGTCCATCTACTTCTTTGACCCGAATGGCCATCGTATCGAGCTGGCCGCCAATACAGCGAAGCCTGGTATGCTCGGTGAGCTGAAACGTGTCGCGCCAGAGATGCTGGATGAGTGGGCACGTACCAAGCAAGCCCCCAAGCATGCCGACTGGCTGCACAGTGGTGGTGATTATAAAGGTGCAGGGGAATAAGGCTATCCCAGCGCTAACGCCTTACTCAATGTTACTACCTTCCAAGCCGGCTATTTCTTAGCCGGCTTTTTGCTTTTCAGACCAAAAGAGACAATCCATTTGCCAGCAGCTACGATTCGGTATTAGGCTTTGTGAGCGCTATTACTTCGTTGGAGTCCCCGTCTATGCTACATGCCCCTTGCTGCAAACTGCTCATTCCCGTTCTGCTGTGTATTGTGCTGAGCGCCTGTGCCGGTGGGATTACTGGATCCGGTCAGGGCAAACCCACCGTCATACCGGTGCAGCTGGTAGAGCAGCAAGGCCAGTGGTTTATCCAGCGTCAGGGTCAGCCCTATTTTATAAAGGGCGCCGGAGGACGGGATCATCTTGAATATCTTGCTCAAAGCGGTGGCAACTCCGTTCGTACCTGGAGCACTAAGGATGCTCAGCGAATATTGGATGAGGCTCATAAGGTGGGGCTGACCGTCATGCTCGGTCTGCGTATGGGCAAAGAGCGTCATGGCTTCGATTACCATGACAAGGCAGCGGTGGCACGTCAAAAAGCCCGTATTCGTGAAACGGTTCTCAAGTACAAGGATCACTCGGCACTGCTGGTGTGGGGCATTGGTAACGAGTTGGATCTGTTCTACACCAATACCGATATGTGGTATGCCGTTGAGGATATTGCCGCGATGATCAAGCAGCTTGACCCTCATCACTTAGTCACTACCGTTACCGCTGGCATCAACGAAGAGAAAGCCGCATTGATTGCGCGGCGAGTGCCAAGTATTGATTACCTGAGTATTAATATTTATGGCGGTCTGGAAACCTTGCCAACCACCCTCGAAGACATCGGCTACACGGGCCCTTATGTGGTGACCGAATGGGGCCCAACGGGCCATTGGGAAGTGGAGAAAACAGCCTGGGGGGTGCCCATAGAGCAAACCAGTACCGAAAAGGCGGCGATTTACCGGCATCGTTATGAGCAGGGAATCGCTGGTGCGCCGGGCAAGGCGCTGGGATCCTATGCGTTTTTATGGGGCCAGAAACAGGAAACTACCCCCACCTGGTACGGCGTATTTACCGAAGCAGGTCAACCCACAGAAGTGGTAGATAGTCTGCATTATCTGTGGATGGGTGAGTGGCCTGTTGCACAGGCACCCTCTATTGTGTCTTTTACATTACAGGGTCAACCGGCCACAGACAGTCTATACCTACTGCCAGAACAGGTTGTGGCGGTGGAGCTTGACTATCAATCGGGCAGCGACAGTCATATCGATATTCACTGGGAAGTGTTGCCGGAAAGCACCGATATAAAATCTGGTGGTGATCCAGAGGCCCGCCCACAGCCGGTGCCGCTAAAGCTGATGGTTGACAATCAACAGGGACAGATGCAGTTTCTGGCGCCACAAAAGCCGGGTGCCTACCGCTTATTTGTGAGCATCGAAAACGGCACCGGTAAAGTGGCCAATGCCAATTTTCCTTTTATGGTGGCGCCTGTTGATTGAACTAAAGACATGATTGAGCTTGGGGGGGATCCCTCTTGTCAGAGTTACTTTTGCTGTTGCCAGACAGGTTTTCCTGCCTGTATCACCATGGCAATGTCGCGGGTGTTTTCAACTGACAGGCTGGGATCGGAGCCAAACACCACAAAGTCGGCAACCAGCCCCGGAGCCAGGCGCCCGAGCTGATGTGACTGACCAAGCACTTCGGCACCCTTGTGGGTGGCCATGGCCAGAATCTGCATCGGCGTCAGTCCGGCATCGGCCAGCAGCGCCATTTCCTGATGGTAACTCAACCCGGGGATCACCCAGGGATTGCCAAGGTCGGTGCCGATACTAAGGGTGACTCCACGATCATGCAGAAGTTTTACAAAGGCCAGTACTTTGGGCCAGACCTGCTGTGCTTGCTGATAATCTTCAGCCTGCCAACCAATATTGAAATGATAAAAGGTGCGCCAGTTGTTCAGCAAGTCAGGATGAACTAATTCGAGTTCTTTATGTGCGGTGACTTTTGGCTGATCAGCAAAAAACGTGTTGTAAAATACAATCAGAGTGGGATCCACTGCGGTGTCGGTGGCCGTCAGTGTCTGCGCAAGTTGACTTATTTGTTGACTGTCCAGTGACACCTGCTGATACCACTCAAACCAACTAAAACTGCCTGGACGACGATTTTGCAGATAATGTTGCCGTTGATTGTGCTCCAGCAAATCTGGCGACACCGGCATGGCATGTACCAGATGATCAATGCCTAGCTCTGCCCCTGTTGTCCAGCTGATATCCTCAAGATGTGCAATAACCGGCAACTGAAATGTCTCGGCACTGTCTACTGCAACAGCGATCTGTTCCTGGCTCAGGCCGGTGTAGAGTTTGATATAGTCTACGCCAAGTTCAGCCTGCTCGCGGATAACGTGATGAATCGTTTCATCGGTGGTGACTTCTTTTACCAGTCCATCAAAGGGTTGAGTGTTAATAATCGCACCGGCCACAAAGGCTTTCGGGCCTTTGACTTCACCACGTTGCTGCGCTTTTTTGTAGGCCAGGTTAGCCTCGGTATCGCCACCAGGATTGCGAATCGTGGTGATACCATGTTCAAGCAATCTCTCGCCATTCCAGCGGCCGGTTTCCAGGTTGTTGGCGGCATCAAAGGTAACTTTTTGTCCCTCTACCTGATAGCTGACCTCACCCAGACTGATATGTGCATGGGTATCGATAAATCCTGCGGTGACATATTTCCCTTGCAGATCCACAATCTGATGTTGACCGTTGAGTGTTGGTTTGTTCTGACCTACTGAGACAAAGCGGCCATCTCTGACCAGCAGATAGCCATTATTGACGATCTTGTTGTCTTTTGGATGAATAAGGGTGGCATTGATATAGAGTGTCGAAGTTGTGGCGGCGACTGACAAGGCGGGCCAGATAAGTGCCAGAATCAGTGTGAGAAGAAGTGTAATTCGATACATATTGCATGTCCTGATTAGTTGATTTCAGGATCATTAGTCGTGGCAGGCGAAGAACCCTTACAACCTGATTGGCTGTTAACAGAAAAAAGTGCAATGGTTTGCAAAATCATTGTCTGAGAGACAGGCATCTCCATCCCTGGACGCCTGTAAGTGTCTGGTCAGGCTGCGTTATTCTGAGAGTCGTTTGAGTATGATTTCTGCGCCGCGCTTTTTATGACGAAAGAATAACAGTGCCAATAAGAGAACCAGCAGAGCCAATATCAAACGCGATATATCGATAGTCATGGCGCCTGTGGTCAGGTAATCGACTGTGACGATAAGCATCAACACCAGGGTGAAGATCCCCGTGCTGGTCCAGCTTAAGTGCCAGCGCAGCACTTCCTGTTTAGTCAGACTGATCTGTTCAGGAATTGATTCCGTCAGCGTTTTGTTCCTGAGCAAACGGAAACTTCGCAACCGACTGAGGTTTATCAACAGGTAAGTCACGCTGCCCCAGATAAAGGCAAACCCCAGCCATATTGACTGCATCAGATTCGCATCGGTTCTGAGCTCTGCAATAAACAGATAGCCAACGGCTATCACCAGCATGGTCTCGACAATGACGTTAAACGCCATGGTCCAGGACTGTTTTTTGTGCCGGTGCTTTAGTTTTTCCAGCGCAATAACCGGTTTTTCAGGGGCTGATTGCCAAAGTTCAGACAACTCGGATAATTCATCTTTTTTCATTCCTCTGCTCCTTCCAGTAATTCTGACAGTTTGTGCTTTGCCCTGTTGAGCCTCACAGCAACATTGCTGTCACTGAGGCCCATGACCTCGCCAATTTCTGTGTTATTCAAATCTTCCAGCTTCAGCAGTATCACCTGGCGCAGACTCAATGGCAGTCGGTTAATTGCGATGATCAGCTTTTGCTGGCGACGGCTATGGATTAAATCGGATTCGGGACTGATATTGTCGTCTTCTATCTCGTCTACCAGCTCTTGTTCGTTAGTCCGGCTGTGGCGACGAATGTGGTCCACCGCAACATTGTGGATCACACGGTAAATATAAGTATTCAGTGAACACTGACCATTAAAGCCTGACACAGAACGCCAGACTGCCAGTGCCATATCCTGTGCCAGTTCATCACGCATAGCTGGACGAGCCTCATAGCCGGACGCGGCTCTCAGAATCTTTGACCAGTACTGCTGGACTATCTGCTCGCCCTGGTCGCTTGTGCTGTCCCTGTTGTTATCTGCCAAGAGTCATCACTCCAAAATCCTCAGCCTCAAATGTCTGTCATCCTTCAGTCGTAACAACATCCAAAAGCTTACAAAAAATAAATTTGTAAGATTTTTGATAGTAAGCCGACTGCAAGGAGTGAGCCCCACTGTGGGGAAATTAATAAATGGAGCACGCATTATGTTTACCCTGAAATCATTACGTCAACTGAATAAGAAACGCACCCTGAGCATGATTTGGTCTGTTGTTGCGCTCGCCTGGCTGGGGATGGCCGCTGCCTTATTCATGCTAACGGATAAAGATATCACGCTGGCAGTGGTCGCTACGGTTGCCGTTATCACCGAAGTGGCATTTTGGCTCACGGCGTTGATGATGGGCGTGGCGATGGTGGATGCCAGAAAAGCCGTGGTTGGTAAGTTTACACGCTTTTTCAGGCAGCCTGTTAAAACACTTTAAGGGTGTCCGGAAATCCATGGCGCGAGTCTGTGCCGGCAGATATTTAGTCCAATTCGTTGTGTGAATTGCTATCATACTGCCGGCCAATGATGCTTAGGAGACGTTATGAAAGCCTGTGGTGTGGATTTAAAGGGCAACGAAGCGAATATTTGTTTGTTGTCGTTGATAGACGGTCTGTTTCATGTACCTGACTGTCGCAGTCGAAAGTTAACGCTGGCCGATACCAGTGGTAAAGGGCTCAAACATTTTCAGAGCACGTTCGCCAAACTGGTGGCGGACTACAAAATTGATAAGGTGATTATTCGTCAGCGTCCCGCAAAGGGAAAGTTTGCTGGCGGTGCCGTGGGATTCAAGCTTGAAGCCGCCATTGAGCTGATTGAAGGCCTGGACGTGGTGATCTTCAGTCCAACGGATATCAAGGAGTCGCTTCGGCGTAATCCACTGACCGTGCCCTTTGCCGAGACCGGACTGAAACAGTTCCAGGAAACCGCATTCAATACCGCTTATGCCTGGCTGATGAAAGACAGCCACACTGCGTAGTCAGCCGAATCGGATATAGGCCTGGGATGAACTATCTGGCCCACTTGTTTCTTGCTCAGCCCAATCCTGCTTCGCGAATGGGCAATTTGCTGGGTGATTTTTGTAAGGGCGTGAACCCCGCCACCTATTCCCGAGCGGTGCAGGCGGGACTCTACAATCATCGTCTTGTCGACCGCTTTACCGATAACCATGCCCTGGTAAAAGAGGCGAAGCGCCGTTTTAGTGACAAACGGCGTCGCTTCGCCGGCATTGCCCTGGATGTGTTGTTTGACCACTTTTTATTGCGTCAGTGGCAACAGTTTAGTCACCAGCCAATATCGGACTTTTTAAGCCACAGTTATGGGCATTTGCAGCGAGGGCTACCCGACATGCCACAACCTATGCAACGGGTGATTAAGGGCATGATCGAGCAAAACTGGTTGCTGCAGTATCAGAGTCTCGAAGGGGTGGGCTATGCATTGGATCGCATCAGCGAGCGTATCCGCTTTGCCAATGACTTTGACGGCAGTGTAGAGGAAATTGAAGTCCATTATCCGGCGTTTGAGGCCTGCTTTGCGCAATTTTTCCCGGAGCTGATTGAACATGTTAATCTGCATGGACCGGAGGCTGTCGACTGAAAGCGGCAGCGGTGTCCCGTTAAGCGATGCCGGTCTTTCACTGATGCCCCACTGACATAACAGGAGAGTATGATGAAGCTTCAAACCATCGTTTGCAGTACCCGTCCCGGACGGATCGGACCCCAAATAGGCAAGTGGTTCAATGAGTTTGCTTTGCAGCAGTCCGGCTTCACGGCCGAATTGGTGGATATCGCTGACTACCATTTACCCGTGTATGACGAGCCGAATCATCCACGCCAGCAAGATTATCAGCATGAGCATACCCGCAAGTGGTCGGAAAAAATTGATCAGGGTGATGCTTACGTGTTTGTGCTGCCTGAATATAACTTCTGTCCGCCACCGGCCTTTTTTAATGCCCTGAACTTTATTTACAACGAGTGGAATTATAAGCCCTGTGGGTTTGTCAGTTACGGCGGGGTGTCTGGTGGATTGCGTTCTGCTCAATTGGCTAAACAACTTGTCACTGCGCTGAAAATGATGCCGATTCCAGAGGGAGTACTCGTGCAAATGCCCTGGAATAAGCTCGATGATGACAGCCACTTTAAAGCGGAAGCGCCGCATGAATCGTCCGCTACCGATATGCTCAAAGAGCTGCATCGCTGGGCCGCGGCCTTAAAGGCAATGCGCCAGTGACGGCAGGGTGTCAGTAGGGAACATGAGAAACGAGATGAAGCGCTGCGCGTTTTTATCGATGGACGATATCGGCGACTATTATGTCTACGATGAACTGCTGATAGAGCCCATGGCCAGCCAGGGATGGCAGGTGGAAACGGTGTCCTGGCGTACTGAGCACACAGATTGGCGACGATTTGATGCGGTTATTCTGCGCAGCTGCTGGGATTATCAGCAGGATCCCGCGGCGTTTATGGCGCGCCTGCAAGAGATTGCCAGACATACCCGGGTGTTTAATGATCTGGACACCGTGCGCTGGAATATCACCAAATCCTATTTACGGGATATTGAATCCGCCGGCATCCCCATTGTGCCGACATATTGGCCTTCGCATCTCAATGCCGGGGTTGTGCAGCAGGCCATGAGCCATTTCAATACGCCAGAGCTGATTGTCAAACCTCTGATTAGCGCCAGTGCAGAGCATACCTATCGACTGCATGAGCAGCAGATAGATGCTTGTCTGCGTGACATTGCACCGGTTTTCTCAACACGCCCCTTAATGCTACAACCCTTTATTGAAAATGTGACAGAAGAGGGCGAACTCTCACTCTTTTACTTCGACGGGGCATTTAGCCATGCGATTCGCAAAGTCCCTAAGCACGGCGACTTTCGGGTGCAGGAAGAACACGGTGGTGCGCTTTACTCCATCAACCCCGAATCCCGGGTGCTGGAGCTGGCAGAGAAAACCCTGAAGGCCATTCCCAGGCGCCTGTTATATGCACGGCTGGATTTTATCCGCTATCAGCAGGATTATGTGGTGATGGAACTGGAACTGATCGAACCATCACTGTACTTCAATATGGATGATGATGCCGCCATGCGGTTTGTGCAGGCCTTCAAGCGCATGACAGAAAATAGCGATGCATAAAAGCCATAAAAAAACGGAGTCGTACCTGGTCAGGGCCCTGACGGAGGTGTGCGAAGAGGCCAAGTTCAGGTATCGGGGGTTCAGCTGGCTGACGCATCAGGTGCGCTACCCGCATTTTCCATCATCACTCATCATTACCTGTGTTTTTGAAACCGATGAACAGGTGCAGGAACTGTTAAATACCGACCAGGACATTGCACTAAAAGAAGACATTGTTGCCGCACTACATAACTATGATTTAGACCTGCTTGTACCCTCACGTCATATTACGTTGGATTCAGAACAGGCCTGTGTTCGTGAGCACAAAGGGAACTGGAAGCGGCGCCTCGGCGAGCCCTGAGTGTTGTCGCGTTATAACAAGGCCGGATTGTTTTGCCACAGGTTCCAGTTCAGCAGCGCCGCGAAACTGACCCACAGCAGGTAAGGCAGGAGCAATAAGGCCGCTGCCTTTTGAATCTTCCAGAAGGCCTGCAACGTCATAGCAATGGCAAACCATAGCAGTATAATTTCCACAAACGCCAATGCACCCAGAGACCAGCTGAAGAATAGCCAGCTCCACAGGCCGTTTAGCCCCAGTTGCAGTGCATACAGACCTAACGCGCCGTTGCGGGCGGGGTGAGATGTTCGCCACACCAGCCAGGCTGCAATTGCCATTAGTGTGTAGAGCAGTGTCCACACCGGACCAAACAGCCAGGCAGGGGGGCTCCAGTCTGGCTGATTCAGTTGTTGATAAAAATCCGGCGCGTTAATTGAGGCGATACTGCCGATGGTCGCTACCGCATAGGTGACGGCCAGAATGAATATCAGCATCAGACTCTGGCGAATCAGACTGTGTTGTGACGAGGCGCTTGTCTTCATTGTTGCTGCTGTTGCTCCAATTGTGCCCAGAGCTTTTCTGCTTCGCTGGTCAGCATTGAATAGGTTTTAATATCCCCACGTCGCTGTGCCAGCATCGCCTGCTCGAGCTTTGCATCGTATTGCTTACGTAACTTCTTTGTCGGATCAGATTTGAGCCAGCCAAACATATTCACCTCGGTTTCTGGTAGAGAATCTTTAGAGGGATACGGCGATTTCCCAACAAAAGACCACATACTCCTGCTTCAGCATAGAACACATCATGATGCTTTGGTGTGCATAATAATACGCTGACAGGCCCGATCCCTGTCATTACTGCACGCTCCCTTGTTTTTCGTGGCTGATAAAGGCAAGGTGTAAAGAGGTTTTCACGGTTACCTGAATCAATAAGGAGTTCTGAGCATGGCCGACAGTCCTCAGGGGAAGCTGAATCCCAAGGTGTTTTATCCGGCAACCGGACTGGTATTACTGATTCTGTTGTTTTCGGTCGTCGCCCCGGATACTGCCGATGCGACTTTCAAAAGTGTCCAGTCTATGATCATCACCAACACCAGTTGGTTCTATGTATTGGCGGTGGCTTTTATTCTGGTGACGGTACTGTACCTGGGCTTTTCCCGCTATGGCAGCATCAAGCTCGGGCCTGACCATTCTGAGCCCGATTACAGCATGATCACCTGGTTCTCCATGCTGTTCTCCGCAGGTATGGGAATTGGGCTGATGTTCTTCGGGGTGGCAGAGCCGGTGATGCACTTTCTGGCCCCGCCCACCGGTGATGCCGGAACGGTAGAGGCCGCCCGTGAGGCGATGAAGATCACTTTCTTTCACTGGGGCCTGCATGCCTGGGCCATCTACGCCATCGTTGCGCTTATTCTCGCTTTTTTTGCCTATCGTCACGGACTTCCACTGACGTTGCGGTCGGCACTGTATCCGCTGATTGGTGAGCGTATTTACGGTCCCATTGGTCACGCTGTCGATGTTTTCGCCGTCATTGGTACCGTGTTTGGGGTAGCGACATCATTGGGTTTAGGGGTGTCGCAGGTCAATGCCGGGCTGCATCATCTGTTTGATATGCCCGTTGGTATTGGCATGCAAATATTCCTGATCATTGGTATTACCTTACTGGCGGTAATCTCAGTGGCCACAGGACTGGATAAGGGCATACGGCGTTTATCAGAGTTGAATATGGCCCTGGCCGTAGGGTTATTGGGTTTTGTGTTGTTGCTTGGGCCCACGGTGTTTTTGTTGCAGGCCTTTGTGCAGAATACCGGAGCATACCTGTCTGATTTGGTTGGTAAAACCTTTAACCTGTTTGCTTATGAACGAACCGACTGGATTGGCGGTTGGACCGTTTTTTATTGGGGCTGGTGGTTATCCTGGGCGCCTTTTGTGGGGCTCTTTATTGCACGCGTCTCACGGGGCAGAACCATTCGACAGTTTGTTCTGGGGGTGCTGATGGTGCCCACCGGATTCACGCTGATGTGGATGACGTTTTTTGGCAATACCGCCATAGACTTTATTCTCAATCACGGCGCCAGCATGCTTGGTGATATGGTGCAAAAGGATGTTTCCGTGGCGCTGTTCGCCTTTTTAGAGCAGTTTCCGTTTTCTTCAGTGCTGTCTGTGCTGGCAACGGTGATGGTTATTGTCTTTTTTGTGACTTCTTCAGACTCCGGCTCCATGGTTGTGGACATGTTGTGTTCAGATGGCCGTGATGATACGCCCTTGTGGCAGCGGGTATTTTGGGCCAGTGCCGAGGGCGTTGTGGCCATTATCCTCTTGCTGGCTGGAGGACTGGGAGCATTGCAGACCATGACCATTGCCACCGCCTTGCCTTTTGCTGTGGTGTTGTTGTTCGCTACCTTTGGTCTTATTAAGGCTTTGCGCATTGATGTGTATAAACGAGAGGCGCTGCAGAATAATTATTTGACCGCGGCAAGTATGGGAAGCGGTAACTGGCGTGAACGCCTGCAGACCATCATCGACTATCCCAGTAAAGAATTGGGACGGCGCTTTATTCAGAAGGTAGCAACCCCCGCCTTCGAAGAAATGGCCAGTGAAATGGCAGATAAGGGCTATCAGGTCGAGGTGACAAAAAATAACCCTGATAGGGTGAGTTTCAAGGTGGTTCATGGTGAGGAAATCGATTTTCTCTATGAGGTGGTACTGAGGCCCCATGTGCGACCTGCATTTTTGACGCCTGAATCAGAGGCAGACCCGGATAAGATGTCGGAAGATAAGTTGTATTTTCGCGCTGAAGTGCATCTGGGTGAAGGCGGCCAGGACTATGATGTGATGGGCTGGTCCAGAGAAGCTGTGATCGGCGACATTATCGATCACTATCATAAACATATGCATTTTTTACATGTGCTGAGATAACAAAACGGGAATGATGTGGTATCTCGCTTTGCCTGTCAGCAGTGCAAAGGAGTTTTAACGTGAAGACACAACAACGGCTCAACCGCGTCATCGAAACGGGCAAGACAAGCTGCGGACGCATAGTATCAGCGCTGGTGGCGCTGCTTTTTACCGCCAGTGTTGCCGCTTCGTCCTCACTGACTGAGGCGGATATGGTCATTACCGGCGCCGATATCTGGACCGCCGATGCTGATATGCCAAGGGCGGCGGCCCTGGCCGTCCGTGGCGAGCATATTCTGGCGGTAGGCAGTGAAAAGCGTATTGCGGCTTATATCGGTGATCGTACTCGTGTTATTGATGCCAATGGGGCCACGGTGTTACCCGGTTTTATCGACAGCCATGTGCATTTTCTTATCGGCGGTATGGGCTTGTCGTCAGTACAACTGCGCAGCGCTCAGACACCCGAAGAATTCCGTCAGCGCATCGGCGAGTTTGCTTCCGCGCAACCCAAAGGGCAATGGATCTTAAACGGGGAGTGGGATCACGAGAACTGGGGCGGTGAATTGCCCAGCCGACAGTGGATTGATGCTGTCACCCCTGATCACCCTGTGTTTGTTATGCGATTGGACGGACATATGGCACTGGCTAATTCGCTGGCCTTAGAGATGGCGGGGGTTAAACGTGACACACCGGCGGTTACGGGCGGTGAAATCGTGCGTGATGAACAGGGCCGTCCCACAGGGGTGCTCAAAGACAACGCCATGAACCTGGTTCAGGCCGTTATCCCTGAGCCTGATGAAGCACAGCTGGATGCGGCGTTGCAGGCCGCCAGTAAGCATGTGGCCAGTTTTGGTATTACCAGTGTCCATGACATGGGCGACTGGCAGAGCATGCGCAGCCTGCGCACGTATCAGCGGGCTCATAAAAAAGGCGAACTAAAAACCCGGATCTATGCCGTGGAACCTCTGCAAACCTGGCGAAAAGTGGCTGACTATGTGGCTGAGCACGGTCGTGGTGATCACTGGCTCAAGGTGGGTGGCGTGAAAGGCTTTATGGATGGTTCGCTGGGGTCGCACACGGCGGCATTTTACCAACCCTATACGGATACGCCGGACGACCGCGGGTTTTTTATTAATTCGCCCGCGCAAATGCAAAGCTGGATCCGTTCTGCTAATCAGGCGGGATTGCAACTGATGGTGCATGCCATTGGCGACCGTGCCATTGGCTCGCTGCTGGACATCTACGCGGCGATTCAGAGTGAGCAGGGGCCAGCAGATCGACGTTGGCGTATTGAACATGCTCAGCATATCCATCCCGATGATCTTGAGCGCTTTGCCAGTCTGAACGTCATTGCCAGCATGCAGCCTTATCATGCGATAGATGATGGTCGCTGGGCAGAACGGGTGATCGGCTCTAAGCGGGCCCGGACCACTTATGCCTTCAACGACTTATTACAGGAAAAAGCACGCCTGGCATTTGGCAGTGACTGGTTTGTGGCTCCGGTGTCGCCCATCATGGGCATCTACGCTGCGCTGACCCGTCGCACGCTGGACGGTCAGCATCTGGACGGTTGGGTGCCCGAGCAGAAAATATCTCTTGAGCATGCCCTTTCAGCCTATACCATCGATGCTGCGTATGCCTCCGCAGAGGAAGACATAAAAGGCTCTTTGACGCCGGGTAAGCTGGCAGATATTACTGTGCTGGATAAAAACCTGTTCCGTATTGCGCCGCAAGACATGGATGAAGTGAAAGTACGCCATACTATCGTTGGCGGCGTCAGTGTGTATCCTCAGCGCGATTAGGTGACGCAGAACTGCTGCTTACATCCAGGAGGCCTTAGCGGCTTCTACTTCGAACAATCCCTGATTAATCAGCTGTCGTCCGTGGTGGCTGTTGATATAGGGAATCGACTGACCGCCGCAGGCAAGAACCAGTGTCACAGAGCAAAGGTGATAAGGTTTCATCCACAGGCTTTGCCTGAATTTGCTTTGCTGGATTTTGCTCAGCGCGAAGCTGTAATAGTCCACACCGAATAATCCTTTTCTGATATACACATAGTGATCATCCAGGGCAAAGCCCCAGCGTTTCCAGCGCAGATAGATTAGCGAGCACGATACCAGCAGACTCAACAGGGTAAGCAGCATGGCTGTGATCTGGGGGGATACCAATATCGCCACTGCGCTATGGAGTACCCCCACATACATCATATTACGCAACAAAAACCGACGGTCGATGGCCTGATAGTGGATGTGATTCAACTGATTGTCGGCATAAATATCTTTGAGCAATGCCTCACATTCGCCATGCGTAATCGACGGTACGATGATTTTGTTGTTCATCACCGTTGCCTGGCCTTGCTCAATGTTGCCATTAAACTGTTCGAGTTTGAGATTAATGCGGCCAATCAGGCGGTCCAGCCAATCCTGTCTGCGTACAATCATTTGCAGCCGGGAGCGTTTCATCGACACTTCGTGGCGCGTGAACAGACCACTGCGGCAAATATAACGATCATGCAGGCGACTGAGCCGGTAACCATAGAAGCTGATGATGGCTCCCAGCACGGAAAACAGTGTCAGCAGCAATACAAAGGTGACAACTAAGGTTAGAAGGGTCAGGGTCACTCGCCAGAGAGGCTGATGGGACGGATCCAGTAAAGCCTGTATATCAAACCCGGACGTGCTCAGAGTATCGGCGAACCAGTCAAACAAGTTGTCGAAAAAAGGCGCCAGCCCACCGAGAAAGATCCAGATTCGGTTGCTGGTCACACCATGGATAATTAAATCCCCGATGCTGCGACGATTTAACTCCACTTCTTCATCAGTATCACTTGGATTGCCAGGTTGATGGTTGTCCGCACTTATCTCAACTGTCGGTGTTGTGGCTTGTTGCAGTATGGCGCTTTTTAAGGACAACGCCTGTTGCATGGGCAGTGCAAAGATTTTCGCTTCATCCTTACTGGAGCCTGCGGTATCCAGCAGCACGCACGTGTGATTGCCGGGGCGGTAGAACAGGGGTTGTTCCAGTTTGACGTTATGGATTCGGTGAAAAGGCAGATCCAGATGTGTTTTACTGATCACACCCGAGCGAATTTGTAGGTGGTCATCACTGAACCGATAGCGGTAAAAGTGAAATTTAAGCCAGCTGATAAACACAACCACCAATAACAGAACGCCTCCTGCGGCGGCTGTCAGCGGCAGGTTTTCCATCAGGCGGGAATAGCCAATCAGCAGCGCGGGTATGAGATAAATCAACTGACCAAAGATCTGGCGCAGCAGATGAAAACTAAAATAGACGATGGCTATCCAGGGCAGCTTCTGCCAGGCATGCAGTGCTGAATTTGGTGAATGTACTGCGGAGTTGTCAGTCATTTTCGACGATATCTTTGTGCTCAAGAATAAAGCGCCGTATGCCCTTGGCGGTGGCCAGTGGCAGGCCGGGAATGGCGAAGGTATGCATTGCGCCTCCTGCGCTGAACACCTGCAGACTGGCAAGGCCTGCGCGGCGTTCGATGGGACCTCTTTTGAGCTCCACATGCTGAATGCGCAATACCGGCTGAGTGACGGTACTGATAAAGAGCAGTCCACTGCGATAGCTCAGATCATGTTCTCGCAGCGCATAGCCTTTACGTTTGTCCGCTGCGTACCAGTATGGCGGTAGTACTGCGGCGGTCAGGGTCAGAAAAAACCGCGCGTTGTCGAGGTTGGACGTAATCAGGGTGGGAAGACTGAACCATTGCTGCCAGGTCAAAACCAGCGTTATCAGCAGCAAGAAGAGGAATAAACTCAGATTGAGTAATAAGTTCAGTTTCGCATACCAGGGTGACAAGGGGCTGAATGTTAAGGCATCAATATCAGGGAGCGTAGTGAGTTGCCGGTTGGTAAAGTGTTCGGAATGCATGCCGTTGCCTACAAAGATCCATCAGGAGCCTGAGTGTTACATTAAAAACACGGTGAGAAAAGAGGGCAAGGTTGTTGGCAATTTTCGCCACGGGACTGAAAGCTTAAGATTGGTTCATCAAGGGTCATAGAGGTAATTCAGTTTTGTTGGCAGGACGGCAAAAACTCGCACGTTCTTCTGACTATTCGGCTGAGATGATGATAACAAAAACAAGGCAAAGAGATTGGTGTAAGTGAGTACTAACATTCTGCCTGAGTCATTTATTCCTAAGGCCACATAATCAGAATATTTGCATTCGCGAAAACTCCAAAGGGCGCCTACACTTGTCACAAATGTTTAAAAAACAATCAGTTTAATGGTTTTTTAATCGCCACGGAAGGGTGTTCGCCTGAGCGGTAACACAGGCTTGCCTTCATCAAGACTGAATAGAATAAAAGGGTTGAGGATATGGCGTTCGCTGTCGTTCTGGTCATCCTGGTGTTGGGTTCGGTGTTGTTCCACTTTCTGTCCCCATGGAATATGACTCCACTGGCCTCAAATTGGGGCAGCATAGATGTGACCATGCTGATCACACTGGTGATCACTGCGGTGGTGTTTATTGCCGTCAACTTCTTTATTGCCTATGCAGTTATCAAATTTCGCCATACCCCTGAACGAAAAGCCGAGTATGAACCTGAAAACAAGAAACTGGAGTGGTGGCTGACACTGGGCACCAGTGTCGGCATTATTGCGATGCTGGCGCCCGGGCTCATTGTCTATGCGGATTTCGTCAATGTTCCGGATGATGCCCATCAGATTGAAGTGGTTGGGCAGCAGTGGTCATGGAGCTTTCGTTTTCCGGGGCAGGACGGGCAACTGGGCAAAAGTGCGATTGAACACATCAGCACCGATAACAGCTTTGGCGTAGATCCACTGGATGAGGCGGGGCAGGATGACAGACTGCTTACCAGCAACACGCTGATATTGCCCGTTAACCGTCCGGTCAAACTCTCCCTGCGTTCGAAAGATGTATTACATAATTTCTATGTTCCAAACTTCAGAGTGAAAATGGACTCGGTGCCAGGGCAGGTGTCTTATCAATGGTTTACACCAACCCGAACTGGCGACTTTGAGATTCTCTGTGCGGAGTATTGTGGTATTGGTCACTTCAACATGCGCGGGTATATCAAGGTGGTGGAACAGCAGGAATATGAGCAGTGGCTGGCGGACTTACCGACCTTTGCTCAGAGTCTGATGAGCGAGGCGTCTGAAGCGCTCAGTGTCAAGGCGAAACAGGGACAGGAGGTCGCACAGAAAAAAGGATGCATGGCCTGTCATGGATTTGAAGAGAGTCCCGCCGGTCCGTCATGGTTGGGGTTGTATGGTGCGAATCGCACATTCAAAGACAGCACCGAGCTCATTGCAGATGACGACTACCTGCGTGAAGCCATCGTTGAGCCGGGCGCAACTATCGTAAAAGGGTATGCGCCGATTATGCCTAAACTCGAGCTTAGTGAACTGGAAGTTGATGCTGTGATTGCCTTTATCAAAGAGAGAGGCAATCGCGACAGTGATGCTGGTGCGCAAACGATGCAAAAGAATCCGGCAGAACAAAGTAAAAGCGGTGCTGAACTGGCGCAAAGTAAAGGGTGTACCGCATGTCATAGCGTTGATGGTAGCCGGCTTGTTGGACCCAGCTGGCAGGGGCTCTACAACAGTGAGCGAAGCTTAGCCAGTGGTGAAACGGTGCTGGCAGACGACGCCTATCTGAAGGAGTCTCTGTTCAAGCCCAACGCAAAGGTGGTCGCAGGTTACCCTCCGGTGATGCCTCCTTCTCAGTTGAGTTCAGCACAGGCTGATGCGCTCATCGAATATATCAAGACCTTGTAATGGCGATACCAGCAAACAGGAGTGGACAGTCATGACAGCACAGGAACACCATAGCCCTCAGAGCTTCTGGACCAAGTATATCTGGAGTCAGGATCATAAGGTGATCGCCATCCAGTATTCACTGACGGCAATCTTTGTTGGCCTGATTGCACTGGTGCTGTCTACCCTGATGCGGCTGCAACTGGGTTTTCCTGGTAGCTTCGATTTTATTGATGCCAGCGCGTATTACCAGTATGTGACCATGCATGGGATGATCATGGTGGTTTACCTGCTTACCGCAATCTTTCTTGGCGGGTTCGGCAACTATCTGATACCGCTGATGGTAGGGGCCAGAGATATGGTCTTCCCTTTTGTTAATATGCTCAGTTACTGGTTCTATCTGCTGGCTGTGGTGGTATTACTGGCCAGCTTTTTTGTCACCGGTGGGCCAACAGGAGCAGGCTGGACGCTTTACCCGCCTCAGGCGATTTTACCGGGTACGCCAGGTTCGGACGGGGGCATCATTCTGATGCTGATCTCGCTCGGTATCTTTATTATTGCGGCGACTATGGGAGGGCTTAATTACGTGACCACAGTGTTGCAGGCCCGTACCCGCGGTATGACGCTGATGCGGATGCCATTGACTATTTGGGGCATCTTTATGGCGACGATTCTGGCCCTGCTCGCGTTTCCCGCGCTGTTTGTCAGTGCCATTATGATGTTGTTTGATAAGTTGTTGAGCACCAGTTTCTTTATGCCCGCGATACTTTCAATGGGAGAGCAGCTGGGGCATGAAGGTGGCAGCCCGATTCTGTTTCAGCATCTGTTCTGGTTCTTTGGTCACCCTGAAGTTTATATCGTTGCGTTACCGGCCTTTGGTATTGTTTCCGATCTGATCAGTGTACATGCCCGCAAAAACATTTTTGGCTACCGCATGATGGTATGGGCGATTGTGGTTATCGGCGTACTGAGCTTTGTCGTTTGGGCCCACCATATGTATGTCAGCGGCATGAACCCGTATTTTGGCTATTTCTTTGCGACCACCACCCTGATAATCGCCGTACCCACAGCGATCAAAGTGTATAACTGGGTACTGACCTTATGGCAGGGTAACATCCGCATGACCGTGCCCATGCTCTTCGCACTGGGCTTCGTGTCTACTTTTACCATAGGGGGGCTTACCGGGTTATTTCTGGGTAATGTGGTGGTGGATCTACCGCTCTCAGATACGTACTTTGTGGTTGCCCATTTTCATATGGTCATGGGCGTTTCACCGGTGCTGGTCATATTTGGGGCTATCTATCATTGGTATCCGAAAATGACCGGGAAGATGTTGCACGACGGGCTGGGTAAATTTCATTTCTGGACAACGTTTATCGGTACCTATACGATTTTCTTCCCCATGCATTACTTAGGTGTGCTCGGTGTGCCGAGGCGTTACTATGCCTATGAAAACTATGATTTTATCCCCGAATCCGCCAAAGACCTGAATGCTTTTATCACCATTGCTGCAATTTTTGTGGCACTGGCTCAGCTGGTGTTTCTGTTTAACCTGGCCTGGAGTTACTTCAAGGGCAGAGCAGCCGGGTCGAATCCCTGGCAGGCTACGACACTGGAATGGCAAACCGAGACAACCCCCCCGGGGCATGGTAACTGGGGAGAGTCCATTCCTGAATGTCATCGCTGGGCCTATGATTACAGTGTGCCGGGATACGAACAGGACTATCTGCCTCAGAATCAACCCGGGGAGGCCAACGCATGAGCCTTTTCCATAGCCTGACGGAAAAGCCCTGGCTGCAGGGTAATGTTGTCCTGCCTGAGCAGAAAAGTCCCGAGCGAGTCAGGCGTTCGGCGCTAAAAGTGCTGCTATCAGTGATTTCGGTATTGTTCCTGTTGTTTTTTGTGGCCTTTCTGATGCGTTCGCAGTATCCGGACTGGCGTCCTTTGGCCGAAGAGCCGGGTCAGCCACTTTACTACCAGGGCCAATTATGGCTTAACACGCTGTATCTGGTGTTAAGCAGTTTCTGTTTTCATTGGGCCAGTGTCGCCGTTAAACGAAACAGCCTTAAGGCGAGTCAGGTCGGCATTCTTGTCGGCGGTTTGTTTGCAGCGGCCTTTATTGGCGGGCAACTGATCTTCTGGCAACAGCTTCAGGAGCAAGGTTTTTTTGTTAATCACAGTCCGGCTCTGAGTTTTTTCTATTTATTCACCGGTTTGCACATCGCGCACTTAGTGGGGGGCATCATTGCCTGGACCATGGCGTTGTTTTCATTGCGTACCGATCAATCACGGGTGGCGTTGTGTGCCACCTACTGGCACTACCTGTTGGTGTTATGGGGAGTGTTGTTTGCACTGTTGGTGAGTAAACCTGAAACCTATGATGCGATCGCCGCATTTTGTGGGCTGGGGCAATAGTCATGACAATCAAAACTTCTTCCAAGGCCCAGGGAATGACAGGGCTCATAGCCGACTTCTCAGCTGACCGGGAAGCCTTCTCGGTACCCTGGGGCAAGGCGATGATGTGGATCTTTCTGCTCAGTGATACCTTTGTATTCGGCTGCTTTCTGATCGGGTATATGGCGGTACGTATTGCAGCCGTTGAACCCTGGCCACCTACCAGTGAAGTGTTCGCCCTGACCATTGCGGGTCACTCTATTCCTTTAGTGTTAATTGCCATTATGACATTCATTCTGATCACCAGCAGCGGCACCATGGCTATGGCGGTCAATTATGGTTATCAGAAAAAGCGCAAAAAAGCCGCCTTGCTGATGCTGCTAACCGCGGTGTTGGGCCTGACATTTGTGGGGATGCAGGCGTTTGAGTGGACTAAACTGATAGAGGATGGTGTGCGCCCCTGGGAGAACCCCTGGGGAGCGGCGCAATTTGGGGCGGTGTTTTTCATGGTGACGGGATTCCATGGTCTGCACGTTTCCATTGGCGTGATTTACCTGACCATCGTCGCACTTAAAGTCCTCAGAGGCCATTATGAACGCAAGGGCTATGAAATTATTGAGATCACCGGTTTGTACTGGCACTTTGTGGACCTGGTCTGGGTGTTTATTTTTGCATTCTTTTATCTGTGGTAGGAGACAGTCATGAATACATCTCATTCTGACGGACAGCAACATCCCATCAGTCTTTACCTTAAAATCTGGGGGTTATTATTTGTACTCAGTGCACTGTCTTACATGGTCGATTATATGCAGCTTGAAGGAATGTTGCGCTGGTCATTGATCGTGATTTTCATGTTGCTTAAGGCTGGCCTGATTATCTGTATTTTTATGCACATGATGTGGGAACGTATGGCATTAATCTGTGCGATTCTGATTCCGCCTCTTTGCCTGCTGGTGTTTACGGCCCTGATGGTGGCCGAGTCTGAGTACACTCTGTTCACCCGTTTCACTTTCTTCAGTTAACCTGAGCACGTTGCGCGATTGCCAGCCCGTGCACATTGCGCAATCTGTGGATTCAGACTGCTACGCATGTCATTCTCATCATCAGGATTCAGATCTACCGTTCCCATGATACTGCGCAAGGGGAACTGACTGGTGTTTTTCTATCACCCAAACTAGACAGGCGCATTTTCTGATCAGATGCAACGCGATCAGTTCGTAAAAAGGGTTTTCCCTGATCAGTTCCAACATGGTGGTGTTCCGCTAGCTTAGGCTCCGGCAGCATAGCAAATCATTGGCTGGACACAATATCCATTTGGATGAGAATGAGTTGCCGCTAGCGTCCTGGGATGGCCTGCATCAGTCCTGCCGGATAATCTGGCTGACTTCCAGTAAAGGAGAAGCGTCAATGTCCTTGGCATCCATCATTGATGCCAGGCGCTGAACGGCAAATACCAGCTGGTTTTGCTCCCAGTCTTCGAGTTGTGCAAAACGCTGAACAAAACTCGCCTGCAAAGGCTGCGGAGCCTGTGCATAAACCGCTTTGCCTTTATCGGTGAGAAATACCCCTACCTTACGTTTATCCTTGTCATCCCGTCTTCGCAGAATCAGTGCGCGGCTCTCAAGTCTGTCGAGGATACTGGTCACTGTGGCCGGACTCAGGTTGGTGGCCTGGGCCAGCTCCTTTACCATAGGGCCACTGTCATCTGCGATAGCCGCCATAATCAGTAGCTGTGGAACCGTCAGATCAACATGCTTTTCCAGTTGTTTCGAATGCAGGCCAATGGCCCGGATCACTTTGCGCAGCGCGACCAATAACTCATCGTGTTTTTGCATTACCGCTCCCTTAAAAGAGTCCCGATTATCCCAATTTCTGTCATAAAAGCGCGTTTTTTCTGTGGCCATACGGCAGTAATAGTTAGATGGCGAATTAAAATTGGTGAACCATTTGCGTACTTTTCCGTAGAAAAGTGGGTTTGAAATCGTTAATTCATATTCTGGCGATGGAAATTAAGCCGAATATCAGCGAAAAACGGTGTTGTTTACAGAGTTTCGTTGATGATCACGTCGCTTTACTTGATTTTCAACCTATATCGCTTAACACTATTAATTAGTGTAGAAATAATATGTGTACAATTAAAAACGCAAAACAACTCACCACAACCATTCAGGGACACAAAGTTAATTATGTTTAATCGTAAAAAACTGAGTATTGCCGTTGTTTCCGCTCTTGCTGTCAGCCCTATGACATATGCGCAGGAGCAAAGTGAAAAGAAGAAAATCGAAACCATTCAGGTCACTGCTACTAAACGTACTGAGTCTATTCAGGATGTGCCGGTTGCGATGAGCGCCCTGAATGGTAAGCAGCTGGAGCGGCTGGGTCTCGATAACTTCAATGAATATGTCGAGTTCCTGCCGAATGTGGTGTTTCAGGGGACGGGACCCGGCCAGAATGAAGTGTACATTCGGGGCGCAGCCACAACCCAGACCAACATCTCAGTATCAACCGTACAGGCATTGCAGCCAGCAGTGGCCTTTTATCTGGATGAGCAGCCGGTATCCATGCAGGGCCGGAACCTGGATATCTATGCCACGGATATGCAACGGGTAGAGGTGTTACCAGGGCCCCAAGGGACCCTGTTTGGTGCCAGCTCGCAGGCCGGTACGATTCGTATGATTACCAATAAGCCGGATCATGCTGGCTTTGCGGCAGGGTTTAAAACCAGTATCAGCTCCACCAAAGGCGGTGAGATGAGTAACTCGGTAGAAGCCTATCTGAATATCACTCCCACTGATGATCTCGCGTTACGTGTTGCCGCTTACAATGATCGCCAGGGTGGCTGGATTGACAATATTCTCAACGATCCTGGTAATGGTGGATATCGTGGCAGCGCTGAGGTGATCAGTCGTATCTCCGGTGGGGTACTGTCGGACCCCGCTAATACACCCATTGTAGCGCCTCAGAATGATGCTTTGGTCGAAGACGACTTTAATGACGCACTTTATTCCGGGGCCCGTTTCAGTGCCTCATACCATATCAACGCCGATTGGAAGCTGTTGCTGCAACATACCCAGCAATCACTGAATACGGAAGGCGTGTTTTCTTATGATCCCAACCTGGAAGGTGAAACCTCCACTAACCGCTTCCAGCCAGAGAGCAATGACGATGACTTTGGTCTGACGACCTGGACCCTGGAAGGGCGTCTGAAGCAACTGGAGGTGGTGTATACCGGTGGTTATCTGGACCGTGAGATCAACTCGCTGATTGACTACACCGGCTACACGAATGGCGGTCTGTTCTCGGCGTATTATGTCTGTAACTATGGCGGGAGTGTTCCTGCGGAAGACGAAGCTTGCCTGGATCCCACCAAGTTTTATACCGAAGAAACCGATGTGGGCCGTGTGACGCACGAACTACGCTTTAACACACCGGTTGAGAATCGCTGGAGGCTCACAGCGGGTGTGTTCTATGATGATCAGGACCTGTCCACCATTGGCTCCTTCAAGATTGCCAGCACCGAAAAATTCCCTAATCTGGCCAGAACCCTGCCTGGCAACGAGGGTATCAACAGTGACGGCGGTCCTTTCCCCTCCGAGATCAGTTTCGTAAACGATATTACCCATACCATCGAACAAATTGCGGTCTTCGGTCAGGGTGAGTACGACCTGACCGATACGCTGACCCTGACGTTGGGCGCGCGCTGGTACGAAATCAAAGATACCTACAAAGGCTCAACCTCCACGGTGGATGTGAGCGGGCGTCTGCGTGCCTTTGGTGATGGCAGCGACCAGGCACTGATTGATTTCTTCGGTGACGATGCACAAGGCTATATCGATGCCATTGACAGCGGCCAGCTGGATATCAGCCTGGTTGATGACAATGGTGCGGTGACCGTGGATGATGTGATTTACAAGGCGTCACTGGACTGGAAAGTGAGCGATGATGTGTTGTTGTTTACAACCTACTCTGAAGGTTTCCGTCCGCCGGTGACTAACCGTGTCGGTGGTGGCGCAGCAACCAATAGCAGTGGTGTGTTTGCCGATTTCCGGATTCCGGTGTATTCCACCACAGATACCCTGAAAAACTACGAGTTGGGTATGAAGGCCGATTTCTTCGAACAGACCCTGCGTGTTAACGCCACGGGGTACTATTCAGAAATTACGGATCTGCAGACATCACGATTCGATCCTACCAATATCAGCTTCCTGGTCTTTACCGATAACGTGGGTACGGCGGAGATCACCGGCCTGGATGCCGATTTCCAGTGGTACGCCACGGATAATCTGGTGCTGACCGGCGCCATGAGCTGGCTGGACACGGAGCTGACAGAAATTAACCGTGAACTTCAGGGCATCGCGCCACCTAAAGGTAGCCGTTTACCCTTCTCTTCTGAGTTTTCCGGTAACCTGCAAGCCAACTATTTCTACATGCTCGACAATGGCTGGGAAGGTTACATCAACGGTGCTATCAATTACACCGGAGACAGTCTGGTGGGTATGACCATGGACGCCTATGTGATGGAAGATGCGACGCAGCTTATTTACGGCACCGGAAGTGGTCTGGAAATCGAGCGTGAAGCCGCCGTGTATGAAGGCGTAACCTACACTGACGAATCCGGAAATACCTTTGCCGGTGGTCGTTATGTTCAGGGTAGCTATGCCGTGGCTAATATCGCCTTTGGTGTCAGAGCCAACGATTGGACCGCGGAGCTGTATATCGACAATATCACTGATGAACTGGCCACACAGTATATCGATACGCAGCAGTTTACACCTAAAGTCGTCACCAATCGTCCACGTACTATCGGTGTGCGCTTCTCCTATGATGCGTTCTGACAAGTAAGAGTGTTGTAAACCCTAAGGCAAGCGCACTGCGCTTGCCTTTTTTCGTTGTGGCTTGCATGCTTCTGTAGCGAAAAACGCTGAGCCCACAAAGAAGATTACGGAGTAGCCATTGACGTTATCAACCGGTGATACACTGCGCCAGATTCAGCAGCGGATTCAACAGGGCAGCTTTGATGAGGCTGAAACGCAGATCAATGAATTGTTGGTAAGCGAACAGCCGCCAGCAATCACGCAAGAACTATATTATTTACTCGCGGTCAGTCAGCGTTTTCGTGGTGCGCTGGATGCTGCCGCTGTGACCCTTAACACCTTGCTAAAACTCAACCCTTCTCATGCCAGGGCCTTTCAGGAACGAGGCTATGTTTATCAGGCCCAGGGCAATGGATTGGCAGCAGCGAAAGGTTTTTATCAGGCAACACAACTGAACCCGGCCCTGCTCAGTAGCTGGAAGATGTTGTTACCCATCTATCAACAGGCGGACCAGCAACAGGCGCAGGCTGTGGCAGAAAAGCAGATAGCTCAGCTGGAAAAGCTGCCCAGGCCTTTGCTCGGCGCTTACGATTTAATGTACGAGGGTAAGCTGGCGCAGGCCGAGCAGGTTTGTCGTCAGTTTCTGCAACAGCATAAACACCATGTCGAGGCCATGTGTTTGCTTGCCGAAATTGGCCAGCGACTGAAAATATATGATGATGCCGAGTTTTTACTGGAAAGTTGTGTTGAGCTGGAACCGGATAATCAGACTGCGCGTGCGCAGTATCTTGGATTGTTGCTCAGAACCGGCAAGTACACCAAAGCGCGAGAGCAGGCCGAGTATTTGCTGGAACAAGCACCACAGCATCCTGCTTATACGGTCAGTCTGGCGAGTGCGCTGACCGGTTTAGGGGAGAACGAAAAGGGCATTGCACTGTATCAGCAGGTGGTGAACAAGGTGAATCAGCCTGCCGATGTCTACTTGCAGCTCGGACATGCGCAAAAGGCCATTGGTCAGTTTCACGACGCGGTTGCTTCATATCGCAAGGCATACCAGATCCGCGCTGATTTTGGTGACGCCTATTGGAGTTTGGCGAACACCAAAACCTATAGTTTCAGTAAATCGGAAGTGGCAGAAATGAAAGCTCTGGCCATCTCTGATGACACGTCAGAAGAGGACAAAATTCACCTGTATTTTGCGCTGGGTAAGGCCTTTGAGGATCAGCAGGATTTCGCCGCGGCGTTTGACTTTTACGCTAGCGGTAATCAGCTTAAACATCGGCAATCCGGTTATAACCCGGATAAAACCACACAAATGGTGGATGCGCAGATTGAGCACTGTTCCAAAGCCTTATTTGCTGAGCGAGGGCATCTTGGGGCAGCGGATGTCGATCCTATCTTTATTGTGGGGTTGCCCCGGGCGGGCTCGACATTACTTGAGCAGATTCTTGCCTCTCATTCCCAGGTTGACGGCACCATGGAGCTGCACAATATTCTGGGACTGGCGATGCGTCTTCGCGGCAGGAATGTTAATCAGGAACCGGCCTATCCTAAGAATCTCCATGAGATAAAAGATGAGTATTTCGCGGCATTTGGACAGCAGTTTATTGAAAATACCCGAGCCTACCGTGGTAATGCGCCATTTTTTATCGACAAGATGCCGAATAACTTCCTGCACATTGGCTTGATCAAGTTGATCTTGCCCAATGCCAAAATCATCGATGCACGTCGCCACCCTATGGCCTGTTGTTTCAGTGGTTATAAGCAACTCTTCGGCGAGGGGCAGGATTTTAGCTATAGCCTCGACACCATGGCACGTTATTACCGGGATTATGTGCGATTGATGGATCACTGGCAGCAGGTTTTACCCGGGCAGGTACTCTTAGTGCAGCATGAAGAACTGTTACTGGACAGTGAAACGCAAATACGTCGAATGCTGGATTTCTGCGGCTTACCTTTTGAACCCCAGTGCCTGGAATTCTATCGAACCGAACGCAGTATCAAGACGCCCAGCTCAGAGCAGGTGCGACAACCACTGAACACCCGGGCTGCCCAACAGTGGCGACATTTTGAGCCCTATCTGCAGCCGTTAAAGAGGGTATTAGGAGATAAGCTGTTAGAACAATACAGCCAGTATGAGATACTTGACTGCGATCAATCGCGAGGTTGATGGCGTTTGATGTAGCTGAGAATAAAACGGCGTATTTCTTTGGCGGCTTTGGTGTTTTGTTGTTCACAAAGGTGAACAAACTCATCCCTAGTTTGCTTGTCGATACGAATCAGCAGTTGACTGTCTTTCTTATGCTTTTTTTTGCTCTTATCGGGCATACGGGATTTCGTGGCTACAGGGGCCCCGATTGTAACCTGTGACACTTTTGTGTCAATGTGGCGTCGTTTGGCGGATGACGCCGCCTCACCAGAGCAACAAAAGGGTGTTCAGGGCGAGAAAAACGTTAAAAAATAGCCATCTGCGGGCAAATCACTGGTCGCAATGGGCTGATCAGGGCTAGACTACAACTCTGGACGATGAGAACCGAGAAAAATATGAAAAAATCACTACTTAGCACACTAATTGGGATCAGCGCACTGTGCACAAGCACGGCGTATGCACAGAGTAATATGTACGGCTTGCTCGGACTGAACTATGCCGAGGCAGATCAGGAGCAAATCAGTGCGAAGGGGCCGGGTTACAGTTTTGCTATGGGCTACGAATTTCATCGTCAGTGGTTTGTAGAACTTGGCTATCAGCAATTGATCGATGAAGACGCCGATAGGCTGACTGCTGATAACCTTGGTACTGAAGATAGCAATAGCGCCACCGGCGATGCCATCTATGCTGCGGTTCTTGGTAAAGCGAGGTCACAGGCCGGGACGTTGTTTTATCGCTTAGGTGTGATGAGCATTAAATGGCAGGCTGATAGCTACCTGGCTGAGGGCAGAGACTGTGCTGCCGGGACAGCCAGCACCGTGGTTGTTAGTGATAGCCTGAATGCGACCCGCTGCGCCGTGGACGATACTGCTATTGCTGGCGTTGTTGGACTGGGCTTCGATTTTGTGCTGACTCAAACTGTGGATGTGCGCCTCGAGGCTCAGCATATTCGCGGCGAAGACGATTTACAGGTCAACCTGGTACAACTCGGCGTAAGGTATAACTTCTAGCTCAACCAATAGGCTCTGTATTGATGCTCAGGATCATATCGTTGGGCCTGGGCATCAATATCAAACTGACGCCCGTGACGAGGGTCATGGGCCTGTCCTGCTATGTAACTCCAGTTGCCATAATTACTCGGCGCATCATAGTCGATTAACTGGTGTTCAAACCATGCTGCGCCGATGCGCCAATCCAGTTGCAGCTCATAGATGAAGTAGGATGCCACATTCTGCCTGCCCCGGTTACTCATAAAACCAGTTTGCAATAATTCACGCATATTGGCATCCACAAACTCCTGGCCGGTACGTCCTTCACACCATCTTTTTAACGCCTGTGGGTCGTCTCTAAAGGACCTCTGAGCCGCGGGGGGAGAATAAAAGAAGTCGGCTTCCATCCTGCGCGCTTGCAGATGAAAAAAGTCCCGCCATAACAGTTCGAATATCATCCAGTATGTTGAATCGCTGGCCCCAAAGCGTGACTCATAGCATTTAACTTGCTGGTATATGCGCCGCGGTGACAGACAACCTTGTGCAAGCCAGGGAGAAAACTTACTGGAATAATCAGCCCCTAAAAGCCCATTGCGGCTTTGTTTGTAATGACCCACTGCACGTTGCTCCCAAATGTAATCCTTCAGTCTTTTCCATGCCGATTGCTCACCCCCATGAAAATTGAGCACGGCTTTATCGGATACGTTACATTCAGTCAAAATAGGACTTGAGCCCAGCGTGTTCATTGTGATGTCTGGCGCAGAGGGCAGGCGGGTAGGGGGCGACAGGGGTTGAATACGGGGCCAGTTGGCCTCCACTTTCTTGCGAAAAGGCGTAAAGCTTTCAGGCATCTGGTTAAGCACAAAAGGAAGCTGATTCTGACTCAGTAAGGTAGGAGCACCTCTGAACCTGACATGATATTGCTCTGCCAGGTGCGCCATCTGCTGTGTCTCATACCAGCTGTCAGGCTGTTGGCAATAGATACAGAGCGATCCAAGCTCGGCGGTGAGTCTGGCCATTACCTGATGAAGCGGGCCCTGAGTGATCAACAAGCGCTGCCCCAGGCTGTTCAGGCGCAGCTCAAGTTCCATCAATGATTGCCAGATAAACCGGGCGCGTAAGGGACCGGTGGCAGGCCAGTGTCCTTCATGACGACCTTGTACTTCGTCGAATACGTATACACACAGCAGTTGTGAATGTTGACTGGCGGCCAGCAGAGCCGGATTATCATCAACACGTAAATCGTCGCTAAAGAGCATTACCGCAATATCAGAGGGCATCAGAACAAACTCAGTTGTTGGGTGGCTGGTGTGGATTTTTGTGAACGCCTTGATGGTTTCTTGTGGTACCGACGACTGGCGTGTTGACTGACCACCCTGCGGGTTTCCGATTGATTGACATGCTCCCGATAAAAGGCAAACAGGGTCTCTCTGGCTTGTCTTGCGCTAAGCTCCGGGTCAATTACCGGCTCGGGGTAATCCAGGGAGGCAAAATCAGGGCTTCGCCAGGGCTGATGAATATAAGCACTGTGCAGTGGACGCAGTGGTGTTAACCAGCGCCGGATAAACTGACCGTCTGGGTCAAAACGCATGCCCTGTTTGATGGGATTGTAGATGCGAAAGGGATTGATACCGGTGGTGCCGGACTGCATCTGCACCTGCGGGTAATGAATCCCGGGCTCGTAATCTGTAAAGAGTTGCGCGAGAAACGCCGCAGGTTTCTGCCACGGAAGCCACAAATGGTAACTGGAAAAAGCCATCAGCATGGCTCGCATGCGAAAAGGCAGCCAGCCTGTGTGTCGCAACATCATCATGCAGGCATCCACAAACGGAATGCCTGTTCGGGCTTCACACCACGCCTCAAATAGCGAGGGATCAAAGCTTTCAGAACGCAGAGGTCTGAGATCCCTATGAACGGCATGCAACTCATATTCGGGCTCTGTTTCCAGTTTCTGAATGAAGTGGCAGTGCCAGTGCAGGCGCGATTTAAAGGCTCGCAGCGCCCGTGAGTGCTGCGATTTTTCCAGCGTCGCCACAGTATTTTGAACAACTTCTTTCATGCTCAGACAGCCATAGGCCAGATAGGGGCTGAGACGGGAGCTGAACTGTGGCCCACTGACCGGGCTGGAGACACTGTGCAAATAGCGCTGCTGACGATGACAGAGGAAACTCGTCAGTAGTTTTTTACCTGCTTTGCACCCGCCGATTTGCCCGGACAGACAAAACAGGCGGTCGTTACCGGGATAGGAAGAGGGCAAATCCTGGTAGGCTGCAGGTGGTGGTATGAGTTTGGACAAGTTCGCATCAGCCACCACGGCCGCGCGCATCTGTTGCTGCCAGATGTGATCCCAGTGGTCCCGGTTTACAGGGCCTCGTTTGACGGCAAACTGGCGTGATTGTTGCCATCGTACATGATTCGTTGCGCACCAGCGTTGTACCTGCTGGTCACGGATATAGGTCCACTGATTACCCGTTTCCTCATGGCTAAACAGGGTGTGAATACCAAATTGCTGGTGCAGCTGTTGCAGACAGGCCTGCACTTCACCTTCGGCTATCCACAGTCCGGTCTTTTGCTGAGCGAGATCCTGATTCAGGTCGCACAGGCTTTCACGGATAAATTGCCAGTGTCTGGCACTGGTATCTTTTAGTTGCCAGTACTGGGGCTCATGGACATAGAGCAGGATGACAGGACGTGTACCCTGGGTCGCCTGATACAGAGGGGCATGGTCCACCAGCCGCAGGTCTCGTTTCAGCCACACCAGGTTAATCATAGTGAATCGAGGCGCTCAAGTAAGTGTTCACTCCAGTCCAGCAGCGCTTGTTGGTCGTCATGTGACTTTTTTTGCCACTGACTGAGCATCAGTGCCATTCTGGGATTATCTTTGAATTTACTTTGGTGGCGATGAATGAACTGCCAGTACAGGGCATTGAACGGGCAGGCTTTATTGCCGGTCGTCTGATTAATGTTGTAAGCGCAGTTTTTGCAGTGATTGCCCATTTTATTGATATAGCGGCCGCTTGCTGCATAGGGCTTACTGGCCACAAAGCCATCGTCGGCATACAGGGCCATCCCCAGCGTGTTAGGCAATTCGACCCACTCGAAGGCGTCAATGTAGACCGCCAGATACCAGCGACACACCGCTTTTACGTCCAGACCGGTCAGTAAGGCAAAATTACCGATTACCATCAGCCGCTGAATATGATGGGCATAGGCCTGGTTTAATGAGCTGCTGATTGCCTGACTGACACAACGCATGCGTGTATCGCCGGTCCAGAACCAATCCGGCAAAGGAGTGGTGGAATTGAGTGCATTGCGATGCTGATAATCGGGCCCGCAGTGCCAGTAAAGTCCTCGCACATACTCCCTCCATCCCAGAATTTGCCGTATGAAGCCCTCTACCGCATTAAGCGGTGCCCGACCATCCTCATACGCCTTTACAACGGCTTCACATACCTTTACCGGGCTCAGCAGACCAATGTTGATGTATGCTGATAATAGGCTGTGAAACACTGTGCTTTGATTGTCAGCCAGCGCATCCTGATAGTCGCCAAAGCTCGGCAGACGTAGCTGAATAAAGTCATCCAGAGCCTGTTCAGCTTGTTGCGTGGTGACCGCCATGGCGAAGTCATGTAGTGTTCCGGGGTGGTGGGCAAACGTCTCGTTGACCAGAGCAATCACGTCCTGTGTGATGGTATCTGGCTCAAATTGCAGCGCAGGAGGGGGCACAACAGAGGGATCCCAAGGCTGACGATTTTGTTTGTCGTAGTTATATTGCCCGCCCAGCGGCTTATTGTTGTCCATCAACCAGCCCGTTTGCTGACGTGCCCAGCGATAGTAGTGCTCCATACGAGGCGATTTCTTACCCTCAAACCACCCCAGCATCGTCTTGCGGCTGAAAATAAAATTACTGCAATCGAACTTCTCGGTCGGCACGTCCAGCCGCTTTGTTAAGGTATCTAACTCCTGATCGAGTCGGTATTCACCCGCTTCGACATAAGCAAAGGCCTGATAGGCATGTTGTTTTAGCTGGTGGCATACCAGCTCGCTGATGCTGTTCAGGCCAGCTTCAACCGATTGTTGGTAAGTGAAATAGGTGACCCGGTAGCCACTGTCTCTGAGGCCTTTTGCCATATGGCGCATGGCCGAGAAAATCAGGGCGATTTTGCGCCTGTTATGCGGTACATATCCGGCTTCATCGGTGAGCTCGGCCATCAGGATATGGTCTTGTTGCTTGTCCAGCTCGCGAATTGCCTGCTGGTGTTGATCCAGCTGATCGCCCAGCAGTAATAATAGTTTTGACATAAATGAGGTATATAGGTGCCGTTACAGCTTTATTCGGTTGTAGTGGGTAAGGGGATCAACTATGTTGGTCAAAACACAGACTGGGAGAGTACGATGAAAAATGAACTGGACAGCCGCTTTGTTCTATCCGTTTTTGAAAAGATACGCGAGCATGGAAAGCAACAGGATGAATCTTATCGTCTTGATGGGGTAAAAGCCTGGACTGACTTTGATGGTTACACGGTTTTTATTGAAGATGCCCAGGTACAGCTGCGTTTTGGCTTTCACAATCAGTATCACTTTGAATATGAAAAAGCAGAGCATCTGGAACAGTTTGAAAAGAAACTAAAACAGATAGACGCGAAATATTAACGCTGTTTACCGTTAAATTAATACTCGTCAGAGGACGTAGTAATAGATAGCCAGGTAGTGGCAAGTACAGCCACCCACGACAAACAGGTGCCAGATGGCATGGGTGTACTGGATTTTTTTCGCCATATAAAACACCACCCCCAGGGTAAAGCACAATCCTCCTGCCAGCAAAAGCCACAACCCACTGCTGGGCAGCGCCTGGTACAAGGGGTAGATAAAGGCAATGGCGAGCCACCCCATGATCAGATACAAAGAGACAGACAGGCGTGGGAAACGGTGTCGTGCAAACCATTTAAAAATAACCCCAGCCAGCGCAATGCTCCAAATTAATACGGTCCCCAGGGTGCCAACCCAACCCCCAACGCTGACCAACATAAATGGCGTGTAAGTACCAGCTATAAGTAAATAAATGGCACTATGATCGAAGAGTTTCAGCCAACCTTTGAGCGGATGACCGGTGACACTGTGGTAAAGGGTTGAGCTAAGGAACATGAGCAGCAACGAACTGCCATAAATGGCGGAGGCAGTAATGCTCAGACTGTCCTCACTGCGCAAGAGCAAAAAGACCAGACCAGCAATGGCAATCACAAAACCCAATCCATGGCTGAGGGCATTTAACCACTCTTCAGCAACGCTGTATGGGCGGGACGGACTGGACACTGTTCACCTCCATGGGGTTATTATTTGCAGATGCTACCGGACACATTCTCGTTGTTCGATACGGTAGCGTCCGGGATAATTACAGGTTAGATTATCGCCGTAGTATAAGTTTTCAGCGTACATCTGTACACTCAAAAAGCATTGTTCTTTTTTATGCAGGTAGAATAGCTTGTCTGATTGGTCTTTATACATTGTTGAAACCCGCTTGGGGCATTGGTATACGGGAATCAGTACGGATCCGACAAGACGCTTTGCCGAACATCAGTCTGGTGGTCCTAAAGCAGCCAAAGCGCTGAAGGGCAAGGGACCGTTATCACTGATTTTTCAGGTTCCGGTGGGGAGTCGCAGTCAGGCGAGTCGTGCGGAGTATTGGGTTAAGTCTTTGTCGCGCAAGCAAAAAAAATTGTTGGTTGCAGGTAGATTAACGTTACCGGCATTTCCATGTCAGGCGTCGGAATCATAAGGTGCTTTCAGTGCCGGACTCACCGGCTCAGAGGGAAATGAACAGACCCGCAGGGGGTTGAATACACCAGTGACTGGTCCCCCTTGCGGCAGTGGCATTTCATCTGTGGCCAAAAACTGTCAAAATAACCCTTTCAGGACTCAGTATGAGATGCGTTATTTGCCGCCACTCAACGTACTTTCCTTACACAGTAAAGTTCAGAAGTGTTAGGGCAGGTAAACGCTACAACTGGGTCAGACATTTATCAATTGGAGAAATCCCCCATGAAAATAGCCCCTAATGCTGTGGTAACCATGCATTACACCGTCAGCTCCTCTGATGGCGTGCAAATCGATTCATCACGAGATGGCGAGCCCATGCGTTTTATCCACGGTCATAATTTTTTGATACAGGGACTGGAAGATGCACTTGAGGACAAAGTTGCTGGGGATGCCTTTGAAGTACAGGTGGCGCCGGAACTGGCTTACGGTGAACGCCATGAGGAGCTGATCCAGGTGGTGCCCAAGTCGATGTTCGAGGGGATGGACGTGGACGTTGGTATGCAATTTCGTGCAACCACGGATGACGGTGAGCAATCGGTCGTGGTGGTGGATGTCAATGACGACGGTGTGGTGATAGATGGTAACCATCCTTTGTCCGGTGTCACACTGAGCTTTGATGTGGAAGTGTTGGATGTGCGTGATGCCACGGAAGAAGAACTGGCTCATGGCCATGTGCATGGCGATCAGGGTTGCGATCACTCCCACTAAATAAAAAACGCCCCGACACCTCTATCGCGTCGGGGCGCGCTTTTTCATCAATGCTGGGTTACTTCCAGTCGCTCATACCATAATTGGACATGATTTTATCCAGTTCACCCGAGGCTCTGAGTTTAGCGGTGCCCTCATCGACTAATTTCACATAATCTTTTGAGCTGTCTTTGGCCGGACTGCAGGCAATGTACATTTTAGAGGGTTCGCCCATATCGCCGGCACGTTTAAAGCCACTGACACCCATGTCTTTCATTTTGGCCGCCAAAACACTGGGCGACTCTACCAGTACATCAACGCGTCCCGCCTCGAGCTTTTTAATGTTCTTTTCCAGCGCATCATTACCGCCAATACCCTGAAAAACCTGTGGGTTTTCAGCTACCAACTTATCGAACTCTTCACCATAGGCATAGCCGTTTATTACAGCCACTTTCTGAGTCAGCAGCGAGTCATAACCATTGAATGTCCAGTCACTGCCTTCTTTCACATAAAAGGCGGTACTGTCGAGGCCCCAGTGTTCATCAGGAAAGACAAAGTCAGGCGCATCCTCTTTATAAGCACCCACAACGCAGTCAAAGTCGCCTTTTCTTACTGAGTCCAGCGCTCGCTCCCATGGCATCAGCTTGTAATCTACCGTGTGACCTGCATCTCCGAATACGCGCTCTGCCAGCTCAATCATAAAACCAGGCTTTGCTGCGCCAGGTTCGCCGTTCATGGGGAACCACTCATCGGCCCGTATACTTACGGTTGCGGCATTAGCGGAAATGCTTAGCAAAGATGCGGAAGCAAGAATATAAGCGAGTTTCTTCATGGTTGTACCTACTTAGTTGTTCACAGGAAACGGTTATTAATATAAACCTTTGAATTTAGGCTCTTATTGAACATAGGCAGGAAAAGCTGAATTATCAATTTATATAGCCATTTCGGCCACAAATTACCATCGCAACAGAGAAATTGAGGAATATTCAGGAATTTCAGTTGCTTGTCGATAAAAATATAAGTGAACTACTAGGCAAGAACCTGCTCAAACTGCTATGGTGAGCAAATAATCACCACGTGAAGGTGAGATAAATAAAATAACAAAAAGATCTGCTTGCTCAGATAAGCCGTAGAGCATTACAGAGCGTCGCGCTTTTCATCAACTTTTTGGGGAAACTTGATGAGTAAAATGAGTCTGAATACCTCGACCAATGAGGTAAGAATACGACACCGCCGCCAGGCGTATTACCATGGTAAATACCATCGAGAAATCTTGATGGTGGGCATTATTGCCCTGGCTTTGGTGACGTTAATTAACTGATCAGAGGCGGTATTTAAGGGTCACTGAAAAGCGGGTATCTTCAATGGTTCTCGCAGCATTTTCAGACTCGCTGTCCAAATACCTCACACCACAGCTTAACTCCAGATCCGGACTCATTTCCCGGTTCAGTGTCAGGCTGTACCTCTCTACTTCCTGATTCACGCCCCCTGTGATGCCATCCAATTGAGAACGACTTGCCTGCAGACTTAGCTGTGTGCGTGGACCGAGGCGATAGCCTGCCGACAGACGCACAGCCCGATTGCGCTGCTCCCGTGAGGTCTCAAGATAATCCAGGTAACCATAGGTGTAGTTTGCAGACAGGGTGAGTTTGCGCAACTGGTAGCCCAGATTAACAAAGCCCGATTTGCGTAGAACAACCTCGTCAGTGATCTCAGCCGTTTGGTCAAAGAGGTTGAAAAACTGTTCGTCGACACCGGGTTCATAATTTGGACTGTCAGGTTGAAAGCAATCTTCCAGCGAAGGGCTGCCCAATGGACACACAAACACGCCCAATGACTCGGTGTTGAGTTGCAATCGGTCATAGGTAGTGAGGCCTTCTGAGTAACCTATACGGCTTCTCCAGGCCCGATTGTTGTGGGTGAGCGCAAAGCGGTAGTTGTCGCCAAAATAGCTCTTATCATAGCTTGCCTGGACTGAAGTTAGTCTGCTGAAAGCCCAATCCAGCTCGAAGCCCACATACTCTTCTTCCTGATCACGTCGCTCGAAGCGGTTGTACGTCACCGCGATAAAACGATCTGCCGACTCACGCCACTCCAGGCCTGCGCCATAGCTGGTAGAACTCAAATCATCGGTCAGGAAATCGGCACCTTCGATGCGATTAGACTCATCACTACCGCGGACAATAAAGTGAAGATCATCATACAATCCGACACCGACCCTGCCGCTCACTGCATTAGATTTAAAATCTCCAGCTGCTCTGCGGGTAGTTTCTGAATATTGGCTGGTAATATCCCAGAAAACCCGATCGAATTCTCGCCCCTGATACAGGCGGCCTGTCAGGTTAATGTTGTCATTGTTAAAGCTGCGACTTTGATTCAGTGCGTCCTGATCGGCGCGGGTCTGACTCCCTGAGGCCACCACATCAACCCCCAAATAAGCAGGGTTGCGACTGGAAAAGGCGACATTTGCGGTATCTGTGCGGGTACTGACCAGTTCGTCGGCATTCAGTATCGGATCGCTGATAAGTACATTGCCGATAGTCAATGCGCGGTGCCGCTGTGCCGTGTTGAGCTGTAGTTGCAGACGTTGGTCTAACAGGGCCAACCTTGAGTTAAGCTGATAATCAGTGAAACTTTTGTCCAGTTCATCACTTTGTTTATCTTGCATAACTTTGGTGTGAGAGACATTGAGCGCCACATTTAACAGCCGGCTGTTGTATTGGGTTAACAAACTTGGATTTAGCAGCAGGGCCTGATTTTCTAAGTCACCCTCACTGTCAGACTGCGTATCGTAGTAGGTAGCCGTCGCTTCAATGACCGGTTTAAACGTGACCTCTGCAGCGTTTGCTGTCGTTGCCACAAACATACTTCCACCGCAAAGCAACATTGCTTTGTGCAGTGCGGGCTTACCTGTTTTCCAAGCCACTAGCGCCTCCCTGCATAATAATAACCGTACCCATGTTCATCACTACGAAGGCGCAGGGATTTATTCACTACAAATCCTTTTGCCATATCCGGGTCGAGGGTCTCAACGGCAGAACTAAGATCTGCCAGTTTGGTTTTACTTTCTTCAACAACGATTAACGCTTGACCAGCAAGATTTGCCAAAACGGTGGTTTCGTTGATGCCCAGCAGTGGGGGGGTGTCGACAATCACCACCCGGTCGGGGTAACGGCTGGCAAATTCCTGTACCGTTTCCTCCATTTTTTCACTGGCCAGGAGCTCCGTGGATAAATGGTGAGACTTCCCGGCTGGTATCACGCGCAGCTTTTCCACGTTGGTGTGGTACATGACCTCGGAGACATCCTCGGTTTCACCCAGCAGATATTCCATCAGGCCGTTCGGGGCAGCGTCGATACCCAAGGTTCGCATGACATTGGGGCGCAGAACGTCGGCATCTACCAATAACACGGTCTTATCCTGCTCCAGCGCAATACTCAGTGCCAGGTTAACCGCCGTATAGGTTTTCCCCTCTCCAGGGTTGGAGCTGGTGACCATAATGATATTGGGGTTATTCAATGTCTTGGATAGGGGGCCGAAGGCGTTATTAAGCACCTTACGTTTAATGGCCCTGAACTCTTCACTGACTCTGGAACGATTAGAGGATGGCGTAACAAAATCTTCCTCATTCAGATGCAATTCCAGCACCAGGCCGCGATCGTCATCCACAGGTTGTGCTGACGGCGCTTTAGCAGGTACGCTTTTTTCACGCTCAGCCATTTCTTTCTTAGCACGCTTTGGCGCAGGTGCTGAAGACTCAGTGCTGGCGGACTCTTTTGGCGATTGACGGGCTGATTTGGCCTTAGCCATAGCGGCTTCAGGCGTGGACATGTCATCGTTTTCGCTCGTCGCCTGCTTTTCAGCTTGTTCCTTGGCGTGGGCTTCGGCTTCAAGACGCGCTTTTTCAGCCGCTTCTTTTTTTCGCTGTAAGGCTTTTTCTATCGTACTCATAACCATCCTCCCAGCAAATGCCTGGGCACACCGCCATAGACTAACTCAACGCCGGTTAACAAGGCGTAACCACACACCAGCATCATTGACGATGTGGCAAAGATCCAGATGCGCCTGCGGTTCATCCTGGTCATCTGATCGGCTTCTTTATGGGAAACAGAGCCTAAGACCGGGATATTAAAGTTCTCCACTAACTGCTGATAACTGACTACAACAGGATTGATCTGGCTCACCAAAAAGGCAATGCCTAAGCCTGAACCAAAGCCGAGAATGAGAACGGCAGTATATAGCACCACTCGCATTGGACCGGACGGCCTGTTTGGCAGGATAGGTGGATCAATGACTCTGAATTGGACATCGTCAGAGGTGGCCTCAGCCTTTCTCGACAATTGGGCTGACTCCCTGCGTTGTAGCAATTCTTCGTATTTTGACTTGGTAATGCCATAGTCCCGGTTCAGCCCAGTGAGCTCTGCTTCAAGCTCTGGTATCAGATTAATTTTCTGCTCCAACTCCTGAACATTGTTCTGGTAATTGTTCACGCGTACTTTTACCGAGGCGATTTCACTCTCAAGGTTCGCCACCGTAATTTTCATCTGCTGGTAAACCGGGTTTTGCCCCAGGTTTCCAAAGCGGCTATAGGAGCCAGAAGATTCTGCGGCCTGACTCATGCTGGCCAGCTGTTGCCGACGTTCTTCCTTCAACTGATTTAACAGGCTCTGGGTCTTCACCACATCAGGGTGCTGATTCGTGTAGCGAATCAGCAACTCATCTAATCGGGACTCGAGGCTGGCAATGCGACTGTCATACTGTGTACTGACACCCTGATTGCCGCTTAGCTCAGGGTTGGCAAGACCGAAGACCGGCTCCTCACCGCTGAGCTGGGCTCTGGCAGAAGCCAGTTGAGATTCCAGCTCCCGTAAGCGCAGTTTTGCCTGTTCAAGGCTATTGCGCTGACTTTGCAGTTCGCTGTAATAGTCTCCACTTCCACCGGGCAGCACATTTTGTCTGTTGCGTTTGAAATCGGCCAGACGTTGCTCAGCTTTTTCCAGCCGTTCTTCATATTCAGCAATTTGCTGATCCAGAAACTCCTCTGCGGAGTCGCTACTCTGCCTGCTGTTACCCAGATTAGACTCAATGAATTCATTGAGGGTTATTTGCACAATGCGTTGCGCCATTGCCGGGTTATTAGCCGTGTAAGCAATGGTATAGATGTTGGCATCGCGGGTGCTGGTCAGCTTGATGTTTTTTCTCAGTCCATCAATAACAGCATCGAACTCGGCACTGGTCCTGGCGGTAATATCCAAATCCGCTTCGCGGGCAATCTTTTCAAGATTAGGCCGGCTGAGCAGTGTTCTTGCCACTAAGCTGACTTGCTGCTCGGGGTTGTTGTATACCGCCAGACCCCTTAAGAGAGGGCGCAAAAGGCTGGTGGTATCTACATACACCCTGGCAGAGGACTCATAGGTGTCGGGTAATGACACCACATACAGCCATCCAATAGGACAAATTAACCAGGATGAAATTAAAATGTAGCGTTTCTTAATCCAGACCCCTTTTATGTAGGTCTGGATTTGCTCTAAAACTTGCTGGAATCCGATCATAGGTTTACTGCTGCTCTTCAGGCTTAGAACCAGGTTTCTGGAATGATCAGAATATCTCCGGGCAGTATATCGACGTTGTTACTGATCTCCCCATCCCTGACCAAAGCATCTACGCGTACAGCGTACTCACGTTGCGTTCCATCCACAACACGGATTAGTTTCGCCTTGTCACCTGCCGCGAACTCGGTGAGACCACCGACAGCGATCATCAGATCTAGCAAGGTCATGTTTTCCTGATAATTAACCGCCCGGGGATTAGTGGCTTCACCAATGACCCGAACCTGCTCACTGAAAGGACCAGAAAATCCGGTAACACTGACCGTGACAATGGGGTCACGGATATACTTGGACAGTTCCTGCTCCAGATCCCGGGCAAGCTGGGTGGGGGTTTTGCCTGAAACCGCGACATCCTCAACCAGCGAAGTCGTGATTTTGCCGTCAGGTCGCACGATAAAGGAACCTGAAATCTCCGGGTTGCGCCAGACAAAAATGTTGAGGTTGTCACCGGGACCAATAAGATAGTTGTAGTTATCAATAGATGAAGTCAAAGAAGCGTGAGTGGTAGCGGGAGGTAAACTTCCGGAGCTGCTGCAGCCAGCCACCAGTGCCGCAAACAGGCACATCATCAGTAAGTGTGTTTTTCTCAGTATTTTCATGTCAGTAACTTCCTTTGCTTAATCCAAGAACCTAGTTTGGCAAAACCATCTGTTATCGCCTTACTATACCCAAGTAACCTCAAAATGCGAGTACCCTTATGACTTCACGTTTTTACTGGTAATGCACCGGTGCGAGAGAATGTTGTCAACTTCTTCAGCCGGTGTAACATAGCAGTCGATGCGTTAGAGTCGCCTTTCGACAGGAGCGCAAAGTACATCAGGTATCGTGATAAGTGATGAGTGAACCTTTTTGTCATTCTATTATCAGCCGCGCCCAGAGTGCTTTTCGTCTCCGCTGAGATCTTTGTTTTTAAGGTCATTTGGGTATATTTAGCACTATAATGCAACGTCAAAAAAAGTTAGTCTATCTCAATTACTTATTTTTGTTTTTAACTCGCCCTGAAAATTGGTCGAAATATAGGATGTATTTGTGAATTCAGCCAATAGACGACAATCCAAGCGTTCGAACATCTTGGTATTGCTGGAAGGCACGCTCATAGCCTATCTGGCATATGTGGCCCATCCCCTGGTCATGCAACTGACAGAACAAAGTGCCCCACTGGAAGATAAGCTGTTTATCAATATGGCATTGTTAACAATGCTGGTGCTGATATCTGCGTTGTCTGTTGGCTTATATGAACTAAAACTCCGTGAGACGTTTCGGGGCATTATCCGGCGTATATTTGTCAGCGTCGCATTAGCCTATTTCGTGATGGAGTTGCTCACCAATACGGTGTTCCAGAGTCTGGAAATGCATCCTTATTACCTGCCCACGGCCTCCGCGCTGATTATTATTGTGCTGGTGTTGTTCCGTTATTTCTCTAATCGCCTCGGCCTGCTTGGCCTGGGTAAGGTAAGGCTGGTGGTGTTAGGGGCCGGCCAGCGCGCATCCATTATTGAAAAAAGAATGCGCAGAGAAGTGGATCGTATTGGCTTTGATTTGGTGGGCTTTATCCCTATCCCGGGCGATGACCGGGAAAGCGGTATCCAAGCAGAGAAATTGGTGCATGTGAAGGTTGATGAGGGATTTCGCGACTTTCTGATAGAGAATGAAATCGAAGAAGTGGTGATCGCCTGTGATCAGCGCCGTGGCACCCTGCCCATAGAAATCTTATTTGATTGTCGCATCCGTGGTATTGAAGTGGTGGACATTCTCGATTTTATGGAGCGGGAAACGGGACAGATTGTGGTTAACCTGATTTATCCAAGCTGGGTCATTTATTCAAACGGTTTCTCCAGCCAAAACTATCTGCGCGATCTGGTGGATTATGGCATTAATGCCTTTTTGGCATTGCTGGTGTTGCTGATTACCTGGCCCTTTATGCTGATGACTGCCATTTTGATTTATCTTGAAGATGGCCGTAAAACCGGGGCCTCAGTCTTTTATAAGCAAGAGCGGGTCGGCCTGAACGGGCAGCTGTTTAATATCATTAAATTTCGCAGTATGCGTCCTGATGCCGAATCCGGTGGTGCACAGTGGGCCACCAAAGGTGATAGCCGGGTGACAAAAATGGGCGGCTTTATCCGCAAATACCGGATAGATGAACTGCCACAATTGCTCAACGTGTTTCGTGGTGAGATGAGCTTTATCGGACCGCGCCCTGAGCGCCCGGAATTTGTCGAGCAGCTAATTCAGCAAATTCCGTATTATAACCAGCGGCACAATGTAAAGCCGGGACTGGCAGGCTGGGCTCAGCTGAATTATCCCTATGGCGCCAGCGTTGAAGATTCAATGGAAAAGCTTAAATTTGATCTGTATTACGTTAAGCATCAGAGCCTGTTATTAGACATTCTGATCCTGATACGCACAGTAGAGGTGATTTTGTTTGGTAAAGGGCGCTGAGATGCAAGATATCAAAACATGTCTGAATGCGATGACCGTGGATGTGGAAGACTTTTTTCATGTGTCCGCCTTCGACAGTATTATTAAGCCCGAAGACTGGGATCAATATCAGCCGAGAGTCGACAACAACACACGGCGATTACTGGATATTTTTGCCAAACACAATGTGAAGTCGACCTTTTTTGTACTGGGTTGGGTGGCGGAGCGTTACCCGGAGTTGATTAAAGAAATACACCGGCAGGGACATGAAGTGGCAAGCCATGGCTATGCTCATCGTCGCGCCAGCGAGCAAAATGAGCAGGAATTTATTGCCGATGTGCGTCGCTCCAAAGATCATCTCCAGGACTTGTTAGGTGAAGAAATTATTGGTTATCGGGCACCGAGCTTCTCTATTGGTTATACCAACGAGTGGGCATTTGCCGCGCTCAAGGATCTGGGGTTTGTGTACAGCTCCAGTACCTATCCGGTCAAACATGACTTATATGGTACACCGGACTGGCCGCGGTTTGCCTATCAGCGTAAAGAGGATATTACCGAAATTCCTATTCCGACACTGAAAATGTGGGGCAAGCAAGTGCCTATTGGTGGTGGTGGGTATTTCCGTTTGTATCCCTATGCACTGACACGTTATCTGGTGAAAAAATATCTTGAGCAGGAAAAGCAGCCGTATTCATTTTATTTTCACCCTTGGGAGATTGACGCAGAACAACCAAAATTGACCAATGCGTCGGCCAAATCCCGTTTTCGTCATTATATCAATTTAAAGCACACTGAAGGTAAACTGGAGCGGCTATTACAGGACTTTAGCTGGTCCACCATGCGTGATGTATACGGGATAAGTACCTGAGCAGGTAGGCTCATATTATTGGCGCATCCTGGTAGGCCGGTTTTAAGGCGATGTCTTTTAACGCGGTAATAGCGGGATTGCCTTAAGAACACAGTGCATTGTGGGGATGCGCTGTCGGGTTGGAACAACACTGCAGTTCGAACCGGAAAACGGACAGAGACTGACAATAACAACAATAGGATGTGGGCGTGAGTGACGTGGTGGTAGAGCGCTTCAATGGTGAAGCGGAGCTGGCAAAAAAGTGGGATGAATTTGTTGCATCATGTGACAAGGCAACCTTCTTTCATCTGAGTGGCTGGTTGCAGATTAACCAGCAGGTTATGGGGCATAAAGGGCACTATCTGTATGCAACTCAGGCAGATAAGATAGTGGGTGTGTTACCTCTGGTAGAACAAAAAAGTCGCCTTTTTGGCCATGCCCTGATTTCCACTCCCTTTTGTGTTTATGGTGGTGTTGCAGCCGATTCAATCGATGTGCAACGACAGCTGGAAGATGCTGCGATTGAGCTGGCTCATCAGTTGCAGGTGGATTATCTGGAATTGCGTAATGTGCAGGCCAGTGAGCATCCTAAGCTGACTGAGAAGTGTGCCCATTCCTATTTTGCCTGGCCATTGGCAGAGGACCCCGATGCCATACTGGCTGGGGTAAAGAAGAAACAACGGGCGGTTATTCGCCATTCACTGAAAAATGAACTGAGCTTCCGGGTAGATAAAGACACCGATACGGCGTATGACATCTATTCCGAGAGCGTGCGCAATCTGGGTACTCCCGTATTTCCCAAAAACTACTTCGAGGCATTACAGCAAGTCTTTCCCGAGCAATGCAATGTGCTCACCGTTGAACATGATGGCAAGCCGGTTTCTTCAGTGCTGAACTTTTATTTCCGTGACCAGGTGTTGCCTTATTATGGAGGTGGAACGCCGGCGGCACGGGATCTGAAAAGCAATGACTTTATGTACTATCAGCTTATGTGCGATGCCAGAGCAAAAGGCTTTACCCATTACGACTTTGGCCGCAGCAAAGACGATTCCGGCGCCTACAAGTATAAAAAGCACTGGGGTATGGAGCCAGTGCCTCTGCACTATCAATTCCATCTGGTAAAAGCACCGGAACTGCCTAATTTGAGTCCCAATAACCCCAAATACCAGCTCTTCATTAAACTGTGGCAGAAATTGCCGTTATGGCTGAGCCGCACCATTGGACCCTTTTTATCCAGGTACCTGGGGTAGATGATGAGCCAAAAAGAACCGCTGCTATTTCTGTGTCATCGTATTCCTTTTCCGCCCAATAAAGGCGATAAGATTCGCTCATTTCATATTCTTAAGCAGCTGGCAGAGCGATATGACATTTATCTGGCGGCGTTTGTGGATGATGACAACGACTGGCAGTATGAAAGCGCGCTACAACCCTATTGTAAAGAAGTGAAGCTGCTCCCCTTGAAGCCCTTATGGGGTAAGGTAAGAGGGTTACTGGGAATGCTAGCGGGTAAACCCATCAGCTTGCCGTATTTCTACAGCCGAGCACTGCAGAACTGGGTCGTGGATACGGTGCAAAGCAAAGGAATCCATAAAGCCTTCGTATACAGCTCGGCCATGGCGCAATATATCGAACAGGTGCCCCTTGATAAGCGAGTTGCCGACTTTGTTGATGTGGATTCAGACAAGTGGCGCCAGTACGCGGAGAAGACGGCCAATCCGCTGCTCAAATTTGTATATGGATGGGAGCACCGCACGCTTTTCTCTTATGAAAAGAAGATCACGCAGGAATTTGATGCCATTACCCTGGTGTCAGAGGACGAGGCCGCGTTTTTTCGCCAGAGCCTGCCGCAGGAATTGGCCGCAAAAGTGGACGCCTTTCCAAATGGGGTAGACGGGGAATTTTTTAATCCCGATGATTGCGGGCCAAGCCCCGTCGACGGGCCCTATCTGGTGTTTACCGGCGCGATGGATTACTGGGCGAATGTGGACGCCGTGCTGTGGTTTGTTGAGCATGTCTGGCCGGTGATCAATAAACAGCATCCTGAGCTGATATTTGCCATTGTGGGCGGCAACCCCACCGACAAGGTTAAGGCCCTGGCCAGTCAGAATAATATTATTGTGACTGGCCGTGTCGAAGATATCCGCCCCTACATCAAACATGCCAGGCTAGCGGTGGCGCCGCTGCGTATCGCCCGTGGGATACAGAATAAAGTGCTTGAAGCCATGGCGATGGCGCAGACGGTTGTGATGACGGGGATGGCTGCAGAAGGCATTCGCCTGCCGGCGAATCAGCAATCGTTGGTGACCGATGAGGCCGATCTGTTTGCTGCCAGTTGCCTGGAAATGCTGGCGGACCCTGAGAGAGTGGCGGAATTGGGGCAAGAAAACCGGGAATGGATTGCCACACATTATCAGTGGCAAGCGGTCGTTGAGAAATTGACGGACGTGTTAGCGTAATGATGGAGTTTGCCTGATGTCTGATGTTTTAGGGAAAAAAGTCAATCTCGGCGGCATATTGGTCCTGCTCTTTGTCACCTGGCTGGTGCTATTCTGGGACAGTGTCATGGCCACCGTGGCGATATGGGAGCGCTCTGAGACCTTCGCCCACTGCTTTCTCATTTTGCCCATCTGTATTTACCTGTTGCACCGTGACTGGCATGCCCTCAAAGTACTGCGCATCCAGCCTAACTGCTGGCTGATATTGCCGCTTTTTGCCACCCTCATTCTCTGGTTGTTCGGCGATTTAGCGCACATTGCCGCCATCGAACAAATTGCCACCTTCATGACCTTGCCGTTACTTTGCTGGATGGTGCTGGGCAATCAGCTGGCGGCCCGGATGTGGTTTGTGCTGCTTTTCTGGATGTTCAGTGTGCCGGAAGGGGAATTTCTGATTCCCTGGTTACAGGAGGTCACGGCTGATTTCACGGTTATGGCCATCCAGCTTACTGGCATACCCGTTTACCGTGAAGGTCTCTATATCGCCGTGCCGGGTGGGCTGTTCGAAGTGGCGGTCGCCTGCTCGGGCATCCGCTACCTGATCGCTTCGCTAACACTGGGCTGTCTGTTTGCTTATCTGACCTATCAGAAATGGCATAAACGCCTGTTATTCGTTTTGTTTTCCCTTGTACTTCCTATTATTGCCAACGGTATCCGCGCCTACGGTATTGTCATGATCGCCTATCTCTCTGATATGGAACATGCTACGGGTGCCGACCACCTGGTGTATGGATGGCTGTTCTTCGGGGTGGTGATCTTCATTATGTTCTCTGTCGGCAGCATCTGGCGCGACCTCGAGCCAGAGCCTGACAGTGTCGACACCGACGCTGTGCGCACGGTATCCTGGTTGCCGCTGATAAAAGGCTGGGGCAGTGGTGTTCTGCTGATTTTAAGTGCCATGGCCTACAACCTGCACGCCCGGGATGTTAATTATCCTGCGGCACCTGACATAGGGAGCTCTTTTGAATTGCGCCCGGCGGTCATGACCCAATGGCAACCGGTATTCCAGAATCCGGGCGAGATGGCCATCGGTCGGTATCAGGAGCTCGATCTCTACGTGGCCTGGTATGCGCACAGCACACAGGACAGTAAGCTCATCAGCAGTGTCAATCAGCACTACAACCGTTCATCCTGGACGCGTGTGGGCAGTCAGGCTTATCCGGGGTATCAGATGCTGGAAATTTCTGGTCTCAATGGTCGGCGCAGAATGCTCGCCTACACCTATGTCACCGAATGGATGCAATCTCCCAGCTCGCTCAAGGTGAGATTGTCGCAGGCTGTGCAAGCCCTTGTCGGACAGTCACAACAGGGAATGGTACTGATCATCTCCCGGGTGGTAGATAATGATGAACAGCGCAGGGCTTTCAGGCAACAGGCTCAGCAATTTTTTGCTCAGAATTACCAGCAGGTGTTAAATGACAACCGCTGAACCGTCTGTGCGCCATATCGCACATATTATCTTTCGCTTTGATACCGGTGGACTAGAAAACGGCGTGGTGAATCTGGTTAACCGGTTACCTGAGGAGCAATACCGGCATAGCATCATTACCCAAAAAGGTGTGAACCCGGAATTTGCGCAACGGGTGACAGCGAAAAATGTCGATTATCATGACCTTAACAAGGCAGACGGCAATGATTTTGCGATGTATTGGCGGCTGAACACGCTGTTAAAACACCTGCAACCGGATATTCTGCACACCCGCAATCTTGCCACACTGGAATGTCAGGCTGTGGGCTGGTGGCGTGGTATCCCCTTGCGCATTCACGGCGAGCATGGCTGGGATGTCAGTGATATTGGTGGTACGAACCCCAAGTATCAGCGTCTTCGTCGCTTGCTCAGGCCCTTCGTGCATCAATATGTGGCTTTGTCCGGTGAGGCCAAAGACTACCTGCTGAATAAGATCAGGGTTATGCCACAGCGTATCCATCATATTTGCAACGGTGTTGATATGGAGCGCTTTAATGCTGCCCAAACCCCAGCCGCGCCATTTCCCGACATCTTGTTTTCGTCACAGACAACGGTATTTGGCACGGTAGGCAGATTGGCTGAGGTGAAAGACCAGCGAACCTTGCTGGAGGCCTTTGCGCTACTTTGTAAGCGTTACCCCAAGCGACCCATCAGGCTGATGCTGGTGGGCGACGGTCCGATGCGTGATAAATTAGAGCAACAAGCACGGGAGTCGGGGGTGGCAGAGCAGGTCTGGTTTGCCGGTGATCGCAGCGATGTTCCCGCGCTGATGCGCCAGATGGATGTCTTTGTATTACCCTCTCTGGCTGAGGGAATTTCCAATACTTTTCTTGAGGCGATGGCCAGTGGTTTACCGGTGATCGCCACCCGGGTGGGGGGAAATCCGGAGCTAATGCTGCGGGCCCATCAGCAGACTCATCTGGTTGGGGCTCGTGACAGCCAGGCACTGATGCAGGCAATGAGCCAATATATCGACAAACCCGATGCGATAACTGAAGATAGTGCGTTGGTAAGAAAACACTGCCAAAGCCATTTTAGTCTCGCTAACATGGTGGCAAAGTACCACCGACTTTATCAAAAACAGACAGCGCAGTAAGGATTCAGGGCAATGTGCGGAATAGCAGGTATCTTTCAACTGGCCGGTAGTGGGCAGCCTAATGAGGCTGTTCTGGCGAAGATGAACAATATTCAGGAACATCGGGGGCCAGACGCCGGCGATTATTTCTTTGACCCGGGTGTAGGGCTGGCCCACAGAAGGTTGTCGATTATTGATCTCGAAGGCAGCCCACAGCCCATGCTCAGCGCTGATAAACGCGTATGCATAGTGTTCAACGGAGAGATTTATAATTTTAAAGACTTGCACGCTGAACTTGAGGGCAAGGGCTATAAATTTAACACTCATGGTGATACCGAAACCATACTCAATGCCTACCTGGAATGGGGGGAGGAGTGCGTGCAGCATTTGCGTGGCATGTTTGCTTTCGCTATCTGGGACAGAGAAAAGCAGCGCTTGTTTATGGCCCGTGACCGTATCGGCATTAAACCGTTCTTTTATTCTCTGCTGCCCACCGGGGAATTTGTGTTTGGCTCGGAGCTCAAGGTCCTGACCGAGCATCCTGCCTTTGATCGTAAATTGCGTGACACTACTGTGGAAGATTACTTCACCTTTGGCTACGTGCCGGAACCTTTCACTGTGTATCAGAACAGTTTCAAGCTTTCTCCGGGGCATACGCTGACCCTGGAAAAAGGCATGCGATCATTGCCTGAGCCAAAGCAATACTGGGATATTCCAACGCAGTGGGAAGATGATCTCAGTGCAGATACAGTGCAGGAAGAGTTGATCGATCGTCTGAAGCAGGCTGTCGATATCCGCATGGTTGCCGACGTGCCCCTTGGCGCGTTTTTGTCTGGTGGCGTCGACTCCAGCGGCGTCGTGGCATTGATGTCACAGCTGCAATCAGATCCCGTCAATACCTGCGCCATAGGTTTTGATGTTAAGGCCTTTAACGAGACCGAATTTGCCCAGATGGTGGCTGATCGCTATCACACCAATCACCGTGTGGAGACGGTAAAGCAAACGGACTTTGACCTTATCGACAAGCTGGCATTTCTCTACGACGAACCTTATGCAGACAGCTCTGCCATGCCCACATACCGAGTCTGTGAGCTGGCACGTAAACATGTAACGGTGGCATTGTCCGGAGACGGAGGAGACGAGCTGTTCGCCGGTTATCGCCGCTATAAAATGCACCTCCATGAAGAGCGTATTCGCAACCTGTTGCCATTAGGCTTGCGTAAGCCGCTGTTTGGTCCACTGGGCAGGTTGTATCCGAAAATGGATTGGGCGCCTAAGTTTTTGCGTGCTAAAACCACGTTTCAGTCTATGGCCATGGACACGGTTCAGGGCTATCACAATTCCATGTCCATCCTGCGCGCCGATGAGCGGGCCAAACTCTTCTCAAAAGAGTTTCAGAGCAGTCTGAACGGTTATAATTCGCTGGAGGTGTTTAACCGTTATGCCGACAAGGTGAAAGGCTTGGATCCGATGAAAGTGGCCCAGTACCTGGATATGAAAACCTATCTGGTGGGCGATATTCTGACCAAGGTAGACAGAGCCTCGATGGCACACTCACTGGAGGTGAGGGTACCCATACTGGATCATAAATTTGTGGAGTGGGCCTTCAAGACACCTTCTGATCACAATTTGCATAATGGTATTGGTAAGTACTCCTTTAAGAAGTCTCTGGAGCCCCATCTGCCTCACGATGTGCTGTACCGCAAAAAAATGGGCTTTGCCGTACCGCTGGCCGACTGGTTTAAAGGGCCACTGAAAGACAGGCTGTATGACGGCCTGTTGTCTAAACAAATGAGTGAGTCGGGATATTTCAGTACCCGCCAGCTTAAACGTCTGATTGATGATCATGTGTCCGGGGTGCGCGATAACAGCGCGCCTTTGTGGACACTAATGATGTTTGAGTCGTTTATGCGTCAGCAACTAGGTAAAGCCGCATGAAGATTCTGCATGTACTGGATCACTCCATCCCTCTGCATAGCGGTTATACCTTTCGTACCCGCTCCATTCTGAGGCAGCAGCATGCGCTTGGCTGGCAAACCTGCCATGTTACCAGCCCCAAGCACGGTAAGTTCGAGCAGAGCATTGAAGAAGTGGATGGCCTTAAGTTTTATCGTACGCCGGTGCCTAATGGTTTACTGAGCCGTCTGCCAGCTCTGAGTCAGATGGCATTGATTGCGCCGATGCGTAAACGCATTCTTGAAGCTATCGAAGAAGAAAAGCCGGATGTGCTACACGCTCATTCACCCGCCCTCAATGGCATGGCCGCCCTGCAGGCCGGACGCAAGACCGGGTTGCCGGTAGTCTATGAAATCAGGGCCTTCTGGGAAGATGCCGCAGTGGATCATGGCACCTGCAAAGAAAATGACCTGCGTTACCGCCTGACCCGCAAACTGGAAACCCATGTGGTAAGACAGGCGGACAGGGTGACCACTATCTGTGAGGGGCTAAAGCAGGATCTTCTGGGCAGAGGCGTGCCGGAATCTAAGATTACAGTGATTCCAAACGCAGTTAATATTGAGCAGTTTAATCTGATCACCGCCAAAGACAGCGAACTGGAGCAACGGTTTGGCTTACAGGGTAAGCGTGTATTGGGTTTCCTGGGGTCTTTTTATGCCTACGAAGGGCTGGACCTGTTAGTTCGGGCTATGCCTTTTATTATCAAGCAATTCCCTGATGCCATGTTATTGCTTGTAGGTGGTGGACCTCAGGAGCAGAACCTGAAGTCGCTGGTAAAAGAGTTGGGGATAGAAGACAAAGTGATCATGCCAGGCCGGGTGCCTCATGATGACGTGTCGGCGTATTATAGCCTGGTGGATCTGTTGGTTTACCCGCGCAAATCTATGCGCCTGACTGAACTGGTGACGCCACTTAAGCCCCTTGAGGCGATGGCGCAGGGGAAATTATTGCTGGCCTCAGATGTCGGTGGACATAAAGAACTGATTGAAGACCGCAAAACCGGCTGGCTGTTTAAAAGTGATGATGTACAGGCCCTTGCCAGTAAAGCTGGTGAGGTATTGGCCAATCAGAGCGATTGGCCCGCAGTTATTGCTCAGGGCCGGGAATATGTTGAGAGGGTACGCAACTGGCCTAACTCGGTAGCCAATTATCAGCAGCTCTATAAGGAGATTTGTGGTGGCTGATGCGTTTGATGGCATGCACATCTGTCTGGTGGGACCGGTTCCGCCGCCTGCCGGAGGCATGGCAAATCAAACCCGCCAGCTCAAACAACTGCTTGAGCAAGATGGCGCAACGGTGACGCTGGTGGCAGTGAATGCGCCTTACAAGCCCGCCTTCGTTGGTAGTATTCCCGTGGTGCGTGCAGGCTTCAGGCTGATAGACTATTTCTGGCAATTGCGCCGAGCCATGAAAGATGCTGATGTGGTGCATTTGATGGCCAATTCTGGCTGGTCATGGCACTTATTTGCAGCCCCTGCCATTCGTGTGGCGGCCGGGCTTAATAAACCGATTTTAGTGAATTATCGCGGCGGACATGCTGAAACCTTCTTTGAAGCCTCCTGGCCCAAAGTGGCGAAGTCTTTGAATAAGGCTCAGGGTATATTGGTACCCTCGCCCTATCTGCATGAGGTGTTTGCCCGGTGGGATAAAAAGGCCGAGGTGGTGCCCAATGTGCTGGATGAAACCACCTTTTATCCGGCAGAGAAGGTAGAGTCAGATACACCTTTGCATTTGATTGTGACCCGGAATCTTGAAGCCATCTACGATGTGGGCTGCGTGATTGATTGTTTTGCTCAGGTGTTAACACATCACGCTGATGCTACGCTCTCCATTGCGGGGAGTGGGCCTGAGAAAGAGAGTCTCGAACGTCAATGTGAAAAACTGGGGGTCCGGGACAAGGTCAGATTCCTGGGGCGGCTGGATATTAACGACATGGCTGAGTTGTATCGCAGCGCCGATGTCATGCTCAACGCCAGTACCGTGGATAACAGCCCTAATTCGCTGATTGAGGCGATGGCCTGTGGTGTGCCCATTGTCAGCACGAATGTGGGGGGCATACCTAAACTGGTGACTCATGAGCAGGATGCGCTGTTGGTGCCACCCAAGAGGCCAGATTTACTTGCTGAGCAGGTAGTGCGTCTGATTAATGAGCCTGAACTCAGGCAAAGCCTGATTGCGCAGGGGCGTAATACTATTGCTAAATTTACCTGGGCGAAGGTTGGAAAAGCGTTGCAGGGCCACTATCAAAGCGCGATCAGCCAAGGACAGGAGGCAGTATGAGTCTGTATACAAAAATGGTTTCCGCTGTGTTGTTTCCGCTGCATGAGAAACTTAAAAAGCATAATACAGTAGAGATTCGAAAAGCATTGGAGAAAAGTCAGTGGCACACTCCTGAGCAGCTTAAAACGGCACAGTCCAAACGCCTGCAGAAGTTTATCGCCACCTTGTATGAGCATGTGCCCTATTACAAAACGATCATGCAGAGTCGGGGGCTGACGCCCGATGATATTAAGTGTTCAGAAGATTTGGTGAAATTGCCGTTTCTCGACAAGCAAACCATTGCAGATAATTTCGATGCCCTGAAGTCGGATGTTGCAGGGCCGCTCAATCGGTTTAATACGGGCGGGTCTAGTGGTCAGCCATTAATCTTTCTGTTAGGTAACGAACGGGTGTCCCATGATGTGGCCGAAAAATGGCGGGCCACTCGCTGGTGGGGTGTGGATATTGGTGATAAAGAAATTGTCGCCTGGGGCTCTCCCATAGAGCTGGGGGCTCAGGATAAAGTCAGGTTGGCGCGTGACAAGCTGTTTCGCTCTCAACTGATTCCGGCTTTTGATATGACACAAGAGAAGTTGCTTGGCTTTATTCATCAGATTAAAGAAAGCCGTCCCAGAATGCTATTTGGTTACCCTTCGGTATTTGATCTGTTAGCCAAAACGGCCGAAAAAGTGGGGATTCGTCTGGATAACTTAGGGATCAAAGTGGCTTTTGTGACCTCTGAGCGACTCTATCCTTATCAGCGAGAAAATATATCCAGAGTATTCGGCTGCCCCGTTGCCAATGGCTACGGGGGCCGTGATGCCGGTTTTATCGCGCATGAATGTCCTGCTGGTGGTATGCACCTTTCTTATGAAGACATCGTGGTGGAAATCATCGATAAGGCGGGCAATCCGCTGCCAGCCGGTGAACCCGGTGAAATTGTGGTGACTCATCTGGGCACCAGTGAGTTTCCTTTTGTTCGTTATCGCACCGGCGATATTGCGACCTTGTCTGATAAGCGCTGTGACTGTGGTCGTGGTTTGCCCATGCTCGAGTCTATCGAAGGGCGCAGTACCGACTTTGTGGTGGCCGCAGATGGCACCATGATGCATGGTCTGGCACTGATTTATATCTTACGTGACATGGATGGCATTGAGGCTTTTAAGATCACCCAGGAAAGCCTGCAACTTACCCGGGTAGAGGTGGTATCCAAACAGCAACTGACTGACGCTATGGTGAAGCAGATTGAGAGTGGCTTTAAGGCCAGACTCGGCGCCCAGGTTGAGATTAACGTGCAATCGGTCACGGAAATAGCGGCAGAAAAATCAGGCAAGTATCGTTACGTGATCAGCAAGGTGGCGCAATGATAGACAGTTTATATTTGCTGATAGTAGTGTGTGCGGTGTGTTATTTGTTTTATTGGTCAAACAAGCAGGATGAAGACTAATGCGTGATTTGTTTTTAGTCGGCTTTCTATTTGTGGCCATCTATTACTCTTTTAAGCGCCCCTATATTGGTATGGCGGCCTGGGTATGGATCGCGCTGACCGCTCCTGCAGAATGGGCGTTCGGTTTTTCTCAGGATTTTCGTCTTAACCTGACCATCGTATTGGTCACCGCGCTTTCCTGGTTATTTGTGACCAAACACAAATCCTTTCAGATGACGACACTGAGCTTCTGGGTCATGCTTTTTGGCATCTGGACGCTGATAACCACCGGGTTTCACTTAAACTCTGACTCTGACTGGATCTGGGGATACTGGAATCAGTTTCTGAAGATCATGGCGCTGTTTTTCTTTATTACCCTGACGCTGACCAAACGCCTGCACATCGATACCTTTATCTGGGCCATTGTGCTCTCCATTTCCGCCTACGCGGGCATGGAAGCCGTGAAGTTTGTGTTGTCAGGCGGAAGCCACAGAATTACAGGCCGGGCCGGGATTATTGCTGATAGAAATGACCTAGCGGTCGCTATCAACATGTGCATTCCGCTGGTGATTTATCTGATTCAGGTAACCAAACATAAACTGGTTCGCCAGGGGTTGTGGGTACTCTTGCTGCTCAATATTCTCAGTATTATCGGTACCTTCTCACGAGGTGGCTTTATCGGCTTGAGCGTGCTGGCGTTTGCCTTCTGGCTGAAGTCAAACCGTAAACTCGTATGGGCGCTGGTCGCTGTCATCATGCTACCGGTGGCATATCAGTATACGCCTGAAGACTGGAGGGAACGGCAGAGTTCGGTGAGAACAGCAGCCCAGGAGGATAACTCCTTTATTGGACGCATCTGGGCGTGGAAAATATCCACCATGATTGCTCTGGACAATCCCGTCACAGGCGGCGGGTTTCGTGCTGTTTCTGAGCCTACTTTATGGAACTATTATGCACCACTAACACCCGAATTCGGGCCAGTGTACTCCAAACCTATACCGGATAATATCAGGCCCAAAGCGGCTCATAATATCTATTTTCAGGTGCTCGGTGACCACGGTTTTGTCGGTCTGTTTATCTTTTTGATGATGCTGCTAATCGCCTTGCTAAACAATATGAAAAACGCGCGTATCGGCAAGAAAAACGGTGTTTACTGGTATCACCAACTGTCGAATGCGATGACGCTCTCACTGGTAGGTTATGGCATTACCGGTATGAATGTCAGCCTGGCTTACTTTGACCTGATTTATGCAATTATGGGCCTGGTCGTGGTGATGACCCTCCTGCGTCAGAAAATTATTGCAGGCCAGAGTGATGGGATAAAGAAACAAAGCACTTCAGCCGAGCCAAAGGATAGCAGGGTGGCAGGGGAGCATGCTGGATGACGGTGCCTCACTCACCTAAGGATTCACTGCAGCAATCAGAGCAGAATACAAACACACATAGCAAGGTGTACAGTGGTTCGGCTTTTATGCTGATAACCCGTATCGGTATTAAATCCATCGGATTGATCAGCTCAATAATCTTAGCTCGTTTATTGGTACCAGAAGATTTTGGTTTGGTTGCCATTGCTATGGCAATTTATGCCTTTATCGAACTTTTTGGTGCACTGGGTCTGGGTACCGTGCTAATCCAAAGTCAGTCTGATGACCGGGATGATTACAATACCGCCTGGACCTTTAAGGTGTTGTTTGGCACGATTTCTGCCTTGGCAATGCTGCTGGCTGCACCCTACGTCGCCCAGTTTTACTCGGATCCTCGATTAGAGCACGTGATTTATGTGATTGCCTTTGCCAGTATATTATCCGGCGCGGCCAACATAGGTGTGGTCAATTTTCAGAAGGACATGGATTTTCGAAAAGAACTGAAATACCAGTTAATGCCCAAACTTATCAGTTTTGTCATCACTCTCACCTTGGCCTTTATATACCGTAATTACTGGGCACTGGTGATTGGTATGGTGTCTAATCAATTTATCATTCTTTTGTTCAGCTATTGGATGCACCCATTCCGTCCGCGTTTTGGACTCAAGTCTTTTAATAAGTTGTTTAGCTTTTCGCGCTGGTTATTGCTGAATAACGTTCTGTTCTATTTAAATGACAAATTCAGTGAGTTGATTGTTGGACGAGTTTTATCTCCGTCAGCGGTGGGCATCTTTGCCATAGGCAAAGAGATTGCTCACTTACCAACCATGGAGATGGCGAAACCAATTAATAAAGCTACTTTTCCTGTCTACTCTCGTTTTAAGGATAACTTTACTGAACTGCGTAAGGCTTATTTAAATACGGTTGCGCTTACCGCATGCCTTACCATGCCTGCGGCGTTAGGTATCGCTTTAATCGCACCGCTTTTTGTGGAGGTGGTTTTAGGGGATAAGTGGTTACCGGCAGCGCCACTGATTCAGTTGTTAGCCTTATCCAGTATGTTAACCAGTATTACGGTTAATAATGGCTACATCTATATGGCATGTGGCAAACCGAATATTATGTTTCTAATTAACTTTATTCGCACAGCTATGTTTTTTGCCTTTTTTATCCCGTTATTGGATTCCAACGGTATCGTCGGAATCGGTCAGGCACGTCTTGTTACAACCTTAATTATGCTGTTTGGCGCTCAGGCGGCTGTGGTGCTGTTTCTTAAACTAAAGGTTTTGCCCCTGTTAGCGGTATTTTTGCGCCCGACCTTAGCCTGTATCGTAATGGGAGGCTCAGTATTACTGATCCAGCGGGCGGATTGGTTACCCGGGCAGGGATTATCGCTTTTGATGCAGATTCTCGCTGGAGGTCTCAGTTATACCCTGATGTCGATGTTGTTGTGGCGTTGGCAGGGCTATCCCGAGGGCTTAGAGCGCACAGTCATAGAGCGACTTTACCCTGGCTACTTGCGAGGCAGAATCTGAGCGATGAATAAAGTCTCCTTATGCGCCCATGCTGGCCAGTTGGCTGAACAACTGAAACATCAGCTTCAGGAGCAGACTGACTGGTTAGAGCCGGAAGTGCTGCTTGATGGTATAAAAAACAGAACTGCCTGGCAGCCTTATCATGATCTACCTGAGCTGAAGCGGGTCGTGAGTAAGCTGGAGTCAGAAAGGCCGGAGTTGTTGTCAGTGTTGTTACAATTTTTATTGGTGCGTCTGATAAAAGATTTTAATCCTAAGCTGCTCGCTTTTAATATCTCTGAGGACATCGCGACACTATACCAGCAGAGCTTTGAACGTATCCTCGGTCAGTCTCCGTCGGAAAAAGCTGATGACCGCTATTTTAAAGATCTGGCGCTGGTAAGTGGCGCACTGTTTCCTGCTGGTGAGCGTGTCGTCGAGCCTTTTTCAGTATTACAACGCAGTCTGATGTTTAATGCCGGGGTAACGCAAAGCCTGCAATTTATAAAATCCGGCTTGCTGGCTGGCGGCTATAAGCCCGTATTTAGATTGCATGTGCATCTGGCCGAGCAAAGCCACCTGAGTGAAAACAGCTGGCGGCTGACCTGTCTGCGCCTGGCTAAGATGCTTGAGCTTAACCCGGATATCAAAGGTATAGTAGGCTCAAGCTGGTATTATGATCCGCAGGTACCGGCTATCAGCCCCCATCTGGGATTTGTGAATAAGCTGCTTGCAGAGAATGGCGCCTATTGGTTTTTCTCTCATGTGGAGAGCAGTAACAGTGGGGCTTTTGCTACCTCTCGAACACGCAAGCAGGCCTTCGATGCGGGTAAGTATATACCAAGGAATTATGTGGTGTTCTGGCCCCGGAGACGGGTACTGAACTGGTACCAGAAAGCAATATGTAGCCATGCAGAGGCGGATGTATGAAGGCCCTGATTCTCAGGTTAAGTAAAGTGTTAGGGTTGTTCTATCTGGCCCGTAAATTGACCGCAAATAAGACCCGTGTTCTTTGCTATCACGGTATCTCGGTGGAGGATGAACATTTATTCCGTCCGGGCCTGTTTATGCAAAAATCCACCTTTGCCCGGCGTATGCAATTACTCAAGGAATGGAACTTTACGTCCATCAGTCTGGATGACTATATCGATCAGCGAGAGCAGGGGGTGGTGAAAAAAAATGCCATGGTCATCACTATTGATGACGGCTGGCAGGCCATTCTTGAAGGCATGTGGCCGCAAATTAGAGCCTGTCAGTTTCAGGCAACGCTGTATCTTTCCAGTTATTTTATTCAGCATCGGCGGCCGGTATTTAAAGTGGCTGTATTCTATTTGTTCTGGAAGCATGATGGGCTCTTCAAACCAGCTCAGGACAGCTGTCTTGTAGAGTACCGGGGCAAGGAGCTGAACGCAGAAATGTTGCTGGAGGTGGTCAAGCAACTTGGATCGGATTACGAGCGGCCGATACTGCTGGAATTATGTGCCTATTTTGGCGAATCCTCCGATGCGTGGCAGCAAAAAGGTAAGTTTATGTTTTTGTCACCAGAGCAAGTGGCGGAGCTCCATAATCAAGGTCTGGCCATTGAATTACATACCCATAAGCACCGTTTCTCAGAGGTGGGGGCAGAAGAAGCCCGGCAGGAACTTCAGCGTAATCAGAAGGCGATTGTAGAAATGACCGGCAAGCGTCCTGAACATTTCTGTTACCCTCGGGGAGAGTTCCGAGAGGAGCAATTAGCGATACTCAATGACCTGGGAATCCGTTCTGCTACCACAACTGATAATGAGCTGTGCTCAGATACTCATCATATACATAAGTTGCCTCGAATTATGGACAACGACAGTATCAGTGAATTGGAGTTTGAAGCAGAAGTCAGTGGTTTTATGACGTTGCTGAGAGGCTTGGGAAGGTAAGGACATCAATGAGCGGCATTTTTTCTCGTTTTACCACGTTGTTCTGCATGCTTAATAAAGAAGCGCAACTGGCAGGCATCAGTAGAATCAATATGTACAGGCAGACCCTGTTTTTTTGCTTTAAAACGGGTCTCGGTCCGCGCTATTTTGTGGTCGCCGGGATGGCTCGCAAAAACTTTGTTGAACAGGACAAGTGGCAACATATTTCTGCGAAAGAATATTATGCGGCGCTCAAGGTATTAAACTCGCCACAGTATCGTAAGCTGACTCAGAGTAAACTTTCGGAAAAGGCCCTGTATAAACTGATGCATATTCCCACCCCTGAGCTGTTTGGCTATTTTCATGCCTATAAAGGCTTTGATAATACAGGTCAGCCGCTGACCGATGCCGCACAGCTTGAGGCTCTGATGAGTGCGCATACCGATAGTACTTTATGTATCAAACCCATCGAAGGCTGGGGCGGTGCCGGAGTCATAGCAGGCAGAATTCTGCTGGATGATAACAAGCAGCCAGTATTTCAGCCCCTGCATTCACAACAGCAAATGACGGCCCAGGATCTCATAAACAGCTGCAAAGGTAGTGCGCCTAATGCTGAATTTGTACTCGAAGCCTATATTCAACAATCGGATCAGTTTAAGGCGCTGAACGCTGATAGTGTGAATACCCTGCGAATCTGGGTATTGGAAAATACACCTGGCCAGGTCCAGGTCATTGGTGCTTACTTGAGGGTAGGCAGAGCAGGCTCAGCCATTGATAACGCCTCAGCGGGGGGAATAATGTGCCCTGTAAGGCTTTCTGATGGCAAGGTGGAGCCGGGACTGACAAAGTACACGCCCCATCGCGATGATATTACTGAACATCCAGATCATGGTGCTCAGTTGGCGGGCATTGTTCTGGAACAATGGCAGGAGATTAAAAGCTTTGCCTGTATGGTTCTCCTTCGATTACCCTATACCCGTTTTGCCGGACTGGATGTGACGATGACGGCTCATGGGCCGGTATTAGTTGAAACAAACGTGGCACCCGATAAAGACGGTGCGGCACATGCAAATATTCCCTCTATCAGGCTCAGGGAGGCAGCTGAGAAACCTTATGTTTAATAGTATTCGTCGTGCGATAGGACTTTCCCGTCAGCGCAGCAAAGAAGGTAATGCGCTGCCATTCTCCCGTCAGATATGGGAAATGGCTGTGTTACAACTTACCACCAAGCTTGGGCCCGGTAATTACCACAAATACAGACTATGGCAGAAGGATATCTCCTGGGAGGAGAAAAAAGGATACTGGCATGATCAAAAGTACTATGAGTTTCTGAATCGGGTTAATCCATACAAATACCGGATTGTGGCTCGGCACAAAGTGCTGGCCAAAGCGCTGTTGCAGTTCTACGGTATTGCTGATGCCGATTATCATGGATATCTGAGTCAGTCAGGAGGATTTAGTGCAAGCGGGACACCGGTCAAATCTGCAAAAGATCTGGAGTCTTTGTTAGCCGCCAAACCTGAACTCAACAAGGTGTGTTTTAAGTTGGTTGAAGGATCTGAAGGTCTTGGATTCTTCGCGGTGGAAATAAGCCGTGATAATGGCATTTTGTTGAATAAACTGGGCGATAGCCAGACCTTCTCCGTGGCTGAATTTCTGGATAAGGAACTTAAACTCCCGCAAGGTAATGAGTACATCATTGAGTCCTACCTGGAGCAGCACCCTGTTCTGGCAAAGTTTAATTCAAGCAGTCTCAACACTATGCGTGCATGGGTAACCCGTTCCGCATCAGGCGACGTTGATGTAGTGGGAGTGTACCTTCGAGTAGGGCGTGTTGGTAAGCTTATCGATAACGTTTCTTCTGGCGGCTTCGTAGTGACTATGGACAATGAGAGTTTTAAAACGGGGTTTGGGATCCTGAAAAATCAGGATGGTGCGGCGACCGATAGTCATCCTGACTCCGGCTTTAAGCTGGCAGGGGTACAAGTGCCATTTAAAGCAGAAACGCTTCAGTTATGTGAAGATGTCATCAGTATCCTGCCATCGACTCAGTTCGTGGGGCTGGATATCGCGTTTACACAGCAAGGGCCAGTAATAGTTGAGTTCAATTTAGCGCCATCTCCTCAAGGAGCCGGCTCTTTGCTTGCAAGTCATGAAAAACTGTTTGCAGGTTTACTTTAAAAGACTTAATCACTTTTCAGCATGCGCTCTAGAGCTTCCCCTTTTCGGAGTTTGGCATAGCGGCGCATAAAATCCCTTACCTCGGAGTCCATTAGTGCGGTTTCATGCATTTGCAGGAACTCAGTTCCACCTATGTCGTTCAACTCCAGTAGAACCGGCCCTTCCTCTCCCATAATGACATCCCAGTGCAGGATATTCATGGTGCTGATGACACTTGATGCGCGTTTTATTTCACTTAACATTTTGTCCCATAAGGGAATGCAGAATTCTTCGAAACGCCGACCAGTCTCAGGATGCGTGTCAAAATATCGGGCAAAAGGCCAGTATCCGTTAACGGCTTTGCTTACCGATCCATCTTCTGGGTTTACTCGGGCAACCATGTTGCCTATTTTTCCTTTGCTGAAATTATCATTCACATTGCCGGGCTTGACAATTTTCCATACGGCGCTCTGTATGACAGGATTAAACTCGTCGTTCAGCACAACGACTCTAAAGCCGGATGGCACATCTGTTCCGGTAAACTCAGAAATTGCCGGGTGCTGTCTGACCACTTCCTGAAACAGATAGCCCATTCGGCGCCGATACAATCGGGTATCAGGGTTGTTGATAGTGAGCTTGATGAATTCATCGAATGTAAATGCTTTCCCATCGCGAGTGGTAACCCGGTCAGCATCTTTGTCATATCCTTCGACATAGTAGCCACCGATACCCTGCTGACACAGTACAGGTTTCACAAATAATGGTGCGGTTCGGGTTGCCATCATCTCTTTGACCTGCTCAATCTGATTCATTTTCACAGGTATAAAGTCGGCAAGGGGGCCAGCGGGTTTGAATACACCTGCCAGCCCCACCGTTGGTAGTTTGAATACGTCACAGACCTGTGCGAAAAGCAGTTTATCCCAGGAGACAGTCACCCCGGTTCTTACATTAAGACTTCTGTTGAAGGGCTCTATCTGACCCGTTCCGAGGGTGTTCCTGTAACGCTCAGAACCTCTTGGCGCTGCATACAGGCGATATTTGTAGTAGTCCCAAACATTGCAGCAAGGGTTGACCCGATACAATACAATAATATCCAGTAATTGCTGCCACAATGCTTTTTTATGAGTCTGTCTGACTTCTTTTGCTTGTTGGTAAAGCGTTTCTATCTTTTTAATATAATTATCAAGCACCTTAAACTTCCCTGATGTGGAGCATGAGGTATTTTATCAACAGCGAATTTTATCACAAAGATTTCCCGCCTAATCTACTGCATTACTAAATTCAGACAAGCACTATTTATGTTTGCGCAAGTGTATGGCAAAGCCCAATTCCGTTAATCTATCCATTTAATGTGTCATATTTGGATATTAGAAAACCTTACCGATGAAGGTGATAAATATCTGGTTAGCTGTCACCATGGCCCTTATACTTCGGTTCAAACAGGAAAGATAAGATTGACTTATGGGCAAGAAGCTCCCGATCAGCAGTAGGCTTTATCAATTTAAACTGAGTTTTATCGCCAGTATCCTAAGAAACCTGGCGAGAGTTGAGTTGTCGCGACACCCCAGAAAAATAGTCGCTATTACCGGTAGTGTGGGCAAAACCACCACCAAAGAGTATGTTGCCCTGGTCTTGGGAGAGAGCTTTGATATCAGGGCTACTTCGGGTAATGCCAACAGTCGCACAGGTGTTCCATCAACCATCATTAACAGGCCCAATGTCAAAAGCACTATGGCTTTGATTAAGGCTTCGCTTGTCACGGCTCTGGGCCTCTTTTCCAAAGACAAAATAGAGCAATACCTGATACTCGAAGTGGGGGCAATGTTACCGGGGCAAATCAGAAAGCAAGTGACCGCTTTCAGTCCTGATATCTCTATTGTTACCGCTGTCGCACCTGGGCATCTTGAAACGCTGGGCACGATTGAAGCCATAGCTGAGGAGAAAGGCCGTATTATCTCTGCACTGACAGAGGACGGTGTGGCCATTTTATGTGCCGATGACAGCCGAGTGCGTGAAATGGAGGTTCTGCATCAGGGTAAAACATTATTCTTTGGTTTCAATGAGGCTGCTGATGTGCGCATGCAGATCAATGGACAGTCGATAAACGGCATTGACGCAACACTCACTGATGCTGAGGGAAAGGTCACCTTGCATTTCCCTTATGTGACAAATCGTTATCACCTTTATAGTGTGATGGCAGCCTGGTGTGTGGGTTGTGTGGCCGGTGTAGACCGAGCTAAGATGCAGTCGGTGCTGCAAAATGTGCAGCCCAGGCCCGACCGGGGAACGATTCAGAATGGCACTTCCAATACCTTAATCCTGAATGACGCGTTTAACGCCAGTCCGCTGTCAGTGAAGGCGGCCCTGGAGACCTTTGCGGAAGTGGCCGCTGATAGGCGCAGAATTGTGGTACTGAGTGATATGCTGGAGTTAGGTGAACAAAGTGATGTCTTACACTACCAGATGGGTAAACAGGTTGGCACGGTAGCCAATCTGTTTATTGCCTGTGGCGATTATGCCGGGGCTTATATCAGAGGTTTCCGGGAGGTTCAGCCAGAAGGGGTGAGCTATTGCTGTGAGAATATTCATCAGGCTGAAGAGATTCTGAATAAGCAGTTACAGACAGATGATGCGATACTCTTTAAGGGCTCACATGGTACAAACCTCTACCAGCTTGCCAGTAAGGTTGCTGAACGATTTAACGCTGTGGATTCTAATTAAGGGAACGGTGCAAGTTCACTCTGCGCAGGGGTTGCTTCAGGATCTGCCACTGTTGCAGGCATCTGTAATGCGGGCCATTACTTCTGTTAATGGATTGACAGAATAAAGCTCATTTCCATAGTAATCTGTGTGACCACCACCCCAGATGTACATCGTGCCAGTTTCTTGATCCAACGCGCCACTATTCCAGGCATAAATAACGTTCTTACAGTAATAGCTGAAGCTATAATCATACAGCCTGGATGGAAGGCAATAATGTTCCAGTGATGTGTTTTCTATTTCGTTCCAGCCCGCTCCATATGACGGTATGCAGAGGAGTACACTGGAGATGACAAGAGTAGAACGCAGACCAGATACAAGTATCCGGCGACAGGCTTTCATATATGGCTCCAATTTGTGTTTTATAAGGTAACAGGCTATCGACTTGGTGTGGTGCTTTCAATACTCTATTCACTACACTGAGTGTAGAGGAACAAGAGACGAAATTCTGCTTATTGTTGTGGTCTTGATGTGATGGATACATTAGTATTCTAAGCGAGCACAGAGGGACGAGGTATCAATGTGATTTTCTTTTTCAGACAAGCGAGTGTCGGTGTCGTTTTTTTTCTGTTTTGTGCATTTGCAGAAGCTTCATGCTTCGATCTCGAATGGAAACGCGGAAGGCCTTACGACTATTACGCTAACGAAACAAGGGTAGCGACACAAGGTAGTGGAAAGAGCCTCCTTTATTTTGTTGAGCATTACCATTTTACGCCAGAAGTCAGATCTTTGATAAAAGGAACCACGACAGCATTGCCGGGGGATATCCTTTTTGTTTTGAATTCCATTCCTAACCATCCTGGCGCACTGGATGCCTATTCGCGTTATGAAAAGCGCTACCAGACTTCACCAACCTTTCAGACCAGTCGCAATTTCAAAAAGCCACAGTTTAAGGCAGATTGTTTTTTTGAACGAGCTGATAGAGTTTTTCCGGCGCAAGCGGAAACACTGATGGTATGGGGACTGCATGAGTATAGAAATGAGCGTCTGGAGAGAGCCAAGAGATTGCTGGAAAGAGCGATAGAGCTGAAACCAAATTATATCGAGGCGCACTACAATATTGGCTTGGTTTTGATTGGTCTTAATCAACCTGAGTTAGCTGAGAAACACGCCGATATCGCTTATGATGCAGGTTATCCTTTGCCCGGGCTGCGAGAAAAATTAACTGAATTAAAGCAAGAATAAGGGAACAAGCGTGGCAGTGAAAAAGCTTTTGATCACCGGCGCCGGATTGAGGCCCAATGGGTTTGAGTTAGGCGACGGTAAGTATTACGAAAAATCGATAATGGTTAGTCTGAATCTCGAGACGGGGGAGTTTCAGGAAGTACTCACCAAAACAGATGGCGGCGATCATTACCCAGACGAACATCCCAATCTGCAATATACCGCTGCCTGCCTTGAAGGCGATGTGCTATGGCTTCCTACAGATACGGAAATTTATAAATACGCATTGCCAGACCTTAAGCTGTTAGCGGTGTTTTCTCACCCCTGTTTTCAGAACGTACATTCTGTTCATGTCTTCGGTGATACCTTGGCAGTGACTTCCACTGGACTGGATAACGTTGTACTACTGGACAAACAAAGCGGCGCGGTCAAGCAAGTCCTGAATACTGAAGGCCTGGCGCCCTGGCACCGTTTTAGTCCGGATATAGATTACAGAAAGGTTCATTCCACCAAGCCTCACCATAGTCATCCAAATTACATTTTTAAGGTGGATGATGAGCTATGGGTAACGCGCTGCACACAAGGGGATGCTGTGCGCCTTAACGACGTCAATGATCGTATTGATATCAGTGATGGTGGTTCGATCAGTGTCCATGACGGTTTGTGGTGGCAAGACAAGCTCGTCTTCACACGGGTCGATGGTACCTTAGTGGTCTGTGATCCTGCGTCCAGATCTGTTTTAGAGAAACACGATCCTTTTAAGGCCCACAGAAACCGGCCCAACGGTTGGTGCAGAGGACTGTTGATCGAGGATGACATTTTCTATATTGGCTTCTCCAAGCTTCGACAGACGAACTTCAAATCAAAGCTCAAGTATTTGTCAAAAGGCAATTTTAAATATAGCTCAGGAAATAATTCCATCGTGGTAGGGTACGATATGCGAAATCAAAAAGTGCTTGGCATACACGAATCCCCTGAAGGCATGATTGACGCGATATATGGAATCCTGCCCTGGCGGTATTAATTTAAGTTCAACTAATCGGGCCCTCGCACAATAGCTGATGTTGGGGGAAATGTGTTGTATCAGTAAAGCTTGGAGTAACCGATGCGGGTAAGTATCATGGTGCTGTTGGGTTAGGCGAAAAGGGTAAGGAAAGCGAGCAATTATGTGGAATCTGGAAAGCCGAGAGTCGGCACCGAAGCAAATCGCTAGTCAGCGTATTGAACTAACCCGCACAGGCGATAAACCCTGCAAGGTGAGCCTGGTGACCGAGCATGACCTATCGGTGGCCGAAAACGACCAGCATTTGGTCTGCGTCATGGGTAGGTTGCGCCCGTATGATCAGGACTATGGCCTCGAAAACCCGGCTCAATGGTTGCTTGAATGCCTGGCCAAAAAAGGTAGCGCGTTTTATGGCGCTATTGCGGGCTTCTTTGCATTGGTGATTCTGGATAAGCAGACCGGTGCGATGCGCTTGGTGTCAGATCATGTCGGCAGCGTGCCGGTATATCTTACTCAACATGCCGAGCAGTACTGGGTAACCGACTCCCTCAAACTCATCGAGCCTGAACTTGATAGTGAGGGCCTGCAGCTTAGCCCTCAGGCACTGTTTAACTATTGTTTCTATCATTGTATTCCTTCTACACGAACCATTTATCGTGGCGCACAGAAGCTTAAGCCAGGTACTCAGTTGCGTGTGCAGACATCGGGAGAAATACAAGAGTCCAATCTGTATCAACCAGAGTATCACTATTCAAGCGAATCACCTGAAGTATTGATGGTCCGCTGCCGTGAGGTGATAGAGCAGGCGGTTAAACGTAATATTGCGCTGAAATCCGCCGCGTTTCTAAGTGGGGGGCTGGATAGCTCAACCGTGGCCGGAATGTTTGCCAAACATCAGCCCAACGCCCCGACAATTTCTATTGGCTTCGATGCCAAAGGCTATGATGAAACCGAGTACGCCGAAATTACGGCCCGTAAGTTTAATACCAATCACCAGGTCCACTATCTGCAGCCGCAGGAAATAGTGGATAACTTTGTCGAAGTGGCAGGCTACTATGATGAGCCTTTTGGTAACTCATCGGCTATGGCGGCTTATATCTGCGCCAAAGTGGCAAAGGAGAATGGAACCGAGGTGATGCTCGCCGGTGACGGCGGCGATGAGCTGTTTGGTGGCAACGAGCGCTACGCCAAGCAAAAGGTATTCGAAGCCTATTCTCAAGTGCCCGGTTTGATGCAAAAGCCGCTGGAAGCGCTCCTCAATACCCCTCTGGGTAAGCTGCCGGTGCTCAAAAAGGGGCTCAGTTATGTGAACCAGGCTAGTATCCCGTTGCCGGACCGCATGGATACCTATAATTTTCTCAATCGTTTTGATGTGAAATCCATGTTCCGGGAAGATTTTCTGGCCAACGTTGATACTGAAGAACCCGCCAAGGCCAAGCGCGATCGTTATCAGCAGTGTCTATCTGATGATCCTGTTGAAAGGATGATGTATCTGGATTGGAAATTCACACTGGCGGATAACGATCTGGTGAAGGTGTCCAGAATGTGTCGTAAAGCCGGTGTGGAAGTGCGTTATCCGCTGCTGGAAAAAGAAGTGGTGGATTTTAGTTGTACGGTGCCATCCGGCGTAAAGTTGCCCGGTAACAGGCTGAGAGATTTTTATAAAAACAGTTTCCGGGGTTTCCTCGCTGATGAGACGCTGAGTAAATCCAAGCACGGTTTCGGGCTGCCATTCGGGGTGTGGATGAAAGAGCAACCCAGATTACAGGAAATCACTCATGACAGCCTGCAACGGCTGCGTAAGAGAGAAATTTTTCGCCCAGAATTCATTGATACGGCCTTAAGCACCTATCAGTCCGGTCATGCCAGTTACTATGGTGAACTGATCTGGATTATGGTGGTGTTGGAGTTGTGGCTGACCAGTCGCGGCCTTTGAGAATGTTTCGTATCCAGGTTGCGGTTTGACAGAAAGATATCAAGTTCACCCCAGTATAGAGGCGCTTTATCAGCAGCCTTCATCTGATCTTGTGCAATGCTTGTTACCTGATACGCCGGTTTTTCTGCGGCCAGGTTGGTTTGAAATCTATGAACGTTATGCAGGCCAACAAGGCGACACGAGGGTGTTGTCATGTAAGACGTCAGCAGGGATGCAATACGCGTTTTTCAAGCAGATGGAACGCGACTACGGGTTATTTAGCATCCGACATCTTAATAGTATGAGTAATTATTACTCACCAATGTTTGATGTCTTTTGTGTTGGAGATATCCGTGCTGACTATAGCCAGCTGGTCAGAGAATCTCTCACCTGGTTTAAAAAATTCGACACGATTACGCTCTTTCCATTGACGATTCAACAGGCCGATGCATGGCGAGTAGCTTTTGATGAGGCCGGATTCAGTTCGCATATTTATGATTTTTCGGTGAACTGGTTTCATGATGATATCGCTGATACTGATTCATTTTGGGCAAGCCGCTCCAGCAGGTTAAAAAACACGATTAAGAGAAAGCGCCGCAAAATGGAAAAGGCCGGCGATTTTTCGTTTCTGGTGACTGATTGTAGCGATAATGACATTGAAAAATTGCTGGCAGATTATCATCAGGTGTATAACAGTAGTTGGAAGCATAGTGAAGCGAGCCCTGACTTCATAGATCACTTATGTCGCTATCAGTATGAAAAGGGCGAGCTCAGAATCGGCATTGCATATCATCAGAGTAAGCCAATAGCAGCGCAATTATGGTTTGTGAATGGCAAAACCGCTTATATCTATAAACTGGCCTATGATGAGGACTATTCAAAGTTCAGTGCAGGTACCGTTCTATCAGCAGAATTGTTCAACTATGTTATTGCTCAGGATAAAGTGGCAAAAATCGATTTCCTGACAGGGGCTGACAATTACAAACAAGACTGGATGAGCGCCTCTCAAAAGCTGTATGGCTTGCAGGTAAGCAACAGTTTAAGGCCTGCGGGTCTGGTATATACCTTATATAATCAGTTGTCTGCTTTTAAAAAGAGTATTTCCTCTCGCGGATAGCATTCTCTGTGCAAGGTTAATGTGTAAAGATCTGAAAGTTTGTGCACAAGTTCTTACCTGTAATTGGCGTAAATATGTACAGTCGACGAGATTCTTCGTATACACTAGCCAGTGTAAAGGCTTAATTTCAGCCTGCTAATTTTTTGCATGGAAGTATAACTATGTTTGGCTTGGGAATGTCCCTGGCGGGTAAATTGCTCGGAAGAGGGAAGCTATCCATCCTCGTATACCATCAGGTATTGGAAAAGCCTGATCCTCTGAGACCTGACTTACCCACTACACAAACATTTGAAAAGCAAATGGCCTTACTGGCTCGCTATTTTACCCCTGTCTCTTTGGACAGAGCTGTTGCTGATCTTAAAGCTAATCGCATATTGCCCAATGCAGTATGTGTCACCTTTGATGATGGTTATCTGAACAACCTGACAGTGGCCCAGCCGATTTTGGAAAAATATGCCATCCCGGCTACCGTCTATGTGGCCACGGGCTTCAGCGAAGGCGTTAATATGTGGAATGATAGAGTCATTCACCTCTTTAGCGATCCACAACGTAAGAGTCTATTGCTCAATGGCGAAAACGTAGTTCTGAGTGATTTCACGCAACGGCGAACACTGGCCGAAACATGGTTGAAAAAACTAAAGTACCTCCCGGTTGAGACAAGGTTGTCGATAATTAATGGGTTTTATCAGGAAAACAACGTAAGTGAACAAGCCCCCCTGATGATGAATCCTGAGCAGATTAGGCAGCTTTCCGATCGGGGCGTTAATATTGGCGCACATACTGTCAATCACCCCATCCTAAAAATATTGCCTCAGGAAGAACAATTTCAGGAAATATCGAGAAGTAAGTCACAGTTACAAAACTGGACGGGGAAAGACGTCAGACATTTTGCTTATCCAAACGGGATGTTGGGGAAAGATTTGGATGAGAATACCGTTAAGTTAGTTCAGCAGGCAGATTTCGATTCCGCTGTTATTACAAATTGGGGAACCTCTAATCACCATACATCGCCTTGGTTGCTCAGGCGTTTTACGCCTTGGGACAGAGAGCCATCAAGGTTTATGGGACGTCTTGTACTTAATCAGATTTGGGGTTATGAATGAGTTCACTGCTTCAGAAATTGATCAATAACTATCATGAGTTTGGCTTCTTGGTAGGCTCCGGCTACCTTATCCATTTTGTTTTGAGTAAGTTAAGTACTCAATCCGGTTTCTATATCTATCACTTTTATCAACAGAGTTTGAAACGAGAAGAACAAAAAAGAGCCCATGCTTTTAATTTTGAATGGACTGAGCGGTTCAGCTCTATGTTAATGACGCTTCCCCGGCCGGATGAAAAACTTAAAAAGCGATTTGATGGAAATGTGCGATGTCTTATGGCTACGAAAGATGATCAACTCGCATCATGTGCCTGGTTTGCTAACACGTCATTCGATGAAGACGAGGTGAATTATCGGGTCTTGCTTGCTCCAGATCAGGTATGGGATTTTGATGTTTACGTTGTTCCGAAATATCGATTGGGCCGGCTTTTTTTCTACACCTGGCAGCGAGCATCCAACGACTTACTCACCCTTGGTTACCAGACAACCCTGAGTCGCATCTCTGCCTATAATCTCGCATCGGTGACAACACATGAAAAACTTGGGGCTAAGCGCCTTGGTACAGTTGTCTTTCTGAAAATCCGGAGTTTTCAAATTACATTCGCGACGCGAAAGCCTTATCTGGCTATAAGTATTGGTGAGAAAGGGAAGCCTTTTTTCGATTTCAGCGACTCGCTTTTGCCTTCATGAATTTGTCTGGTCACTTTATTCCTTCATCAGCAGGTAGAGTACTGCTTACCCTGAGTGGCACCTTGCCAGCCAGACGAGCAGTTTTATGCCTGCCGCCGCTGTTCGAGGAAATGAATCTCGCAAGGGCTGTGATGGCAAAGCAGGCGCAATACTTCGCTACTCAGGGATTGCCTGTTTGTACGCTTGATTACTATGGTACGGGTGACAGCGAAGGGGATATTAATCAGGCCAACACGGATATCTGGCTGGAGGACATCCTTACTGCAGGGCAGTGGTTACTGTCCCGGGACGTTGAACAGATTAGCTTATGGGGTGTGCGTTTTGGTGCTCTGATGCAACTGCATTTTCAGCAGCAGTTACATCAGGCGCTACCCATAAACAGCCAATTACTGTGGAAGCCGGTAACCAGCGGTAAGTTGCTTGTCAGTCAGTTTCTTCGTCTGAAACAAGCCAGTAGTATGATGAAGGGCAGTGCCGAGAAAGTGGACTGGCGGCAACGGATAAAAGAAGGTGGAACCGTTGAAGTGGCGGGCTACCCCGTTAATGAAACCCTGCTGGCTTCTATTGAACAGCTTAAAGCAGAGGCGGATGCTCAGTCTCCGGTCACCTGGCTGGAACTTGGCACCGACAAACTCACCCCGGTAATAGAACGAATAACCGCCGACTGGCTAGAGCCAAATCTGAAATTGCAGACCTTTCCTTGCCCGGCATTCTGGCAGAACCCCGAAACCTTCGATGTGCCGGACTTGTATCCGGTGAGTCTAAAAGGAGTGCAGGGATAATGGAAAAGGCTATCAGTTTTGAGCTTCATGGACAGTGTCTTTTGGGGATAGTCCATCAGCCACTAAATTGTCATTCAGCGGGGGTGCTGATTGTCGTAGGTGGGCCTCAATATCGGGTGGGTAGTCATCGTCAGTTTGTGCAGCTCTCCAGAGGGCTGGCCACGCAGGGCATTGCGTCTATGCGTTTTGATTACCGGGGCATGGGGGATAGTGAAGGACAAAAACAGCCCTTTGAAGCAGTTTGTGATGACATTAAATCTGCCATTGATGCTTTCTGCGCTGAAACTGGCCTGTCTCAGCTAGTGATTTGGGGACTGTGCGATGCGGCCTCTGCAGCAATGATTTACGCCCATAAAGACAATAGGGTTAAGGGGTTGGTATTGCTGAATCCCTGGCTCAGAAGTGAAGCGGCAATGGGTAAAACCATGGTCAGACACTATTATTTGCAACGGTTGTTATCAAAGGATTTCTGGAAGAAACTGCTTGGCGGGAAGATAAACCTTGGGGGCAGTCTTAAAGACGCCAAAGGTTTTGTGCAGGACTCTATGGCCACAGACAATCAGATGCAGGGCAGCTATCAGCAGCGCATGCAGTCTGGCATTGAGAAATTTCATGGAAAAATCTGTCTGGTGTTAAGCGGAGTGGATCTCACCGCCAGGGAATTTGAGCAGCAGGTGATAGGCAACATGGCCTGGTCAGCCGTAAACAATGAGCAATGCGAGATTCACCGACTTGAACAAGCTGACCATACTTTTTCGGCGTCAGAGTTTAAACGAGAGTTGGAAAAGCTTACCTACAGTTTTGTTTGTAGCAAGTTGGACAAGAACTAATTATTATCTTCGGAAAACGCATCTGACAGCCGTATAAAAAGGACTCCTTCATGCTGTTTAACTCACCGGAATTTTTATTTGCCTTCCTCCCTCTGACATTATTGGCCTTTTTCATCTGTGCCAGGCGCTGGGGAAATGAGGCAGCAATAGGTGTACTGGTTGTTTGCTCTTTGTTCTTTTATTCATGGTGGAATCCGGTCTACCTGCTTTTACTGCTTTTCTCCATGGTGTTTAACTTTAAGTTGGGCCAGCGGCTGGGGAGTTCTGGCAGTAAATCCATACTGATACTAGGCGTTGCGATGAACCTGGCGTTAATTGCTTACTATAAGTACGCCGGTTTTATTGTTTTTAATATCAATGCCACATTGGATACGTCTTGGGATCTGGGGCAAATACTATTACCTCTGGCGATTTCGTTTTTTACCTTCCAGCAAATTGCTTACCTTGTGGACTCCTATAAGGGGATTACCAGAGAGTATTCGTTTATTCACTATGCGCTCTTTGTGTGTTTCTTCCCTCAACTGATTGCGGGTCCTATCGTTCATCATAAGGAAATGCTTCCACAGTTTATGCGTAGTGAGCGTTATCGCTTTGATGTGAACCATTTTGTTGTTGGGATAAGTATCTTCGCTATTGGCTTGTTCAAGAAGACTGTGCTTGCGGATGGCGTTGCTGTGTATGCTAACCCTGTTTTTGCTCAGGTGGATGCGGGACAGACAGTGGATTTCTTTACGGCATGGGGCGGCGCGCTGGCCTATACCTTCCAATTATATTTTGATTTTTCTGGCTATTCAGACATGGCTATTGGCCTGGCTAGGATGTTCGGCATCATATTACCTCTCAATTTTTATTCGCCTTATAAATCGGCAAGTATTTCCGAGTTTTGGCGGCGCTGGCATATTACCTTGTCACGTTTTCTCAGAGACTATATCTATATACCTCTTGGCGGGAACCGCAAGGGTGAAACGAAACGCTACACCAACCTGTTTATTACCATGCTTCTAGGTGGTTTGTGGCACGGAGCAGGCTGGAACTTTGTGATTTGGGGCGCGTTACACGGGTTCTATCTTGCCATCAACCATGGCTGGCAGCGAGTGACAGCTAATTTGGCTGAAGGAGTCCGGAAGGAGGGCCTTTATATTTTTATTTCCTGGTTGGTAACGATGCTTTGTGTTGTGGTGGGATGGGTATTTTTCAGAGCGGTAACCCTGGATGGCGCCACGGGTATGCTGCAAAGCATGGCAGGTATGAATGGAATCGCTGTACCCAACGGTATAGCGGTCAGATTGGGGCTAACTGATCTGTTCAATTCGCTTGGTATTTCAACACCTAATGGTGGAGGCGAAATCTTTATGAAAACCTGGCTTTGGAACGCGGTGTTACTTTTTGCAGTGGTGTTGCTGCCTAATGTTCAGGATCTATTTGCCCGTTACCAGGGCTCGTTAAGTTCATTGTGTTATGCCAGAGCCGCAACGTTTTGGCCACTGATATCTGCCACAGAAGGAAAAGGCTTCAGAGTAACCTGGTATTGGGCTGTCGCAACTGGAGCAATGGCTGCGCTGGCAGTACTGACTCTCTCGCAGGTCAGTGAATTTTTGTACTTCCAGTTCTAAGGACTATCAATGAGGTTTATTCTGATTTTTGCGCTTTCGTTCTCATGTGTTTTAGCCTCAATAGGGCTAATTAATTGGGTCGTTGATCCTTTCGGAATGTATTGGTCGCCGGTTTATCAGGGTATCAATGCGACTAAGCCTGAGGCCGGAAATCGCTCTAGGATTTCTAAAGCTTATCGCAGTGTTCAGGCGGCACCGCAGGTGTTGCTGCTAGGAAACTCCAGAATTGAGATGGGAATCGATCCTAAACATGAGTTGTTTGAGTCGGGGCGGGTTTACAATTTGGGGATGCCGGGTGCGAGTTTGGCGATGCAGCTGGACTACGGGCTGAATGTTATTCATGCAAACAACTCGGTAAAAGAAGTGATTCTCAGTGTGGACTTCCTGGATTTTCTGTCGACGAAATCGTCCCACGCTCAATCTTCCGCTAAGGCTGACTATAACAGCCGTTTACCTTATCTGCGTTCGGAGAATAGCGAACAGACTCAATGGTTTATGCTGAAGGAAAAGATGGCAATGACCCTATCTCTGGATGCACTCTCAGCAACCATCAGAACCCTTTTTTCGCAGGATTCGGAGGTCAGCAGCATAACCTCTATGGGATTCAATACGGCTCAAGAGTATCGGCAGATTGTAAAGTTGGAGGGAGTGATTCCTTTATTTAATCAAAAACTGGATGAAATAGAACAGCGGCTCAACAAGGATAATCTTGTATTCGAGCCCGAGCAGGGCGATTCGGGAGAATTTTCGAAGCTGCGTACTTTTATAAGTACTCTGAATAATGCTGATATCCGTCTGACTATTTTTACCAGCCCTTATCATTACTCGTACCTTCAGGTGTTGGCAGAAAAAGGTTACTGGCAGGACTTTATGAGGTGGAAAACTTACCTTGCAGCTTTGAATAACCATGCCGAATCAATAGAGCTCTGGGATTTCAGTGGGTTTAGTCAGTACACGCTTGAGCCGGTGCCCGTATCCACCCCACATCAGGAAATGGAGTTCTATTGGGAGCCCGCCCACTACAAATCAGATGTGGGGGATTTAATATTACGGCGCATGAAATCGGGCGAGCCAGATAACTTTGGTCATCGCTTGAACGAACATACTATCGAGACAATAATCCGGGAAAATAACGAAGGGTTGCTCCAATCACAGGCGCAATGGGATAAACTGAAATCAGGACTTGGCAGATAGCCCATACCCCGAGCAGGTATGGGTTTGATCAAATGGTGTTAGGTTTACAGACGATACCGGATGCCCGCTCTGGCCTGACGACCCGGGTCGATAAAGCCTACCGATTGCTGGAAGTTTTTATCCAGAAGGTTATCCAGACTCAGGCTAAAGCTAAGGTTGTTGCTCAGGTGCCAGCGGGCCGCTAAGGCCACTTCGGTGTAACCGCTCAGCAGGATTTCACCGGTGGGTATGGAACTGTCGTAGAAATCGCCACGGGAGTCGGCAGAGAGCGTGATGTTAATGCTGTCCCGCTGTGCAACAAGCTGAATACCGCCTGACCATTTCGGGCGTCTACGCAGATGGCTGACGCTATCTTTAACATCAATATCCAGATAGGCAAAATCCAGGCTGACACTGAGCCACTCGTTCAGTTGCCCACTGCCTCGCCATTCGACTCCGGATGTGTGCACTTCGGAGCGATTAACATTGGTAAACAGCTCGGCATCGAAATCCACCAGATCTTCAAACTGGTTATAAAACTTGGATAGCTCAGTCAGAAACCACTTGTAACCTTTTTTGCTATTCGTGGCATGCTGCAGGGTTGAGTCTAATTTTGTGGTTTTTCTCGGATATTGTTTAGAGCAAATGATATATCTGCAGCACTTTCTTACCTGAATTCTATGGCTACCAACCTTACACACCAGCGGTCTTCTTTTGGGCTCTGGCCTTTCATTATATTGGGAGGGGCCATATTCTTACATTACGCTCCTCCAAGACAAGTCGAGATACTCATGGAATGGTGCAAGGTACGGCCAGTATGGCCGCAATCTGGCGCGTTACTGGGTTTGCTACATGTGTTGTTTTCGCTATCGAGTGGTGAAGCGGTTTTTTTATTTCCAGTTCTGAGTAATGTGCAAGTTAAAAAGCGAAAGCGAAATTTATTTGAGCTGACCTAGGGTATTCCGTTGTTAATATTTCTATAAAAAATAAACTCAATCTCTGTTAACTGATCATTACCATAGATCGCCGCGTTCATGACACTAAATGCACCATCAGACCAAGCTCTACCTTTTGAGAGTTCTTTTTGCTGTTCCAGATGTTCAGTTAATGTATTGGAAAAATGTTGAGTGAAAGTGCTAGCGCAAGCAGGTAATCCATCAATCTTAATCCGTAATTGTAAGTCTGGTGTTACTGGTATCCCTTCAATATCATTATCAATGCATCTTGAGTCCGTCAGGCTTGGAAGATTCAAATGGCTGACTATGGTTCCGGATATACCTTTAAAGCTGTCTTTTATTCTTAAGCTTCCCTTTTCATCCATCATAAAGGAGCGAGTAACACGACCGGTCACTACCTTGTCTGAGAAATACGCAGGGCTTAAATCAAGCACTACTGTGGCGGGAAACTGGTGATCAAACTGGATTAAGTTACTGCGATGGTGTTTGCCACTTCTTCGGTTTGTTTCAAGCCAGTCCTGTACTGATATCACAGCGCTACCATGAGGCATAGAAAGGTTTTGAGTACCGTCTTCAACGCGTTGCTTGAATCTATGTGTGGGCTGATAATTAGTGTCGGCTGTGGATAGATTGATCAGGTTCTTTGAGTTGCTACGAATACCGTAATAGAGGCGGTTTTTTTTAAGAACGCCATTATAGAACGCACCATCCACTGCAATCGGTTCGCCGTCGGAAAAGTAAGTAAAGTGACCTGCGTCTGCATGCTGGTGATGACTAAATTGCTGGCCACCATTTATAAGCACAAAAGTGTCTTCAGAGCCCCATCCCGTTCTTAAAATGATCTGATTAAAGTAGGCTTCGCCGAATATCTCGTTGTTAGGAAGCCAGCCATCGAAAACACTTAACCCCTTATTTTTCGTAGGCAAGAACTCTACGCTGGGGTCGTATACAAATGGAATTAGCCAGTAATAACTTGGATGGTAGCTAGCTCTGCCATGCCGTTGTTGAATATAATCCGCGAAGGTCGCTGTCTCAGGGGAGCGGGTGATTTTTGCCAATAAGTCGATGACCTTTTTACTCTCATCTTTGAGGTCGACACGACTACCCTCATCGCCGGTTGGCTGTATTTGTCCATCTGGCCGCGTCATATATATGTGCCAGAGCGCGTTGCGTTTAGCGAGTCTAAGTAATCTCGACTTATAGAGTGAATCTTCGCCACTTCTGAGGTAGGTCTGAACGGCAAGGAAAAAAGTTAAACCTCTGTTCTGGATCCAGTAGTTGTATCCTCCGGGCCAGCCCTCTGTCAGTTCCAGAGCTTGCACACTCTGGTCAAAGTGATAGAAAGCTCTATCAAGTAACTCTTTCGGCTCAGACAAGCTAGCTGCAACCAAGAATGATTCGGCACCAATTGAAAAGCGTCCATGCCATAGTGATGCGCTGCCGCCATCGAGCACCTCCAGACACTGTTTTAGTGACTTAGTGAGTTTCTCTTCTAGCAATCGGTAATCTCGTTCAGGAGCAAGATGTTTCATTTGATCTAAGGCCAGTGCTAGTTGCCAGGAGCGGTTCCGATTGCCCGCCGCAGTGCAGGGGACTATTTGTTGACGCTCAGCGATCTGTTTTAATCTGTTCAACGTGTTCGCATCTTTACGAAATGCAAGGCAGGCAAGCACATTTTTCAGGTTTTGTTTGTCACAAAAGGAGTCGGGGGCTCTGTTGAAACTGCTGAGATAGTGCTCTACTTTGGCGTCTGTCGAGGCTTCCAATAGTTTGGGACTTTGCTTTGTGAGAGACGTCGAAATCCTTTTCGGTGCGGTACTCAAAGCGTGTTCTGCCTGAATAAATGGCGGTTTTCCTTTGCCCAGGAAAATTGCGCCAAAGCCTAGCGAGATAGCAATTAACCAGGAAAGCAGAGATACTAGAACAAGCTCTGAATTGCGCATAAACCATTAAAAAACTGAAACCAGATGATAGCTTACACGCAGAGGTTATTAATGAGAATAGCGGAAGTTCGCCCACAAACATGGACAGAAGCGATGGCGATGGGTATTGGACTTATTTTTCTGCTACTGGCGCTCTACGGTATTGTCTATTTCCCGATATTCAACGAAGCCATATTGGTTTTTTCTGCTTTGTATTTACTTGTACTCCAGAGATACCCTTTGAGTTGGCTTCTGGTCTTTCCCATTGTCGGGATAAGCCTGGACCTGACGCAGTCTAGTGGTCGGTTTCTGATCTCTGAGTGGGACTTTCTTATCTGGCTGACCATCGGTTGGTTTTGGTTTCGAAGAGATGTCCACTTTCCATCTTGGGGCGTCCATAGGTGGGCATGGATGTTAGCCGGTGCATATATCGCCTTGTCAGCCTGGCAGTCTCATATCTGGCAGCTGCTCTCATATATTGACAGTTCGCAATGGCACAATCCGTACTACCTTGAAGTATATGGTGCCAAATTGGCAAAAAGCCTACTGTGGGCAGCACTCCTTTTACCGGTTGTTTTGCAGCAACGGAACACACAGCAGGCGTTTTCGCACTGGCTTGTTACTGGCGTTGCAGCAGCCTGTTTTGTAATGTTTATCACTATTCTCTGGGAGAGAGGTGTGCTTTCGGTGTTGTTTAACCAGGGCTTCGGCTACGGGTTTATCAATACCCTTCTAGATTCAAGCAGCTCTTACAGAACCACCGGGTTATTCAGTGAGATGCATACCGGCGGGGAAGTCATTGATGGTGTTATTGTTCTCTCGTTGCCGATTGTGCTTTGGGGACTGACGTTAAAATCAGGTTTATTAAAGGCATTGTCAGCAGGTGCTTTGATATGTCTGCTTTATGTTACCTTCGTTGGTTTTACCCGAACGACTTACGTTGCTGTTTTCTTGAGTATCATCTTATTTCTGTCACTCTACCTGAAAAACAGCTGCTTTTTTACCCGCGAAAATCTAAAACCTTGGTTGATGCCAGCGCTTTTGTTTCTAATGACCCTGTTCATGGCGATCCAGGTAACCGGTAATGTAGGCATCGCCATTCTTATGATGACACTACTCGGTGCGGCAATGGTGATGCTGTTAACTGATAGCTTTTGGGTAAAGCGGTTGCTTTTGGCACTCGGCATCGGTTTTGCCATCTATCAGTTAATAATCAATCATTTCAATCACAAGTGGATAGAGGTAGAGGCTAGTAGCATAGCAATACTCACTGCGGCTTGTGTGCTAGTGCCGGTGTCAACGCTACTGCTGGCAGAACGTCTACGACGTCTGCCTGCAAAGCAATTATTTATTGCGATCATAGTGCTGGGTCCGGCGTTGGTGCTGACCAAGCAGATGTTTGGCGGTTATCAGATGGGGAGTCGACTGGAAAATATAAGCGAAGATCTCAACACCCGTTTTTCTCATTGGAGTCGGGTGCTAGCGAGCGGCGATCAGAGTGCAAAAACATTGATTTTCGGCAATGGCGTTGGAAGTTTTCCGCGAAACTATTTGCTACACAACCCTGAATCCCTCAAAGAAACAGGCAGTTTTGACATTCAGCGCTCCGCTGGTGGTGGTGTTATGTTACTTGGTGGCGGACATGATATGGCTGTTGCACAGCGCGTCGCGATTCATCCAGGGACTCAACTGCGTGTCACTGCCAGAATTCACAACCCAGAGAACGCTAGGCTGGGTGTATATCTGTGTGAGCGCAATGTCATATTCGCGAGTAACACGGCGAGGCAGTGTAGTGGTGCGTATTTTACCAATTCGGAGAGTCCCCAACTCAACTCAGAGCCTTCCGAGCTTAGCTTAACGTTAACCTCTGGCAATGTAGGGAAGGGGACAATCTTCACAAGCTGGCCTGCTTTCTTTCATGTTAAGAATTACTCTGCAGGAACCGTTGTTAAGATTCATGAATTGCAACTGTGGTTAGAAGGCCAGCCACTGTTGCACAATGCTGAATTCGCTCAGGGCAGTGATCACTGGTTCTTTTACAATGATTTTGTGCATTTACCATGGCATATTAAAAATACTTATCTTCAATGGTATTACGACCAAGGAATTGCCGGATTACTGTTGCTTTTATCAATGTTTGGGGTTGCGCTGATAAAGGCCTACCGGGAAACCCCAACAGCGTCCGCAGCTATTTTTTCTGGCATTGTTGGAGTGGCGATTGTGGGGGTATTTGGCACACCATTAGACTCGGCGAGAGTGTCATTGCTTTTTTATTTAGGTTTACTAAGCCTCATTTTTATCGGAAAAGCTGAAACAGACACCAAACATGAACAATAATGGGCCTGAGTCAGCGTTTGTTTTTTTAAAGTAAAATTTCAGCCACATGGGGATGACCGAGAAAGTCCTGCGGGCTGGCCGTCGCACCATAGGCCCCGGACTGATAGACCACAAACCAGTCACCCACTTCAGGCTGAGGTAACCAGACTCTGTCGGCCAGGGAATCCAGCGGCGTGCATAAAGGACCGGCCACATTGACCTGTGTGTTGGCTTCCTGACCCAGCTTATTTGCTAGCGCCACCGGGTAGTTTTTACGGATTACCTGACCAAAGTTACCCGAATTGGACAGGTGATGATGTAATCCGCCGTTGGTCATTACAAAGGTCTGCCCCCGAGAGGTTTTGATATCAGTGACTTTACAGGCATAGACACCGGCCTCTGCAACCAGGTAGCGACCCAATTCCATGACCAGCTCGGTTTGCTTTAAGTCTATGGAGGTCTCTGCCAACAAGGATTTTAGGTTTTCACCAATTGGCATCAGATCAAGACGACGTTCACCGGCGAAGTAGGGGATGCCGAAACCTCCGCCAAGGTTGATTGATTTTACCGGTACCGGACACAACCCAACCAGCTTTTCGGCCAGCGCAAAGGTTTGGGTGTGAGCTTCGATCAGTGCTTCGGGTTTGAGATTCTGCGAACCACAGAAAATATGAAAACCCTGAAAATCGATTTCACTATAATCAAGGTTTGGTAGTAGCTCAGTCAGGCGTTCTTCGTCTATACCAAATTGTTTAGCCCCTCCGGCCATTTTCATACCTGAAGCTTTTAACTCAAAGGCCGGGTTAACTCTGAAAGCAATGCGTGGGAGTTTATTGAGCAATTGTCCCGCTTGAATGGCCCGCTCCAGTTCCAGCTCTGATTCAATATTCAGGGTCACACCGGCGATAATGGCCGCGCGAATTTCCTGCTCGCCTTTGGCCGGCCCGGCAAAACTGATTTCTTCTGCAGGCATGCTGGTCTGCAGAGCAATTAACAACTCTTTTTGTGAGGCTACATCCAGACCATCCACCAAAGGCGCGACATACTGAACCAGCGCAGGCAAAGGGTTGGCCTTGATAGCAAAATGCAATTTTATTGGCGTAGGGGCATACTGCCGGAATTTGGCGATTTGCGCGGCGATGACTGCTTTGTCGTAGGCGTAGAAGACCTGTTTATCCAATAATGTGGCGATCTGATCCAGAGTTTTTCCGCCAATCAGCAACTGATCTGTCTGATGATCGAACTGGTCCATTATCTGATGTGTCACTGCGGGTTTATTCATGGGAGTAGTTTTCCTTTGCCTGTTGTGCCAGTAATGCCCTGTCTACCTTACCATTGGGGTTTCTGGGCAGGCTTTCCCGAATTTCCAGATATTTGGGGTGCATAAAGTTAGGCAGATTTTTCTTACATTTTGTCAGTAGTGAGCCTTCGTCCATAGACTCTGGTTGTTTAAGGGCCACGAAAACGACGATGGCCTGCCCCAATTCAGGGTCGGCCACTGAGGTTGCAATCACCTCTGCCACCTCATCACTGGCCTGATAGCAGGCCTCTTCGATTTCGGAAGGGCTGACGCGATAGCCCGACGTTTTAATCATTTCATCCTTGCGTCCGACAAAATACAAAAAGCCGTCACTGTCTTTTTTGACTGTATCACCTGAGTAGACTGACATTTCAGTTAGCACCAGGCCGTTTACAGGTTTAGGGACTGGCTTAAAACGTTCTGCCGTTTTTTCCGGTGCATTCCAGTATCCGAGGCTGACATGAGGCCCCCGATGCACCAGTTCACCGGGCTCTTCCGGCTCACACTCAGTGCCATCGGGGCGCACGACCATGACTTCTGCATTGGGGATGGCTTTGCCCATGGAACCGGGCTTCTTCTCAATAAGTTCTGGCGGTAAGTAAGTACTTCGGAAGGCTTCGGTCAGTCCGTACATAAGATAGGGGCTGGCATTGGGAAAGGTGTGGCGCAGCTTTTCAAGTGTCACGCCGGGCATGACGCCACCGGAGTTGGTGAAATAACGTAATTTTTTTCCGGTTTCTTCAGGCCAGTTGGCTTTGAGCAATTGTTGCCACAGAGGTGGTACTGCCGCCAATCCGCTAACACTGTAACGCTCGACGGCTTTGACCACATCGTTCGGCAATAAGAAATCCATCAATACTGCAGTGGCCCCCACAAAGAACGCAGTGGTTAACTGGCTCAACCCGTAGTCAAAGCTCAGTGGTAGCAGAGCAAGAATGACATCTTCCTGACAATTTTCCAGGTAGCTGGAAACGCTGTGAGCGCCACACACCAGGTTACGGTGAGAAAGCACCACGCCTTTTGGCTTACCGGTACTGCCTGAAGTGTACAAAATGGCTGCCATGTCCTGATCCGTAACAGGGGGTGACGGTGTGGTATCTTCTGTCAGGGCGTTGAATAGGTGCAGTGTTGCCTGTCCCTGCCAGTTCTCGGGCAACTTGTCGGTAAGGATGATGTGCTCCAGCGCCTGGCAGTCATCAAGCACTTCCGCGAGGATTTTTAGTCTGTCGGAGCTGGTTACCAGTATTTTAACATCACAGTCATTAAGAATGTGCTGTACCTGTGGTGCCTTGAGTACCGGATTAATTGGGACAAATACACCACCTGCTGCACTGGTACCAAACAAGCTGAATACATTTCCCGGCGTTTTGGGCAAAAACACACCCACCCGGTCGTGGCGAGTCAGGCCAAGTCCTGCAATACCCGCAGCAAAACGGTTCGTTTCATGGTTCAGCTGAAGGTAACTGAAGTCCTGTTGCTTAAAGCGCAGGGCACATTTTTGCGGAACACGGATCGCATTAATGCTGACAAGATGATGAAAAAACGTGACCATATCTGAATAATCCCTCTTCATACAGGTAAAGCGGTTTCTAAAACCGTGAAATAATGGAACAATAAACCGGTTAAATAGGCCCTGGTAACCATACAGGATGAAAAGTTAGCATACAGGTAGTTTAGCCATGAATGTAGCCGCTCTTGTTAAAGATATTTTGGTTGAAGTGTTGCAGATGCCTGCAGATACCGAATTTGAAAGTGATACGCCGCTGCTGGGCGCCATCCCGGAGTTTGATTCTATGGCAGTGGTGTCTGTACTGACCGCCATTGAAGAAAACCTGGGTATCGTGGTGGATGATGATGAAATCAGTGCCGAGACCTTTGAGACATTTGGCAGTTTGTGCCGTTTTGTGGAAGAAAAAGTTTAGCGTGTTGACATGCATTGCCTGCCAAGGTCGAGCGAAAAGGTAACCGAAATCAGCGTGGTTTTAACCCACTGGCATTGGGGCCTTATGAGGCAGAAAGTAAAAAGGGAAAGTTATGCGTTTTAAAAAGATCCTGCTGGTGTTTGGCACACGGCCTGAGGCCATCAAAATGGCCCCGCTGGTATTGGAGTTAAAGAAGATACCTGAGTTTGACGTGCAGGTCTGTGTGACCGCACAGCACCGGCAGATGCTGGATCAGGTACTCCAGCTCTTTGATTTGAAACCTGATTACGATTTGGATCTGATGCAACCGGGCCAGGATCTCTACGACATTACCAGTCGCGCTCTTCTGGGACTAAAAACCGTTTTGTCTGAAGCCAAACCAGACCTGGTGTTAGTGCACGGGGATACCACCACGACTTTTGCAGCATCGCTGGCCGCTTTTTATCAGCGAATTGCTGTAGGACATGTGGAAGCGGGCTTAAGGACCGGTGATATTTACAGCCCCTGGCCGGAAGAATGCAACCGTAAACTGACCGGTGCGTTGACCGCCCTGCATTTTGCCCCGACTCAGGGTTCAGCGGATAATCTATTAGCTGAAAATGTGCCAAAGAATCAGGTTCATGTCACTGGCAATACGGTTATTGATGCCTTATTACAAGTTGTTGAGCGGATTGATGAAGATAAGAGTCTGAGCGAAGACTTTGCACGTCAATTTAGCTTTCTGGATGATAAGAAAAAGCTGATTCTGGTAACAGGTCATCGGCGGGAAAGTTTTGGAGGGGGATTTGAAAGAATATGTCAGGCCCTGAAAACCTTATCTGACCGTGGTGATGTCCAGGTCTGCTATCCGGTGCACCTTAACCCTAATGTCAAAGAGCCAGTTGAACGCATTCTCAGTGACGCAAAAAATGTGCATCTGATTGCCCCGCAGGACTATCTGCCTTTTGTTTACCTGATGAGCCGGTCCTATCTGATTCTGACCGATTCAGGCGGTATACAGGAAGAGGCACCGTCACTGGGTAAACCTGTGCTGGTGATGCGTGATACCACTGAGCGCCCAGAAGCCGTCCAAGCGGGTACCGTCAAACTGGTGGGAACCGATACTCAGCTCATCGTCGAAGAGGCCGCGAGGTTACTGGATAACGAAGAAGCCTACAGCGCCATGAGTGTCGCCCATAATCCCTATGGCGATGGCAAGGCATGTGCACGCATCGCAGATATCATTAAGCAGCAATAAACCTGCAGTACCATTGAAATAAATAACGTGTAGTACAGAGGAAGATTATGAAAGTCACCGTATTCGGTGTGGGATATGTGGGGCTGGTTCAGGGCGCCGTATTGGCTGAAGTGGGTCACAAAGTGGTGTGCGTGGATGTGGATCAAAGTAAGGTGGACTTTTTAAACCAGGGAGGCATACCTATCTATGAACCCGGTCTGGAGACTCTGGTAAAAAGCAACCTTGAGGCAGGGCGTCTCAGTTTTACCAGTGAAGCAAAGGTGGGAGTTGAGCACGGAGAAGTCATTTTTATTGCTGTTGGAACGCCTCCCGATGAAGACGGCTCGGCGGACCTTAAGTATGTGCTGGAAGTGGCCAGCTCCATTGCTGAGTTTGCCCAGGGTCATAAAATCGTGATTAACAAATCAACGGTGCCGGTGGGTACTGCCGATAAGGTTAAAGAACGGCTCATACAAGTACAGACAAGTGAAAGCGCAAGCTTTGACGTGGTATCCAATCCTGAGTTTCTGAAAGAAGGCGCGGCGGTGAGTGACTGCATGCGCCCGGATCGCATTATTCTTGGTACCGACTCTGAGAAGGCGGAGAAAACCTTACGTGAGCTCTATGCTCCTTTTAATCGCAACCATGACAAAATTATTGTGATGGACATTCGCAGTGCTGAACTGACCAAGTATGCTGCCAATTGTATGCTGGCCACCAAAATCAGTTTTATGAATGAGATGTCTAATCTCGCGGAGCGCTTTGGCGCCGATATTGAAAATGTGCGCCGGGGAATTGGCTCCGATGCCCGTATTGGCTATCACTTTATTTATGCAGGCTGCGGTTATGGCGGCTCCTGTTTTCCGAAAGATGTTCAGGCATTGGTGCGCAGCGCCAATGGGGTTGGCTATCAGGCCAGAATTCTCGAAGCGGTGGAATCGGTTAACTATGCTCAGAAAGAGAAGTTATTCGAGTATTTGCGTCTTCACTTTAAGGAGAACCTCAAAGGCAAGACGATCGCCTTATGGGGACTGTCTTTTAAACCGAATACGGATGATATGCGTGAAGCCTCCAGCAGAGTGCTGATGGAAAGCCTATGGCAAGAGGGTGCGAAGGTGCAGGCCTTTGATCCCAAAGCCATGGACGAAGCTCAGCGCATTTATGGGCACAGGGATGACTTACAACTGGTTGGGACCAAAGAAAGCGCTCTCAATAGCGCTGACGCCCTGGTGGTGTGTACTGAATGGCAAATGTTTAAAGCGCCAGATTTTGAACTGATAAAAGAACGGCTTTCCACCCCGGTTATTTTTGATGGCCGCAATTTGTATGAGCCGGATCAACTGGCTGCAATGGGATTCGATTATTATGGCATAGGGCGGGGGAAATCCCTGCAAGGAAAACTATTGTGAAAAAGGTGTCCAAAGCGGTCATTCCGGTAGCCGGGCTGGGCACCAGAATGTTACCTGCTACCAAAGCCATCCCAAAGGAAATGCTGCCAGTGGTAGACAAGCCCTTGATTCAATACGTTGTCGCAGAATGTATTGCTGCGGGAATCACTGAGATTGTACTGGTAACCCACGCCAGTAAAAATAGTATCGAGAACCATTTTGACACCAGTTTTGAGCTCGAGGCGACACTGGAAAAGCGGGTAAAACGTCAGCTATTAGATGAAGTGCAGGCCATTTGTCCTAAAAACGTGACCATTATGCATGTACGTCAGGGGGTGGCGAAGGGGCTGGGGCATGCCATTTTATGTGCCCGACCTTTGGTGGGGAACAGTCCCTTTGCCGTGGTGTTACCTGATGTGCTGATTGACGATGCTGCCAGTGACCTTACCCAGGAGAACATGGCGGAAATGGTGAAGCGCTTTGAGCAAACTGCCATTAATCAGATTATGGTGGAGCAGGTGCCCCATGAAAAAATCAGCCAGTTTGGTGTCGTTGACCTAAACGGGCATGCACTCAAACCGGGTGAATCTTCTGCTATTGTGCAAGTGGTGGAAAAGCCTGAAGCTGAGAAAGCGCCCTCTGATCTTGCCGTAGTAGGGCGCTATGTGCTGTCGGAAAATATCTGGGGCTGTCTGGAGCAGACTCCGCCAGGTGCCGGCGATGAAATTCAGCTGACCGATGCCATTGCTGGCTTGATGAAATCAGAGCAGGTGGATGCCTATTATATGAAAGGAAAAAGCCACGATTGCGGCAGCAAACTCGGCTACATGAAGGCGAATGTGGAATACGCGTTGCGCCATCCACAATTGGGTCAGGATTTTGCCCAATATTTAAAAAACCTTTAGGTCCTGGCGACTTAAAAAATAAAGTAGTCCAGGGATTCGATACGAGAGTCATTGTCCTGGCTAACCGCGTGCCGGAATATCAATAGGCATAACCAAATACAGGATTGGGCGGTGATCATCCCGTCTTATCGTTAAAATAAATAGAGCGCAGTGGCGAAGAGTCATATAGTAGCGGATACAAGAACAGGTAAGGAATATTATGGCGTTTAACAAAGTTTCAGTGATTGGTCTGGGTTATATCGGATTACCCACCGCTGCGGTGATTGCCTCTCGCGGCATAGAGGTGATTGGTATTGATGTTTCGCAAAAAGCGGTGGATACCATTAATCAGGGCAAGGTACATATCGTTGAGCCTGATCTGGACATGGTGGTGCAGGCGGCAGTCACTATGGGCAAGTTGCGTGCATCAATGAGTCCGGAGCCCGCTGATGCGTTTATGATAGCAGTACCGACGCCGTTTAAGGAAGGACATCAGCCTGATCTCAGTTATATCGAAAAAGCTGCCCAAGCCATTGCCCCTGTGCTTGAAAAAGGCAATCTGATTATACTGGAATCGACCTCTCCTGTGGGGGCAACGGAGAAGCTTGCAGGCTGGTTGCAGGCACTCAGGCCCGATTTGGCGTTCCCTGATCAGGGTAACGGTGAGCCTGATGTGCATGTGGCCCATTGTCCCGAGCGGGTTTTACCGGGACGCGTGCTGGAAGAGTTGGTGTCTAACGATCGCATCATCGGTGGGCTCACCCCAAAATGTTGTGACAATGCCATTGCACTGTATAAAACTTTTGTACGGGGCGAGTGTATCGCCACCAACGCCCGTACGGCAGAAATGGCAAAACTGACTGAGAACTCCTTCAGGGACGTTAATATCGCTTTTGCTAACGAGCTCTCCATTATCTGTGACGAGTTGAAAATCGATGTGTGGGAGCTTATCGCTTTGGCAAATCGTCACCCCAGAGTCAACATTTTAAGCCCGGGACCAGGTGTAGGTGGCCATTGTATTGCTGTGGATCCCTGGTTTATCGTCGACTCAGCACCTGAGTCGGCAAGACTTATCCGCACTGCCCGTGAAATCAACGATCACAAACCTGACTACGTGGTCAGCAGAGTGAAGGCGGCGGCAGATGAATTTAAACGCCCGGTCATAGCCTGTCTTGGTCTGGCCTTTAAAGCCGACATCGATGATCTGAGAGAGAGTCCGGCGCTGGATATTACTGCAGAGCTGGTTGAGTCGGGTATTGGTGAAGTTCTGGCGGTTGAGCCCAATATTCAGGCTTTACCAGAGCGCCTGAAAGGCAAAAATGTGCGCCTGGTCAGTCTTCAACAAGCGCTGGAACAGGCGAATGTGTTGGTGGTGCTGGTGGATCACAAACCCTTTAAGGCGCTGAGTAGCAATGACATCAATACCAAGGTTGTGGTGGATACTCGGGGCCTGTTTAGCCGATTCTAAGCACCTGTCTCTGCGGGTGAACACGTGCTCTCGGATGGCAAATTAGCCGTCCTCTTTAAATTTAAAGGAATGCTCATGAATAAAGCGACATTATCTGCAGTCACCCTGGCCATGACTTTGGGGTTATCTGCCTGCAGTCAAAAAACGGCAGAGGAATATATGACCAGCGCGCAGAGGAAGATCGCGGATGGGGAAGACAAAGCCGCCGTCGTTGAACTTAAAAATGCTTTATCACAGGCCCCGGATATGGGGCTTGCCAGACTTTTACTGGGGGAGTTGTACTTTAATCAAAACGATTTCCCGGCCGCAGAGAAAGAGCTGCTGCGGGCGTTAACGCTTGATGCAGATCAGAACATTGCCATGCCGCTACTGGCAAGAACGTACTACTATCAGGGGGATTACGGTAATGTTATTAGTCTCTACGAAAAACACCCGCCGTTGGCTGAACCGGCTCGTCAGATTATTCATCTGTTTGCCTATATCTCGTCACTTCGTCTGAGCCCACAACCTGAACAATGGCTGGCCTTTCCCGCGTCGCTGACAGGAGATAATTTACTCATTGCTACTGCTTATAGAACGTTGGTGGAAGGTAAACCCGAGGAGGCACAAAAGGCCATTGATGGATTTTCCGATAACGCATTGCAGGTGGAGAAAGATTTTTTAAAGGGGCTGGTTTCTTTTCGGCAAGGCCGTTTTGAGGATGCCGCCAAGCACTATCAGGCTGTAGTAGAGGCCATTCCCAATTTACATCCGGTTCGTTTTCAATTGGTTGAAGCGCTCATTAATGCCCGTGACTATGCCGCTGCCTCAAACAATCTCGACAAGCTGCTGGCGCTGAGTAAGGAAAACCCCTATGCCAATCTGTTAAAAAGCAAACTTCACTTTGTTCAACAGCAGTTTACCAGTGCACTGCCCTTGGCTGAAAAAGCCATTCAGAACGGTATGGATATTCAACTGGCGCAAATAATTGCCGGCGTCAGTGCGTTTAAGTTGAATCAATTTGAATCGGCTTATCGTTACCTTAAGCGGGCGTCGACGGATCTGGGTAAAGGACATGATGTGCACCGCTTGCTGGCCCAGGTTCAACTGATGCTGGGTTATACCGATGAAGCCAGGCAAACTCTGGACGAGTTAAAACTGGTGAACGAGACCGATGCCGGTCTCTTTGCCTCAGCTGGGTTGCAAATAGCCGAGCAGGGTGATCTTAAAACGGCAGAGGCGTACCTTTCCAGGGCCAGTGAAGCGAATCAGGAGAATGCGCAATTCAGACTGACCGAAGGACTGATTAAACTTGTGGGTGACGACCAGTCCGGTGTGGCAGACATCGAGGCAGCCCTTGCTGGCGATGCCAGTTTGCAGCAAGGTTGGGTCGTGTTAGCCGAGTCTTATCTGGATCAGGGGGAGACATCCAAAGCACTGGATGTTGCCCGTCAATGGCAACAGAGTGACGCCGCAAGCGGACTAGCTCTGGAGGGCGTAATTCATCAGGCAAGCGGGCAGCAGGCTAAGGCAGAAAAAGCGCTGTTGGCTGCAATTGACGCCGATGAACATCATTTAGGTGCCCACCACTACTTGGTTAAACTCTATCAGCAACAAGGCAAATGGGAGCAGGCACTTAAGTTCTCAGAACAGGTACTGACCTTTGCACCGGCAAACATTCAGGCTCTATCAGAGTTCATCAGAATTAAGCAGCAAGCAGGTCAGACAGACAGTATTGTTCCCTTCCTGGAGCAACATCAGCAGCAATTTGCGCAACTACCGGAGCCCAAGGTTGTATTGGCAGAATACCTGCGCACGATTGGGCAACATGGCAAGGCTATCGACATTCTGACCACGATGCCTGATACGCAGATGCCGCTGATTGGCCAGGTTGTATTGGGTGATGCATACGTACAGGCCGGAGATTACGCGAAGGCGAAAACAGTATTCCGCGAATTGCGCAACAGTCACAGTAATATATTGTCGTTGTGGTTACGTGATATTGGTCTTGAAGAGTTGACCGGAGAATTTGATAGCGCGCTGGCACTTGTGGACCAGGCGTTGGTGGAATTTCCGCAAAATAAACAACTGGCATTGTTGAAAGTGAATTTCTTGACCAAAACAGGGCAGACCGAGGCAGCGAGCCAGGCACTGAAAAATGCTAAAGAATACGGCGCAGCAGGGGCATTACTGGCGCGTCTGGAAGGTGAGCTTGCGCTGTCACAAGGCAGTTATAAACTTGCAGAGCAGAAACTCAGAGAGTATTACCAGTCAGAGCCAGCTTTTGAGGCTGCTTCTCTGCTGGCAATTGCTCTTCAGAACACAGGGAAGGCGTCAGAGGCGGCAGACATGCTGGAAGCAGAGTTTGCGAAATTGGAAGCGCCAAGGATGGAGTTTCATACCCTTGCTGAATTTTATATGCATAATGAGATGTACACTCTGGCAGAGAAAAAGTATCTGGCGTTTTTACAACGTTATCCTGGACACGCACTGACTCTTAACAATTATGCAAACCTGAAAATCAGGCTACAGCAATATTCTGAGGCTTTAGCCTTGGCTGAACAAGCCCACGACATAGCACCGCGGATACCACAGATTAAGGATACGCTTGGGTGGGCGTTATTTAAAAACGGCGACGCAGATCGTGCTAAACCCCTGCTGCAAGAAGCCGCCCGAGTGCTTTCTGATGACGCAGATGTACAGATGAATCTGGCAGAAGTGCTTATGGCTAAGGGAAATAACAGTGCGGCGTTTAAAATTTTACAGTCCCTGACAGCGGATACAAAGCGCCAGCAGCAGCGTTTGCAGGAACTTAAAGTGAAAGTCGGTGGCATCGGGTAATGCGAGCTCTTCGAGGTGTCAGTGATTTTTACAAAGAAGCTGGGAGGTCCTCGCGCAGCAAAAAACAGAATTATAAAAAAATTATAAAAAACAATCAGATAAAATTTATTTTCAAGTTTGGCACAATAGGTGCATTATCTAGGTCTGACAGTTCCATAACGATTATTAGGAAGTTATTATGAAGAAGTTCGTTAAAGCCTTTGGTGCATTATCACTTGCCGCTCTTAGTTTTTCTGCCGTGTCTGGTGAAATAGACGCTGGCGGTATCACATGGGACGCGTCTACGCCATCTAACCCTTATATTGCCGATGTGTCTTTCCAGCAATGGTTCACTGATGGTGATTACGGTACTGCGGGTGGTGTTTCAACCATCATTGCAAGCAGTGCAGTTGCAACCGCTCCAGCATTTGGTGCATCGCTGACTGGTGTGGGTCGTTTCTCTCAATTTAATGATGGTCGCGACCAGTTGTTTGGTACATTCTGTTCAAGCGGCATCGCCAACTGTGAACTGACATTTGCCTTCGGTGGTCTGGTTGCAGTAGGTCAAAACCAGTGGGATTTGTCTAATAGCTGGCTGAACGTTTACGTTGATTACGACATTGACTTTTTCGCCGCTAACTCAACCGCTTATCAGCGTTATGAGCAAGCTCAGAACGGTGATCTTTGGGCATCATTCACCTTTGGTACCTTTAATTTGGACAGTGACAACCTGAATGCAGGTTTCGTTGATTCTTATCTGAACATCGTAGAAGGTGTTGGTAATCCTGATGTGGTTGAAGCCCTTAACTTCCATGACGGTTGGTACGATATCTTTTACACTGCCTCTTCACAAATCGGCAGCAGCGGATACTCTATCAGCAGCAATGGTCAGGTATCTCAGGTGCCAGAGCCAACTACGTTAGCCGTATTTGCCCTGGGTCTGATTGGTTTGGGTGCTGCTGCTCGCCGCCGCCGCGCCTAAGCGATAGAAACAGAGATTCTTAAAAAGCGCCGAAAGGCGCTTTTTTTATGTCTGTAGAATAGAAAGTATTTGCAATTGGCGATGTTTTGAGAGGCGTTGCAGAGGACGATTTATGTGACTCGAAACGCCCACTCTGTTGCTTTCCAAAGAAGCATACTCGCTTCCGAGACTAAGCTTTTTTGAAGCGCTATTTAATGCTGTATATCACTATGAATGAATACGTAGCGGGATACCCTCTGAGCTCACCTGGTTCAGGGAGCTCGGGGGTTATAGCGGCCTGGCGATAACACGTTGTTGGGGTCGAGGGCTTCCTTTATCTTAGCGGTAGCTTGCCAGTGAGGATGTTCAGGCTGTAACAACTTTTGTTGTTGCACGATGTTTAATCTGTATGGAACAAAGCCTTGTTTGACACCCTCATCAACAAGCATGTTCAGACAGTGATGGGCTTGTTCACGACTTTCTTTGTTCTCTAGGTTAAAAACAATCGGGATGGTGGAATCTACGCAGTCATGCTTAAGGTTGGTAAAAGTAATCAGCGGCTCAATCCCAAACTTCGGTGTGGTGCGACGGATAAAGCTGACGAAGGACGCCATTTTATCGCTATGCATAGGAATGAGTGGCGCATACCAAAGCAGTCCGCAACGGTCCTGATCGGGCAGTAATGTTTGCTCAGTATCTACCTTAGACGTACGCCAGTATGCCAGAGGAAGAGCAACCTGATTCGGTTGGCCGAGCATGATCTGCATTCCCAGCTCCAGTGAGTGAAGCTGCTTGCGGATTGTTTTCAGGGGACCGACGTTGAGATGATTTGTCACCTGCTTCGCTGTTTTCAATAGCAGACTGTCTGAATAGAGTAGTTGTCCCAGACCTTTTAATTTATTACCAATGACTTTTTTAGCGGCCTTGACCACCTCTGGCTCACCGTAAATGGAGCCGACAATCAACCAGTTGGGCACATCATGCTGTTTGGCCAGCTGTTTGACTTGCTGTTCGCTCATAACCTGATGAGCAGTACCATTGGGGTTCTGGGCAACCATGGAAACCAGTCGTCGTCTGTCCATCAGATTGATAGAACCCACGATGCCCTCTAAGTCACGCAGAATCTCCCGAACACTGTGAGTCAATCGAGTAAAGTTTTCTTCATCAAAGCTACGTAAATAGAAGGCGGTAAACGCTTTAGGCTTCCTGGCTAAGCGGATTGTGATTTGGGTGACAATTCCCATATTACTCTGGCTCATCAGTCCATCCAGATAAGGACCAAGCTTCCATTTGTAGGTCTTGTCAATGAAATCGGTATTGCTTTTATCCAGCGATGATATGGGCGAATGATACTCACGCTTGCACAACTGGGGGTGAGGTAAAACCGCTTTTAATGCTGTGACCGCTTCAAAGTGATCCGTACGTGGTGTGATGCCATAACCACGCTCTAAGGCATTGGCTAATATACTGCAGTTAGGCCCGGCACCGGTGACGGGTGTCATGTATTGCCAGTCGTGCGTCTGCAGATAGTCGAAAAGCTGTTGTTGTGTGACCCCAGGCTCAACAGTGATGATGCCAAGTTCTTTATCAGTGGGATAGATTTTATCCATTAGACTCAGATCCAGCACTATTTTAGGTTTGCACGTCTCCACATCTGAAATTGAGCCATATCCCCAGTTTTTTGCTGAACTAACGGGATAGAGGTGAAACCCCAAATTATTGGCAAGCTCTGTCAGTAAGCAGATCTCTTTGCTGCATATGGCCTGAACGGCGCCATCCAGCATAACAGGGTCGGAAAAGGTCGTTTTGCCATAGACAGATGTGGCCTGCTGAGCGCTGAAAACACGGGACTCAGATATAATGGCCGCCTGCAACAACTGCTGGTAAATATCACTCATAGTAAATGGGCTTAAATTGCGAAGTTGACAGATGAGGCAGGCTTACCTATCTGAGGAGATTTGCCGCCCGGTTTTTTTGTGCTTCCGGAGGTTGAGCCGTTGAGCTGAGAGGAAATCTCATGCTGTACATAGGTTAATAGTTTTTTAAAACCAGGAGGGAGACTATCCAGAAGCACCTGCCGGTTAATATAATAGGGCGCCCGCTCACCATGGTAATCGACAACGGGACCTATCTGCTTAAACGGAATGCCTACCAGTCTGAGGCTTCTTGCGAGCCGCGGTTCCATCATCACAAAGCAATGATTGATACCTTGTTCCAACGCGACTGATGCGGCAGCCATGTAAAGGCCAACCGCAATAAACGGGAAACAGCGTAACTCGGCTTCTGAATAGCTGTCTTCATTAATGACACCGACGGCGGCGCCTTTAAATTTATCCATTTGACGTCGTCTGAATTGCTCTGGTACTGCCAGACGTGAAATTTCGCATATTTCATTGCGAGGAAAATCCCATGGTGCATGCTCTTCACAACTGATTGCTTCAGAGCAAAACTTTTCTATGGGGAGCAGTTCGTCTGGGGAGCCTGAGTATACAATGCGCACCGTACCGGCGAAATTACCCGATGGTTTGTGCTCAATGACACAATGATAGGAATGCGCATCAAAGTCATCAGTTTCCATGCCGGATTCTTTTTCAGGTTCAAATTTCAGCTCTTCACAGTAAACCTGGTGGCGCATCCGAAAAGAGTTTTCCTTAAGGTCCGGTGAGCCAGCGTAACGGGGACGCAGATATCTAGCGAAATGAGCAGAAATATTGCCAGCCTCTCTGTTGGCAAAGAACTTCAATGCCACCCTGGCAACTGGGCCTATTAAAGGCATTTTAGTGGCTTTCCGTAAATTAATTGGAGGCATTAACTGTCATTTTTTTCCATGGTCCCCAAATCTTATGCCAGCCTGCTTGTGCGTCAAGGGGAATTCTGATTTTTTGTTTAAATAGTGGAACTTGCGCAGAGCCAATGGCCTATGTGACTTCAATACCTTTGATATGAATTAACATCTTTTGAGCGACTTGGTGTTTTCAGTACTGTGTAACTTGAGTGTTTGATAATGTTGTAATCGGTCTTTGCAGTCGCCAACAGATGCCCGAACCTCGTACGTTGGTCGTTTTGGCTATGGGGCTGTCAGTTTTATGTTGTGGTAGGGTCACAAAGTCTATTGCTTTACTTTTGAACTAGGAAGCCTCGCTTTTAGCGGGGCTTTTCTTATCAAAAAAGGGTGATATTTTGGTCGGCAGAATGCTTTTTGCTGTCTCATAACCGAGTTCAAAAAGGATGTCTTTCTGCTCAGCCGTCATATCAAAGTCGACAGCAGACAATGTGCCGGTGTTGATTACCACTGTGTTATGCCAGTAGCTTGCATTAACGTATTCTCTGGACAGTGCGGTCATAAAAGTACGAATGAGTAATAGAATGTATTGTGTAAGGGGGATCCAGGAACGTTTTACCAGGGGTTTGAACTCATTCTCACTCTTCAGTCTGAAGCAGACAGAGGGGGTGCCATCTCCTGCCCAGTCTCTGAATAGGGCGTCTTCCGAGAGAATAGCCCCGTCTACCAGCAAGTGTTCCTTGTAAGATTTAAAACTGAAAATAAGAGGTATCGACATTGAGAATCTGACTGCTTGCGACACTCGCATGGTCGGGGAGTTGACCCTATTGAAGATGACAGGTCCACCACCATTTACATCTGTTGCTACGATATGCAGATCGAGTTCCAGTTGTTCAAAGGTTTTGCTTTTTAGTTGTCTGTCCATCCATTTTTCAAATTTATCCCCTGAACTTAACCCCCCATCTCTGAGCAAGCGGATGAGTGAAAAGCCTCTGAATTGCCTGAAATTGGTCTCCAGGGCTAATTGTCTGATCTCCGAAAGGGGCATACCAGCGCTGTATAGCGCCGAGACGATTGAACCGCCTGATACGCCTACCAGGTGTCTGAAACCAATTTCAAGATCTTTTAAGGCTGCCAGAATACCAATATGTGCAGGCAGCCGGGTGCCGCCTCCCGAGAATATGGGAATGATTTCCTGAATTTTGGAACTCTCGCCTATGGCCATGTTTGAACAAATAAATCGTCTTATTTATCAGCTAATTATGGTTGATGTTCTGATAACTACAAGGAAACAAGTGGCGAAATACCGACCTTGTCTAAGGGGATAGGTCTACTCAATCAATGTCAGTGGAACTGGTGTGCCAAGTATTGATAACTCAGGCCTGCCCATTCATAAAACGCGCGATGGCTGCGCTCAAGGCTCTGCGGGCTGGGCCAGCCCCAATCGGTTTCTGCTGTTGTGAGAAACTCCACGGGTACAGGTATAACATTGATACCGTGCTGGTTGAGGTAAAACTTGGCTCTTATCTGATGGCTCGCTGACGTCACCAATGCCACGGTCTTATTCTCAAGCACTCTGCCAAGTGCTCTGGCCTCTTCAGCGGTATTAGATCCCGAAGGAATACTGTGGATCTGGTGTATAGGGATATCCATAGCGACTAGGAACTCCTTGTTCACCTCGGCTTCAGAACGTTTACGAAACTTCAGTACACCACCTGACACATAGATAGGTTTTGGGTGGTGACGGTAGATCTGACTCGCTTGTAAATTTCGAGATAAAGAGCAGCGGTGCCACCTGTCGGCGAAAGGGCGGGGACTATCTTCGTAGTGCCTGCAACCCAGGACAACAATGGCGTCCACTTCCTGCAATATGGGAGCACTTTCATGGATCACTGGATAGTGCCTCTCAATAGGTCTAAGCATCATGCTGCTTGTCATGGGCAGGCTGCACCAGAGTAAAAAAACGATTGAAAAAATAAGGGTAAACCAGAAGGTTTTTCTGGCCTTAAGCACAAACTTTAATAACAACGCCATGAGTAGCAGGGTAAAGAACAGGTTGAGTGGTTGGATAAGAAAGTGCACTGTGCCGCGCAGTAAATCAGTCATAGGGTCGGTATTTGCTACAGGGTTAATAGTACTTTAGGTAAAAAAAAATGCGACCATCAGGTCGCATTTTCCAATACTATCTTTTTCTGCTTATTTGCGAAAGCGTCTTGCACCTAACATCAGCAAGCCCATACCCAGCACTGCGATTGAGGCAGGCTCAGGAATTTCCTTTGCGGTGATGTTGAAGAAGAAATTGGCTGGTGTGGCCTGACCTTCAGGTGTGGTGAAACCGATACAACCAGGTGCTTTCCCTACGATGGCACAGGTGGCGGCATCCATAGGACCCAAGCCAGCGGAAAAAATAGATACGGTGTAAATAAACCCGTCATATTCAAAAGACTGTACCAAATCACCTAACTCGATAGTGAAGATATCATCACACACGGTGTCAACTGAAAAATTACATGGGGCAGTGTTTGCAGTTTCTTCAAAGGCAATCACAAAGTCCGTAGTAAAACTTGGCAACTGTGGCCCAACTGGATTATTTGGGGTCAGTGTCAGGCTACTTTGCAAAGTGGCATCAAGTAACGTTGCATAACTTGCAGAGATGGAGTTGTTATAATGGGTCAGTGTGGAAGATTGTGCATCGGCACCATTAGTATCCACTGTATCTGACAAAGGTGAGTCAGTAATGACAAGTGCACTTCTGTCATTGGGTGCGCCTGAGAAAGAACCATCGGTGGCTCCCCAGCTAACTTCACTGGCATTTTGAACCTGCGTGCCATCACCTGTGCTAAAGTTCGCACCGGTCCATTCATTAGATACGGTATAATCCCAGGTAATAACCATGGAAGCGCTGGCGACGGATGATGCGACCAGTGCCGCCCCTGCCAAACTGTTTAATAGTAACTTGTTCATTGTTTCAGTCCTCGAAATCATTTTCATTTATTAGCCATGGGTTTACTGCAATACACCCGTCTCCCCTTACTAAGCAAATACCCTGCCAACTATTAAGTTGTTGAATTTAAATAGGTAAATTGGCACGAAAGTATAGGGGTGTTAAATAATCGGACATTTCTGATTGTAAAATAACCGCTCCGTCATTTTGTAGATGAGCTGTCGCTCGATTTAATATTGTAATTTTGTTCTCAACCCCCTATAAGCTATAAGTGGATACTTGCCGAGCTCACTCGCTAAACTCACGCACTTTGCCAGAAAAGGATATTTGCCATGTTAAGAATGATCGCCCTCGTTTTGTTTACTCTCACAGGATTGCCTTTGCAGGCGCAAAGCTTTGAAAAAGTGGTTTCCAATATAAAAAGTTCTGTTGTCGGCATTGGTGTACATGACCCTCTGGGCTCCCCGAAAAATGCACTTCAGGGCACGGGCTTTGCGGTGGGCGATGGGCATCATATCGTGACTAATTTTCATGTGGTGGAAAGGGCATTGGATGCGGAATCCATGCAAAAGCGCGTGGTCTTTGTCGGTCAGGGGGAGCGTCCAGATGTGTTAGAAGCAGAGATCATCATAACCAATCCTGCACATGACCTGGCGGTACTGCGGGTAGACAAAGCCGTAAAGCCCTTCAAACTGGCAAAATCAAAGCGCTTGCCTGACGGCCGCGAAATTGCCTTCACAGGGTTCCCTATTGGTGCGGTATTGGGACTGTATCCGGCTACGCATCGCGGCTATATTGCAGCGAGCACACCCGTGGTAACACCCAGTGCCAATGCCCAGCAACTCAGCATTGAAATGATTAAGCGAATGAGAGAGCCTTTTTTGGTCTATCAGCTTGATGCAACGGCTTACCCCGGGAATAGCGGCAGCCCGGTTTATGATGTTCAGTCTGGCGAAGTGGTAGCGATCATCAACAAAGTCTTTGTGGCTCAGAGTAAAGAGTCTGCGCTCTCTGCGCCTAGCGGTATTTCCTATGCCATCCCGGTGGAATACCTGCATGCATTGCTGGAAGAAATCAAAGACTAGGCGGTTTTTTCCTGTTGTAACCGGGTGAGTGACTTTCTCAGCAAATGGGGAATCAGCAACCTCAAAGGCATGCGTAGCATATGCCCTCGCCAATATAAAATAAACACAGCAAGATGGCGCTTCCAGGTCCGAGCGCTTCTATGATCCGGAGTGAATATGTGTTTAAAAGCAAACCCCGTTATTGTGTTTGGCGGGGCGATCTGCGTTTGAACGGGAGTATCGAAAAGATCCTTGCAAAAATATAACGCCAGATCCAGGTAACGGCGCAATCCTAACACTGATGCCCGAGTTAACACCCTTTGCATAAAGTCAGGTGCTTTGTTGCTGAAGTGGCGAAAAAGCATATCCAAATCGGAGAGGTCACGAAGTCCATTGTGAAATTCGCTCTCAGTGAAGAGGTGACAGGCGCTGTGAATGATCAGGTCTTCTGCCGTGAGGGTCAGAAGCGTCCCCACGTTTTCCACATCAACCTCTTGTGTTTCGAATTGCTCAGGCTCGGGACAATCCCGGTTGGTAAGTGGCAAAATATTGTGATGGATATCAAGTACAGTGCGGTTTTCGCTGTGTTTCAGCGGTGGTATTTCATGCATCCATTGCCGGTAATAACGGTCATCATAATCGTCAATTTGCGTGCGCTGCCACCCCGCCCCCAATAAACTGAATTCCACGCGTTTGATGCTGGCTTTATCTACCAGGATGTCGATGTCAGAAAAACTGCGGCCTTTGGCGACATCAAGATCTCTGGCGATATAGGCCGCTCCTTTGAGTAGCATCCATCGTTGGCTACGCTGATTCAAGAGTGGTGCCAATGATGACAGTTCATATCTGGCTTGTTGAACCTGACGCATCGCGACTTTTTGCGCAGATTGCAGTTGCCATTTGGCAAAGGCCGGTATGCTGTGGTGGTACTCACTTTCCAACAAACAGTATGCCAATCGCCCAATGAGATTCGCCATGCGACTCTGACTGATAAGTGTCTGCCAGTCACGGGTATCAAAAGATTCAATTAAGGCCGGCTTTTTCAACGTACTTGTCAGCAGATTCATTTTTCATCCACCAGCTGATTCAATGTTGCCTCGGCATCTTCAAAGCGGCTGTACTCAAACTCGTAACAGGGGAGTTTCTGTAAAATATCGGCAACTTTATGAAAACCTTCTTCCCCTAACACACTGTAATTAAAACTGTTGTCGATAAGCCTCTGAAACGCCGATACGGAGTCAAGAGGAGTAAGCCTGGCTTCGCTCTTTGCCACATAGCGAGGAAAAACAATACAATGTAGCGGAGCGGTTTGATGCATTCTGACCACTGACTCTTGTGAGGGCTTCATCAGGGCAACGGTGCCTTTGAGTGTATCATGGGCGATATTACCAAATTCGGCATGACTAAAATGCTGCTGAAGGATACTGATCGCATCATTTTTTATATTGATGGGGCGCGCAAGCGGGACGACGTCATCACTTTCAAGTGATAGCAACGCCAGCTCATCTGAGAAAAGGCGCCAGCCTGAGAGCATCATTGCGGCGGTCAGGGTGCTCTTACCGGAGCCCTGTGTTGCTGGCATCATGATAACTTTACCCTTTTTTTCAATCACCCCCGCATGAACGATAAAATACTGATGTGCATGATTGGCAATGCACCAGTTCATTCCCCACTCCAGCATAGGGTAAGCCTGATCTTTAGGGAGCGGCTTGAACGGGTTCACTTCGTCCATAAAAAACTCGACTTGCGGCCGAAACCATCGCCGGTGTGAGCAGGGTGTCCGAACCTGCACATCGAAATCTGTATGATCGCTACTGTTTTGATTCAGATGAAACGCGTATAGCTGACTTACTTGTTGGCTGACAGTGCGAATATTGGTAGAGATAGAAAAACAGAAAGGACCAATAGGAATGCGGTGACTATACAAAGTTCTGCTCTTAGTTGACCAATATTCAGGGAGTGGGTGTTGCTTTCTCTATAATACGCAGAACCAATGCTTGTTCAATAAATTCTTCCGTCAGCTCACAGTTATCCATGGTCATTATGTCAGATTTATTGACAGATTCGCCCGCGTCTCTGGCTTGCGCGAGTCGAATGAGAATATCGCTATGGGGCTGACTGATAAGCTGTGTGGTATTGGTGAGGCTATTAAAGACAGCGGCCCCATCAGGAAGGGGCCGGCATTCACAATGCTGAGATAATCTGAGCAACATTGTTAATCGATATTTTGTGCAGCTTCCATGTCAGCCATCATTACTTCGTCTTTACCGCTGGCGTAGATTGCTTCAACCTGTGCCGTGGTCATAGGGAAGTAAAAGCCAGGCGCAAGGTCATTAACGATCTGACAATTGGTATCGGTCTGGCAATCGTCCATGGCTCTTTGCCAAAGAGCGGCATTCAACCAGGCACAAGTACACTGACGTTCCCAGCCGTGAGATCCGCCAGCCAATGCCTGTGCCACGGTACCCGTAAACGAGGTAGTGGCGAACAAGCTGGTAAGCGGGGTCGACTTGGTGACACCGGTATAGGACCACAGATTTGGGTTAGTCCCAGCATTACCAGAGGCCCTGCCATTAAGCCATCCACCAGGACTGTAACTCGACATGGTGCACACTTCTGTTTCATCATGGTGGGAAACATTGCCGGACAGGTTTCCGGAAACGGAACACTGACTGGCCCAGACTGGCTTACTGGTTATTGTAGTGATTAAAGCGGATCCTACCGCGACTCCCTTTATAAAGTTACGGCGACTGCTGCCCACCTGTTGTAGGCTAACGTTCTGCGGTTGCTTCTGTTGTTCTGCCATAATGTACTTCCAATTAATTTACCGATGCACGGCCATAATGTGTTTAACACGCAAGACTATGCAAGAAACGAACCAAACATCTATCCGCATGAAAATAAAGGAATTATCTTGTTGTGAAAATCCACATTTATCGTTAATGTAAAATTTTCTGACTAACTTGCAATGGTCATAGTTGTCAGAGTTTACCCCATCGCTATCACAGAGGAAAGACACTGATGTTTGCCGCCGGATATGCACTGACGTTAGCCGGGAATTTGCTCCTGTTGCTGCTTTTGTTCACGGTCAAAAAGCCTGGCCTGGCAAAGCGCCTGCTGATTATGGCGGTTATCATCAATATGCTGTGGTCGGTCACTAATCTTGGCTTTGCTCTGGATCTCATTCATCTTAACTGGATGATGCAGGCTGAGGCGCTCAGAGGGTTATTCTGGTTGCTGTTTACCTGCTCTGTGCTGAAGCGTGAACTGACGAGCTTTCGAACACTCATCACTCAACCTGTAACCCTGCTGGTGATCACCTTGCCAGTGCTGGCGCTTTGCCTGCCCTGGCTGTCAGTGCCGCTGAAGTGGCAGCTTCTGTTGCATACGATAATTGCCCTGGCGGTTTTGATTTTGCTGGAAACCCTTTATCGCCAATCCGGTGAGCAGCGTTGGCATTACAAGCCGTTGGTTATCTACCTGGGCGCCACCAGTTTATACGATTTTGTGATGTTTGCTGATGCCACCATGGTCAATCAGATGGACCCCATGTATTGGGCCGCAAGGGGCTATATCTACGCATTGCTGCTGCCAGCTCTGGTGGTGGGCATTAGACGGATTAAACACTGGGGTATCGAAATATTCATCTCACGGGATGTGGTGCTTCACAGTACCCTCTTGCTGGCTGCCGGTGGGTACCTGTTTGTGATGGCGGTGGCCGGATATGCGATTCGGTATTTCGGTGGTGACTGGAGTGGTCCGGTACAACTGGTGTTACTCTTTTTGTCACTGACGTTACTCGCCGTGCTGTTACTCTCAAATAGCTTCAGAGCCAAAGTAAAAGTCTTTATAACCAAGCACTTTTTTGCCAATCAGTATGATTATCGGGAAGAGTGGCTGAAACTGTCAAAAACCCTCAATGCAAGCGAAAAAAGTTTGTCCAAGGTTTATGAAAAAGGGTTGAGGTGTTTTTTACAGGCGATTAATTACGACCGTGGTATGTTGTTAAAGTACCGTTCTCATCAGTTTGAGGTGGTTGGCGCAACCGAGTCACAACCGCTGACGGAAGTTGAGAATGATGTGCTTTTACAGCTATATCAATTTTTAGAGCAGAAACACTGGCTGGTGGACATTGAGGAGTTGCGTTACAAGCCCTTTTTATACGAAGGCTTAAAAATTAACCATGCTATCTTAAACCAGTGTCGCTTTCAGTTGGTGATCCCGGTCTATCAGGATGAAACGTTATGGGGGATGGCCCTGCTTCATACCAGCGGTTCGGAGCGCGTGCGACTCGACTGGGAACTGCGTGACTATTTGAGCGCGGTAACAGCCCAGGTGGCAAATTATTTGTTTCACTATGAGGCCGCAGAGGAACTGGCGGAGAATGCGCAATTTGCCGCCTTTAACCGTATGTCAGCTTTTGTACTCCATGACTTAAAAAATGTACTGGCGCAAATAGACCTGATTCTGTGCAATGCAGAGCAGCATAAGCATAATCCTGAGTTTATAGAAGATACCTTTGAGACCTTGCAGCATACCAAAAATCGTATGGATCGCATGTTGCGACAGCTGACAGAGAAAAAAGCATCGCAACCCAGTGCCACGAAAACAACGGATTTGGTGCAGCTAACGGAAAAGGTAATCGATGAAAAGTGTCACCAGTACAAGCCCACACCGACGATTAATAAACTTGCAGACGTCAGTCTGAGAGTAGATGAAGAAAAATTGAGTAATGTTTTATATCATCTTATCAGCAATGCTCAGCAAGCTACTTCAGATGACGGTCAGGTGGTTGTGCGCATTGGTACTGCTCAGGAGCAAGGGTTCAGTTTAATTGAAATCGAAGATAACGGTTGCGGGATGAGCAAAGATTTTATCGCCCATCGCTTGTTTAAACCCTTTGATACCACCAAAGGCAACGCTGGTATGGGAATTGGGGCCTATGATGCCAAAAGCTATATCGAAAAGCTCGGCGGACGCCTGGAAGTGATGAGTAAAGAGGGTGAGGGCACAACCTTCAGTTTATTTCTGCCAATGGCCTAGGTAGGTAAGGTTCGGCACAGTAGCGCGTGCCTAATGGAGTAATACGTTTTACCGCAGCGCCATCTGGCGCTGCCTCTGTGTATACCTTGCTGAAGTGACATATATACTCGCAACGGTGTAGTGACGTGATAATCTGGTACGATAAACCGACGAAGAACAATAGCAGGAACATGCATTTATGGAAAAAGTATTGGTTGTTGATGACGATTTGGGCATACAGAAGCAGCTGAAATGGAGTTTTAGTGGCTATGAAGTAATTTTTGCCGATGACCGACAGTCTGCTATTGCTCAACTCCGGCGTTTTGAACCCAAAGTGGTGACGCTCGATTTAGGTTTACCGCCAGATCCCGCCAATGCATCAGAAGGCTTACAAGCCCTGGCTGAAATTCTCAATATTGCTCCACAGACCAAAGTCATTGTGGTGACCGGCAATAACGACAAAGACAATGCGCTTAAGGCGGTGGAGTTGGGTGCTTATGATTTTTATCAGAAGCCGATTGACTCAGATACCATAAAAATTCTGGTTAGCCGGGCGATGAACCTGTACAACCTGGAGCTGGAAAATCGCCAGTTGGCACAGTCGCAGCCGGCAATGGGTAAGATTATCGGCAGCAGTGAAAGCATTCAGTTAGCCAGTCGTCGTGCCGAAAAGATTGCCCAGACCGATATCAGTGCACTGCTGCTGGGCGAGAGTGGTACAGGTAAAGAAGTCTTTGCCCGTTCCATTCATGACCATAGCGGCCGTCGTAATAAGCCCTTTATTGCCATCAACTGCGCTTCCATCCCGGAAAACCTGCTTGAAAGTGAACTCTTCGGCTACGAGAAGGGCGCCTTTACCGGGGCCAATAAAACCACCCCGGGGAAAATTGAAACGGCGCAGGGGGGCACATTGTTCCTGGATGAGATTGGTGATATGCCCATTGGCCTGCAGGCAAAAATGCTGAGATTTCTTCAGGAGCGCGTCATTGAGCGTGTTGGTGGCCGCAATGAAATTCCCGTGGATGTCCGGGTGATCTGTGCCACGCACCGGGATCTCTCCGCCATGGTGCAAGAGCAGAGCTTTCGCGAAGATTTGTTTTACCGGGTGAGCGAAATTACCATTCATATCCCGCCGCTGCGGGACCGGGGGAGCGATGTCATTCTGTTAGCCAGAACCTTCCTCAATGACTATAAAGAAGAATACAACTCCAAGGTTAAAGGGTTCAGTGAAGCGGCCATTGAGGCGATGTTGCAGCACCGCTGGCCTGGCAATATCCGTGAACTGCAAAACAAACTCAAGTCGGCTGTCATCATGGCAGAAGGTAACGTGATTCAGACCGATGACCTGGGACTGTTCAGTAGTGACGAAGATACCGGTATGCAAACTCTGAATCTGCGTGAAGTGCGAGAGGCCGCAGAGAGCAGGGCGATTCGACAGGCCTGGCACCTTGCCGGTCAGAATATGTCCCGTACAGCAGAGTTACTAGGAATAACCCGGCCTACCTTGTATTCCTTAATAGAAAAATACCGGCTTGAGGACATCAAACCGACCAGTTAAGCCCGATCTCAAAAAGACATTTGTGCCTTGCGGCCAAGATAGGCTCGAATATTCTATTGAAAAAATGTTAAATTAATGGAATATAAATTCTTGTCGCAGGGGGCTGGTGTTTGCGTCGTTCCCCAAATGATCAATAACAATAAAGGTGTCCCTTGTCTGACTGGTTAACGCTTCTCCCTCCTGCTCTGGCAATTATTGTCGTTTTTTGGCGCAAAGAAGTCATTCTGGCTTTGTTAGTTGCGCTGTTCAGCTCTGAATTACTATTAATGATGCAAGGCCAAACCGGCTTTGCCGCTTCAGTTTTACAGAGCCCTTTTCAGACGGTTGAGCGCATTATTTCTGTGCTGGAGTCACCGGGTAACAGCCGCTTACTGGTGTTTTCGCTGATGGTGGGAGCATTACTGGCTTACATGCGACATTCCGGAGGCGTGACGGCGCTGGTGGAGAAAATGATCAACAAGGGCGTTGCAAGAAGTCAGCGCCAGGTGGGATTGTTATCTTTCTTTACCGGTGTGGTGGTATTCATTGAGTCGAACCTGAGTGTGCTGACAGCGGGGATCTTGTCCAGAGGCCTGTATGACAAGTTCAAAATGAGTCGTGCCCGATTGGCCTATGTGATTGATAGCACCAGCGCGCCAATCTGTATTCTAATTCTGCTAAATGGCTGGGGTGCATATGTGCTGGGGCTGTTAGGCACATACCCCACAGAGCAAAGTGCGGTTTCTATTCTGGTTGGCACCATTGCGCTTAACTTTTATGCACTGATCACACTGGTCATTGTGCTGTTTACCATCATTACGGGGAAGGTGTTCGGTCCCATGAAAGAGTCAGAGCGTGTGCTGAGCAAGTCAGCCAATCACACCGAGATTGACTATCAGGCATCCAAAGCCCGTTACATGGTATTGCCGCTATTGACCATGGTGGTGGGAATGCTGGGATTTATGTACTGGACAGGTAATGGCAACCTCACTGATGGTGATGGGTCTAAATCGGTGCTCTATGCCACTACGCTGGCCTGTATGCTGGCCTATGTAATGATGATTGGTTCGAAGCGATTTGAGCACAAGGAACTGGTCAGGGTAGGGTTTGAAGGAATGAGTGAGTTGTTGCCGCTGGTGGCCATTTTACTCTTTTCACTGGCCTTAGGCGGCAGTCTCAGAGTACTCGGAACCGGGGACTTTATTTCCGGCATTGTGGCCGAGTCATTGCCCCTGTTTATTATTCCCGCTCTGCTGTTTCTGGCCGGCGCGCTGATTTCTTTTACTACTGGCACGTCCTGGGGCACCTTTGCCATTCTTATTCCCATTGGTATGCCAATGGTGCTGAACCTCGACTTGCCTCCTTCTCTGGTAATGGCGGCGATTCTCGGTGGCGGCGTATTTGGTGATCACTGTTCGCCGATATCAGATACTACAGCAGTGAGTAGTCTGGCCTCAGGGTGCGATCTGCTTGAGCACGTCAAAACCCAGTTACCTTATGCTTTATTTAGCGGCGCACTCACGCTTATCGCTTATGTGTTGGTGGGAATATTCTGGATAGGTGTATGATGAAAACGTTATTGACTGCGATGACAGTGCTGACGTCGGCGTCGGTTTTTTCACAGCCGATGCCCGATGATTTTGTGGATATGAATGCCTTTTTGCCTGAAGCGCTGTATGACATTCGCTACTTCTCTGACAACAATTTTGTTGGTGCGCCAGTTGAGGGCTACCAGGCCCCCAAATGTATCTTGCAGGAGAAGGCGGCCAGGGCTTTGAAAAAGGTCGCCGAGGAAGCGGCTGAGCATGGGCTAAAGCTGAAGATATTCGATTGCTATCGACCGCAGCGATCTGTCGCGCATTTTATGCGCTGGGCACAGGATCTCTCCGATACCCGGACGAAGTCTGAATACTATCCTAATTTGCCTAAAGATGAGTTGGTAGGCGAGTATATTGCCGAGCGTTCTGGACACAGCCGTGGCGCTACGGTGGATCTGACGCTGGTGAGTAAAGATGCTGACGGCAGCTGGCAGGAGCTGGATATGGCCTCGCCCTTCGACATGTTCGATACACTATCGAATACCGCCGATCCCCGCATCAGTTCTGAACAGGCAGAAAACCGGCAGCGTCTGAAAAGCCTGATGCAGAGCCAGGGATTCAGTAATTATGCGATGGAGTGGTGGCACTACTCACTGACACCGCAACCTTATCCGGATACGTATTTCGATTTTCCGGTTAAATAGCGCCGTTGGCTTTCAGTCAGGCGCTCTCAATTCTCAGGGCAATACCGTTCTGCAACTGATCCGTCAGCCTCATTTGGGAAAGACCGTCAGTCATGCCCGAGTGTTGTTATCGGGCATCTAGCGCCCTTTCGGCTGTGGTGTTGAAGGGCTCTGGATTCCCGCCTTCGCGGGAATGACCAATAGGCACAATAAACTGTCATGCCCGAGTGTATTTTTCGGGCATCTAGCGCCTTTTATGATGGTAGATTTACCGCAGAGGATTTAGGTAATGACGCTTTTCGGTTCTCTGCGCTTTTACAAGATTAATACGCTGCACCTTTCAAATGCGTTCGACCCAACACGGAGCAGGGAGTTACACAGTCCAACGTAATGGAGATGTGGAAGACTGAGAACTTTGCTGTGTTACTTCAGCATTTCCAGCCCTTTAATGCTCTCGATACCGATCCCCGGTTTATCCTCAATAATGATGTCGGAGCCTTTGAATTTAACGCTTCCGATAACCGGGTCAAAGGCGCAGAGAGACGGACCATCTAAATCCACTTTGGTGATCACATGGGATTTGGCAACAGCCAGGTGTACCGCTGCGCTGACGCTGATGCTGGTCTCCAGCATGCATCCTATCATGCACTGAATATCATAGGTTTCGGCAATATCCGCGATGCGAATGGCGTTGCTGATACCCCCGGTTTTCATCAGTTTAATATTGATAATGTCGGCGGCGCGCATGCGAATCAGCTCAATGACTTCTTTGGGGCCAAAGGTGCTCTCGTCGGCCATCACGGGGGTATGAACGCGCTCGGTGATGTATTTCATTCCTTCCAGATCGTGGCCTTTCACCGGTTGTTCAACCAGTTCAAGACGCACACCGGCATCTTCAAGGCGGGTCAGCGCGTATACAGCCTCTTTGGCTGTCCAGCCTTGATTTGCGTCCAGGCGCAATAATGCTTTGCCCTCTACGGCGGCATAAATGGCTTTCACCCGCTCTATGTCCACACCAATATCTTTGCCCACTTTGATTTTAAGGGTCTCAAACCCTTTATTGACCGCTTCTATGCTGTCCTGCACCATTTTATCGATGTAATCGACACTGATGGTGATATCGGTGCTCAGAGTGGGTTCGCCGCCGCCGAGTATTTTATATAAAGGGGCGTTGTAGCGCTGTGCGAACAGGTCATACACGGCAATTTCCACCGCCGCTTTGGCACTGTAATTTTTAACAATCGAGCCCTGGATCAAATGGGTAATACGATTGAGGTTCTCTATCTCTTCACCGATGAGTTTCGGTTTGATCATGGTCTTAATGGCTTCAATAATCGAGCCATGGGTGTCGCCTGTGATCACTGCCGTGGCGGGGGCTTCTCCATAGCCCACATGACCAGTGTCTGTCTCGATTATGACCACCACGTCTTCTATTTTATCTACCGTGCGTAGCGCCGTTTTAAAAGGCGTGTTCAGCGGCACTCTGAGCATGGCAAATTTGATGTCGGTGATTTTCATCTGATTCCCTTAACGAATAGACTTAATAGTGTAAATTTTATCCACATAGCTGCTTGATTCTGATAAGCGCATGGGTAAAAGCGGGGTCACCGACACACCATTGAGGGTCCCGGTATAATAATTGTTGTTACTGTCCAGATATGACATGCCATGTACGTCATGGATCACATAGGGCTGACCGTTATCTTCACCCAGATACATCACCACATGGCCGGGGATATACACCAGGTCGCCCACCTCCATATTACTAATGGCGTCGTGTTTCTCTGTTGTTGATGAACTGGCATTAAAGCGCAGGTTTTGTCCATACTCACCTTTACCCTGTTGGGTTGAATTTCGCGGCATCAGGATACCAAAGGTGCGATAAACCTCGGAAACGAAACCGGTGCAGTCTCTGGCATTGTAGTCGTGCCCCCAGCCATATCGTTCACCGAGAAACTTAAATCCCTGGCGAATAATATTTTCGCGGGTAAAGGGAAGGTAACCGATATGTACGTCCTGATTTTTGCTAATCAGCGCAGGACGAATACTTAACTGCCCCTTTTCATCACGATAGGGCAGCTTCACTACATAACTGGTATAAGGGTTCTGGCCATACAGCTCATGGCCAACGTGTTGATTATCCATCAGCGGCAGTCGCACACCCATATCCAATTGCTTTTCGGACAACTGAGGGAATTGTGGGTTGTAGTTGGTAAACACTTTGGCACCGGTTATGACCACGAAGTTATCACTTTGGCGAAAGCTCAGTACTTCATCTCTTTTACCCAGCGCCACATCTTTAGCAGGAATCCAGGCAAGATAATGGTATGCGCGAGCCAGAAACCAGTTGCCATCGCGACTTCTGTGCAGGATGGCCAGCGCATCACCGGGAAACACGCCGGTTTCGATAAAACGGTCGATGTCCAGGTCCATTTCGTCATTGTAGGCTTTGTCATCAGAGGGGAAGCGGCGCATGGTGGTGCGCGTTGTCACCAATGCAAACTGAACCGGATTCACCGTCTTAAGTGCGCCAAGATCCATGTTCTGAAGATATTTATCGTAGTCCTGTTGTGTCAGTTGCCGCCCATCTGCATAAAAGCGATCGTAGCGTGGTACTGAACTGACCTCTTCAATCATGGCTTTTAAGGAGGCTTTGTCATAGTGCCCGGGGAGATTTTCTAATACCGTCAGTTCACTTTGCAGCTTAAAGGTACGCTGATTGAGCTCTTCAATGGCGTGTGGAGTCAACAGCATCTCGTCAGCACTGTGCGTTTTATCAACCCAGTACTGAGGCGTCAGTTGACTGGCTGTAACACCAGGCACATCGGTCTCAGTTGCAAAGAGTGATGGTGAGCAACTCAGTGCCAAAAGTGTAAAAACATTAATCAGTAAAGGTAATCGTTTCATTATGATGTTTTTTCTCTGAATTCCTGTCTTGTGTCCTGCTCGATACCCATCAGTATACCAACTGCGCCCACCGTGGGTGAGCCTTTACGATGATTTAGTCTGGTGTAAATAACAGCCAAACACCGCCTTATCGTAAACACACTTATCCGCATTGTGGAAAGAGTCGTCTTACGCCCACTGCTGCCAAGCGCTTCTTTCAGCTCCCGCCGAATTGTTAAAAAACATGCAGGAATAATATTACATATAAATATAAAAATAATAATAAATTATTTACAGGCATCTGGAAAGTGTTAGTTTATTTAGGGTGGCTGATTCTAAAGGTCACGGATCATTGAACCTAAACAATACAAGAAATCGACACTTCAAGTGTGGGGAACATTATGAAAAACGCACTCTTTAAACGCTCTTTGCTTAATATAGCCGTGACCGGCATGTTGGGACTCACTGTAGCAAATTACTCTGCTGATGCCTTGGCGGCTAATAACGATGGTACTCTCGCGGGACAGGCAGAGCCCGGAGCAACCATCGCAATCGTGAATGAGGATACTGGCCTGGCCAGAACTGTAACAGCAGGCGCTGACGGAAAATTCAGAATTTCACGTCTGCCCATCGGCACGTATGACATCAAGGCCAGTAAAGACGGTTTCAATACCGCCAAAGTTGACGATGTAAGAGTAGCGATTGGTTCAACCAGCACTGTGCAGTTGGCTATGACGCCTGGTGACGTTGAAGTCATTTCAGTAACCGGGGGGCGCTATCGGATGATTGATACCAGTTCATCTGGAACCGGTCTGAACATCAGTGCTGTTGAACTGGAGCGGATACCTGTAGGGCGTGACATCACCGCCGTGGCAAACCTTTCAACAGCCGTTAATGATGGAGGTTTTGGCGGTATCTCCTTTGGTGGTGCTTCCGTTAATGAAAATGCTGTATTTATAAACGGCTTGAATGTTTCTGATGTAGAGCGGGGTATCGGATTTAACTCCGTTCCCTTTTCTTTCTACGAAGAGTTTCAGGTAAAAACTGGTGGTTATTCAGTTGAATTCGGTCGAACTACGGGAGGCGTGGTCAATGCCGTCACTAAATCCGGTGGTAATGAGTTTGAATTTGGCGCGGATGTCTATTATACCCCCGAATCTTTGCGGGCCGAACGTAAAAACCTGTACTACAAAAATGGTGATATTCGGGTGAACCGCAGCCAGGATGAAAATGATGCCTATACAGTGTCAGTCTATGCAAGTGGCCCAATTATTGAGGATACGTTGTTTTTCTATGCCATGTACGAGCCACGCAATGTGAAGTCTGACGATGTCTATGGCAGGGAATCTCAGAACCGCGATATCGGGGAGAATGATTCTGGTTTCTGGGGAGCTAAGATTGATTGGCAGGTAAACGACAATAACCTGGTGGAGCTGCTCGCTTTTTCAGACGAGAGCGAGACGCTGACCGATGTTTACAGAGATGGTGAGTATAACAGCACTGACTTCTTTACCACAGGTGGGGACAACTACTCGTTAACCTATACCGGCTATTGGACTGACGACCTGACGGCGAAAGTATTGTTTGGCCGCAGCGAATACCAATATAGTTTCGGCGGTTCTAATGACCCGTTCTGCAACCGTGTATTTGATGCCCGAGATGGTCTGAATGAACATATTGGCTGCACAACAAATAGTTTATTTGACTACAGAACCAGTACCCGCGATGCCTTTCGTATTGATTTTGAGTACGTGTTAGGCGACCACCTTATCCGTTTCGGACTGGATAATGAAGATCGTGCTACCGATTTTCAGCGTGTCACCCCCGGGCCTGATTTTAAACGTTACTATCTGGACAGTGTAACACCTGGTTCTGAGTATGAAGGGTTTACTGTTCCTGATGACGTTTCTGAAGTCGTAGAAGTCCGCACCCGATTTAATACAACAGACGCTCAGCAAGATACCAAAGCAGCTTATGTCGAAGACGTATGGACGATGAATGACACCATGACGTTGACAGCGGGTTTGCGCTGGGACTCTTTTCATCTTAAGCAATATGATGGCTCAACGTTCCTGAAACTGGATGACATGATTGCACCGCGGATTGGCTTTTCGTGGGATGTGAATGGTGACGGTGAGTCCAAATTCTTTGTTAATGCCGGGCGTTACTATCAGCCATTGGCCCAGGCGGTAGCCGCTCGCGCAGGGGGAGGCGGTGTTTATACCGTTGATTGGTTTGCATTAGACGGAATTGAAACTGAAGAGGTCAACGGAAGAACCAATGTAACACCAATTACCGGTGAGCGCTTAGACGACACTATTACTTTCTCATCCCCAGGTCGCATTGGTGCAGATGAGATTGATCAGGATCCTGAAGCCACTTTCCAGAATGAATTTATTGTTGGTTATGAGTTTATGATCGATGAAAAATGGTCTGCGGGTGTGCGTGCTATTCACCGAGATTATCGCAACGCTTTTGAGGATATGTATGTTGATGTCATGCCCGATGATCATCCCAATATTCCAGAAGCATGCGGAAATATCTGGGGGTGGTTCTTCGGCAACCCTGGCCGTGATTTGGAGGTTAGCTTAGATTGTGGCGACGTGACTATTCCATTATCAGAAGCTACTGATTCATGGAATAGTATCACCGGGGAAGTTATTGGTGGTGTTCAACCTCGTCGTTTATACAATGCGTTGGAACTGGAGCTGGACCGCGCATGGGATGATGTATGGACAGCTAATTTTGCTTATACCTGGGCCAATAACTATGGCAACTTTGAAGGTGGGGTACTCACTGAAACAGGTAACGATATTCCGGGTTATACGGAAATTGCAGACGATGTGGCGTTCCTCAACACGAACTGGGGTAAGCTCCCCAATCACATTCCACACTCTTTCTTAGTGTCTGGCGCCTACCAGATTGATGATAACTGGCGCATTGGCGCTAAGTTCACCGCTCAGGCTGGCAAACCTATTAACGCGGTTGGATCAGGTAATCCACTGACCGGGAATAGTCGACAAGAAATGCATTACATTTGTGTTGACGGTTGCGAAGGCGATCTGTCTGAAGCAACGTTTAAGCATATTCCTAATGGGTTCTATGGCGATTTGAGCTGGTTTACCCGATTAGACATCAACATGACCTATGAAACTCAGGTTAATGGTGCAGACGTCCGCGTTGGTCTGGATATCTTTAATGTGTTGGATAGTCAGATTATTACTTCTGTTGATCGTTATGTAGACAACGGCACGGTAGGCGGATTTGATAATGAAGAGTTCCTGTTGCCAAATGGCATATCTTCACCTCGCTATGTCCGATTGAGTGCATCAGTGCGCTTCTAAAAGCGTTTTATAAGACCAAATTAAAGCCCGCTCATGCGGGCTTTTTTTATACGGGGAATACATGCTTTCAAGGTATAAGGTGATGCTTGCAGTCGAGTCGGGAAGTGTTGTGAGGCTGATGTGGCGATTCACTTTGGCATATCCGAGAGGCGATAAAGGTAACTTATCTTCATTAACCAAAGAATAAATAATAAATTATTATTGCCGTGGCTTCAGACTAATACAATATCTCTGGTAACTGCTACACTTTGAGACACGTCACTTCCTCCGTTGGCACCTGTTAAGTCAGTGTCAATGACTTGGGCCACGTGAGATAGTTCCGTTAGATTCTTAGCGATGAAGCAACGCAGAATTGATTGCAAATTATGGCAACCGGAACTACAAGATGAAGCCCTTATTCCTTAAGTCAATTTAAAAAGGAATAAAATATTTTCTTTTTTAGAAAAGAGTGATAGGTTTAGTAATGACTGGCTAAAAAGTCAGCAATAAAAAAACTCACAAGTGTTGAATTAAAAAGCAAACAAGCAAAACTGATCCAGGGATACCAAAACTATGAAATTCAATGATATAGCTTTTGCTAGAAAGCGCATTGTGATGGCAATGCGTGGGGCGCTGAGTGCGCCTGTTACCGCCGTTTCGGCGGCGGTGTTGGCAAGTTCGATGATTGTCGCTCCTGCCATAGCACAACAGACAGGTGGTCTTGCAGGTAAGGTAACGGTGCAGGGTGATGTTGATCCCACCACGGTTACTGTGACGGCCAGCAGCCCCAATATGCCCAAGCCAAGAAGCACCCAATTAAAAGAAAACGGCAGCTTTAATCTGCCTTTTCTGATTCCCGGTAATTATACCGTTAAAGTAGAAGCGGCAAATGGCGCCAGCCGCACTGTACAACTGGAAGTGTTACTCGATCAGACTGCGTCAGTGGATATTACCTTACCCGCAGTGGCAGATGAAGCTGAGGTTATCACCATAGTGGGCACCAATCTGGTTCGTTCCGGTGATTCATCTCTGAGCAACTCTCTGGGTGAGAGTGCGATCAAGGGCTTGCCTATTGGCCAGTCATATCGAGACCTGCTTAAAATCATTCCGGGTGTTGAATACACTGAGAACAGTACACTTGGGCCCTCAGCCGGTGGTTCTGGTCGTGACAATAGCTATGCATTTGATGGCGTAAACGTCACCTTACCTTTGTTTGGTACTTTGGCTGCAGAGCCATCCACGCATGATATTGCCAACGTTTCTATCGACCGGGGTGGTGCAAAGGCCATAGGTTTTAACCGCTCTGGTGGTTTTTCTATTAATACCACGTCGAAATCAGGGACCAATGAGTTTCATGGGAACCTGGAATACCGTATTCAACCCGCTAGTTTAGAAGCCGATCGCGATGATACTGACGGCTCAACGTTTGAGCAGGACCAGAGTTGGATCACCGGTAGTTTTAGTGGCCCACTGATCGAAGATGAATTGTACTTCTATTCTTCTTATTATCGCCCGGAAACGACGCGAGATAGCAAAGTGACGGCTTACGGTGAAACCAAAGATTACGAAATTGTTCGTGATGAATATTTTGGCAAGCTTACGTGGGCACCCACCGCCGATTTGCTGTTTAACATGAGCTACCGTACTTCTGAAAAAGAAGGTAAAGGTTTGTCAGTAGGGGATACCTCTGCGGATTCTACTTCCGAAGGTAGTCTGGATGAACAAAATATCTTCACTTTAGATGGCTCCTATTACCTGGGCGATGCCACGACGCTGTCCTTTAATTTTAGCCAGTATGAATTGGAAACAAGTTCCCGTCCGGATACGTTGTTGCCCTCAGTGACGCCACAACTTGGCGATGCGCTGAATATCGCTCAGCTGGATCAACAAGGTTTATTTAATGTTCCTAATTTAGATCTTGATGATCCAAATTATGACAATACTGTCGCACTCGCCCTGATTAACCAATACGGCTACCAGGAAGGTGGGCAGCGTATTGGTGGCGGCGACGTCGGAGCTGCGTCACAGATTAACGTAAATAACTTCTATCGTGATGCGTTCGAATTCAATATTGACCATGAGATGGAAGTAGCAGGAGCCTATCATACCCTGCACTTCGGCATTCAATATCAGGAAGGTAAAGAGGAACTGGCTCGTCGCTCCAATGGTTGGGGTTCTATCAGCTACATTGGTGGTAGACAGCCTGATGGTGACTATAGCGGAGATACACCTGTTTATTACCAGGCGATAGTCGAAGCAGGCAGTTTCCTTGATGCGTCAGGTGAGAGTGTACCCCCTGTTGAATCATGGGTTGAGACCTACAATATTGAAATCAATGACACCATTGAGCATGGTGACTTTATCTACAATGTTGGGGTCCTAATCAGTCAGGATACGTATTTTGGCCAGGGGTTGAAAAAGAATTCGAACAATGTCTCTGGCTATGAATTGGCTCCAGGTAACAAGTATGAGATGCATAAAATAGACTTCTCAGACATGATACAGCCCCGTCTGGGTGTGACCTGGCAATTCCAGCCTGATGCCACCGTTTTCGCTAACTTTGCCAGTTATAACCCTGACGCCAGTTCACTGGCACGGGCTGCCTCCTGGGCACGTAACAGCCAAAATACACTAAACGTGTATTTTGATCAGGACGGTAACTACCTGGATAGTGAAGCGCGTCCGGGATCATCCGGTAAATTCTTCCAGGAAGGTATCAAGCCTCGCCGTACCGATGAAATTACTATCGGTATGACTAAGAACCTGGAAAGTGGCTGGATGCTGCGTGGACATGTGCGTCATCGCGAAGTCTCCCACCCATGGGAAGATACCTGGAACTATTCCCGTGAGTATGACTATGACGGTCCCTTCGGTGGTGTACCGGATTGGATAGCGGCAAAAGGCCCGTATATTCCTGAGCTGGAAGATTACCGTGCTGAGGTCGGTGGCTCTTCCTATGTGATTGCCGAACTGGATGGTGCGAAGAACAAATACTGGGAAGTCAGCCTGGAAGGTGAGTATTTTGCTGAACGCTGGTACATCAACGCGTCCTATGTCTGGTCTCATTACTACGGTAACTATGATCAGGACATTACCAACGGGGCATCAGACGGAAACTTCTTTATCGGTTCCTCGCTGCTGGCAGATGGTATCGGCCGTCAGTTGTGGGATGGTAAGTACGGTAAACTCAATGGTGATCGCCCGCATAAGGTTAAAGTCTTTGGTTACTATACTACTGACTGGAATGCCAATATTGGTGCCAATTTCTTCTACCAGTCTGGTGATGTGTGGGAAGCCTGGGATGGGTCTCTGTACGGGTATTCCAGCTCCACGATCCGCTTCGCAGAACCGGCGGGTAGCCGTCGTGAATCCAGTCACTGGCAGCTGGATCTGAACTATCGTCAGGATTGGATCATCAACGATGATCTGGCCCTCGAGTTTGCCGCCGATATCTTTAACGTATTCGACAAGCAAACCGGTTACGATTACGACCCTTATGTGACCAATGAGACTTTTGGTCAGCCAAGGGATCTGATCAACCCCAGACGTATTCAGTTGTCCGTTAATTTAGTGTTCTGATGAGTTAACGTTGTGTGTTGTATCGGCAAAGGAATGCCACTGTGTTTGCCCGCATTGTTGCGGGCACTAATTCAATCCCCGCAGTATGGCGGGGATTTTTTATGTTAGGTTTAATATGCTTTGCAAGGTAAACCTGTTTTTACCTTGAACAGTTCCCGGATTCAGATTGTCATGAAAGTCACATTTTTCAGCCGTTGTGCAATCTCGCTGATGAGGTTGTTGCGTCCTTTAGCCTTTGCGGTAACTGTCATGTTGGTTGGCTGCAGCAGTTTGCCCATCGAGCAAATGCCCTCGCAGTCATATAATCACAGGGTGCAGTTTTTGGTCATGCACTTTACTGCGATTGATTATCAGAGATCAGTGAATGCGCTGGTGAAAGGGCCTTATGTCAGCTCACATTATCTGATTCCCGAGCGATTTGATGACACCTACCCGGAAGAAGAACTGAAAATCCTGCAGTTAGTGGACGAGAAAGATCGGGCCTGGCATGCCGGCAGCAGTTACTGGCAGGGTAAGCAAGACATTAATGATCAATCTATTGGCATTGAAATTGTCAATGTGCCTCAATGTGAGCGGGAAATGGGACATCATTTCAGTGATCCTGACAATGGCAATGAACATGGCGATGGCAGGCTGTGTATTTTTCCCGATTATGATCCCGAACAAATTGCGCTATTGGTAAAGCTCTCTAAGGCGATTCTCAAACGCCATCCGGACATCGGGCCTACGCAGGTCGTTGGGCATTCGGATATTACCCCCAGTCGCAAAAATGATCCTGGTCCCCGGTTTCCCTGGTACCAGTTATATAAAGAAGGCATCGGTGCCTGGTACGATAATGACACGGTGAATCGTTACTGGCAGCAATTTACCAAGGCTTCGCCTTCTATTGGTCTGGTGCAATCTGCTCTCAATACCTATGGCTATGGTGTGGAAGAAACCGGTCGTCTGGACGGACAGACTCTGGATACACTGTCGGCATTTCAGATGCACTTTCTACCCTGGCATGTGAACGGCGAAGCCAGCGACAAAACCGCGGCAACTCTCTTTGCCCTGATCGATAAGTACTTCCCGGATGACATCACGTCATTAATGCAGCGCTATGAAAAAGAACGGACATGGCAGCAACAGGAATCAGTTCAGGTGGAATCCGTTTCTCTTGGTCAGATCGATCGCCTTTTTCCTGAGCTTGAGCCCAGCGAACGGGTGTGGGTGAATGACCGTCAGGCTTTTAAGGCTTATGCCGGTCGCGGGGAGATCATTATTGACAGTCAGGATGCCGAATACGCGGATATTTTTGTTAATGGTGAGAAGCTGAACATCCAGCAGCCTTTCGCTATCAATGAGCAATATCGCTATTCCTTAGCCCGCCGCACGGTGGACGGCGTGAATCATCTCAGGGTCGAAAATGTGCAGCCGCCTGGCAGCCAGGTGCGTGTCAGAGTGCCATTTCCAGAGCTTGAGCAGGCAACGACATCAGAATATGACTTCACCAGGTTGGATAACCTGATAAAAGAGGAGGTTGCCCAGGGGTATCCCGGCGCCGTATTGCTGGTGGTGAAAGAGGGCAAAGTCATTAAACACACAGCCTACGGTCATCGGCGTGTATACGATGATGAAGGACGCCCGTTGGCACAACCTCAGCCGATGACCCGGAATACGCTGTTTGATATGGCATCAAACACCAAGATGTTTGCCACTAACTTTGCGCTGATGAAGCTGATGAGTGAAGGAAAGCTGAGCTTCAACGACCCAGTGTCCCAGCACATACCTGAATTTAGAGGTCAGGGCCGGAGTGCGATTCGCGTAAAGGATCTGTTAACGCATACTGCGGGATACGGTCCGGAAGTTCGCTTTTTTACCCGCGATAACAAATTGGGCGAAGCCTTCTTCTCTCAAAACAAATCTAAAACGGAGCAACTGCTTTTACACAAAGTACCGCTGGAGATCGGACGGGGTATCCACAGCGTATACAGCGACACCGGATTTATGCTGCTGGGGCTGCTGGTGGAACGAATCACGGGTATGGCGTTGGACCGCTATGTTGAATCCCAGATCTATGAACCATTAGGATTACAGGATACACGCTTTAATCCGCTGAAAAAGGGCGCGGTGAAGAGTCAGTTTGCGGCCACGGAGATTCGTGGCAATACTCGCGGAGGGCGGCTCGACTTTGACAATGTCCGCACCCATGTTCTGCAGGGGGAAGTGCATGACGAAAAGGCCTTTTATTCCATGCAGGGCGTATCAGGTCATGCCGGGCTTTTCTCCAGTGCTGAAGATATGGCGGTTCTGACGCAAGTGTTGTTAAACCGTGGAGGCTATGGTGAAAAGCAAATTTTCACGCCTTCAGTGTTGGATCAGTTCACTAAAGCCTCGGATTTGGACATTACATTGGGTCTTGGCTGGCGCCGCGCGGGTAATGGTGAAAGGCGCTGGCATTTTGGCCCTTACGCCAGTCCACAGGCATTTGGACATACCGGCTGGACCGGCACCGTGACCGTGGTGGATCCGCAATATGATCTGGCTATTATTCTGCTGACAAACCGTCGCCATACACCTGTGGTCGAGCTCGAGGAGGACCAGTATGGGTTCAGTGGCGATGAATTTGAACTGAGCGGCTACGGCAGCATTATCTCGCTGGTGTATGAATCGGTAATCTCACGTTGACAGTGTCAGGTGTCAAAATTGTGACGATTATACCGGTTAGGGATGACTCGCAGATAAAAAGCGGTATTCTATGCAGATAAACGATAATAAAAATGATATTGCAGTAGGGAACGCCATTGACCTGTTTACTGAAAATGAAAGCCATGCGTGACAACTTGTCTTCCAGTGAGAAGAAGTTGGCTGATTTTATTCTCGATAACACTCACTTGTTGCGCGACTATTCGTCGCAGCAGCTTGCCAGTGCGGTAGGGGTGAGTCAGTCCAGCGTGGTCAAATTCAGCCAGAAAATGGGGTATCGTGGATATCCTGATCTAAAACTCGCTGTCAACGAGAGTCTGGCCCGAGGTATTGGTTTAAATACCAGCAATGGTCCGCTCTCCAGGCGTCAGGATAAAGAGTCGATTACCGACTTTATTCGGCAGGAATCGGCAAAGACCATTGAGTATCTGGCAGAGATCGAAGCCTCAGATGCCTTTGTGCATGCGGTAAGTGTGCTGGCCGAGGCGAAATGGGTGCAGGTGCAGGGACTGGGTGAAGGACTCTATCCTGCAACCCGTCTGGCGCAGGGATTATGCCAGTTAGAAAAGCAGGTGCAGCATGTGGCTGACTACCGGCTGGATCTGTTGCTGGCCGATCAGACGCTAGCGGAGAAAGTGCTGGTGATCATCAGCCTGGAAGATTGTGATGAGCATTTGCAGGAATTGATTCTCCTGAACCGCAGTCACCGCAATAAAATTATCGGTATTTGCAAGTATGGCGATACAAAATTACCCAGTATGTGTGACATTACTCTGCAAATGCTGGTGGACACCCAAATACCCCAGCTCTTGCTACCCCCCCAGGCCATCAACTTGTCCTATCTGATGGACATGCTGATTATTGCGTTGCAGCGCGCACAGGAAGATAACTGAGCCTGTATATGCCTTTAGTCAGTGCGTAGAATGCCGTCGTTAGTCTCAAAGCCTGAGTGAAATAAGCACTTAGCTGCACAGCTCAGGGTTGAATAAATCGTCTGGGCAGGCGCTGGCTGATGCGCGTCAGCAATTCATAGCTGATGGTATTAACCTGGGCTGCCAGCTCGTTGACCCTGACATGACTTCCCCATATCTCCACCTGATCGCCGATACGAGCCTGGGGGATATGGCTAATATCGACGCCAATCATATCCATCGAAACACTCCCCACAACTTTGGCCCGTTGGCCATGCAGAAATACATCGCTTTTGCCGTGGGTGGAACGAGGGTAACCGTCGCCGTAGCCAATTGCGACCGTCGCAATGCGACTGGGCTGGCTGGCCACCCAATGACCGCCATAGCCGACCGCTTCGCCGGGATGTAGCTCGCGGATGGCCATGATACTACTAACCACTCTCATTGCTGGTTTGAGTCCTATTTGCTGAGATGCTTTTTCCAGCGGTGAACAGCCATACAGCATGATCCCTGGTCGATTCCAGTCAAAGCGACTTGCGGGTAACTGCATAAGCGCTGCGCTATTGGCAAGACTGAGTGCACATCCGGTCTGTTTTCCCAGTTGTTGCACTTGCTCAATTTGCTGGCGATTCAGTGGATGATCAAGTACTTCGGCGTTGGCCATATGACTGGCCAGCACCGGTTGTTGTGACAGTTTCTGGGTGTCCAGTAAACGTTGTAAAACTGAGGGCGCCTGTGCAGCATCGATGCCCAATCGGTGCATGCCGGTGTCTACCTTTAGCCAGGCGGTGATCGAGGTGGGCAGAGATGTGCTCTCAAGCATTATCACCTGCTCAACACTATGAAACATTAGCCACAGATTATGCTGGCTGGCCAGTATCAGTTCGTTGGCTGAAAAGCAGCCCTCAAGCACCAGAATGGGGGAATCAATACCGGCTTCACGCAATTGCAGGGCTTCGTCGATAAATGCCACTGCCAATGCAGGTGCATGCCCCTTAAGAATCCGTGCTACCTCAATGGCATCATGGCCGTAAGCGTTGGCTTTGACGACCGCCAGGTGCTGCGAGTTGGGTGCCAACTGGCAACTGAGACGATAATTTTCACGGATAGCACCCAGGTCGATTTCGGCAAAACTTGGCCTGTATGTCATGGTTAAGAATGGCTCCGGACGCAAGATAGATTGGAATATTAACTTACATCAAAACGATTTATTAGTAATAGTTTATTCTTTTGATGCCTTGCTCTATTATTCACTAATCTGATCTCGCTGATAAGGATTAATATGTTGAAAACCTGGATGACGATTGCATTTGCGGCACTTTTTACCTCAGGGGCCTTCGCTGAGGCTGAATGGCAACTGCCCGACCACATACAACAACTGGTGGTGGTAACCACCGAAGACTGGGATGGGATCCAGGGGCAGATGCAGACCTATGTGCGCAGTGACAACGGATGGCGAAAAGGTTCCCTTCATACTGCCGTGACGATCGGACGAACCGGCTCAGCATGGGGCATCGGGCTTCACCCCCAGCAACCGGGTCAGCAGAAAAAAGAGGGCGACGGAAAAGCACCGGCCGGGATCTTTGCCTTAACACAAGGATTTGGTTATGAAGCACTTGGTGGTTTGCAGATTCCCTACCAACAGATGCAACGCAGCCATTACTGCATGGATGTGAACGAATCGGTTTATTATAACCAGATTGTGGATGCCAGTAGGGTGGGGGAAGAGGCCGTAGAGGGCTCATCTGAGGGGATGCGCCGCGACCTTCATTACGGCGATGAACTTTATCGTCAGGGCGTTTTTGTGGCGCACAATCCAGAGAACATTGCGGGTGCCGGAAGCTGTATCTTTCTGCACCTCTGGCGCGCAGAAGACAAACCCACAGCCGGTTGCACCGCAATGCCTGCGCAGGCAATGGACACGCTAATCCGTTGGCTGGACGCTGATAAAGCACCGGCAATGGTGTTACTGCCTAAAGATGAATACCTCAAGCGCCGGTCTGAATGGGCCTTGCCAGCACTGTAAGAGGTTATCGGAAAAGCACATTTTCATTACAAAGGTACACAGAGCCGTGAAGGATTAAGGATTCCATCTTTTATCCAACTCTCCTCTTATCCTTCACTGTGAACTCTGTGTCGTTGTACTTATTGCTGGTTTTCAGCTATCCAGTTTTTGACATCCTGCTCGACAATACTCATGGGACGGGCTCCGGGTAGCAAGATCAGGTCGTGGAAGGCTTTGATATCAAATTGCTCGCCCAGTGCCTCTTTGGCCATCTTCCGTAACTCCACCAGTTTCAGCATCCCCAACTTGTAGCCAAGAGCCTGTCCCGGCCAGGCCATGTAGCGCTCAACTTCGGCAACCACATCAGTCATTGAGGTACCGGTGGCGGTGTGGAAATAGTCGATTGCCTGCTCACGGGTCCATTTTTTGGCATGCAGCCCCGTATCTACCACCAGTCTCACCGCCCGATAGAGTTCAGCCTGCAAACGTCCCAGATCACCAAAAGGGTCGTCCTGGTACAATCCCATTTCTTTTGCCACCAATTCTGAATACAGGGCCCAGCCCTCAACAAAGGCATTAAAAGGGGCATTTTGACGCATCAGGCCAATATCGGGTTGGGCCATATTCAACGCTATCTGAAAGTGATGACCGGGTACGGCCTCATGATACGTCAGCGTTTTCAGGCCAAAACTGGGCACAGCGGACATGTCACGCAGGTTGATCCAGTAGATACCTGGTCGCGAACCGTCCATGGACGGCGGTGTATAAAATCCACCGGCTTCACCTTTTTCCGATACCTCAGGGATACGCCTTACCTCTACCGATTGACTGGGAATCGTGGCAAATAATGATGGCGCAATTTCCATGATGGCGTCGATTTCAACATTGAGTGAATCAAGCAAAGCCTGACGCCCCTCGTCTGAATCTGCGAATAAGAACTCAGGCTCCTGAGCAAGCGCCACCATGCGCTCTCCCACGGTGCCCTGCTCATAGCCATTGGCCTTGAGTATGGTATCCATTTCCTGACTGATTCTGGCAACCTCATCCAGACCGGTCTGGTGAACCGCTTCAGCACTCATCTTGGTGTCACCCAAATAGGTGAGCGCATGCTGATAAAAACCTGCACCCCCTGGTTGAGTCCAGATCCCATCATCGTTGGGCGCTTGTTCTGCGGAATCCGCCACAACCTGGCGAGCCTGGGCATAGGCAGGGTAAATTTTGCTTTTTACAATATCGGTGGCCTGGTCCACTAGCGCCTGGCGGTTATCTGCCAGCGCCTCGACCTTTTCCAGGCGCTCGGCAAAACTGGTCACCAGGGCATGTTCGGCTGGCGCAACGCCAAGGAAGCGATCGAAGTAATTCAGTGTCCCAGGGATCAGTTTGGCGGGCAGGCGAATGCCCTGACTCAGATCCTGCTGGAATTTTTCTGTAACCTGAAATGTCATCTGCTCCAGCGCTGCAAGGCGTTGTAGATAGGCTTCAGCCTGTTCGGCATTGGTAACAGGTTGCTGTACCTGCATCAGCTTGGGAATGTCGATCAGGGGTCCTGAGATTTGATTAATAATGTAGGGTAAATGCCCCGCCCAGGTGTCGATATAGCCGGCGCTGAAATCGGGGTCTCCTGAAAAATACGCCAGAATCACTTTAACAATCTCCACATGCTGGCGGGTGGCGTCATCCAGCTGTTGTGTATCCACTTGTTGCAAGGACGCCAGCGCTTCTGTCATCTGCTGCTGCACTTCGCGCATGCCCTGTGCAGAATAGTCGGGTAAGCGGTGATGATACGCGCCGCCCACCATCTCCTGAGGAATATCCAGCATGGTTGCCAGTGCCGGCTGAAGTGCCAGAAACTGGCGGGTATATTCCTCAATCTGCGCTCTGACATCCTGTTGTTGGGTGGCCGTTGCGCTGATTTGTTCCTGCCCGGTATTGCCCTGTGGGGTTGAATTAGGCTGGCAGCCGGCCAGAGCCAGGGCAACCACACAACTGATAAGACTTTTTGAGTACATTAGATGAATCCATGGAGTGTAAGTATGCCTAACTTACTCTCTTTGCAGACAAAAAGGCATGGTTCTGATCGTAAAACCTGCCAATTTTATCTGATGGATATGTACTTAGCGCCGCTGTATCCGACCCGTATCCTTGTCACGATGGCTGCCCGTGTTTCTGACATGCTTGGTGGATAGGCTATCTGCACGTTTATACGATGTCCCATGTGAATCCCGGGCATGGCGTATTACCTGTTTGTGACCGGTACTGCGTGCACCGGCATGGTTATTTGTAACCTTTTTAGGTTGAGGCGTGGCCTGTGACCGGCCCTGACGATTTTGCACGCCTGTGGATTCTTTACGGGAATGGCGCAGCACATCCGTTCTGGCTGAGGGAGATTCAGTGGTTCGCGCCCGCTGAGACTGCCCTGATTCAGAGGAGGAGCTGCGAGCATGCTCGGCCCTGGACTGCTTGTGCAGGGAGTCTCTGAGTGCCTTATGATGGTTTGCCGATTCACTTGAGCGCACCACTTTTGATGCTATTTTACCTTCAACTCTGTGCCTGGGGGCTACTTCCCGACTCAGACTGGTTTGGCGGTCCGTCACCTTTCTGTGTACAACCGGGTTATCATAACGCACCCCACGACGATGTTTGTACTGATGCTGCCAGCGCTTGCCATCGCGAATGATCAGGGTTTGGCGGGAATAGTGTTTTGGCCGCTGATAGAAATAGGGGCGATTAACCACCACATAGTGGTTATGCCAGTGGAAGTTACTGAAATAAAAGTAGGGACGTACATGGATGCGTGGCCCCCAGACAATATTCACCGTCGCATAGCTGTAAGGGTGATGCCAATAATGTGGTCTGTGATGGGCCCACCACCAGTCACCATAAACAACCCGTGTATCATAGTAAGGCACGTAGACCACTTCTCTGCGCACCGTTTCAATTCGGATCACCTCAGCGTCAGACTCGACCTTAACATTGCTGTTTGAAGACAGGTTGCCGGCCTTATAGGCATGTTGGCGCAGCACCTGAATGCGGGCTAACACCCGTTCTTCATCCGCCACAAAGAATTCACCCAGAGCCTGGGTCCATTCCAGGTCTTCACTCATCCGTGTGAGGATATCTTCAAAGGGCAGCAAGGCTTTGACGCTGGGATCCCAGTCCTGCTCTTCCGCTGCATCGATAATGTCTGTTGGATCGAGGTGCTGATGACGCTTTTGCCAGCGAGAAGCCTGAACCACTTCAAGGGGATAGCTCGCAGCAATAAGGATATGAGATAGCAGCGTGTCCGGGTACAGTGCCACCGGTGCGAGCAGGCTATCGATGCTGGCATCGTCCTGTGTTTGCTCTGACGCCTTTGCCTGAGTCACGAAGATCAGACCAAACGCCAGCAACAGAATGATGAGTAACCGCAAATGGGCTTTCCAGTACGCTAAGATATTCATAACAGTATCCATTTATTGGCTTTCACTTTGGTTATAGGGCAACGGGGCTTAACCCTGGCTGAACTGCAGGTGAACCAAACATCGGATCCGGCTGTAAAAATGGCGTATTCGCCGAACTGGAGTCAGCATGCGTAGACCAACCGGATTGCCACTTGGTTGTGCCTGGCTGTGCCTTTGCCTGATGGGCTTTTCATACTCTGTGCACAGTCAGGATGCTTTTCGTGTTGAAGGTGAAAAGCGCTTCACGGTGCAAAAGCAGCAGCAATTAATTCAGTGGCTGGAACACGGTGTATCAGAAACCGCCAAGGTGCTGGGGGACTATCCTTTTACCGTGTATTTCCATCTTTATCCTCGTACTGCCGGGCAGCCTGTGCCCTGGGCAAACACCTGGCGAGCAGGCAAACAATCTGTGCATCTGTATGTGGATGTGCGTTTCTCATTGGCGCAGTTTATTGATGACTGGACGCTTTATCATGAGCTCAGTCACCTGGCGTTACCTTACCTGGGTAGTCAGCAGGCCTGGTTTGCAGAAGGTTTTGCCAGTTTTATGCAATATCAGATCATGTCACGGGCTGGCCTGTTGGCGGTGTCTCCTGAGCAGCGTTACAGGGATAAGGTGCACGACCATATGCGCTGGTTTAACAGTGACCATAGCGTGGCCGCTATCGCTCGTCAGTTACTTAGCCAGGGCCACTATGCGTCAGCATATTGGGGCAGTGCCTGGTTTTTTGTGCTGGCAGAGCAGCAGTTGGCAGCACAACAGCGTCCTTCTGTTGTGGAACTGGTCGCGCGCTACCAAGTATGTTGCCGATTGCAGGATGAGCGCATAGAGGAGGTTCTGGCGTCATTTGACCGTCTCTCAAAGAGCCGGATTTTCACCGACTTGTATGAACAATTTACCCAGGAAAAGGCCCGGGAGGTGTTGTATCAGCCTTATGCAAACAAAGGTTAGGGGGCGGTACAATATAATATGGCATTTTTGCCCTGATGCTTAATCTGATACATCAGGCTGTCTACCTTTTTCATCAGCTCATCCAGCGCAGCACTGGTGTGGTGACAGGTTAAAACGCCAACGCTGAAGGTCACCGGCCACTGCTGCGCAGCCATGGCTGTACGCAATTTTTCAAGCAATCGGGCCACCAGCTTCTGCGCCAGTTTCTGATCGGTTTCGGGGAGCACAATGCCAAATTCATCGCCGCCCAGGCGGGCCAATAAATCTGAACTGCGGATGGCTTTGTTGATGGTTGAGGCGACAGTCTGGAGCAATGTATCGCCGGTGGCATGACCAAAGCTGTCATTGACTGTCTTAAAGTTGTCCAAATCAATATAGACCAGTGTAAACACCAGTTTGTGGCGTTGGCTGCGATCGCGCTCTTTAGCGGCCACTTCATAAAATGCCCGGCGATTGGCAATTTTGGTGAGCGAGTCCATTCGGGCCAGTCGCTTTTCCTGTTCAAGAGCCTGCTCCAGTTTTGACTGCAAGTTTTTGAGTTTGCTGATATCCCGAATCGAGCAGATTACCCAATCCTGGCCATTCAGCGACAAGGGACTGAGCATGATATCTACGGGTATCTGCTGCCCCTGTTTGTGTTGTGCATACAGGGACATCACTTCTCCCATGGATCGCCGATTTGGTTGGGCCAGATATTGAGCAACATGTTGTTGATGTTGGCCGCGCTGAGCATCCGGCACTAGCAGGTGAACAGGCTGGTTGATTAGCTCTGTTTGCCGATATCCCAGAAGATCACTGACCTGCTCATTACACATGGCGATTTGAGCGCGGCGATCGATGACCAGTGTGGCATCCGGTAATGCCTGTAGCAGGATTTCGAAGGTCTGAAGGGGAGAAGAAACATCCATTACATCGTGACCAGATATTGCGTCTTTGTTCATTATTGTATCTGAGTTGTTAATAACACCCTTGACCTGGATCTAGTAAACGGCATCCTTTTTCGAATGTGACGATTATTTGTATAAAAACTTGTGTTTTAAGGCGGAATTTGGTTTACCCAAAAGGGCAAAACGGCTACAATTGCGCCGCAACTAAAGCCCCATTCTAAAGGTGTTGTTGCCATGCTCAGAATCGAAAAAGAAGCCCTGACTTTCGATGACGTACTGTTAGTTCCCGGTCATTCCACTGTCCTCCCCCATACTGCCAGTTTAAAAACCCGCGTCACCCGTGATGTGGAGTTGAATATTCCGCTTATCTCGGCGGCGATGGACACGGTCAGTGAGGCCCGTCTTGCCATTGCCCTGGCGCAGGAAGGGGGGATAGGTTTTATCCACAAAAACATGACGGCAGAACAGCAGGCCAGCCATGTCCGCCAGGTGAAAAAGTATGAGAGCGGCGTGGTCTCAGACCCTATAACCGTCAACCCCCATGCGACCATTCGCGAGATCAATGCCCTTAGCCTGCAACATGGTTATTCTGGTTTTCCGGTAGTGGACGCTGAAAACAACCTCGTTGGCATTGTTACCGGTCGCGATCTGCGCTTTGAAAATAATCATGGTATGGCGATCAGCAACGTGATGACACCCAAAGAGCGCTTGGTGACTGTCAAAGAAGGTGCCAGCTCTGACGAGGTTCTGGCGCTGATGCATGAACACCGTATTGAAAAAATCCTGGTAGTGGATGATGCCTTTAAGCTCAAAGGGCTTATTACGGTAAAAGACTTCCAGAAAGCCGAAAGTAAACCCAACGCCTGTAAAGATAAACTTGGCCGTCTGCGTGTGGGCGCCGCGGTAGGCGTGGGTGCGGGTACAGATGAGCGCATTAAACTGCTGGTTGAAGCCGGCGTGGACATTCTGCTGATCGATACCTCTCATGGACATTCACAAGGCGTCATCGACCGCGTTACTCGGGTGCGGGAAGATTATCCGGAACTGCAACTGATCGCAGGCAATGTTGCCACAGCAGAGGGCGCTAAGGCCCTGGCTGAAGCGGGCGTGGACGCGGTGAAAGTGGGTATCGGCCCAGGCTCTATTTGTACCACCAGAATCGTAACCGGTTGTGGTGTGCCTCAGATCACCGCCGTAGCGGATGCCGTTGAGGGTCTCAAAGGCACCGGCATACCCGTTATTGCCGATGGTGGAATACGTTTTTCCGGTGATATTGCCAAGGCGCTGGCCGCCGGAGCAAGCTGTGTGATGGTGGGCAGTATGCTCGCCGGAACAGAAGAGGCACCAGGTGAAGTCGAACTGTATCAGGGCCGGTACTTCAAGTCATACCGGGGTATGGGTTCGCTGGGTGCGATGAATCAGAGCCATGGATCGTCCGATCGCTATTTCCAGGATGGTGACAATGCTGAAAAGCTGGTACCAGAGGGCATAGAAGGACGCGTGGCTTATAAAGGCCCTATTGCCAACATCATTCACCAGCAAATGGGTGGACTGCGCAGTGCCATGGGTCTGACCGGTTGTGCCACCATTGAAGAGCTGGGCACCAAGGCGCGCTTTGTGCGGGTCAGTGCTGCGGGCATGGGTGAGTCTCACGTTCATGATGTGTCGATCACCAAAGAAGCACCAAACTATCGTTTGGGCTAAATCCCATTGAGTCGCCGGCACGCCTCTGAGTGCCGGCCTTTTCGTATCAATTCGTAGTAACAAAAACGGCTTTGCCAGGAAACTCCATGACCACAAACATCCATGACCATCGTATCCTGATTCTGGATTTCGGATCTCAGTATACTCAACTCATTGCCCGTCGAATCCGCGAAATTGGCGTCTATTGTGAACTGTGGGCCTGGGACGTGAGTGAGGCGCAAATCCGTGAATTTAATCCTCAGGGGATCATTCTCTCAGGTGGTCCCGAATCGGTTACCTTACCCGACTCTCCCCGCGCCCCTGACTATGTTTTCGAGGCCGGTGTGCCGGTATTGGGCATTTGCTATGGCATGCAGACGATGGCCGCGCAACTGGGTGGCGCCGTACAGGGTTCGGATATCCGCGAGTTTGGTTATGCTCAGGTAGAGGTGGTGAAACCTTCTCCCTTTTTAAGCCACATTGAGGATCATGTCGGCGAAAACGGCAATGCCTTGCTGGATGTGTGGATGAGTCATGGCGACAAGGTCAGTGCCATTCCCCAGGGGTTTGAAACGCTGGCTAAAACTGACAGCTGTGCCTTCGCGGCGATGGTGCATCAGGACAAGCAGTTCTACGGCGTACAGTTCCATCCTGAAGTGACCCATACCCGCCAGGGCTTGAGAATGCTTGAACACTTTGTGTCGGATATTTGTGGCTGTGAAAAGCTGTGGACACCGGCGTCCATCATTGAAGATGCCGTGGAACGGATCCGCGAGCAGGTGGGAGAGGACGAGGTGATCCTGGGGCTGTCCGGTGGCGTGGACTCTTCGGTCACTGCGATGTTATTGCACCAGGCCATCGGCAAACAGCTGACCTGTGTATTCGTGGATAATGGCTTGCTACGCCTCAATGAGGGCAAGCAGGTGATGGATATGTTTGGTGACCACTTTGGTCTCAATATTATCAAGATTGACGCTGAGCAGCGTTTTCTGGATGCGTTGGCAGGGGTTGAAGATCCTGAGCTGAAACGTAAAGCCATCGGCAACAGCTTTATCGAAGTTTTTGACGAGGAAGCAGGTAAACTGACCAATGCCAAATGGCTGGCTCAGGGCACCATTTACCCGGACGTGATTGAGTCTGCCGGTTCTGCCACGGGCAAGGCTCATGTTATTAAGTCTCACCATAACGTGGGGGGCTTACCTGACAATATGCAAATGAAGCTGGTTGAACCGCTGAGAGAGCTGTTCAAGGATGAAGTGCGTAAAATCGGTCTGGAGCTGGGCTTACCTTATGACATGCTTTATCGTCACCCATTCCCGGGACCCGGTTTAGGGGTGCGTGTACTGGCCGAGGTCAAAAAGGAATACTGCGATCTGCTGCGTCGCGCCGATGCCATTTTTATCGAAGAGCTGCACAAGGCCGATTTGTATCACAAGGTCAGTCAGGCCTTTGCCGTATTCCTGCCAGTGCGCTCGGTAGGGGTAATGGGTGACGCCCGCAAGTATGACTGGGTTGTATCACTGCGTGCTGTAGAGACCATCGATTTTATGACAGCGCGCTGGGCACACCTGCCATATGAGTTCCTGGGCAAGGTGTCTAACCGCATTATCAATGAGATTAATGGTATCTCTCGCGTGGTCTATGACATCTCCGGCAAGCCTCCGGCCACCATAGAGTGGGAATAACCCCAGTTAACAGCCAATAACGCAGTTGTACGCCCGCGATCATTAGTATGATTGCGGGCTTTTTGTTTATTTGGGGCAATGTATTTAATTGCAATGAATGCGGTTGCGCCCATCGGCCTTGGCGGTATAGAGGGCGGCATCGGCCGCGCAAATCAGCGCTTCAGAGTTGTGAAAGCGTTGGTTCTGCTGACAGGCTACACCAATGCTCACCGTGACCGGGGCATCAGCAGATAAGTTAAGCTCAGTGAAATCCAGCTCAGCGATATGACGGTTCATCCGGATTGCAATCAACTGGGCGACCCGGGTTGAGCAGCGCGGTAATAACACGGCAAACTCTTCGCCGCCATAACGTGCGGCGACACAGTCGCGGGCTGGCAGGCACAGGTCAATGACATTGGCGATTTTTTGCAGGCATTTATCTCCCTGAATATGACCATGTTCATCGTTAAAACGCTTAAAGTAATCTACGTCAATTAGTAACATGCTCAGGGGCAGGTTATCACGGGTGCACATCTGCCAGCTCTCGGCTAATGCCTCTGCAAAGCGATGGCGATTGGATAAACCGGTCAGATAATCGGTTCGGGCAAGTCGTTGTAAACGGCCAAACTCTGTTTTGTGGGCCGTCAGGTCGTGAATTACACCCACCAGATAAACATCATCAAAGGCGAAAATGTCCGGAACACTGGAAAGAGAAAGGTCTGCCGCAAGGGATTTGCCATTGCTTCGGTAAAAGGTCACCTCCTTGGGGCCATGGTTGAGTTTTATGCTCTTGTCTGCGCGCAGTTCATTGAACAGGCAATGATATTCTTCTGCATAGTGTTCCCCCATGAGCGAGAGCAAGTTACGCCCCAGCAAAGCGGCACGCGATTCGCCGAGTAAATTGGCGGCAACCGGATTAATCATCTCAATGCTGGCAGAGGTGTTTAGCACGACAATGCCTTCACTCATGAAATTGATCATGGTGGCCAGTGAGCCCTGCTCGGTGTTCAGCCCATGTTGCTGGGGAGAATAGCTGGAAGGTGCAGCGTGCTGAAGCTGATGCACTTGGGCGGAGGCTTTTAATGATAACGCCTGAATGTCGTTAAGGTGGTTTGATGAATATGCCGGGATCTCAGTGTTGTTGTTATGATGAGTACGCATAATGTTTCCTTAGCCTGTCAATGGTTCAATGTCATCTCAGGCAAAGCGTACGCATTTTATTTAAGGTAAACCTTCCGCCAACCTTCTGATTTAACATACTGAAAAGTAAGGATAAAAATAGACTTCTCACAAAGACTTCTTGAGAGCGGAAGGATAAAAAGACGCCGCCGGCGTCTTTTTTTTGCGCTTTCTAAATCGCAGAACAGGTGCGTCTGACCCTCAGGTCGCAGTGTTCATGCAGGTGGGCGATTACGAATTTGTGGATCCTGGCTGACATAGCGGGGGGCATGTGTGTCGCCTTGCACGACCACGAGTCTGACGCACAGCGTTTCATTATCGTTATCACTGTCCATCAGCGTGAGCGTTTGCCCATCACTAGAAATCGTGGGGTCGAGATTGCCGTACTTATCGCCGGTAATCTCTGGTGTGACAAAGTTTAGGTTGTCCTGATTATCTTGCAGGGTATAGGTCACCGGGGTGTTCAGCTGGGTAACATCCACCGGTGCATCCGTGGCATGGCCTTGCTGGTCATAGATGGTGAAAAGCGGTGGTGTCGTGGTGATGTCAACACTGACTTTAAACTGAATGGGTGAGGTCGTTGTCATTGGTTTTTCCTTTTAGTTGTATTGTGTACGGGTTAGTGGAAATACGGCGACGCTGAAATGCCCTCGGGGCTCAGTGTATGATCTTGCCGGTCAGCAAGTGGCTGTTCTTCACTACATTGCCGGGTCGCCATCAACAACTGAATAAGTTGCGCATCTTTGCTGATGCGGGCATGGGGCAACAGCAGCTCTCGCGCGTTTTCACAGTGCTGATTCGGCGCAGACTGATCGGGATTGCCCGGCACCGGGAAGGCTTGTAATAGCTGATACTGTGCATGGAAAATAGCGGCACTGATGGAACTGTCTGGATTCAGTGTGTCCAGCCAATCTCGGCTTTTGTATAACGCCTTCTGCTTGGCTTCGGTCCGGTTTTGCTGATGATAGATAAAGGCCAGTGTCAGGTAGTCAGAGTCAGTCAACGTGTTTTCAGTAAAGATGCGCGTCAGCAGCGCGTCTGTTTCATTGGGTGCATAGCCAGTGTCTGTCTCTTCAATAAGGGTGCTAAGACGTATCAACAGCAGCTGAACCTTACGCTTGTCATCCTGCCATACGGCGTTTTGCGGATCCTGGTTTGTCAGTTTATCCAGATAGTGCAGGGCATTGCTGGCAAGCGCCGTAGCCTGTCTGATATCACCGGTTAATTCACGCAAGTTGGCATGTTGCCATAGCACCAGTGCCATGCTCTCCAGGGTATAGGCATTGTCTGGTTGCACATCAAGGGCCTGCTGAAGACGTTCCTTGCCAAGCGTAAAATACTTCAGTGCCGCGTTCGCGTCACCCAGATGCCGGGCAACAGAAGCCAGCCACGAATAGGTGTCGGCGATATCAGCCAGTAGCGCAACATTCTTGCTATCGGCCTCTGCCAGCTCAATTTTCAGTGCCAGAGAATGGCGGAATGAGGTGAGTGCCTGCTGATAGCGCTGCTGTTTTACCGCCAGAGATCCAAGGCTGTTGTGCGCATAGGAAAGCTCAAGTTGCGCCTGACTGTCTTGTGGCTGTATGGCTAACAGGCGCTGACTGTAGTGTAGATAGGCTTCCAGAATGGGTTTGGCCCGTTCATAGTGACCGGCGTCATAATCAAGTTGCGCACGCCAGAATGCATTCGCCCCAAGCATGGTCAGCAGTTCACTTTGTTCGACGTCGGTGTCCAGCAACCTAACCAATTGACGCTCAGCGGCGGTGAAACTCTGTCTGGCCTCTTCATTATTACCTCGTGAATAAGCCACTTCGGCCAGAGCCTGAAGTGTTAGGGCGCGCTGAAAGCGGGCCTCATTGCTGGGTTGCAAGTCAAAAAGCAGCCACCACGGCGCAATATCTGTCTGCTCATCACTGGCACTGAAGTATTCGACGGCTTTACCACTGATCCCATCCAACAGATCCATGCGCTTGACACTGCGCAATTTGTCGGCAAATTCTCCTACCATAAAGCCGAGCAGTCCCTCTGCTTCCTGACGTTTTTGTTCGGCCAGATGCTGGGCATGCTGACTTTGTAAGGTCATAAAAACTGAAATACAGGTGAGCAGAGCTAAGAGTGTCACGGTTCCACGCTTTAACCAGCGACGGTTTCTGACTTTTGTCTGCGAAGCGCGAATCAGTGCCTGCTCATGGTCAAGCAATGTGAAACTGCGATTATGGAGCAGGCGTTGGGCTTCCTGCAGCGGTTTACCGTCTGCCAGTAAATAGGCAGAACTGCGATTTTCTGCCAGCCAGCTCTGTGCCTGCTGATGTAACTGGCTTCGGATGGCAAGGCTGTCTTTGTGCTGACTAATCCAGTCTGAGACCCTTGACCAACGGCGCAGGAGCGCTTCATGAGCAAGACGAAAACAGGCCTGTTGATCCTGTAAGTGGGACACAAACAAGCGGTTGTCGACCATGGTTTGTACAAAGGCCCGTTGTGCCGGGGTGTTCAGCTCTTGCCAGCGTGCAGTGCGACTGGTGAGATTGCTGGCATCATGACTGAGGGTAACTAACAGCGCCATTACCTCAGAAAATGCCTGCTGATTGTTGGCTGACATGCCTTTAAATATTTCCTCAGCCTTGTGACCAATGGCGCCTTCAATCCCACCTAACTCACGGTATACACTGGCCTGAAGCTGATTTTCATTGCGCTGTTCATATAATTCTTGCAGCGTGTACTGAAGCAAGGGCAGCGCATCGGGCTGTGAGGCTGCTTCCAGCACCAGGACCTCATCAAGAGGCATACCGGTATCCGTATCCTTGCCCCACGTCAGCTGAGCCGCGATGGCGGGAAGTCGAATCATCTGGCTCAGTTCATGGGGGGATGGAGGAGCCAGATCGAAATGGCTACCATGATCTTTACCGCGCATCAGCGCAGGATAATTAGCAAGAAGAGGGTAAAAATCATTGCGGCACGCTGTTACGACGATGACAGCCTGGCATCGCGCCAATGCATCGATCAGCTGTGTCATCCCCTGACGGTCTTCATCACTGAACTGCGGTGAGTCCAGCAGGACTTCGAGACGATCCAGGACCAGCATCAGCCGGGCAGTGCGATACTGCGGATGCGCTTTGATGGCTTGCTGGCAAAGGTTACACACCTGCTCAATGTCAGTCTGTAGTACCAGTGCAAGGCTTTGGGCGCTGAAACCACAAAACACCGGTTGCGCGTCAATCTCCCAGTCCAGTAACGCGCTGGCGATACTTTGCCATATATCCATGGCACTCACATCGGCAAAGTCTGTGCTGGTTACACTCACCACACCCAGGCCATCGACACCGGTTGCGGCGGTCAGGCGCGGTATGAGACCGGCATGAATGAGCGAGGACTTTCCTGAGCCACTGGCTCCGAGCAACAGTAAGAAGCCATGATTGCGCCTCACCTGGCTATTGAGCCGCTGAAGCAGCTCTTCTATCTGGGATTGTCGGCCAAAGAAAATGCCCGCATCTTTATCGCTAAAGGCATTCAAACCCAGAAAAGGGGAGCCCCCCTGCCACTGGCTTTTTTCTGCTCTGGCCTGGTCATCACGGGGAAAAACCACATCGGCAATGATCCGATAACCCCGTTTGCGGATGGTCTCGATATAGATGGGTTGGGTGGCCCGGTCACCCAATGCTTTGCGCAGCTGCGTGATCGCTTTGTGTACGGGGTTATCACCGACCGCCACGGCCCCCCAGCATTGTTCTACCAGCGTATCGGCACTGACAACCTCACCGGCCTGCTGGCACAACAGTAGCAGGACATCCATGGCTTTGGGTTCAACCACACTGAGGGTTTTACCCAGTCTGAGGCTGTTGCTGGCTGGAGATACCTGCCAGTCTCCTAAGTAAAACTGACTACTTTCCACTTGTCATTCAACACATCATGATTCGGGGTGACCAACACCAGCTGACGGCTGGTTATTTTTAATAGCCGTTTACTATACGCAAAACTGAGGTGGTCGCCACTTTTTTGCCCGCACCACCTGAAACTGCAACGGGCTGACTGAGCATCAGGTGATAAGGAGGCGTTTTGATGTGAGATGGCGCTTAGTCTTTTAGATCATCAAATTGCTTTTTCAGATCGTAGTTTTCATCAATGACGATTTTTTCAAGGGTCTGGACTCTGTCCTTCAGGCCTGACACTTCTTGTTTTAACGCGTCTAACTCTTGTGATTTTGGGGCTTTTTTGTTACGCGAATTAACCAGTTCAACAAGCGCCCAGCAACAAATGGCGACAATGGCGATGGCAGTAATATTCATAGCAATGTTTCCTTTTTCGTAATGCTGTTATCCTAACCTGTAAAGCAAACTGCAGGCCAATGGAAAAAGTCATTATTTTCATTGTGTTACAAAATTACGCCCGATAACAGACGGACTGTTTTAGTGAATTGAACGAAGTAATGGTGAATATGACCGACAGTCAACAACAAACTGATGAGTATTGGATGAACAAGGCGCTGGGCCTGGCACAAAAGGCCTGGGATGAAGGGGAAGTACCGGTGGGCGCCATATTGATAAAAGGCGATGACGTGTTGGGTCAGGGCTGGAACCGTTCAATTGGCCACCATGATCCCTCGGCACACGCAGAAATGATGGCAATCCGGGAAGCCGGGCAACACATCGGCAATTATCGTCTGCTGGATACGGTGCTTTACGTTACGCTGGAACCCTGCGCCATGTGTGCTGGTGCCATTGTGCATGGGCGTATCGGCCGTGTGGTCTATGGCGCTGCGGACAAAAAGACCGGAGCCTGTGGTTCGGTCATGGATATTGCCCGTCATCCTGCACTTAACCATCAGGTAAGCGTGACCGGTGCCGTGTTAGAAGAGGCGTGTTCTACGCTGTTGTCGGATTTTTTCCGCTGGCGCCGGGCTCAGAAAAGGGCCGAGCGAAAAAACGAACAGACACTGAACCGACCATAAATTACGTTGCGGATGCGTGCTGATGGCAGCTCCTCCCGGCGGGATAACGCTATCGGAAGAGTGGAATATAACCCTTTTATAGCCTGGGGAAAGAGTCTCTAGCTGGCCTGCGCGATATCTCCTGGTGCCATGTCGCTGGCCTGGAACTGCTGACGTCTGAGTTGGATTTTCCGGTGCAGCTTCTTCATAACCAGCCGGCGACGGCTGTGACAGCGAAGGGGGGCGGAAACCCTGAGTTGATGTCGTCTACGCAATGTTGTCTCCTGTTGTTGTTTTAATGGATATATCCTCTGACATCGTCAGTGGCCGATAGTTTCCCCCGTGGGCTGCTCCCCTAAACGCTGCTGTTCGTCCAGCCATACCAGGGTGTCGTAATATCGCCTGATATTAGCCACATACGTTACCGCTTCATCACCTCTGGCATAGCCATAGCGTGTGGTCTTATAAAAACGTTTCTGGCGCAGCAAAGGCAATCTGGATTTCACATCGACCCAGATGTCAGGATTGCCACCCTGTCGTTCGGTGAGGATTCGGGCGTCTTCAAGATGACCCATGCCAACATTGTAGGCTGCCAGAGCAAACCACAGGCGATCAGGGTATTCGATGCGCTCCGGGATCCGCTCAACTAAACCCTGTAGATATCTGGCACCGCCTTCAATACTTTGTTTCGGGTCGAGGCGGGATGTAACCCCTAAATCCTTGGCTGTGGGTAAGGTCAGCATCATCAACCCTCTCACACCGGTAGGGGAGCGAGCCCGTGGATTCCAATGGCTTTCCTGGTAGCTCATGGCGGCCAGCAAGCGCCAGTCAATACTGTCGGCATATTGCATAAACAGCGGCTGATATGTGGGCAAGGTCTGCTCAGCAGCCTGGATAAACAACCGGGTATCCACATAATTAAACTGCCTGACATGACCAAAATACTTGTCTTCCAGAGCGGCCAGTCGACCGTCTTCGTAAAGTGTACTGAAGTAGTCCAGCATCGCGGCCAGCAGCGAGTCGTCCTGATTTTTGCTCATGGCCCAGGCAACCCGCTGTGGCTCCTGAAGGGTAAAGCCAATGGACAGTTCCGGATGACGGCGGCGCATGATGGCAAGAATATTAGAGTCGGCAATGGTGTAGTCATATTCTTCGCGCAATACGGCTTCCATCAGCTCTTCGTTATCCATTTCATTCGTGGCCTGCCAGCTAAGTTGCGGAAATTGCTGCTGCAGGCGCCTGAGCGTATCAGTGTGATTGCTCCCCGCCACCACAATCATCTCGCCGGTGAGATCTTCAGGACCACGGGGCCGCTCTGCCCCTTGCTTAAAAATCAACTTCTGACTCACGTACTGATACGGCGGACCGAATTTAAACGCCTCCGCCCGTTGTGGTGTCACGGACAGTCCGGCGGCAAGCAGCTGTACCTGTTGCTTTTGTACCTGTGTAAAAGCCTGGTTTAAATTAAAAAAGGGATACACTTCCAGGCGTACGCCCAGATAGTCCGCAAAACCTTTGACCAGTTCGTATTCGAAGCCCTCAGGTCCGTTAGGTCCGGTATAATAGGTGGTCAGTCCATACTGGGTGCCGACTTTAAGCACGCCGGACTCGGCAACTTGCTCCAGCACATTAGGCTGGCGCTGTGGCTGGCAGGATAGCAGGCATAGACCCAGCAGCAGCGCGATAGTGATGTGGAGATAGGGTTTGAGCAAGCGCACGGATATCCTGTTCTAATCTGATCGACAGGGGGTCATTGTGACCAAAATCGGGCATGGGTGCCAGTCTTGTTAAAGGTGACAGGTAAAAGAGGCAAAAGCGGTTTTGCCGATGCTTGACGACAGGCCTTTGAACGGGCGCTTGAACTATCACTCGCAGCCCAATCGGTATATAATCCGCGGCCTGACATTTCCAGCAACTTTGGTGATAGATAGCATGCTAGTTCTTCGCGGGGCGCCAGCCCTCTCTGAGTTCCGAATCAATAAACTGCTCGCACAATTTACTGACAGGCAGCTTGATATTTCTGCCCTGAGCGCAGAGTACGTGCATTTTGCCCAGACTGAGGGGGAATTGAGCCCGGAGGAGCATAAGGTGTTATCCAGCTTGCTGGTCTACGGACCCAAAGCACAGGATCGCGACGTACAGGGTAAAATGTTACTGGTCGTCCCCAGACCCGGCACCATCTCCCCTTGGTCTTCCAAGGCCACCGACATCGCCCACAACTGCGGTTTAACTCAGGTTAAACGGTTAGAGCGTGGTATTGCGTTTTATCTGGAAGGGATTGATGACACCCGGTTAGCAGAGTACCAGGAGCTGCTCTATGACCGCATGACAGAGTCCGTGCTCAATGACATGGACCAGGCCGCATCCCTGTTTATACAGCAACAACCTACGCCGATGCGCACCGTGGATATTCTGGGGCAGGGCCGTACTGCGCTTGAGCAGGCTAACCAGGAGATGGGGCTGGCGTTGGCAGAAGATGAAATTGACTATCTGTTAAGCAGTTTTAAACGTCTGGGTCGCAATCCTAATGATGTGGAACTGTATATGTTTGCACAGGCCAACTCAGAGCACTGCCGACATAAAATCTTTAACGCGGACTGGAGTATTGATGGACTTAAGCAGCCCAAATCGCTGTTTAAGATGATCAAGAATACCTTTGAGCAATGCCCTGACTACGTTTCCTCGGCATATAAAGACAATGCTGCCGTGATGGAAGGCTCATTTGCCGGTCGTTTTTTCGCTGACGGTGAGGACAAGGTCTATCAATATCATCAGGAACGCATTGATATTCTGATGAAGGTGGAAACCCATAATCATCCCACGGCGATTTCTCCCTTCCCCGGCGCCGCCACAGGTTCGGGCGGTGAAATCCGTGATGAAGGGGCTACAGGTCGCGGCTCTAAACCCAAAGCCGGGCTGGTAGGCTTCAGTGTCTCAAATCTGCGTATTCCCGGCTATGAGCAGCCATGGGAACAGGACTACGGTAAGCCAGGCCATATTGTCAGTGCGCTGGACATTATGCTGGAAGGCCCTCTGGGGGGAGCAGCCTTTAACAATGAGTTTGGGCGGCCCAACATTCTCGGGTATTTCCGTACCTATGAGCAGCAGGTCAGCAGCTTCAATGGCGAAGAAGTGCGCGGTTATCACAAGCCCATTATGCTGGCAGGCGGACTGGGTAATATTCGGCCACAGCACACACAAAAGGGTGACATCACTGTTGGTGCCAAATTGATTGCCCTGGGTGGCCCTGCGATGAATATCGGTCTTGGTGGGGGCGCGGCGTCTTCCATGGCCTCAGGACAATCCAGTGAAGCGCTGGATTTTGCATCTGTACAACGGGACAATCCGGAAATCGAACGGCGTTGCCAGGAAGTGATCGACCGATGCTGGGCCATGGGTGAAGACAACCCCATCCAGTTTATTCATGATGTCGGCGCCGGTGGGCTGTCCAATGCGTTTCCGGAGCTGGTCAATGATGCCGGTCGTGGCGGACGCTTTGAATTGCGCAATATTCCCAATGATGAACCCGGTATGTCGCCTCTGCAGCTTTGGTGTAATGAATCTCAGGAGCGTTATGTACTGGCCGTGGCGCCAGACAATCTGCCCTTGTTTGCACAAATCTGTGAACGAGAGCGCGCGCCTTACGCGGTTGTTGGTGAAGCTACCGAAGCACCTCATCTGACATTGAATGATAGCCACTTTGACAATGCGCCGGTGGATATGCCCCTGGATGTATTGTTGGGTAAGCCGCCCAAAATGCACCGGGATGTACAATCAGCTTCGTTTGAAGGTCAGGCCGTCGCACTCGATGGTATTGATCCCGAGCAGGCAGCAGAGCGGGTATTACAACTGCCCACTGTGGCAGAAAAAACCTTCCTCATCACTATTGGCGATCGCACCGTCACCGGTCTGGTCAGTCGCGATCAGATGGTGGGGCCCTGGCAAATCCCCGTGGCGGATGTGGCGGTAACAGCCTCAGCCTATGACACCTACCATGGCGAGGCCATGGCGATGGGTGAACGTACGCCATTGGCGCTGCTTGATCATGCAGCATCTGCAAGAATGGCGGTGGCAGAAGCCATTACCAATATTGCGGCGGCGGATATTGGTGAAATGAAACGTATCAAGCTTTCTGCCAACTGGATGGCTGCAGCGGGCCACCCCGGTGAAGACGCAGGGTTGTACGCGGCGGTAAAAGCGGTGGGTGAAGAACTGTGTCCGGCACTGGGATTGACCATTCCCGTTGGTAAGGACTCCATGTCAATGAAAACCCGCTGGCAGCAGCAAGGGCAGGATAAGTCTGTCACATCTCCGCTGTCTCTGGTGATTACCGCTTTCGCCAGAGTGGAGGACGTACGGCGCACCCGTACGCCACAGTTGCGTCTGGATAGCGGCGATACCCGATTGGTATTGGTGGACCTGGGACGTGGTCAGAACCGCCTCGGTGGCTCCTGTCTGGCGCAGGTTTACACGCAGCTCGGTAACAGGGTACCGGATTTGGATAACCCTGAGTTACTGAGCGGATTCTTCAATGCCATCCAGCAACTCAATCAGCAAAATATGCTGTTGGCCTATCACGACCGCTCTGACGGAGGCTTGTTTACAACACTGGCAGAAATGGCTTTTGCCGGTCACTGTGGCCTGGATATCAGCCTGGATGGATTGGGTGATGTCATGCCAGCGTTGTTCAGTGAAGAGCTTGGAGCGGTGATCCAGGTCAAAACCGCAGATCTCGGACAGGTGATGTCGTTATTTGCAGCACAAGGTTTGCAGGACGTGGTACATGATATTGGTCAGCCTGTTGAAGGTGAGAGCATTCGTTTTCAGCAGGAACAGCGCACCGTGCTGGCGTCCAGCCGTGGTCATTACCGTAATTTATGGGCACAGACCACGCATCATATGCAGTCTTTGCGGGATAACCCTGAATGTGCCGAGCAGGAGTTGCGTCAGAAAAATGATGTGGCCGATCCGGGCTTACATGCTCACCTGACCTTTGATTTGAATGAGGATGTTGCTGCACCGCTGATTGCTGCGAATCTCAGTACAGGTGTTCAGCCCCGCGTGGCGATTTTAAGAGAGCAGGGCGTTAACTCCCATGTGGAGATGGCAGCGGCATTCAGCCGGGCCGGATTTGCCGCCATAGATGTTCATATGAGTGACATTCTTAAAGGGCGTGTGGATCTGAGCCAGTTCCAGGGATTAGTGGCCTGTGGCGGATTTTCTTATGGTGACGTACTCGGGGCGGGTGAAGGCTGGGCCAAGTCTATCCTGTTTAATGGCCGCGCCCGCGACCAGTTTGCGGCGTTCTTCAGTCGCAATGACACCTTCTCACTGGGTGTCTGTAATGGCTGTCAGATGCTGTCGAATCTCAAGACTCTGATTCCGGGTGCGGAGCATTGGCCCCACTTTGTGACCAATCGCAGTGAACGTTTTGAGGCAAGGTTTTCAATGGTTGAAGTGGTGAAATCCGACTCCGTATTGTTACAGGGCATGCAGGGGTCTCGCATGCCGGTCGCCGTGTCCCACGGTGAGGGCCGGGCTGAGTTTGCCGACCCATCAGCGCTTACGCAGTCTTTGAATTCGGGTAAGGTGGCGCTGCGCTATGTGGATAACTACGGAGTAGTAACCGAGCAGTACCCCGCGAACCCCAATGGTTCGCCTGAGGGGATCACCGGTTTAACCACAACAGACGGTCGTGTGACAATCATGATGCCGCATCCTGAGCGTGTTTTCCGCACGGTGGCGAATTCCTGGCATCCTGACGACTGGCAGGAAGATAGTCCCTGGATGCGATTATTCAGAAATGCCCGGGTATTTGTTGATTAAACGGGAATTTTTTTATCGATATGACTGTCTATATCCATACTCCTTAGCGTGGAGTGATGAGTAAACATTGAATGAGCAGGACGCTCACCTTTTCACGGCACCTTCAGTCACTGCAGGTGCCGTTTTTATGTCCAGGGATGGACGGTATGCCGGAAATGTCGGGAACGTTTTTCCGGCGATGTCCAGGGATGGACGGTATGCCGGAAATGTCGGGAACGTTTTTCCGGCGATGTCCAGGGATGGACGGTATGCCGGAAATGTCGGGAACGTTTTTCCGGCGATGTCCAGGGATGGACGGTATGCCGGAAATGCCGGGAACGTTTTTCCGGCGATGTCCGGGGACCGACGGACGCATGAGAATGTCTGCAGACACCGCATATGGATCTTCCCTGATAACCATGGGCCGAAAATATCCGCAAGGGTTTATGAGGCCATGCTCTGACGGAAGCAAACATAATCTGTACTTTTAGTACGTATTCCTGCCAGGTTGTTGTCTCAGGTAAACGCAGAGCCATCACGGCAATCCATGAGATTTCAGCGCCATTTCTATATCGAATGCTTGTCAGAATTGTTGCAGATCCATGGAATTCTGTATGAAAAGTCAAAAAAATGACATTTTTTTAGCTAAGCTGTTGTTAAATAACAAAACCCTGTTTACTATCTGTACTGAACCGTGCATTGGTCTGATCTGTACAGCATGCCACGGTCTCCTTTTCAGCGTAGTTTGGTTATGTCATGGACGTAATAACTGAGTGGAGAGGACCGAGCAGGGATTTGTAGACAATAAAACAATAAAAGAGATGGTTTATGAATCGCTCATCAAGAGGCTTTGGTCTTGCCGGAGTGCTGTTTGCCGTGATTATCATGGTTGTAACGGCGTTCTTTGGGGCCAGAGCAGAATCTGCGCCCCTGTATCCGCAGCATGCAGAGCGTAGCGTTATCGTTACTTCGGTTTCTGGTGGCGTTCACGATTAATCTGTTTCTGTTGCTGATTTTTCTGAAGCAGTACATAGGTGGCTGTCATGCCACCGTGTTGCTTCTGCGCCGTATGATATGCCAACACCACAGGCAGTTGCCGCAACCACTGATTCACATAGCTTTTTATCAGGGCCGGTATGGGTTTACTGTTCAGCCCGAGGCCATGCTGGATTAACAGGGTTCTCAGCCCGCGTTGATGGGCATGCATTATTGTTTCAAACAACGCTTTGCGGGCCTGCTCCACACTCATTCTTTGCATATTCAGCACGTCATCGATCAGGTATTTACCCAACCTGAGCTTCTTGTAGACACCTTCTTGTACACCAGCTTTCTTAAATTCCAGATAATCATAGGGTGCCACCGGCTCCACACTCTCTGTGCTAAGCGGATTAGTACTATGAATATTAATGTGCTCCAGTGCTTCACGCTTAAGTCGTTGAGCCAGGGTTTCTGTGGCTGGCTGGTGAAGTACCACCTTGTCATCGGAAGCAATGGGGCGAACATCCTGCATGGCATCGAGAAAATCCTGAAGATCTTTTTTAGTGTCCTCCACGATGACTCCTCCTGTTTAAGAATTTAACGCGAATACTGTTAGCGCAGTGAGATACAGCGGTGACGTCATTGCCAAAATGCTCAGACGGATAAAAACGGTGTCCCGATAAGGTAAAGATTTTCGTCGGCGAAGTTTACCATTTTTGCCTGACCGGCCCGTATAGTACCTATATATTATTGTCCCCATCTCATTGCAGGCAGGTATGCCAGACTAATGGACTAATACTGCCGGGCCCAGTTCCTGGTTCAGTTGCTGGCAAAATTTCACAACCGCCTCACGCATTTTTTCTACGGCATGTTCATACCCATCAGCGGTGAGTGCGATATCAATATCACTGGTACCCTGGTGAAGGATTTTATTTTTTTCCTGTCCGGTAAGCCAATAACGGGCTTGCAGCCGGATACCGTGTTGCTGAACAATCAGAAGATGTATCAGGTCGATGTGCAGCTGATAACGGCTGTGTTGTGCCGTTACCTCTGCGCCAGCGAGCAGGCGCAGGTTGCTGTCTGCACCATTTAACTCTTTTAGCAGGACACTCTGTACTGCGGTTTTCATGCTCTGAGCCCAGTAGTGCTGACTGGATATATGCAGTTGATTCGTGCCTTTGCTCATGACTAAACCGTTTTGGAGCAGGTAATCCGGCATTTGCAGACTTTCCAGCACCACCGCTGGCACATTGCTCTGGCCTTTGCTAACTGCGCTCGAGGGAGTATCCAGAAGGTAATATTCGATTGCAGGGGGAGAGGCACTACACGCGCTGAGCATGACCACCGACAATAGTATGAGACGAATTTTCATTTCTGGCTTCCTTTAGCTCTTGGCTGTGGCTCTTCGCCATGACGACTGAATATCAGACTGCTTGGCTGCTGATTGAGTTTGTGTAACAGGGGTTGAAGCTGACTCAAGCTCTGTTCAAGCCGCGCTAATGAGCGGGTAAGCTGGTTGTGACTGGACGAGCCGGAGCCATAGTCAGCGCTGAGCTGGGTAAAGGCTTTTAGGGCACTGTTGAGTTCGCTCACTAGTTGTTGTTGCTCCATCTCACTGAGCAGGCTTTCTACCCCAGCAAGGCTGCTCTGTAGTTGCTCCATGGTGCTGGTGGCACTGTTCATGGTCATGGAAATATCCGCGCTGAGCTGCTCCAGAGGTAGCCCATTGAGTTTATCCAGCACGGCATCGAGTTTTTGAGTCAGTAACGAGAACTCACCGGAGATACTGGGGATCAGGGTCAGTTCACCCAACTGCTGGTCTGAGATGGCCTCCTGATTCGGGTGATATTTCAGCTCCACATATTGTTTTCCGGTAATCAGATTGCCCGTTGCCAGCGATGCGCTGAGACCTTCATCGATCCAGCCCAGCATTTGTGTTTTTAGTGTGGCTGCACCTTGCTTATCGTCAGGTAAGCCTAATTGTGCGGGGAAAAGTGAAAGGATAACCGGAATGCGATAATCCTTATGCAGAAAGGGAGGTTGCTCGGATGGCAGTGGTACGTTAATGCGTTCCACTTTGCCTACTGTTAAGCCCTGGTATTCGACGGGGGCGCCAATATCCAGCCCTTTCACCGAATCTTCCAGCAGGATTACATACTGCAGCTTTTCTTTTAACTCAGGCTGAGACGCCTGTTCATAGTTAGAATAGATCTGAAAAAAGCTGCGATGGCGTATGATCTGACCGGCTGGCATGCCTTCAGGCAGTCCAAAGGTGATGCCATTGGTTAACAAGGTTTGCAGATTTCCTGTGGCGACAGTTAAGCCTTCGGTGTCCAGTTTCACCTGAACGCCGCTGATATTCCAGAAGCGGGTGTTTTCAGTAATTAACTGGTGATAAGGGGCGTGCACAAAGGCGTTGTAGTAGACCGTGCGCTCGGCATAATTGAAATACACGTTTTCTACTTTGCCCACTGTCATGCCTTTATAAATAATGGGGTCTCCTTCAGTGAACGCAAACTCCTCTCCACTGCTCAGGGTCAGATGCATACCCGGCGAACCGGCAGGCGTCAGGGGGGGATCGTCCAGGCCACGGAAATTTGTGGCTGTTTGATCGCTTGCCCCGGGCGCCAGTTCTATATAGGCGCCCGAAAGCAAGGTGGACAGACCCGACACACCAGACAGGCTCACTTTGGGCGACACCACCCAAAAGCTGGCATCTTCGGTTAGCAGCGGTGTTGATTCCTGTGTCATTCTGGCCGTGACAATAACGCCTTTACTGCCCGGCGCGAGTTTAATCTCTTTGACCAGGCCGATATCCACATCCCGCGCTTTGATTCGGGTCTTACCGGCCTCCAGCCCTTTGGCTGAACTGAACTCGATGCTGATCAAGGGGCCCTGTTGGCTGAGTTCGGTATATACCATCCAGATACCAATCCCTAAAGCGACCAGGGGGACCAGCCAGATCTTGGACCAGGATGAAGCCGGCTCTAACCGGGCAGCGCGATTATTCTGAGGTGTTGTCATCAGGTTTTTTTATCCAAATTAATCTGCTGTCAAAACTGTTAGCGGCCAGCATCGTCAGGATCACAACCGCAGAAAACGCCAGGGCAGCCGGTCCGGGATAAACACTCATGGTGTTACCCAGTTGGATCAGGCTGACCAGAATGGCGACGACAAAGACATCGAGCATCGACCAGCGTCCGATAAAGTCCGTAATGCGATACAGGCGCGTGCGCCACTGCTGACCACTGGCTACTTGTTTCTGGATGCTGTAGTTAAGCCAGCTCAATACCACCAGCTTGCCCACCGGCACGGCGATACTGGCGATAAAAATCACCAAAGCGACGGGGTAAGAGCCATCTTGCCAAAGACTGACGACGCCGCCAAGTATTGTGCTGGGCTGCTCCTGACCCAGTACCCGGGTATGCATAATGGGTAAGGTGTTAGCCGGGATATACAGGATTAACGCGGCTACCAGGTAGGCCCAGGTGCGCTGGGTTACATGGCTTAATGACGGCGGCGCTTTTTTTGCCAGTTTCCAGCGTGTTTCACCCAAACGACGCAGATCTCTGGAGAGTTGAAAATCATCCAGGTAGACCAGACAACAAAGCAGACACAGGGTGAATAAAAGGTAAGCATAAAACGACAGGCCCAGCGCGATATCCGCCAGGTCCCGTATTTTGATCAGGCTGATCAGTGCTCCCACTAAAAATATTTCTGCCATGCTCCAGGGTAATAGCGTGAAAAGGATACGTTTAACCCAGCCACCGTGAGGCGGATACTTCTGCTTTCTGAGAAAAAAACTCAAATAAATCATGCAAATAAGGATGCAGGCCGGGATGACGTAGATGGCCAGCAGTTGGATCACTGCCAGGATCGGATACTCCTGCTCTACCAAAGTGCTGATGCTGAGTGGAATATTCATGCGCTGAAACTGTCCCTGAACACTGAAAATCATAAACTCAAACGGAATGGACGCGATCAGGAAGCATAACGCTGCCAGGCTGAATGCCATGATTTTATCGTTGGCTTGGAAGCGCAGTAGCGTGAGTTGATAGCCACAGCGAGGACACAAGGCTTTTTGCTTGTGTTGCAATCCGGTGACCGAGACTGACAGGTGGCACTCCGGGCATCTCACCTCAATCGAATCCTCAGTCATGGCGACATTATCATCCATAGATAGCGTTATTCTCTCGGCGGCAATTAAAATTAAACCAGTCAAAGGCTGTGTCACTAATTTTTAGTAACGTGCCAGCAACAGCCTGGCTCCTATAAGTGGAGCGTAAACCGCGCCAAATGTACAGCTTAGGATTACCGTCTTTTTGTCGTTATCAGGACAGGGCGGACCTCCAGAGGATTGTTTGGCGCAAGTCCTCGTCGTTTTATGCAGTACAACGCATCAGGCTTGTGGCAAATAGTAAAACTGCTTATGGTCACAGGCCCATATTTTGTCCGGAGAATACCTTTATGTTTGTTGCTGTACGAATGCTGGCGATGCTGATGTCGGCAGTGCTGTTTTCACAGACGGCGTTGGCTCAGGATGGGTCTCGTTTTGTCTCGGAAGACATTTTTGAACTTGAGTATGTCAGTGATGCGCAAATCTCTCCTGACGGCTCGCGTATTGTCTATGTGCGCAGCAGTTTTGATGTCATGCAGGACGATAACAGACACAGTTTGTGGATGTACGAGCTGGACAGCAATGAAAATTACCCGCTGTTTGCAGATCAGCATGATTACAGCCAGCCGGTCTGGTCCGACAATGGTCAGAAATTGGCTTTTATCTCTAATCGCGATGGGCGCAGTCAGCTCTATGTGCATTGGCTGTTACAGGACAAGACTGCCCTGGTGACTCAGGTGGAAAAAGGTATAAGGGATATCAGCTGGTCTCCCGATGGACAGCAACTTGCGTTCACCATGGATGTGATGGCAGGCCCCACCGATTTTGCTAGATCTGTGTACACACCCAAAAAGCCCCAGGGGGCCGAGTGGGCAGAAGCCCCAATCATCATTGAAAAAGCCAGATACCAGGCCGATGGACGCGGCATGTTAGAGCCTGCGTATCGGCATGTTTTTGTGGTACCTGCCACAGGTGGAAGCGCCAGACAGGTTTCGCAGGGAGACTATCAGCATCGGGGCCCGCTTACTTGGCGGCCAGATGGCAGCGCGATTGTTTATACTTCTAACCGTAACGCAGACTGGGAATATCAGGGCAGCGAAGCAAATTTGTATCAGATCAGCTTAGAAGACGGCAAACTGACTGAGCTGACGACTGCTGAGGGCTCGGAGTATGCTCCGCAGTTTTCTCCGGATGGTTCGCAGCTGGCTTATTTAAGCCGTACCAATGCCAAAGTGCCCTATCAGAACACACAACTCAGGGTGTGGGACCTCGACACGGATAAAACCAAGAGCGTCACAAAGACACTGGATCGTTCTGTATCCGAGTTTGGCTGGCACAATAATAACGAGCTGATGATCCAGTACGATGACCATGGCAAGCGCATACTGGCAAGGCTTAAGCAGGATGGCAGTTATCAGCCCATACTGGATAAGGTATCCGGTACCACACTGGGGCGCCCCTATATCAGCGGCAGCTTTTCCGTGGCCGAAAACGGTGCTGTGGCCTATACGCGCGGCAACAGTCAGCGCCCGGCTGATTTGGGGTATTGGTTTAATGATAAAGATCGCGCATTAACCAATGTCAATCAGGATGCACTGGGTCATAAACAGCTTGGACAGGTGCACGAAATAGAATATGCCTCGTCGTTTGACGGCGAAACCATTCAGGGTTGGTATATCACCCCGCCAGGATTTGATCCAAAAAAGGAGTATCCTTTACTTCTGGAGATCCATGGCGGCCCCCATCTTGCCTACGGCCCACACTTCAGTGCTGAACTTCAGCGCTATGCCGCCGAGGGGTACGTGGTGTTTTACGCCAATCACCGCGGCAGTTCCTCTTATGGTGAGCGGTTTGCCATGCTGCTGGATGGCAAGTACAGCTCCAAAGAAGACTTTGCGGATCACAACTCCGGCGTCGATGCCATGATAGACAAGGGATTTATTGATAGTCAGAACCTGTTTATCGCCGGTGGCTCAGCCGGTGGCATTGCCAGTGCCTATGCGATTGGCCTCACTAATAGGTTTAACGCGGCGGCCATTACCAAGCCGGTTATCAACTGGGTGAGTAAAGTGCTCACCGCAGACAGTTACCTTGGTCAAATTCGCAATCAGTTTCCAGGTATGCCCTGGGAACATCTTGAGCATTACTGGCAGCGCTCACCGCTGTCACTGGTGGGCAATGTGACCACGCCCTCATTGATCATGACAGGAGAAGAAGACCGGCGTACGCCCATGTCTGAATCTGAGCAATTCTATCAGGCGCTGAAACTCAAGAGAGTGGATGCGGCACTGGTCAGAGTGCCCGGAACGCCCCATGGCATTGCCGGCAAACCGTCACGAATGATTGCCAAGATTGAGCACACGCTGGCCTGGTTCGAACGTTACCAAAAGGCGCAGTAGCCGGGACGGGAAATATCCGTTAACGGGTTCACCACAGGCCGCTAGTTGGGGCAACCTGGTGAACCCTTATCAAACACCACCAACCATTGGCCATCAGGCTCTTTTTGCCATATCGAATTAAACGTGGCGACACACTCACCCTGAGGATTAAATACCGGGCCACTGCTATGGGCCAGGTGCCCACTGGCCAGTACCTCGACGTGTAGGGGCTGCCAGGAAAAGGGAGCCGCATCGTCCTGGTAATACCTTTGCCAGCCTTTTGAAACTGCCTGTTTACCTCTGAGCGGGTCAGTGTCAGTGAAAAAGATGGCATCCTCATGAAGAAAAGACTGAAATGCGACAAAATCCCGAGCGGCCATAGTGTCAGCAAAGGCTTGCTCGCGCTGATACACCTGCTCCTGTAGTTGAAGCAGTTCAGATTCAGGTGTGTCGTCATCGGCTATCACACCGAAGCTCATGTTAAATAGAAAACCGATTAGAAACAGACGGACCATTGTCAGGTGCTCCATAGCCGAAAGATTACAGGTATAACGTAAAAATCCGGTAAGCGAGAGAGGGGGTGGGACTAAAGGTCAGAACAACGTGATAACAGACACTACCGCGAAGAGCAGCGGGTGCGATTTGATACTGGCGTCCCCACCAGGAATCGAACCTGGATCTAAGCCTTAGGAGGGCCTTGTTTTATCCATTAAACTACGGGGACCAATTGCGGTTATGTTGCAGGGGCGTCACGGCCCTGACGGCGGGCATTATTACCTAAGGCCCCGGTAATTTAAAGTCCGATGTCGGTGAGTGGATAAATAATCATCGGCTGCACGTATGACACTCAGCGTCTGGATACAAAGTCGTTGGGCTGAATATTGGCAAGAGGTACACCGTTTACTGACTCCACTACCGACGAGCGCAGTGACAATCTGGTGACCTGTACTTCCACCGGATGCACCTGATACTGATAGTGGCTGTTCCCCATAGGATCGTAAAACTGATTCAGCTTAAAAACCTTAAGCCTGTCGCCAAGACTCACACCATGGGCTTTACCGATATCGATAGACAATTGCTGATGGCTGCTTTGTAACACTCTGCCATGGGCTGGCAGGCAGGCAATCTCTTCATCAATGCGCTGTGCCAGGTCATCCAGTTGTTGACGGATAGCACTCCCATAGCTGGATTGCCAGAAGGTATTACTGGCGGTATCGACGGTGTTATGGGGATCGAAGGGCCAGTCTGACTGAGTATGAAAAGGCTGTGAAATCAGTACCTCGCCGGTCATACCGTTGATCAGGTGGACGTCCAGAGTAAAATTACGATTGATCTCGCTGTCTTTCCAGAAGGCCAGCATGGACGGATCGCTCTGCTGATTGCTGATATCGGTAATCTCTGCCAATAACACAAACTGTCCTCCGGCCTTGCGGGCCAAGGCAGTTGCCTGACGACTTAAATCGTTACCGGGCGTGACATAGAAGTTTTCCACTGAGTGAATATTGGCATGTTGGCTGGTGGCAGAAAAAGAGCGATGCAACTGGCGAGGCAAATCTTTGCCGATATTGTAGAGTTGTCCCAGCGTCGCTTGTTGTTTATTGCGGATTGGAAACCAGGTGGTCACCACACTTTTCTGATAGTCCGATGCCCGGCACTGGCTTTCTTGCGGAAAAATGTCCGCGCGGATGGCAACGGTGACGATATCACCCTGATAGTTTTCGTGAATGAGCTCCACTTTATTGACTTCACCCCCGGCACGCACCTCCAGACGATCATCCTGTAATAGCCCGTCGACGAGCTGCTGTACGCTATTGACACGGGCACCGGCAAACATCAGTGCTTGCTTGAGTGCCTCCTGCGTCGCCATTTTTCTGGCATGACGTTTATCACCATTGTGAACAACGGCTTGTCCGCTGGCTTCAAACCAAATAGCCTGAGCCTGAAAACTGCACAGGGTGCATAGGGATAGGGCAACGGCTAATAAAGAAAACAATGTATTCACGGGAACCACCTCATACTTATCCTTCACCCTCCCTGCACAAAATATACCGTTTTGGCAGCATTTTTTTGACGATAGTCCGAGAAGTACCAACGATGTTTCCCAAAAGGGTACGTAACTTGCTTGTATTATCGTTCATAAACCTGACAACAATGTGTCTGCGCTTCAGCGGGAAGTAGATTCCGATGAGTCAGACCCAACACATACTTGAGGTGCCCGATGAAACCCTTTTCTGTCCTGGCGATGTTGATGCTGCTTCTCAGTGGTTGTTCAGTGCTCTATGACAAACATGTGGAATGGGAATATGTGGAGCCTGACAGCTATCCCATTCTCACTGCGGTGGGCTATGCACCAATCAACGAGCAATCCGGAGAGTCCCCCTCATTGCGCATGCTTCAGGCGGTCAAAGCCTCTAAACTGGACGCTTATCGTGAGCTTGCCGAGCAGGTATATGGCCACAGAGTCAATGCCCAGCAGTCATTACAGAATATGTTGCTGGAGGATGAAAATTTAGCCTCTTCTGTGCAGGGGGTCATTCGAGGCGCTAAGGTGGTAAGAACCTATGCTGTGGGTGAGAACACCTACGCCACCGAGCTCGAACTGGATATGAAAAAGGTGTACGACATTTATCTGTCAGTCGCTAAACCCCGGCGCATTAAAGATGTGAAATATTACTGACAAACCGTCAGGCATCAGTTTGCAGTGATCAGATAAAAAGACAAATGAGCTTAAACATGACTTTTCTGGCGGGGAAGGGGATGTTTTTTTGGAAACTGGAAACTGGAAACTGGAAACTGGAAACTGGAAACTGGAAACTGAAAATTAGGCTTTGACGCCGCCGCCCATAGGGCCGGATTTCTTTTTACCGGCTTTGTCATAGGTCAGGCTTTCTTTGGCGCGCACGTCCATAATCAGGTTGCGCAGGTGCTCGAGTCTTAACTGACCTTGTTCAACGGCTGTCGCATTGATTTGCGTGCGATATTGGCAATCTTCAACCAGCTTCTGTATTGCGGCTTTAGCCTCGTCGAAGTCGGTATCCTTAACGCTGTCGTTGCTGTAGAGGCTGGCGATTTTCTGATCTTGCTGCTGAATCTCATCCAGCAACGCTTCTTTTTGGTTAACCAGATTAATGAGCGCCTCGGCATCTCTGGAGCTGATAAGTTGTAACTCGCTGTCCAATAGCAGCTGTAACTTTCCCAGCAGCTCCTGTTGATGCTTCATCGCCTCGTTAATCTGACTCATAAAATCAGGACTTCACCCCGAACAGTTCTGCTTCAAGTCGGGCAATTTTGCTTGCCAGGACTTCAGGGTTAACCCGATATTCACCGGATTGAATGGCTTTTTTCAGGCGGTCCACTTTTTCCTGATTGACAGGAGCATCGTTGCTCTTCTTCTGCATTTGCGCCAATTGCTGAGCAGATTGGGTCAGCGATACAGAATCCTGCCTGGGTGCCGTCGCAGCTTGACTGCGGGCACTATCAGTTTGTGTAGACGCCTGATTTTGCGTCTGCTGATTCAGCTTCTGGCTGTCTACCTGTGTTTTATTCAGGTTGCCATTGTTGCTGTTAATGTTGTTAACTGACATGCTTAATTCCCACTACCTATTTTACCTCTGCTTTGTTATCGGCAGGTAATTTCTGTTCTTTAGCACTCTTTGGTGAATTCTAGCAAAATTTTTACCAACACTCACTCTTTGCCATATTGCAGTAAAGCGCAAGCACTATTTAACGCATTACGGTGCACCGCTTTAAGGCTGACACGATTATACCTGTATGCCTCTATATCGGCATCCATGGCGCGGTCCTTAAATACTGACTGCCACTTCCGATGCACTGATCACGGTGGCATCAATCTGTCGGCGGCTTGAGGTGTTTTCAATACGAATGGTATCGCCAATATTGCCGTCCTGCTCAGCGATGCCACTGGCTTTGATTTCCAATCCGTTGACGTTAGCCGAAATCACCACATTGTCTCCTTTGCAGACATAGCAGAGTAAAGAGGGTTCAATTGGCTGTCCTGCCCGAAGCCGCCTTTTACTGCGCGCGCCGCTGAGACTCTCTATGCTGGAATAGGTGCTGCTGCGCAGTTGATTGACGTCGAGTCGGATCACCTCTAGTTGATCCTGATTCAATAGCTCTCCCGGCGAGACAGCCTGCTTTGCCACGACCACGTCCTGCTTTTGCTGAACGTTGACCATCACATACAAAAACCAGTTGGAGCCGGGACAGTATACCCGCACGGTCACATTGCTCTGCGTCAGACTATTGTCACTGGCCGAAGCCTGAAATGGTTGTCGGCATTCTGGCACCTGGATACGTGGATCCACTTTGGCAGCCGACACTTCAGTATGAACGGTACTGCTATTGTCCGTGGAAACCTGGGATGTAACAAACTCGGTAGCCGCGCTGCGAATCGCTTCATGCACAGACTCGGGGGTGGCGATTGCACTGTTGAAAACCGCTATCAAAGAGAAAAATGTCAGTGTTCTCAGAATGCTAGGAAAATTTTTCATATTCACTTTGTACCAGTTTGGCTATGCTTAAGGACAAAATCTTGTAACATGGCAGCAGCTTCCTATTTTGACTCATTCAGAATTAATGTTTGCGCCAGGGGTTGCGATAACGATTACAACGCATAGGCTTTACGTGTGCCGACATCAGTGCATCGTGCTGCTACCGGTTCAGTCTGACTTGTATCGACTGTCAAATTACTGTCGATACAGGCTAATATAATTCAGTAGTGGCAAGTTCTGTGCCTACACTGAAACAGCTTTGGGGTGATATATGGCTGGGATCCTTGATTCAGTTAATCAACGTACACAGTTAGTCGGGCAGAACCGACTCGAATTACTGTTATTCAAGTTGCAGGGTAATCAGCGCTTTGGCATTAACGTGTTTAAAGTGCGCGAAGTGTTGCAGTGTCCACCACTCACCTCCATGCCTAAACTGAATCCCTTTGTTCGCGGTGTTGCTCATATTCGTGGCCAGACTATTTCTGTGATTGATTTAAGCATGGCGACCGGTGGCAAAATGATTGATGATGTGACCAAGCGCTTTATCATCATTGCTGAATACAACCGTTCTGTGCAGGGATTTCTGGTGGGTTCAGTGGAGCGCATTATCAATATCAACTGGGACTCGATTCTGCCTCCGCCTAAGGGAACGGGCAGAGCCAGCTATCTCACTGCCGTCACAGAAATCGACAATGAGTTGGTTGAGATTCTGGATGTAGAGAAGATTCTGAATGAAATTACCCCACTGGGAACTGACGTCAGTGCGTCGGTGACAGAAGGGCTGGATATCTCTGCCATTAAGGACAAAATCATCTATATCGCCGATGACTCCTCAGTGGCCAGAAAGCAGGTGATTAAGGCGCTCACCAGTTTAGGGCTGAAAATCGAAGCGGCAAAAAATGGCGCTGAGGCGCTGAAAGGATTGCTGGCATTGGCCGAAGAAACCGGCGATGTGACCGACAAAGTTGGGGTGCTGGTGTCGGATATCGAGATGCCGGAAATGGACGGCTATACCCTGACCGCCGAGATAAAAAATAACCCTAAGCTGAATAAACTTCATGTTATCCTGCACACCTCCTTAAGCGGTGTGTTCAATCAGGCGATGGTGAAAAAGGTGGGAGCCGATGACTTTATTGCTAAGTTCCACCCAGATGAACTCGCCAACTCAGTGAAAAAATGGTTAGGTCTTGAAGTTTAACAAGAGTGCAGTCCGTGTCTGACAGAGAAATCGCTAGCCAGGATTATCAGCTATTCCGTAATTACCTGGAAAAACAATGCGGTATTGTGCTGGGTGATAACAAGCAGTATCTGGTGCGCAGTCGTTTATCACCGTTGTTGCGAAAATTTCAGATAGACAGCCTGGCGCAGTTAATTGCCAAGGTAGTCAATAGCCACGATCGCACCTTACGCGAGGCTGTCATCGACGCGATGACCACCAATGAGACTCTGTGGTTTCGGGATACCTATCCCTTTGAATTGCTCAAGTCACAGTTGTTCGCCAAGTTTAAGGGTAAGTCTTCGCCGCTCAAAATCTGGTCGGCGGCTTGTTCTTCCGGGCAGGAGCCCTATTCCATTGCAATGACGGCGCTGGAGTACCAGCAACGTAATCCGGGGGCGTTTCCCGGTGGTGTGCAGATAGTGGGCACGGATATCTCTGTAGACATGTTGAACCGGTGTAAGGCTGCGGAATACGATAACCTGTCGTTATCACGTGGCTTGTCAGAGGATCGCAAGCGGCAATTCTTTGAACCTACCGCCAATGGCACCCTTAAATTAAAATCTCAGGTCACCAGCATGGTGTCCTTCAAGCCCATCAATTTGCTCGACTCTTATGCGTCGATGGGTCGCTTTGACCTGGTTTTTTGCCGAAACGTGCTGATCTATTTCTCACCGGCGAGTAAGGCAAAGATACTGCAACAGATTGCCGCCAGCCTGCAAAATGAAGGAGTGTTATTCCTTGGGGCGTCTGAGTCCATGTCAGGCTTATCGGATGCATTCAGTATGGTGCGCTGCAGCCCCGGGCTGTATTACGTTAAAAAATAACGCTTTTTCTAAAATTCCGCTTTTCACCTCTTAAATAAATCAGATTCTGGCATAGCCTTTGCTTTGTTTTCTGCGAAGTTGTTTTTTGCAGGAGTACAGCATGGCAATCAGTCTGGATAAATTGGTGGGCTTTCATCACAAGGCGCTGACGATTCGCGATCAGCGTATGGAAACCATTGCCGGAAATCTGGCCAATGCCAATACTCCGGGTTACAAGGCGCGCGACGTTGACTTTAAAGCTGCCATGCAAACGGCACAGCTTGAGCAGAAGTCAAGCCTCAGTCGCACTCACGAAAAGCACTTTGATGTGCAGATACGTAACACCCAGGATTTGCTCTATCGGGTACCGATGCAGCCCGATACGGGTGACGGCAACACTGTCGAAGTGCAAAAAGAAAGAAACGAATTTCTGGATACCGGCATGCGTTATCAGGCTGGTCTCGAATTCCTCAAGGGTAAATTTAAGGGCATGAAAAACGCCCTGAAAGGAGGGCAAGCCTAATGAGCCTGTTTAATATAATGAATATCGCTACCACCGGTATTGCGGCAGAGGGTGTTCGTCTGAATACCACAGCCAGCAATATCGCCAATGCAAACAGTGTTAGCAGCAGTTATGAAGACACGTACCGTGCGCGTAAGCCGGTATTCGCTGCGGCCATGGAGCAGGCCATGAATAACCAGAATGCGACGCCGGGGGTGAAGGTGGAGGGGATTGTAGAGAGCGACAAGCCGTTGCTGGTTGAACACAACCCCAGCCATCCCATGGCCGATGAAAACGGCTACATCTACAAGCCTAATGTCAATGTGGTAGAAGAGATGGCGGATATGCTTTCTGCCTCCAAGGCCTATGAGACCAATATCCAGGTAGCGGATACCACTAAGCGGATTTTCCGTCGTGTGCTGATGCTTGGCCAGGGTCAATAACAGGAGCCAATGATGGAAAGCGTGAGCAATAACAAAGATATTCGCGATTTGTACTGGCAGGAAGAATCCGGCGTTCCCAAGCCTGAAGATGGCAAGCTGACGCAGGAGGATTTTTTCTCCTTGCTGACTGAACAACTGGCGATGCAGGACCCGACCAAGCCGGTGGACAACGATCAGATGATTGCGCAGATGACCAACTTCACCATGGCGGACAGTCTGAACAATCTGAACACCAATTTCGAAAGTTTTGCCGCCAATATGAACTCCAGCCAGGCATTGCAGGCATCCAGCCTGATTGGTCAGGACGTTCTGGTGATGGGCAATAAGGCTGCGCTGGGGGCTGAAGGTGCCGTGTCCGGCGTCATCATAAACGAGCAGTCTGTTCAGGATATGAAGATCACCGTGGAAGATCAGTTTGGTCAGACAGTGCGCACCATGAACATTGGTACCAATCAGGCCGGCAACATCGAATTTGGCTGGGATGGTACAGACAGTAACGGCAATTTATTGCCCCCCGGCAACTACACCATTAAAGCCAGTGGCAGAGTCGGAGACGAAACCCGCGATCTGCCAACGGCCATTAACCGCCATGTCAACAGTGTCAGTCTGGCATCAAGCAGCCAGGGTGTGATTCTGAATCTGGCCGGTGATGAAAGTGTCAAGATTGGCGATGTACTGCAAATTGGTAAAAGTTAATTAAAGTGCCGCTGGCACAACTGGTTTTCTACAGGAAACCGTATAGGAGAGAGTGACCATGTCTTTTAATATTGCTTTAAGTGGCGTTAATGCCTCACAAAAAGACCTCGATACAACAGCAAACAATATTGCTAACGTGAATACGGTAGGCTTTAAAGAGTCCCGCGCCGAGTTTGTGGATGTGTATGCCGCCTCCTTGCTAGCAGGCGGCAAGACCAAAGTGGGCGACGGTGTACTGACCTCTGAAGTGGCTCAGCAGTTTACTCAGGGTAGCCTGCAGTTCACCAATAACGCGTTGGATCTGGCGATTACCGGCAATGGTTTTTTTGCCACGGTACCCGAACCCTCAGCCCGGGACTTTTCCTTCACCCGCGCAGGCATGTTTAAGCTAAATTCCGAAAACTTTATGGTCAACTCAAATGGCGATCACCTGTTGGGCTTTCCGGTTAACCCTGATGGCTCATCGGCGTCGGTGGCTTTAAGTACCACACAGCCAGTAAGGGTGCCTGACTCTTCTGGTACGCCACAGGCTACCAGCGAAGTGGACCTTAAAATGAACCTGCCCGCTAATGATGGTGCGCTGGATCCGGCAGATTTTGATCCCACCGATCCGCTTACCTATAACGCTGCTACTTCAGTGACCATTTATGATTCACTGGGCGACAGCCATGTGCAGACCTTCTATTTTATTAAAGACTCCACCGCGGGCGTGGCGGCGAATGAGTGGGTGATGGTCACCTCCATTGATGACCAGCTGGTCAATATCAATGATAGCGCCGGAGCGCCGCTTGCCCCGGGTGCTGCGGCCAACACAGCCGGTACCAATACCGGTAACGCTGTATCAGGCTCCAGATTAACCTTTTCCTCCGGCGGTGACTTTATTGCCATAGAATCAGCAGATGGTGCGGCTCAGGCAGACAGCAAGCTGATTACCGATGCGTTGGGTGCGGGTATTTTGTCTAATGGTTCAGATCCGGCTCAGGATATCACCATCGACTTTAATCTTAATGCCGCGACCGCAACACCCGATGAGCCTACGCAGTTTGCTTCAGGCTTTGAAGTGACTGCGCTGGAGCAGGATGGATTGCCGGTGGGGCGTCTTACCGGGGTCGATATCGGCCCGGATGGGCTGGTACGTGCGACCTATTCAAATGGTACCTCTGAGCCTTTGAGTCGTGTTGCACTGGTGCGCTTTGCCAATGAGCAGGGCCTGACCCAGATGGGCAGCACACAATGGCAGGAGAGTATTCTTTCCGGTGAAGCCCTGGCCGGTGAAGCCACCACGGGTACCTTTGGTGAGATAAATTCCTCTGCGTTGGAGCAGGCCAACGTCAACCTGACCACAGAGCTGATTGATATGATTATCGCGCAGCGTAACTTCCAGGCCAACTCCAGAGCCCTTGAAGTGAATAACCAGCTGAATCAGACAGTATTGAACATCAGATAGTGAAAAGTTAGGAGAGAAGAGCGAGGGGTGAGGTTGGGAAACCATCTCACCCCTTTTTTAATAAAAGAAAGATACCAGAAACGGATTTTACCTCAGAGAAAAAGAGTTATCAGTCCTTAGCTATCAGTGGGCAGCAAAAGCACGGCATCAGAGCAATTGCAGTCTGGCTTCTTTGCTGCTGATGACTGATAGCTGAAAACTGGGGGCTAATTAAAACTCATCATTCATCATTCGCAATTCCCCCAATCTGGCACTTAACTTGCAGAGTTATGGATAAGGTTTAACAGTCAAGAAAGTGTCATGGACAAAATGCTTTATATCGCTGCCAGTGGTGCTAAGCAGGATCTGCTTGCAACGGGCGTACGGGCAAACAATCTGGCCAATGCGCAGACCACCGGTTTCAAGGCTCAGCTGGAACAAGCCCGGGCGATGCCGGCATTTGGCGAAGGCTTGCCGACCCGGGTGTTTGCGATGACCGAAAGTCCCAGTCACAAATATGAAAGTGGCGCCATGATAAAAACCGGCAGGGAACTGGATGTGGCCATTCAGGGGCGCGGCTGGTTGAGTGTTCAGGATGCTCAGGGCAATGAAGCCTATACCCGCGCAGGTAACTTACAGGTCGGAGCCGATGGCTTGCTCGAAGATGGTCACGGTAACTTGGTTATTGGTGATGGCGGTCCCATTGCTTTGCCGTTGCCCCTGTCGAAGATAGATATTGCCGCCGATGGCACCTTATCCATTCGCCCTCAGGGTGCTCCGGTTGAAGTCCTGGCAGAAGTCGGGCAGCTCAAGCTGGTTAACCCTGAACTGAGTCAGATGGAAAAAGGCAGTGACGGCTTATTTCGTCTGAAAGACGGCACACCGGCCGCGCAGGACATTAATGTCCGCTTAAGTAACGGCATGCTTGAGGGCAGTAACGTCAATCCCATCGAAGAGATGGTCAGCATGATTGAATTGCAGCGTCACTATGAGTTGCAGGTCAAGATGATGAAAAAAGCAGATGAACTGGATATGCGCGGCAATATGTTGTTGCGGATTATCTGATTAAAGTGTGAAACGAACCGTGGAGACAAATTATGCACCCGGCATTATGGATCAGTAAAACCGGCCTGGATGCGGCCCAAACCGATGTTTCGGTGGTTTCCAATAATCTGGCCAATGCCAGTACCGTTGGCTTTAAGAAAAGCCGTGCGATTTTTGAAGACTTGCTCTATCAGAATATCAACCAGCCTGGCGGGCGTTCCTCGGCAGACACCGAGCTTCCCTCGGGCTTGATGTTGGGCGCAGGTTCAAAAGTGGTGGCAACCCAGAAAGCCTTTACACAGGGGAACTTGCTGACAACGGATAATGCGTTGGATATCTCTATTCAGGGCAGGGGATTTTTCGAAATTCTTCAACCTGACGGTACTCTGGCGTATACCCGTAATGGACAGTTTACCCTTAACGAAGACGGTGAAATTGTAACGCCCGGTGCCGGATTCCAGTTACAGCCCGTGATCGCGGTGCCTGAAGATGCTCAGCAAATTACCATTTCTCAGGATGGCGAAGTTTCCGCCACCATACGTGGACAGGCGGAGCCTGTGGTACTGGGACAGCTAAATCTGACGGATTTTATCAACCCCACCGGGTTGCAGCCCATCGGCCAGAACCTCTATGTAGAAACTGCAGTCAGCGGTGCACCCTTGCAGGGAGTGCCAGGCCTTGAAGGGCTGGGATCGTTGAATCAGGGCTCACTGGAAACCTCGAACGTTAACGTAACTGAAGAACTGGTAAACCTGATTGAAAGTCAGCGACTCTATGAGATGAACTCGAAGGTGATTTCATCGGTAGATCAGATGTTAGGCCAGGTTATCCAGCAACTCTAATGGGTAAAATGATGAAACTGCTTACGCTTTTTTTCTGTTCTTTGATGATGCTCGGGTGTGCCAGCTCCGTGCCCCGTGGACCGGCGCCCGGTGATCCCTTTTTTGCACCGGTGATGCCCGATGCACCGGAGGAGAAGCTCGAAGAGGATGGCTCCATTTATAAGCAGAATTTCGCCAACAGCCTGTACTCTGATGTCAAAGCACGTCGTGTGGGCGACATTATTACGGTGGTGCTCAGGGAAAACACCAATGCCAGCAAATCTGCCGGCACCAATACCAGTAAAGAGTCTGAGATCGATGTACTACCGATTACCGGACTCGGTGGCAACAACATTAATATTGGCAATGAGTCGATTCAGCTTGGGCTGGACAGCTCCAATGAGTTTTCCGGCAGTGCCACCGCCAACCAGAGTAACAGTCTGAACGGCAACATATCGGTGACCGTTACCCAGGTCTTACCCAATCAGAATCTGGCAGTGCGGGGAGAAAAATGGCTGACCCTGAACAATGGTGACGAATACATTCGCCTGACCGGCATTGTGCGGGCAGCGGATATCAGTCCGGAGAATCAGGTGGATTCTTCCAAAATTGCCAACGCCCGAATTCAGTACAGCGGTACGGGGAGTTTTGCACGGTCTCAGGAAAAAGGATGGCTGACCCGTTTCTTTTCATCGCAGTGGTGGCCTTTCTAGGAGTTAACTATGCGCAGTCTAATCGTGTTACTCAGTATACTGATGGTTTTTGCTCCGGTCGTTGAGGCGGCTCAGCGCATTAAAGATCTGGCTTCGATACAAGGTGTGCGCAGTAATCAGTTGGTAGGCTATGGTCTGGTGGTCGGTTTGCCGGGCACCGGAGAACAGAGTCCGTTTACAGAACAAAGCTTTCGTACCATGTTGTCTAATTTTGGCATCATGATGCCCAGTAACCTGAAGCCGAAGATCAAGAATGTGGCGGCCGTGGCAGTGCATGCCGAGTTACCGCCGTTTGTGAAACCCGGCCAGACTATTGATGTGACCGTATCGTCCATTGGTGAAGCCGACAGCCTGCGCGGCGGTACCCTGTTGCAAACCTTTCTGAAAGGTCTGGACGGTAACGTTTATGCTGTGGCTCAGGGCAGTCTGGTGGTCAGTGGATTCGGTGCTGAAGGCGCCGATGGCTCCAGAATTGTCTCCAACACGCCAACGGTGGGAACCATTGTCAACGGTGGAATGGTAGAAAGAGCCGTGCCCAGTGGGCTGATGCAAAATGACTATCTGACCCTGAACCTGAACTATCCTGATTTTTCTACCGCCCAGGCGCTTGCGGATGCCATTAATGAGAAGCTGGGCGCCGATCCCAGCAAAGGTCAGGCGGTTGCCACACCCATCGATGCGGCGTCTGTCAGGGTCTCTGCACCAAGGGATGTGGGACAGCGCGTGGGCTTTCTGGCAACACTGGAAAACTTCGAATTCGAACCGGCTCAAGCCTCTGCCAGAGTTATCGTAAACAGTCGTACCGGCACCATAGTGATCGGTGAAAATGTCAGATTGCGGCCCGCCGCGGTCACCCATGGTGGTCTGACGGTGACCATTTCAGAGAACTTCCAGGTCGATCAACCCAATGCGCTGGCAGAGGGTGACACGGCGGTGACCCCGCGTTCAATCGTCGATGTGAACATGGAAGACAGCCGGATGTTTAAATTTGAGCCAGGCGTGACCCTCGATCAGTTAGTGCGGGCTGTGAACGAAGTCGGGGCTGCGCCAGGTGATTTGATGGCCATCCTGGAGGCACTGCGCAAAGCCGGTGCCTTACAGGGACAGCTTATCGTTATTTGAGCCCGGGACAGAATTATGGAACAGCGTTATTCCCTCGAACAACTGCAACAATCCAGAAATGTGCATGACATCAAAGGTCTGGACACTCTGCGAAAAGCGGCAGTGAGTGGCGATAAAAATGCGCTGGAAGAAGCCGCTAAACAATTTGAGGGCATCTTCGTACGTATGATGCTCAAGTCCATGCGTGACGCTCAGGATGTGCTTGCCGATGAAGACAGCCCCTTTAATTCGGAGCAGGTGAAATTCTACCGGGATATGCATGATCAGCAGATGGCCACCGATATCAGTGGTTCAGGAGCACTGGGACTGGCGGATCTCATTGTCAAGCAACTGGGGCAGAACGTAGAAGGCTATACACCGGCAAGCTTGTTGCGCAATGACGGTAATTTGTCATCCATTAATCGCCAGCGAATACAAAGTACCGCCGATGCGCAGACACAGGTTCTTGGGCCAGATACGCAACTGGGGCAGAAGTTACCGGCTTTTGACAACGCCGGAGAGTTTGTCGAAAGCTTGTTGCCGCATGCGCAGGCCATTGGTGCTCAGATTGGCCTCGATGGCCGGGCACTGCTGGCACAGGCTGCACTGGAAACTGGCTGGGGGCAGAAAATGATTCACCTGCCATCAGGGCAAAACAGTCATAACCTGTTTGGTATTAAAGCCAGTAAGGGCTGGCAGGGGGATAAAGCTCTGATCAATACCCTGGAATACCGCGATGGGTTGGCGAAGTCGGAAAAAGCGCCTTTTCGCAGCTATTCCTCCTTTGCGGATTCGATGCAGGATTATGTGGACTTTGTGCGTGACAACCCCCGGTATGCCGAGGCCATGAAGCAAACCGACGACCCCAAAGGGTATTTCAACACACTGCAACAGGCAGGTTATGCCACAGACCCAGCATATGCGGATAAGATTCTTAAGTTGATGGATAGCGAGCTGTTTCAGCGTGGTGCTGGCTTATCCGCTCACAACCAGGGAGAGACAATTGTGGCGACTCAGGCCATTCTGAGACAGGCAGGGACTGGCGATGAATAATTGTCAGATGCACTGTCATCAACCAGAGCAGGATTGATATATGACGATTCGTACATCCGATCTTTTCTCCATTGCCAACAGTGGTCTTCGCACCAGCAATACGCTGCTGCAAACCACAGGTCACAATATTTCCAATGTGAATACGGAAGGTTTTGTTCGTGAGCGCACCAATTTTGTCTCGCAACTTACCGGGGGAGTTGGTCAGGGAACAACCGAGCGTGTCATTAATCAATTCGCACAAAACCAGTTGCGCCGTGATACCACCCGGCTGGGTGAGGCCGAGGCTTTCTATCAGCGTATTGCACAGCTGGATAATATTCTGGCCAGCGAAGCGAACAGTATCTCCGGTAGCCTGAGCCGCTACTTTTCCGCCTTGCAAACCGCGATTGATGAGCCGGGTAATGTGGCGGCCAGAGGGCTGGTTCTGGGTCAGGCCGGGTCGACCCTGGAGCGCATGGGCAGTTTGTCCAATTATATGAATCAGACTGAGCAGGAACTGAACGAGGAACTCGGTAATATTACCACCGAGGCCAACGATCTGATTGAGAACATCTCTGAACTGAATCGTAAGATCCGCGAGATACAAGCCGGTAATAAATTTGAAGAACCGGGCGTGCTGAAAAACGAGCGGGATATGGCGATTCAGAAACTGGCCGAAATCGTTTCTATCGAAACCCGGCAAAAAGACGATGGCAGTACCCTGGTTAATCTGACATCAGGTCAATCACTGGTCTTGGATGCCGGGGTGTTCAATGTCTTTCAGATTAGCGGTGATCCGGATATCACCCGTAAAACGCTGCAGTTACAAAGCTCCGACAAACCGGCCACGATCAATGTGGCGGAAACCGATCTGGGCGGAAAACTGGGTGGCCTGTTCTCCTTTCGTGACGAGGTGCTGGCGCCAGCACAACGAGAACTGGGGCAACTGGCGCTCGGATTTGCTGATGCCATGAACGAGCAAAATCGCCTGGGCATGGATTATGACGGACAGCTCGGTGTGGATATTTTTAACCTGCCCAGTGTGCAGGCCCTGAATTATGCAGGTAATTCTTCAAATACCCTGGCCGTCAACGGCAGGGTTGAGGCCGGTCAGGCGGAAAACCTGAGCACCTCCGATTATAAAATTACCATTGATGCGGTTAATGCGGGCCCACCGGATACGGTGAATATCACCGTTGAGCTGCTAAATCCCGATGGCACCCCGTCATTGGATACCAATGGCAATGCCATCACCCAGACCTTTACCGGACTGGAGGCAGCCGGTGGCACCTGGGAGCCGATTATGGATGGGCTGGAACTGGAGTTTCCCGATGGCGCCACTTATGCAGTTGATGACGAATTCCTGTTGCAACCTACTCGCTATACCGCGGCAGAGGTGAACCTGGATATCGTTCGCGGTGAGGATCTGGCCTTTGCCTCTCCGATAAAAGCGCAAGGCGATATCGGTAATTTAGGCGGGGCTCAGGTGGTTGCCACGTCAGTGAGTAATACCACCGTCGATAACACCTTTGCAGATTCCGGGGCCTCGGCCTTTGACGGCACTGGGGGCATCCATGGACCGGGCGCCGCGCCGGGCGGTGGTGTTGGGGCACCGGCGGAGATTGTATTTACTGCTGCCGATTCGTATCAGATCCTCGATAGTGCCGGTACCGTGATCACCACGGTGAGCAACGCCCCTGATCTGAAAAATCTGCTGGCACAGGGTGAGGCCATCGGTGCAGGCCCGGCTTGGCCAGCGGCGTTCTCTGCTCTGGATGATTATCCTGGTTTCGACCTTAGTTTAGAAGGGGTGCCCAAGGCTGGTGATAGTTTCAGCATAGGTTTTAACACCAATGGCGTAGACGATAACCGCAATGGTCTTGAACTGGCTGGCTTGCAGGATGTCAATACCATCAGACGGAATGTGAGTACCGGTTTCAGTGACCAGAATGGCACCACCTTTCATGGAGCCTATGCCGAAACCGTCAGTAGTGTTGGTGAAAAAGCGGCGACGGCCGATATAGAGCTCAAAGCCGCACAGGCCATGGAGCAACAATCCAGTGATTGGTTCCAGTCTGTGTCCGGGGTCAGTCTGGACGAAGAGGCCTCCAACCTGATTCGTTTTCAGCAGGCTTATGCGGCCTCGGCAAGGGTGCTGAGCACAGCACAGTCATTGTTTGATACTATACTCAGTGCAGCACGGTAAAAGGTAAGCGTATGCGCATTTCTACCAATCAGCTTTTTGATCGCAGTATTCAGAGTATCCTCAATAATCAGGGGAACCTCTCTGATCTGCAGCAACAACTGGCGTCAGGTAAAAAATTATTGCGGCCATCGGATGATCCTGTGGGGGCATCCAAGGTGATTCGTCTTACCGAAGAACTGGAGCAAATTAAGCAGTTTCAGCGTAATAATGACGTGCTCACCAGTGCGCTGGAAGAGCAGGAAGCGGTCATGCGCAACATCAACAGCTCTGTGCAGCGGGCCCGCCAATTGGCGGTACAGTCGGGCAACGGCGTGATGTCGGCGGAAGATAAAGCGGCTCTGGCCGTGGAAATCGGGGCCATCCGGGATGAGGTGTTTGATTTGATGAACTCCCGTGATGCCTCTGGTGACTATATCTTTGCCGGTTATCAGTCAAAATCGCCCGCGTTTGTGTTTGATCCGGCCGCCACTGGCAATAAATATCAGTTTCAGGGCGACGAAGGGACCAACGAGTTGCAGGTGTCTCCGGCAGTCAGACTTCAGGCTGCCGATTCGGGTAAAACCGTTTTTGAGGATGTGTTTGCCCGCTTTAAGTCCAGTGTAACCGGTGGCAGTGCGGCAGATGTGGATCTGAAAGTGACACTGCAAAAAGATTTTGATGCCTTTCATATTCAAAACTATGATGCGGTGACACCGGCAAACAACCAGTTTCAGTTGCAAATCAATGGCGCCGGCAATCAGGTGACGGTGACGAACACCGGTACCGGTGCCAACCTCGGCTCATTTAATTTCAGTGCCGGCGAGCCTTTTACCTTCAATGGCTTGCAGTTCACTATTGACGGAGGACCGGGTGATACGGTTCAGTTTCAGCTAGATCCACCACAAAAGAAAAACCTGGCTCAGACACTGGATGATTTTTTTGTGGCGCTCAATGATCCGAACATCTCGCAACAAAATTTTCAGGAGAACCTGAGCGATGCGCTGATCGGCATCGATAATGGTCTGGAGAAACTCGGCGCGGCCACGGCCGGTGTCGGTGGTCGGCTGAATGTGGCGGAATCGATCTATGAGTCCAACCTGGATCTGGAGATCGCACATAAGTCCACCCGCTCAGATATTGAAGATGTGGATTATGCGCAGGCGGTTTCTGATCTCAGTCGTCAGGAGACGGCATTGCAGGCGGCTCAATCGACCTTTTCCCGGGTGACCGGTTTATCCCTCTTCGACTTCATTTAGTAGTCGCTCCACGTCACCGTGGTGGTACAGGTAAATGCAGCTTTTTTGCTGTTGGTGACTGGAATAGTAACTGACATACAAGGCGTTATGTTTAATGACCATGCCCGGGTAGCTGTTATCCCCCGCTGAGGGCAGCAGGGTGATCAGTTTTATCCTGGCTGACCGTAGGTTCAGGCGTAACAATGCGGTTCTCGGCCCTTGTTCTGTCCATACTCTGCCACTGACCAGGGCGCGCTCCTGATCCAACCCAAGCATTGTCGGGCCCCCCAGATAAACCCCTAAATCCTGCCACTGCCAGCGCCGATAAGGTGGCTTTGCCATGCCTAATTGGGCCGTGCAGCTATCAGCATCTCTGCGCAGCAGCACATACACCGTGTTGTCCTGCGTAAAGAGCATATCGCTTTCATTCGGGTAGCCCTTAGCCTGGCGGGATAAGCTGAATAAATCGTCTACGATGCACTCAAAAGTGCGCAGCGGATGCCCCGAATAGAGTGCGGTACGCTGAGCCTGTCTGTTATAGGCCACCCCAAAAGCTTGTCCCTGGTGCCATCTCAGTCGCCACAGCCACCAGTATTTGTGACCGATTTCTTTGGCGGATGACCAGCTAAACCCATCGCCGGAGAACCAGGTCAGCGGCTGGGAATAAGCACCGGACTCACCTCGATATCTGGCATAAGCCAGTAGTATTAGTTTGTTGTTGCCATCGACGCTTAATTTGGGATCTCTGAGATCGGCGCCGGCAATGCGCAGATGGTTTTTATCGATGATCTGACCTTGCCAGTTGAGCTTCAGAATACAAATCCGGCCATCGCCACTGATATGGTCTGTGGCTTCGCGAAAACAACAGTACAGGTGTTGGTTAAATTCACATAGATCCGTAAAGGCGCTGTGAGAAGCCCGTGCCGAAATGCATTTTTGCCACTGTGTCACCATCTTTTTTTCTATTCCAATTTTTATCTTTAAACCATTGAATCTCAAATGCTTAGAGATTGCAAAACGGCAAACTTTTGCCGCATTTTTGCCACAGGCGGCAATTTTTCCTAAAGGGATTTTCAGCACCGTCGATAAACTTAATCGAGAGAGCCAGTAACACTAACTTTTTTGACAAAGTTATTGTTCCTTAAGTGTTTTTAAACCTTCGGTGAAAGCCGGATGCCAGCAGACCGCTGGACTGAGAGTGTAGGAGAGACTTATGTCTTTATATGTAAATACCAACGTTTCGTCACTTAATGCGCAGCGCCAGTTGATGAACTCTTCGAGTTCACTGTCTACGTCGTTCGAAAGACTGTCTTCCGGTTTCCGCATTAATCGTGCTGCCGATGATGCTGCAGGCTTGCAGATCACCGACCGTATGACATCCCAAATCCAAGGCCTGAATATGGCCGTTCGTAATGCCAATGATGCCATTTCACTGTCACAGACTGCCGAAGGTGCAATGCAGGAGATCACAACCTCATTGCAGCGTATTCGTCAGCTGGCTGTTCAGTCACAAAACGGTATCAATACCTCAGCTGACCGTGCGGCACTGCAAAAAGAAGTAACAGCTCTTACAGCAGAGATCAGCCGTATTGGTGCAACCTCACAGTTTGCAGGTGTTGACCTGCTGACCGGAGGCTACTCTGCTGCATTCCTGGTGGGTGCCAATGGTGGTCAGACGATTTCGGTTAACCTGTCTCGTACTGGTGGCTATGGTGCCTCCGGTTTGGGAGTTGGAACCGTTGATGTCTCGACGATTACAGGTGCTTCTGCGGCACTGACAGCCGTTGATGCAGCGATATCCGCTATTGGTGGAGCCAGGGCTGATCTGGGTGCGCTTCAGAACCGTTTCCAGTCTACCATTCGGAACCTGGCTAATATCGTTGAAAACGTTTCAGGCGCCCGTTCGCAGATTCGTGATACTGACTTTGCGACTGAGACAGCAGAGCTGACCCGTAACCAGATTATCCAGCAGGCCAGCACCACAGTGTTGAGTCAGGCTAATCAGCGTCCTCAGGCCGCACTGCAGTTGTTAGGATAATTAATACCCGTCTGGGAACTGACGCCAGGAGGTGGTAGAGGTTTGAGAAACCAGACGCAAAGAGTTTCGCTCACTCTCTCCTAACGAAGAGCGATTGACCGGGGGACTTCCCCCGGTCATTTTTACCCACATCCGTCGACATCATTGGTCCTGAGTAAGATACTGAATCTTCTCGGGTTTTTCTGTTGCCTAAAATTTCTCTAAAGCTTTTGAGCAAATGGTTCGATAACTGTTACAAAGGCAATGAGAAATAAAAAAATCAATAAACTCATGCCCCGCAGAGTCCGCTAATAACAACAATATGGACCTGCTAACGCCAAGCAAATATATAAAAATAACAAGTCTGGCGTCTTTTTGTCTAAGTTAGGAGAAAATCATGAGTTTGTACGTCAATACAAATGTGTCTTCGTTAAACGCGACACGCCAATTATTTACCTCGAACAATCAGCTCAGTACGTCTTTTGAGCGTCTGTCCTCTGGCTTCAGAATTAATGGCGCCAAGGATGATGCCGCCGGACTACAAATATCAGACCGTATGACGGCTCAGATACAAGGCCTCAATATGGCTGTACGTAACGCCAACGACGGCATTTCGCTGGCGCAGACCGCAGAAGGTGCCATGCAGGAGATTACCAACGCCTTGCAACGGATCCGCGTACTGGCGGTGCAGTCGCAAAACGGTATTAACAGCTCCGCTGACCGTCTTGCCTTGCAGAAAGAAGTGTCTGCCCTGAAACAGGAGATGAGTCGTATTGCGTCCACTTCTCAATTCGGTGGCGTCAACATTCTGGATGGCAGGTACTCAGCGGTGTTTCTGGTCGGCGCCAATGCCGGACAGACCATTAGTGTGAATATCTCGCGGCCCGGTGGCTTTGGTTCCTCCGGTTTATTTAACGGCGTGGATGTGTCTGTGGCGACCGCGCAGGATGCGTCAGCAGCAATGGGGCTGGTGGATACCGCCATATCCATTATTGGTGGTGCCCGAGCAGATTTGGGTGCAATCCAGAACCGCTTTCAGTCCACTATTCGTAACCTCAGCAATATCTCTGAGAACGTGGCGGCGGCAAGATCGCGTATCAAAGATACAGACTTTGCCGTAGAAACGGCAGAACTGACCCGCTGGCAGATTATTCAGCAGGCCAGTGTGACGGTGCTGGGGCAGGCGAACCAGAGACCACAGGCGGCGCTATCACTGCTGCAGGGGTAAGATCATGGACATCAGTGATATTGCAATGCGGGGGCAAGCTGCAATAACTGAAGACAGATAGGCTTTTTGGACTGAAATAGCTAAAAAGCAAAGAAAAAGGCCGGTATGCAAATTGTGGGGCAAGCTGCAACCGACCTGAAGACAGAGAAACTTTACCGATTACTAACGAGACAAAAGATGCTTTGAGCTTACAGCCAAGGACGAGGCCTTTTTGTAAGCGGCCGACTGACAGGAATGACGCCAGGAGGTAGTAGAGGTTTGAGGTTTGGCCACCAAACCCGTCAGTGCGACCAGAGCTTGCGCTCACTTTTTTGCAACTCTCTTTACAGGCTAGGTAACCAGTAAAGCGCCCATCAGAATTCTGACAGGCAAACAAGATGTAGCACTTAGCGTGCCAACATTTAATCTAATGTTACCCAATGACGCGATAACGCCATAAAAATAATAATGTTATCGCAGGGTTAGGAGAGAGTTATGAGCCTTTATGTTAATACCAATGTGTCATCGTTGAATGCCACAAGACAATTATTTACCTCTAACAATAACCTCAGTACTGCCTTCGAGCGCCTGTCTTCGGGCTTTAGAATTAACGGTGCTAAAGACGATGCGGCTGGCTTGCAGATTTCTGATCGGATGACATCGCAGATTCAGGGCCTGAATATGGCTGTGCGAAATGCCAATGATGGCATTTCTCTGGCGCAAACGGCAGAAGGTGCGATGCAGGAGATCACCACCGCATTGCAGCGGATCCGGGTGCTAGCAGTACAGTCACAAAACGGCATTAACAGTTCTGCTGACCGCCTGGCGCTGCAAAAAGAAGTGTCGGCGCTGAAACAGGAAATGAGCCGTATCGCGTCGACCTCTCAGTTTGGTGGCGTGAATATTCTTGATGGGACGTATTCGGCTGTATTCCTGGTGGGGGCCAATGCAGGACAGACCATTAGTGTGAATATTTCCCGGCAGGGGGGCTTTGGTTCATCCGGGTTGTTCAACGGTGTGGATCTGTCAGTTGCTACGGCCGCTAGTGCCTCGGCGGCCATGGATGCGGTGGACACCGCCATTTCTATTATCGGGGGAGCCCGGGCCGATTTAGGTGCCATACAGAACCGCTTTCAGTCAACCATTCGTAACCTCAGTAATATTTCTGAGAATGTGGCGGCGGCAAGATCACGTATTCGTGATACAGATTTTGCCGTTGAAACGGCAGAATTGACCCGATGGCAGATCATACAGCAGGCCAGTGTTACGGTATTGGGGCAGGCCAATCAGCGCCCCCAGGCTGCACTGCAGTTGCTAGGGTAAGTAAAAAAGATTAATGAAATCAAGAGGGTGGAAGTGAGAGGCCGCCAGTCATGCCCAAAGGCATGACACCAGGGATGTAGCAACGGCCGATTAACGGCCCAGCTACAGTCAGCCCGGTTGAGTAACCGGGCTGACAAGGGATAAAACGCCGACCAGCAGGACCGAGAGTGTAGAAGTGGTTGAGAGGCCAGTTTCATTCTCAAAACCTGCAAGCCGGACAGAAACCTTATTTGCTCGTTCTCCTAACGTGAGCAAGTTGGCCGGGTCATTTGACCTGGCCTTTTTTATACTCCCAATACAAAGCAAAGGTTGTGCCAACACCGAAAAATCTAGACCACTGTACTCAACAAACGGCGTGCCGACACTTAAGTTGCTTTCAGCGCTAGTTCTAATCTAAAAAGAACCTCTCGTCAAAAAAATCCTAAGGTGCCTGAATTTCGTCTGCAGCCCTTTTCATACGCGCAAATTAACCCACTATTCACGTCAAACACAGCACAAAAACCATAACGGCGAGTGCCTTATACGCTGGCTTTTCGTCCAGATTAATTATTAAAAATCAAGCTAAAACAATAGCTTAAATTTCTTTCATTAAAAAACTAAAAAAAATCCTAAAGAGACTCAATCTTCGGTCGATACCATTAGTCGAGGAGTAATTTAAGTTTTGGATTTTGGCGTAAAGCCGGATTCCAATTATGAGGCAACTCAGCAATGAGTTGAATTGAGGCAAGCCAACGTTGATATGAGGGTATCAGGGAAGGCTTTCAGGAGGTAACTCTTATGAGTTTATATGTAAACACTAACGTATCGTCGCTGAACGCTCAGCGTCAGTTAATGAGTTCCGGAAATGCTTTGTCGACATCATTCGAAAGGCTGTCTTCGGGCTTCCGTATTAACCGTGCCGCCGATGATGCTGCTGGCTTGCAGATCACTGACCGCATGACTTCACAAATCCAGGGCCTGAACATGGCCGTGCGTAATGCCAACGATGCCATTTCACTGTCACAAACCGCTGAAGGTGCGATGCAGGAGATCACAACATCTCTGCAGCGAATCCGCCAGTTGGCTGTGCAGTCGCAAAACGGTATTAACAGTTCTTCTGACCGTGCTGCGTTGCAGAAGGAAGTGACAGCCCTGACTGCAGAAATCAGCCGTATCGGAGCAAATACTCAGTTTGCGGGTGTTGATCTGCTGACCGGTGGCTATTCTGCAGCCTTCCTGGTAGGTGCTAATGGTGGTCAGACGATTTCTGTCAACCTGTCTCGTACTGGTGGCTATGGTGCTTCCGGTTTGGGGGTTGGGACCGTTGATGTCTCTACGACTACAGGTGCTTCTGCAGCACTGACAGCCGTTGACACAGCGATTTCCGCTATTGGTGGAGCCCGGGCTGATCTGGGTGCACTGCAGAACCGCTTCCAGTCTACGATCCGGAACCTGGCTAATATCGTTGAAAACGTATCAGGTGCCCGTTCGCAGATTCGTGATACGGACTTTGCGACAGAAACGGCTGAGCTGACACGTAATCAGATCATACAGCAGGCATCCTTGTCTGTACTGAGTCAGGCAAATCAGCGGCCTCAGGCAGCGCTGGGTCTTTTGGGATAAACCAGCCAGGACCACTATAATTATAGTGGTCCGCGCTTTTCCTTAGCGGGAGGTGAAAAATGGACGTTAATTTTTCACAAAATGTTCAGGATTCCGGTAGGCTCTTAAATGAAAGGGCTGAGGAACGAAAGTTGTCAGGTGGCAACGCTGTCGCTGAGAAACCTGTAAGGGAATCAGAACAGAACGGTACCACTCAGGATATTAAAGACCGGCAGCAAAATGCCGATACAAAGGATACAAAGAGAGAAGCTAGTGATAGCGGCGTCGCTGAGGCGATTGAAGAAATTCGTGAGTTTGCCAACTTGCAAAGCAGGCAACTGGATTTCAGTATCGACCAAGACAGTCAGCGTCGGGTTATTAAAGTAATGGACGCAGAGACCGGTGATGTCATCCGCCAGATACCCTCTGAAGAGGTACTGCAACTGGCAGAGAGAATAAAGGAGCTACAGACAGAAGTCGGCGCTGCAGTGGGCGTGTTTTTTAACAAAGCGGTGTAATACATAACGCTTTATTGAGGTACTAAATGGCAATTCAATCACTCGGGGTAGGTTCAGGATTAGCACTTGACGATTTGGTCAGGCAGTTAATCGAGGCTGAGCGCAAACCTAAACAAGACAGGTTGGATAAACGCGAAGAGTCACTCGACGCGGTCATTTCCGGTATTGGGCAATTGAAATCCAAGATGGATGCCTTCAAAGACTCCGTCGATGCATTGCGACGTAACAGTCAGCTTAACAGCCGCACGGCTATCGCCAGCCATCCAGGCCTGACCAGTGAAGACGGGGCAGGCCCTTTTACCGCTGAAGCATCCAACAGCGCCGTGACCGGATCTTATAAAATTGCCATTACCCAGTTAGCAGAAGGCAGCCGCATTGAAACTGCCAATGGCGATTTTGCCAGTAAAACCTCTGCTGTCAGCGGTACAGCAGGTTCCCTGACCTTCAAGGTCGGCACAGACAGTTTTGATATTAACGTGACTGCGGGCATGACCCTGGAGCAGTTACGTGACAAAGTGAACGCCAATGCAGACAATTTTGGTGTCACTGCCAGTATTATCAGTACGGGTACGGCAGATGGCGCGAAGCTGGTGTTTACCTCAGATAAGACCGGCACAGGTAATGATTTGCAAATCGTTAATAATGACGATATTGCCGATCTACAAAGAGTCTCTACGACTAACGCCGCCGAAGATACAACGTATTTAACGCCGGTGCAGCTAGCATCAAATGCTCAGGCCACGGTAGATGGTATTGTGGTCGAAAGTGAAACCAACCGTTTTGAAAACGTCATTGATAATGTTGCGTTTACCGCCACAGAGTTATCCAGCAAAGATACCGTAGGCGATTTTCAGGAGTCCACCTTAAGTGTGGGCTTTGATAAAGAAGGCACAGAAAAGAAAATTCGCGACTTTGTGGATGACTATAACTCACTGATTTCAGAAATAGCGACCCTGACGAAATACGGGGAGTCTGAACTGGAAAATGATGGCGCACTGGCTGGCGATTTTATGGCCAGAGGGATCTCTTCTGGATTGGCAAATATTGCTTCAGGTACGGTAAGCAGTTCTGAACTGGGCAGCTTGTTCCAGATTGGTATCGCCTTTGATGAAGACGGTAAACTGAGCATTTCAGATTTTGATGAGTACGGGTTTGGCAGTGGCGAAGACAGGTTGAATGAAGCTCTGGATGAAAACTTTGACCAGTTTGCCAGCCTCTTTACAGATGAAAAAGAAGGCATCGCCACGCGCATGTATGAATACCTGCGCGAGTACACCACTTTTGGTGGTTTGTTGAGAACCCGCGAGCAATCTGTAAAAGATGAAAAAGATGAGCTGGGCAAAGAGCGCGAGCGTTTTGAGCTGCAGATGCTTAACTTTGAAGATATTCAGCGTAAAAAGTATCTGGCACTGGATCAGACTGTTTCTCAGCTTAATCGCACTGGCAATGCACTGATGGCTGCGTTGAGTTCAACCGGATTTTAAGGAGTCGTTATGTCGCTTAAAGGTATTAATGCATATAAGAAGGGCAATCTTAAGCAGGATATTACCCATGCCGATCCTCATAAGTTGACACTGATGCTGATGCAGGGGGCGCTTGATCGCATGGCCTTTGCCAAAGGCAGTATGGAGCGCAAGGAGTATGAAGCCAAGTCCGAGCATCTCTCTCGTGCCAGTGCCATCATTATGAACCTCAGAGACAGCCTGGATATGTCCTTGAAAAGTGAGGTGGGTGAGAATCTGTACGCTTTATATGACTACATGTTGGATCGTCTGGTTGATGCCAACGGGCAGAATAACTTGAAGATTATGGATGAAGTCATTAGTCTGATGTTACCTATCAAGGCAGCCTGGGCGGAAATTCCTGAGCAAGCGAAGCAGGAGGCCTACGAGGCCAGGCGGCAAAAACAACAAGCGGTCGTGTGAAAAAGCTGACTCTTAATCATTCTCAGACCTTTGCAGAACTTGATGCAATCAATGAAGCCCTTTGTGGGCTTCTTTGCGATCAGGAGCCTGATGTGGCGCAACTTCAGGAGCTGATTGTTCAGCGCGACAACCTGATTCTTACCCACCTCAATTCCCTTGAAGATGAACAACGGAAAGCCTTTGCCGAGGCTGAATTGGCATGCAATAAGCGATTGCTAACCATTATCCAACCCATGTTGGATGAGACAGAGTCTACTTTCACCCAGTTTCTGCGCAGCAGAAAAGCGATTCGTAATTATCAGAAGTAGTTATGCTTAAAAATATTCGCCTCCATTTGCAACAAGACGAAGTAAAACAAAAGCAACAAGAAGAACAGTTGGCGGCACACATCGCCCAAACCAGTCATCAGAATATCAATGCTTTTCAGCGTCATATCCCATCATTATTGCCTTACATTCAGCAACAGAGCCAAAATATCTCGGTGTTTTGCAATCAATACGGCGACTACAATCTGGTGGATTATGGTACCGGCAGAACCTTTTACGGACTGCATCCGCAGGATGAAATACAGGCCCATCTGAAAAGTTTTACCGACAGTGCGCCATACGTTTCTTTTGAGAGCGAGACAGTAAAAGATATTCAGGATGAAGATATATCCAAAATTACCCGACTATCCGGGCTCCCCGAGTACCGGCTGCGTAAAGGGGCGAAACCACTGCCTGATGCACCTGATCTGGTTGTGGTGTTGGGTATAGGGTTGGGCTTTCATATACAGGAGCTGATTGAACGTTATCAGATTCGCCATTTACTGGTATATGAGCCGGAGCCTCAATACTTTAAAAGCTCTACCATGCTGATTGATTGGCTGCGCATATTGCAGCTGGCTAAAGACAAGGGTACAGCGCTGTTTCTGCAGATTGAAAAAGACGGTCGCGACTTTATCAATAATATCCAGGAGCTGCGTGAACATGTTGAGGTAGAGGGAGCTTATCTTTATCAGCATTATAACCACCCTGTTTTCGATATGCTTTATCAGCAGCTGACGACTCAGCCATGGAATACGCTGGTTGAAAAGGGATTAAGTTTTCGTTTTGCGCAAGGGGCCGATGAATACTTACCCGGCTGGACGACGGCATCCAAATCGCAAACCTGGGAAGATGTGGATGCCGATTCCCCGCGATTTCAGCAGAACATCACAGCATTTAGAAAGTATTTCCCTGCTGTATACGACACTTTTAAGGCTTATCAACCCAAACGCTGGTTGCCGGTGCAACAGCACAATGGGGAGGTTAATGTCGTTGATAAACGTCGATTGGTGCCATGGTATGGTGACAGCCCGGTCACCGAGAGTGAGATAAACCTTAAGGGGTTTTCTGAACATCCCCACAAAGACGGATTGGTGCTGGGGTACAACGGAACAAAATTAAAACATTATCTGCATTACCAGTTTGTGGAGAAAACCGAAGCAATACTCGAACAGCTCGAAGAAGAGCAGGGCAGCTTACCCGAAACCATTAAGTCCATGATTTTATTCGGTATGGGATGTGGTTATCAGGTGGAGCGGCTTTTTCAGCAACACAAGGTAGAAAAGCTTTTTATCTGTGAGCCGAACCGGGATTTCTTTTATGCCTCGCTATTTGCCATTGATTGGGCATCCATTCTTCACACTATTGATGAGTGCGATGGCCGACTTTATTTAAATATCGGCGATGATGGTACCAATCTGTTCAGGGATTTGCTCAATCAATTTTATGCCATTGGCCCTTATATGCTCAACAGCACATACTTTTATCAGGGCTACTACAATGGTGCGTTAAATCAGGCCATTGCCCAGCTTCGAGAGCAGTTGAGAGTCGTGATCTCTATGGGGGAGTATTTTGATCACGCTTATTACGGTATTGCTCATACGAAAGAGGCACTGCGTCGCGAATATCCCTTTATGAAGAAAGATTCTGCAAGCCTGATTGCAGCAGAGTATCAGGAAGTCCCTGTTTTCCTGGTAGGAAATGGTCCATCGCTGGACTTTTCTATTGAGGCAATAAAGGAGTGGCAGGATAAGGCAATTATTGTGTCCTGCGGTACGTCCCTTCAGGTACTGCATCGTAATGGTATTACGCCTGATTTTCATGCGGAAATTGAGCAGAACCGGTCCACTTTTGACTGGGCCAGCAGAATCGGAGATTTAGAATACCTCAAGAGTATCAGCCTGATATCCTGTAACGGCATTCATCCGGATACCTGTGACTTGTACAAAGATGTCTATCAGGCTTTTAAAGAGGGCGAATCCTCAACAGTGTCGACGCTAGAAGTGCTGGGAAAGGATAAATACCAAATCCTTGAATTCGCCTTTCCCACGGTGACCAATTTTGCCATGAACTTTATGGCGGCTTTGGGGATGAAGCAAATATATCTGTTAGGTGTAGACCTCGGATTTGCTGAAAAAAAGCATCATCATTCAAAGCAGTCTGGATATTATAAGGACGATGGAGATGAGCTCTACGATTATTCGGAAAATAACAATACAGCTATAGTCGTACAGGGTAACTTCAGGAACATGGTTTACACCAAGCATGAATTTAAGGTCGCTAAAATGTTACTTGAGCAGTCACTTTTTGCTACCAAGATGGATTGCTATAACTGTTCGGATGGTGCACTGGTCAGTGGGAGTACCCCCCTAAAGGTGAGTGACATATTGATCGTTGCTGATGAGAGGACGAAGGAAGAAAGCCTACTTTTTCTAAAAGAGCATGCTTTCGGGGTGGTGCCTTCGTCTGATTTCGAAACACGTCATTCCAATAAGTTTTCCCATAAGGTATTGCAAAAAGAACTCCGTGTATTCGTTAATCAGTCAAGATCCAAACCTGATTCGCTAACAGAAGCAGAGGCACTGATAGAATCACAAAAAAAATTACTTTTTTTGTCTTATCAGCAAGGTCAGTCTTTACTGTTTTATTACTTGTACGGTACTACCAATTACGCGAACTCTGTATTGACTAAAGTGCTGTATTCATCAACCGATAAAAAGACGGTTTTAAAGCGGTTCAACATCGTATTAGAACAGTGGCAGGATGCTCTGAATGAGATTCTTCTAAAATGCAAGCACGAGATGTTGACATATGACGTCACCAGCACGTTTGCTTATCAACGTTATCAATATTGGTTGAAGCGTCAGGTAGGCGGAACTCGTCTTGCAGTGGTGACGAATTCTCAGCAATTTGTTGAAGTTTGTGAGAAACAAAACGAAAAAGATGGTCTTGGATTAGTCTTGAAGTATTTCGACCATAAGTCGACGACCGATGAGTTAAAGCAAATCGACCACGTCATCATTCACCCAAATACTGAAGAGATATTCCTCTGGTTGCAGCAACATGTTCAGGAACTTAGCAAAGCTGTTCGGTTGGTGGTGTGTGTACAAACACCAGTTGAGTTAGAAAGAGTGTCGAAATTGATGGTTCCCATGACCATCGTCTATGTTCCTGGAACCATCTCTCGTTCAACAGCTTATCCACAAAGTCATGATATAAAGAGATTTAACTCGGTTATTCGTTATCTCAATATGACCCGGCAGTGCCATTATATTCTGCCCCATATAAGGTCAACCAAGGACTTGAAAGCACTTTATCCTATAGAGATTTTTAAACCTGGGAAGTGGTATTTCTATGACTATAATGACGCTGTTATTGCGACTAAAAGGTTAACCAAAAACGAAGATAATGTGGCGGCCAGTGGGAATCGTGGTCAACTTATCGGTCAGGATCTTTATGCTGCAAAGATGTTTGCTCAGCCACTATTAACTGAAAACGAAGCGCTGAAAATAAAAGCGCAATTGATTTCCCGAAATCCGATTCTTAACCAGGAAGATCGCGCTCATGTTCAATAATAAAGTTATTCTAATAACCGGTGGCACGGGATCTTTCGGTCATCGATTCATCTCTCATGTGCTGAATAGCTTCAAACCAAAAAAGCTAATTGTCTATTCCCGCGATGAATTAAAGCAATTCGAAATGCAGCAAAAGTTTGATGCGCCCTGTATGCGTTATTTTCTCGGTGACGTGCGCGATAAGCACCGTCTGAAAACCGCCATGCGAGGCGTCGATTTTGTGGTCCATGCCGCGGCGCTCAAACAGGTGCCTGCTGCGGAATACAATCCCATGGAGTGTATTAAAACCAATATCATGGGGGCACAGAATGTGATTGAGGCGGCCATAGAGTCAGAGGTGAGTAAGGTTATTGCGTTATCTACTGACAAAGCAGCCAATCCGGTGAATCTCTATGGTGCGACCAAATTAGCTTCAGATAAGCTGTTTGTGGCAGGAAACAATATTTCCGGTGCCAATAGCACCCGTTTTGCGGTGGTGCGCTATGGCAATGTCGTCGGATCGCGAGGTTCTGTGGTGCCTTTTTATCAGGAACTACTGGCGCAGGGAAGAACTCAACTACCGGTGACTCATGAGGATATGACCCGCTTTTGGATTACGTTGGATCAGGGTGTGGATTTTGTGCTGAAGAACTTTCAGCGCATGCAGGGGGGCGAAATCTTTGTACCGAAGATTCCTTCTGTGCGAATCCTGGATTTAGTCGAAGCCATCAGCGGTAAACGAGAATATGAGGTGGTGGGAATACGGCCCGGTGAGAAAATCCATGAGATTATGGTACCCGAAGAGGTCGCTCATCACAGCCTGGAGTTTGATGACCATTATGTGATTACGCCGCCCATCACCTTCTTTGAAAAGAATATCAATTATCATAAAAATAAACTGGGTGAAAAAGGCATTAACGTATCCGATCGCTTTGAATACAACTCGGGCACCAATCCACAATTTCTGTCTGTGCAGGAGTTACGGCAGTTGAATGAGTCTTTGTCGTGATCCCATACGGTAAACACCATATCGACAGAGCGGATATTCAGGCGGTCGTGGAGGTACTGGAAAACCAGTTTCTGACGCAAGGACAACAGGTTCCTGCCTTTGAGCAGGCCCTGGCGGATAATTGTAATGCCCGTTATGCCGTAGCCGTAAACAGTGGCACGTCGGCTTTGCATATAGCCTGTCTGGCACTGGGTGTCGGTGCTGGTGACAGCGTGTGGACTTCACCCTTATCGTTTGTCGCCTCGGCAAACTGTGCGCGTTATTGTGGCGCACAGGTTGATTTTGTCGACATCGATCCGCAAACCCGCAATATCTGTACAACGGCGTTGGCAACGAAACTGGAACAGGCGAAAAAGGCCAACACCTTACCGAAAGCGATCGTGGTGGTCCATTACGCCGGATTAAGCTGCGACATGCAGGCCATACGCGAACTGACATCGCCACTGGGGATTGCACTGATCGAAGATGCCAGTCACGCGCTGGGTGGAATGTATCAAGGTAAACCGGTGGGGAACTGCGAATATTCCGATGCCTGCGTAATGAGTTTCCATCCGGTGAAATCTATTACCAGTGCTGAAGGTGGGGCGGTGCTGACAAACAACGCCGAGTTGAAAAAGCAGCTTCGGCTATTTGCGAGCCACGGTATTACCCGTGATCCACAGCAAATGCAGGGGCAGCCCGATGGTCCCTGGTACTATCAGCAAATTGCCCTGGGGTACAATTACCGGCTCAGCGACTTGCATGCCGCATTGGGATTGTCACAAATTAAAAAGCTCAGCGGTTTTGTAAAGGCCCGCACAGAAAAAGCCCGCCGTTATCTGGACGCATTCAGACAGCTTCCGTTAGATCTCCCTGTCGAGACGCAAAGCGCAAGCAGTGCCTGGCACGTTTTTGCTATTGCCCTGAAGCATCATGACAGAAAGGAAATCTTTGTGCGATTGCAGCAAGCTGGCATCGGCGTCAATGTGCACTATATACCGATCCACCTGCAGCCTTACTACCGGGCGCTGGGGTTCGAACCCGGGCAATTTCCCAATGCCGAAGCGTTTTATCAACAGGCCTTAACTCTGCCTTTATATCCCGACCTGTCTGCCGATAACCAACAACAGGTGATTGATGCAGTAATTGAGGGGCTGAGTTGAATCTGGCCATTATCCCCGCCCGTGGTGGCAGTAAGCGAATTCCTGATAAAAATATTAAACACTTCTGTGGTAAGCCTCTGATCGCCTACTCTATCGAGGCAGCCAGAGCCAGTGGCTTGTTTGAAAAGGTGGTGGTGTCGACTGACAGTGAAAAAGTCGCGAATGTGGCCAGGGAGTGGGGCGCTGAGGTACCTTTTATGCGGCCGCAGGAACTGGCTGATGATTTCACCGGCACCAGTGCGGTGGTCGTGAATGCCATTCAGGAATGCCGTAAACTGGGTATCAATCCTGAGCTGGTATGCTGTGTATACGCGACTGCTCCGCTATTACAGCAGCGCTATCTGCAAGAGGGATTTGAGGCCCTTAGCAAGCAGTCTGAAAAGCACTATGCGTTTTCCGTTACCGAGTTTGCTTTTCCGGTTCAGCGGGCGCTGATAAAAAGTGATAACGGCGGTGTCGAGCCGATGTTTCCTGAGTTTATTGCCAAGCGTTCTCAGGATTTACCTGAAGCCTTACATGATGCGGGGCAGTTTTATTGGGGCAGAGCCCAGGCCTTTGTGGAGAACAAACGGGTTTTTGCGTCTCACAGTCTGCCCATCCTGCTGCCTCACTACCTGGTGCAGGATATTGATACACCCGACGACTGGCAGCGGGCCGAACTATTGTATCGGGCGTTTTGTCAGCACGCGTTAAAGGAGAACTCATGAGTCAGGAGAAAGTCCTGCTTATTCGTATGCAGCCCCTGGGTGATGTGGCGGCTATTGGCATTCCCGCACTTCGCTATTTTCTTTCTCGCCTCAGCGAGGCCAATATTGAAGTGCTGAGCTTTGCTCAGGGCAAAGCGCTACTTAAACTGGCGCAACCTGGTGTCAGAGTGTTTGGTCTGGAGCAGCAGGAATGGCCGGATAACATTATTCCGGCGATGGAAACCTTTTTAGGATTGGCGGAGAAAATTGTTTCTGAGGATTATGATCAAATCATTAATTTGGATACAGGGTTTATGCCCTGCTTCTTGGCGCGATTTCTAAAAGATGCCGGTGAGCCAGTCGTTGGCAACTATATGAGTATCTCGGTGCAGGAACTGCTGGAGCAGTTCCAGCAGCAGACATTATCCCCTGAGTACGTGAATCAGCCTGATAACTATATGAGCAGCACCTTTCTTTCCATGGCCCGTTGGCATAGTCCGTGGTGGCAGGGGGAGTGGTTGCCTGATAACGGCTATCCGGAATTTTATCTGCGCAGTTGTTGTGGCTTTGACGCCCTACAGATGCAAATGAATATTGACGTGCCAGCAGATAAAGCCCTGAAAAACCAGGCTAAATCCACCAAAGTGATTGCACTGATGTGTGAAGGGGCGGAGGCAAGACTGACCTATCCTTTTGCTGCAGAACTACAAAACCGCCTGGCTGACCTGGGTTTTTGCACCTGGACGCTGGACACGACACAAAACCTGCGCAATCAGCTAATGAAGCTGAAGGCGTCGGATCTGCTAGTGACTGTGCCGGGGGACGGGCAATGGCTTGCGGCAACGGTAGATTGTCCCAGTCTGGTGATTTGTGGGGAAGTGGATCCACGCATGCTGATGCCGGACTATGCAACCGATCCTGTTACCGCCGAGAAGCCTGAGCCTATGCCCGCTGAAGAACTGGCGCAGAGTATTGTTTCTATTTTCGAACAAGAGATTGAAGATGCGAATCGGTGATAGAGAAATTGGGCCAAAGCAGCCACCTTTTATCATTGCTGAATTAAGCGGCAACCATAACCAGCAACTCGATTTGGCGCTGAAAATGGTTGAGGCCGCAGCCGATGCCGGCGCCGATGCCATCAAGCTGCAAACCTTTACTGCCGATAGCATGACGCTGGACTCAGAGCAGCAAGACTTTGTTATTAAAGAAAAAGATAGTCTATGGGCGGGCAGAAAGTTACACGAGTTGTATGCTCAGGCAGCGACTCCCTATGACTGGCATCAGCCCTTGTTTGAAAGAGCTAAGGAACTGGGCATGGAAGCATTCAGTTCGCCATTTGACGAACAGGCCGTTGATTTTCTTGCCGGGCTCAACGTGCCCTGTTTTAAGATTGCCTCTTTTGAACTTACCGACTTACCCCTTATTAAGTCTGTAGCCAGTAAGGGAAAGCCGATGATTCTCTCCACGGGCATGGCGACACTGGCTGAAATAGAGGAGGCAGTGACTACCGTCAAAGCGGCAGGTTGTGAGGATATTATCTTGCTTAAGTGCACTAGTACCTATCCTGCGGAGCCCGGCAATACCAATTTGCGCACTATTCCAAACTTACGGGAAACCTTTGGGGTACAGGTTGGGTTGAGTGATCATACTGCCGGAATAGGGGCTGCCGTTGCCGCCGTTGCGCTAGGCGCTCAGGTGATAGAAAAACACTTTGTACTGGATAGGGCCGCAGGAGGTGTGGATGCTGCGTTTTCTCTTGAACCTGCGGAACTGAAGGCCTTGGTGACGGAGACGCGAAGGGCCTGGCAAGCTTTGGGTGCAGTCCGATATGGTGGCACTGAGGCTGAAGAAAAAGCCAGACAATATCGCAGATCTATCTACGTATGCAGGGATATTCAACCTGGAGAGCCCTTCTCACCGGAAAACTTACGTATTGTACGCCCGGCTTTTGGTTTGGCTCCAAAGTATTGGGATGGCGTACAGGGAAAAGTTGCCAAATGCGCTTTGAGTAAGGGAACACCACTAAGCTGGGACGTAATTGCCTAAGCCTGACAGATAGATCAATGGGTTTTGATTAGCATCCTTCGGGGAGTCAGATGGATTCAGTTATATTTCGCACTGACGGTAATTCAGAAATGGGGCTGGGACATTTGATGCGCTGTCTTGCCTTGGCACAAGAACTTGATCTCAACCAGGTGAACGCCACTTTTTTGGTCAGTGAGTCTTCACTGGCCTTTTGCCGTAGCCGACATGACTGGGTGGGTAAGGTTATACCGGTACCAGACTACCCCGCAGATGCGGAGATTCGGTGGATGCAGCAATTACCCGAATTTGACCAGGCAGACTGGATTGTGTTGGATGGCTACCAGTTTGATCAGGCGTATCGGTTCGCTATCAAAAGTACGGGCAAATTGTTTGCGTTGTTTGATGACAATAATGACTCAGGACAGCTATACGCAGACCTAGTGATCAATGGTTCCAGTCATGCACAGATGCTGGATTATGACCAGACCGCTGCCACGGCGCAACGCTGCATAGGTGAACCCTATCGTGTGCTTCGCCATGAGTTCCGAATCACAGAACCAATGCCCTTTTCAGAGCGAAGAGATCTGGTGATATGCTTTGGTGGTAGCGATCCATCAGGCATTACACTCTCTTTACTGCAAGCACTTGAAAGCCTTAGCGCCAGTATGTCTGTGCGCGTGATTACCGGGGCAGCGTATCGCGACGGAATAGCGCTGGATGACTTTTTGAAGAGAACAGGGCTGATCGTTCAGCACTTGCCCAATCATCAGCAAATGGCGGATTGTTTTTCCAGAGCTCGACTTGCCATATCCGCAGCGGGGGGGAGTCAGTTTGAGCTTGCTGCGTGTTGCACTCCTTCTATTTTGGCAGTGGTCGCAGAGAATCAGCGGCTGGCGACAGCTCAGGCTGAGCAGCAGGGCTGGTGTGAGGTTTTTGATATGACTCAGGGAGAGTCTGTCAAAGCGCTCGCTGAAACCGCCGTCATGCTGTGGTCGCAATCTTCCAAACTGGCCACCATGCATCAAAAAGCCGGGCAATTTGCCGATACTATGGGGAGTAGCAGAGTTTTTGAATCTATGTCGGCAATGCTTGGCAGTGACGGAAAGCGATTTAAAGGTGGTTAAGTTGAGCCGAACGTATCCGAAGTCAGTTTTCAGGGTGTTTGATGAACACCACCTGGAAAGGGTGTGGAAATGGCGTAATCAGGCGCATATTCGCATCAACATGCATAATGATAAAACTATCCCTTGGCATGAGCACCTGAGCTGGTTTGAATCCTTAAAACAGGATCCTACCAGGCAGTTCTTTGTTTTTTACCAAAACGATCGTCCGATTGGCGTGCTTAATTTCAGTGGTCTGGATACAGAAGAGCCAGAGTGGGGGTGTTATCTTGGTGAAGCGGATATCTGGCCTGGTAGTGGATTGCTGTTGGAGGTGGCGGCTTTGGATTATGTTGCAGATTATACAAAGGCCAAAGCTCTGTATGCAGAGGTACTGAGTTTCAATCAGGCGGTGATTAAATTGCACAGGTTGTTTGAGTATCAGTCGTTGGAAAGCCGGGATGGGGGTGTGCGCGAAGGAAAAGCGTTTGAGGTACATCGCTTTCGTTACCCATTAACTGACTGGCGGCAGCGGCGACAAAACATATTAAAAAAGTTACCGGCACAAATTCGGGAAGCATCCCAACTCATTGATTTTGAACAGGAGCTATTGTGAACATTGAACAGAAAATACGCCATACCATGGAGCAGGTTGCAGAGTTGAGCCAGTGCCAGTTGGTTAATGAGATTGATGACGATACTGTTCTGTTACAAAGTGGCCTGGATTCTCTCGGTTTTGCAATGTTGGTTGCCCAGTTAGATGAAGAACTCGGTTTTGATCCCTTTACTCAAATGGCCATTCCGGTTTATCCGAGCACTTTTGGTGAGTTCGTCTCGATTTATCGCCAGTATTCTGAAAAAACCAGGGAGTAGCGATGCAGCTACTACACAGACTCAAGGAGCTTTATGAAAACGCTGATAATAGCGTCAAAGGAGAGTTGTTAGAAGCCAGCTCAAAGCCTGTTGATTCGGTTAGGGGCCCCAACCTTAATACTATATCCCTGCCCAGGATTATTGCTGAAGCAGAGCTGATTCGCGCTAAGGAGCCTCATTTGCGAGGGGCGACCGTGGCTATCCGCTATCAGGGATTGAATGATTTTGTCAGATTACTGCTTGCCTTTGATGGTTGGTGTGGTGCTCTGTATTTGCTTCCAGAGGATGATGCTCCACAGTTACCTGATGATTGTCAGTGTTGGGCTGGACTACAGAGTGATGTAAAACGGGACACTGCCTTGCCTGAGGGACAGCACGTCGTTACACACTGGTATATCGCAACATCAGGCACCACCAGTAAACCAAAATGGATAGCTCATCAACTAGCTGGTCTCACTGCCTCTGTTCGTGTGAACCTTGAGCAAATGCCTTTGAGATGGGGATTGCTATATCAACCCTTTCGCTTTGCTGGTTTACAGGTGTTGCTACAGGGGTTGTTAAGTGGTGCATCTATAGTTGACGCCAGCAATGGTGATATTTCACGTAGAATCAAGGTATTAAGGGCTGCGAGAACAACTGCACTTTCCGCAACACCAAGTATGTGGCGTCAGTTATTGCTCAGTGGAGAGCTGGAAACTCTGTCTCTGAGCCAGTTGACACTAGGAGGTGAAATTGCCGATCAGGGGGTACTGAATATGCTGCGTGCTCGCTTCACCGAGGCGAGGATCATCCATATATATGCTTCCACTGAGGCCGGGGTGGGATTCTCTGTGAGTGATGGAAAGGCTGGATTTCCTGAAGCCTGGCTGAAAGACGGGTATTACGGTGTAAAGCTTAAGATCAATGCTCACCACCACTTATGCATAAAACCTCTTCAGCTCCCCAAATCAGGTATTAAAAATCGCATGGATGCGCAGGGATACATTGACAGCGAGGATATGGTCGAGATTATTGATGGGCGTGTGTACTTTTTGGGGCGTGCAGGCGGCGTGATCAATGTTGGGGGTAATAAAGTGCATCCTCAACTGGTAGAGCAGGTTATATTGTCCATTGAAGGGGTGTTGAGTGCCAGAGTCTTCGGTTCAAAGAGCAGTGTGATGGGTAGCTTAGTCAGCGCTGAAGTGGTGGCAGAAGCCGAGACTGAGTTGGCAGCATTGAAAAAGAAAATCATCATGCAATGCATGCAGCGCCTGGCGCGCTACCAGGTTCCGGTGCGGATTGATTTCGTCAAACAGATAAAAACCAATGAGACAGGCAAGATCGATAGGAGGCAACTGAGTGAGTAATGTGGTTATCGTCACAGGTGCGAGTCAGGGATTGGGGCTGGCCATTGTAAGAGCCTTGCTGGAGCAGGACTATAGAGTCGTGGCGTTGTCGCGACACTGTTCTGAGCCATTAAGTGAATTGCTGAAAATGCAGCCTGAAAAGCTGACTTTTGCCAGTGCTGATTTAAGCGACCTTAATGCTATTCCTGCTCTGTGTCAGTCATTACTAAAGAAACACGGCCGTCCTTATGCACTGATTAATAATGCTGCGGTTGGTCATGACGGAGTATTAGCCACCCTGCATAACAGTCAGATTACTGAATTACTCAACCTTAATTTGCAGGCGCCGATATTAATGAGTAAGTATTTGTTGCGGTCCATGCTGTTGAATCGGGTAGGCCGGATTGTGAATATCTCTTCGATTATTGCTCAAACCGGATTTAATGGGTTAAGTGTGTATGCGGCGACTAAAGCCGGATTAGAGGGATTTTCCCGCTCATTGGCAAGAGAAGTTGGAAAAGCAGGTATTACAGTGAACTCTGTTGCGCCCGGGTATATGCAAACTAATATGACTCAGAATCTGAGCGATGAGAATCTGAAGAAGATTGAGCGTCGCAGCGCGTTAGGAAAACTGGCTACACCAGATGATGTCGCAGCCATGGTGGTTTATTTACTTAGTGAACAGGCTGGCGCCATTACCGGTACGGTAATGACGGTAGATGCTGGTAGCACCGCATAAGCTGTATGGTTTTGTGCGGTGGTAATGGATAGAGGTTAATGAGCGAACGGTTTTCCCAGTTTTCAGGCAAGTCAGTGTATGTCGCTCCCGCTAATCCGGCGGGTAGGGCTCTTGCACAGCACCTGCGTGAAGACAATGTGAAGGTTGTCGCAATGGTAGATAACCTCAAGCAAGGGCGCGACATTATTAACCATGCGGAACAGGCTAACGGAGATATTCAGGTCATCGTGGCTGAAGGGCGTTTTCAGGCTGAGATCTGCCGTGGCTTAGTCAAAAAAGGATTCAGAAAAGAGGCCATTCTCTGTCACCGAGCTAATCAGAAGCTAACGCCTTTCAGACAATCACTGACTGACCTCATCAAAGACGTGGCTGAGCAAGCCCTGCGTTTTTCTATTCGCACGCTTTGTCGCATTCTGCCGGCTAAAAAAGCGGTTTTTTATGCTGAAGAATTTGTCGACACGAACCTGTTGTTGGCCTGGCATTATTACGCTGGCATGCACCCTGATGATGCCGAACTTTTAGGGATAAACCTGAAAGGGCAAGACATGGATGGTGATCTTGCTGTAAGAATCAAGTCGGGTTGGCGGGCATATTGGGTCCTGCTGCGCGCAAGGGTGATTGTCATCGATCACGAATACACCAGCTTACTTTTCTCAGAGGTGCGTCTGCATAAACCTGTTGTACAGCTCTGGCATGGATTACCTTACAAATCTCTCGCTGGTAACGCGCATTTTCCCAACATTTGTGACACCGCTTTTGTATCCAGTTCGCGATGGTTTAATGAGCACAGGTTTCCACATATATTCAGGGCTGAGGAGTATCTGGATTATGGCTATCCGCGATGCGATGCTCTTTTACAGCCAAAACATCAACGTAATTGGTTAAATTCCATTCCCGAAGAGGTATTTGACTCCTTCACAAAAAATAGCCAGGGTATATGGGTTTATATGCCTACCTATCGAGATAGTGGTGACAACAGCTACCTCCTGAACTTCGATGCGTTGGAAAGCCTATGTCAACAATGTGACAAAACGCTGATCTTTAAATTTCATCCTTTTATTTCCAGAAAGTTCAGGGATGCAATGGGGTTAAAAGGTGATGCGGATACATTACAAGCCATTCCCGGCTATACCCGTTTGTTTCTTTTTCCCAGTGCCCGCAATATCTATCCCTGGTTAGCTGATGCGGAAATTCTGATTACAGATTACTCGTCTGTTGCACTCGACTTTTTGGTGTTGGACAAGCCAATTGTCTATTACCAGTATGATAAAGAAGCCTATCGCCATGTGCGGGGCGAGCCGATGATTAAAGATAGTGATTTTATTGCCGGGCCCTTGGTTACAACTGAGAGCGCGCTGTTGGCAACATTACGTGAACTGACAGAGGGGAAAGATGCCTTCAAGCATGAACGTGATGCACTGATTGAAAAGTTCGCTATCCGTTGTCAGCCATCGCTGCCTGATATTACTGCTTATATAAGAGCCGTAGCATGACTGGGAATGCTCCCTCAGACATTGATTTTGTGATCTTTTGGGTTGACGGCAACGATCCCGCTCATCGCCAGAAGCGGTCTCAATATCTGTCTGATTTTAGTCTGGAATCTGCCCGTAACGCTGAGCAATCAACCGACGATAAACGTTTTGTCCAACATGATGAATTACGCTTTTGCCTAAGGTCGATCAAGCAGTTTTCCCCTTGGTATAGGAAAATTCACCTTATTACCGACGAGCAAGTGCCAGCGTTTCTGGATAAAGACAAGCTTGCGCTGGATCGCATTGTCATCGTTGATCATAAGCAGCTCTTTCGAGGAAAGGCACATTACCTACCCACCTTTAACTCCAGAGCCCTGGCCACGCGGGTTCATCATATTCCGGAACTGAGCCGGTACTACCTCCTTGGTAATGACGACATTATGCTCGGAGCCCCTGTTCAACGTGATTTCTTCTTTGCTGATGGACAACCTGTGATTTATGCAGACTGGACAACCATGAAAAGCCCTTGTGGGGAAACCCTCTGGCAGAGGGGGATTATCAATGGGGCAAAGATGATGAACTATAACCATTCAGAAATTCTGGTACCAAGCCATGGTTTCTTACCTTTTGATAAGACATTGGTTCAGGCGCTGGAAACGCAGTTCTTTGAATCTTTTGAGAATAATCTACAGCACCGTTTCCGACATGAGTCGCAATTTATCCTGGAGTCATTATTTAATCACTTCTGCGTTAAAAATCAGCTTGGGAGGCTCCAGGATACCGGGTCAATGGTGCATTTCAGTTTCCAACTGTGCAGAGAGGGTTCTAAGGAAAAAATTGCTTTTTTATTCGATCTGATCGCGCAAGGTCAGAGGAAAATGTTTTGCCTGAATGAATATCAGTCTCTGATTAAAAGGATGCCTGAGGTAAAAACGCGTGTGTATGAACTGTTTCCTACCCCATTGCTTTCCGAGAAAGGACTAAATGATGTGGTTGAATAAGGTGCTCCGTTTTTTCAGCTCCCCAGATAAGATTTTGGTTAATGAAGCCGTGTCATTGAACCTTAATGAGGTTGCTGTATTTGGCTGCGGAGACCTTGGACTGGCCATTGTTCAGCGTCTTGATGAAGCGCAAATCAAGATTTCCTCATGGTTTGATTCTTCGATACCAGAAGGTGAGCACCGACTCTTAGGTAAGCCAATCAAACCAGCATCTGAGGTGGTAAACATGGATTCAGCAGCTTTTCTGATTATTGCGAGTGAGGCGTATGCCGAAGAGATTATGCAGCAATGCCGAAATCGGGGCTTTGAAGGGCGCTTCATAAGTTTAGAGACGTGGCTATGAGTAAACGAATCCTGTTTGTTTTTAAAACGCCACTATTGAAGTGTCCTAGAGCCAGGCGATTAATGTTAACGCTTAGCAAAATCCATGACTGCCAGTATTTGTGCCCTCCAGCGCTTGATGAAGATAATGACCCGCAGCGTTTTGGCTATCTTAGGCGCTCTCCGGGCTCGCCTTTTTTAAGGTGGTTAGGGCGAGTGGCGACAGAGTCTGGATGGTGTCACATTGCAGCACACGTTGAAGCTAAACGTTTCATCATGCCGACGGTGGTCGATGGGCAGTTTGATTACATTTTCGTTCATGACTTGTATTTACTTCCACACTTCAGCAATTTTCGTAAAACGCGCGTGATATTCGATGCCAGAGAATACTATCCGATGGAGTTTTCTGATAACAAAGCGTGGGCAAAAACTGTTGGTAAGCTAGCCAGACATATTTGCCTGCGGCATATGCCCAAGGTCTATCGTTGCATAACGGTTTCACCATCGATTGTAAAACTTTATGAGGCACTGATTGGTTGTCCAATAGGCTTGTTTCCGAGCTATCCAAGAGAAGACCTTTATATCTCCCCACAAGAGCGGCCTATCGAGGGGCGGCCGATTCGGTTAATTCACCACGGCAATGCGTTTAGAAACCGCGGTCTGGAAAAAATGATTGAACTGATGGCTGAATTAGGTGAAGGCTATTCGCTGGATATGATGTTGGTTAACACTCCTGGGAATAAGTATTTTGAGGAGTTAAAGCAGCGGATAAAAGGTATGAAAAATGTGCGTATCATCCCTCCAGTGCATCCTGATGAAATTATTGAAACCTGCAGTGAGTATGATGTTGGACTTTACTTAATGGAGGTTAACGATAGCCAGAACCGGTACTGCTTACCTAATAAATATTTTGAATTTTTGTATGCGGGATTACCAGTGATCACCAGCTTTTCTGAAGATATGCGTTACTTTACCGATAAATATGGTGTTGGAATGAGCTTTGGCCATGAGTCTGTAAAGCAGATTGCAGAGCAGGTACGCCAATTAACTCCAATTAAATTACAGCAATATCGTGATGCTATCAAAAAGCACGTGGTGTCATTAAATGTGACGAATAATATCAAAACGAACTTTCCTGAACTGTTAGATAATAAAAGCGGTTGATGTATGTGCGGTATAAGCGGGATCCTTCAGTATCAAACCCCTATCCCTGATAACGTGCTGGAGACTTTTAATCAGTCATTAAGCCACCGGGGACCGGATGCGCAGTCCGTGTATTTTTCAGAACACCGCCACCTCGGATTAGGTCATTGCCGTCTTTCTATTGTCGATACATCTCGAGCGGCTAATCAGCCGTTTGTTTCTGAGGATAAAAGTTTAATACTGACCTTTAATGGAGAAATTTATAACTACCCCGAGCTAAGACATGAATTGCAGTCTTTTGGCTATGTATTCAGAACGACTTCTGACACCGAGGTACTTCTGAGAGCCTATCAACATTGGGGGACAGATTGTCTCAGCAGATTAAACGGTATGTGGGCCTTCGCGATCTGGGACCAGCGTAAAAGACAGCTATTTCTTGCCCGTGACCGTTTTGGCGTGAAGCCAGTTTATTATCGATATGATGGTGAACACTTTGCTTTTGCCTCTGAACAAAAAGCATTTCGTTGCCACCCTCAAGGCTTGGAGGTTTGTGCGGAGCAGGCCAGTTTTCTGATGTTGTATCCAGAGGCCGTGGAGTCTGAACGAAAGACGTTATACAAAGATGTGGATAAGTTACTTCCGGGTGAGTATTTGATCGTCACTCAGAAAGGGCCGGAACATAAGCGTTGGTGGAATACTTATGACCAGTTGACAGAGCTGCAGGACCTTCCATCAACAGCGGAAGATTTGCAACATCTGTTCAGTCAGGCCTGTGAAATCAGAACACGTACAGATGTAAAAATTGCCACAGCATTGAGCGGGGGATTGGATTCATCGGCTGTGACATCCAGACTGGCAACGTTATCCGGTATCAAAGAAACAAAGAAACTAAAATCTTTCATCGGCTCCTTCGTTGATAGTGATATGGATGAATATCACTGGGCGAAATTAGTGGTTGATACTCATCAGCTTGATTATAGACGTGTGAATGTTTCAGAAGACGATGTATTGGAACATGTTGAAAAGAGCTGTCTTGCTTTAGAGGATGTCAATGACCTGCCTATTGTCGGTCAATGGAAGGTGTATCAGGCGATGCATGAGGATGGTTACAAAGTCTCGCTGGAGGGGCACGGTGGTGATGAGTTGTTAGCCGGTTATCACAGACACCTGACGGTATACCTGGGCGATGTGATGAGAAACCGGGCTTCGCCTGAAATCATGGCAACCTTGATAAAAGCATTAGGTGACATGCGCCCGGGAGCTGGCAGTGCTTTTGTCAGGAGCAGTCTTTTACAGGCTCCCATGTCTTCGGAGGATGTACATCATAAACTGGGTAGCAAGAAGTTATACCTCAGAAGCTTGCTTCGAGGGACAAGTCATTTCAGTAATGACATTGTAAACGAACGGAATTCAGAAACCTACAAACAGGAAACCATGTTGTTTCAAAAGCTGTATGAGGATTTTCATTACTTTACCTTGCCCTATATCCTCAGAAACTATGATCGCTTATCCATGAGCCACTCGGTTGAAGTGCGATCGCCTTTTTTAGATTACCGTTTTGTACTCGCTGCATTTAACGCAGATAGCCAGTTAAAGCTTTCAGGAGGAAGGACCAAATCTTTGCTACGGGATCATTTTTCTTTTATACCAGTTGAAATTCGTAATCGAATGGATAAGTCGGGCTTTTCTCCTCCTTTTTATCGGTGGTTGAAACAGGGACTTGGTGAATGGGTCGTTTCCTTCGCTAATGACTCAATCGTCAGGGATTCCTCTCTTTTCGATGGCAAGGCATTGCAGAGAGCCGTAAATCAGTGCCATGAGAGTAAAGAATTTGAGCAGATGGGGATGTTTTGGCCATTGATCAATCTGGCGATCCTGGACAAAGGAACCGGTCTATTATGAGCCTACTTACACAGAGAGTATCAAGGTTCCTGACATCACGTCCCGATATAAAAAGCGCAGTAATATGGGGAGCCGGTCAGGTTGGTGATCAGCTAGCCACACTGATTGAGCAGCAATTTCCTGGCATAGAGCTCCGAGGAATTGTAGATTCCTCTATTAATGAAAGAAAGAGTGTTGATGGCAGAGAGGTATATCCTGTTTCATTTCTTGATGGTGAAGAAAAACCCGATCTTATAGTTATTGCCAGCATTGCTTTTGAAAGAAAAATCTTTGACATAATTTCCGAACGTTATCCATCGCTTATTGGGTTGGTCTTTCGGTTGTCCCAGTCAGAGATTGTCGGGGCTAAGCTGACTGATGCGGTTTTTCAAGATGATGAGACACTGTTAACGGAATTGCTTTTTGAGTTTCCTGACAGCGCTGAAGTATGGGATGAGTTTGCGCGCAGAGCCTACACACAAAATCTCAAGGCACTTTATTCGGTGTGCGCTAGGTATTTGAAAAACGATGATTAAACACGCAAACCATTGGATTTGCTACTGCCGCCACCTCTTCATTGAGTGCATCATTGAAAGGCGATAGATTGAGCATTCATTCAATCTTTACATCTCTAAGGAAAGAGAATTCGGGAAGCCTAATAGTAGTGGCGTATTGCAGAGTGTCTTTTATGGCGTTAATCAAACGGTAAGGTTCTGATATGAGTAAAGAATTTAATTCATCTAATTTTAATTTCTTAATGTGTTCCGAACGTTCCGGTAGTAACCTTATCGTGCAGATCATGAATTCACATTCTATGATTTGCGGCCCTTCCACAAAGCACATTATTAGCCCCGTGGCCAGAAACCTTTTCAGGTATGGGGACCTAAAGCGGGATGAAAACTGGTTGGCGTTACTTGAGGATATCTGTAGTTTAATAAACATGGGATTTTCACGCTGGAAAAAAGTTTTCACCGTACAGATGTTGAACGAAATGTCACCTGAACGTAATCCTGGAAACCTTTTAAAAAGGATGTTTTTGGCAGAGGCGAAAGAGTTTGGTAAAGATATTGTTTTCATAAAAGAGAATAGAATATATGAATATATGTCTTATCTACTTTTGAACTTTCCAGAGTCCAAGTTTATTTTTCTGGTCAGAGATCCAAGAGATGTTGCTCTATCCTGGAAGAAAAGTATCAACCATGCAGGTGGTGTAGTTCGAGCAGCAAGACAGTGGCAACACGATCAGGCTTATTATATTAATGAGTATGAAAATATGAATAATATGGGGAGGTCTTTCTATTTGTCCTATGAAAATCTTTTATCTTCCCCTATGGCGACGTTAAAAGAACTTTGTAAATTCTTAACTGTACCCTTTGATGAAAAAGTATTGGAATTTCATTCTAATAAGCTCACGATAGAAAACTCGAAAAAGGATGCAACTTGGGAAAATTTATCTAAGCCTTTGATGACTGGTAATTTCAACAAGTTTTCTTCGGAGTTGACGAAAGAAGAGTTGCTGGCAATTGAAAAAATATGTAAGAACGAAATGCTATCACTTGGCTATGAGCTGGTTTCTTCATCGTCAGAGTTGGAAAATTTTAGTGCCGAAGACATTGAGAGGATAGAATATAGAGAAATAGATAAATATATTTCTCAGCCCAGTGAGACCATTAAAGAACACAGAGATATGAAATCACGATTTTATAACAGATGGTCAAATATTAATGATTTGAAAACTTGAGCATTCTGCATTTTTTTATCATTTAAACGGCGTAAAACTCTTTTACTGCATCAACTACTCTCTCAAGGTGTGTTTCTTCCATGCCGTACCATAAAGGCAGCCTGATAAGTTTTTTACTATGTGACGTTGTATAAATGTCCTCAGCATTAAATGTACCAAAGCGCCTTCCAGCTTCTGAGCTGTGGAGCGGTACATAGTGAAAAGTTGCCTTTATCTTCTTCTTCCCCAAGAACTGTATCAGCTCTTGTCTCTGCTGTTCATCGACGGCCTTGAGATAGAATATATGGCCGTTATGGGGAGAGCTGGCAAGGGGTAATGGTCGTTCAACCGAGTCGGGAAGATTGGAAAATGCGTCATAATATTGTTGCCATCTGATCAATCGAGTCTTACAGATCTTTTCAGCGTGTGGTAGTTGCCCCCACAAATATGCCGATTGCAACTCCGAAGTCAGAAAGCTGCTTCCTACATCTACCCAACTATATTTATCCACTAACCCATCGATAAATAATTTTCTATTGGTTCCTTTTTCTCTTATTATTTCCGCTCGCTCACAAAATTCAGACCTATTGATAATTAGCAATCCGCCTTCACCTGCGCTGGTGATATTTTTTGTTTCGTGAAAGCTGAAAGCACCAATATGGCCTATAGTCCCCAGAGGTCTTCCTTTGTAAAAAGAGCAAATCGCCTGGGCAGCATCTTCTATCACGTACAGATCATTTCTTGTTGCAACGTCCATAACTTTATCCATGTTGCAGGCTCTTCCTGCATAGTGCACCACAACAATGGCCTTGGTTTTATCATTTATTGCAAGTTCAATCAGATCCTCATCTATATTCATCGTATCAGGGCGAATGTCAACGAAACGAATTCGTGCACCACGCAGAACGAAAGCATTTGCTGTACTGACAAAAGTAAAGCTAGGCATGATCACTTCGTCACCTGGCTGAATATCGATCAATATTGCAGCCATTTCCAGAGCCTGGGTACAGCTTGGGGTAACTAATGCTGCCTGGCACCCTAGCTGTTGTTCAAACCAATGCTCACACTTTTCAGAAAAGTAGCCGTTGCCGGATAGCTTTCTGCTTGCCAAAGCTTGGTGAATAAACTGATCTTCATCTCCCGTATAGGGCGCGCGGTTGAAAGGTATCATAGGCCTGCTCAAATAAATAAATTGGAGGAATAGTCCTCTATTCTTGCGATTTCAAATTCCACATTGGATTTCTTGATACTGTAATCAGGTGAAAACTCCGGACGGGTTATTGTCAACGGTTCCCTGAAATTTTTTACGAGCCTGACCCGCTCAGCCTTATCCAAGTTGCTATGCGAATAGTTAAGCCATGACATTTCTTCTTGACATGTTGCTTCAATATAACTCAACACAGAGCTTGATAGTCGGCAGGAAAAATCATCAATAGCTTTGATGTCGAGCCCTCGTCGTTCAGAAAATGAAGAGTTTCCCATCCAACTCTTATTGTTTTCGCTTTCAAACTTTCCTACGAGCTTCCGGCAATCCACGTCATCCATGCCCAGCCACTGAAAAATGTTTCTGAGTATTGGCTCTGGCTCTTTCAGCAACTCTTCAAACCGTACCAGTTTGAAATGCTTATTCGATTGTAGCAAACGTCCAATCTGAACGCTTTTTCGCCAGTTTCTGATGTCAAACAAGGTGGGTCTTGGCTTTCCTGTATGTTCTGTGCTGCCATATGCAGTTGACGCCAATACGGCCCGCGGGTCCCGCACAATGAGGATACATTTAACTTCAGCATTCACCAGCCAAGGAAAAAACTCTTCGATAAGAATTTCTTTAACCCCCACGTATCGATGGTCAGAAACAGTTAAATTATTCCTTAAAGTATTTAATAGCGGCTCTCCATTAATTAGCAGCCACTTAGTAAACTCTGGTAACGTGTAATGACCCTTTTCATTATAATGAGACAGTTTGTGGTAGGATGTTCTATTGATTTCTTCCAGAAAATTCTTCTTGCTTTCAAGAAAGAGGGAGGTGCAGGATTGATATTGGATGTTGATTTGAGGGTGTGTATTGATTATTTTCTGTAGTAGCGTAGTCCCAGAGCGCATCATCCCCGAACAAATAACAAAATCATGCTTAACTTTCTGACTCATCGATAAGCCTGCTCAAATAAATTACCTAACCCTTTAAGAAGTGCGTCGCGGGAATAATGGTGGTTCATTTTTTCAATGTTACTTTGCCGCTGTTCAAAATCAGGTTCCAGTTCAAACTCTTTGAGTTCAAACATTTTCACACCCAAACCTGTCATTAATTCTAAGGCCCCGTGTTCGCTATTAACATATACCTTCTTACCCATAGCCAAAAGCTGGCGAATTGTTCCCATTCCTTGGTCCCTATGATGGTAGAGGACAGCTAAATCGATTTTTGAAAGCAAGGCACAATAACGCTCGTAATCCATATCTTCCATCAGGGGGTAGAACTTATCGCCCAGCAAAAGTTTACCCTTGCGGGCTACTTGATGAGCATACTCCTTATCACCGTAATTTAAAGGACATATAACTTGAAAATCCTCGTTGATAAACGGAGACAGAAGCGTAAAAATTTCATCATGACAGTTAAGTAAGGATGCGGAATTCCCCATTAATATGGTGAGTTCTTTTTCATCCAGGAAAGAAAAAGAGACTTTGGGAATCGCGTCTTTGTCGATACACATATTACTTGGGTATTTAAAACAATTAATATACGCAGCTTGGCAATCAAACTCCCTTCTCGCATAGTACAGATGCTTGGGATTGTGACAAACCAAGTGGGCCATGTTCTTTATCACTGTTTTTATTAACTTGCTTTTGTGATTGCTAATACTGCGATCTTTCTCTTCGTTACCGTAGAGGTCTGATCCCCACAGGAACCAGTAACACTTACGCAGAAATTGCGGATGCTGGTACAAGGTCTCAAGAACGATACTATTAAACAATGAATGCAGGATTATCCTATCGGCTTTTCTCATATAAGCGGCCAGATCAGCAATTTGCTGCTCTTTGGAAGGGAAAGTACTGGAAAATAGCGTCATATGCTCAACAGTAGGCCAGTGCTCGCCTTGTGTCTTATCTAACATTAAGAAGCAATGTTGGTCGAGTTCGAAGTGTTTTTCAAAAAAACGGATGAATTGAAATGAGAATCTACCGGAGGGGACAAGATGCAGATTCTTTGGCGTTTCTTTCCAAGGAAGAGACTCCAGTGTATTGAAAAGTGTGCCATATGAATGTGCTTTCAGGATAGCCTCAATGTCTCTGAAACAGAGGTCTTGGCGACATTCCTGTCTCAGTTCAACTAACTCGAGTAAGAGGAGTGGAGAAAGCGGATAACGCTTACAGCCTTTTTCTAATGTCTTTGCCGCTAACACAGGCAGTCCCTGTCTGTAGTAGCAAATTGCCAGGAAACGAAAAAAATCTTCACTCATTAGGTTTTCCGGGGTATTTTCCAATATTACCACTGCTTCCGACCAATGCTTTTGATTCATGGCGAGCTTGGCGGAATCTAACCGGAATCGGCCATCCTCTGGATACTTTCTGCATCCAGTGACTAACCATTTTCTAGCTAAATGGAAATTTTTTGCATACCGCGCTGCGAGGCTGGCTTTGTAGAGCTGGTCATTGTCAGCTGGAGAGCTGTCTAGATACTTTTCCCAATCTTCAACGCTTTTCTGATATTCCCGTCGGGAAAAACTCTGTTGGGCTGAGTCACATAGTGCTTCGAGATTGCTATGCACAGTTCTTCTCCTAGCTAACGTCAGTTAGATATCTGACAGAGTCGGGACCATGCATGAAAAATAAGTCTATGATACTGAGCGAAGGCTCAAAGGGTGGGTATAACTGCTCATACTCCGGATAATTATATCGTTTATACTCCAGGGTTATATTTTCCTGCTCAAACATTTCAGGCTGAAGGTAATGGCGTGCTGCTGGGCCTGAAAGATAATGATCCCCTCCTACTGCTTTTAATATGTTGATAAGGCGTTCTGTCTTCTCACCTGTTACTTCCAACTCTCTTGAAAATTTAATAGGGGTGTCTATATCCAGATGTTCACATCCCCACAAGAGTAGGCTGTAATTTAACTCAGAAATCGTCTCGACGGGCTGTCTGATAAAGAATTCCAGCTCATTGAAGTAATCTTTGAAATAGGGGGCTGAACGATAAGACTGATGTACTTTGCCAAGCAACTTTTCTCGCCAGCGGCCCCCTTCAACTAGCTTCGTTTCTTCTATTTTTTTATTTAGGCGAGTGTTATATACAGGAGCTGTTATCCAGGTTGCTCCTTCCTTTGTTTTAATTCTGTTTCTGTTTCTCCAGTCATTTTTTGTGTACTGCATGTCATCATAGAGAATAAATAAATCCACCTCTCTAATAAAATCAAAGTACCCACGCCATGGAAGAAAATTAGATTGGATAATGCCGACTTTCATTACATCCTCTGATTCAGAACTGAAAATTATCACCTTCGTTCAAACGGACTTGGTATAACATTTTTTACCGAGCACCACTGTCAAAGTGGCTTATATCTCCGGAATTAATGAACGCAAATATCTGCCATAACTGTTTTTGCCGTGTGCATCCGCAGCCTGTATCAGCATCTGCTTGTCTAACCAGCCTCTATTAAAGGCAATTTCTTCCAGACAAGCTACCTTGTATCCTTGACGTTTTTCGAGCGTTTCAACAAACTGAGCCGCATCAAGCAAGCTGGAGTATGTTCCGGTATCCAGCCAGGCGAAACCACGGCCCAGCACCTCAACATGTAACTCTTTACGCTTCAGGTACACTTCATTAACTGAGGTAATTTCATATTCGCCGCGACTAGACTTCTCAATTCCCTTGGCAATCTCTACAACCGAATTATCGTAAAAGTACAACCCTGTTACTGCATAATTGGATTTTGGTTTAGCTGGTTTTTCTTCTAAGGATAATACGTGCTTCTGACTATCAAATGAGACTACACCAAACCGCTCTGGATCTTTCACCTGATAGCCAAAAATAGTTGCACCTTTAGGTCGTCTTGCTGCGGCTTTTAACATTGGGGTTAACCCCTGACCGTAAAAAATATTATCACCCAACACGAGACATACATGACTGTCACCGATAAAGTGCTCTCCGATAAGGAAAGCTTGGGCTAGTCCTTCTGGTTCAGGCTGTACGGCATATTGAATGTTTACCCCCAGATGTTTACCGTCATTAAGTAGGCGGCGGAAGCTATCCAGATCGGCGGGTGTGGTGATGACAAGAATATCGCGAATGCCAGCCAGCATAAGAACGGAAAGGGGATAATAGATCATCGGTTTGTCATATACGGGTAATAGCTGCTTGGAAACGCCTTTGGTAATTGGGTAAAGGCGTGTGCCGCTGCCTCCTGCGAGGATGATGCCTTTCACTGCGCTTCTCCACTTATTGCCGTTATTTTATTTGCATCACATGGGTTGGTAGTCGACTGCGGATAACTACTGAGTAACCATTGGAGTGTTTTACTAAGGCCTTGCTGCAAGTTGTGAGAGGGCCGCCAGCCTAGTTGTGAAGTGATTTTTTGACTATTGATGGCATAGCGCTTGTCATGCCCGGCGCGATCTTCGACAAATTCCAGTAGATCGATGTAGCGTCCTTTTACTCGTGGTCTGAGGATATCTAGTTCAGCGCAGAGTGTATTAACCAACTCGAGATTCGTCAGCTCGTTATTTCCGCCAATGCAATAGGTCTCGCCAGCTACGCCATCTCGGAGTACTGATGTCAAAGCGTCAACATGGTCATCGACAAATAACCAATCTCGAATGTTTTTACCATTTCCATAAATGGGTAATGGCTGCTCTTTGAGGGCGCACATAGTCATATGGGGTATCAATTTCTCGTGATGCTGATAGGGCCCATAGTTATTTGAACAATTGGTCACTATGACAGGGAGCCGATAAGTTCGGTGCCATGCTCTGGCAAGATGGTCCGAACTTGCTTTGCTGGCTGAATAAGGTGAACTGGGCAGGTAAGGGCTTGATTCATCAAAAGCCGAATCACCAGTTTCCAAATCACCAAAAACTTCATCAGTGGAGATATGAATAAACTTAAATCTAGACTGACGACTCTCGGGTAGCTCTTGCCAATAGGCCAGAGCCTCCTCAAGCATTGAGTATGTACCGATGATATTGGTCTGCATGAACACGGATGGCGAGGAGATAGAGCGGTCTACATGGGACTCTGCTGCGAGATGAAGGATCGCATCAGGTTGAAATCTGGATATCAATGTTTTGATTTTACTTCTATCACAAATATCGGCGACAGCATGTTGATAGCGAGCTGAGTCTACAGCGTCTTTGACTGCCTCTGGATTAGCCGCATATGTGAGCTTATCGATATTCAGTACATGGCAGGCTGTGCTGTGCATAAGATGTCGGACTAAGGCAGAACCGATAAAGCCACATCCACCGGTGATTAGAATGCGTTTAATGCCTGGTATGTCCATCATTTTTGTCCATCTAACAGATGCCGGACAATAGTCGCTCCTGCGTCACCATGACCATATAGAGGCTTCCATTCATTAGGCGTATCTAAAGCATCATATTGGCTAATAATTTGATGTGATGAAGCGCTAACCAGATGATTCCATCCAGCATCAACGGTTTCAACCCATTCCGTTTCATCTCTCACCGTCAAACAAGGCTTCTTGGCAAAATAAGCTTCCTTTTGCAGTCCTCCAGAGTCGGTGATGACGCATTCGCAAAGTGACAGCAGTCGAACCATTTCTATATATCCTAGTGGAGGAGCTACCAGAATATCCTTGAGTAAATCCTCTAACCCAAAATGACTAATTTGTTTTTTTGTTCTTGGGTGCAAAGGCAACACAACCCGTTTTTTGAGACTTATTTCATTTAGGCCCATCAAAATATCTTTCAGACGCTGAAGTGAATCGGTATTTTCAGCTCTATGCAGGGTCGCTAATATAAAACCATCGTCCAGGCCCTCGAGGTCGACCGAGCAGTGTTGTTCTGACTTTGATTGGGCATATAAGAATGCGTCATACATGACATCACCGACTAGTAAGCTTTTGTTACTCAGTGCTTCTCGCTCAAGGTTTTTCATTGCCGCCTCTGTCGGGCAAAGCAAGCTGCTGGCCACATGGTCTGTCATGACGCGATTGATCTCTTCCGGCATGCTCTTATTGAAAGAGCGCAAGCCAGCCTCTACATGTGCAATGGGTATGTGTAGCTTGGCTGCAGCCAGAGCACCTGCCAGAGTCGAATTGGTATCACCATATACCAATACCCAATCAGGTTTTTCCTGTAATAAGTGTTTTTCTATTTCAATCAGCATTTGACCTGTCATCTGACCATGGCTGTTGCTATGGATGTTGAGGTTGATCTTGGGCGTAGGAATTCCCAATTGATCGAAGAACAGCTGCGACATATTGCTGTCAAAATGCTGGCCGGTATGAAGTATCGTCTCCGTAACCTGTCCGGGCAGGTGTTGCGTCAATTCAAGGATGGCTCTGGAGACAACTGAGGCTTTTACGAACTGGGGGCGAGCGCCGATAACGGTCAGTATCTTCATTGGCTCAGCCCATTTATGACGTGATCAATGTCCTGGTCAGACATATAAGGATGCATTGGAATACTGAAAGCTTTTTGACTGGCTGCCTCAGCTTTTTTACAGGGCTCTGCCAACGCGTCTTGCATCGCGGGTTGCCGGTGCAGACAAACGGGGTAGTAGATACCCGAGGGAATGCCTTGTGCACTTAGTCTGTCAAGATAGGACTGACGTGACTCAGATCTTCCTGAAACTGTGTAAAGGGCCCATGCACTGGAGAATCCAGTACTCACTTTCTGGTGAACTAGATCAGCTCCCAGGGCTGACGCATATTTCCTGGAAATATAGTTTCTTTGTTCAAGCTCCGAGGGGAATTGCTGCAGTTTCTCCAGCAGGATAGCCGCCTGAATCGTGTCCAATCTGCTATTCAGGCCAATCCTAATGTTTTGATATTTGTGTTCGCCTTTACCGTGTACCCGCATTGAACGGCATTGTTCAGCCAGATCCTGATTGTTGGTAAATATCGCACCTCCATCACCATAGCACCCCAGAGGCTTAGCTGGAAAAAAGCTGGTTGTGGCAATATCGCCAAAGCTGCCACATTTCTTTCCTGAAATGCTGCCACCAAAGCTTTGCGCACCATCTTCAATAAGATGAAGATCGTATTTATCACATATTAATCGCAGTTCGGGATAATTGGCGGGCATGCCAAACAGATCCACCGCAATAACAGCGCGGGGTATTCCTTTTCCCGATGCTTTGCAGGCGATAATGGCTTGCTCCAGGCTAATTGGGCAAATGTTGTAGGTTTCTTCGTTAATATCTACAAAGTAGGGTGTGGCTCCGACCAGAGGGATGACTTCAGCGGTGGCGAAAAAGGAAAACGCAGTGGTAAAAACAATATCGCCGGGTCCGACATCCAGTGCCATGAGGGAAAGCTGCAATGCATCGGTGCCGTTGGCACAACTGATGCAGTGCTTTACTCCTACATAATCTGCCAGCTTCTCTTCCAGCTCATGCACCTCTGGTCCGATGATAAACTGGCCATGATCGAGCACCCTGGCGATTCGCCGGTCGATGTTCTCGCGCATTGTTGCCAGTTGCGCCTGTAGATCGATAAACTCCATCAATCCTTCCTGGTTACTGTATTGTTTTTAAGTTCATAGGTGTCGCCGGAATGAGGGCAGGTGGTTTCTGCGTCACCTTTGAGCGGAAGGTTGAGCTGCTCACCGAATTCACTGATCCAGCCAATGTGTCTGGCTGGCACACCCACCATCAGGGCATAGTCTGGGACGTCTTTGTTAACAACGGCTCCGGCTCCGATAAACGCGTATCGCCCGATGGACACGCCACATACAATGGTGCAGTTGGCGCCAAGAGTCGCACCTTGTTGTACCAATGTTTTGCGGTATTGGTCTTTGCGCTCAATGGCGGAGCGAGGATTATAGACATTGGTGAAGACCATTGATGGGCCACAAAAGACATCATCCTCCAGCTCAACGCCTTCATAAACAGACACGTTATTCTGTATTTTGACGTTATTACCAATCTTTACCTTATTACCAACAAAGACGTTCTGGCCCAAAGAACAGCCACGGCCAATAGTGGCCGAGCCGCACACATGAACCCAGTGCCAGACTCGCGTTTTAGAGCCAATTGTTGCACCGTCATCTACAATTGCCGATGAGTGTATAAAAACATCTTTCATTTCATGAATTTATAGCAAAGGGGTGAATCATGTCATGGTGTTGGGTTAGCGCCATGTTGCGAATTTCTGAGACCGTAGTGACCGCAACCCGGTTGTCTTCGAGTCCAAATCCGTTGCCGCTTAAAATCTGTTGATAACTTTGTGTATGCAGATCGGTAAAGCCGCTGGAGAATTCAATCTCTTCGTTATTCATGGTGATACTTCTGTAGGTCCGTTGTCCCTGCAAGCGAACACTCGCCGGCAGCGCATTTTCATCGGTTGAGAGGAACCATCTCACTCTCGCTTTTTGATATTCAAGGTAACCGCTTGCGGTCTGCCCATCCGATTTAAACAGTTTGCTTTCCTGCAAATCACCAAACAGATAGTGCAGCATATCAAAAAAGTGCACACCGATATTTGTGGCAATACCGCCGGACTTTTTCTCATCCCCTTTCCATGACACGGAATACCAGTGTCCCCTGGAAGTGATATAGGTGAGATCGACGTCGTACTTCTGGCTGCTGTTTTGCGATTCGATCTGTTGTTTTAAGGCGATGATCGTCGGATGAAGCCGAAGTTGCAGGATAGTATTTACCTTATGGCCACTCTCTCTTTCTATCTCCTGAAGTGCGTCGATATTCCATGGGTTGAGCACCAAAGGTTTTTCGCAGATTGCCTGGCAGCCTGAACGTAAGGCGAAACGAATATGAGAGTCATGCAGATAATTGGGCGAGCAAATGGAAACATAGTCAACCGGATTGCCGCTGCGACGACGTTTATCAATATGACGGTCGAAGCGCTCGAATTCGGTAAAAAAGTGACAATTAGGGAAGAAGCTATCCATGATCCCCACCGAGTCACTGGGGTCAACGGCGGCAACCAGGTCATTACCGGTCTCTTTGATGGCTTTCATATGGCGGGGAGCGATATAACCTGCGGCTCCCATCAAAGCAAACTTTTTCATTATCAGCCCTCTACGTTCGTAATCTTACACAAGGGTTATCGGCCGATTTAGGCAATGCTTGAAAAGCCTGAGGGCGATAACAGAGTGTTATCATGCATCGCTAATATACCCTGTTATCAAAACCTATACCCAAGGCGTATATCGTTGCTTACTTTATAACCACCATTCTGCTATTCTTTATAGATAGGTAGAGGAGGTAGATTATGTTAGAGATCAACACTAAGTCCAATGCATCGTTGCTTCAGCAGGTGCAGAACAAACAGGAAAGCCTGTTTGAAAAACTGGCCTCCGGCAAACGCGTTAACAGTGCAGCGGACGATTCGGCCGCGCAACAGATTATTGACCGTCTGACGTCTCAGACTACAGGTTTGCGTCAGGCATACAACAACGCCTATGACGGTGTCTCTTTGGCGCAAGTGGCCGAAGGCGGACTGTCTGGTATATCAGACAGTGTTAACCGCATCCGCGAGCTATCTGTGCAAGCGGGTAACGGAATATACTCAGACGCTGACCGCCAGGCACTGCAAAAAGAAGTATCGCAGATTCAGCAGGAAATTACAGACACCATAGATCGTACCGAATTTGCGGGCAAGCCGCTGTTAAGTGCTGAAGGCGAACTTAATTTTCAGGTAGGGGCTAACCCAGGCCAGAGTATCAGTGTGGCCACCCAGGATGTCGCCAGTAGTCTGAATGATATATTGAATGTGGATATCAGTACTGCACAAGGAGCGTCTGACGCGTTGGAAGCGGCTGATGCAGCGGTAGAGACTGTTGGTCAGGCCCGAGCCGATCTGGGTGCAGTTCAGAATCAGTTTGAGAGTGCTGCGCGTAATCTGTCTAACACAGAGGTGAATGTGGCGGCAGCCAAGAGTCGTATTCAGGATACGGATTATGCCCAGGCAACTGCAGAGCAGGCAGCCAATAGTGTTCAGGGTCAGGCAGCTACCAGCGTTCAGGTTCAGGCCAATCAGCAGCAGGGGCAGGTGCTCGCACTGCTGAGTTAAAGTATTCGTAAATTGACAGAATAAAAAGGCCGCGACAGCGGCCTTTTTTGATGATGAAGCGCCAGAGCAACAGCTTACTTCTTGACAATGCCTATCAGACTGCCATTTTCCCCCAACACCAGCAAAGAGGTGATTTGGTGCTTTTCCATTAATGAAAATGCGTCATTCATTCTGGCATCAACCGGGATGCTCTTGGGGTGCAGGGTCATCATTTTCGCTGCGCTCAGGTCGAACACGTCTTTTGCATGTTGTGTAAAGCTGCGGCGAATATCACCATCGGTGATAATGCCGTAGCCCTGCTTAGCTTCCACCACGGCTATGCCCAGCTTACCGCCAGATATGCAATTAACCACCTCTGCAAAGCTGGCATCGGCAGACAGCAGCGGTAAGTTTTCACAGATCATCTCATCTCTGACGCGAGATAACAGGCGACGGCCCAGGCTGCCGCCTGGATGAAAACGGGCAAATTCTTCCGGCTGGAAATCACGAGCTTTCATCAGGGTCACGGCCAGCGCATCGCCCATAGCGAGGGTGGCAGTGGTTGAAGAGGTGGGTGCCAGTTGCAGGGGGCAGGCTTCTTTATCCACGGCCACATCCAGTACCGTATTGGCAGCTCTGGCAAGGGTGGAGTCTTTGTTACCGGTCATACCAATCAGGAAGTTACCGTTTTCCTTTAGGAACGAAAGCAGTTTGACCACTTCCTCCGTTTCGCCTGAATTGGAAATGGCAATAAACACATCCTCTTTAGCCACCATGCCCAAATCGCCGTGATAGGCCTCGCCAGGGTGCATAAAAAAACTGGGAGTGCCGGTACTCGCCAGGGTAGCGGCGATTTTGCGTCCGATCTGACCTGATTTGCCCATACCACAGACAATCACGCGTCCTTGTGTCGACAATATCTGCTCGATAGTCTGGTCAAATTGTTTGTCCAGACGCCTGGACAGATTCGCCACCGCGGCGGCTTCTATGTCAAATACCTCTCGGGCAATGTGTTGGTAATCCATCTGACTTCAGCGTGATGCAAATTATGCGGCTATTTTGACTGAAAAGCGGTAGGCTTGTCGAATATACTCCATGCCAATGAGTGTTTCAGCATCAGAATGTGGGGATTTTGCTGTTTTTTTATCCAATATCTAAGCTATTGATCATAAACCTGAATGCACTGGTTGCGTCGGCCATGTTAATGGTTAAAATCCTAGTTAGCAGTCCATCAAGAGCCATGATTAACAGGTGGCTTTTCAACCGGGGGCAATGCCTTCTGCCTTATTCAATTTTCAGTGCGGGTTGCGATGACAACGTTGAGGTCGCCAGGGTATGAGTAAAATTCTGATTATCAGTGAGCCAGAAGCTCGCCGAGTCAGCCTGCAAACCATACTGACATTTATGGGCGAACAGTCTGAAGAGGTGCTGCCGGCACAGGCGGCCTCGCATTTGCAAAGTGATCAGGCTTTAGGTGCTATTTTGATAGACGCTGAAGCGACCTCTGTGATTGACGCACTGAGTCAGGCCTATCCGCATTTGCCATTTGTATTGGTAGGGCAAAGCAGTCAGGCGTGCAGCGGTAATCTGGTGGGACGTGTGGCCGAACCGGTTACTTATCCTCAACTGACACAGATGCTGCATCGCTGTCAGGCGTATCTCTCTCGCCGGCCAGGCAGCGCCACCTCGGTGCAGAATAAGACGAAATTATTCCGTAGTCTTATCGGTAAAAGTGCCGAAATACAGGCGGTACGGCATATGATTGAGCAGGTTGCCCCCACCGAAGCCAATGTGTTGATTCTTGGGGAGTCGGGTACCGGTAAGGAAGTGGTCGCCAGAAATGTGCATTACCTGTCGAATCGCAAGAGTGGGCCCTTTATACCCGTAAACTGTGGCGCTATTCCCGGAGAATTGCTGGAAAGTGAACTTTTCGGTCATGAGAAAGGGGCCTTTACCGGTGCAGTGAGCTCCCGAAAAGGCCGTTTTGAACTGGCCGAGGGGGGAACGCTGTTTCTCGATGAAATTGGCGATATGCCGTTGCAAATGCAGGTGAAATTGTTGCGTGTGTTGCAGGAGCGCACGTATGAGCGGGTGGGGGGAGTCAAGCCCATTCCCTGTAATGTACGTGTCATCGCCGCGACCCACCGTGATCTTGAAACCATGATCAGTGAAGGCAATTTTCGCGAGGATCTCTACTACCGCCTGAATGTTTTCCCTATCGACAGTCCCCCCCTACGGGAGCGCTCTGAGGACATTCCACTGTTATTACAGGAATTGGTCAGCCGAGCGGAAAATGAATCCGGCAGCACGGTTAAGTTTACCCAGGCATCACTGCAATCTTTAATGGAGCATCCCTGGGCAGGCAATGTGCGAGAATTGTCGAATCTGGTGGAACGCCTGCTCATTCTGTATCCCAACCGTGTGGTGGATGTGGGTGATCTCCCTCCTAAATACCAGCACCTCGAAGCGGATGGCTATGAGCCCGATTACCCGGAGGAGTTACTGGAGCGAGAGGCCATCAACGCATTATTTGGCGCGGATGATGACAGTGATGATAAAACGCTCGATGACTCCTCAGCTGAGATGCAGGGTGCGATGACCGGCGACAGCCATAACCTGCCCCAGGATGGCCTTAACCTCAAAGAGTACCTTGCCGATTTGGAAGTGAATCTGATTACCCAGGCACTGGAGCAGCAGGAATGGGTGGTGGCCCGAGCGGCTGAGGTGCTGGGGATGCGCCGCACCACGCTGGTGGAAAAAATGCGCAAGTACGGGCTCTCTAAAGAATAATCTGTGCCGACGTTCAGATAGAACGTTTTTGGCTGGCCTTAACAGCCCGCTGAGAGCGGCTTATGCGTCTTGTCATCGTGCCTTCTGTGCCCCCTAAACATCCCACTGCCGTTTTTCTGACAACCCGTTATTGCCTCTAACCTTTTGATAAATCAGTAATAAAAAGACTGGCACGTTCTCTGCTTTAGCTACTCTGTCCATTTCGGTGTCCAAGTTTTGACATGGGGTAATTATGACGACCGAGTTGCAGCATTCTAAATCAGTTGAGTCCTCAGCCAGCGGTGAGTCTTTGCGTTCACCCGTGCAGGAAGTGCCAGCACAGGTGCCACCGCAAGAGGTGTTACGGTTGCGCCAACAATCCTCTCGCCTTGAGCACCTGCTCGAAGTTATGCCCGCCGGGGTCATCGTTGTCGATGGCAGCGGGGTAGTGAAACAAGCTAATCAGGTGGCGGTTGAGTTACTCGGCGAGCCTCTTGAAGGACAGGGCTGGCGCTCCATTATTACCCGGGCCTTCAAGCCACAGGCTGATGATGGCCATGAGGTGTCATTGCAGGACGGCCGCAAGGTGAAATTCTCTATTTCTCCTCTTGAGCTGGAGCCGGGACAACTGATTGTGATTACCGATTTGACCCACACCCGGCGATTACAGCAGCAGATCAGTCACATGCGTAATTTATCATCACTGGGTCGCATGGTGGCGTCACTTGCGCACCAGATACGCACACCACTAGCTTCAGCCATGCTATATGGTGCTAATCTGCAAAACCCCACACTCAACCCAGATTCCCGTAACCAGTTTGCTGACAAACTGATGGCCAGGCTCAAAGATCTTGAGCAACAGGTAAACGACATGCTGCTATTCGCCAAAAGTGGTGAACAGCAAGTGGTGACGGAACTGTCACTACAAAGTCTGATGCTTGAAGTGGAAGCAGGCAGTGAGGCCATGTTAGTACAACGTCAGGCCTCCTTAACACTGGCTTTGCCTGAGCCCGATATCCTGGTGATGGGGAATAAAACGGCGCTGGCCAGCGCCTTGCAGAACCTTATCCATAATAGCCTGCAGGCGGTCCCGCAGGGCTGCCATATAACCATTTCTGCGGCCCGTGACGGGCAAAATGCCGAGCAGGTCATTCTGTCTGTGAGTGACAATGGGCCCGGCATCCCGAGCAGTAAGTGTAAGAGTATTTTCGACCCCTTCTTTACCACAAAGAGCCAGGGAACCGGGCTTGGTCTGGCGGTAGTGAAGTCGGTGGCACAATCTCATCAGGGAAAGGTGAGAGCGTCCAATAATAAACAGGGGGGCGCGTGTGTTGAGATGTTGCTCCCTATCTACCGGGAAGAGCAAAACTATTCCTTGTTGAGTGCAGGAGGAAGCAAAGTATGAGCCTGAGCAGAATACTGATTGTTGAGGACGATGCCGGTCTCAGAGAGGCTCTGGTGGATACCCTGCTGTTGGGCGGCTATGAGTTGCTCGAAGCGGACTGTGCAGAAACCGCCATGTCGATGCTCGGCGAGCACAGTGTGGATCTGGTTGTCAGTGATATTCAGATGGGACAGATGTCTGGTCTGGCGCTTCTGCGCAGTATTAAGCAGAAGTATCCCAATCTGCCGGTACTGCTGATGACGGCTTATGCAACCATTGATGATGCGGTACAGGCGATGCGCGATGGCGCCACCGACTATCTTGCAAAACCCTTTGCGCCCCAAGTGCTGCTTAACTTAGTAGGGCGTTATGCACCGGCTCAGAAGGTCGAATCCTGTCACCCCGTGGTTGGCGACCCGGCCAGCAAAAAGTTACTGGAACTGGCACAAAAAGTAGCCCGGGCCGATGCCACAGTTATGGTGCTCGGTCCCAGCGGTTCGGGTAAAGAAGTGCTGGCCCGTTATATTCATGACCAGTCAGCTCGAGCCGAGCAACCATTTGTGGCCATTAATTGCGCCGCCATTCCCGAAAATATGCTCGAAGCGACGTTGTTTGGTTACGACAAAGGGGCTTTTACCGGTGCGTTGCAGGCCTGTCCCGGTAAATTTGAACAGGCGCAGGGCGGTACCATTTTGCTGGATGAAATCACTGAAATGGATTTGTCTTTGCAGGCAAAATTACTGCGGGTGTTACAGGAGAAAGAAGTGGAGCGCCTGGGCAGTCGCAAAACCATTGATCTGGATGTCAGAGTGTTGGCAACAAGTAACCGGGACCTGCGTCAGGCGGTTCAGGACGGAAAATTCCGTGAAGATCTGTATTATCGTCTGAATGTGTTTCCGCTTATCTGGTCACCATTGGCGCAGCGCAAGGGCGACATTATCCCGTTAGCACAGCACCTGATTGAACGGCACAGTCAAAAGGGCGGCAACGCCATTCCTGTCCTCAGTGCATCAGCCCGTAACAAGCTGGAGCAATACAGCTGGCCCGGTAATGTCCGTGAGTTAGAGAATGTTATTCAGCGGGCCTTGATTCTGGTTAGTGACGATCAGATTGATGCCGCCGATCTGATGCTCGAACAGGACATGTCCACAGAGGTTGATGAGGTGCAGTATAGCGAGCCGGAGGGCAGCAAACTGGGAAATGAATTGCAGCAACAAGAACACCAGATCATTCTGGATACGCTGAAATCCTGCAATGGCAGTCGTAAGGCCGTTGCCGATAAGCTCGGCATCAGTCCGCGCACCTTACGTTATAAACTGGCTAAAATGCGAGATGTGGGTATAGAGCTGCCAGCCTGAGGCTGGCACGAATCAAACCGTTTTTAGCCACGAACAACACGACAGGCACGAAAAAAGTAATATTCATCACAGAGCCAAGTAGGACACTGAGATTTATAGAACCGTAAACCGCTGATATCCCAATGTTTTTCCGAGCCTTGGTGGTTAATCTTGTTTTCTCAAAGGCCACTATGTGCCCGATAACGATAACAACACTCGGGCATGACAGACAGTCATTCCCGCACGCCTTTGGCGGGAATCCAGATCTTAGTATTGAATCCGATTTGCTGATAACTTAACTGCGGTAACCATCGGGGTTCTGTGACTGCCAGCGCCAGGTATCTGTACACATCTGCTGAATACCTTTCTCGGCACGCCAGCCAAGCTCTTTCTCTGCTAACGATGCGTCGGCGTAACAGCTGGCTACATCGCCCGGGCGTCTGCTGACCACCTTAAAAGGCACTGACTTGCCACTGGCTCTTTCAAACGCTTTGATCATTTGCAGCACACTAAAACCCTGTCCCGTGCCTAAATTGTAGGTTTTGATCCCGGAGCCGGGCAGATGCTCCAGTGCTTTCAGGTGCCCTGCGGCAAGGTCGTCCACATGAATATAATCTCTGACACCGGTGCCATCTTCGGTGTCATAATCATTACCATAGACGCTCAATATCTCCCGTTTACCACAGGCAACCTGGGCCACAAAGGGCATCAGGTTATTGGGAATACCGTTGGGGTCTTCGCCAATGTCGCCACTGGGATGGGCACCCACCGGGTTGAAATAACGTAACAGTGTGATGTTCCAGTTCGGGTCAGCCTGGTAAAGGTCTTTGAGTATCAGCTCCACCATCAGTTTTGACTGTCCATAAGGATTGGTGGGCTGGCCCGTTGGCATGGACTCCAATAACGGTAGGGCCGCCGGGTCCCCATAAACTGTTGCCGAGGAACTGAAAACCAGGTTGGTCACCTGGTGTGCCTGCATGGCCTGGCACAGGGTCAGCGTACCGGCCACATTATTCTGATAATAACGCAGCGGTTGTGCCACCGACTCACCGACCGCCTTAAGCCCGGCGAAATGAATCACTGCATCGATTTTCTGTGATGAAAAAAGGCGCTGCAGTAAGTCTTTGTCGAGGATATCGCCCTGAATAAAGTTGATGGGCTTGCCAGTAAGGGTTTCAACCCGCTTCAGCGACTCTTGTGAGGCATTGCTAAGGTTATCGAGTACGGTAACCCTATAGCCTTGCTTTAATAATTGCAGAACGGTGTGACTACCGATATAACCGGCGCCGCCGGTGACCAGGATTTCAGACATCTTGTGTGTCTCCCTGAACTGTCTGTGATGGAAGGTATTTTTCGCTCAGCCCATATTGAAGGGGTTTGACCAGCAAGGGGTAGCCGCACAACAGTAGCACCGCCCAAAGCAGGTTCAGCCAGTCTTTTGGCGCGTACAATATAAAGGCAAAAGCAGGCACCAGAATGCATAGCTTAAGGATGTTCAGCAACATCTTTTCCGGTGCGGTGAGTTTGGCACCGGCCTCTCGGAGCAGGGTTAAGCGCCGTGTCAGTGGCAGATCCTTTAGCGCGTCTATGTGCCGGGTAGAAAAGTACAGCTTCATAACACCCCGTGTATGTCGGGCAACCAATAGTCCCTATCTTATCAATCTGTTGTCGTCAGGGGCAGGTTAATTTTGCACAAAAAAAAGCCCCTGTCCGCGGCAGCGGTCAGGGGCCTGATAGGTTTTAGTGGCGGCAGTTAGCCTTGTTTAATCGGTTCGTTGGCGTCAATAACCGCACCAGGGTGGTCATCTTCAGCTTTTTCAGCCAGTTTTTCCCAACGACGGGTTTTCAGCGCCAGCAGGAAGATCACGATACCAATGGCAATACTGAACAGGGTGATCTGCATGAACAGAGCAGGCATTTCCGCCGGCTTCTCTGGGTCGAAATTCCCCGCCAGCAGTCCGGCAACCACATTGCCAATGGAATAGGTCAGTACAAACACGCCCATCATCTGCCCGGCCATGCGTTTGGGTGACAGTTTACTCACGGCACTTAACGCCACCGGGCTTAAGCACAGCTCACCTACTGTGTGCAGGAAGTAGGTGGCAATCAGCCAGTAAGGGGCCACTTTGAGGCCACTGGCAGCAAATTGTGCGGCGAAGAACATGACAATAAAGCCGGTGGCCATGATGATCAGACCCAGCGCACTCTTAAACCCATAAGAGGGGTTAATCATGCGCTTGCTGAGATTAATCCAAAGGGCCGCAAAAAAGGGTGACAGGATAACCAGAAAGATGGAGTTGGCAGACAGGAACCAGGCGGCCGGAATCTCAAAGGCGCCAATCATGCGGTCGGTTAAATCACGACCAAACAGGTTCAGCGATGAGCCTGCCTGCTCAAACCCGGCCCAGAAACAAATAGATGCAATACACACCAACAGCAGTGCCAGCAGGCGTCTCTTCTCATCACCATTTAAGTTTGAGAAAAAGAAAATCGCCGCGTAATACACGCAGAATATGACGGTGATCCCGATGGCGACATTTTGCGCGATACTCACCGGGTTAATGGTCAGAAGTCCGGTCATCGTGGCAAAGGAAACCAGCGCCAGACACACTAAGAAGGCGACAATGACGCCCCAGCTTATGCGGGTGGCATTGACTGACAGCGGTTGCGGAGCCTGTTGCCCGACGGTTTCCAGCTTGGGCAGGGTGATGCGATACTGAATCAGACCCAGTCCCATTCCCACAGCCGCGGCCCCAAAGGCCCAGTGCCAGCCCATATTGGTCTGCAGGTAGCCACAGACAAAGTAGCCGATGATGGAACCGATGTTGATACCCATGTAATACAGGGTATAACCGCTGTCACGACGTTCATCTTCACTGCTGTAAAGCTGACCCACCATGGCGCCGATATTGGGCTTCAGCAAGCCTGTGCCCAGTACCACCAGAATAAGACCGATAAAGAAGGTATGGTCGCCGGGTATGGCCAGGACAATATGGCCACTCATGATCACGATGCCGCCATACCAGACCGCTCGCTGCCCACCAATCAGACGATCGGCTATCCAGCCACCGGGCAGGCCCATAAAATAGACGGCCCCGGTGTAAAGCCCGTAGATGGCAGTGGCAGAGGCCACGGTAATCGCCAGACCGTTTTCCTGCATGCTGGCGGTCATATATAACACCAGCAGGGCACGCATGCCGTAATAACTCATGCGCTCCCACATTTCCGTAAAAAAGAGGGTGGATAAACCACCGGGGTGCCCGAAGAACCCTGTGTCGTTTTTCATTGTCGTTTTCGTTGTCATTATTATTAGCCTTGTAGAATAGACAGGTTCGTCGCCGTACTCATACAAAAACACACCTGGCATGCACGCCAGACCTGTCAGACTGAGTGAAAAGCGGCAGTAACGTGGGCTCGGTTATACAGTCGCGATGTTGTAATTGCAAGCCTTGAGGCCACCAGTGGTGGATTTCAAGTCATCAGGCCTGGTCAGAGATTCGACCATGAATGTTATGCCAGGAGTCGGGGAATTTCCCTTGTAAAACATAGGAGAAGGCGATGAGCTCAGCAATCACCAGGTACAGTTCCCGGGGAATTTCCTGGCCCAGATCCAGCTGATTAAGAAACCCTGCCAGGTGCTCGTCTTCGTGAATCAGCACCCCCTCTTGTCTGGCCAGCGCGATGATCTCTTCTGCCAACTCACCAAATCCTTTTGCAATGACAGTAGGGGCTTGCTGTTTGTTGTCTGCCTGGTATTTGATCCCCACTGCACTGCGGGGTTTGTGCTGCGATGGTTTTTTCATGCCTGAGTCTCGAATACCTGATAAGGCCTTTGTTGAAGGGTTGTGGGGATTTTTCCCAGTTGACACTGGCTGTGATGAACCTCGATACCCAGCTCCAGCAGCCGTTTCTTCAATACCGGTAGCATACAAATCACCTTATCTTTAAGGGTGTCATTGGCGGCGTAAAAATCCAGTTCCAGTTGCATCTCATGCAAGCGGGCTTTTGCCAGTAACCCGCCCAGATCTCCGACATCCAGCTTCATGGTCAGATGCCACTGTTTCTGATTGCCGGCCTGCTGTTGGTTCTTTTTATCCGGAGGCGGCTCACGGCGGATCAATAATTCCAGGTCCTTTCTTTGCTGTTCATTGCCCAGGGGCAGGCTGTAATAAAAACTGTCCTGGCCCTGCAACTGGCTTTCGGCACTGACTGCCTTATGCCCGGTATGGCTGGTAAGCAGCAGGCTAAGGTTACGGATCAACTGATGGCGCTGCTCCACCTGAGCCAGATCGGCCAGTCCTCGCGCAGAGACCCGGGCTCCGCCCGTGTTTTCCAGCATGCCGGAAAGCCGCTCTGCAAGTTTGTCGCTCTGGGCCGGATAGCTGCGAGACTGTCTGGCGGCCAGCGACAGTTGCAGCAGTGTGATCAGGCCGCCCACAAAGCCTGACTGACTTGCAGGTGTGGTCAGACTCAGTGGGGTGAGTGCCATGGCGGGCTGGCTCAGCAAGGCTCTGAGGGCCAGACTGTCCTGTTGCTCGCCGCGGGGAAGGCTCTGATTAAGTTGCTGCCCCAGCTGTTGGATCAGCTTCGCCGAATCAGATTGATTCACAACCGGATCTTTAAGGGCCTGGTCAATTTTATTCAGCGTGGCGGATGGAGGCTCCGAAGTGGCATGAATCCGCCTGAGCAAGCTTTGCAATGCCTCAAGACTTTTTGCAACAGGTTCTGACGAAGAGAGTACTGAGCCGGCATTGCCTGCTTGCACGGTATTTCCACTCGTTGGCATGGTGACCTGCAGCTCAGGGGGCATACCAGAGAGAGTTTTGCTGGTCTGGGTCAGACCCGGAACGATACTGTGCAACTGTTGCAGTTGCGGGGCCGACAATTTGATACTGGCCCGTTCACTGCCCGGCGCAAGGTTCAGCTGCAGATCCACTTTACCGCCCTCGCGAATGACCAGCTGAGCGGCATCGGGTATGTTTCTCAGCTGTGTCAGCTGCGGTGCCAGTGATTGCAGCGGCGGTGGCAGCCTGTTTAACAGGGCCTCGGCACCTGAACTGGTGAGCGGCAAGGCAGGCTGTCTGGGCATTGCCAGCGCAATCGGGCTGGCCTGTTGCGTAGGCAGGGTGATGCGAACTCGTTCGGGGGGCGCGCTGGCGCCCGGTTTTTGCGCCAGTGCCAGCGTCCATTCGCCACTTTTCTGATACTGAAGTTGTACCGGCTGTCCCGTGCTAAAGCCTTCGGCCGAGGTGGGCAAACGCACGGCAATCTGACTGTTGGCAACCTGTAGCGTCAGTGTCTTGCCTCGGGCACTTAATACTTGTGCGCTGATGACCACAGTGCCGTTTTCTGTTTTAAGCGCCTCTCCAAGCCTGTTTGTCGCTGGCGCTGCGGGATCAGATAAGGTGCGTAACAGCAATATATCGGCCAGGGCTTTGGGAAGAGGGGTATTGACCCGTTGCACCGCGCTGTCTGCAAGGCTTGCCGGGACAAGCACTGATGTCGAAGAGAAGGAGAGTTTGCCGCTGTCTGTTGGACTGAGCTGCACATTGTAAGACTGGCCGCTGACAAGTTCACCGCGTAAGGTGCGCGCAGGCAGCTGCAACTCACCTTTGGGGTTTTGCAGCAACAACTGATTACCGGACAGGTGTTTGACAATGACCTGGGATGCCTGTTGTGCAAGGGGAGCGTTGGCTACACTCGCCGTTGACTGAAGCTGTTTCAGCGCATTGGCAAGCTGCTGTTGTGATGAGAGAAAAATATCTGACATGCTCTGTTATCGGCTCCGGGCACAGTCTGATGAATACACAGGCACAAGATTAATACAGAATAGAACGCAAAGATAAACCTGTGTTATTATCGCGCCCGAAATTTACACCATCCGAGCCTGATTTGAGCTGTCTGTCTGTCAACAATCTCAGTTGTGTCAAACGTGATCGTGTCCTGTTCGAAGGTCTCGACTTTACTGTTCAGTCGGGGCAGCTTCTGCATATTCAGGGGCCCAATGGGGCCGGTAAAACCAGTTTGCTGAGAATTCTGGTGGGGCTGGCCGAATCTGAGTCCGGCCAGGTATTGTGGGACCAGCAACGCATTCAGGATGTGACCCAGGATTTTGCAGGCCAGCTTATTTATTGTGGTCACAAATATGCCGTTAATCACCATTTGAGCGGTGCTGAGAATCTGAAATATTGGTGCCGGATGCAAGGTCTCGCTGAGGATGTCGATATTTTTGCCGTTCTCGATGAGCTGGGACTGGTGGGGCTGGAAACCTTGCCTGCCGGTCAGCTTTCTGCCGGACAGCAGCGGCGTATTGCGCTGGCCAGGTTATGGCTGAAACCCGCCAGCTTATGGGTGTTAGACGAACCTTTCACGGCACTCGATAGCAGCGCCATCAGATTACTCAGTGAGAAAATGGAACAGCACCTTAAAAACGAGGGCTTGATTATTCTGACATCACATCAGCCTCTTGCGTTGTCTCACCCGGTTCGCACCTTGCAGCTGGAGTATCGATTATGAAAGCTGCACTCGGGGCCCTGCTGGGCAGAGAACTGGCGTTAGCGTTCAGGCAAAAAGGTGAGCTGTTACAGCCGCTGGTGTTTTTTATTTTGGTTATCAGCTTGTTTCCCCTGGGCGTCGGTCCGGGGCCGCAAACATTGCAAAAAATTGGCCCCGGAGTGATCTGGGTAGCGGTATTGCTGGCTTCCTTACTGGGCATGGAGCGATTGTTCCGGGATGACTTTAATGATGGTTGGCTGGAGCAGATGAGCCTCTCTGCGGTGCCGCTGACACTGGTGGTACTCATCAAGGTCATGGCGCACTGGTTAACCTGTGTGTTGCCGCTGCTGCTGATTTCTCCGTTACTCGCCTTATTCCTGCACCTGACCGCTGATATGTACAAGGCGCTGCTGATGACACTGATATTGGGCACCCCTTTGTTGAGTCTGGTTGGAGCCACCGGTGTGGCACTGACAACGGGCCTGCAACGGGGCGGGGTGCTGCTGTCGCTGCTGTTGCTGCCGTTGTTCATCCCGTTATTGATTTTTGCCACCTCGGCGGTAGATGCAGCGGCGTTACAACTTTCTTATAATGGTCAGCTTGCCATCATCGCCGCACTGCTGCTGCTTGCATTGGCGTTAACCCCTTTTGCCACAGCCTATGCGCTGCGTGTGGTACAGGGCTGAACAATCCCGGACAATGAGAAGGTAGTAGTTACTATGTGGAAATGGTTACATCCTTATGCGAAGTCGGAAAAGGCTTTTGAGTTGTGCGCCAGATTGCTGCCATGGCTGAGTATCAGTGCCATTGTCATTCTGGCTACAGGTACCCTGTGGGGGTTGATGTTCGCGCCAGCCGATTATCAGCAGGGCGATTCTTTTCGCATTATCTATATCCACGTACCCTCCGCCATTCTATCCATGGGGGTATACAGCGCTATGGCAGTGGCGGCGCTGGTGGGACTGGTATGGCAGCTTCGCACAGCGACCATGGCCGTAGCGGCTATTGCACCGGTCGGGGCCGTGCTGACCTTTATTGCCTTGTTTACCGGTGCCGCCTGGGGTAAACCCATGTGGGGGACCTGGTGGGTGTGGGATGCGCGCCTGACCTCTGAATTGATCCTGTTGTTTCTCTACCTTGGCGTCATGGCATTGTATCAGTCTTTCGATGACAAACAGCAGGGCGGCAAGGCCGCCGGAGTGATGGCCCTGGTAGGCGTGGTGAATCTGCCCATTATTCATTTCTCGGTAGAATGGTGGAATACCCTGCATCAGGGCGCCACCATCACCAAGTTTGGTAAGCCTTCTATCGCGCCAGAAATGTTGTGGCCTTTATTGTTGTGTATTCTGGGGCTGGCCCTGGCGTCTGCGGCATTGAGTGTGTACCGCTTCCAGAGTGAGTTAATGCGCCGAGAGATACACCGGCCCTGGGTACAGGCGCAGGCGAGAAAGGAGCATAGCGATGCAGTTTGAGAGTTGGTCCGAATTCTGGGCAATGGGCGGGTACGGCTTTTTTGTATGGCTGGCCTTCGGTGTCAGCCTGCTGGCCCTGATCGGATTGATCCTACAAAGCCGACTGGCCCGTAAGCAGGTGCTAAGGACAATTTTACAGGAACAGCAGCGCCAAAAACGTATACAGGCCAGTCGTAGCAAACAGGTAAAAGGCAACAAAGCATGAATCCAAGACGTAAACAACGATTACTGGCCGTGTCTGCGGTGGTGCTGGTGGTGGCATCGGCAATCGGGCTGATGCTGTACGCTCTCGGCCAGAACATTGATCTTTTCTATACCCCCTCTGAAATTGTGCAGGGGAAAAAGGGTGTGAAACCTCAGGTCGGACAGCGACTGCGTGTGGGCGGTATGGTGGTGGAAGGCTCTGTACGTCGCGACGCTGACAGTCTGGCGGTGAGCTTCGATCTGGTTGATACCGGCCCGACTATTACCGTGAGTTACCAGGGCATACTGCCGGATCTTTTCCGTGAGGGACAGGGGATTGTTGCAACCGGATATCTGACCCAGGCCAATCATATCCAGGCGGAAGAAGTGCTGGCCAAACATGATGAAGAATATATGCCCCCTGAGCTTGCTGAGGCGATGAAAGGGATCAAGCATGTCAAACCCTCAGAAGCAGGTTATTAGGAGTCCGTTTAGATGTTAGCCGAGCTTGGACATTTTTCGCTGGTACTGGCTTTGCTGATGGCCATACTACTGGCTATCTATCCGCTTTGGGGGGCACAACGAGGGAATGCGGCACTGATGGCGACTGCGCGTCCGCTTGCCCTTGGAACGTTTTTATTTACCGCCTTTTCCTATTTTTGCCTGAGCTGGGCTTTTTTCGAGAATGATTTCTCGGTGGCCTATGTGGCCCATAACTCAAACACCTTGTTACCCTGGTACTACCGTCTGACGGCGGTATGGGGCGGACACGAAGGCTCATTCCTGCTGTGGGTGCTGATTTTTTCAGTATGGACCGTAGCAGTCGCGCTGTTCAGTAGGAGTATCCCTCAGGAAATCCTGTCCCGGGTGCTGGGGGTGCTGGGGTTGGTGGGTGTCGGGTTTTACCTGTACATGCTGCTGGCCTCGAATCCTTTTGAGCGCTTATTGCCCTTCTTCCCCGTGGATGGACGGGACTTGAATCCTCTTTTGCAGGATTTTGGCATGATTATCCATCCACCCTTGCTATACATGGGCTATGTGGGCTTTTCTGTGGTCTTTGCCTTTGCTATTGCCGCCCTGATTGCCGGTCGGCTGGATTCCACCTGGGCACGATGGTCCCGACCCTGGACGCTGGCAGCCTGGGTGTTTCTGACGCTGGGAATTGCACTGGGCAGCTGGTGGGCTTACAAAGAACTTGGCTGGGGTGGCTGGTGGTTCTGGGACCCGGTAGAGAATGCATCCTTTATGCCCTGGTTGGTGGGCACGGCGTTGCTGCATTCTCTGGCAGTCACCGAAAAGCGCAAAGTATTTAAATCCTGGACCGTGCTGCTGGCCATCTCGGCTTTCTGTCTGAGTCTGCTGGGCACTTTCTTGGTGCGTTCTGGGATACTCGTTTCGGTGCATTCTTTTGCCTCAGACCCGACGCGCGGCCTGTTTATTCTTGCGTTGTTGATGCTGGTGATTGGCGGCTCGTTGTTGTTGTATGCGTTGCGGGCCCCCCAGCTGCGCAGTATCGGCCGTTATCAGTTGCTCTCCAGAGAGATGATGTTAATCGGCAACAATATCCTGCTCAGTGCCGCCACGCTGGTGGTGCTATTGGGGACCCTGTTGCCGCTGGTGCATAAGGAACTGGGCCTGGGTTCTATCAGTATCGGCGCGCCCTTTTTTGATCAGATGTTTGTCTATCTGGTTGTTCCTTTTGTGTTTTTACTGGCCATGGGGCCGCTGAGTCGGTGGAAGCAGCAGAGTCTGAGCGCGCTGCGCAGTCAGGTTTTGCAGGCGCTGCTGATAAGCATTGGTGCTGCTTTGCTGTTATCACTGGGCACAGACCCGTTTTCTTATATGGCCACTCTTGGTCTGCTATTGAGCTTGCTGATTGTGGTGACAACCGTCCAGGAAATCCGCCAGCGACTGGCAGGTGACGGTGAGGTTCTGGTCCAGCTGAAGAAGCTGACACCCAGTCATTGGGGCATGGTGCTGGGACATCTTGGCTTTGCGGTTATGATTATCGGTATTGCCATGGTCACCAGCTTCAGTATCGAACGTGACGTGCGTATGAGTCCGGGCGACAGTATTGACCTGGCCGGGTATACCTTTCGTCTGGATGGCGTCAAGCCGCTACAGGGGCCCAATTATACCGGCCATGTTGCCATTATGGATATCTATCAAAATGGTGAAAAGTACAGTCATGTGGAAGCCGAGAAGCGCTTTTATACGGTGCAGCGGTCTGTGATGACTGAGGCGGCCATTGATGTCGGGGTAACTCGTGACTTATATGTGGCACTTGGTGAGCAGCTGAATAATGGGGCCTGGGCGCTAAGGGTATATGTGAAACCCTTTATTCGCTGGATCTGGGCCGGAGCCCTGTTAATGGCGATAGGAGGCTGTTTGTCCTTATCTGACAAACGTTACCGTCTCAAAAAGCGGGCCCATGACCCGGTATCAGCCACAAGCGAACGCGTACAGGAGGCATGCTAATGAAAAAGCTGGGATTGTTTTTGCTGCCTCTTTTGCTGTTTTTACTGGTGAGCGTGTTTTTATTGCAAGGGCTTTTTTCCGACCCTACAGCGCGCCAGTCCAGTCTGCTCAACAGACCCGTACCTGAATTTTCCCTGGCGGATGTGATGGACGACAGCGTGCGCTATGGTCCAGAGGTCTTTGCCGGTGAAGTGACGCTGCTCAATGTGTGGGGAACCTGGTGCGTGACCTGTGCTTATGAACTGCCTTTTCTGACCGGCCTGAGGGAGCAAGGGGTGCGCATTGTCGGATTATATTACGAGCAGGACCTTGACCCCGATTTTGGTGCCAAGTCGGTGAGTCAGATTCGACAGGATATTCATAAGACATTGGGTCAATGGGGTAACCCTTACGCTTTCAATATTTTTGATCAACAGCGCAGTTTATCCCTGGATTTGGGCGTTTCAGGTGCCCCGGAAACCTTTCTCATCGATGCTGAAGGGAAAATCAGACTCCACCACATTGGTGATGTGAATGAACGTGTGTGGCAGGAGAAGTTCTTGCCTGTATATGAACAAGTTAGTGACAATGTCGCAGCGCTTAAGGAGTCGGGTGAATGAGGTGGTACGCCGGTCTTTTACTGATACTGAGCCTGAGCCCGAGCCTCCAGGCCGTTCAGGAGGTTTACGAGTTCGATAAACCGGCGCAACGAGAGGTCTTTCAGCGATTGTCTGAGAATCTTCGTTGCCCTAAATGCCAGAATCAGAACATTGCCGATTCTAATGCCCTGGTTTCCCAGGACATGAAGCGCAAAGTGTACGAGTTGATAAAAAAGGGATATAGCGAGCAACAGGTCATTGACTATATGAAGCAACGTTATGGGGATTTTGTTTACTATCAGCCGCCACTCAATCCTCTGACATTAATGCTGTGGATGGGACCGGTTTTGTTTATGGGGCTGGTGTTGGTGGTCCTGATACGGCGGCGTAAAACACAGGAAAAAGGCTTCGATAAAGCGATGCTGGCAAAGGCCGAAAAGTGGCTGGAGGATGATAAGTGATAGTGTTCTGGGGTGTGGCCTGCGCATTTTTTCTGTTTGCTTTGGTACTGATTGCCTGGCCATGGCTGTTCAGCCGACAAAAAGAGAACGGCGCAGATAGTCAGGCGCTGAATGTGCAACTGACCCGCGAGCGGCTCAGTGAATTGCAGCGGGAAGCGGATGAGGGGCTGATCAGCCGGGAGGATCAGCGCCAGGCTGAGCTGGAACTTAAACTGGCCCTGGCTCAGGAGCAAGGTGCGGTCACCTTAACAGGCAAGCGTTTTTCGTTGCCGGTAGTGGTAACAGGATTGTTGGTCGCATTGCTTGTGGCAGCGGGAAGCTATTGGAAAGCGAATGAGATCGGAGCCTTAATGCACTGGCAGGAGGCTAACAGTCGTCTTGCTGAGTTGGGTAAGCGGGTAGTGGTGGAAGCCGACCCGAGTATTTCAGCCGAGGAGTTACAGACCTTCGCGCTGGCCTTAAGAACACGCCTGTGGCACCAGCCTGAAGCCCCTGAAGGCTGGTTATTATTAGGGCGCTTGCATGCCAGCCTGAATCGCTTTGATTCTGCCATAGAAGCCTATGAAAAGTCGTTGCAGCTGGATCCACAACGCGCCAGCGCAAGGATGAGTCTGGCTCAGGCCTTGGTAATGACCGCGCAAGAAAACAACCTCAGGCGCGCGCTGGCATTACTGAATGAGCTCATCGCAACGGAGCCGGACAATCACAGTGCCATCGGATTGAGGGCGATTGCTGCAACGCAACTTGGTGACAACCAAAAAGCCCTCGACAGCTGGCGGCAGCTTCAACAACAGTTACCGGTCAGCGACCCTATGTATGCCTCGGTGCAAGAGCGCATTGCTGAACTGAGTGGGCCCGATAACGACGACGCTACGTCACTGACAGTTGAGGTCAGTATTACACCGGCCCTTAAAGAAAAACTACCTGCGCAAGGGTATTTAATTGTATTTGCCCGCGATCCCCAGCGCGGGAATATGCCTGCTGCGGTTATCAGGCAGCCGCTGACTGATTTACCGGTCAGTCTTACCCTGAGTGACGACAATGCGATGCTAGCCGATTATCGTTTGTCAGACCTGCATCAGGCCGAGCTGATTGCACGTATCTCCGAAGATGCCGATGTCAGCGCGATGGCCGGTGAGCTTGAGGGGCACATTCAGGTTAGCCTTGCATCCGGTACCCAAATGCTTGAGAAGATTGTGATAAATAAGGAAATTGAATGACTAAACTGATACCCATGCTGCTGCCGTTGCTGTTTATATTGGCGGGCTGTGCATCCGCCCCGCAAGTAGAACAGCAGGCTGGGCAGAATGCTTCCTCCATCAGCCAGACCAACGCCCCTGCTCCTGTATCGGGGGAGGCGATTAATGATCCTCTGGAAGACTTCAATCGGGCTGTATGGACCTTTAACTGGGAGTACCTCGACCCTTACCTATTGAGACCGATGGCCGTGGCCTATGCCGAATACATGCCCGGCTTTGCCCGCACGGGGCTGCTCAACGCTGCCGTTAATCTCGAAGAGCCGGTCAATTCGGTGAATAACCTGTTACAAGGTAAAGTGGGCGAGTCCATGGTCAGCATCGGACGCTTTGTAGTAAATTCGACCCTGGGTCTGTTAGGCACCATTGATGTGGCCAGCGACATGGGGCTTAACCGTGAAGAAGAGGAATTTGAAGAAGTGCTGGGTGTTTGGGGAGTGGGAGCAGGCCCTTACCTGATGTTGCCTGCTCTTGGCCCCAGAGATGTCAGAGGTGGCGCCAGCATGGTAGTCGACTCTGCCTATTTCCCTCTGGACGATTTAAGCTGGCAGTTGAGTCTGGCGAGGCGACTGATTAAGGCGCTGGAAACCCGCGTGTCACTGATTCAGCAGGAAGAGCTGATTAACAATGCCGTTGACCCTTATGCCATGGTGCGCAATATCTACCTGCAAAACCTTGAATACAGAATTAAAGATGGTGAGGTAGAAAAGTCAGAGCAAGAAGCAGAGCTTGAAGAAGATATCGATGCGTATCTGGAGGGCCTGTGACGGTTTTTTGCATTGACTTGTCCGGTAAATGCCTCACCATATAGCCAGGTGTTACGCGTTGTGGAAAATTCCGGGCGCGTATTAAACATTGCACAACAAAAAATAGCAGATGGGATCAGGACGCAGTTATGGAGCTAAAAGATTTAAGGGTTGCCGTTATCGGTCTGGGTTACGTTGGCCTGCCACTGGCAGCGGAATTCGCAAAAAAGCGCAGCGTCATTGGCTTTGATATCAATGCCCGACGTATCGCTGAGCTTAAGAAAGGCGTGGACGCAACCCTTGAGGTTTCCTCTGAGGAACTGCAACAAGCCAAGAAGTTGAGTTTCACCGATCAGCTGGAGGAACTTAAACAGGCAAATGTGTTTATCGTCACCGTTCCGACACCGATTGACAGTTTTAAGCGCCCTGATTTGACACCTTTGATAAAAGCCAGTGAAACCATTGGTAAAGTGCTCAAAGCCGGTGACATCGTGATCTATGAGAGTACGGTTTATCCTGGCGCCACCGAAGAAGACTGCGTGCCGGTACTGGAGCGGGTGTCGGGGCTGACATTTAATAAAGACTTCTACGCAGGCTATAGTCCTGAGCGGATAAACCCCGGTGATAAAGAGCACCGTGTCTCCACCATTAAGAAAGTGACGTCTGGTTCAACGCCGGAGATAGCGGAACTGGTGGATTCTCTGTATCGAGAGATCATCACCGTAGGTACCCATAAAGCCAGTACTATCAAGGTGGCCGAAGCGGCTAAGGTCATCGAGAACACCCAACGGGATGTGAATATTGCGTTGATCAATGAGCTTGCCATCATCTTCAATCAACTCGGCATCGATACACTCGAAGTATTGGAAGCCGCCGGTACCAAGTGGAACTTTTTGCCGTTTCGTCCGGGCCTGGTGGGGGGCCACTGCATCGGTGTGGATCCCTATTACCTTACCCATAAGGCGCAGGCCATTGGCTATCACCCCGAAATGATTCTGGCGGGGCGTCGTCTTAATGACGGCATGGGTAAGTACGTGGTGTCTGAGCTGGTCAAATGTATGATCCAAAAGGGTATCCAGGTGCAACAGGCAAAGGTGCTGCTATTAGGCCTGACGTTTAAAGAAAACTGTCCAGATCTGCGTAACACTCGTGTTGTGGATATTGTCAGTGAACTCAGTGAATATGGCGCCAGTGTTGAGATTTACGATCCCTGGGCGAATGCCGAGGAAGCGATGCATGAATATGGTCTGGAATTACTCAAGCGCCCCTCTGAAAATGCATATGATGCGGTGATCCTGGCGGTTGCGCACAATGAATTCCGGCAATATGACCGGGCTACCTTCGATCGTTTATGTAAGGAAAAGCGCGTCATTTACGACCTCAAATACGCGCTGGATAAATCACTGACAGACAGGAGACTATGATGGTCATGGAACGCTATCAAAAGGTACTCACAGAGCTTAAGCAACAGCCTCAGGTTTGGTTGGTTACCGGTGCGGCAGGCTTTATCGGCTCAAATCTTGTGGAAGCCCTGCTCAAAGCTAATCAACAGGTAGTTGGGCTGGATAACTTTGCAACCGGTCATCAGCGAAATCTGGACGAAGTCAAAGCGCTGGTAGGAGAAAGTGGCTGGAAGAATTTTCGTTTTATCGAAGGAGACATTCGCGATAAAGCGGTTTGCAGAGATGCGGTCAAAGGTGTCGATCGGGTATTGCATCAGGCCGCGTTGGGGTCGGTGCCCCGTTCTTTAAACGATCCGATTACCTCTAACGAGGTGAATATCAGCGGCTTTTTAAACATGCTCAGTGCCGCCAAGGAAGAGGGGGTTAAAGCTTTTGTCTATGCGGCGTCCAGTTCCACTTATGGGGATCACCCGGCATTGCCCAAAGTGGAAGAGAACATCGGCAAGCCGTTATCGCCCTATGCTGTCACTAAATACGTCAATGAGCTGTATGCCGATGTGTTTGACCGGGCTTATGGGTTTAAGAGCACCGGATTGCGCTACTTTAATGTGTTCGGGCGTCGTCAGGATCCCGATGGCGCCTATGCGGCTGTGATTCCCAAATGGACAGCGGCCATGAACCACGGTGAAGACGTATTCATCAATGGTGACGGCGAGACCAGTCGCGATTTCTGTTATATCGATAATGTGGTGCAGATGAATATCCTTGCTGCGATGACGCCACTGAAAAACAGTGAAGTGTTTAATGTGGCGTTGGGTGACCGAACCACCCTGAATCAGCTGTTTCAGGCGATCAAAGATGCGTTGGCTGAACAGGGCGTCGCCTACACGAAAAAGCCGGTTTACCGTGATTTCAGAGCCGGTGATGTGCGCCATTCTCAGGCGGATGTCAGCAAAGGACAGAGCTTGCTCGGCTATGATCCGCAGTTTCGCATTTTCGACGGTATCAGTCTGACCATGCCCTGGTATGTCAAAAACGTCTGAAGCCAACAGAGAAGGGGCCGTCAGTGGCCCCTGTACAGCGCCAACGCTCCCCCTCATATCCTTAGTCAAAATCTCGACATGTTCACAAAATTCCACTATAAGTTATTGTATTTAAAGCCTAATTAAAGGTGGCATCAGTATTGCTTTAATCAGTCCAAAGTATCTTTAACTGTCAAAAATCAGTTTTCTTTGGAGCACAACCATGGAAATTAAAGCCGACTCTCTTTACAGCCAGTTACAGGCGCTGGCCAGTGAGGCCAACAGTGGCCTGGGTCAAGCACAGCCCTTGGTGACCAATCCCAGTTCACAGAATTTTGGCGATATGCTCAAAGAAGCATTAGGAACGGTGAACAGCATGGGATGGGAGTCTCGTGACGCGCAACGCGCCTTTGAGATGGGCGATCCCAACCTGAGCATGGCGGACGTCATGATTACCAAGGAAAAGGCCGGTATCGCCTTTGAAGCCACGGTGCAGGTGCGCAATAAAGTGCTGGAAGCCTATAAAACCATCATGAACATGCCGGTGTAAGCCAGAACGTATCGATTTTAACTATGCCAATCTATCTGTGCCGCCGATCAGGCGCAGATATGCCGAGGAGATAACAGGTGGCTGAAGCAACAAGTACTGAGTTAGCCGTATCCGGTGATAACAATCTGGATGATGATACTCAGGAACAAAAATCGGGGTTTGTTGACGGTCTCGGCGGCCTGGATCTGCTGCGTCAGATTACCTTGATTGTGGCCCTGGTAATATGTGTGGCGATCGCGGTGTTTATTGTCATCTGGGCCAGAGAGCCTGATTTCAGACCGCTGGCAAAAATGCCCACAGAAGAGTTGATTGAAACCCTCGATTATCTGGATCTGAATCAGATTGAATATCGCCTCGATGGCAACGTCATTTACGTTAACGAAAATCAATATCAGGACATCAAACTGGGCATGACCCGACAGGGGATATCACAGGAACCCTCTGCCGGCACCGATATTATCATGCAGGACATGGGGTTTGGTGTCAGTCAGCGGGTAGAGAAAGAGCGTCTTAAACATGCCCGTGAGCAACAGATTGCCCGCACCATAGAGAGTATCAGTGCGGTAACCCGTGCCAATGTCTTGTTGGCCATGCCTAAAGAAAGTGTGTTTGCCAGGGTCGAGAAAAAACCCAGTGCCACCGTGGTCGTTACCCTCAAACGGGGCTCAGTGCTGTCTGGTCAGGAAGTGGACGCACTGGTTGATATTGTTGCTTCTGCCGTGCAGGGGATGGAGCCAAACCGCGTCACCGTCACCGATAGCAATGGTCGTTTGCTCAACTCAGGCTCTCAGGATGCGGAGTCAGCGCGGGCGCGCAAAGAATATGAAATTGAACAGCGCCGTGAAGCGGAAACCCTGTCAAAAATCGACTCTATCCTTATTCCCGTGCTGGGGCTGGGCAACTATACCGCTCAGGTCGATGTCAGCATGGACTTCACTTCGGTGGAGCAAACCCAGAAACGTTATAACCCTGATTTACCTGCGGTTCGCAGTGAAATGACCGTAGAGGATAATACCGTAGGCGGCATTGCTGCTGGTATCCCCGGCGCATTGACCAATCAGCCGCCGCTGGAGTCGGACATTCCAGAGGAAGCAAATGGTGGCGCTCAGGGCCGCTCGTTACCGGGCCGTTCTCACAAAGAAGCCACCCGCAACTATGAGTTAGACACCACCATCAGCCACACTAAACAGCAAACGGGCGTGGTCAGGCGTCTGAGTGTATCGGTGGCGGTGGACCATATTCAGCAAACCGCAGAGGATGGCACGACCTCAAATGTGCCTCGCAGTCAGGAAGAATTACTGAATATTCGTCGTTTGCTGCAAGGTGGCATTGGCTTTGATGTCACCCGTGGCGACTCGCTGGAAGTGGTCAGCATTCCGTTTAAACGTATCGAAGATATCGGTTTGGTGGAAACCCCCATCTGGGAGCAGGAATGGTTTATGCGGGCGCTGCGTCTGCTGGTGGGAGGTCTGGTTATTATGACCTTGATTCTGGCCATCGTACGCCCCATGCTTAAGAGACTGATTTACCCTGAAGACACGCACGAAGCAGACAGCTTTGATGCGGATGCCGGCCTGGATCTGGGCGATGAGACCATCAGCATGCTGTCGCAGGAGTTTGACGAAGGGCAGGTCGGCTTCAACTCAGATGGTTCATTGATGTTGCCAGATCTGCATAAAGATGAAGATGTGCTCAAAGCGGTGCGCGCCCTGGTGGCCAATGAGCCCGAGTTGTCTGCACAGGTGGTAAAAGGCTGGTTGATGCAGGATGAGTAATAATGGCAGCTAAACAAATGATTCAGGAACAGGAGCAGGAAGCGTCCGGCTACGATGTCAGTAAACTCGAGGGCGTGGAAAAAGCTGCTATGTTGCTACTCAGTCTGTCTGAGGAGGACGCGGCGCAGATCCTCAAACATCTGGAGCCCAAACAAGTGCAAAAACTGGGTTCGTCCATGGCCAGTATCGAGGACATGACCCAGAATAAAATCACCGCGGTGCACAAGCATTTTATCGAAGAAATTCAGAATTACAGCACCATTGGCTTCCAGAGCCAGGAATTTGTGAAAAAAGCTCTGACCGCGGCCTTGGGTGAGGATAAAGCCGCCAACCTCATCGATCAGATCCTGATGGGGGGTGGGGCCAAAGGACTGGATTCACTGAAGTGGATGGATTCCAAGCAGGTGGCGAGCATTATTCGTAATGAGCACCCGCAGATTCAGACCATTGTGTTGTCTTATCTGGAAGCTGAACAATCTGCTGAAATCATGGCCCAATTCCCTGAGAAAGTCAGACTGGATCTGATGATGCGTATCGCTAACCTCGAAGAGGTTCAACCCGCTGCCTTGCAGGAATTAAACGAGATTATGGAAAAACAATTTGCCGGTCAGGCCGGCGCTCAGGCTGCCAAGATGGGTGGTCTGAAATCTGCTGCAGATATCATGAACTATCTGGATACCAATATTGAAGGGCAGTTGATGGATGCCATCCGTGAGCAGGATGAAGAAATGAGTCAGCAGATTCAGGATCTGATGTTTGTCTTCGATAACCTGGCAGACGTGGATGACCGGGCGATTCAGACACTGCTTCGGGAAGTGCAGCAAGAGGCCCTGCTTAAAGCCATTAAAGGCGCCGATGACAACCTTAAAGATAAAATTACCAAGAACATGTCAAAACGTGCCGCCGAAATGCTACTGGATGATTTGGAGGCAATGGGACCGGTACGCATCAGTGAAGTGGAAGCGGCGCAAAAAGAAATTCTCTCTGTGGCGAGACGTCTTGCCGATGCAGGCGAAATTATGCTCGGAGGCGGCGGTGGTGATGAATTCCTGTAAGGGTATGACCATGGGCCTTCGCGCAACGGCTTTGAGGTTTCAGGTGGTATGACGGCTGATAAAGACGCGGTGGCAAAACAAAAAGAACAGGTGCGCTCCTGGGAACTGCCGTTTGTAGAAGACGAGAGTGAGATAGAGCCTGACAGAACGAACGCTTTAAACCGTACCAGCGACTGGAAATATGAACCTCCCGAGGAAGATGAGGAGGTGCTGCCACCGACGGCCAAAGAAATCGAAGAGATTCGCCACAATGCCTGGCAAGAGGGCTTTGAGCTGGGACAAAAGGAAGGCTTCGAAAAAGGCTATCAGGAAGGACAGGAAAAAGGTCTGGCTGAGGGTACCGAAAAGGGCCTTGAAGAAGGCAAGGCTGAGGGGTTGGAAGCTGCCAGGGAGCAGGTGGACAAACAACTTGCTGAGTGGCAAAGCCTGATTCAGCAGCTCGTTGAGCCAGTGGCAAAAGTGGACGACGAGCTGGAGAAAGAACTGGTTCAGTTGGCGGTATCTCTGGCCAGAGCGGTGATTCGCACAGAAGTACAAACCAATGACAAAGTGATTTTACAGGCCCTCAGCGAGGGACTCAAAGTGCTGCCTATTCAGGAGAAAGGCTACCAAATCCATTTACACCCGGAAGATGTTCAGCTGATTCGTGAGCATTTTTCTGCCACGGACATTGAGTCGCATAACTGGCAATTAATTGAAACCCCGGACATGACCCGCGGTGGTTGTGACATTGTTACCCAGAATAACGCCGTGGACTTATCGGTAGAAAGGCGGGTACGCCAGGTATTGGACACATTTTTACTCGAACAGGGCTTGTCTTCCGGCAGGCCCGAGCAGGATTAATTCTCCTATGACCGCTTCATTGCTCGAAAGAGTCCGTAAATACCAGACCCAGGTGCCCCAGGCACATGCCGTGGCAGCAGGAAAGCTGGTCCGGGGTATAGGCCTGACACTGGAGGCTGTAGGCTGTCAGATGCCGGTGGGCAGCCAGTGTCTGGTGCAGACGGTGGATGGCGAAATCGAAGCAGAAGTTGTCGGTTTTGCCGAATCGGTGACCTACCTCATGCCCACCGAAGCGGTGCGGGGTATTGTGCCGGGTTCAAGAGTGCAGCCTCTTGATCGTGAACCTGGCATTCCTGTGGGAATGGATCTGTTAGGCCGCGTGGTGGATGGCAATGGCAATCCGTTAGATGGCCTTGGCGCCATTGTGCCTGAAAAGCGCATTCCACTGTCTCGACCGCCTATTAATCCGCTGTTGCGCAGGCCCATTAAGCAGGCTCTGGATGTTGGCGTGCGGGCAATCAACTCGCTGATTACAGTGGGTGTGGGGCAGCGAATGGGGTTGTTTGCCGGCTCTGGTGTGGGTAAAAGCGTATTGTTGGGGATGATGACCCGAGGCACTTCTGCGGATGTGGTCGTGGTAGGACTGGTGGGTGAACGTGGCCGGGAGGTCAAAGAATTTATTCAGGACATCCTCGGCGAAGAAGAACGCAAGAAATCCGTAGTCGTGGCGGCGCCGGCTGACACCTCTCCGCTGATGCGCCTGAAGGGGTGTGAAACCGCCATAGCCATTGCCGAATACTTCCGAGATCAGGGTATGAATGTGCTGTTGCTGGTGGACTCGCTTACCCGTTATGCCATGGCACAGCGTGAAATCGCGCTGGCGGTGGGGGAACCACCGGCAACCAAAGGTTATCCCCCTTCAGTGTTTGCCCGTCTGCCGGCATTGGTGGAGCGGGCTGGCAATGGAAGCGGCAACCAGGGGGCGATCACGGCCTTTTTTACTGTACTGACTGAAGGCGATGATTTGCAGGACCCGGTGGCCGATTCTGCCAGGGCAATTCTTGATGGCCATGTGGTGTTATCGCGACGCCTGGCGGACAGTGGGCACTATCCGGCAGTGGATATAGAAGCCTCTATCAGCCGGGTGATGCCGATGGTCGTCAGTGCAGAACATGAAGCCTCTGCAAGACGCATCCGTCAGGTCTACTCAACCTATCAACAGAACCGTGACCTGATCAGTATTGGCGCTTATACCCAGGGTACCGATCCGCGTATCGATCTGGCGATTAAGGCCGAGCCGGTGATCAATAAATTTTTGCAGCAAGGTATGAAGCAGATTTTACCTTATGATGAGAGTCTCGAGAATATGACACAGTTGGCGCAGGGGTTAGGCGATGTCAACTAAGCAGCTTGAACAGGTGGCACAGTGGGAGCGCAGTAAAGAGGATAAGCTTGCTCAGGACTATTATCTGGCGCAAAAAAACGTTCAGGACAATCAGCGCAAACTGACCGGACTGCAAAGTTACCGGCTGGACTATCTGCGTCAATTGCAACAGCGTGCCAACAAGGGCTTGGGTGCCATGTCCTTCGGTCAGCATCAGGCCTTTATTGACAAGCTAGACAGTGCCTGCACACAGCAAACCCGGGTACTGGCGCAGGCCAGAGCCGCCGCCGAGCAGCGAAAAGGGCTGTGGTTAAAGCAGCAACAGAAAAGAAAAGCGGTGGAGATGCTGATCGACAAAAAACAGCAGCTACAGTTGCAGCGCGAAGCCCGCCAAGAGCAGGCCATGCTGGATGAGATTGCTACCCAGCGCTTTGTACGCAAACAGGCTTAATCTTTCTCATTCCTCCGTGCTAAGTCCCCCGCCTTTTACATGCGTGTGAATGGTGACTCAAAGACAAAATTGGTATTGGCTAATAACACTGGAACACTATTTGCAATCTTCATTGGCAAAGCCAGTCAGAGCGGTTCATCAGATACGCTGACTGGCGGTGTGAAAGGCTTTACCAGCGCAGGATTGCACGTACGCAGACCCGGTGGCTGAGTAAATCAGCAAGTAACGATTAACAGAGCGAATAGGCCCATGATGCAACATATTGCCGTATCCCGTCCTGAAATTGCCGCCAGTTCCATTGATGTGGCCAAGGTGGAGATCAAACCAGAGTCACAGGACGGATTTTCGCGCCATTTGCAGCAGCAGCGGGATGACTATTCGGCTGCAGAACAAGCTCATCGTCATCAGTCAGAGCAGCGTCAGCGCAGGAAAACGCAGGAAAACAATACAGAGCGCCCGTCAGCCCACCATGTCCAGGATAAAAAGCAAGCTGAGGGCGCATCAGAGCCCCGGCATGAGAACGAGGCGGCTGGTACTAAACGTTCGCAAAAGACATCAGGTGACGAACATCGCCCGACCGATAAGCGGTCTGAAGACTATGCTCGGGAAAAGACGGAACCTGTGGCAAAGGCCGATGATACGGTGAAAAAGCCGTCTGAGGATCGTCAGGTATCAGAAGAAAACGCCGCCAAAGAACCGCTTGTCCAACACACTGAGACAGCAGCGGACAAAGGGGAAACCGCTGAGAATGAAGAACAACAGGCTCAGCAATGGTTGGAGCTGGTGCATAAGCTGGTGAGCCAATCCCAGTCAGACAGTGCTGAGACGACAGAAGGTAAAGCGGAACACAGTTCGCTGACAGATACCTCCTCGCAAACCTTAAGTGACCAACATAAAGCATTGCTGGAAAAGTGGGGGCTGGATGCCGAAAAGGTTCAGCAACACGCTATCAGTGAGGACAAGCTGAATGAATTGCAGGCTTTACTGAATCAGTCTCAGGGGCAAGAGCAGGCCGCTGATGAGTTGGGCGCGCAGGTGCTGGCCCTGTTGCTGGCCAATGAAAAATCCATGGCGGGTAAGCCTGTCGATGGTGACGCACGGCTGGCTGCCGCGCAGAATCAGGTGCTGCAATCCGGGAAGGAAGGATCTTCAGATTCCGCTGCCAGTAAAGCCCGCAAACTGTTAGATGTGCTCGAGCATGAATCCAAACCGGCGCAGTTGAGGCCTTTGGCGGAGCAAAGCGCGATAAAGGTGACCGAGGAGCTCACCGCATCATCTTCATTGCCGGCAAGTAATGTGGCACCGATGGTGGACAAGCCTAAAACAGGTAATGAACCCAAAGATACCCTTAAAACAAGCATGACACTGGAGCAGCTAGCCCGTTTGCCTGAGCCAGAATTAGACAAGACCTTGCAGAAACTGGCTGAACAATTACCCGTCAAAGACGGTGATGCTGTCGTGGTTAATCGCTTTATCGACAACCTCAAAGCCGGAATTGAAGAGTTTAAGCAGCAGCGTCAGCAGGGCAGAGAGCCGGGACTCGATTTACAGTCTTTGGTGAGCCGGGCAATGAGCACCGAAACGACCGTGCAGCCTGAACAACAGCAAATGATGCAGGCCGTGAAACAATTGGCGGAAAGCATGCCTGCCTCAGCATCTGCAACCCGCAGTGAGGTGAATACACCTTTTGCGGTGTCGGCCGCCGCAGAGCGAGTCGCTGGAGCGGATATTCAGGCGGCTACGGAGTCTGCCAAGACTACCGCCAATACGGTAATGGAACGGGCGGTGAACATCGCCCGGCCTGAAGCGGCGGGACAACTGGCCGAACGGGTCAGGATGCTGGTAAATCAGGGTAACATGAGTGCAGATATCCGTTTGGACCCGCCGGATTTAGGCAGCATGCAAATTCGAATCAGCATGAACGGTGAACAGGCCAGTGTCAGTTTTGTGGTGCAGTCACAACAGGCCCGGGACATGCTCGATCAAGCTGTTCCGCGCCTCAGAGACATGTTAGCAGAGCGGGGAATTGAATTAGGCCAGTCTTCCGTTGAGCAGCAGAACAAAGGTGGCGCTGAAGGTGATGCCCAGCAACAAGGGAAGGGGCGTTTAGCCAACACCGAAGATGAACTGACGGAGCAGGCAGGCGCTCAGCAGGGGCAGGAAATTCGCCTCGCCAATGGTGCTTTAGGTGGAATTGACTACTTTGTGTAAAAGAAGTTTGCTTTAACGGTGAGCCCTTGCGGATAATGGTAGCAAGGTGTAACTGAACTGAGAGAAACATGGCTGAAAAAGAACTTGAACTGGAAGACGGTGGCAGTAAGAAGAAGCTGATTCTGATCATCGTTGTGGCGCTGGTGCTGATTGGTGGCGGTGTGGGAGCCTGGATGTTTATGGGCGGTGACGAGGCCGCTACTGAGGAGCAGCCTATGAGCAGTACGGCGTCCTCATCAGACAGCAACAGCGGTGCACCTGCGGCATCAACAGCGCAGATGGGAACGGCGCTGTATGTGGCCATGCCACGTCCTTTTGTGTTCAATGTGCCTGGTTCAGGAAGGGATCGGATTGTAGAGATAAAGGTTCAGTTACTGGTACGCGGGCCCGATAACGAAGAAACGGCCAAGATGCATATTCCCATGATTGAAGGCACGTTACTTAAGGTATTCAGCTCTGCCAATGCCGATGATCTGGTCACAGAAGCAGGTAAGGCGGCGATCAGAGAGCAGGCTGTGAAGGAAGTGAAAGCGGCAATGAAAGAAATTACCGGCAGGGAAGTGGTATCGCAGGTGTTATTCACCGGTTTTGTTATGCAATAGGAATTTGATGTGAGCGATCTACTATCACAAGACGAAATTGATGCGCTGTTACACGGTGTCGATGATGTAGAAGAGGAAGATGTTGAGTCGTCAGAGTCCAGCGGCTCGGCACTCGAATATGATTTCTCTTCACAGGATCGCATTGTCCGCGGTCGTATGCCGACACTGGAAATTGTCAATGAGCGCTTTGCCCGTCATATGCGGGTGAGTTTGTTCAACATGATGCGCCGCAGTGCTGAGGTGTCAATAAATGGCATCCAGATGATCAAATTCGGTGAGTACGTGCATACCTTGTTTGTTCCGACCAGTCTCAACATGGTGCGTTTCCGTCCGCTCAAGGGGACCGGACTGATTACCATGGAAGCAAGACTGGTCTTTATACTGGTGGATAATTTCTTCGGTGGTGACGGACGCTACCATGCCAAAATTGAAGGGCGTGAATTTACGCCCACAGAACGACGCATTATCCAGATGTTACTGAAACTGGTATTTGAGGATTATAAAGAAGCCTGGTCGCCGGTCATGGACGTGTCTTTTGAGTATCTGGACTCAGAAGTGAACCCCGCCATGGCCAATATCATTAGTCCCACAGAAGTGATCGTGATCAGTTCTTTCCATATTGAACTTGATGGTGGCGGCGGTGATTTTCACGTTGCCCTGCCATATTCCATGTTGGAGCCCATACGTGAATTACTGGATGCCGGGGTACAGAGCGACAAGGAAGACACTGACCTGCGCTGGAGTAAGGCGTTACGGGATGAAATTATGGATGTGCAGGTGGAAATATCTGCCAGTCTGTTGGACCTGGAACTTAGTCTGCAACAGATCATGGATATGAAGGCCGGCGACGTTATCCCCATAGAAATGCCCGAGCATGTGGTTATGTATGTGGAAGACTTACCTACCTTCCGCACAAAGATGGGACGTTCACGGGACAATGTGGCGCTGAAGATCACGGAGAAGATTCCCCGTCCTACGTCTGTGAAATCAGAACTGCAGTTATTAACGAAAAATGGTCGACGTCTAGACAGCGATGCTGAACTGGCAAGCCTGGAAGATGATTTGTAATATGCCCCGCTATGCGGGTGTGACTGAAAGAGATGAGGTAGCGTATGAGCACCGAAGATGATGACAAAAAAGATGACGAAATGGATGACTGGGCGGCTGCCATGGCCGAACAGGCAGAATCCGAAGAAGGCGGTGACAGCGACGCCCCTGCTAGCGACGATGAACGGGATAATGTTCAGGTAGCAGAGCTTGACGAATTAGAAGACAAGCCTGAGATCAGTGGTGAAGAAAAGCGTAAGCTGGATACCATTCTCGACATACCCGTCACCATCTCTATGGAGGTGGGACGCAGTAACATCAGTATCCGAAATTTATTGCAATTGAACCAGGGCTCCGTGGTGGAACTTGACCGGGTTGCCGGCGAACCACTGGATGTGTTGGTAAATGGCACGTTGATTGCTCATGGAGAAGTAGTAGTCGTCAACGATAAATTTGGTATTCGCCTTACAGATGTTATTAGTCAAATCGAAAGGATCAAAAAACTCCGCTAAATCAATGGCTAAGCTGCTGCTTTGCAGCTTGGCCGGATTTTCCCTTCCTGTTTCCGCCGACAATATTCCGTTAAGCAGTCCTGCTGACTATGTGTCAATTTTACTGTCATTAGCCCTGGTAGTGGCCCTGGTGTTCATGTTGGGCTACCTGATGCGACGGTTTAATGTCACTCACAGCGGCAGTGCACAGTTTAAACTCATTGGCTCAATGTCCGTGGGCACTAAAGAACGGATCATGGTGGTCGAAGTGGGCGAGGAGCAATTTCTGCTTGGGGTGACCAGTCAGAACATTAACCATCTTGCCCGCCTTCAGACACCCATAGAGGTAAACAGCTCAAGCGGTGAGCAGTTCAAGAACAAGCTCAGTCAGTTTATGCAGGGCAACAAGAAAACTCCGGGAGCGGCTGATGAATAAGATTTTATGGCTGCTTCTGGCGGTATTGTTGCTGTTGCCTGATTGGGCCTGGGCTAATCCGGGTGTCAAAGCGCTGACGGTCACGACTAATCCTGATGGCAGTCAGGATTACACCATGACGTTGCAAACGCTGGCGATCATGACGGCCTTGAGCCTGATCCCGGCGTTTATCATGATGATGACCTCTTTCACCCGCATTATTGTGGTGCTGTCGATTTTGCGTCAGGCAATTGGATTGCAGCAATCCCCGTCAAACCAGATTCTCATCGGTGTCAGCTTATTTCTAAGTATGTTTATTATGGCGCCGGTGTTTGAGCAGATTAATGAAATGGCGCTGCAGCCCTATCTGAACGAAGACATTACGTCAGTGGAGGCCTATGAGCGGGCGAAACAGCCGATGCGCGCCTTTATGCTCTCGCAAACCCGGGTCAAGGATCTGGAAACCTTCGTCGAAATAGGGGGCTATGAAGGTCAGTTTCAGGATCCTCAGGAAGTGCCCATGAACGTGCTGATCCCGGCCTTTGTTACCAGTGAACTTAAGACGGCTTTCCAGATTGGCTTTATGCTTTTCCTGCCTTTTCTGATTATTGATCTGGTGGTGGCTTCGGTACTGATGGCGATGGGGATGATGATGCTCTCGCCGATGATTGTGGCGTTGCCCTTTAAGTTGATGTTGTTTGTGCTGGTCGATGGCTGGAACCTCATTTTTGGCACGCTGGCGTCCAGTTTCGGGATGGGGGTCTAGTCCATGTCACCAGAAGTCTTCGTTGAAATTTTAAGAGAAGCCCTGCAGATGGTGATCATCCTGGTCTCGGTCATTATCCTGCCGAGTCTGGTGGTGGGCCTGATTGTATCGGTTTTTCAGGCTGCCACTTCAATCAACGAACAAACCATCAACTTTCTGCCCAGGTTGATTGTTACCTTACTGGCACTGACCTGGGGCGGGCACTGGCTGGTCAGCCAGATCATGGACTTTACCTTTACCATTGTCTCCCGAATTCCTGAGGTGGTGGGCTAGCTATGCACCAGTTTAGCCAACAGGATCCGTTGCTATGGAGATAATGGCGAGCACCGTGACGCAGTATCTGGCAGATTTGCTGCTGCCCTTTATGCGTATTGCCGGATTATTTGCTGCCATGGTAGGCATCAGTGCCAAGACGGTTCCACCGCCTGTGCGCGCCCTGCTTACATTGTTTCTGACGCTGGTCATAATGCCTCTTGTGCCGCCGGTGCCGGTAGATGAAATGGTCTCCGTTGGTACCTGGGTGTTGGTGATTCAGCAACTTATCATAGGTATCGCTATCGGATTTCTGTCTACTCTGGTGCTTAACACCTTTGTCATTGCAGGCCAGATCGTGGCCATGCAGACCGGCCTTGGCTTTGCTTCAATTGTCGACCCGGTCAATGGCATCAACGTGCCTGCGGTGGGCCAGTTTTATCTGATTCTGGCAACCCTGTTGTTCTGGGCAATGGACGGCCACTTAACCATGATCCGCATGATTGTCATGAGCTTTGAAGCCTTTCCCATTGGCGAGGCCTGGTTTCAGCCTGAGCAGTTTAAAGCACTGGCCCATTGGGGTGGGTGGATGTTTGTGGCGGCGCTGACACTCTCATTGGCGCCAATCGTTTCCCTGCTGATTATTAACCTGGCATTTGGAGTGATGACTAAGGCTGCGCCACAATTAAATGTGTTCACCATCGGTTTTGCTATCGCCCAGATTGCCGGGCTGATCATTATCTGGCTGACCATGGACAACTTCACCCATCACTTTGAAATGCAGTGGGAGCGTGCAACTTTGTTTATGTGCCAGCTTTTACGCATTTGCCCTGCGTAGACAATCGACGGAGCATTGACAGATGGCTGAAAACGAAGCAGGTCAGGAAAAAACAGAAGAACCCACGGCGAAAAAGAAACAGCAGTCTGCCAAGAAGGGGCAGATTGCGCGCTCCCGCGAGCTGTCCACGACGCTGGTACTGATTGCCAGCGCCGGAGCCTTAATCTTACTCGGAAAAGCCATCGCTTCAGTGATGTACAGAATGACTGAGCGAATGTTTACGTTATCCAGAGATGAAACCTATGATCCCAATCATATGTTCCAGGCCATGGGCAATATGCTCGATGAAATAGTTGGCCCCATCGCCCTTTACATGGTGATGGTTACCGCAGCCGGCATTTACGGCAGCATCGCGCTTGGGGGATATAATTTCACCTGGCAGGGTGCGGCACCTAAGGGCAGTAAACTCAATCCCATCAGCGGTCTTAAGCGCATGTTTGGTATCAATGGCCTGGTTGAGCTGCTAAAAGCACTGGCCAAGTTTGTCATCGTGGCGGTCAGCACCTACCTGGCCCTGAGCTTTTTCTCTAATGAAGCCCTGCATCTGGATATGGAACTGTATCCGCGTAATATTATGCATGCCCTGGATCTGCTCGGATGGGCATTCCTGATTATCTGTTGCTCCCTCATCCCTATCGCGGCCTTTGATGTGCCGTATCAGAGCTATAAGCATAATGAAGAGATGAAAATGACCCAACAGGAGGTTAAGGATGAGCGCAAAAACTCTGAGGGTAACCCAGAAGTTAAAAGTCGCATCCGCAAGCTTCAGTTTCAGGCCGCTGCCCGGCGTATGATGCAGGAGGTACCCAAAGCCGATGTTGTGGTTACCAACCCGACGCACTTCTCTGTGGCACTCAAATATGATCAGCACGGCACCCGCGCGCCGATACTGGTCGCCAAAGGTGGCGACGAACTGGCCATGCATATCCGTAAAATTGCCAATGCCCATGAGGTGCCGATTGTCGAGTCACCGATGCTGGCGCGGGCCATTTACTTTACCACGGAAGCAGAGCATGAAATTCCGGAAAAACTATTTATGGCAGTGGCCCAGGTATTGGCTTATGTCTATCAGTTGAAAAACTGGCGCAAGGGGCGTGGCAAGCGGCCTAAGCCGGTAGCGAAAAACTTACCGATTCCACCAGAACTGCGCTACTAAATAGACCGGCTGACACCAGAGGCTGGTGATACTAGCCCGTCATCTTCAGGGGCTTTTTAAAACTCTTCCAGTTTATCTGGTTGGATAACAATAATTCACGCAGGCTGAGGGTACGTGGCTGCGTGCGTTTATCATGTTTCCAGACATGGCCACAGCATGCTGCTGCCATAGTACTGCGGGTCGGTAACCCCAGTTGGTATACCCAGCCATTTTGATTGTTTTGCAAAAGCTCGCCGTTAACACTGAACCAACCGTGTTTATTCAGATGCAGGCGATGCTGCTCCGCATCGAGCCTGTCTATACTGTCCAGTTCCAGATGAAGGATGCCAAGGTGTTCACACTGCACCGGAACGGGCATGCCCAAACTGGCAGACTGTGTAAACCATTGCTGCGTTTTAGTGGGCTCGGCGTGTTTGGGAGGACGGGATGCTTGTTTGCTTTGCCAACTGGCATTGTGGATATCGATCTGCAGGGGGCCCTGATGTTTGAGCATTTCCTGCGCAGCGCGTTTGATATGATAACTGATGCCTTTCAGACGACGCCTTAACACCGACTCATTGGCGATACCAGCCAGCAATGGCAGCTCTCGTTCATACAAAGCGTTGCACAGCTCTGCATAGTACAGTTGCTGACTGTCCTGGCGAAAAATGTCCGATTGGTTCTGCTGCATAAGTGAGGGGGCCGTATTGGCCCCCTGGCCATCAATCAGGCCTGACCTTTAATTTCCCGGCGACCGGCATAGGTCGCTCGTTCAGCCAGTTGCTCTTCGATACGCAACAGCTGATTATACTTGGCGACCCGATCAGAGCGGCACAAGGAGCCGGTCTTGATTTGTCCTGCCGCAGTACCCACCGCGAGGTCGGCGATGGTGGCATCCTCGGTTTCTCCGCTACGGTGGGAGATAACCGCGGTATAGCCCGCATCTTTGGCCATGCGAATGGCTTCCAGCGTTTCAGTCAATGAACCGATCTGATTGAATTTAATCAGGATCGAGTTTGCGATCCCGTTGTCGATGCCGCGCTTTAAAATCTTGGTATTGGTGACGAACAGGTCATCACCCACAAGCTGGACCTTGTCACCAATCTTCTTCGTCAAACTGGCCCAGCCATCCCAGTCACTCTCATCCAATCCGTCTTCAATCGAGAGGATAGGGTAGCGGTTGCTGAGATCGGCCAGATAATCTCCGAAGCCTTCTGAATCAAAGACTTTTCCTTCGCCTTTGAGGTCGTATTTACCATCCTGATAGAATTCAGAGGCGGCACAATCCAGCGCCAGCGTGACATCTTTATCCATTTGATAGCCGGCTTTTTCCACGGCCTCAATGATCACAGACAAGGCTTCTTCATTGGACTTCAAATTCGGTGCAAAGCCACCCTCATCGCCCACGGCGGTATTCAGCCCTTTGCTATTGAGGACTTTTTTCAGGTGATGAAATATTTCAGCACCCATACGCAGGGCTTCACGGAAGCTCTTGGCGCCAACAGGCTGAACCATAAACTCCTGAATGTCGACATTGTTGTCGGCATGCTCACCACCGTTGAGAATATTCATCATGGGGACGGGCATACTGTATTGGCCCGGCGTACCGTTCAAATCGGCAATATGCTGATACAAAGGAATGTTTTTGTCATTGGCTGCGGCTTTGGCAGCCGCAAGGGATACGGCCAGAATGGCGTTGGCCCCCAGTTTTTCCTTATTCTCTGTACCGTCCAGCTCAAGCATGATGCGATCCAGCTGCTGTTGTTGCTGCGCATCTTGTCCTAATAAGGCTGGCTTGATCTGCTCATTGACTGCTGCCACGGCGTTGAGTACACCTTTACCCAGATAGCGAGCCGGATCGGCGTCTCTGAGTTCCAGTGCTTCGCGGGAGCCGGTGCTGGCGCCTGAAGGTGCGCAGGCACGTCCCCATGCGCCACTTTCAAGGTACACGTCTGCTTCGACAGTTGGATTACCACGTGAGTCCATGATCTCGCGGCCGATTACGTTAACAATGTTTGACATCTTGTTGTTGCCTCTGAAATGCAAAGGCCCTGTTAATCAGGGCGTTATTCTTAGTTGCAGGCGCCAATGGCGCAATCAATTATTGTTTTTGTGATAGTGTCCCGCGGCATGCACAAAACCCTCAAATAAGGGGTGGCCGTCACGAGGTGTAGAGTTAAACTCAGGGTGAAACTGACCCGCTACAAACCAGGGATGGTCTTCGATTTCAACAATCTCCACCAGCCGTTTATCGGTCGATAAACCCGTTACTTTCAAGCCTGCGGCTTCTATTTTCGGGCGCAGGTTATTATTCACTTCGTATCTGTGTCTGTGACGTTCATAGATGCTTTCACTGCCATACATCTGATGCACTTTACTGCCTTTGATCAGGTGGCATAACTGGCTGCCTAATCGCATTGTTCCGCCCAAATCCGACGCCTCAGAGCGGGTTTCGACGCTGCCATCGGCATCTTGCCATTCTGTAATCAGGCCAACGACAGGGAAGGGACTGTTAGCATCAAATTCGGTACTGTTGGCGTTTTCCATACCGGCAACATTGCGTGCATACTCAATCACGGCCACCTGCATACCCAGACAAATGCCCAGAAAGGGAACCTTGTTTTCACGGGCATACTGCACGGCCATAATCTTGCCCTCAACACCTCGCTCACCAAAGCCGCCAGGTACCAGAATCGCATCCAGATCCGCGAGCAATTCAGTGCCCTTGGTTTCGATGTCCTGTGAATCAATATATTTGATATTGACGGTCAGGCGATTTTTGAGTCCGGCATGTTTGAGCGCCTCATTCACCGATTTATACGCATCAGGCAGTGCCACGTACTTACCAATCATACCAATGGTGACTTCGCCATTGGGGTTGGACTCGGCATACAGCACCTGCTCCCATTCGGACAAATCGGCCTCAGGGCATTCCAGACCAAAGCGGTTAATGACCAGCTCATCAAGCCCCTGCGACTTGAGCATGGCCGGTATGCGATAAATACTGTCGACATCACGCAGGGCGATAACCGCTTTATCATTAACATTGGTGAACAGGGCAATTTTGGAGCGTTCGTTTGAAGGTAGTGGTGCTTCTGAGCGACACACCAGAATATCGGGCTGAATTCCCACCGAACGCAATTCTTTAACCGAGTGCTGGGTGGGTTTGGTTTTGACTTCACCGGAGGCTGCCAGAAACGGCACTAAGGTGAGGTGCATGTACAGGGCGCGTTCACGGCCAATTTCTGTGCCCAACTGGCGGATCGCTTCAATAAAGGGTTGGGACTCGATGTCACCCACTGTGCCGCCAATCTCGACGATGGCGACATCGGCTCCTTCGGCCCCTTCGATAATACGGCGTTTAATTTCATTGGTGATATGGGGAATAACCTGAATCGTAGCCCCCAGATAGTCACCGCGACGCTCTCTGCGCAGCACTTCTTCATACACGCGGCCGGTGGTGAAGTTATTGCGACTGCTCATGCGGGTGCGGATAAAACGTTCGTAATGGCCCAGGTCGAGGTCGGTTTCCGCGCCATCATCGGTAACAAACACTTCCCCATGCTGGATCGGGCTCATGGTGCCTGGATCGACATTGATATAGGGATCAAGTTTGAGCATGGTGACATTCAGACCCCTGGCCTCAAGAATGGCGGCCAGAGAGGCTGCGGCAATACCTTTACCCAGTGATGACACCACACCACCCGTCACGAAAATATAGTTTGTCATTTGAAACCTAAGAAGTAGGGTTGAACAGAAACAGGACTCCGGACAGTGCCTATTTGCAAGTGTAGATTAACACTCAGAAAAGACCCGGACACCTTCATATCAGGACGGGAAAATAGTATACCGAACAACCCGCTGTCGCTCAATCAATTATTGGTCGACAGCGGGGCTAACCGTTACCAGTGCAGCAACGGGAAAGGCAAACTTACTTGGTGACTTTAACCTTCTTCGTTGCCGTTACTTTGGTATGAATGCGACGATTCTTTCTGTGCGCTTCAGCGGTGTTGGCATCGTCAAGGGGACGTGTTTCACCATAGCCTACTGCTTTAAGGCGTTCAGCGCTGATGCCATAGCGGCTAATCAGCACATCACGTACGGCCTGTGCCCGCTGCTCAGACAACTGCTGATTGTACGCGGCATCGCCTACCAGTGACGTATGACCTTCAATCACCGCCTGGGTGTCGGGGAAGCGTTTCAGAAACTCTGCAAAGTCTGCAATATACTGACTATCGGGATTGCTCACCTGATAGCTGTTATTGGCAAACAGGATGTCCAACGAGGCCTCTACCATTTCTTCGGTAAAGATACTGCAGCCTTTGGAATCCACTTTATCTTCTGCTGGCGTATTGGCACACTCATCCTTGTCATCAAAAACGCCGTCATTATCGGAGTCCGTGGGTGTTGGTGTCGGTGCCGTGGTGGTCGCAGCCGTGTAATTGCTCTGTGGCTGGGCTTCAGTCTGTTGATAGGACGAGCCCGATGGCTCACCAAATTTGTATGCCAGACCAAGCTTGAATCCGTAGTCGGTAATATCATCACTAAACGCGTGATAAGCCGCAAATTCAGTTACCAGCTTCCAGTTTTCGTTGAGGTGCCAGTGACGGCCAATCCCGATATTAACCGGGCTGTAGCGGTCGGCAATGTCCATTTTTTTTATGCCGGCGAAGAGATAGGTGTTGGCACTGTCCATAAAATACAGCGCATCGACACCATAACGATCGCCGGATACTTCGTTGCTGGTATTTTCATAATCCATATCCAGAGACGACCACTCGAACCTTGCTGCCCAGCGGGGATTGATGCGCATGCCATATTCGATGCCCATGCCCTGACCGTCATCAAACGGGTTCGCGGTGCTCGGATAGCCGCTGTCATTATAATATTGCTCAATAAAGCCACCCAGCCATTGATCATGTTGGTTATTTTCCGCGGCTGAAGCGCCGAAGCTTAGTGACATTGCCAGAGCTAATGTAATTTTTTGCATGAAGCAGTCCCTTTTTCAGTGATAGTGTTCAAAATCTTTGTTGTGTATGTGTTGCAGCTTAAAGGTTAGGTCAAGGCAACACCGCATTCCTACTGAGCTGCGCTGACCTGATTGCGGCCAGACTGTTTCGAATTATACAGGGCTTTATCAGCCCGTGAAACTAATGAATCAACCGTGTCCTGTTGCCGGTACTGACTGACACCAAAGCTGGCCGTCACCGCAATATCACCATTTTGTTTTTCCGCTGCGATCATTTCGCGAATCTTTTCTGCCAGTTCAGTTGCAGACTGTTGTTCGATTCCCGGACAGATCAGCAGAAACTCCTCCCCTCCCCAGCGGCCTACGGTATCTGTTTCTCGGGTATGGTGTTTGAGCAGCTGCGCCACCCGGCTAATGACTTCATCACCTTTGAGGTGTCCATGCTTGTCGTTAACGCGCTTAAAATGATCGATGTCGGCAAGAATGATACTCAGTGGCGTGTCATAGCGACTGGCCCTGCCTATTTCACTGGCCAGAATGTCGTCCAGTTTACGCCGATTTGAGAGGGAAGTGAGGCTGTCTGTTTCACTGAGCTGTTTCATCAGATTAGCGCGTTCCTGTTGCACTCGTCCCTCAAGCTTTGATTCCAGTAAATGTTGCTGGCGTTCATTAAGCTGAGTGGTCATGACCTTAAAATTTTCCTGCAACTGGTCGAGTTCATTGATGCCCGTTGCCACAGGCTGAAACTCATTGTTGGCCTCGATATCCGAGGTGAGTCTGGATAGGGCCTGGATAGGTTCCGCAATTTTTTTGGACAGGGTTCTTGAACGACGTTTGGCAAAGTAAATAAAGAGCATATAAAACAACGCCAGGGCGCCAATCGCTAAAAAGCCTATGCGTATAGTTTTCGCTTCTGTGGTTAATGCTTCACTGTAAAGGTTCGACTCGTCAACCATGGCAATAACATGCCATTGCGTGCTGGGAACGGAAGCCCCCAGTACCAGGTAACGTTTGTTGTCGATGTCCAGTGCCTGCAATGTCTGATTTTGGCTGAGAAATCCGCTAAAAAACTGTTTAATTGGATCGGATCTGAATGACAGGAGGTCGAATTCACTTTTTCGCTCAACGCTTTTTTGCATCAGACCAGCAAATTCCTGCCCGGCAACCACCTCTACGCCTAATGTCGCATTAATGTCTGGATCAATGGCCAGGATGTTGCCCTGCTTGTCCAGCAACAAACTGCTTGCCTGCCATGGAAGTTCAGACTCAATTACCTGTACGGCAAGCTCTGCAATGGATACATCAATACCGGCCACCCCCTCCAATCGTTGTGCAGAATACACCGGGGCCATGGCAGTGATGATCCAACCCATGCCAAGTGGATCAAAATACGCCTGCGTCCAAACGGACGTTCTTTGCGGATTGTGTTGGGCGTCTGCCAGATAGTAAAAAGGTTGCTGGCGAATATCCATGACCGCGCCAAACAGTTCGGGCAGATTATCAACTGGCGGATATAACCTCACCATGGAATCCCAGCTATTGAAATAACTCTGTGCAATAATCGGATTGGTATCGGTGATGCCTTTAAGTAAGGGCTCCATCTGCTCGGACCATTTCGCCCGAATCAGGCTTTGCTGGTCCAACCCGTGTAGCGTTGAGTAATAAAACGCACTGCCATTTGTGGGCTGGGGACGATACAGCGCACCATTGTCATGAAACCTGTAGCCCTCATCAACGTCCACCTCGTTAGCATGAGGGCGCGTTTGAAAAAGATAGTTAAACTGCTGCTGAAGCTGGGAGGCATTGCGGCTCACTTCCTGGATATTCAGATCCAGTTGCTTGGCCTGTTGCTGGGTGATGGTTTTAAGGTTTTCAGTGGCTTGTTTTAATGCCAGTGCCATTTGCTGATCGGTGATCAGGAACACCACGGTGAAATACATTCCCACCAGAGCCGACTCCACAATCAGCAGTGGTACCAGAACCGATCTGAGGTAACTACGCTGAATCAGTTTATTGAGTGAGGTCGACGTCAAACCTACAGTCCTTTTCAAGCTATTTAGTCGCGACGATCATTACAACAAGATGAGGTCGCTAGCCTAAGCATGCCTTTGCTGACTTCAGAGTTTATCAAAACAGATTTCAAGGTAAGCCGACCCGGCATCGCTGCTAAATGGCAGAATAATTTTAGGGCCATCGACCTTATGGGTAATCGTATGCTGTTTGCCTGAAACCACCATGGGCGTTGCCATTTCAAACTCATAGCCCTTTCCTGCCAGCTCATTTTTGGCGCCCCCGGTGACCATATTGGTTATTTCGCCCACCATATCGGTCACGTCTGCGTCAATTTTAGCGGGCTTCTCCCCGAGCATCCTATGCATGATTTCCAGAGCAAGGGGCGCATCGAAGGTTATCGAAAAGGACCCCTTGATCTGAGGGCCGACCATACCGATTAAACCCGACACATCGCCACGCGCCACCTCGTCGCTTTTTTTCTTAGGTTTGCCCACAGTTAATTCCGTTTGCGCCATGGTGGCGAGAACATTTACCAACGACGTGATAAAAGGATTGATAAATTCCACATTCATAATCTGTACATATCCATAATTAATGTTGCTGACATTGCGCACATTGGCCATGGGCCTCAATGGTTTGGGTTGAGACTTTAAACCCGAAGGCATGAGCCTGAGCATCGAGTGTTTCTTTGAGACCTTCAGATTGAATTTCTTTTACTTCGCCGCAGCTATCACAGATCAGAAACTGTACCGGATGGCTGCAGCCAAAATGATGGCATGCAATAAAGGCATTGTTCGATTCGAGTCTGTGCACCAACCCAAACTCCAGTAAAAAATCCAGTGTGCGGTAAACGGTAGCGGGTTTGGCTGAGTTTTCGGTTTCCTTTAGTGTATCCAGCAGTTCGTACGCACCGGTTGCGCCCGCTTTATTGATTAAGATGGCATAAATTTTTTCTCGTAACTGGGTGAATCGTGCACCTTTGCTCTCACAATACCGTCTGGCTTTTTCAACTAATTGTTCTGACTTCATTTTTTATAATAATTAACCTGCTCCTGAAGCTAGTTTAGCACACCAACCGGTGTGAGAAAGGGATTCACTCTGTGCAGTAAATTTGCGATTACGGATTATGCAGACGACGCAATTTGGTACAATGCAGGGTTTATTGCCTCATGTTTGCTTTGAAGTGGAGAAGACGTTGCCTCAAGCCCAAGCGCATTCCAAAGAGCTTAGTCCATTTGACCGTAAGATATCCGTCGCACCCATGCTCGATTGGACAGATCGCCACTTTCGTTATTTTATGCGCCGAATCAGTCACCATGTGCTGCTTTATACAGAAATGGTGACCACCGGTGCCATTCTCTTTGGCAAGGGAGATTATCTTGCTTTTAATGAAGAAGAACACCCTCTGGCATTGCAGCTGGGAGGCTCTGATCCTAAGGCAATGGCAGAGTGCGCGTTGCGGGCAGAGGCAAGAGGCTATGACGAAGTCAATATCAATGTAGGATGCCCATCAGACCGAGTGCAAAACGGTCGCTTTGGTGCGTGTTTGATGGCGGAACCGGGGACCGTTGCTGAATGTGTCATGGAGATGGTGAGTGCAGTAAAGATCCCGGTCACGGTTAAATCACGGATTGGCGTAGATGATATGGATGAATATCAGCACCTGACCGATTTTGTGCGACAGGTTGCTGAGGCCGGCTGTGATACTTTTATTATTCATGCCCGCAAAGCCTGGTTAAAGGGACTGAGTCCAAAAGAAAACCGTGAAATCCCGCCGTTAATGTATGACAGGGTATATCAGCTTAAACAGGAATTTCCGCACCTGCATATCAGCATTAATGGGGGCGTGAAAACCCTTGAACAAGCCGAGCACCATCTGAAGCACCAGGATGGTGTCATGATCGGTCGGGAGGCTTATACCAATCCCTATCTTCTGGCCGAGGTGGATGCGCGTTTCTACGCTGACAACCATGATATTGCCAGCCGCTTTGATGTTATCAGGGCCATGGTTGCTTATATTGATCGTGAGGTCGCTCAGGGAGCCAGACCCTGGCATGTGGCCAGACATATGCTCGGTTTATTTCAGGGACAACCAGGAGGTCGCATCTGGCGCCGACACCTGAGTGAACAAGCTCGTCATGCCGTATCCGGGCAGCTTCTTTTGGATGCCTACGAACAGATGCAGCAACGATTGGGGAAAACACAACCACAAGAGTAGGTGGCTAAATTCACTAATAATCTGGTTAATATGACTAAATCCTGTGAGTGTTCAATCTTCCTGCTGAGTGGGCCAACCCATGAATAGTATTGAAAACACTTATAAAACAATGGGATAAAACTTTTTTGTGATCCTGGCACAACTATCGCAATAGTTTCTGCGACTTAGTTATCAACCCAAGGAGAACAACATGTTAACCAAACTTACTATTGCATCAGCCGTTTTTGCCGCCACAGCCATGAGCACCAATGTGCAGGCTAAAGAAATTTCTTTGCAGGAATTTGTCGGCCATGTGGTCAGTACTGCGGTCAGTGTGACGCAGAAAGAAGTCAGACAAAATGTACAGCAAGCGGTAGCCAGCACCACCTATTCTGTATTCAATACGCCAGGTGCATCGGTAACCATCACCGATATGGCAGCAAAACCTGCACAAAAAGAACAGCAGGATGACGCTACCAAAAAGCAGGCTGAGTAACAGCATGTTGGATCAGCTTAATCTGATCAGCTTGCTGCTGCTCCCCGTAGTGGCCTATCTGGCGGGTGCGGTGATCATCACTCTGATTGAGAAGGTCATCACCAGAACACCTGCCTGCAATAACGGTTTCAGACCCGTCAAATAAAGGTTTGAAACCGTTTTTTATTCCTTTACCTTCACGTAATCCTATTCTCTGTTAATTGTTCCAAGCCCTTCAGTTTTCCATCTTCTGCATCGTTTTCATCGTCACCTGCAACTCAGTGTCGTCGGATCAGGTTCATCATACCGCGCTGCAATTGACACCAAAAACCGGGGCAGCATGGCACGTTTTTTATCCTTTTTTGAATTTGGCGAATTTGACTACTTAGATGGCGTAATTCACCAAAATTACAAAGAATATCATATCCCTATTGAGTCGCTCACCAAGAAAATGAATAAAAAGTAAATAAAAACAATGGGATATGATTTTGTTAGAGTTGGCACAGGAGTTGATATCTCTAGTGTGACCATCGTTAATTGATAAACGACAGACAACACAAAATGAGCATTGGAGAAAAACAATGGGTATGTTTTCAAGAATCAGCGACATCGTACAGGCCAACCTGAATGCCATCCTGGATAAGGCTGAGGAGCCTGAGAAAGTAATACGCCTGATCGTACAGGAAATGGAAGAGGCTTTGGTGGAGTTAAGAACCGTCACGGCACAGCACCTTGCCAGTAAAAAGGGGCTACAGCGTCGTATCGAGGGATGCGAGAAACAAGGCGCTGACTGGCAGTCAAAAGCTGAGCTGGCAATGAGTAAACAGAAGGAAGAACTTGCGCGTTCAGCACTGGAACAAAAATTTCACTGCGAAAAGCAAATCGAACAGTTTCAGGATGAGATGCACCAGATTGAGTCGTCATTGCAAGGGTTGCAATCCGATATTCAGCGTTTGCAGGAGAAACTCAAGGATGCAAGGGGACGTCAGAAAGCCCTTGAAAGTCGCCAACAAAGTGCGGTTACGCGGTTACGGGCTAAACATTCTGCCGATGAGCACAAGATTCAGCAGGTGATTGGTCGATTCGAGCACTATGAGTATCGCATCGATGAACTGGAAGCCAAGCTTGAAGCGTATGACGTCGTCGGCAAGAGCGAGTCACTGGAATCCGAGTTTGACAAGATGGAGCGTGAGCAATATCTGGATGATGCAGTCAATGCATTGAAGCGCAAAGCCAATACAAAGGCCGCCTAAGCGGGCGGCCACAGGAGTAGGATCATGAAAACCATTTATCAAGACAGACGAATTCGTAAAAACAGAGCCCGTGGCAAAGTGGCCGGTGTGTGTGCAGGCATTGCACAACATTTTGACGTCCCTGCCTGGTTAATACGCTTGGTAGCTATTCTCTGTTTTATCAGCTTTCCTGTGGCGGTCGCCATGGCCTATTTGGTGGCGGCGTTTATTTTACCGGATGCCCTTTAAAAAAGGGCTCTCGGGCGGAGTGTGAAAATGAAAAAGCTACTCTTGGTACTGTTGATTGCAGCCGTTATGGTGATGAGCCTGGGGACGGTGTTGGAAGCGCTAAGTGGCATTTCTGTGTATCTGGGTGACACGCTGTTAGCGCCGGCTCAGACCTTATTCGGGGCAATTCTGGTGGGAACCGTTTTTGTGTTGCTGGGCGCACTTTTAGCCATCAGCGTATTCAGTGTGATTTGTATCGTGCTGGCCAGTGTCTTTGTGGCTTTGCTTGTGGCGGGTATCGGTGCGGCGTGGCCTGTACTATTGATCGCATTGGTGGCATATCTGATCATCCGGGACAAGAAAACCGTACAAGGTTGTTGAACTTATTATCATCAGGCATTGGCTTCAGGTTGGAATTGCTGAATAATCACAGGCCAGTTGTTGTATGACAATCATCATAAGGAGTAAGTCGATGAGAGGCCTGTTGAGTCTATTTTTACTGCTACCGGCTATTTGCCTGGCACATGTAGAGATAAAAGATCCTGTGGTAAGACTGTTACCTCCCGGTGTTCCCAATACTGCAGCTTATATGCAGCTGGTAAACACATCCTCACAGGATATGCAATTAGTGGGTGCCAGCTCGGAGTCGGTTGAACGCGTGGAGATTCATAATCATATGATGCACGAGGGAATGATGAAAATGGTCAGACAAGACCAGGTTACCCTGTCAGGCAATACGACATTAGCGTTTAAGCCCGGTGGCTTACATCTGATGATGTTTGGTTTAAAAAAGCCATTGCAAAAGGGGCAGAATGTGACTATCCGATTACTGTTTTCCGATGACACCGAGTTAACCTTTCAGGCACCGGTTGCCGAGCCCCAAGCTTCTTCGCATCATCACCATTAACCCCAAGCAAGGAGTTTGTTATGAGAGAATACCTGAGTGTGAAGAAGGTGGCCCTTATCGTTACGGCCGTGATGCTCCTGTTATATATTCTGGCAATATACTGGAGCAGTGAACCTTCGGTATTTGATGTTGATCAGCACGCCCGAACCCAGGCTCAGCAGAGTAATCAGACTATCGTTCCCGGCTATACCACCACCAGTACGTTGATTCGTGTCACAGCGACCTTGATGGATAAGCCGGGTGGCTACCTGTCGAACGATGTGATGATACCTTCGGTGTTGATGGATAATATGCCGGCGTGGGAGTTTGGTGTGTTGGAGATGGTCAGGGATCTTTCTTTGGCGATGCGCAAAGATCTCAGCCGTTCTCAGTCTCAGTCCTCGGAAAACCCTTTTCTGGTGGAGGCGCAACCTAAATTCAATATTGATAATCAAAGCTGGATTTTGCCCTCAGCAGAGTCGCAATATGAAGATGGTATCCAGGCCTTGCAGCGTTACCTGAATAATTTGTCTGATCCCCAGGTGGATGACAGTCAGTTCTATACCCGGGCCGATAACCTCAGAGATTGGCTAAGGCAAGTCGAGAAACGCATGGGCAGTTTGTCACAGCGCTTAAGTGCCAGTGTCGGACAAAGCCGCTTAAACACCGATCTGGCGGGGGATGCGCAAGCACGTCAGTCTACCCCTACAGCAAGGGACACATTCACTAAGACCAGTTGGTGGGAGTTGGATGACGTATTCTACGAGGCTCGGGGGGCCAGCTGGGCGCTGTTGCACTTTTTAAAGGCCGTAGAAACGGATTTTGCAGAAGTGCTGGAGAAGAAAAATGCGACGGTGAGCCTGCAACAGATTATTCGCGAGCTTGAAGCCACCCAGCAAACCATCTGGAGTCCCATTATTCTCAATGGTGGGGGCTTCGGCATGATGGCCAATCATTCGTTGGTGATGGCAAATTACATTTCCAGGGCCAATGCGGCGCTGATCGATCTGAATGACTTACTTAATCAGGGATAGACTCATGATAAAAAGCGGTTTACTTGCTGCCACCTTGTTATCGGGCTTAATTAATCCCGTACAGGCAGACACCTTTCTCGGTCTTTATGCAGGCGCCCAGGTCTGGTATACGGATGTTGCGGGTGGTTTTGCCAACGGCGGCTCGGTTACAGATTTCGAATTCGATAACGAGACAAACAGTAATCTGTATGTGGCGTTAGAGCACCCGGTGCCGTTGCTACCGAATATTAAAATTCGGCGGCAGAACCTTAATTTATCGGGGACAACCACCCTGAGCCAGGATTTTACGTTTGCCGGACAGACCTTCGCTCAAGACACCAGCGTCGCCTCTGGCGGCTATGCAGATAGTATGGATTATGTGGTCTATTATGAAGTCTTTGACAATGATCTGATTAGTCTGGATTTGGGACTCAACGCCAAAGACTTTGATGGGCAGATTACGGTACGGGATGCAGACGATAGCAGTATAACGTCGGCTCAGTCTTTCGGTGGTATCGTGCCATTGCTTTACTCTCGTGTTCAAATCGGTACGCCCGTTGGGGGCTTGGGGTTGACCGCGGAGGGCAGTTTTCTGGCTGTAGACGACAGCTCAGTGTATGACTACCAGGCGGCCCTAACCTATCAGTGGCTGGATAATCTGGCCGTGGATATGACATTTCAGCTTGGCTACCGGGTGTTGCAGCTGGATCTGGATGATGTAGACAATCTTTACACGGATATGGAATTTAAGGGGCCTTTTGCAGGCATTGAAGTGCACTTTTAATTAACACGGGGTGACTGTTCTGTTACCCCTTAATCCCTCTGACTAAGTGTAAAGTTTATATGAAAATATAAATTAAGCACTTTCTGTAATAACGCATTTGAATTTATTCTTTCCTGTTTTCTCCTGCCACCGCTAACCTAGCCACAATATTTAACGGGTTAGTGTGTTTATGTCGTCTTCCAATTCACCAAATTTGTCTCCCGCGGGTGTGTTAAGTCAGGCTCAGTGGTCTGAGCTGCACAAAGCCATTGCACCGCTCAGTGGCCAGCAGCTGACATGGGTCAGCGGTTACCTTGCGGGTCTGGCTCAGTCTCATCAGCCTGTTGCTGCTATTAGTGACCAATCAGCGCAACAGACCAATGCTAAGCTGACCATTCTGTACGGCTCTCAGACCGGTAATGCGAAAGGTGTGGCTGAGGAGTATCAGCAGTTTGTTGAGCAGGCTGGCCTGAGCGCTGAATTGATCAACATGGCTGACTATAAGCCGAAGAAAATCAAAGAAGAGAGTCATCTGGTCATTGTGGTCAGTACCCACGGCGAAGGTGATGCTCCCGACGATGCGGTGGAGTTGCACGAGTTTCTGGCCAGTAAGAAAGCGCCCAAACTGGCTGCATTAAAATATGCTGTAGTGGGTCTGGGAGACAGCAGTTATGAATTTTTCTGTCAGACGGCGAAGGATTTCGATCAACGCCTGGCTGCGCTCGGCGCTACCGCACTAACCGAACGGCTAGATTGCGATGTAGATTATGACACTGAAGTCAGCCAGTGGCGGGAGAAAGTTACGGATATTTTCAAAGCTGAACTGACCTCTGATGCAAGCTCAAGAGTCGTGGCAATGCCGGGCGTCAGTATTGCCGGTGCGACTGAACAGTACACCAAGAAGAATCCATTTACGGCGACGCTACTGGAAGGGCAAAAAATTACTGGCCGGGATTCAGTAAAAGATATTCGTCATTTCGAGATTTCATTGGAAGGCTCAGGACTCACTTATCAGCCTGGCGATGCCCTGGGCGTCTGGTTTAAGAATGATGGCTCCATGGTGGACAGGCTACTTGACGCGTTAGCTCTGAGTGGTGATACCGAGGTACAGGTTGGAGATGAGAGTCTTTCGCTGCGAGCCGCGTTAATTGAGAAATTGGAGCTGACACAAAGTTATCCTAGCTTTGCTAAGGCCTATGCTGAGTTCACGCAGAGCAGCAAGCTGGTGCAGCTACTCGAAGATAAAGCGGGTTTGCGTCACTATCTGAGCGAAAGACAAATTGTCGATATTGTTAGTGAGTATCCCGGCAAGGTAGAAGCCCAGCAGTTTGTCAGCATGCTCAGGCCAATGACCCCCAGACTTTACTCCATTGCCTCGAGTCAGGCGGAAGTGGAAGATGAAGTGCACCTCACGGTTGCACTGGTAGAGTATGATGCCTTCGGTTTCACTCATCGCGGAGGCGCGTCGGGATACCTGAGCCATGGTATCGAAGAGGGCGCAGAAGTGCGTGTGTTTGTGGAGAAGAATGATAATTTCCGCTTGCCTCCAGAGCCGCAGACGCCTGTCATTATGATCGGGCCCGGTACGGGAATTGCGCCCTTCAGAGCTTTTATGCAGCAGCGGGAAGCAGAAGATGCTGAGGGTAAGAACTGGTTGTTTTTCGGCAATCCCAACTTTACCCAGGACTTTCTCTATCAGGTGGAATGGCAACGTTGGGTAAAATCGGGAGTCGTGGACAAGGTGAGTCTGGCGTTTTCCCGAGATCAGGAGGAAAAGATTTATGTGCAGCATCGCTTGTTAGAGCAAGGAGCCGAGGTCTATGAGTGGCTGGAACAGGGCGCTCATCTATATGTCTGTGGCGATGCCAATCGAATGGCTAAAGATGTGCACGAGGCCTTGGTGAGTATCGTTACAGAGCATGGAAACAAATCTGTAGAGCAAGCTGAGGAATACATCGGTCAATTACGTAAAGCCAAACGCTATCAAAGAGATGTCTACTAATGAGTGATAAACCCGAGCAAAAACTGTCCGATAATGAGCGTATCAAGGGACAAAGTAACTTCCTGAGAGGCACCATTGCTGAGGATCTGAAAGACGATCTGACCGGGGGCTTTACCGGCGATAATTTCCAGCTGATTCGCTTCCACGGTATGTATCAGCAAGATGATCGAGACATTCGCGCCGAGCGGGCCAAACAGAAACTGGAGCCATTGCAAAATGTGATGTTGCGCTGTCGTCTTCCCGGCGGAATTATTACGCCTGCTCAGTGGTTGGCCATTGATGCCTTTGCAGCCGAACACAGTTTGTATGGCAGTATCCGCCTGACCACGCGCCAGACTTTTCAGTTTCATGGGGTACTCAAGCCCAAGATTAAAATGATGCACCAGATGCTGAACAAGGTGGGATTGGACTCCATCGCTACCGCCGGTGACGTCAATCGCAACGTACTGTGTACTTCCAATCCAGTGGAGTCAGAGGTACATCAGCAGGCTTATGAATGGGCGGTAAAAATCAGTGAACATCTGCTCCCCAAAACCCGAGCCTATGCTGAGATCTGGTTGGATGGTGAGAAAGTAGAAACTACCGATGTAGAACCGATTCTGGGCAGTACTTATTTACCCCGTAAGTTTAAGACGACGGTGGTAATCCCCCCACAAAATGACGTGGATGTGCATGCTAATGATTTGAATTTTGTCGCCATTGACGAAGGCGGAAAGTTAGTGGGCTTTAATGTGCTCGTTGGCGGCGGACTGGCGATGACTCATGGTGATAAGTCCACCTATCCGCGTAAAGCCGATGACTTCGGTTTTATTCCTCTGGAGCACACACTGGCAGTGGCCGAAGCTGTTGTGACTACCCAGCGCGATTGGGGCAACCGTAGTAACCGTAAAAATGCCAAAACCAAGTATACCCTTGAGCGCGTTGGAGTAGAGACGTTTAAGGCTGAAGTGGAAAAACGTGCCGATATAACGTTTGCGCCGAGCCGGAATTATGAATTTACGGGCCGTGGCGATCGCTTCGGTTGGGTTGAAGGGATAGATGGCAAGCATCATCTGACGTTATTTATCGAGAACGGACGCATTCTTGATTATCCCGGGAAACCGCTGAAGACTGGTTGTGCGGCCATTGCCAGAGTGCATAAGGGGGATTTTCGCCTTACTGCAAATCAGAATTTGATCATTGCCGGCGTTGCCACTGAGGATAAACAGGAAATAGAACGCCTGGCCAGTGAGCATGGGTTAATAGAACCTGGCGTTTCTTCTCAGCGTGTGAATTCAATGGCGTGTGTATCGCTGCCAACCTGTCCGCTGGCAATGGCAGAAGCTGAGCGTTATCTGCCGGATGCAGTGACGGAGCTGGAGCAGGTTCTGGCTAAGCATGGCATGCAGGATGAGCACATTATCTTTCGGGTCACTGGTTGCCCGAATGGTTGTGGACGCGCCATGCTTGCCGAAGTGGGATTGGTGGGCAAAGGTCCCGGTAAATACAATCTCCATTTAGGCGGAGACCGCAATGGAACCCGCATTCCGAGAATGTATCGGGAAAACATCAGTGAACAGGAGATCATGACTGAGTTAGATAACCTCATTGGTCGTTGGTCTGAGCAGCGTCAGGAGCAAGAAGGCTTTGGCGATTTTGTTATTCGCACGGGTGTGGTGAAACCGGTGGTAGATTCGGCGAAGGATTTTTATGACTAATGCCGCGTTAAACCTCAGCAAACCGATTGATGTATTTATTGGCGCCGAGAGGCTCGCTGAAATCAACAGTTATCTGGCAACGCTGGATGCGGCTGAGCGCGTCGAGTGGGCGCTGAACTATTTGCCCCAGCAACCCATGATGTCATCGAGTTTTGGTATCCAGGCCGCCGTCATGTTGCACTTGGTTACCCGGCATCAATCTGATATTCCGGTGGTGTTAACGGATACTGGCTACCTGTTTCCGGAAACCTATGACTTTATTGAAGAGCTGACCAAGACACTGGATCTGAATCTGAAGGTCTACAGCGCTAATATGTCGCCTGCGTGGCAGGAGCAAAAGTTTGGTCAGTTGTGGGAGCAGGGACTGCCGGGCATAGAAGCCTATAACAAAATGAACAAAGTCGAGCCCATGCAGCGGGCATTGAGAGAATTGCAGGTGGGCACCTGGTTTTCAGGTCTGCGGCGCAGTCAATCCAGTAGTCGTGAGAATCTTCCTTATTTACAGATAGTGGACGGGCGATTCAAGGTTTTCCCAATCCTGGATTGGTCCAATAAGCAGGTCCATTATTATCTGCAGGAGCATGGGCTGCCTTATCATCCTTTGTGGGAGCAAGGTTATGTCTCTGTTGGAGATTGGCATACGTCACGTCCGCTTGAGGCCGGGATGACAGAAGAAGAAACCCGTTTCTTTGGCTTGAAACGCGAATGTGGTTTGCACGAATTCGGGGACGGTATCTGAGACATGGCTGTCAGTGATGCACTTCAAATGCAGCTTGTAACATGTTCGTTAACGCCACAAAGTAAGCCTGGTCAGGTTTTCCGGATACCAGGCGAAACAGCTCAGAGCCGCAGGTGGTAAATTTATAATAGTTCAACACCGTACCGCTGCGCTTTGCGCTGAGTTGCAGGGTCTCGCCACAGCAACGCCATTCACTTCGCCGTTTGTTGTCCAGCTCTCCAGACTCTATTTCTGTGGAGTAGATCAGCCCTAAATCCATTAAAGACAATAGGTCTGGATAGGCCAGACCAAACTGAGCCAGGTTCAGCTGCTGGCCTCGGTTTAACGACAGCATTGAAATTAAACTGGGCTTGACGCGGTAACCATATAACAGTCTGGGGCTGAAATCGCCGCGCTTGCGGCTTGCCAGGCCCACGGCTATTCGAAACACTTTGGCATCTTTTTGAGTTAATTGGGTCAGAATCGCCAGGCTGCGCAATGAAAACGTGCCGGGCATACTCACTTCCACCGCCAGAATTTTAGCCCACATCTCCTGCATTGCCGGAGAATAGATGTCTTCGGCCATGCGAACAAAATTAAAAAACCAGTCAGGATCCAGAGTCTCCTCACTCACTTCCTTGTTGGGACTGTACTCCAGCGCCAAATCGAGTATCCGCTCGAGGTTGTTGAGTTTTCGTTGCTGTAAGACCTTGCGATGGCGCTGTATCTTTTTCTCGGCGCTATCATCGAGTCCAGTCGTGGCAATAGGTTTGATGCCGGCCTGAGCAAACCAATGCACGATTCGGCGGCTAATTTGATTGCTGTCCTGCGTCGCACTGGGTTGAGACGGCTGTTCCTGTGCTTTCACCTTCGCAGGCTTGACCTCCGATGGGATGACCGGAGGAGGGGAACCTAAATTATTTATCTTGGTCATGGCTGCCTGTCGCTCAAGTTCATCTGCCATACTGCCTGTTAGCATCGACTAATTTCAAGCTATATTGACAGCATTGGTAGTCGTCGCGTTACTGGTGAAAAAGCTCAATAGCGATTCTATTAGGTTTCGCTTTAGTAAATATTAGGATATTGTTATTCAGGTAACGTTTGATAGTTCAAGATGTTGGTATACACACAGGTCGTTAGATGAACCCAACAGATTACGAAAATGATGAAATGCTGTTCCTCGAGGAAGATGATTCCAATGTAGAGGAATATGATGAGGCGGATGCTTGGCAAGTATTGGTTGTGGATGATGATGAAGAGATTCATTCCGTAACACGCTTAGCCTTGTCTGACTTAGTTCTCAACGGCAGAAAACTGGCATTTCTTGACGCGTACTCCGGTGAAGAGGCGCTTCAAATCATGGCTGAGCGTGGGCAGGATATCGCCATTGTGCTCTTAGACGTGGTGATGGAAAGTGACGATGCCGGTCTGATGGTGGCGAAAAAAATGCGTGAAGATCTTAATCTTCATGAACCTCGCATCATTTTAAGAACCGGGCAGCCTGGTTATGCACCGGAAGAAAGTGTCATTAAAGAATATGACATCAATGATTATAAAACCAAAACAGAGCTCACCCGTTCCAAGTTAGTGACCACGATTATTGCGTCACTGCGTTCCTACCAACAAATTCTGACCATTAATCAAAGTCGCCAGGGGCTTCAGAAAATCATTGAATCCGCTTCTAACTTGCTGGAAGAACATTCTGTTAAGGGTTTTTGCGAGGGAGTGGTTACTCAAATCAGCTCCTTATTAGGGCTCGACGCTGGTGGTGTTGTCTGTGCACGTGCAGGTTCTGTGCTGGATAGAGATGATGATGGTGTGTACGTACTCGGTGCGGCAGGCCCTTTTGCAAATTACATTAATGAGAAACTGGAAAATCTGCACGATAAAAAAATTACCGTGGAAGTGGCTAAGTGCTTGCAGGAGAAAGATCATATCTATGGAAAAGATTATACCGTTCTGTACATGAATAGCAGTGGCTATGAGGCAGCGGTATATATCCAGGTGGGCTGTAGCATCAATGTCATCTACAAACAGCTCATCGAAGTCTTTATGTCCAGCATCTCGGTAGGATATGAAAACGTTAATTTGTTTCATCAATTGCGAAATGCGGCATTCAAAGACATGCTGACTAAGCTGCCGAACCGCAACGAATTTATCAACATGCTGGATGACCTGGAAAACACCGGGGTGGACATCAATGAGCATGTTGTGGCCTTGGTAGATGTGAATCATTTCTCCGACATTAATGATGGGCTCGGCCAGGATGCGGGTAATTTATTGCTCATTGCCATTGCCGAGCGTTTGCACACCGCCATGGGTGATGTCGTGAAAATGGGACGCATTGGTGCGGATGTCTTTGGACTGATTGGTAAAGACGATAAAGTTAATCCACAGAGTATCAGTAAAGTTTTTTCCACGCCTTTTAAGGCGGGAGATCATACCCTGCCTATTAATGTCACCATGGGCCTGTGCCGGTTGCTGGATGAAGAATCCAACGGCTTAAATGTGCTTAAACAATCGAATATTGCGCTGAACAGAGCCAAGCGCAGCATGACCGCCAATTACGAGTATTATGCGCCGGAGATGGAAGAAAAAACCACCTGGCGTTTAGGAATGATTCGTCAGTTGCGCTCCGACTTTGCTGAGCGCAAGCTTGAACTCTGGTACCAACCGCAGGTTGATCTGGTTAACGAGCGTATCGTTGGAATGGAAGCGTTGTTGCGTTGGCCGGATAAAGATGGCGGCTATATTTCACCGGCAGTGTTTGTGCCATTGGCTGAATACAGTGGGCTGATTATCGATATTGGCGCCTGGGTGCTTGAAGAAGCCTGTCGAAAGTTAAAATTACTGCATCAAAAGGGCTTTCCCGATCTGCGCGTGGCGGTCAATATTTCTATGCCACAATTCCGCGACTCCCAGTTTGTTAGCCTGGTAAAAAGTGCTTTGGTAGAGCACGACATTACACCTAGCTTGTTGGAGCTTGAGATCACGGAGAGCGTTGTCATGGATGAACCTCAAATTGTGGTGGACTCTCTTAAAGAGCTAAAAGCCTTTGGTCTTACTATCGCCATTGATGATTTTGGTACCGGTTTTTCCTCAATGAGCTACCTGCAGAAACTGCCCTTGGATCGTCTCAAGGTAGATCGTTCCTTTGTTAATGAGGTTACCCCAGGTAAAAGTGCGTTCATTGCCGAAACCATAGTAACGCTCGGCAATAAGCTTGGCTTGCATACGATTGCCGAAGGCATTGAAAAGCGCGAACAGGCCAGTTACATGTTGCGTTTGGGCTGTGATGAAGCCCAGGGATTCCTGTATGCCAAACCGATGCCTTTCGATCAGCTCATCGAGTTTCTGGATAACTACCAGCCATTAGAAGGCAAGTAAGCGGGATATCCTGTTTTTAAGGTGAGGAATGACGTGGGATTCAAACCAAGGATGTCGTGCCAGCCATAGGTTGTTTCTGGGAGATGGATGTGGCAGGACAAAGTAGTCGGGCAGGTAGGTTTCAAAGCTTTTCACCCTCTGCGTCAGTGGTTGTTTATCCTTCAGATAATAGTTTTGCGCAAATTGTCCTATCAATAGCGTGAGCTGAATGTTTGGCATGCTATCAAGTAAAGCGGGATGCCATAATGGCGCGCACTCAGTCCTGGGGGGTAAATCGCCGCTCTTGCCTTTACCCGGATAACAGAATCCCATGGGCATAATGGCAAAGGTTTTCTCATCGTAGAACGTGCTGTCGTCTACCCCCAGCCAGTCTCTAAGACGCTCTCCTGAGGGATCATGCCAGGGGATGCCTGAACGATGCACCCGAATACCTGGAGCCTGCCCGATAACCAGAATACGTGCATCACTCGATGCCCTGAGCACCGGTTTAGGTTGCAGCGGCAAACTAGCCTCGCAATGCGTGCACTGACGAATGCGATGCAGCAGTCTCTCGTTGTCATTCACATCTGAAACCATAAATTCACCTTAATGTCATAATACTGTCATATAACTGTGTTCGGTCAAATGTTGCGTTTTGCGTCAAGGTGATGTTAAAATGTATATACACTCATTGGAGTTGTTGTAGGAGTTCACCATGCGTAAATTGATGATTTTAGTGGCCATGCTGGGTTTTACTGGCTTGGCTCAGGCAGCAGACAAGTCTGATAAGCTGACTGATTGTGTTGCCAAAGAGACCCTGACGGTCGATCCGAGTTGTGTTGAGAGTAAAATCAGCCAGAACATCCAGTATCGCGAGATGGTGAGCCGTATTGATCAACAAGCGAGCATCCAGTCAGGTGATAATGCCGTAGCTACCATTCGTTTTTATCCAGAGCGTTTTCTGATTGAAGTGGTAACACACCGTGATGCACTGGTTGCGGCTAACAGAACAAAATAAGTAACCGGTTTAACGAAAAGCAGGCCCGAGTAATCGGGCCTGCTTTTTTTATGTGTGTCTGAGCCGTGGTCAGAATATCCTGTTCAGTCCATTGATCGCGGCCACTCTGTAGGCTTCGGCCATGGTTGGATAGTTGAAAGTGGTATTTACAAAATACTCAATGGTATTGGCGTCGCCATCTTGTTGCATAATGGCCTGGCCGATATGGACTATTTCAGAGGCCCGCTCTCCAAAGCAATGAATACCGAGGATTTTTTTCGTTTCCCGATGGAACAAAATCTTCAGGCTACCCACCTGCGTATTGGCTATCTGGGCCCGGGCCAGATGCATAAACTGCGCTCTCCCTACTTCATAGGGAATTTTCTGCGCGGTCAGCTCTTGCTCATTTCTACCCACTGAACTGATTTCCGGAATGGTATAGATGCCTGCAGGGATATCTTCCACCAGACTGGCTGGACAGTGCCCGCTGAGCATGGCCTGCGCGGCAAACCGTCCCTGATTATACGCCGCTGAAGCCAGGCTTGGATAACCAATGACATCACCTACAGCATAGATATTGTCGATATCTGTTTGGTAGTTTTCATCAACCTTTAACTGCCCGCGAGAATCGGATTTTAGTCCTACGGCCGACAGGTTTAGCATATCAGTATTACCCGTGCGCCCGTTGGCAAAAAGGAGACAATCTGCGCGCATCTTTTTACCCGATTTAAGGTTCAGCACCACAGAGTCATCACGGCCTTCTACAGACGTATACTCTTCATTATGACGAATCACAACGCCATTATTCCAAAGGTGATAACTCAGAGCATCGGAAATTTCTGTATCCAGGAAAGACAGCAGCCGATCACGCATATTAACCAGATCGACTTTAACGCCCATGCCGCGGAAAATAGACGCATACTCAGAGCCGATAACACCTGCGCCATAAATAATGATGGACTTGGGATCCTTCTTTAATGAAAGAATAGAATCACTGTTATAAATTCTGGGATGATTGAAATCGATATCGCCTGGCGTGTAGGGACGAGATCCTGTGGCAATCATCACTTGTCCGGTACTAAGCTGATCAACGGAACCGTCTTTACGGGTAATACTCAGGTGGTGATTATCGATAAATGAGGCTTCGCCCTGGATGACCTGCACATCGTTGCGGGCATAGAAACTGCCTCGCAGACGGCTCTGTTTGCGGATGACTGCACTGGCATGCTTAAGAATATCCTGAAAGGTCAGGTGTATGGCTTGGTCGCCGGCATTGAAAAGGGGATTCGTATTATATTCTATTAAGCGACTCACCGAATGGCGCAGCGCTTTAGAGGGAATGGTGCCCCAATGAGTACAGCCACCCCCGACGGATTCATGTCGCTCGATTACGGCGACGCGTTTGCCTGCCTTGGCCAACTGCATGGCAGCCCCTTCGCCTCCGGGGCCGGTGCCAATAATGACCGCGTCGTATTGATACTGCTCTTTTTTAGCTGTGCTTTTGCCTTGGGGTTTAGGTGCCATTGATTATCTCATTTTTCATCATCAATAATGATAGCCTTGCTGAGATTTGCGACAAAGGCAAGTGTTAGATAAAACAAGACCTTATGTGTAGCTTATCTGTAGCTTGTGGACTTCAAGCCAACGGCTTTTAGCCAGCATAAATGCGTGCTTGAGTTCCCGGTATTTAAAATCAAGGTCTAACCGTTCGTATTGTTCTACAACCTGCTTCTTTTTTAATTCAAGCCGATGCTTTTTGACGTCATAGTAAGCACTCATTTTTTCTGCCAGTAGCTCATATTCATGCTGCAGTCGCTGGCTGAGTATGCGTGCATTAGGCAGTGTTGCGACTCTGGATTGGATTTGCTTAAGTTGCATCTCCATTCTGGCTTTTTCAATTCGTTGTTCTGGTACTCTGCGCAGATTGCTGGTCAATCCCACAAAAGACAATCCCCGTATTAACCACTTGGTAGGATCAAAATGCCACCAACGTATGCCATTTCGATAATCGTACTCAAAAATATGGTGATAATTGTGATAACCCTCACCAAAGGTAAACAATGCCAGCACTCCATTATCTCTGGCGCTGTTTTTATCCGTATATGACTGCTTACCCCACATATGGGCAAGGGAGTTAATAAAGAAAGTAATATGGTGTACTACCGCCAGCCTTAATACGCCCGCCAACAACAGCATCCCCCAGATATCACCATTTAACCATCCGAGCATTACAGGCAGGCCAATGTTGGTAGCTAACGTCAGCATCAGGTAGTGCCGGTGTTGCCACGTAACAACTTTATCTTTTTGCAGGTCACGGCAGTTGTTGTAGTCCTGATAACGACTCGCCTGATACTCCCTCAGCATCCAGCCGATATGAGAAAACCAGAACCCTTTTCCTGCGGAATAGGGGTCCCTGTCATTGTCGTCCACATGTTTATGGTGAACACGATGATCGGATGTCCAGTGCAGTATGCTGTTTTGCAGTGCCAGCGCGCCACCGACGGCAAACAGCACTTTAATCAAAGGGTGGGCATCATATGCTTTGTGGGCCCACAACCGGTGATATCCTGCCGTGATCGACAGACCCGAAAACCAGAACAGGACGATACAGGCAATAATTTCTGTGCTATCGAATCCATTTGTAATGGCTTCCAAAGGAACTAACAGCAGACAAATCAGCGAGGTGACAGAGAACAGTAAAACATTGGTCAGGATTAGGGGAGGCTTTTGCATATATGGAGTATAACTTAATTTGAGCGAACAACTGTGCGCTAGCGAACAAGTGTGCGCTAATTTATCCAGTTTGTGTGGCCGAGGCAAGCAAAGATCATACTATTTGGTGATACACTGACACACACTTTTGAATTACTTAGACAAAAAGTTTACTCAGAATGAGACGTCAGCAACAGAAACTGAAAACCCGCAGGGCAATTATCGATGCCGCATTCAATCTGTTAGATGAACAACGCAGTCTGTCCAGTATTAGTCTGCGCGAGGTAGCGAGGGCTGCCGGCATTGCGCCAACCTCTTTTTATCGCCACTTCAAGGATATTGACGAGTTAGGTCTTACCTTAGTGGATGAGGCGGGATTAGCTTTACGTCAACTCATGAGACAAGCCCGCTCACGCATAGATGCAGGGGGCGGGGTCATCACAACATCTGTTAATACGTTTATGGAGTTCGTGGTGGCTAATAGCAATGAATTCCGACTGTTACTGCGTGAGCATTCTGGCACTTCTCCGGCATTCCGGGCTGCGGTATTAAGGGAAATACAGCATTTTATTGAAGAGTTAAGTGACTACACTGCCAATCATACCGGTTTGAGTCCTTACCTTGCGGGTTTACAGGCCGAAGCGATGGTCAAACTGGTGTTCAGCGCTGGTGCGGAAGCGATTGATGCCAGTCCCGCGCAACGTGATTTGCAGGCACAGCGACTGATTCAGCAATTACGTATCATTGCAAAAGGAGCATCCTTCTATGCAGGCAAAACCTGAACCGCATCGCTATTTAACGGATGCGGCGCAGGAAAACCCCACATTCTGCATGATGTGTGTAAGGAAACTGGTCAAATAAAGCGAACCGCTCAATTTGATGGGTTTTGGTTAGTGTTTGCAGGTTGTCGTAAAGGGTATCCGGGTTGCAGGATATATACAGGATATTGTCATAATTGCTGACTAAGTTGCAGGTATCAGGATCCAGGCCTGCGCGAGGGGGGTCTACCAGCACCGTTTTGCAATTAAAAGCAGAAATATCGGTATTTTGCAATCGGCGGAAGGTGCGCTTTCCTTCTTTGGCTTGGGTAAATTCTTCACTGGACATGCGAATTACGGTTACATTATCAATATGATTAAGTGACAAGTTATAGTGAGCCGCATCGACCGATGCTTTAGAGATCTCAGTGGCCAGTACCCGATGAAAGTTATTTGCCATGGGCAGGGTAAAATTTCCCAAACCGCAATACAGTTCCAGTAAGTCACCTTCAGACTGCTGTGTGACATCAAGTGCCCATTCAATCATTTTTTGATTTACGCCGGCATTGGGCTGCGTAAAGCTATTTTCTATTTGTTTAAAGTGCAATTCCCTGTTTTTGATGTTGAGGGTTTCAATGACATAGTTTCTATCCAGGTGCAATTGTTGTTTGCGGGCCCGACCAACGATATCTAGCCGATATTTTTGCCTGAGCTCGGCCAGAATAGGAGCAATGCTCTCTTGCCATTGCTGGTCTAGCGTACGATGATAGATAAGACTGATCAGGATTTCTCCGCTGGTGGTGCTCAGGTAATCAATTTGATAAAGCTTCCGTCGAGCAACAGAGTCGGCACGCAGCAAAGGCAATAGGTCTTGCATAACGTCATTGATCAGTCTGCTGGCAGGAGGGAATTGGTCTACCCGATATTTCTCTTTTGTTTGCGGGTCAAACATAATGTGAAACAGATCCTCTCCATCATGCCAGACTCTGAATTCTGCCCGCATGCGATAGTGCAGTGGTGCTGACTCAAAGATTTCCAGTGATGGACAGCTCAAGCCGCGGAAGCGGTCTCTGAGAGCTTGTGCTTTATGATTCAGGTGTTGTTGATAATCGCTACTGTCTATCTCTGTGGGTCGCATGGAGAGTCCTCTTTTTTCCCGGGCGCAGAGTTTAGCAAGAGCGACAGGGGAAATGCCATCATGGCTTTTTATCCGAAAAGACTAATATTTGTACTACAGCCGCCGATATAGATACCGAGGTGGGAGGAATCTATCATGAACTTAGGTGAAATTAAGGCCTTTCTGGGCGACAGGGCGCATCAGTCCGGACGCTCTGATGTACAAAATCAGTTGCGGGAAGCAGGACTGCGTCAGGCGGCGAGCCAGCCTGCCACTGCGGTAACGCTATCGCAAAGTATGGCATCAGCCAAATCAGTTGCCTTGAATGTATTTGGCTCAGCGATGAGTGAAAATGTTGTTGTCGACGGCAAACGTTCCAAGTTTGAGCGTCCACAACAAGAAGAAAAGCCACTATTCGACTTTGAAGAAATAGCAAAAAATGTGCTCAACTTTGTCGGTGGAGCGATTCGTCATGCCCAATCTAAGGGAGCAGATGATGACAAATTGACATCCATGTTTGAGCAAGCCAGAAGTGGTGTCCTCAAAGGGGTGAAAATGGCTGAGCGGGATTTGGCCGGTGTGATGAATGACGAGATCTCTACGGGGATTAAGAAGAGTCAGGAACTCATTGAAGATGGTCTGCAGACGCTTGAGAAAAAGATTTTTGGCCAATCCGAGCAAAGTGAAGCCGTCAGTCAAACAGTGGGTTACGCAAGAGATGATAACAGTGAACTGAGTATTATCACTAAAGATGGCGACGAGGTGACTATTCGTTTCGAGAGTAGTACTCAGTTTAGCTATAACCAAAGCCTGATGTTAAATGGTGCAGGTGATGACAAGGGCACTGATTCAGAACAGTCTCAGGATGAGGGAACGAGTTTTAATTTCACTGCGTCCCAGAGTTATCAGTTCTATCAGGCTAATGCTTTTAGCTTCTCTGTTCGCGGTGAACTAGACGAGGATGAACTCAAATCCATCGGTGAGCTTGTTGGTAATGCGGCCGATGTTGCGGACGAGTTCTACAATGGCAATGTTGAAGAGGCGTTTAATCAGGCCCTGAAAATAGGTTTTGATGAGTCAGAGTTGACAAGCTTTGCATTGCAACTCAGTCGTAACGAACAGTCAAAAGTGATTCAAACCTATGAGTCAGTCTCACATAATGATGACAAAAACCGGGGGCAGGAAGGCTTAGGTCCGGTGAAAACCGTGTCCCATTATCTGGAAAGGATGCTGAACATGGCGGAAAAGGCGCAGCAGAAATTGCCCGACCGCGAGAGTTATGAAAATCTGATCACTGGATTAGTGAACAAAATGCCGGATGTGCAGACGCCCGACTTGCTTGAAGCAATTAATCGTTTTCATACGTTTAATAGTAAATTGATGAGCAATTTGCCTCAGTCAGTACTTGCACAGCCTGTAAACACTGAACAAGCATAAAAAAAGCCTGCTTTTGCAGGCTTTTTCTTTCCTATCACCGTGAGTAACCTTGTGTTACTAATCGATGCTTTTAATGATCCTGTTTGTCTTTGGCCATCCGCACTTTAAGCGTCCGTTCCTGGAACTCTGTGTCATTGAGAGCGGTTATGGCCTTTTCAGCATCCTGAGGAGCCATTTCGACAAAGCCGTATCCCTTTCTCTTACCGGTACGTCGGTCCTTCATTAATCTCACTGAGATGACCTGTCCATGTGAGGAAAAGTGTTCGGAAACTTCCTCTTCACTGGCGCGGTAAGGAAGGTTGCCCACATACAACGTTTTACGTTCACCTTGTATGTTCGTCGTGTTTGGTGAGTCTGGCTGTGCAGCTTGAACGGCTGTGCGGACAAACATTTTGGCTAATTGTGGTGAAACGATACCGCCGACGAGTAATCCCAATGCCATGGCTTGATTCGACAACATCAGGTCAGCAGGAAAGAGAAAGAAGGCCAATATCGCAAGAACACCTGCAACAATTATATAAAGAAGAAAAGATGGATTCATGTAACTACCTAAAATGTAATTGAAAAGTTAATAGCACTGATATGGTACTCATTAATTTATCATACGCCAACTTTTGCATTCCTTAATCTCTGGTGAAAGAGGGTTAACCCATCAGCGAGGTAGCACTCAGGACGGGGTTGCTGCAAAAATGAGCGTTTAA
>NZ_NIWW01000003.1 GCF_002201535.1 Lacimicrobium sp. SS2-24 | reverse complement strand
ACTTTGAATTCAAGGCTGTACTGCTGGGTACGTTTTGCGGTTTTGTATGCGGGCATCATTTACTCCATTTTGAGTTAGTGATGCGTGTCCGTTAAAGCGGGGGAAGTCTAGTCCGATTTGTGTTGCCTTGTTAGGTTTTTGAGCCATTGGCTATTTCCACCCTGAAATAAACTCCAGTGAAATCTTTGTATTTTCATAAGCTCTAGGGACACTTCCAATTTTCACGTTAACTCTGTAGTTTTTAGTGCCAGAAGGAAAACTGTGAATATACATAATCTCTGACGTTTCTATTGGTGCAGTGGTTGGATCGAAAGTAACAGCTTTATTTTTTATTTTTTCATCTGAATACTGATAACGCGCATGCCATTCAAGGTCATTTGCCCATTGAGCCTCGCCTAAACTAGCCATTCTTTGATAATGGGCATTAAGAGGTGAGCTTCTATAAAAGTATGTAACACTACTTTTGCCGATTATTCTTACTTCTAGAACGGTACCCAATTCATGAAAGTTTACCGGTTTGTCATTTGAGAGTCTTACGCGAAGGAATGATGTACCGTGAGAGCCGTAACCGTTAATGTTGAAGCTATATTCACGATTTGAAGCGAAGTCTTTTTGTGGCAAATTTAAGGAATAATTCTTTAAGAACCATCCTGACTCTTTGTACTCACCATCTCCTTCATATCCACAAGCTGCGAGAAACAAAGGCAAAAGTAAAATCCATTTTTTGTTCAAAGTGACTCCGTTTCCTAGAAACCTAACGCCCTAATCAGCGGATGCTTTGGCAGTCCGTTGCATTATTTTGTTAGAAGCATTTGATAGTCGATTTATCTGCAAAGAGAATGGCCTTTCTATAACTAAAAACAGTGCAAAGGAAGTAAAAAGCGTCATTACGAACAATGGAGCCCACAGCCAAAAGTATAGATGTCCATTGGAATAACCTGCGGGTACGATAGTTGCAATAACTAAAAAACAAAATTTCAAGGTAAGTCCGTGTATTAGGTAATAAGAATAGCTCATATTGCCGAGCCACCTCACAGGTTTAAAAGTTAACCATCTATATGTTCTTGACTGAGTATTGAAGGCACACAAGCAAAGCAATAAGAACAGTATAAATACAGCTGATATGGAAAATAAATAACTAAAATTGTAAATCGATCTAAGTCCAAATATTACTAGTGCTAAGATTAAGAATAAGTCACCTCCTTTTTTTAAGGTAATTTGTTTTTTTGTATAAAATTCAAATAACAAAATTCCTGAGATAAACATCAGTAAACGAACAGGGCCTCCAAATAGCATCCAGACAACTAGGCCTACTACTGAAATGATTACCCAAAAATAGATTCGCTGGCCGACAGTCCAGCTCTTAAGATTCAGTCCAAAGATGACTATTGGAATTAGCAAATAATAGAAAACCTCATAACTTAAAGACCAAGCAACAGTAATGATCGGTTGTACATCAAAAATTCCAGGTAGCAGAAGAAGGTTTTGTATTATGTAAATCATCATTTCAGCCGTTTGGCTAGGTAGTTTACTTTCACTAGGGAAAATGAATGACAATACTATATAGACTATGAAAACGACTAAAAAAGTAGGGTAAATTCTCTGTATTCTTCTTTTAGCGTAACTTAGGCTTGAAAAGATCTTTTTATCTAGCACTGAACCATAAATTAGATAACCACTCAATACAAAAAACAAGTCAACACCCAAGTGCCCAAGGCTATGTATAAAGTGCGAAATTTTTACTGAAGCTCCAGATAAATAAGGTTCCATTAAGCTACTGTAATGAACCCAAAAAACTAGAAATACCGCTACGCCCCTTAGCCCTTCCATTGAAAGTAATGGCTTATTTTTCCCATGACTAATTTCTAATTTAGACTCCAACCAATTTTTCAATCTAGTCTCCAGTATGATGAAATTGTAGTGCTTCTAACAATGTTATTACCATGAATTCACGGTATGCCGCAGGCGGCACAGTACCGTTTATTCACAGTTTCTATTTATTTTCCCCATGTTAACAATAGCTTGGAGCCAGCTACCAGCGCTTTGTGCATAAGCAGCGGCGGGGAAAGCGAGAATTGGGATTTATAATGGTCCCGGTATGCACGTACCGCTATAGCCAATATTCAGTACTTTCAATAAGTTATCGCTAGCGTTATGAGGCAAAGCGAGACTTTCTGATGTGTGAAACCGAGAATTTCTTGCGAAAATTGAGTGAATTCAACTTATACCTGTACAAATGCTCAGCAGTTCCTGGTAATGGATTTCTCGATATTTATCACTACATGGTTTAGCCAGAAAGCTAAGTTGAGCGTCCGCTGCTCGCTCTTAGCTGACTGTCCGGTTGACTCTAAACTTTTCAGGAAAAATTTCAGGTCGAGCAAGCGTCATAGCGCAGCGCTATTATGGTCTGTACTTCCGATTACGCCGTTTCAGGCCCGGCGTTTAGACAACTGTGGAATATCGGCCTCATGCTTTGCCTCCACAGATACACTGCCGCCTTTGCGTGGTTTGATTTTCTCACCGAGCACCAACATGCAAGGTGTCAGGAACAGGGTCAACGCTGTGGCGAAGATCAGGCCCCCGGCAATGGCACTGGAGAGTTGTGTCCACCATTGGGTTGAGGGGGCGCCAAAGCCAAGACTGGGCTCAATCAGATTGACATTGACTGCCAATACCATGGGCATCAGTCCCAGTACGGTTGTCACTGAGGTCAGTAGCACCGGACGCAGACGCAAACTCCCTGTCTCCAGCGCTGCTTGTTGGGGAGGGATGCCATCGTCACGCATCTGGTTGTAGGTATCGATCAGTACAATGTTATTGTTCACCACAATGCCAGCCAGACCGATGATGCCCATTCCTACCATGACCACGCCAAAACTCTGGCCATTGACCAACAACCCCAGCAGCACGCCCGCCGTAGACAAGACAATGGCAGACAGTATCAGCAGACTCTGATACCAACTGTTAAATTGCACCAGCAGTATCATCAGCATCAGGAATATCGCGGTAATGAAGGCGCGGATCAGAAACATCATGGCCTCTTCCTGATCGGCACTTTCGCCGGCGGTTTTGATCGACACACTGTCCGCTATATCCAGTTCACTGGCATACAGAGCCTGCAGCCGTTCGCTGACCTGATAACCTTCAGCAAGATCCGATTTTATGGTGATAGCGCGACTACCATCAATGCGTTTGATGATGCTGGTTTTACTGCCTGGCTCCAGATTGACAAAATTACTCAGTGGAACCTGACCCCGCGGGGTGTTAATTGTCAGACGCTGAAGTTGATCCAGGGAGCGCCAGTCATGGGGAAAGCGCACGCGAATATCGACTTCATCACTGGCATATTCCGGCCGGAACTTGGCGAGCAGCAGGCCGTTACTGATCATCTGCACTGCATTGCCCACGGTAAGGATGTCGGCGCCAAACCTGGCCGCAGCGGCGCGATCGACGTGAATTCGCCACTCTATGCCCGCCAGGCTGCGATCATCTTCAATGTCGGTGAACCCTTCGAGTTCCCGCATCTGGGTGATGATGCTATTGACCGCGCGATCGGTAGCCTGACTGTCTATACTGCTGACCTGCAGTTCTATGGGCTTACCTGCTGCGGGGCCGCCTTCCTGCTGGCGAAACTCTAAGATGACGCCAGGAATGTCTGCGGTCAGTGAACGCATTTCATCCAGTATCTTGGCGGCCCGTCGACGTTGATGCCAGTCAATAAACTGAAATTGTAACGTGCCGATCACATCGGGGGCGAGTTCGCCGCTGGCGCTGGCCAGAGAGCGCGCATACAGGGCCTTGACTTCAGATAACCCTAACAGGCGTTTTTCCACTTGTTGCAGTAACGCGTCTTTCTCATAAATCGACAAATCTCCCCGGGCTCTCACCCAGACCTGCGCAGATTCTGGTTCTACCGATGGGAAAAATTCAAGACCATGATTGTATTTGCCATAGGCGGCATATATCAGCACGATGACACCAATGGTCGCGCCAAAGGTAAGAGCCGGATGACCTACCAGCTTGCCGAGCAGACGACGGTACACCTTGCCACCTGCGCTGCTTTGAACTGCATGAGGCTGTGTCTCCGCCTTGGTGCGACGGATGCTGCCCATCACAGGCAAAAACAGCAGTGCCATAAACAAGGAGGCGAGCAAACAGAGAATGACCGTGGCGGGCAGATATTTCATAAACTGACCCACCACACCGGGCCAGAACAGCAGAGGGGTAAATACTGCCAGTGTGGTGGCCGTTGAAGCAATAATCGGCCACGCCATGCGACTGGCTGCATTGGCCCAGGCCTGCTTAGCTGACTGCCCCTCGGCCAGATTCCGGTCGGCCAGTTCGCTTACGACGATAGCACCGTCTACCAACATGCCGGCCACAAGGATGAGGGCAAAAAGTACAATGATGTTCATGGTATAGCCGAGTCCATAGATCATCAGTATTCCCGCAAAGAACGCGCCGGGAATGGTGATTCCCACGAGCACGGCCGAACGTAAACCCATGGTGGCGACAATCAGAATCAGCACCAGCACGACCGCGGTCAGGACATTATTTAGCAGGTCAGAGAGCATGATTTTGACATCTTTGGACTGGTCCATGATGTAATCCACCTGCATGTCTGGCGGGAAAAGGCTACGGGCCTGGTCTATCAGGGCTTTGGTCTGCGCGATGGTGGAAATGATATTGGCGCCACTACGCTTTTTAACTTCCAGTACCACGGCAGGTTGACCATTAATACGGGCGAATCCCTGGGGATCCTTAAAGCCCCGGTTGATACTCGCCACATCGGCAAAGGTAATGACGGTATCGCCCTGGACTTTAACCGGGATCGACAGGACATCTTCCAGGTCTTCGATGACTCCCGGCACTTTCATGGCCATACGACCTGCGCCTGTGTCCAGGCTTCCCGCGGCCACCAGGCGATTATTATTAGAGACCAGATTAAACAGTTGCTGATAATCCAGGCCATAGCCTTCCAGAACCTGGGGATCGACCACGATTTCGAGTAAATCTTCGCGGTCACCACCGATATCTACTTCTAACACTTCCGGAATAGACTCAATCTCTTCTTTCAATTCACGCGCCATAAAAACCAGCTGGCTCTCGGAAACCGGACCTGACAGGCCCACCGACAATACCGGAAACAATCCGACATTGATTTCATTGACCGTGGGCTCCTCCGCCTCACTGGGCAATTTGGCTCTGGCGGCATCGACTTTAACCCTGACATCGGCCAGGGCCTTATCGGCATCAAAGCCGGCATCGAACTCCAGCATCACCGATGCATGTCCCTCACTGGCGGTAGAGGTCATTTTTTTAATGCCTTCCAGGGCTTTCAGCTCATGCTCCATGGGCCTGACCAGCAAGCGCTCACCGTCTTCGGGGCTAATACCATCCAGGGCCATGGAGACATACATCATGGGAATAGCCACATCCGGGTTCGCTTCTTTAGGAATGGACTGATAAGCCGCGATGCCGGCAATAAACAGAAACAGCAGCAGCATCAGCGTGGCGCGGCTGCGGTGTATTGCAGCTCGGATGAGGGCATTCATGATTTAGTCTCAGTGGTGCGCACCCGCTCTCCGGGTTTAACAAATCCAGCACCGCGGGTGATAATGCGTGCGCGTTCAGGTAAGCCACCGACCCAGGCGCCGTCGGTGTCGGCAGAGAGGATAGTAACTGGAAAAAATTCTACAAGCTGTGCCTCATTGACGACTGACAGCCCCAGGTTACCGCTGTCATCGAGACTCAACAAAGCAAGGGAAACCCGGTGTGCTGGTTCCGAGCCCAGACTGATTTCAACGGTTGCGCTGGCCCCCGCGATGCGCAGGCCATCCGGGTTGGGTGTAGTCATTTCAATGTAATAGGTGCGCGTGGTGGTATCGGCAGCAGCACTGATAAAGCTCACGGTTCCGGTTAGTTCGCGGCCATCCAACAGGCGCAGTCGGGCAGCCTGGCCGGTGTGTAACCGGCCAATATCCTGTTGAGGGATTTGTGCGGTAACTTTAAAGGTATCCAATTGTACCAATTCCATCAAAGGCGTGCCGCTTTGCACCCAGTCGCCCACTTCGATATGGCGTCGATCCAGTACACCGTCAAAGGGGGCTTGCGGCTCAAGCTGGCTGAGCGCCAGGCGCGCGCTCACCAGTTCAGCTCTGGCTTTGGCCAGTTCACTTTGCAGCCGGGTTAACTCTGTGGCAGAGGACAACTGTGCTTCTTCCAGGGTGCGAGCACTGTCTACTTCACTCTGGCGTAACTGAAGGTTGGCTTCAGCTTGCTCGACCCGGGCACGGCGACCCTCATCAGAAAGGCGCAGCAAGGGCGAGCCTTGTTTTACCTGACTTCCCTGTTGCTGATAAATTTCCTCTACCGTTCCGCTTTGCTGCGATTTAATGTCCACCTTTCGCCAGGGCAATACCTGGCCCTGCGCCACCTGTTTGGCTTCATAAGCTCGCGCTTCAGAGTATCGAATTTCTACACTTGCCAGTTGAGACTCAGGAGGTTGCTGCGGCGCCGGTGGGGTTGTACGCGCGCTGTACTGATCGCCGCTGAATAGCCAAATCATCAGCGCCACGGCAAGAATGATAGCGACGAAAACGGGAGAAAAAGGCATTTTTTTCAGCATAAAGGCATCCCTGGCGGCAGTGCGGTGAAAAAAGACTGGAAAGGTGAAATATACCTTTGCGCTCAAATAGCGACAAGGAAGCAATTGTAAGGTTTAGTTATTCTCAATATAAGGCCGAGTGCAAAAATGAGAACACGCTAAACAAAGATTTTTATCTAGCCTTGAGCTGAATGACGCAATCTTCGCACGTTGAGGTGAGCAACCAATTTTTCAATAGTGTGTACTAAGCCGGCAAGAGCAACATTAACCGCGGGGGCTGCTACAAGAGCATACTTTGCCCCACTTTGGTGTTCACCAAAGGGGGGCGGAGTGGCGCACAAAGCAAAAAACCGCCACTATGGTCGGTTTCTTACAATATGGCCCGCCCGAGAGGATTCGAACCTCTGACCTCTGCCTCCGGAGAGTAGCCCGGCTAAATTTTGTTAATTGTCATTAAACGGCACAGGACGCATTTAAATGTAATTTCATATACTTACGAAAAAAAGATAACCCCCTCAAATAACACCGTTTAACAACATTGGTCACTGTCAGGTCACATTTTATGGATTTAGCCGTGGTTAAAAATAACCGCTTGCTACTCGCTTTTTACCCGGCTAAATCATCGAGCACAGACCACCCTAACTCATGACTTTGTAGTGGCAGACTAAACCCGAACACCGTTTTAAGTGGTAGCATTATACTTAATAACGAGGTGTTCAATGAGAAGGCAAAGATGGTCATTCAGTCCGGAATTTAAAAATGATGCAGCCAGCCTGGTGCTCGTTCAGGGGTATAGCGTTCCCGAAGCAAGTCGCGCTGTAGACGTTCATGAAAATACCCTGCGCAAATGGGTTCAGCAACTTGAGTCTGAACGCGGCGGTAGCACACCCAAGTCCAAAGCTCTGTCGCAAGAGCAGCAGCGTATTCAGGAGCTGGAGACTCGCGTGAACCGTCTGGAACGAGAAAAGACCATTCTAAAAAAGGCTACGGCTCGTTGCGAAACAAACTCTTAATGTCCGACGACCTGAAGTCCACAAGCCGATAGACCGGTTGAGGGTGCATGATACAACAGAATTGGCCTGTTCAGCGTTAGGTGTTGGTGTCAGTATTTATTATGAACCGCGAAAGCGACACCGTCTGATTGGTGCTAAACGGCGCATTCTGCGCGCCAGAGTGAAGCGTCAGTTCGCTAAGAGTCGTCAGTCTGCTGGCACACGAACGCTTGTTGGTATGCTTCGCGATGAAGGCATCGTCATGGGCCGATTCAAAATAGGTCGGCTGATGAAAGAACAAGGGCTGATGAGCAAGCAGCCGGGTAAGCACGCTTATAAAAACGTGCAGGTTGAGCGGCCAGATATCCCTAATTTACTGGACAGGCAGTTCAATGTGGAGCAGCCTAACCAAGCTTGGTGCGGCGATATCACCTACATCTGGACGGGCTCAGCATGGCATTATGCAGCCGTCGTAATTGACCTGCATACTCGACGGGTAATCGGCTGGAGCATGTCACATCGGCCGGATGCGGAGCTTGCCGCCAGAACTTTAGATATGGCTTACGAGCTGAGGGGTAAGCCAAAAGGCGTGATGTTCCACAGCGACCAAGGCTCTCAGTACGGCGCACGGAAATTCAGGCAACGGCTGTGGCGATACAAGATGAGCCAGAGCATGAGTCGCGGAGGGAACTGCTGGGACAATAGCCCAATGGAGCGCGTGTTCAGAAGTCTGAAATCAGAATGGATGCCATCAACCGGCTACTGTTCGCCTAATGAAGCAAAACGAGATGTGGGATATTACCTTATTAATTATTACAACTGGGAAAGACCGCTTCAATTTAACGATGGGCTACCACCGGCAAAAGCGGAAGAATTAGCTAAAAAGGTGTCCGGGTTTTATTGACCACTACAATGCCCCACATATTCGCTAACTTCTTACTTCTACAACCTAATCTCAAATCCGGCCGATTCTCTGATGCTAATTGGATTGCCATCAGGATCTTTACAACGAATGATGGCCCCCCAATCTGTGTCTAATCGTTTAGCCTCAGGATCATAAGTTTGCACTAAAGCTAAAATCTCCCGGGTGTCTTCTACATGAAATCGTAATGTTGTAGGGCTTTGTGCAAAGGTTTTTTCTGTCTCTGATGCCACGCCCCCCGTTTCAATCATCAAATATCCCGAACCAAATGTTAAACAAGCCAATCTAAAATCACCATCCTGCTTGGTAAACATTTTGGTTAGACCAAATAAAGACTGATAAAAAGCGACACACTCATCAAAATTTGCCACATTTAAAATGATTCCATAACGCTCAAACTGCACGTTTTACTCCTAATAATTTCAATACTCTAAAAGCGAGAAACCACAACAATTGGGGTTTATTTCTCAGGGACCTGATATCCGGCGTACTCATATATTTTCGAGATAGGTGCTCCACTTAATTCAATAATGCTCTTGTTGGAATTCAACATGGCTTGATATATCAAATACCGCCCAGCCTTATAACCGATAAAAGACCGTCCGTCAGGGTGTTCACCCGATACCCAATGCATATAATTTGCATGGGGTGGTAATGTTAAAATTTCTTTCACCCAATCATCGACATTAACTGGCGCTTCACTGGCGTCGGAAGAAGTGCCACTCAATAACTCAGCGAATACAGTCGCCAACCCTTCATTGGCTGCGGCAATGTGGATCCCTGGCCCAAAATCGTGGTCTTCGATAGCCCAACCAACAGCGATATGATGTAACTCATGCAGAGCCGTAGAGCGCCCTCCCTTTAGAATTGCATCATAAAAGCCCCCCTCCCCATGATCGGAAATAATGAATGAAATTTTACCAATTGGATCGTGATTGGTTGCCATGCCAGTAACGCCATCAACAATATCTAAGTCCCAATCAACCGTTTTAATGCTGAAAACAAGATTTCTTGTCATCGCCGGAAAGAAAGTACGAACATCTCGCTCGGCAACAGTGATAACTGATTCAAGAAAGGCTTTTTCACTATCATTTAATCTGCTGTTTTTATATTCAAATTGGATATTCGTATTGGCTCCGGGCACAACAGATTCATTTGCACTTAAATAAGGGCTGAAAATATATGTTATAAGCCACACAAGTAAGGTTGCTACTTTAAATTTCATCATTTCGTCTCCGAACTGTCCGCATTAGTTAGCGTCTCTTAACCTGTCGATAATCGTTGCACTGACCCAAAAAATGTTAGCGTTACCATGCTCGTTTAAGCGATGAAATAACATGAACTTACCATCTGGTGTCACACTTGCCGCCGCATCCCAGCCATCAGTATTGATATCACTCCCCATGTTAATTGCATCGCCCCATCGACCATCTTCCTGCTTAAAGCTGATATAGATATCCGAGCCGCCGTATCCTTCTTGACGTCTGCCATCCCAAATCAAATAAGATTCGTCGGGCGCAATAAAGGGGTGAGCATTGAATGTTCCAGAATTAATCTGGTTACCAAAGGCTTGTGGTGCTTGGCGCTCGCCATCAAGCAACTGTGAGAAGCGGATTATTCCATCCCCTTCAGGACTGCCCACCTCATCGAACACATAAGTGCCCGCAAGTGAACTGCTCATACGCATGATCCGATATTTATCAAAATCTGGACCTAAGCTAACTGCTTTCGTCCATCCTTCTTGTCGACGCATTTTTAATGCGTTTGCCAAGGTGCATCACTTTTCCATCTGGCGAAAAAAGCGGTTGCCCTGTTCTTGAGTCAAATATGGACTCTATCCATGTCTCCCCTTGCTGCTGGAACACCACAAATTCCACCTTTGTTTCAGCGTTCGGCTTTCTGAGAAAATAAAACGACCGCATATCAGGTGAGAACGTCCCGCCATAAGAATAATGTTGAGTGGAGATAAGTCCCGGCCCAAAAAGCACCGGTGTATCTTCCGGCGTTGGTAGTCCAAGATATGGACCTTGCAAAGTTGACTCTGTCGGCATAGACCAAGCCGATGGACTTTGTACTGCAATAAACACAGTCGAAATAGTGATTAAAAAATTAACGAATCGCATGATGACTTATCCTGAAAAAGTAACGATCTTTATGAAAGTTGCATCACACTGTAAGATCTCAAGTAAACTTGAGGTCAAGCATTTTTTTAGACATAAGTTAAAAGGAAGACGGACAGAGAGGATTGAACGTCAGGCTTATTTGATCTAGTCAGCTAAATTCATTGGAGCAGTTCATAGCAATTAGTCTTGCCTATTTTTGTCCAACAAAATAGGGCCAGTTCCACATTCTGCTAGCTTGTCATTTTCATTATAAATAGGACAATTTTCCATCGACAAACACCCACAGCCAATGCAGCCTGTTAAGTTCTCACGCAAATTTTTTAAGTAGTTGATGCGGTTGTCCAACTCTACTTGCCAAAACGTTGCGAGACTCTTCCAATCACTTTTACTCGGAGCTTGATTAAGGGGTAAATAGGACATCGCTTCTTTAATAGAATCCAGACCAATCCCCATTTTTTGAGCTGCTTTGATCACAGAAACACGGCGCAGCACATCCAGTTTATACCTTCTATGGTTAGCCGTATTGCGATGGCTAGCAATAAGGCCAATAGACTCATAGTAGTGCAGTGTACTTACTCGTATTCCAGCTCTTTTAGCAACTTCGCCAACGGTTAATGAATCTTGCATTATATTTCCTCGAAAAAAATCTTGACCTCAAGTCTACTTGAGGAAGTATCCTTTGTCAGGTCTAGTCAATATGAAATTTCCACAATGGAGGTAGAAAGATGCCAAAAAAAGTATGGTCAGCGCTCAGTTTAATTTTAATAAGCTTTTGTCTGGGCGCAAAAGATCAACATGCCAACGTTGCCCTCTCGGGTATTTATTTAGGTGAAAAGTTACCCGGCGAAACTCCGACATTGTTTGCTCCTGGGATTATCTCCCTCGATGGAAGATATGAATTTGGTATTTCTTTTTCACCCGATCTAAAAGAAATATATTTTTCTGGGAATAAAAAAGGGGAACTATCCAAAATATTTATGACCCAACAGGTCAACGGTAAGTGGACACCTGTGACCCCTATTAGTTTTACCAAGCAAAGTGAGTTAGGAGAGTTGCATCCATTTGTCAGCCATGACGGAAATAAACTCTATTTTTCAAGCCACGACAGTGAATATAAGGAAAATCAGAATTGGTATGTACAAAGGAAAAATCATTCTTGGAGCACAGCAATAAATCTTGGAGAGGTTATTAATCAAGATGAAGTATTTGATGTAAGTGAATCTGCAAATGGCGATCTCTACTACACCAACATATCCAAGATGAAAATGTATTATGCACCATTCAAATCTGGGCGATACCCAGAACAAATGGAGGTTGGTATAGATTCAGGAATTCATGGTGTTATTTCGAAATCCCAAGATTTTTTGATTGTTGATGCCAGACACAAGGAACGCAAAGATAAAGACTTATATGTGTACTTCAAGCTAGAGGATGGTGGCTGGAGCGACGCAATAAATCTTGGCGATAAGGTGAATACAACGTTTAACGAAACCGTGCCCAATCTCACCCCCGATGGAAAATTCTTATTCTTTAGTAGGTACGATGAAAAGAATGGCCTATCGAACTTCTATTGGGTAAGTTCAAAAATAATTGAGGACTTGCGACCCTATTAGCGAGAAAGAATATGGAATTAACTTACAGAAAAGCCAATAGCAGTGACCTAGAAGACATTATTCAACTGCTCGCAAAAGATAGTCTCGGAAGTGGTAGAGAAGATGATTCTCAGCCTATTAATAACGCATACGTAGAAGCATTCAAAACGGTTGAGCACGATGCAAACAATGATCTTTTGATATTTGAAGTTGCAAGAAACATGATAGGTATTTTACAAATCACCTTCATACCAGGTCTCACCTATATTGGTAGTTGGCGATGTACTGTCGCAGGTGTCCGAATCAAAGACGAATATCGCGGCAAGGGATTTGGCAAACTCATGTTTGAACATGTCCTCAATATCGCCAGAGAAAAAGGGTGCAAGTTAGTGCAGCATTAAATTCCCGCTTTCTTCAATCCCAGAATAAGCACGCGACGATCCAGCCAGGCTTTAACGCCATGCACCTTATTCAGTTGCATGCGCTGCAATAAAGAGGCGTAACTTTCTCCAGCTGAGCCATAAATCAGAGACTGAAATAAGGTTTTTACTTTACCAAAGCGGGTTGAGGTGCGGGCTTTCAGGTGTTTCAGGGCTTTCCCTATCTTTAACTCATCGTCTGTGAAGTCACAGCCAAAGGGAAATGCCGGGAACAGCGCTTTTTGTTGAAAATCTTTCAGGGCTTGCTTGATTGCCTGTGGTGTATTGTTTCGCCATTGTGCCGGTAAGCTGAAATCCTGAGCAACTTTACCGGCCTTCTGTGCCTGTTTTAATAAGCCGGGCTGGAATCTTGAGTCGGCAATGCGGATTAACGCCAGGTAAACCTGTTCATCGGCTTTTCCGCGAAGATCAGCAATGCCGTACTCGGTGATGACAATATCACGCAGGTGTCTCGGAATAGTGCAGTGCCCGTAGGAAAATAATATATTGGACAGCGTTTGAGCGCCTGAGGTACGGGTGCTGCGCAATGTCAGTATGGAGCGGGCGCCTTTAAGTTCATGGGCCATGGCGACAAAGTTATATTGCCCGCCAACACCACTTAACACCCGGCCATCTTCCAGCCCGTCGGACACTGCGGCGCCGTCGAGTGTGCATTGCATTGCTGAGTTGATAAAGCGGCCGGCAACCCGCTGCGCCACTTTAAGGCGCTGATCGCCAAAGCGATGATCGTTAAGATCATTAATATAATTAACGCTGCTCATGCAGATATGCTGGCGTTGTTCGCCAGTCAGTTGCGCCAGTTTGTGATAAAAATCTCTAGGCCCCAGATAAAATCCGCCATGCATGACGACACCCTGCTGTAAACGGGGATCATCACTGTGTTTGGGATCCAGAACCCCCTGGTTGATCTGCTCCTGTAGTTCGGCGTCCGGATAAACCTTCCGGCTCAGGATGCCCGCTTCCAGCAGATGGATAAAACCATCTACCATCATCTCACTGCAACCATACAGGCCTTTTTTAAAAGGCGCGGTACCGCCGTATTCTTCGGCGACCGGAAAACGTTCCGCCACTTTAAGGTTACGGTAAAGTTGTTGCCAGTGGGTGTTATTCTGATGCCGAAGGCAGGTGCTGTAGATTAATGCCGAGCCTAATGAACCGATACCAACCTGCAGGGTGCCACCATCTTGGAGCAGGCTGCTGGCATAAAAACCAATCATATGATCCTGGGCGCTGATCGGAGTGTGCGGAACGGAAAAAAGAGGATACTCCGTCTCTTTATTGTGCAGAACAAGGTCAAACGTGGTGGCAGCAACAGCAGCATCGGGGCCGAAAAATGGCAGGTTGCTATTGCATTCGGCTACCAGAACAATGGGTTTGTCGTCTGTTTCTGCTGCCCGCAGATTCTGGAATAAATCCAGCGACAAATCAGGGTTACAACTGAGGCTGAACTGCTGCGGATAATCGGGATCCGTATCGGGTGCTACTAATTGACCGACCACATTGACACCCAGTGCGATGAGATCACGCATAGCGTGCGTGTAATTAGTGCAGATATACCGGCGCTGCTGTTCAGGGTGATTGAGAAAATTACCGGCCAGGAAGAAAAACTCTGAAACCTTAACGTTGTCAGGCAGTTTACGATTGAGCACATCTCTGGCGTACGCCAGCTCCGGTATATCACCGTACAGACGTGCAACAAAAGGGTCCATAAAGCGCTTTTCTAGGCCTTCAGAAGGTGTAGGCGGTAACAGAGAAAGTGCAGTGACAATATGCAGCTCTATGGAGGGATCTGCCTTGGCGCGCTGATATAAAGCGTTTGCGAAACGAATCGGCTTACCCAAACCGAGCGGGAGGCCCAGGGTAATTTTTTTGCCGACTCGTTGAATAACCTGGTCAACACATATGTCGCTGCTGGAAACTCTTTGTGGGCGCTCTTGGCTCATAGTGAGACTCTTTGTCTTTGCGTACAGGCTATCAGCTTATCTGCTGCAGACAAAGCCCAGGCAAGGGATGGTTTGGCGCCGGTGGATTATCAACGGTGACTATATAGACCGACATGGCTTGTTTAGAATATTGGCTGTCAGGGAGGCGACATTACCGGGGAAGAACATTTTGGTCATACTGGGGTCAGGGGATTAACCGGTGTTAGTGAGGACTACCAATGAAGTGCAGGGAATAATTGGTCCGCCTGAGAGGACTATTCGCATCATTTTTGAGGCTCTCCCGCGATGCGGGTTGGCTGAAGTGGGACAACATCGTTCCTGACGATGTTGTCGAACTGAAGATTCGCTCCAACGGCGCAGTCCAAAAAGCAAAAAACCGACGCAAAGGTCGGTTTCTTTTTAATATGGCCCGCCCGAGAGGATTCGAACCTCTGACCTCTGCCTCCGGAGGGCAGCGCTCTATCCAGCTGAGCTACGGGCGGATACAGTGTCAGGCCATGAGTATTGATTGCGCTGTTAAAACTGCGCTGGCCTGAGCGCCGCGTACTATGCCGCAAACCACCAGCGAAATCAATCATGAGATGCCTCTGCAGGGGATTTGTTTGCGTATTTTTGTCGGATTCTGATCAGGATCCCCATTACGGGCGTTCGCATCAAAATGGGCTGATCTATTTGTCGACAAGTATTAAAGGTTGTAGGGCACTGATTAACCGTTATAATCTTGGCCCAGAATCCATATTTGTACAGACCAGTGGCAGTGGGAGTAGGTTGTGAAGATTAAAACGTTGATGATGTTGGGTATCGGGCTGGTAGTGGCTTTTGCCGGTCAGGCTTATGATGCGTCAGAGGATGCCATCAAGGAGCGCATTAAGCCAATTGGCCAGGTGCGGGTTGCTGGAGCAGAAGCTGAAACGGCTTCCGCCGATGCGGGTCCTCGTTCAGGTCAGGAAATCTACCAGGCCTCCTGCTTTGCCTGTCATGGCACAGGTGCAATGGGCGCACCAAAATCTCAGGTGGCTGATGACTGGGCGCCACGTATGGAGCAGGGTTTCGATACGATGCTGAGTAACGCTATCAACGGCATCGGTGCAATGCCGCCGATGGGAACTTGTGCAAATTGCTCAGAAGATGATATCAAAGCCGCTATTGAGCACATGATAGACGGGCTCTAATGCATTAAAAGTTAAGTAAATTCTGTAAAAATAAGGCCACCTTTTTGGTGGCCTTTTGTTATCAATTGCGCTATTTTTGTCCGGTTAGCGATATTATTATAAAGACTTAAAACAATGGACTCGCTTACGTAAAAGGCATTATGAGCATCGACAAAAATGCTGAAGCCCTTAGCACGGAAGAGTTACGGGCACTGGTACCGCAACTTCAGCAACTGACAGAAAAGTACAAGCAGGCAGAAGCCTTACAAAAGGCACTGTTTGATATCTCAGAACTCGCTAATTCCGTGAGCGAGTTGTCGCGCCTGTACCCCGCCATTCACGACATTATCAGTGGCATGATGAATGCCCGAAATTTTTTCGTCGCTCTGTACGAACAGAACACCGAGTTGGTGGATTTCGTCTACTTTGTCGACGAGTTCGATGAGCTGAATGTGCGCCAGTTGCCCTCCTCAGTACTGAAAAAAGGTATCACCGGGCACATCCTGCGCACCGGCGAGCCACTGTTTCTGACCAAAGAAAACTATCATGACCAGTTACGCCACATGAAAGTGGAAGAATTGGGTTCAGATCCGATCGACTGGATCGGGGTCCCGCTCAAGCGCGGATCTCAGGTGATAGGTGCAATGGTGGTGCAAAGTTACGACGAGTCCGTGCGATATAGCGACCAGGATCTGGAGTTGCTGGTCTTTGTCTCACAGCACATTGTCAATGCTCTCGACAGGGTCAAAAGCCGCGAAATTACCGAAAAAACCATTCGTGAACGCACGCGACAGCTGCGCACTATCAATGAAGAGTTACAGGAAGAAATTCAGGAGCGGCAAAAGATAGAGTCGCTGCAGCAGGCATTATTTGAAATTTCAGAGCTGTCTGCCAATGTTGAAGGCGATATGCTCGACTTCTACGTCAGCCTGCACGATATTCTCTCCAGACTATTAAGTGCGCCTAACTGCTATGTGGCGTTACTCGATGAAAAGCACAAACGGCTCGACTTCCCTTACTACAGTGACGAAAAAGATCAGCAGATTGACTCAAGGCCATTAGGCAAAGGGTTAACCGAGTATGTGCTGAGAACAGGGCAAGCGGCTTTGATCGATCTGGAGCGCGCCGAGGCACTCACACAAAGCGGTGAGTTGGAGGATGAAGTCAGCGAGCGCATGGTGGAGCGCAATAACTGCTGGTTGGGATCGCCGTTGGTGGTGGACGGTGACATTTCTGGCGTGATTGCGGTACAAACCTATGAGAAAGACAAAGGCTACTCCCTCAAAGACCTGGAGCTGTTGAAGTTTGTTTCACACCATATTGCCGTGGCCATGGAGCGAAAAAGAGCCGCCGAAGCCACACAGGAAATGAATCAGCAACTGGCCGACAAGGTCAAAGAGCGCACAGAAGAGCTGTACAAAACAAATCAACATCTGAAAAAGCAGATAGAAGAACGTAAAGAGATTGAGCTGAAGCTGATTCATGATGCCCACCATGACGCGCTGACTGATTTACCCAACAGGGTGCTGTTCACCAACCGCCTGGAACTGGCCGTGGCGAATAAAAAGCGCCACCCGGACCATAATTTTGCGGTGCTGTTCATCGATCTCGACAGGTTTAAGCTGATTAACGACACCATAGGCCATCATGCTGGTGATATGTTTCTGATTGAGGTGTCAAAGCGTATTGGACAGTGTATACGCGGACATGATCTGCTGGCCCGCCTCGGTGGCGATGAGTTTGTTATTTTACTCGATTGCCTGGATGACGAAGACGATGCCGAAGAAGTGGCTACCCGTATCATTGACCTGCTGGGCCGCCCCTTTATGCTGGATGACAAGGAAATGTATTCTGGCGCGAGTATTGGCATCGCATTCATTCAAAGCTGGTATTCCAATGCCGATGAAGTGATTCGAGATGCTGATGCCGCCATGTATCAGGCTAAAGCCTTTGGTCGGGGCCGCTACATGACCTTCGACTCGAGTATGCGCGAACGTTTGCTTGAAGAAGTGGAGCTGGAGAGCGAGTTCCGGCGCATGCTCAAAGAAGGATTGTTTGAATGTTTTTGCCAACCCACTGTTAACCTGAGCAGCAACGAATGGGTGTACCTAGAGTGTTATATTCGTTGGCTACACCCCACATTGGGCAAGGTGAAACGGGAGCAGTTCTGGAATGTAGCTGAACATACCGGGTTAACCATAGAGATGGATAACTTCATGCTGGAAAAGGCGTGCGAGAGCCTGAGTAAATTGCAGTCAAAGGCCAGCCATCCTCTGCGTATCGCCATGAACCTGAGTATTAATCACATTTTGCAGACGAAGTTAGTCGGGCAGCTATTGGAACAGCTCGTTGAGTATGGCATCTCGCCCACACAGCTGGTGCTGGAGTTTGATGAAAATGCTCTCAATCAACGCTCTCACCATGTACTGCCGGCATTGAAAAAGCTCAAAAAAGCGGGTGTCACGCTGGTACTGGATAACTTTGGCAGTGGCCTGGCATCCCTGAGTTATCTCTATTCCTACCCATTCGACTACGTCAAGATAGACCATCGATTCGTGAAGTCTTTGCCCAAGTCGCAGAAGAATCTGAAAATGATCCAGTCCGTATTGAGTATTGCCGAGCATCTCGGCTTTCAGTTGATTGCGGAAGGGATAGACAGGGCCGAGCAACTGGAATCTCTGCGTCAGATTGGTTGTGAACTGGGTCAGGGGAATATCGTGGTGAAGGCGCAGCGTCTCGAAGATTTGCAGCCCAAGGACATCGGGGTGGTCATCGCCAGCTAGGCTATTTCTTTAACAAGTCACGCAGGTTGGCAATACCTGTCTGGCCCTTCTGTTGTCGCTCTTCCTTACTGACTTTCGGTTTTTTACTCTCCCAAACCATGTCATCCTGAGGTAACTCATATAGGAATCGGCTGGGTTCGGGCTGGGAGATTTCACCGTATTGCCGGCGCTCCTTGGCAAGGGTAAAGAACAGTTCGCGCTGCGCCCGTGTGATACCCACGTAAGCCAGACGCCGCTCTTCCTCAATATTGTCTTCGTCAATACTGCTTTGGTGAGGCAATAAGCCTTCTTCCATGCCCACCATAAACACATAAGGGAATTCGAGACCTTTTGACGCGTGCAGTGTCATTAACTGAACCTGATCGCTGTCCTCATTGTCTTCTCCTCGCTCCATCATATCCCGTAAAATGAGACGGTTGACCACTTCTGGCAACGTCATGGGCGCTTCCAGTTCGTCCCCTTCCAGCATGTTTGAAATCCAGCCAAACAAAGTGCTGATATTGCTCATACCCATTTCAGCGGCTTTAGGACTGGTGCTGGTGGCATACAACCATTCTTCGTATTGCATGCTCTTGATCATTTCTCTGATACCGGCTTGTGTATCGCCGCGCATGACATTGTCTGACAAGGTCACAATCCATCGACTGAAGTTCTCAATGGCGGTTAAACCCTTACCCTGAATGACACTACCCAACTGTGGATGGCACGCGGCTTCAAACAGGGAAACATGTAGTTCATTGGCAAAATTACCCAGCTTTTCCAGTGTGGCCCTTCCAATACCCCGCGTTGGCGTATTGATGATTCGCAGTAAGGCGTTGTCATCATCCTGATTCACCAGCAGGCGCAGATACGCCATGATATCTTTGATCTCGGCTCGGGCAAAAAAGGACATGCCGCCACTGATTTTGTAAGGAATCCGGTTGCTCATCATGACTTTTTCAAAGAGTCGGCTCTGATGATTCCCCCTATATAAGACTGCATAGTCTTTATACTGGGTGCCATTCATAAATTTGTGCGCCATCAACTCGGCCACTACGCGTTCGGCTTCATGGTCTTCGTTTTTCGCCATTAATACTTTAAGGGGATCACCGTAGCCCAGCTCTGAGTAGAGCTTTTTCTCAAACACGTGTGGATTATTCTGAATCAGGATATTGGCGCAATGCAGTATGCGTCCTGAAGAACGATAATTCTGCTCCAGTTTTATCACCCGCAGAGAGGGAAAGTCTTTTTGCAACAGAATCAGATTCTGAGGCTTGGCGCCACGCCAGGAATAGATGGACTGATCATCATCACCGACCACGGTAAATCTTGCCCTTTCTCCGACCAACAGGCGAACCAATTCGTATTGACTGGTATTGGTATCCTGGTATTCATCTACCAGCATGTAACGCACCCGCTTTTGCCATTTCTGACGGACATGCTCTTTATGTTGCAACAACAACGTGGGGAGCATAATCAGGTCATCGAAATCGAGCGCATTGTAGGCGCGCAGATTCTGCTGATAGCGAAGGTAAAACTGGGCGAATTCCTGCTCCCCGGCGGAGAGCGCCCGCTTTTGTAGTTGCTCGGGGGGAATCAGATCGTTCTTCCAGGAAGAAATACAATTTTGTAAAAGGAATAGTTGTTCTTTATCACCATCAAGCTGCTCCATGGTAAGGTCTTTAAGCAGCGCCATGCTGTCTTTGTCATCAAACAATGAGAAGCCCGGTTTCAGGCCCAGCTCTTTGACTTCAGACTTGATAATATTCAGACCCAAGGTATGGAAGGTGGAAATCTTGAGTCCACGGGACTCTTGCTTACCCAGTGTTTGTGCCACACGCTCTTTCATTTCGCGCGCGGCTTTATTGGTAAAGGTGACGGCAAGAATGTAGCGTGCAGGAACATCACAGTCGCGCACCAGATAGGCGATTTTGTTAGTGATCACCCGTGTTTTGCCACTGCCGGCTCCAGCCAGAACCAGACAGGGACCGGAAATAAAACTCACCGCGTCATTTTGTGCAGGATTGAGTTTCATGCGTGCCCTATATGGAAGCTGATCACATCGTCGATACGGGAGTGATTCAGGGCCAGCATCACTAGCCGGTCAACACCCACGGCGACGCCGGCACAATCCGGTAAACCATATTGCAGGGCAGCAAGCAGGTGCCGATCAACAGGCTTTTGCGGTCTGTTGTTGAGGCACCGTTTATGATTATCCTGCTCGAAGCGACGTTGTTGCTCTTTGGCATCCTGAAGTTCGTGAAAGCCATTGGCCAACTCAATGCCCTTATAATACAGCTCAAAACGTTCGGCAACGCGCGGGTCCTTGTCGCTAAGGCGTGCAAGGGCGGCCTGCGATGCCGGAAAGTCATAAATAAAGCAAGGGGTAGTCTGACCAATGGCGGGCTCTACCACCTCACAGAACAGCAGCTGAAGTAGTGTGTCCTTGTCTTGTTCGTGCCTCACCAGTGTTGCATGTCCCCGCTCTATTGCAAGCTGGCGTAATTGCTCGATATCCGCAGTGAGTGGATCAACCTTCAATTGATGTGAGAAAGCCTGCTGATACGTCAGCTTTTCGGCAGGACCACAACCACATAGCTGTTGCATCAGTTCATCCAGCTCCTGCATGAGCTGGTGATGATCAAAGCCTGGTCGGTACCATTCGAGCATAGTGAATTCAGGGTTATGAAAACGGCCGGACTCTTCATCACGAAATGCTTTGCAGATCTGATAGATAGGGCCACTTCCGGCCGCCAACAGACGTTTCATTGCATACTCAGGAGAGGTCTGCAGATACAAAGGTGTCGCATCCGCTGAACCAGGATGACTCAAGACTGTAGTGAAACTGTGTAAATGCTGATCGGTTACCGTGCCATGGGACAAGCAGGGGGTTTCAACTTCTAACACATCACGGTGGGCGAAGAACTGACGTATTTTAGCCAACAGCGCGGCGCGTTGCTTCAGAACTGCGATGTCGGCGCTGGGGCGCCAGCTGGATTGACTGACAGAGTCGGCCATGGAAGAGAAATATCCTGATGGTTCAGCCCACCCTGGGTGGGCTGAATATTAACCTAACGATCTTATTTCTGGGCCCGGGATACGTACTCGCCGCTGCGGGTATCCACTTTGATCACTTCGCCGGTTTGCACAAACAAGGGTACTCGCACCACGGCACCCGTGGCCAGTGTGGCAGGCTTACCGCCTGTGCCGGCGGTATCGCCCTTAAGGCCCGGATCGGTTTCTGTGATTTCAAGTTCCACAAAATTGGGGGCCGTTACACTAATGGGCGCGCCATTGAACAGTGTCAGGGTGCAGACATCATTCTCCACCAGCCATTTTGCATTGTCACCCACGGCCTTACTATCGGCGGCTATCTGTTCGAAGGTTTCATTATTCATGAAGTGCCAGAACTCACCATCGTTATACAGATAGGCAAGATCGATATCGACGACGTCGGCACCCTCTACCGTATCGCCGGATTTGAAGGTTTTTTCCAGAACTTTGCCGGAAATCAATTTGCGAATTTTAACCCGGTTAAACGCCTGCCCTTTACCTGGCTTTACGTATTCATTTTCCAGGACATTACAGGGTTCACCATCAAGCATGATTTTTAACCCAGCTTTAAACTCATTTGTGCTGTAAGATGCCATTTTTTCCTCATTACTATTCGAACGCACAGTATTGGCGCAGATGATACCTAATATTATCGAACCTGTAGAGGTTTCCTGGCAAAAAGAATTGGCGCAAGCCTACCGGGATCCCAAAAAACTCCTGCAAGACCTGCAACTGGACCCCGCTGAATACGAGAGCGGTTTTGCTGCCAGAAAGCTTTTTCCGGTGATGGTGCCAAGGCCCTTCATGCGTCGCATGCAAAAGGGTAATCCTGAGGACCCCTTGCTCAGACAAGTGATCACTGACCCCAGAGAGTTTCAGGACGTACCCGGATACAGTACCGATCCACTGGATGAGCAGCACTCTGCGGTTCCTGGATTGTTGCACAAATACCAGAGTCGGGTGCTGATGATTGTACGGGGTGGTTGTGCGGTAAATTGCAGATATTGTTTCCGTCGCCACTTTCCTTATGCCGACAATGCCCTGTCCAGAGGAGACTGGCAGCATGCGCTGGACTATATTGCTGCAGATAAACGCATTGACGAAGTGATCTATTCCGGTGGTGACCCTTTGATGGCCAAAGATGACTTTCTGGCCTGGTTGACCGGGCAGGTTGAAGGTATAGCGCATGTACAGCGGCTGCGTATTCACAGCCGTTTGCCGGTTGTTATTCCTTCAAGGTTAACTCCGGCATTGATTGACTGGTTTTGTGGTGGTCGACTTAAACCGGTTCTGGTACTGCACATCAATCACGCTAATGAAATTGACCAAGCGTTGGCAGATAAACTCTCGGCGTTGCGTCAGGCCGGTGTCACACTTTTAAACCAGGCGGTCTTATTAAAAGGAGTCAACGACTCTGTGACGGCACAGGTGAATCTCAGTGAAGCGCTATTTCGGGTGGGGGTGTTGCCGTATTACCTTCACTTGCTGGATAAAGTTCAGGGGGCAGCGCATTTCGACATGCAGGAGCAGCAAGCCAGAGAGATAATGGCGGGTATAATAAGGCGTTTACCGGGTTACCTGGTGCCAAAGCTCGTCAGAGAAATTGGCAATCAGCCCGGCAAAACACCTTTGGACTTACATCTTCATCCTGACTCTGGAAAGTCAGGTGACTTATCAGGCGAAAGTATCGATAGTCGAGCCTAACGCAGGATCCGCCGAAGAAGGTTTGGGTACGCCAGCGGCTGAATCCAGCAGCTGAAGCGCCTGTTTGCCTTCTTCTTCTTGCTGATTCTTAGCAAGTTTTGCAGAACGCAATTCTACAGACGCGTCGGACATTCCAGAGGTGCTTGCACCTTGTAGTTCCATACCTTTATTCCTCTAACAGCTTGTGAGTAAAATGAAAAACAGGCAGAATTGCCCGCCTTCGAACTGTTATCGACCCCGCGTGAGTGTTCTTTAGCAAAAAATTCAGGTTTTTTTACATATGCAGTCAGTCATCGACAAATTGAAAGAAAACATGCAGCTGATTTATCGGCGTGCACTGGATGCCGACAAGGCTCTGGCCAGCCTACAACAGTCTGGTAAAGGGAAGTTTCAGCATGTTTTTGCTGAAGACGCAGGATTTACCGTGCGTAGCAAACGCTTTTCCCCTTATGTAGAAGAGTTGGGGCAGCAAATGATTGAACTTGAGTCCACCGACAATAAAGCAGAATTTGAACAACGTCTGATTCCTCTGGTAAAAAAAATGGAACTCATGCTGCTGACTCTGACGAATTTTCAGCAAAGTCTGAAAGACAAATAGTTGTCGGCCACTGCGCAGCCTGCATTGCACACCATTCCTCTATTCAGTCATCCTGTGGGTGTGGTCTTCGCAGCACCCTAACGGGAGTCTGACCCCCGGTGTTTTCCCAAGCTGGTGGTATCCCCCTGTTCTTCTTGTATTCAGACAATGCAATGCCCAGAGCCATGTATGGTGGAATTTTGTACAATCCAGGCCATACTTAGCAGGGTAGGTGAGTGGGAGTTTGGTCATGGAAATCAATGCAATCAATGCGAAGCTGAATATTGACTTCGGCAAGTCTGAACCTGTTGGTTCGCCGCCGACAGACAAGCCCAATGCGTTTGGTATCGGTGAGGCCAACAAGCCTCAGGTTGAACTCTCTCCTCAGGCTAAGATTTTACAGCAAACTGAACAACGCCAGCAGGAGCGCCAACAGAGTCTTGCCGCCCGGCCCAGCGAAGACAATGATGAGACCTCGGCTGAGCTAAACAATGATTTTGTCAGGGTCTCCAGCAGTTTGGGTGAATCCGCTCAGGCAAATAACCTTAATAGCGAAAAAGCCGCAGAACTATACCGCTCCATTGAAAAAATGCTGTAGATCATTTGCGTGAAGAGTGGACCTGTCATTTCACGTTATCTGATGTAGTTGTTAGTAAGAGGGCGCCAGTTTTGCGTGTATGCGGGCACAAAAAATGCCAGTCAGTATCACTGACCGGCATTGGCGAGGGAGCACCGAGATGGCTATTTGCTATTTAGCCGATATTCAGAAAAGGTGTCGCTGAACCAGTCTCTAAGCATGTTTTTTTCATAGCGCAGTGGCTCACTGTCAAAAAACGGGTTATGTCTGTCCTGAAACGTCATGTCTTTGAGTTTAACCTCGTCCTCTGACAACAGCGTCTTCCCATCAGCGTCAGTCAACTGATAAGCAAAGGCCATCCGGGGTATGTCGATGCGCTTAATCAATCGCACATCCGATGCCGAGTTCAGACCCACAAAGCTGCCCGGCCAGACCTGTCCGGCTAAATCCAGATCCTTAACAGTCATGTCCAGTTTATATCCATCTGGCAGTGACTCGGCCAGTTCTATGATATAGTCCTGTAGCTGCTTAATCGTACGCTCCCTGAACTTGCTACGGGACTCATTGGCGGCTCTGATATCTATAAAGTTTTCTGGCTCATGCCAGTTAATCTCAACTTCTGCCTTGGCATAGGCCGTGGCACTCATACTCATTGTGGTGATCACAATCATTGCTAATACTGATTTCATTGCATTCTCCAGCGTGCTGATTTTATTACCAATAACCATAGTAAGAGTGTAACGGTTTCAACTGAATTTACCCTGAATAAGCGTGATGTTCGGTGACCAGTGATTTGTGACGATTTGTAATTTCCAGGTGTCTGATTTCCTCCCCTCTGGTACTCTCAGAGGGTTATTCTGGAGGCATTATGAAAACCCTTAACCTCAGCATTGGTTTGTTGTTACTGACACTGATATGGCGACCTGTTTGGGGCTGTGAACCCGAATTGGGACAGTGTGTCGACAAGCAGGACTGGCAGCTGGGTGTGGCGCTGGGACTGGGGTTGCGCACCAACCCGTTGCAGGATGGTGACAATATTCCGTTAGTGCTGTTACCGGACATTGCCTGGTATGGTGAGGCGTTTTATCTGGACAATGATGAGCTGGGGTACCAGTGGTATGATTCAGGGAAGTATGCGCTGGAAACCTTTGTTAATCTGAATAAGGAAGCGGCGTACTTTAAGTACTTTCATCCCTCAAATCTGCTTTTTTCGAGCTTTTCAATCAATAGCAGTTTTATTGGGCCGGCGACTACTGAGCAACTCAGGGTGTCTAAAGATGATGTGGCCACCCGGCGATGGGCACTGAATGGCGGGGTAAGGTTGCACATCAGGCAGGCCCATGGCGAATGGCGGGTGAGTGGCGTCACCGATGTAACCAATGTGCATCAGGGCCATCAGTTTGCCCTGAGCTACAGTCGAATCTGGCAGGCACAGGATTGGCGTGTCGTTGTCACACCCTCTTTAACCTGGAAAAGCGCGGCATTGACAGATTATTATTATGGTCTGGATGCCAGAGACGGGGTAATGAGCCGCTTTTATTTCAATGGCCGAGGCGGCTGGCAACCCGGGTTGGATATGACCATAACCCGGCCTTTGTCGGATAAATGGTTATTGCTGGTTAAGGCCAACTGGACGGGGTTGCATGGAGGCATGACTGACAGTCCACTGGTTCAGGATGATCATATTAATACGTTTTTCGTGGGCGCAGCCTACCGATTCTGAAGAGAAATTACGTGAAGCAAAAAGGATTGTGGCTGACATTCTGGCTGATACTGGGCTGGCCGTCTGTACTTAAGGCAGAACCTGCTGGCTGGCGGGTGCAGCCGAGTATCTGTGTGGTTGAACAGATAGGTGATGCCTGCGAATTACAGTTGAACATCCGTCTTTGGGGCGATATTCCACAGCACAGCTGTCTTTTTCTCAAAGACACGATGCTGGAGTGCTGGTCTGTGCCGTCAACGCATCTGCGTGTGAATCTGGAATTCAGGGAAGCCTCTGTCATCAGTATGCGAGACAGCGATGATCGTACCCTGCTTGAAGAAACTCTCGAAATTAAATCTCTGAGTCGCATTCGTCAGCGAGTCAGAACCCCATGGAGTGTGTTTTGATGGCGACAGTGTTTTTAGTTGAGGATGATATGCGTCTCAGTCAGCTTACCGCTGACTTTCTGCGCAACCACGACTTAACGGTCAGACAGTTTGCAGACGGTTCCAATCTGCTTAGCCATATTCGTGAGGAACGTCCGGACATTTTGCTGTTGGACGTCATGTTGCCCGGAGAAGATGGATTTTCGTTGTGTCGCACTGTACGGCGTGAATATGATGGTCCTGTGCTGTTTCTGACGGCGCGGGATACCAATTTTGACCAGGTCCTGGGCTTGGAGTTGGGGGCCGATGATTATGTTATCAAGCCTGTTGAACCAAGGGTGTTACTTGCCAGAATCAATGCGTTGCTGAGGCGTGTGCAAAAGGACCCTGCGGCCAAAAACCATGACCAGCTTCAATTCGGTAAGTTGCAGATAGATCGCGCTTCGCGCAAGGTGATGTTGGGGCAGGAGGCAATACAACTCACCAGTCATGAATTTGATCTGTTGTGGATGCTGGCCGAGAACGCTTCTGAATTGGTGGAACGGGAAAAGATTTACACAGAATTAATCGGCCGGGAATACGATGGCTTAGATCGCTCTGCAGACGTTCGTATTTCGCGATTGCGTAAAAAACTGAATGATAATCAGAAGAATCCCCAACGCATTAAAACCATCTGGGGCAAAGGGTTTTTCTTTGTCGCCGATGCCTGGGAGTAGTGTTCTGAGCCGGTCATTCCAGTACGGGCTCGTCAAGGGGGGCTGATGGCACGCCTGTTTATCAGTCTCTACCTGTTTATCGTACTCTCGCTAATTGGGCTGGCAGCCTTGTTAGATCAGGTTTTTTTTGCAACGGATAATCAGACCGATCCCTGGGTCAATGCCAGTGCTGCGCTGCTCTCCGTTTCCACCCATGAAAATGCTCAACAGCCAATGCTGCAGGCCGGTCTGAAAATCAACTGGCTTGAGGCCGACAGTATTGCCTGGCCTGAAGACGTCCGTACGCGTTTGTCTCAGGGCGAAACGGTTATCCTCTATGATCCTGAATTAGGTCAGCAGTTATATAAGCTTCATGCTCCTAATCAATTAATGCAGGTGTACAGCCCCGTTAACCGCACCACGGACTTTTGGTTGTACAGCAGTGTTTTCTTTGGATTGCTGGCGGTACTGCTGTCCTTATGGATTTGGCCATTGTGGCGGGATTTGCTCAAGCTTAAAAAAGCGTCCAGTTCCCTGAAACAGGACGGTTCTCTGCCTGCCCTCTCGGTTAATCCGGCTTCAGCGCTGGCGGGGATTATGGGCTCTTTTAACCAGCTGGGTACTGAAATTAAGTCACTAATACAGCGGCAGCGGGAATTAACCGGTGCTGTGGCTCATGAGCTCAGAACGCCGTTATCCAGACTGAAATTTGCTCTGGCAGCGGAGCCTCAACCCGGCTCTTCTCCGTGGCAGGATATGAATCGTGATGTGTCTGAGCTGGAAAGTCTGATACAGGAAATGCTCGATTATGCGAGTATGGAGCACACGGCTCCGGAGATGGATTACTCTGCCTTACCCTTGCAAGAGCTGATCGATTCGGTGGTGAGGCGACTAAGGTCGCCTGCCAATGCACACCTGGATATTGAGATTAAAGTCGGCGATCTGGAACTGCTGGGGGATGGCTATTTCGTCCAGCGAGCGCTGCAAAATGTTATACAAAATGCGCTGCGTTACGCTACGAGGCGGGTGGTGGTCAGTGTAAAACAGGATGATGACTGGCTGTGTATATGCATTGATGATGATGGCCCGGGTGTGGCCGAACAAGATCGTCAGCGCATCTTCGAACCCTTCTTTCGCCCCGACAGCAGTCGGGCCAGAACCCGTGGCGGTGCAGGATTGGGGCTGGCCATTGTCAGTCGTATTCAGCAGTGGCATGAAGGAAGTTGTCGGGTAGAAAATGCGCCCTCAGGGGGCGCACGTTTTGTTCTGTGTTATCCTGCCCGACAGCAGGACTAGACCAGTCTTCGAGTTATTTACCGGCTTCTCTTTCGATGGCTCGCCACGCGATATCTTTGCGGCAGAACATGTTGTTCCAGTGAATATGAGCCGCCAGTTTGTAAGCCTGCTGCTGTGCCTCGCTGACACTGTGGCCCATGGCGGTGGCACAGAGTACCCGCCCACCATTGGTCACGATCTTATCGTCCTGCACTTTGGTTCCGGCGTGAAAGACTTTGGCGGTCTCTGACTCACCCTCACCCAGACCGTGAATTTCATCACCTTTGCTATAGCTTGCCGGATAGCCACCGGCAGCCAATACCACACCCACAGCGGCACGGGGGTCGAAGCTGATTTTTGCCTGATCCAGTTTCCCCTCAAGGGCCAACTCGCATAACTGCACTAAATCTGATTGTAAACGCAACATAATGGGCTGGGTTTCCGGATCACCAAAGCGACAGTTGTATTCAATCACTTTCGGTTCACCCTGGTCGTTGATCATGAGTCCGGCATACAGAAAACCAGTATAAGGATGGCCTTCAGCCGCCATGCCACGAACAGTGGGGTAGATGACTTCGTCCAGTATGCGTTGATGAACCTCTGGTGTTACAACCGGAGCCGGAGAATAGGCACCCATACCACCGGTGTTGGGACCAGTATCCCCGTCGCCCACACGTTTGTGATCCTGACTGGTGGCAAACGGCAACACATGTTCACCGTCTACCATAACGATAAAGCTGGCTTCTTCGCCCTGTAGAAATTCTTCAATCACTACCCGGCTTCCGGCCTCGCCAAAGGCATTGTCGGCGAGCATGTCGCGAATAGCGGCTTCAGCATCCGCCTCCGTCATGGCAACGATCACCCCCTTGCCGGCAGCCAGTCCATCCGCTTTCACCACGATGGGGGCGCCCTGTTCGCGCACATAGTCAATGGCAGGCTGAATCTCCGTAAAGGTCTGATACGCTGCTGTGGGAATCTGGTGACGGGCGAGAAAGTCTTTGGTGAAGGCTTTCGATCCTTCCAATTGCGCGGCACCCTTGGTGGGCCCAAAACAAGGTAAACCGGCTTCGGTAAAGCTATCAACAATACCCATTACCAGCGGGGCTTCAGGGCCGACGATCGTTAACTCAACCTTGTTTTTCTGCGCGAAGTCTAACAATTCAGCGATATTTTCAGCGCTGATGTCGACATTTTTAAGCTTGCTCTCAGTGGCTGTGCCTGCATTGCCGGGGGCGACAAACACTTTGCTGACCCGTTCTGACTGTGCGGCTTTCCAGGCCAGCGCGTGCTCACGGCCACCACCACCAATCACCAGAATATTCATAGTTCGTCCTCTAGGTTGATATCCGTATCGGGATATCATGATTTAAGCTTGGCTGCGGACGGCAACACCGTCCGCCTTACTCGGGGTTGGGGATCAGTGACGGAAGTGTCGCATACCCGTAAATACCATAGCCATGTCATGTTCGTCGGCCGCCGCGATCACTTCGTCATCCCGCATTGATCCGCCGGGCTGGATCACCGCAGTAATACCCGCAGCTGCAGCCGCATCAATGCCATCGCGGAACGGGAAGAAGGCGTCAGATGCCATGACCGAACCGGACACCTCGAGATTTTCATCGGCCGCTTTGATACCGGCGATCTTGGCGGAATATACCCGGCTCATCTGGCCGGCACCTACGCCTATGGTCATGCTGTCCTGACAATAAACGATGGCGTTAGACTTAACGTATTTGGCCACTTTCCAGGCAAATAACAGGTCTTTGAGCTGTTCTTCAGTGGGCTGGCGTTTGGAGACCACTTTGAGATCCTCCAGTTCCACCATGCCAATATCTCTGTCCTGAACCAACAAGCCACCATTGACTCGCTTCAAATCGAATTCTTCGGTGAGCTGCCCCTGCCAGTCACCACATTCCAGTACCCGTACATTTTTCTTTTCTTCGCAGACGCGGGCCGCTGCTTCACTGATTTGCGGGGCAATAATCACCTCGACAAACTGGCGTTCAATGATGGCACGGGCGGTTTGTTCGTCCAGCTCCCGGTTAAAGGCAATGATGCCACCAAAGGCAGACGTTGGATCGGTTTTGAATGCCCGATCGTAAGCTTGCAGCAGATTTTCGCCCAGAGCTACGCCACATGGATTAGCATGTTTCACGATGACACAGGCTGGCTCAGAGAATTCTTTGACACATTCCAGAGCGGCATCGGTATCGGCAATGTTATTGAATGACAGTGCTTTGCCCTGAAGTTGTCTTGCGGTGGCAACTGACGCCTCAGCAGGCTCCGCTTCAGTGTAGAAAGCCGCAGACTGATGACTGTTTTCGCCGTAACGCAAATCCTGCTGCTTGATAAACTGCATATTCAGCGTGCGAGGGAAATCGCTTTCCTCACCCTCGACCTGCTCAGTACTGTGTTCTGTGTTTTGCACCATGGTGCCGAAATAATTAGCAATCATGCCATCATACTGCGCCGTGTGCTCAAAGGCGGCGATAGCAAGGTCAAAGCGGGTTGGTTGTGTCAGGCTGCCGCTGTTGTCCTGCATTTCTTGCAGTACCCGGGCATAATCCTGGCTGTTAACAATAATGGCCACATCATTATGGTTTTTTGCAGCGGCTCTGACCATAGTGGGCCCGCCGATATCAATGTTTTCGATGGCATCTTCGAGACTGCAGTCCTGGTTGGCAACGGTCTTGGCAAAGGGATACAGGTTAACGACCACCATATCGATGGGTTGAATCTGCTGTGCCTGCATCACTTCATCGTCCTGACCGCGACGCCCCAATATGCCCCCATGGACCTTTGGATGTAAGGTTTTAACCCGGCCGTCCATGATCTCCGGATGACCGGTATAATCTGATACTTCAGTAACCTTGATACCATTTTCAGACAGCAAACGGGCTGTGCCGCCGGTAGATAACAGTTCAACGTCCATGGCGGCCAACGCCGTGGCAAACTCGACGATACCGGTTTTGTCAGAGACACTGAGTAAGGCACGACGAACGGGTTTTGGGTTCTCCATCAAGATGTCCTCTTGGAAAGCTAACGAATAACGAGATTGAAGTAAAAAGAGCACGCTTTGCGTGCTCTTTTCGAAGTGGCGATAGCCGTCTTAGTTCATGCCGTACTGCTTCAGTTTTTTGCGCAGTGTACCGCGGTTAATGCCCATCATAATCGCGGCGCGGGTTTGGTTACCGCGGGTGAAGGTCATGATTTCTTCCAATAGCGGCGCTTCAACTTCAGCAAGAACCAGGTCATACAGGTTCTCGATATTGGTGTTATCCAGTTGCTTAAGGTACTTATTGACGGCCTGCTTGACCGAGTCGCGGAGCGGCTTCTGAGCCTGAGTCTGAGAAGGTGTGGTTACAGTCGTTGTAAAAGGAGAAGTCACGTTTTGATCAAACATAATGCTGTCTTGCTCTTTAGTTAGTGATAGTTGGCAACTGTGTCGGTATGAAGTACCGATTCAGCTAACGCATCAAAATACAGGTTCAACGCATCAATCTGCTCATGGGCATCATCGATGGCATTGAACGCGGGACGAAACCGACGTTCCTGGTCGTGTTCCGCCAGATACCAGCCCACATGCTTGCGGGCAATTCTGGCTCCCATAAATTCACCATAAAACTGATGAACATTTTGGATGTGTTCCAGCATAATCTGCCGGATCTCATCCAGAGGTGGCGCGGGTAGCAATTCGCCGGTTTTCAGAAAATGGCTGATTTCACGGAATATCCAGGGTCTGCCCTGGGCACCTCGTCCAATCATGATGGCATCTGCACCCGTTTGTTCCAGCACCTGACGTGCTTTATGGGGCGTGCGGATGTCGCCATTGGCCACCACAGGTATATTGACCGCCTGCTTGATGGCTCTGATGGTGTCGTATTCCGCATGACCTTTGTACATACAGGCGCGGGTTCGACCGTGAACCGCAAGCGACTGAATGCCATTGGCTTCAGCGATACGGGCAATATCAACACCATTTCTGTGGTCAGGATCCCAGCCGGTGCGGATTTTCAGCGTGACGGGAACATCGACTGCTGCCACCACTGCTTTAACAATTTCCTCAACCAGTTGTGGTTGCCTTAACAAGGCGGATCCTGCCAGCTTCTTATTCACTTTCTTGGCCGGACACCCCATATTGATATCGATGACCTGTGCACCGTTCTCTACATTATGGACTGCTGCCTGAGCCATCAATTCAGGCTCCGAGCCAGCTATCTGAACTGAGCGGATACCGCTTTCTCCTTCATGATCCATGCGTTGTCTGGATTTTTCAGATTTCCAGACCGCAGGATTGGAAGAAAGCATTTCAGATACCACCAAGCCCGCTCCCATGGATTTACACAGTTGCCGGAATGGCCGATCTGTGACTCCTGCCATGGGCGCCAGAATCAGATTATTTTCCAGAGTATAAGGACCAATCTTCATCACGCGATTGTGCAAAAATCACTCAGCTCGTTCAAAAGGGCGCTAAGTTTACGGTTTTTTTACGGCATTGAAAAGGCTATAAATTAAACAAAATGTCAGTTTTTTTACCATTTTGCTCTTGACACCTAAAAAGGCCATGATCCTGAGCCAGCTCAATGATTATGCGGCCTGGATGTTAATGAGCTGTAGCATTTTATGGCTTCAGGAGCGCTTTACCCCCGACACTCTGGCCCAGTCACCGTCAACGGCGATGGCATCCATGTCAAAATCCTGGGCATACAAATCATGGATGGCCTGAGCCTGTTCCTGCAGTATGCCTGAAAGTGCCAGTAGCGTGCCCGGACGGCAGTAGTCGGTGATGACCTCTCGCAACTCACGCAAAGGGCCGGCGAGAATGTTGGCAACCACGACATCCGCTTGCAGTGTGGGTTGTTGCTCTGGCAGATAGAGCTCAATGCGGTTGGCCACCTCATTGCGCCTGGCATTCTCCTGGCTGGCCTGAACTGCCTGGGGATCGATATCAATGCCAATGACGCGCGCCGCGCCGAGCTTGAGTGCCGCGATTCCCAGAATGCCCGAACCACAGCCAAAGTCGACGACGGTTTTGCCAGCCAACTCCAGACCGTCAAGCCATTTAAGGCAAAGGGCTGTGGTAGGGTGGGTGCCGGTACCAAATGCCAGCCCGGGATCGAGCATCACATTGACTGCGTCGGGGTCGGGAACATCACGCCAGCTCGGACAGATCCATAGCCGCTTGCCAAACTGAACCGGATGAAAATTGTCCATCCATTCCCGCTCCCAGTCTTTGTCCTCCAGTGGGTCCAGTGTCACTAAGGTATCTGGTGGCGCCAACGTCTTAATCCTGGTGAGCACGGGTGACATCTCTTCGCTGGCATCAAAAAGCCCGATAACCTGAGTATCCGGCCATAACTGCACTTCGCCGGGTTTAGGCTCATACCAGGGGGTGTCTTTGGCATCAACAAAGGTCACTGCCTGCGCACCCAGTTCAGAAAGGGCCTCGCCGAGTGCTTCAGCGCGTGAAGCTTGGGTATTGATACGTAGTTGGATCCAGGCCATGACGATCTCCGGGGAAAGGGTAAGAAGTGGTGATATAAAAAAGCCAGACGAACATGTCGTCTGGCTGATAGTTATACAGATGCTGGGTTATCAGCCTTTCTGAAGTCCCAGTTTCTTCTCCAGGTAATGGATATTGGTGCCACCATTTCTGAAGTTTTCATCCGCCATTATACGCTTTTGTAGTGGCACATTGGTTTTGATGCCTTCAACGACCAGTTCATCCAATGCGTGTCGCATTCTGGCAATGGCCACATCACGGTTTTCACCATAAGTAATCAGTTTACCAATCATGGAATCATAATTGGCAGGCACGGTATAACCGGCATAGATATGTGAATCCCAGCGCACGCCCAGACCTCCGGGTGAGTGGAACATTTCAATTTTACCCGGAGAGGGTAGGAAGCGCTCTGGATCTTCGGCGTTGATACGGCATTCAATCGCATGACCGCGCACCTGAATCTGCGACTGTTCAATGGCCAGGGGTTGTCCGGCCGCAATGCGCAATTGTTCCTTGATCAAATCCACGCCCGTGATCATCTCCGTAACCGGATGTTCCACCTGAATACGGGTGTTCATTTCGATGAAGTAGAACTCGCCGTTTTCGTAGAGGAACTCAAAGGTACCGGCACCACGATAGCCAATTTCGATACAGGCACGGCGGCAACGATCACCGATTTTTTCGCGCATTTCGGCAGTGATACCCGGTGCAGGCGCTTCTTCCACAACTTTCTGGTGGCGGCGTTGCATGGAACAATCTCGTTCACCTAAGTGAATGGCATTGCCCTGTCCGTCGGCCAGTACCTGAATTTCCACATGGCGGGGGTTCTCCAGGAACTTTTCCATGTACACCATATCATTACCAAATGCCGCGCCGGCTTCGTTTTTGGTCATGGCGATAGCCTGCTGCAGCTCCGCTTCGCTGCGCACCACTCGCATGCCCCGACCGCCGCCGCCACCTGCGGCTTTGACAATAATCGGATAACCGATGCGTTTAGCAATGGCTTTGTTCTTCGCTTCGTCATCATCCACCGGGCCGTCTGAACCCGGTACACAAGGTACACCGGCCTTTTTCATCGCATTAATGGCTGAGACTTTGTCTCCCATTAAGCGGATGGTGTCGGCTTTGGGTCCGACAAAGACAAAACCACTTTTTTCAACCTGCTCTGCAAAATCGGCATTCTCAGATAAAAAGCCATAGCCCGGATGTATGGCAATGGCATTACTGACTTCGGCAGCGGCAATAATGGCCGGTATATTGAGGTAACTCTGGGTGGCAGAGGGAGCCCCAATGCAAATGGATTCATCGGCCAGCAATACATGCTTGAGGTTGCGGTCCACAGTAGAATGTACTGCTACCGTCTTAATTCCCAGCTCCTTGCAGGCGCGTAATACCCGCAGCGCAATTTCGCCACGGTTGGCTATCAGTACTTTATCCAACATATCCATTCGCCTGCTTATTCGATTACGAACAGAGGCTGATCAAATTCAACCGGTTCCTGATTTTCAACCAGAATCTGTTTGATGACACCCGCTTTATCCGCTTCGATTTGATTCATCATCTTCATGGCTTCAACAATACAAAGGGTATCGCCAACCTTGACGCTGGAACCTACCTCTACAAAATTCTTTGAACCCGGGGAAGAAGCACGGTAGAAGGTACCAACCATGGGCGAGCGCACAATGTGACCAGCGGGCTCTTCTGCTGCGGCGGGTGCCTCTGCGGCCGGTGCTGGAGCAGGTGCCGCAGGTTGAGCAGGCGCTTGAGGTGGATAGGGTTGCGCATAATGAACCGTCGGAGCAGAGCTTCCCCTGTGAATTCTTACTGACTCTTCACCCTCTGTAATTTCCAATTCAGCCACACCGGACTCTTCGACCAGTTCAATTAGCTTCTTTATTTTTCGAATATCCATGGTTCTATCTCTCTTATTTTATTTCATTGTTAACTGTCGTTACGGACATGCTCGATGGCAGCCTGTAACGCAAATTCATAGCCCTGGGCACCAAATCCACATATCACCCCCTTGGCGATGTCACTCAGGTAAGAGTGCTGGCGGAACGATTCTCTGGCATGCACATTGGACAGGTGTACTTCTATAAAGGGAATGTTGACACCGAGTAGGGCATCTCTGAGCGCAACGCTGGTATGCGTAAACGCGCCCGGATTGATAATAATCACGTCAATCACTCCCATCGCCCCGTGGATAGCATCAATAAGCACATGCTCGGCATTCGATTGAGTGTGCGTAAGCGTGCCACCGGCTTTTATGGCTTGTTCTTCCATTGTCTGAACGATGTCCTCCAACCCCTGATTACCGTAAATATGCGGCTCTCGCTGACCCAGCAAGTTAAGGTTCGGACCATTCAACAGTAAAAAGTTCACGAAAATGCGTCCAATTGTTGTTAAAAGTCTATGTTTGACTATTTTTAATCGAATTGCGAATAAAAATGACTTAGGCTGTATAAAAAACACCCTGAGCGGGCTTGTTGATAGGACATTATAGAGGTTAATGCAGAAATCTCAGCAAAATACTGGTCTTATCAGCGACGTTTGCCACCAAGTTTGCTTGCATGGGTCGTCGGCTGAGTGCGGCAAGCTTGCGGCTCTGTTTATGAATAATTTGTTACATAATATAAGGGTGTTAAACTCTGTCTATCAAATCCTAAAAACGCCTACCCGGCTCTGAGGTGCTGTCGCTGCCGTGTTAATACTTTCTCCTCTTATTCGTTTGCTGATGTTGAGTGCTGGCTTGTTACTGTGTTTATCACTCAGTGCCGCTCCCGTGGCGACCGTGGAAAACCCAAAACTTGAACGGGTAGCAACGGAAGAGGGACTGGCTCAGGGCTCCATCAATAACATGTTGCAGGACGCGCAGGGATTTATCTGGCTGGCGACTGAGGCGGGCCTCAGTCGGTACGACGGATATCGTGTGCTCAATTATCAGGGGCGGGGTGACAAGCTGACCAGTAAGATCATTTATGGCTTGTATCAGCACAGCAATGGGGAGCTCTTTATTGGCACTGAGAGTCATGGCCTTTATCGGCTTGATCCCAATCGCGGCGATGTTGAGAAGATCTTAGTCCACAATTTTGACAGTGAACCGGACTTACCTCAGGTAGTGGATAACATTATCGAGGATGAACAGGGTAATTTGTGGTTGGGCTTGCTGGAAGACATATTGTATCTGGATATTCAAAGCGGTGAGTCCCAGGTTCGCTATTCGCTGGCAGAAAAAGAACGGGCGGCGCACGAAGCCATACGCGAGATTGAGTATTACCAGGGTTACCTGTTTATCGGCACCTCTGCCGGACTGAGAGTGATGGATCCAGACAGCGGACGTGTCACTCACCTCAATCTTGATAATGCACGCCAGGGCCGCCACAGTCGTAATATCAAACAACTCCATGTTGATAAACAGGGCCAGCTATGGGTCGGGACGGTATCCGGATTATTTCGCTTTACCGCCGAACAAATCAACGCGCTGCTTAATGACAACACCCAAGCCGTTGCAGAATTGATGGTAGAGGATCTGAATATCTGGCATATCTTGCCTGATGGCCAGGATTTACTGCTGGCCACCAACCTGGGGTTATATCGCTGGCACGCAACAGGAGAACTGGAGTTTGTGCTGCGGCTCAGTGACAGTCTGTACCACATTTCTGATAACAGCATATTGCAACTTCTTAAAGACCACCGTGGCAATCTATGGTTTGCCACTAAGACAGATGGTGTCTTTCGCTGGTCACCTGACTCGGCGCACTTTGATAATCTGCATAAGAATAGTCGCTATGGTGCTGAACTTAACCACGATACCATCTGGAGTCTGCATCAGGATTCGCAGGGAAAGCTGTGGATTGGCAGCGAAGATGGACTGAACCGTTACGACCCCGACACTCAGGAAATGCTCTCCTTTCCGTTTAATCTCAAAGATCAGCCCGCCGGAGCATGGGAGTATGGGGCGTTGCAGATCCTGCCCGCACAAGATGGCAAACTGTGGGTGGATGCGCGCTCCTCATTGCGCCTTTTTGACCCCACACAAGGGACAATCATAGAGACCCCTCTGCAGGACAAGATGCCGGACTATCCCTGGGGAGCAATGGCAGACTCGGAAGGAAACTTGTGGTTTGTTGCCAGCGATGGGTTTTATTCTTATCGGCCGAAGAGCGGTGAGCTGGTTCGTATTGAGTCTTTGAATGGCATGCTGGATCCGGCCTGGTCCCATGGCTTTATTGGTACTTACCCAGGTCAGCCAGACAGACTGATGATTTCCATGACAGGCAGCCTGTGGACCTTCAATCCGAAGACAGGCGACCTTACCAAGTTACACGAAATGGAAGAAAGTCAGATAAGCGCCTACCAGGGACCCGAGTCGGTGGTGGTAGATGACTTTGGCACACTCTGGATAACCTATTCAGGCTATGGTCTGTTTGGTCTGGATGCACAAACACTGAAACAGAAGTACCTGTACCGGAAGCAAAATAAGCTTTCCTCTGACGATGTTTACGGGCTGCAGCTGGATGATGCCGGATACCTGTGGATGAGTTCCCATGCCGGCTTAATGCGTCTGAATACCCAGACTCAGCATATTCGCCACTTTACGCATGCCGACGGACTGGCCACCAATGAATTTAATGGTGGCGCGTTTACCCGCTTAAAAGATGGGCGCATGGTGTATGGCTCGATGAAAGGCTTTACGCTGTTCGATCCGTCTGACTTTGTTGATGAGACCAGGGAAACCCCCGCTGTGCTGATTACCGAGCTGGACTTGCTGTCTTCACCACTGCAATTGCCATTGATGAATTTAAGTGGTCAGGATCTGACTTTAGAACATGATGATGTCGGACTACTGGTACGCTTTTCCACCCTGGATTATGGCAATCTGAAACAGACCCGTTATCAGTATCGCATCAAAGGGGCCGACAATATCGAGTATCCGTCCAGTCGGGACGCTGAAGTGTTAATCCCAAAACTGCGCGCTGGTCGGCATCAGTTTAGTGTTACCGCTATTGATCCTGACACCGGTGAGGCCGGGCCACCGGCAACGCTCTCTATCAGGGTTAAGTATCCGCCCTGGGGCTCTCCTGTTGCTTACACGCTATATGTTTTATTAGTGATTGTATTACTGGGTTTGTGGTGGCGAAGGAAAACCCAGCAGGCCCGGGAACTTTTTGCTGCCCATCAGGCTTTGCAGATGCGGGAAAAACAGCTGCAACTGGCGCTTTCCGGCAGCAATAGTGGTGTCTGGGACTGGCAGAGTGATACCGGCATGATGTATCAGCCGAGGCTGAAGGAATTAGGGTATGGCGATGGCGAACGTATCAGCATCGAACACTATATGGAAATTTTGCATCCTCACGATCGTCCCACGTTTGAACATGCCTGGTCTCGTTTTATTCAGGGGGAACTGGAGTACTTCGACCTCAGTTACCGTGTTCGAAGCGACGATAATCAGTGGCATTGGTACCGTGATCTGGGGCGCGTGGTGGAGCGTGACAGTGATGGCAGCACTACGCGTATCAGTGGCACCTGCACCGATGTGACAAACACCCGGATCAATGAAGAAAAGCTGCGCTTATTTGGTGAGGCTTTCCGCCATACCCGGGATTGGGTGGTCATCTTTAATAATGAGCGTCTGCCCATCGCCGCGAATCAGGCATTCTGTGAAGCGCTGGGGATTGATTCAGAAGCCGATATTGGCTTGCAGTTGCAAAGCTTTATCAGCAATGAGCAAAAACTGTTTTATCGTCGGGTGATGGATGAGCTGGAGGCGGGGCAGCACTGGCGCGGTGAGCTGGATATTAAGGGTCAGGACAACAAGCTCCATCATCTGATGGTAAGCATCAATGCCGTATCCGCAGAATCTACGGGTGAGATCAGTCACTATATCGTTGTGATGACTGACATCAGCGTACAGAAAAGCGCACAGGAAGAGCTGCGATTATTAGCCAATTACGACAGTCTGACCGGTCTGCCTAATAGGAACCTGTTATTGGATCGTATTCAGCATGGGATCGATCATGCCAGGCGCACGAAACAACAAGTGGCAGTGCTGTTCATTGATCTGGATAAGTTTAAACAGGTCAACGACTCGCTCGGACATGAAGCGGGTGATCAACTGCTGCTTGAAGTCACGGCGCGTCTTAAAGGCAGTCTGCGCCTTGACGATACCGTGGGACGCTTAGGCGGTGATGAGTTTGTGGTAGTGATTGAGAATCTTAGCGATCGCTCTCGCCTTGCTACTTTGGCCCGTAAGATTATCAGTGAAATTGACCAATCCATCTCGATTGGCAATCACAAGGTCAGCGTGTCAGCCAGTATCGGTATTGCTGTGTACCCTGAAGATGCGCAGGAACCTGCCGATTTATTGAAGTCTGCTGATATTGCCATGTATCAGGCCAAAGCAAGTGGACGCAATCGCCATCAGTATTTCACCAGCAAAATGAATCAGCAGGTGCACAGCAAATTGCTGATGGAGAACCGTCTTAAAGATGCCTTTAAAAAGGGCGAGTTTGAAAACCATTATCAGCCCATCGTCGACATTGAGTCGGGCCAGACTGTCGGGTTTGAGCTCTTACTGCGCTGGCGTTGCGATGGCCAGATGATTTCACCCGGAGAGTTTATTCCTCTTGCCGAAGAGCTTGGGCTGATTGTGCCCATGACCTGGCAGGCTATGGACAGAGGCATGCTCGCCTTATCCCACTGGCATGCCACGGGTAACAAGCCCTATCTTGCTATAAACCTCTCCGCCAAGCATTTTGAGGCGGGTTTACGGCCTGAAGAGGTCTTATCGCGGTTACAGTGTTATCAGCTACCGGTTTCAGCAATCCGCTTTGAGATTACAGAAGGCGTATTGATGAAAGACTATGATAAGGCCCGAAGCTGCATGCAAAAGCTGCATGGCGCGGGATTACGCTTCTCATTAGATGATTTTGGTACCGGTTACTCGTCTCTGAAATACCTCAAAGACTTCCCAATTCAGACGATCAAGATTGACCAGAGTTTCGTCCGGGATATCGGTGTTGACCACAATGATGAAGCCATCATTAAGACCACGCTGCTGATGGCTGAAAGCCTGAATATGAACTGTGTGGCCGAGGGCATAGAGACGGCGCAACAGGTAGCATTTTTCAAACAGCAAGGCTGTCGACTGCTGCAAGGCTTTATCTTCTCTCGTCCGCAACCGGCTAGTGAAATCCCGGCGATGCTGGATACAGACTGGCGCACAATCAGCGCCTTACATAAGCCTGAGAGAGATTGAGTCTAAAAACTGGCGCGTGTTTTTCAGCTGGCAAATAACTGGGACAGGTCTTTAAAGGCCTTGAATTCGAGAGCGTTACCGCTGGGGTCCAGTAAAAATAGGGTGGCCTGCTCTCCCGCCTGCCCTTTAAAACGAATGTAAGGGGCAATAATAAACTCGCACTGCGCTGCCTCTAACGTATTGGCCAGCTGATGCCAGTCCTGCCAATCAAGCACCACCCCAAAATGCGGTACCGGCACGGCATGCTGATCCACTTCATTATGACTCGGTGGGCTGGGCATAGCCTCTACAAGATGGGTCACTAACTGGTGGCCGAAAAAGTCCCAGTCTATCCACTGTTCACTGGAACGGCCACGGCGACAACCTAGTAAGTCACCATAGAACGCTTCTGCCTGAGGCAAATCTGTGACCGGAATGGCCAGATGAAAAGGAGGCAATCCACTCATTAACTCACCCATTTGAGTTTTTTTAGTTTACTCGCGCTGAAAGGCGGGTAACGCCAGTTGATATCAAACCAGGTGCTGCGCTTCATCACGGCTTTCAGATGACTGAAAGTGTCAAAGCCCCATTGACCATGGTAGCGGCCCATACCGCTGTGACCCACACCGCCGAAGGGTAAATCCGGATTTGCCATAAACATCATACCATCGTTGATACACACGCTGCCTGCGCTGGTTTGGGTCAGTACACGCTGCTCTAACGCCGGATCCCGGGTATACAGATATAAGGCCAGGGGCTTAGGTCGCTGATTGACAAAGGAAATCGCCTCTTCAATATGCGCTGTCGTGATGATTGGCAATATGGGACCAAAAATCTCTTCCTGCATCAAAGGGGAATCTGTACTGGGATTGAGCACGATGGTGGGGGCCATAAAACGGGTTTGGGGATCACACTGACCTCCTGCTACAACAGATTGTCCCTGCAAATAATCTTGCAGTCGCTGAAAATGACGGGCATTGATAATGCGTCCGTAGTCCTGGCTCTGAGCCGGATCCGTGCCATAAAAGGCATCTATTTTACGTTTCAACGCTTCAACCAGCGCTGGCCTGAAAGACTCCTCGGTAATGATATAGTCCGGTGCCACGCAGGTTTGACCGGCATTCATCCACTTGCTCCAAACGATTCGAGCGGCGGTGGTCTCCAGGTCACAGTCTTGGCTGACAATACAGGGGCTTTTGCCACCCAGTTCCAGTGTTACCGGGGTCAGATGTTCTGCGGCGGCGCGCATGACAATCTTTCCAACAGCTTCGCCGCCAGTATATAAAATATGGCCAAAGGGCTGTTTTAACAGTTCGGTGGTCTCCTCAACTGCACCTTCTACCACCAAAAATGCCTTGTTATCGAGGTAAGAGGGAAGCAGCCTGGCTAGTAATGTACTGGTAGCCGGCGCCAGTTCGGAGGGTTTGAGAACTGCACAGTTGCCGGCAGCAATGGCCGCCACCAGGGGGGCTAACAGTAATTGAAAAGGATAGTTCCAGGCCCCGATAATCAGTACAGTGCCCACAGGCTCAGGTTGCAGATAACTGCTTCCAGGCTGCGCGACAAGCGGTGTTGAGACTTTGCGTGGTGCAGTCCATTTTGACAGGTGTTTGAGCGTATGAGTAATATCCGTTTGCAGATATCCGACCTCCGACAGCCAACTTTCCTGCTCAGCTTTGCCCAGATCCTCATGCAGCGCGCGCAAAATGGCGTGTTCGGATTCTTCTATCAATTTGGCCAGCTGTTGTAACTGTTGTTTGCGCCAGGCCAGTGGGCGGGTGGCGCCACCCGAGTAATACTCATCCAGCTGTTTCACAGCCGCTGCGATCATCGCGCTTTGCATAACTGAAGCTACCTTTACCAGAACAGCATACAGGTTAGCGCTGAATGGTCATTGATGGCAATGCTGTGTGTGCTTCAATGGACGCTTTGCTGAGCATGGATATACCGGCTCAGGGTAATGAAGCTCTCTACCCAGTATCTGTCTCGATGGTTATCCAGCCAAGCCAGGAACTGTTTATGAACGTCGGCGTCTACTGCCAGATAGTCCCCGCCCACACCATGAAAGGTTATGCTGGCAAGGGAGCCGTGGGTTTCTGCCGCTTTGACATAATCTTTTAGTTCCTGCAGTGATGGATTGATAGCAAACCAGGTGGGCGTGTCGTGCAGTTGTAACTGTTGCATGTCCGACAGTGGTTTACCCTGACGTCTGATGGCAACGAAAAGCGGCGTCAACTGAGTGAGATAGTTGCCATCCTGTGCGCGGCTGTCACCACAGGGTGGGGTAAAGGTGCGCTGTGTCTCACCATCTATGGCCAACAAAAAAACATTCGCATTGTGGATCTCCTGCACGATAGCGGCGACGGATAAGGTATCCAGATTGTTGTGAGGTTCAACCCAACTGCGCTCGGGAAGTGACGCTCGGCACGGGTGATTAATGCTGTGATTGCCAAGTTCGTGGCCCTGACGGGCTGCCAGACGCCACTCGTTTAAGCGAGTTTTGATAGTGGGAGAGTTTAGGGTGAGGTAGAAGCTGGCATGAAATCCATAACGATTGAGTTCAGGCAGGGCAGTATCCAGGTGACTATCAAGTGCATCGTCATAGGCCAGGCTCACCGCCGCTCTGATGCCATCTGGCCATTGGAACTGGGCACTGACCTGCATGGAGACCAGGCACATGCACAGCATAAAGCGCCTTATTTTCAAGCAGCTCAGAAATGGGTGATGTTTCATTGCTATGCCAGCCTTATCAGTGAGAGGACAATGGACAGGTTGAGGTGTTGCATTGATGAGAACATAGATTAATATTTGAAAGCGCTTACACGTGATACTACGAATAAGTAAAGCACAATTTCAAGTGGGTAGGTAGCACAGAGGATTGTTGATGTATTCATTGATATTAAACCCATTTAACCCGGAGTTTGGAAAGTGAAAGGTTCAGCACACATCGCGTTATTACTGACAATGACAATGACAATGACGTTGACGGTTTTGTCAGTGTTCCCTGACAGGGCTCGCGCTGAGGCGCCCCATGTTACCGATGAGAAGACGTCGGCCGGTGAATGGCAGTTAGTCTGGCAGGATGAATTTGATAAAGAGGTGATCAATGCCAACAACTGGACCCTTGAGGTGAATTGTGCCGGAGGCGGCAACAACGAAAAGCAGTGTTATACCGATAACGAAGAGAACGCTTATGTGGCCGATGGAAAATTGATCATTGTTGCCTTACCGGCCCGAAAGGGTGCAGAAAAGCCCTACACTTCCGCGCGCCTTAACAGCAGGGGTAAGGCCGATTTCAGGTATGGCAGAATTGAGATCAGAGCAAAGCTACCCTTCGGACAGGGCAGTTGGCCGGCGCTATGGATGATGCCGACCGAGGAGGTATATGGCAGCTGGCCGAAATCCGGCGAGATTGACATCATGGAAGCGGTCAACCTGAAAACGCGGGATAAGCAGGGTAAGCAAGAGTCCCGCATCCACGGTACCCTGCATTATGGTGGAGACTGGCCCGATAATGTTTATTCGGGGCAGGCTTATGCTTTGCCCGACGAGCAAAACCCCGCCGACGATTTTCACACCTACAGCATTGAATGGCAGCAAGGAGAAATTCGCTGGTATGTTGATAACCACCTCTACGCCGCTCAGCGTCAATCAGTCTTTAGCGACGATCACCAGGGCCAGGCAGTGGAATTGCTCCATCGGGGCTGGTTTACCGAATCTGTTAAAACTGCCTCCAATGACATGGCCGCAGCCCCTTTTGACCAGAAGTTTTATGTAATATTAAATCTGGCTGTTGGGGGTAACTGGCCGGAGAATACCAATCAAAAAGGAATCGACGAACAGGCCTTTGCTTTGGGTCAGCACATGCAAATTGATTTTGTCAGGGTATATCAATGTGCTGTCGACCCCGTCACAGGGAAAGGTTGCAATACCAGCAGTTCGGAGCATGTGTTGATAGAAGGCCGGGCAAAATGATCGTCGCGGCCAGATGATTTGCGTGCTGATCGCCAATTTGTATCCAATGCCTTGCCGGCCTTTGCTATGATTCGCATTTGATGATCCTTTGTGGAAAACAGATGATGGGAACTCAAGCGAATAACCCTTTACATGGTGTGACCCTGGAACAGATGATTGTGCAATTGGAGCAAAAACTGGGATGGGAGGAGATGGCCAAGGTAGTGGATATTCGTTGCTTCAGCCATGACCCGTCGGTCAAATCCAGTTTGACGTTTTTGCGCCGCACCCCCTGGGCAAGGGAGAAAGTAGAGCGCCTGTACCTGAACGTTTTTCATGTATGGGGCAGCGGTTCCTGATGATCCTCAGGTGCATGCAATGACCCGTTCGTTGGGCAGAACCTGTAAGGCTCTGCTGCATGAAAGTTTCAGTATTTATCTCACGCTACTCAAAATTCTGATCCCGACCCTGATTATCGTCAAAGTGCTCGAAACACTGGGCGCCACTGCATTGTTGGCCAGTCTGCTGGGACCCGTAATGGCGCTGATTGGCTTGCCGGAATCGGCGGGGCTGGTGTGGGCTACCACGTTGCTTACTAATATTTACACCGGAATGGTGGTGTTTCTGTCGCTGGCAGAGCAGCAGAGTCTGACGGTGGCTCAGGTGAGCGTATTAGGTACCCTGATGTTGATTGCTCACGGTTTGCCTTTTGAAGGGGCGGTGGCCAAAAAAGCCGGGGTTCCATGGTGGTTTACCTTGTTACTGCGTATTGGCGGGGCACTGTTACTCGGTGGTGCTGTGCACTTGTGTTACCACTACTTTGAGCTCCTTCAACAGCCCAGCCAGTTACTGTGGCAGGCGCCTGAGCGAGATGGTTCTGTGAGTCAGTGGCTGGTGGATCAGTGCCTGACCATCGCTGCGATCTTTTTTATTATTCTGACGCTGGTCAGCCTGCTTAAACTGCTCAGAAAACTGGGCATTGAAAGGCTGTTGCACTTTGCCCTGTCACCGCTATTGCGATTGCTGGGTATCGGCCGGGATGCCGCCAATATTACCATTATCGGTATGACCATGGGGCTGAGTTTTGGTGCGGGAATTTTGCTGAATGAGGTTGGCAGAGGAAAACTGAGCCGGCGCGATGTGCTGCTGACGGTCAGCTTTCTTGGACTGTGCCACAGTCTGATCGAGGACACCCTGTTGGTGATGCTGCTCGGAGCCCATCTGTCAGCGATTCTGTGGGCCAGGTTGCTATTTTCAGTGGTTCTTATTGCAATGATAGCCCGTTTACTTCCCCAAGCTACCATCAATCACAAAGGATGATGGTAGCTGGGGATAACCAGGCTTACTGACAACTAACCACAGGGTCAGTCACGTTCGGTCTGACATAGATTTTTGAAAGGCTCAGTTCGGCCTTGCCCGCACTGGTTAGTACCAGCGGATTAAATACTCCCGCTAAGCCCTGTGCATCACGGAAACAACTGAGATCCACACTGAGGGTCTGCCAGCTCTGAGGTTCCATCTTCTGCAGATGGCCTGATATATCCACACTGGCACCACACTCAGGGCCACAATCCATCGACAAGGTGACAGAATCCTCAGGTGCCTGGGTAACAAAGACATCCATCACTAAGGCGCCATTGCGCTCAAGGTAATCTCGCAGATCCTGAGGGAACGGTGCACCAATACGAACCTCGCCAATGGCACTGCCGTCAAAGCTTATGGCGCGCGCATCTTCCTGAACAAATCTGTCCATGGTTCGCAACTTAACAGGACCGCTGCTGAATATAGACTTGTTGACTGTGCTCTGGCTGTCTGGTGTGCCCACGGTCAGGGACCAGGGAGCGCGGATAGCATTTTCAAGCAGAGCCAACGCCTCCAGTGCAGTGGCGCTGGACGCCACCTCTTCATTCAACTGACTGTCCAGCGTACTGGCTTCACCATAGCTAAGACCGAAGCCATATGGGAGCAAAGGCGCATAATCCGAATCACCGACATTAACAGTGGCTTGATCCGGGCTCGCTGGCCAGGAAAACGACAGCTTACCGGTAAAGTCATAGCGAATATTGCCCGCTTTGTCAGTAAACAATACATCGGCAATGCCTTGTCCTTCTGAGCCAGGAAGCCAGGCGGCGACAAAGGCATCTGAGGCATTGAGTTCAGGATTCACCCAAAGCGGGCGACCGCTGATAAACACAGAAACCACGGGGATCTCTGCCGCTTTCAGTTTTTTCAGAATAGCCAGATCCTGTTTATTGCCGCGCTGGTATTCCAGATTCGCCAGATCGCCATTACCTTCTGCATAGGGTTCTTCACCAAAGACCACAATGGCAACGTCAGGTTTTTCCTCAAAGCTGCCATCGACAGACAATGTGGCCTGACCGCCGGCGCTTTCAACCGTTTCGCGAATGCCCTGATAGATAGAGCTTCCGCCGGGGAAATCTGCATTCTCATTACCTGTACCTTGCCAGGTGATGGTCCAGCCTCCGGATTGTTTTCCGATATTGTCGGCGGCGTCACCGGCTACCAGAATACGCTGGCCTGGACGCAGAGGCAGTACTTGCTGTTCGTTCTTGAGTAACACCAGAGATTGACGCACTGCTTTGCGTGCGATCTCACGATGTTCCGGATGACCAATCAGGCCGGTATCCCCGGCGAGAGGACGCTGAGCCGGGGAGGGTTTTTCAAACAGACCTGCACGTACTTTTACGCGCAGAACCCGGCGTACCGCATCATCCAGCCGACTTTGCGGAATAATGCCTTCTTTAACCTGAGCAATGGTGTTAGTCAGTAAAGGTTTCCAGGCTTGAGTGGGAACCATAAAGACATCCAGGCCAGCATTGATGGCGTCCGGGCAGCTCTCATTGGTACAACCCGGGATTTGGCCATGGCCATTCCAGTCGCCTACCACAAAGCCGTCAAAGCCCATGCGCTCTTTCAATACTTTAGTAAGCAGGTACTCACTACCGTGAACTTTCTCACCATGCCAGCTGTTAAATGACGCCATTACTGACTGTGCACCGGCCGTCAGACCGCCAACATAGCCCTGGGCGTGGATTTCATAAAGCTCTTTCTCTGTTGCTAGGTTATCGCCCTGATCGTCACCGCCCTGGGTACCGCCATCGCCGACAAAGTGCTTAACCGTGCTCAGCACCTGTGTCTGAGACAGGAAATCCTCTCCGCGGCCTTGCAGACCCTTTACGATGGCATAGGAATAGTCACGGACGATCCTGGGATCTTCTGAATAGGCCTCATAAGTACGTCCCCAGCGATCATCACGGGTCACGGCTACCGTGGGTGCAAAGATCCAGTCGATACCGGTTGCGGCCACTTCTTTTGCCGTGGCATTGGCGATTTCTTCGATCAAAGCCGGGTTATTGGCGGCTCCCAAACCGATATTGTGTGGGAACAGGGTAGCACCGATCACATTGTTGTGGCCGTGTACCGCATCGGTTCCCCACATAGTTGGAATGCGGCTGCCGTCCAGAGAATCGTCAATAGACGCCTGATACATGGACTCGGCGAGGTTCACCCAGTCCTGTACCGAAGCATGTTTGTCGTTATTTGGAAAAGCACCGCCACCGTTGAGGTATGAGCCAAAGCCATAACGACGCATGTCTTCTACCGTGACATCCTTGATTTCTGGCTGGATGATTTGCGCAACCTTCTGCTCCAGTGTCATGTCCTTGAGGATGTCATTGACCCGTTGTTCCACTGCAGGGTCGGATTTTACCTCGGGTTGAATACGCGGCCAGTAGTCAGGCACGGCTGCGGTATCCTGAGTTTCAGAATCTGATTTTTGTTGCGGCTCACTGCAGGCGCTCAGCATGCCAATGCCAAGTGCTGCGATGATAGCTGAAAGCTTAATGTTGTGGTTCATCATGCAACCCCCTGCTCAGTTTGATCCGTTGTCTTGACGCGAACTGCTGCACCGATGAGGCCATAGAAGCCGATGTACAGATAGCACAGCAGTGGCAACAAGAACGACAGCTGAAGGCCAATCGTGTCTGCCAGCACTCCCTGGAGCAGGGGTACCACGGCACCACCGACGATGGCCAGACATAACAGGCCCGAACCGCGGCTGGTGTCTTTGCCGAGGCCTTTCAGAGCAAGACTGAAAATGGTCGGGAACATAATGGAGTTACACAGACCCACCAACAGCACACTCCACATAGCCAGGGGACCGGAGCTGAAGATAGTGATCAGGAGTAAGGTAATGGAGGCGACACTGTTGAAGCCCAAAAGCTTACCGGGTGCGATTTTCTGCATCAGCACTGCGCCGATGAAACGACCTACCATGGCGCCGCCCCAATAGTAGGCGATGTACTTGGATGCCTGCCCTTCGCTCATCCCCATGACGCTTTCTTCACCCAGATAGTTGACCAGAAAGCTGCCGATGGAGACTTCGGCGCCAACGTAAACAAAAATACCGATGGCACCGAGGATAAGATGCGGGTAGCTTTTAAGCGGCGCTTTGGCGCCCGAATCAATGAGGTCTGCGGCACTGGGAACGTGGTTACCGGTTTCCGGTAGACGCATTCTGACGAAGAAGGCGGCCAACCCAATAAGCACCAGCGCGAGCCCTAGGTAGGGGACAATCACCGATTCGGCGGATTGCACGCTTCCTTCTATATGGGAGAAAATCAGGATACCGCCGATAACCGGTGCCACCGTCGTACCCAGAGAATTGAAAGCCTGGGTCATTGTAAGACGGGACTCGGCTGTTGCCGGATCACCCAGCAGCGTGACCAGCGGATTCGCCGCAACCTGCAATATGGTGACACCTGCGGCGAGGATAAACAGTGCTCCCAGAAACATCCAGTAGGTTTCATACAACGCCGAAGGTACAAATAGCAGACATCCTGCAGCGGCGGTCAATAGCCCCAAAGCAATGCCTTTTTGAAAGCCAATCTTGTCGACGATCCGGCCCGCCGGTACAGAGACCAGGAAATACGCCATAAAGAAGCAGAACTGCACCAGCATGGCTTGTGTGTAGCTCAGGCTAAACACACTCTTCAGATGAGGGATCAGGATGTCATTGAGTGCAGTAATGAACCCCCACATAAAGAACAATGCGGTAAGCGAGATCATTGCCAATGGCAGTGTATTGTTGCGCACAGGTTGTTGGGGCGGTATTGAAGTTGTCATACAGGTGCCTTATTTGAAGCCAGTAATTTCAACCAGATGATCTTCACATTGACCATTGGCTAACATTAGGTTTACACTTTGTGAAAGCGCTTACATTTAAGCATCATGACATCTTTTGTGCAACAAATTATCAACATTTGCACTTATTGGTTGAGACATCTACCTGACACCCGGCGCACTCATTCAGTTACACAGGACAGAACAGTGAAAAATAAGTCAATCTCCTTACCGTCAGCATCGCCTTTACTCAGGCAGGACTTTACTTTTGGCGTTGCCACTGCGTCTTTTCAGATAGAGGGTGCCGCACAGTCAAGGTTAGAGACCATCTGGGACAGGTTTTGTGATACGCCGGGTAAGATTCGGGATGGCTCCGATGGTAAAACAGCCTGTGAGCATCTGTTGCACTGGGAAGCGGATCTTCGCCTGATTCGTTCACTGGGAGTGGACGCTTATCGATTCTCCGTCTCCTGGGCCAGAGTCATGCATGAAGACGGTAGCGTGAATCAACAGGGACTGGATTTTTATATCGCCTTACTGGATCGCTTAAACGAATATGCTATCAAACCCTTTGTTACCCTCTATCACTGGGATTTACCTCAATATCTGGAAGATCAAGGCGGCTGGCTGAACCGGGACACCGCTTATCGGTTTCGTGACTATGCAGATTGTGTCTCTAAGGCATTTGGTGACAGGGTGCATTCCTACGCAACCCTTAACGAACCTTTTTGCAGTGCCTATCTGGGATATGAGGCGGGTATCCATGCGCCGGGTCACAAGAGTCGGGCTTACGGCAAACAAGCCGCTCACCATCTATTGCTTGCTCATGGCCTGGCCATGGAGGTACTTGAGCGTAATGCACCGGATGCCCTTAACGGCATTGTCCTGAATTTCAGTCCCTGTTACGCCGCATCTGACTCTGCAGAGGATGGTGAAGCGGCCAAACTGGCCGATGAGTATTTTAATCACTGGTACTTGCAGCCACTTCTGGAAAAGCGTTATCCGGATGTGTTGCATAAGCTGCCAGAGCATGAACACCCCCCGATTCAGCCCGGTGATATGGAGATTATTGGGCATAGACTGGACTATATTGGCATCAATTATTATACCCGTGAGCGCTACCAAGAGAGCGCAGGGGAGTTGTTTGAAAAGCTCGAACATGATCAGCATCCTTTGACTGATATGGGCTGGGAAGTGTATCCGCAGGGCTTAACGGATCTGTTAGTGGATTATCACCAACGTTATCAATTGCCTCCGATTTTCATAACTGAAAACGGCGCGGCTATGGTTGATAAGGTAGTGGATGGAAAGGTTGATGACCCTGAACGACTGGACTACCTGCAGAGCCATTTGCTGGCTGTGCATAAGGCCTGTGAGCAAGGGGTGGACGTACGAGGTTATTTTGCCTGGAGTCTGATGGATAATTTCGAGTGGGCCGAGGGTTACCTTAAGCGGTTTGGTATTGTCTATGTGGACTATGACAGTCAACAGCGTATTATCAAATCCAGTGGTTATGCGTACCGTGATTTTTTGCTTAAAAAAGCTCAATCCAGTGGCTCACAACATGAAACCGGAGCACGTTAAATGGCCTTATCGGTAAGAGAAAAAGTGGCATATGGCCTGGGAGACACGGCCAGCAATATTGTCTTCCAGTCTGTCATGTTATTTCTCTCCTTCTTCTATACTGATGTATTTGGTATTTCCCCGGCCATTGTCGGCACCCTGTTTCTGGTGGTGCGTATTTTTGATGCGGTGACCGACCCTCTGATGGGGGCCATTAATGACCGCACTAACAGTCGTTACGGAAAATTTCGCCCCTATCTGCTGTGGCTGGCGGTCCCTTTTGGTCTGATAAGTGTGCTGGCGTTTACCACGCCTGACTTGTCGGCAGATGGCAAAGTCATCTATGCCTTTGTGACCTATGGGCTGCTGATGCTGGCCTACACAGCAATCAATATTCCTTATTCCGCGCTAGGTGGCGTGTTGACCGCGGACCCCAGTGAGCGCGTTTCGGTACAGTCCTACCGTTTTGTGTTTGGGATGCTGGGCGGATTGTTGGTCACCGCGTTTACGCTGCCCCTGGTAGATTGGTTTGGTCAAGGGGACAAGGCCCTGGGTTACCAGCTCACCATTGCGGCTATGAGCGCCCTTGGTGTGGTTTTTTTCTGGTTGTGTTTTGCCGGGACCAAAGAGCGTATTTTTCCGCCAGCGGAGCAAAAGTCGTCATTTAAACAGGATATCGCTGCTTTATGGCAGAATGACCAGTGGCGGGTACTCTGTGTGGCCGCGATGTTGGTGCTGTTGGGGATGGTGATCCGCAATACGCTGGCGATTTACTATGTGAAATATTTTCTTGATCGTGAAGACTTAATCACGCTGTTCGTGACCCTGGGCATGCTAGGCAATATTGCAGGTTGTGCCATGGCCCAAGGACTGGCAAAACGTCTGTGCAAAGTAAAGGCTTACATACTGATTCAGTTGATCGCCGCAGTATTGTGTGTTGCCGCCTTTTTTGTCGACTCAGAACAACTCGTACTGGCTTTTGTTATCTATATCAGCTGGTGCTTCATATTGCAGATGGGAACGCCGTTATTGTGGGCTAAAATGGCGGATATCGTAGATTATGGCCAGTGGCGAAGTGGGCTGCGCATTACCGGTATGACATACTCTTCCATTGTCTTTTTTATTAAGCTGGGTCTGGCCCTGGGCGGCGCGGTGGCTGGCTGGTTGCTTGCCTATTATGGATACGCGCCAAATCAGGTACAATCTGAGCAGACCCGCCAGGGGATACTGCTGTCTTTTACACTGCTGCCAGCCATAACCTTTGTATTGGTAGCCGCGGTGATGAAGTTTTATAAACTCGACGACAGCAAAGTGTTGCAGGTTCGCCATGAACTGGAGAGGACCGCCGCTTAGGCAATAACAATAACAGGGTAGACAGAATAAATGGCAACCATCTATGAGGTGTCGGAGCTGGCCGGCGTGTCACTGGCAACCGTGTCCCGGGTAATGAATGGCAATACCCGGGTGAGCGAAGCCAAACGTACCAAGGTACTGGCAGCAATGAAAGAGCTCAATTATCGGCCCAATTCCATTGCCCAGTCATTGGCGTCAAATTGTACTAATAGTGTAGGGTTGCTGGTTTCAGAGCTCTATGGACCCTTCTTCGGTGAAATGATGAGTGGGGTAGAGGGCGAGCTACGGGCTGCTGGAAAGCACGTTATAGTGGCTGCGGGCCATAGTGATGAAGCCAGCGAAAAGGACGCCATCGAATTCCTGATCAGCCGCAAATGTGATGCGTTGATTCTGCATGTTGATGCCGTATCAGACGAGTACCTGCTAGACCTTAACAAAAAGGGTACTCCTGTGGTGGTGATAAACCGCTATGTTGAGGGTTTAGGGGAAAGTTGTATTTGCCTGAATAATGAGTTGGGTGGCTATCTTGCAACCAAAGCGGTATTGGAAATGGGGCATCGTCAGATAGCCTATGTTTCCGGTCCCATGTGGAAGATGGATGTGCGTGAACGTCTGGCCGGGCATAAGCGAGCCTTAAAGGAGTTTGGTTGTGAGGTGCCCGACAGCCTGTATATCGAAGGTGACTTTCATGAAGAGGGCGGTGTTGCTGCCATGCAGCAATTGTTAAAACAGAAGCAGCCTTTTACTGCGGTGGTTTGTGCTAACGATGAAATGGCTTGCGGGGTCATGAACTGCGCCAGAGACAACGACCTTGATGTGCCTTCAGATGTGTCGGTGATGGGCTTCGATAATGTAATCATGTCCCGTTATACCTTCCCCCACCTGACCACCATTGATTTCCCTTCCGGTGAAATGGGACGGATGGCGGCAAACTGGGTTCGCCACCATATCTATGAAGATAAAAAGAAGCCTTTAAACACCTTGTTTGAGCCCACGTTGGTGCTGCGAGATTCGCTCAGGAAAATTGCCTGACCCGGTCTGAGAGGTCACGGCCTCTCAGGGCATGGCCGCCGGGCAATAGTGACGCAAAAAATCCTCATGGCTGGGCAACTGATCCACCATACGCTTAGACTGAATGCGAATCTGGTCGAGGAAATGCTGTAATTCATCATCGCTCATCTGATCCACGATCGGGTGATACTGCTGCGGCATAATGCCCTGGCCCAACATCACCTGAGTCCAGGAGTTCTCGCCAAAGAGTTCATTTGGCACTTTAAAGACCTTACCGGTCTCCTTAAACAGTTCAATCCGATGAGCCAGCGAATCCGGGATATCCATGTTGGCACAATGCCTCCAGAACGCCGAATCACGGCGATTGGTGACGTTGTAGTGGAGAATAATGAAATCACGGATGTTCTCCACTTCTGAAAACATCTGAGCATTGAATTCGTCAATGTCGCTTTGCACGATGCCGGAATGTGGGAACATTTGCATGAGTCTGACAATGCCACGTTGAATCAGGTGGATACTGGTGGACTCAAGGGGCTCAATAAAACCACTTGAAAGCCCTAGCGCGACACAGTTTTTATTCCAATGCAGGCGACGTTGGCCTGTGCGGAAGCGTATCTGACGAGGCTCAGTAATGGGCTCGCCTTCAAGGTTGTTGAGCAGGGTTTCTCTGGCCTGCTCATCACTCATATACCGACTGCAGTAGACCAAACCATTGCCGGTGCGATGTTGCAGCGGTATACGCCACTGCCAGCCTGATTCGCGAGCAATAGAGCGGGTGTAGGGAATAGGCGGCTTGACGTTTTTAGTCTGCACGGCCAGTGCCGCATCACAGGGTAGCCAGTGGGTCCAGTCCAGATAACCCGTATGCAGGGTTTGCTCAATCAAAAGCCCCCTGAAGCCGGTGCAGTCGATAAACAGATCACCTTCGAGCTGTTCGCCGCTTTCAAGAATGAGTCGCTCAAGCATGCCGGTCGAGTGGTTGCAGACCACCTCACTGATTTTCCCTTCTACCCGGCGGGTACCATGCTCCTCGGCTATTTTGCGCAAAAACTGTGCGTACAGGCCAGCGTCAAAATGGTAGGCATAGTTGAGCCCTTGTTTGGGTTGTACCGCAAACTTATTGGCTAAGGAGGCTAACAACTCAGGACAGTAGTCGCCATAGTCTGAAGCGATGCCCTGTTGTTTGCCCTTAACCCAGAAGTGTTGGAAGCCCGCTGCCCAGCAATCCTGACCTGTGGTGCCAAATGAATGAATGTAGTCTTCATTCACGTTTCGCCAGTTCTCAAAACTGATCCCAAGCTTAAAGGTCGCCTGGGTGGCGACCATAAAATCCTGCTCTTTAATGCCCAGCAGTTTATGCAGGGTTAACAGGGGCGGAATGGTCGCTTCGCCGACACCCACGGTCGCTATCTGATCCGATTCGACCAGACAGATATCCAGATTCTTACCCAATAATTTAGCGATAGACGCCGCAGCCATCCAGCCAGCGGTGCCTCCTCCTGCAATGATGACTTTCTGTACCCTGTTCACACTATCTCTCTCTTCTGGCAAAGTCGTTTGGTTAGCGGCCGAACTTGTTCAGCAGCATTGATCTGAGTCGTTGTGCCCCCTCGGCATCAATCCGGGTATGTGGGCCGAGTCGTCCGGCTGGCAAATGCTCGCTGTCTTGTTGCTCATGTTCAAATACATAGTGGTTGAGCAGGTTTTGCCAGCCCTCTCGTTGACGTTTTGGTAATTCCTTCAGACTCATGATGGCATGCAACAAGACATTGATAGGTGCACCCAAATAGGATGGGGTATTACGCCACCAGTAGTTCACCAGTGTATTAACCTGCTCCTTGCCGTCGATAGCATGCCACCACATGCTGGGAATGAAGATCGCGTCTCCGGGTTCTAGCTCAGTGGTCACAGCATGTTCAAGGGCCGTCCTGAATTTGGGGAAGCGCGTAAAGTCCGGGTGCTTTAAATCCACCATGCTGATGGGCTGGCCACCGGGGTTAAAGTCCAGTGGACCGATGTAAAGGTTTTCCAGTTGTTCAGGAGGGAACAGGGTCACCTGGCGACGGCCGCTGACACAAACGGCCAGGTTGTCGGGAAAGTCAAAATGTGCCGCGACGCGGCTGGGGTTCCCCATCCACAGGCTCACCAGCGGGGTGATATGTTGCCATGGTGTTGATACATCAATCGGATTGGCTTGAGTAAAACCACTGAACCACTTATCCAGCAGGGTTGAGCCTAAATACAGGCCTCCGTCAGAGCCATCTGAATAGTTCAGTAACTGGGATGCAAAATCCTGGAAGCTCATCTGTCGCGGCTCAAAGTTAAATCCGCTAACATCCTCATTGTAAAAGATGCGCCCATCGCCACCAGATTGATACTGATAGGCCGTCACAGGCTGTCCCTGATCAAACCGATTTAAATAGTCTACCAGCGCCTGTCCAGAGTGCTTGCCTGCCTTCACCGCTGGCCAATGCTCAAACGCCCCCTGAATATACACAGGCTGCTCTGAAACGCTGAGTAGCGTATCCAGTTCTGCCATAGAGGCGACGGTCTGACGTTCCAACCTGTGCATTAATGCTGCTTCCTAGGCCTGCGATACGCGTTGATTCTTGCGGGCGATTAAATCGCGCAGGTGAGAGTGGGATGCCAGGATCATATACACTGCCTGCAAGTAGCCTTTTTCATGCAGCATGCTCAGTTGTGGGGCAGAAAGTTTCTCTAACTTGTCTTCATTAATGGTATAGAAACCCAGCAGTTGATGCTGACTGCCATTATCCAGTTCAACATCCAGACTGAACGACTCCAGCAAATCCAGCTCATTGAGCATGGCAATGAAGGTCTTGTTTTCTTCGAGTCCTTGATGCGTGGCTTCTAACAGGGCCGAAACCCGTTGCAGGTACTCAGTGGGGCTGCCCAGTTGATCGAACAGGGCTTCACCTTCTGTTTCATTGACACGTGGATTGTCTAAATCAATGTGTATGACGCGGTCCTGGTTGCCATTTTGCTGCTGTAAGCCAATCAAAAAGGGTAGCCGCTCAACCAAAATGGGAATGTGGTGAGCATCCCAGCCTTGCTCTGTCAGGAACAGGTTTTCACCCTGCTCGAATCCCATCAACGCGATGCACTGGAATTGACCCTCTGTGTCTTTTTGAAAAAAGACTGGGTAGTGAGCCTGGATGGTTCTGAGTTCTTCGACAAAGGTGACCGCGAACATCATGTTATCGCCCAATTCGGCACTTCGGTCTGTTCGTACGCGCAGGTTACGGTGATGATCTTTGTTAAGTAATACGTGTTGAGTCATGAATACTCCAAAACCGTTAGAGGCGGCGTAGCCCCTGTTGTTTAATGTCATTGATCAAGGCTCGGTTACTGGGTAAAGCCTTTGTCATTCTGTGTATCTTGTGTTGGTTTTCCTGCAGCAACTGCTCAGCGGTACTGGCTTGTTTCGCTTCATGGCGTTGCGGCGAAAATCGGGTCTCCCCATGCATACCATAATAGACATACTGGTAGCTCGCTGCCGGGAACAATTCCTCGGCCAGCGGTGTGTCGTATATCGAAGGGGCTTGGCGCTGCCATAGTGCTAACTTATGCTTCAGACTCTCCGGCAGGCCGTGTCTGTTATCCTGCCAGTAATCGCTGTCCTGGCGCTGAGACAGACAATAGTGCAGTTTGAGGAACTCAACAATCCCCTTCCAGTGATATTCAAAACGCTGATTAAATCGGTCGCTAACGAAGGCCATGTCCTGCTGTAAACCATTGAGGTTGTCGCTGATAAAGCGCGCCGAGTTTTCAATCAGTGCCAGTGCAGAGGCTTCCAGCGGCTCGATGAAGCCGGCACTCAGTCCTACAGCAACGGTATTGTGGACCCAGAAGGTTTTACGGTATCCGGAGGTAAACTGTATCTGTCGTGGCTCGGACTGTTTGGCTGCCTGTTCGCCCATTTCTTTTGTCACATAGCGTCGTAGGCGCTGCTCTGCGTCATCATCGGACTCGTAATTACTGGCATAAACGTAACCAATACCGCGGCGTGTAGACAGACCAATGTCCCATATCCAGCCATTTTCCTGAGCGCTGGACATTGTGCAGGATTGTATCGGTGCCTGATCATCGGCATAAGGCACTTGCATCACCATGGCACGGTCATTAAAGAGCACCGATTGTAGGGATTCCAGAGGTACCTGATAATGCTTGCCCAACAACAAACTATTAAAGCCAGAGCAATCAATGAACAGGTCGGCTTCAAGTGTGCCGTGCTGTTGCGTCCGTATAGCCGTGATGGGACTGTCCTGCTTGTTGCCTTGCTCAGGCGAGATGATATCGGTGACCTTGTCCTGTATATGGCGGATACCGAGGCGTTGTGTGCCGTGGCGGGTCAGAAGCTCAACAAACTTGGCGGCATTGAGGTGATAGCCATAATTCAGAATGAAGGCAAACTCTGGCGTGGAAAGTTGTTTGGGAGCCAGCCCCTTTTCACACAGAAGGGTCTGGGGCGTCGCCGCGCTGGCAAAATCGACCCTTTGACGATGTTGTTGCCAGAAACGACAGAACTCTAATTGCTGATAACCCGCGGGCAGACTGAAAGGGTGGTAGTAATGGTCGTGTTTATCGGTGCTGTACCAATTACGGAATAACGAACCTTGTTTAAAGCTGGCATCGCACTCACGAATCAGGTCGGTCTCAGAAAGACCGATACGCTCCAGGGTTGTGCGCATGGATGGCCAGGTCCCTTCACCCACACCAATGGTTTTGATATCGGGTGATTCAACCAGGGTTATTTCTAGATTACCGTTGTCTGAGGTGTCATGATCCGCTGCCAGCAAATTAGCCGTTAACCAGCCTGCTGTGCCTCCACCTATTACCACAACGCGAATTTTACTCTTTTGCATCGCTACAACTTACCCGCTTTTGCGCCGGGGTCAACAACACAGAGGGTGTTTATACCCTATTGCCTTACAAAAAAACGATCAGATTAAGTCACTGTGCCGGCAATCATCTAATCTGATGGTTTTACTTAAGAGAAGAAAAGAGCCGCAAGAAGCGGCTCTTTAAACTATACCCGTTTTAAACTGGGTGTATCAGAACTTGTAGCGAGCACCGATGTTGTAACGCGGTCCGGTTTGCGTCACGTTCAGTACCTGTTCTTCCGCACGACCGTGTGAACGGCCATACTCATCCGTGATGTTAAGTGCTTCGAAGAACACCGTCAGGTTCTCGTTTACTTCGTAGCTGGCGTTCATGTCCCACTGACCGTACTCTTCGACGTACACTGGGTGTGCACCGGTTGCCTGACCCGTAGCGGACAGGAACTTGTCACGCCAGTTATAGGCCACACGAATCTGGAAACCGTCTTTGTCGTAGAAGCCAATCACGTTAGCGGAGTCGCTCAGACCGATAAGCGCAAACTGCTGCTCCAGACTGAAGTTGTCGTAGCTGATATCACCGTCAACGATGGTCGCGTTGGCGATGACGCCATAGCCGCTGTCTCCGAAGAGGTGCTGCACAGCCAATTCCCAGCCATCCAGTTCCGCTTCTTTGTCATTTACCGGGATGGTGATGTCGAAGATAGCCGGAGCATCATCGCCCTCGATACCCAGAATCATTTCACCGTCCACTGAACCCGGATAATTCTCGATGATATAGTCACGAATCAGGTTTGCATCCAGGCTGCCGACTGCATTTACGGCTTCGGCATAGCGAGAGCCCTGAGCAGGGTGTGGCAGGTCATATACTGCTTCTTCAATAATGGAAGTACCGATAAAGTTCTTCACGTCTTTACGGTAGTAACCTATTGACGCATAGCTGCCCTCATCGTAGTACCACTCCAGCGACAAGTCGTAGTTATTGGATTCCAGAGGTAACAGGTTCGGGTTGCCACGAGAACCCGTACCACCATCAATTCGCAATAACTGATTGACTGTCAGACCGCCCTGAATATCGCCATAGCTTGGGCGACCGATGGTTTTGCTGTAGGAGAAACGTGCTTTGACGTCCATGGTCAGCTCAACATCGAAGTTCAGGTTTGGCAGGACGTAATCATAGTCACCTTTGAGGTCGGTAAATTCCTGCTCGCCATTACCAATCAGCGTAAATTCGTTAGCGGCTACCCAACCGATATTGGTATAAGTGGGCACCAGGGCCTGAGAGGCCACATCGGTTTTCTCGTAACGTAAACCCGTGTAGATATTCGCCGGCATATTGCCAATATCAAATATCAGATGGGCTTGTAGATAGGCGTAAGTGTTCTCTTCCTGAGTGCGACGATCAGTGGTGTATTCTGATGACGGGCAGAACCCATTACCACAGTCACCGGCACCGGCGACAGGGTATAGCTGAGCGGCGCGAGCTCGCACTGCCTCAAAGTCAAAGGCGGCAAATTCGTTTTGAAGACCCGGATGATCGCTGCCAGGAACGTCAAATCTGTCGGCAACGGACTCGATGGGCCAGAAAGAGCTGTCGAAATCGCCTGCTTCACCTACACCACCCCAGGTATCGCGCTGTACGTTAGAGAAGGCAGAACGATTATCAACATCTGTCTGACCGACACCAAAGTTAATGCTGCTGAGTACGCCTTCGTCGAAGGTATAGCGACCCTTGACCTGATACTGGTCAATTTCGCTGCGCATATAGCTGTTTCTGAACGAGCTACCGGCAATGCGAATATCCTGCGGATCCAGTGCGGTATAGCCATCAGGGTAGACGATTTCCAGTACCGGGAGATCCTGGTCAAAGCGACCAATGGTCTCGGCTCTGACAAAAGCAGCGGTACCGAGTACGTTGTTACTGCCCCATGGGCTATCAGGGCCGGATTCGGCAGACGAGCTGTGCCCGTCAAATTCCAGTTCCAGGTTATCGGTGGCTTGCCACTCAACATTAAAGCCAAAAGATTTATTTTCGTTGGAAGAGGCAAAATCACCCGCGCCCATGGCAAGGTCAGATCCCCAAGGTGTCTGCTCTGCATAAACCAGTGGTGATGCAATCGGACCGTCGGTCCACTCACCGGTAGAAGGACCGAAGTTAAACCAGCCAGACAAATCTCTATACTGGGTGGCCACTTCATTTTTCGAGTAGGTGTAGTCCAAAGTTGCAGTTACGTTGTCAACCGGACGATACTGCATTACCAGCTGGCCATTAGTACGGGTGCGCTGCACTTCATTAAAGGCATAGCCCAGACTCTGAGGTACAGAGTAAATCGAGTCTTCGCCAGGACGATTGATATGACCTGAGTCAGGGCCATCAGGGATACCACCCCAATCGGCTGTACCTGCACCCCAATCCTGGTCAGTTACGCCGGTAAATGAGCGCCATCCGCCCGTATTGGCTTGCTGATTACCACTTTCACGCTTCTGGTAACTACCGCTGATAGATACACCAAAGGTGTCATCGGCAAAGGTGTTGCTGTACAAGCCAGACAGTTCAGGCGTCAACGAGCTGCCGTCTTCGCTGGAGGTATCGTGTACACCCTTAACACCAAATGTTGCCTGCATGCCAGGCGCGTTCAGTGGGCGGGTGGTTAAAATATTGATCGTTGAGCCGATACCACCGGTGGAGATGTCGGCGCGACCTGTTTTATACACTTCAACGGCGGCAATACCCTCAGACGCTAGGTTGCCGAAGTCAAAGGAACGAGATGATGATGCGGTAGTGGCTTCAATAGATGAAGTAGGCATCTGACGACCGTTCAGTGTAACCAGGTTATAATCGGGACCAAAGCCACGAACCGTTACTCTGGCACCTTCACCATTTTGGCGATCGATGGAGACACCCGTGATACGTTGAAGGGACTCTGCCAGGTTAGTATCCGGGAACTTACCAATATCTTCTGCAGAGATGGCATCGACAACACCAGCGCCCTCGCGTTTAACGTCCATCGCTCGGATGAGACTGCTGCGAATGCCGGAGACTTCAATGATCTCTACCGGAGCTTCATCTGCTGTCGTATCATCTGCTTGCTGCGCATAGGCGGCGCCCATGCCTGAGCCCAGAATTAGCGACAAACAGCTTGCCAATTGTGTTCTTCTGAAAGTGTTTTGCTTCATGTGTCCCTCCGACGTGTATACATCGAGCTTGCTTGGTTTATATTGTAAGCGCTTACAAATGAATTACAAAAAAATAGCATAATTTATAAGCACACTCGCTTCTTTGACCGTCCGTATCAGTGAGCAGCGACCACGCCTCGCGGTGACTCTGCCACTCCTTCAGCCTTACTTAGTCAGGCTGCCGCTTCTGACGTGAATAATCTTGCTTTTTACTTCAAGTCGGTCTCAGCGAAAAAGCGCCTTTTTGCATCCGGCGTTGTGGTCAGGATTATACAATGTAAGCGCTTTCATAAAAAGTATCGTGTTTGCCCATGTAATGCAAGTGTTTTTAAAATGTTAACAGGATGAGGTGGGTATCATTATGTTAACGGTTTGAAGAGCGCAGACGTTAGCCTCGTTGTCAGTTTTGCCTGAGAATCTCCAAGCGGTTTGAACAAAGGGCATGTGATACCTGACCTTTGTTATAGCCCCAGAGGCGGGGCTTGTGACTGAACCACGGGGTTTATCAGCGAGCGAAGAGATAGTTCAGCTACTGGCAAGGACAATAACAACAGGCTGTCACTCGAGGAGAAAAAGTGCACGGCAATAGCGGTTAAATGTTACTGCTTTTGACGGGTTGAGCGCAGGTGATGCTGTTGCCAGAGTTGTTCGAGCTTTCCTTGTTTTTCCAGCGAGGCGAAATGTTCATTCAGCCACTGTGCGCTGACGGGGGCGCTTTTTCTGACCAGTGCCCCATGGGCGTAGGTTTGATCAAACTTGTCGGATATCAGTAATTTTCCCTGCATGTCCGGATGATTGTGAAGGTAGTGATTCAGGAAGGAGAGTGCCACAATACCCATGTCGGCACGCTGCTGTGAAATCAGGTCGATGATTTTTTCCTGGTTCTCCAAAAGATGAATGGAAAAATTATTCTGAAGATAGTCGGGATCGGAATTTAACGCTGCAAATCCATAGTGATAGCCCAACACACCCAGCAGGCGCTTAGATTCAATGGTGTCAAAAAAATGCTGGTCCCGGCCCGGAATGGCATAGGCTATCCATACTTCGCCGCCATGAAAAAAAGGCTCAGTGGCAATCACGTCATAGTCTTGCCACCCCCACTCTTTGTTTTCAAATAACATCAGGTCGAACAGCCCGGCTTCAAAATCCTGATATCGGCGTCGGGAGGTGGTATTGAAGACTTCGAATTCAAACTCCTGTTGAGTCTGATTGAGTAAGGCCACAATGTCTGTCGTCACCCCCCGATGTTCTTGTTTATCAGACAGGTAGAAAGGGGGATACTCGTACACACCGACCGCCACTTTTTGTGCCGCCAATACCACCATGGGCAGGCATAGCCATGCGCACAGAGCAAAGAGTTTACTCGCCGATATCTTCAAACCAAAGTTCCGGGTTACGTTGAATGAATTCTTCCATCAGAGCGATGCAGGTCTTGTCCTGAACCACTTCCAGCTGTACTCCTCTGGATTGAAGTAACGCTTCTTCTCCAAGGAAGGTCTGGTTTTCACCGATCACCACTTTTGGGATCCCATACAATAAAATAGCGCCACTGCACATGCTGCAAGGGGACAAGGTGGTATACAGGGTTGATTCGCGATAAACGCTGGCCGGATGACGGCCGGCCTGTTCCAGTGCGTCCATCTCACCATGAAGTATGGCGCTCCCTTGCTGTACTCGACGGTTGTGTCCTGCGCCGAGTATTTTCCCTTCATGAACCAGCACAGAACCGATTGGAATACCGCCTTCGGCAAGGCCAAGTCGCGCTTGTTCTATTGCGGCTTCGAGAAATACATCCATAGGTGGCCTCGTTGGTTACTTCAAGGTTCTCAGCATAGACCAGTTTTTAATCAGTGGGAATAGTCAGAAATATAGCCAAAGGGATCATCAATGTCAGCGCTGGGTTGAGTAAACCACTTTGGCCCCTTTTCGGTGACATAGAAATGGTCTTCCAGTCGAATGCCGAATTCTCCTGGGATGACCAGCATAGGCTCATTACTAAAACACATACCGGGTGTCAGCGTCTGCGGGTTATCTTTGACCAGGTAGGGCCATTCATGAATGTCCATGCCGATGCCATGACCGGTGCGATGAGGTAAGCCTGGTAATTGGTAGTTGGGACCAAGACCCTGTTCAGTCAGGTATTGCCTGGCCGCGTTATCTACGTCTCCGCAGGTAGCGCCGGGTTGGGCAGCGGCAAACGCGGCGGCCTGAGCGTTTTTCTCATATTGCCAGTACTTTCGTTGTTCAGGTGTGGGCTCACCAAATACATAAGTGCGGGTAATATCGGACAAATAATCATGGACTTTACAACCTGTATCAATCAGCACCATATCACCTGGTTTCAGATACTGAGGGTCTTTGACCCCATGGGGAAATGCGGTGGCATGACCAAATAACACAATACAAAAGTAAGAGCCTGATGCGCCCACTTTGCGATGCGCCTGCTCAATAAAAGCCTCCACCTCGGCGGTGCTGATGCCTTCGCGCAAGATACTGGCCGCCGCTTGATGTACCTTAAGGGTCATGTCCATGGCACGCTGAATCAGGGCCAACTCTGCAGAAGATTTGTGCATTCGACAGGCGGCTGTCACCTTACTGCCGTCAACAAGTTTTAATTTGGGACCACATTGGCGGATACCGTCGAAAATGAAAAAGGCAGTACTTTCATCAATGGCTACGGTTCCTGTGTCCGGGATGCCGATGCGCTCGAGGGCGCGCACAAAATGTGCGTAGGGATTTTCATGTTCCAGCCAGGGAATAAAGTCGCCAGGCAGTTGCATATGATCCTGCAGACTACCAATTTCAAACTCTGGGGCAATATAGAGCAAAGGGCCCTTTGCAGGGAGAATTGCGCCGACCATTCTTTCACTGGCATACCAGTGTAAGCCAGTAAAGTAAGTCAGATTGGTTCCCGCATTCAGATATAAGGCATGGATACCTTGTTGTTGCATCGATTTCTGTGCTTTATCAATACGCATCTGATACTCAGTCACGTCGATGGGGCACAAATCCGCCGTCATATTTTCAAGGGCTGCCAGTGCCTGTTCGGGGGTCTTTCCACCTATACCGTTATGCTGCATGTTTGTCTCCGGCTTCACTGATTGAAGCACATACTAGTGTGCCTGGCGCCTTGTTATCAATGCTCTGGCATTAATTAATAGGGGCGGAAACAAAATTCTTGCTGAAATACAGAAAAAGGAAACGGACACTCCCACACTTGTCGCGTTGGGATGGCGCCTGTTTTGCTGATCCGTATAGTGTTTTTGGTATGCAATGAATAAGAGAGAAACATGGCCATTGAACACAAAACACGCACTCAACTGGTGACAGAGGCCATACGAGAGAAGATTCTCAGCGGTCAGATTAAAGCGGGCGAGCCATTAAGGCAGGCGGCATTAGCACAAGAAATGCAGGTAAGCCGCATCCAGGTAAGAGAGCCTTTGATGCAATTAGAAGCCTAAGGGCTGGTCAACCTGGAGGTGCGTAAGGGAGCCACTGCAGCGGAGATTTCGATTGCACAGGTCGATGAGCTGTTTGAATTGCTGGCCAGACCCCTGATGATTTTGCAGCTGCCGAGGACATACTCGAAGAATTGGAGGCGGCCACAGAGAACGGTGACAGCAATAATATCACCGGGCGCCTTAACAGAAAGCTCCATCAGATTCTGTACAGCAAAGCCAACAGACCACAAACAGAGGAGTCTGTGCGCATGTTGAGCCAGAACTCAGAACGCTATACCCGCATCTACATTATTCGAGAAGGTGAAATTGTTACGTCCTCAGAGCGGCACCGCCAAAATTATTGGAATTGTGCAATAGCAAAGAAACGGAACTGGCCTGCAATTATCTGCGTGAACATATTCTGCAAGTCATGGATGACATTAAAGCAATGCTGAAAAAAGCCATGTAGTATGAGGAAAACGGGTCAACTACCGGTAACGGAAAAGAGCAGGGCAGACATGACACACGCTTCAATAAAGCTCACTCAGTACAGCCATGGGGCAGGGTGTGGGTGTAAGATTTCGCCGCAAATCCTTGACCAGATCCTGGCCTCCAGCCTCAATATCGCTCCGGATCCCCGATTGCTGGTGGGTAACAGCAGTAAAGATGATGCCGCGGCTTATGATCTGGGTAATGGCATGGCAGTGTTGAGCACCACCGATTTCTTTATGCCTATCTGTGATGATGCGTTCGACTTTGGCCGTATTGCCGCTACCAATGCGATCAGTGATATCTATGCCATGGGCGGCCAGCCCCTGATGGCGATTGCTATTTTAGGCTGGCCGGTGAATACCTTACCTGCAGAGGCGGCCCGGCAGGTCATAGAAGGCGGTCGGCAAGCCTGCAAGGATGCCGGTATTATGCTTGCCGGCGGACACAGTATTGATGCACCGGAACCTATCTTTGGGCTGGCGGTAACAGGCCAGGTGGCGATTCAAAAGCTTAAACAAAATAATACGGCACAGGCCGGAGATCGCTTATTCCTGACTAAGCCCCTTGGCGTTGGCGTGCTGACCACAGCGCAAAAACAGGGCAAACTCCAGGCCGGGCACGCTACCCTGGCCCGCGACACAATGTGTCAGCTAAATCGAATTGGTCAGAGTCTGGCAGACGTGGAGGGGGTGTCGGCAATCACCGATGTCACCGGCTTCGGATTGCTCGGCCATTTACTGGAAATGTGCGAGGGCAGTGGCCTGGCAGCTCAGTTGGATTACAGTCAGATACCGGTCCTGCCAGCTGTTGAAGACTATATATCTCAGGGCTGTATACCCGGCGGCACACAGCGTAACTTCGCCAGTTACGGGCAAAAGATATCACCCTTAACGGACCGCCAGAAGGCGCTGCTGTGTGACCCACAAACCAGTGGCGGGTTGCTGGTGGCGGTGCAAAATGACCAGGCGTCGCTTGAGCAGGTACAGCGACTATTTCAGCAGCAACAGCTGTCACTGTCTGCCATTGGTCATCTTACCGAAGCAGATGCTGAATATGTGGTTCGCATCCGTGGTTGAGCGGCATGAGCTTATCAGTGATTACCGCCAGGTCTTTCTCAGTGACCAGCCGCTGATTGATCTGCGTGCGCCTGCCGAATTTGCAAAAGGTTCATTTCCCCACGCCCAGAGTCTGCCGCTCATGACCGATGAGGAAAGGGCCAAAGTGGGTACCTGCTACAAATATTACGGGCAGGCTGCCGCCATCAAGCTCGGACATAAACTCGTCAGCGGTGACGTTAAAGCCAAACGCATTGCAGCCTGGTTGGATTTTTGCCGGGTTCACCCACAGGGGGCGCTTTTTTGTTGGCGCGGTGGTCTTCGCTCAGAAATTACTCAGCAGTGGCTGGCAGAGGCTGGCATGACGTATCCGCGTGTGGCCGGCGGGTACAAGGCGCTCAGACGTTTCCTCATCGAGCAGCTTGAACAGATAGTGATGAGCACGCCGGTGGTACTGCTGGCCGGACGCACAGGCTGCGGCAAAACACAAATATTGCAGCACCTTTCATCAAGCATTGATCTGGAGGGGCTAGCCCGGCATCGGGGGTCCAGTTTCGGTGCGCATATTCAGCCCCAACCCAGTCAAATCAATTTTGAAAATGCCCTGGCAGTAGCGCTTCTCAAGCATCGTGCAGGCGACGCTCCTGCTCTGCTGCTCGAAGATGAATCCGGCCATATCGGTTCATTAACCTTACCACTTTCGCTGCGAGAGAAAATGGCCAAAGCGCCGGTGATGATAGTGGAAACACCTCTGGCACAGCGAATCGAGAACATTTTCTCAGAGTACATTGTGCAGCGACTCGAAGAGTCCCTGGCGCACTATGGTCCACAGCAGGGCTTTGAAGCCTTTGCTCAGTACCTGCAGCAGAGTCTTCACCGCATTCGGCGTCGCCTGGGAATGGAAGGATATCAGCAACTGCAAGCCATGTTGGCGGACGCGCTGCAAAGCCACAGGCAGGGAAACGCCACAAATCATTACCTGTGGATAGAAAGATTACTCACTCAGTATTATGACCCCATGTATGACTATCAATTGACGAAACAATCCCGTTCCTGCCTCTATAGCGGCTCTGCTAAAGGACTGCTGGCATTCTGGCAGCAGCATCAGGCAGACATTGGCGGTTAAAGCGACATCTTATTAAAGGCGTAACGGCAGATTGTGGCTATACTGTGTCGTTGTGAAAGCACAGGATACTGATCCCTTGTAGAGACAACCTACTATCAAGGACGAGACATTGAGCATCATTCACCTGAAAAAAGAGATCTTTATGCGACGCCTGATACTGATGAGTCTTTTTGTTTTCTGCCCATTGGCAGAGGCTGAGCGACTGACAGTGGCCTTTGGTATCGACAAGCCTCCCTATGTCATGGGGCAAACCCGGATTGGTCTGGAAGTTGATATTTTTCGCGAGGCGCTGGCGGTAAAAGGGCATGATTTGCTGGTGGTGCATTTAAATAACATGAAGCTTCGGGAAGCGCTGGACAATATTTCACAACTGGATGCGGTAACCACCCAAAAACCGCAGCCGGATTCGCCCTGGCACTTTGTGGAGGATTTTACCTACTACCACAACTTTGCCATGTCGAGGCAGGCAGACGATATCGACATTGAGGAAATCGCTGACCTGAGTCGTTATCAGGTGGTCGCGTTTGAAGGTGCCAGTGAGTTTCTCGGAGGCGAGTTTCAGCGTTTATTCGGTAAAGGTGGTAGCTCTACCCGCTTTTACCAGGAGACCGCCAGTCAACGGCGACAAATGGCGATGTTTTGGACCGGTAAAGCGGAAGTGGTCGTGGCGGATAAGACCGTTTTTGACTGGTACCGCCAGAGCATGGAACTACAATTGGGTACGGGTGAACCTGTTCGCTACCATGATATTTTCCCCGACAAGACCTGGTATGGCGTTTATTTTCGTGACGCAATCATGGCCGAAGATTTTGCTGAAGGCCTCGCTGAAATAAAGGCCAATGGCCTTTATGATTTGCTGTATAAAAACTATACCGAATAATTCAATCCGGTCTTGGCTTCGCCTAAACGGAGTCGCTAGTCTTTAATTCTGACAGCCAACACATCACAGGGCGCATGATGTAGCACGCTGTTGGCGGTTGAACCGAGCAACAGGCGAATCCCATGGCGACCGTGACTGCCTACCACGATCAAATCGGCCTTAATGTCTTTGGCCATATCTACGATGAGATCGGCCGCCATGCCGGTTTTCACCTGAACATCGCTCTCTTTAATCGCGGTGCCTTTAATCAGCTCGGCGATTTTCTCGCGGGCTGCCGTGTGGATTTGCTCAAAGTCAAAGTTAAAGTCATATCCTGTGTAGGCACTCATGCCAGGACCGGGCAGCTCAGTGGCATGCAGTACCTGAAATGAGGCATTTTTAGCCGCTTCGTTGTTCAGTGCCGCATCCAATACCTGCTTAGCTTCGGGGGTGGTGTCGATGGCGATTAATACAGTGTTGTACATGGGAGTCTCCTTTTCTGCTCTGTGTATACTGTAGTCAACCTCGTCACTTTTTTGTTGAGGCAGGTCAAATTTTCATCATAAGATTTGAATTCGCCGTGCCCGGGCACTCAGTCGTAAAAGCTGATCTTGCCCATGGTGATGTCCGGAATGCCCTCTTTGAGGTTGCTGAATCGGTCTTTACCACCCGCCACACATTCGTTGGCCAAGACCGCAAACAGCACGGCCTCTTTGGCATCCGGATCAATAGCCAGTTCAGCAGTGGAATGAATGGCAACATCAGGCAACTGACGGGCGATATTATCCATCAATACAGGGTTGTGATAGCCGCCGCCACTGGCATAAAGATGGTAGTCGCCGAGTTTGTGCGCGCAACGTTTGAGCGCCAATACAATCATATTGGCGGAAAACCGGTTGAGGGTTGCCATCACATCCTCATGGCTGAGGTTTATGCTCTGACTGGCGGCCTGGGCGCGGGCCAGGTACTCAAGGTTAAACAACTCAGGCCCCGTGGTTTTGGGAAATGGCATGGCGAAAAAGCTGTGTTGCTGCAAAGCATTAAGTAATGGCTCACTGACCTTTCCAGCCCCGGCAAGGTTAGCATCGACGTCATAACTCAGGTTAAAGTGTTGCTGCATGTAGGCATCCATCAGGGTGTTGCCCGGGCCTACATCTGTACTGAACACGTCGCTGGCGTCCATGCTGGCAGGCAGGTAAGTCAGGTTTGCGATTCCGCCCATGTTCAGCATCACTCTGTTCTGCTCTTCACTGGCAAAAATCAGGTAGTCCCCATATACCGCCAGTGGTGCCCCTTCGCCCCCTGCGGCAAGATGTTTCTGACGAAAGTCACTGATGGTGATGATACCTGTCTCGGTGGCTAGGTGATCGCCATCCCCTATCTGTAGCGTGGCATTGGGGTAGTCGTCGAGTTGATGCTCTGAGCGAGGGGCGTGATAAACCGTCTGCCCATGACTGGCAATCAGATCCACCTCATTCCCATCGATACCCCAGCGTTTCAGGCACTCATTGATCATTTTACCATGCAGGGTGCCTATCCAGGGGTTCAGCAGACACAGTTGCTGCAGATCCACCTGGCGTTTGGAGAACACTGCCTTTATCCGCTGGCGGTAGGTTTGATCATACTCAACGGTAGCAAATTCGAGCAGCTCTATTTTGCTGCTGCGGCCCGCACCATGCACCCGGCAAAGTGCCACATCCAGCCCATCCAGTGAGGTACCACTCATCAGCCCGATAATCAGGCGCTGTGGTTTGGTGGCAATCTGGTGAAGTTGATGGATATGGCTGTGCATGATGAGCTTTCAGCTGAGAAATGGTGCCCCGAGTTTGCCACAAAATCCCGCTGTGTTGCAGTGCCGATTTCTATACTGCTGTGCTCAGAATCCGGTGCCATAAATTTGATTATAAAGCTGCAGGTAGGCAGCTTTATCCTGTTCTTTTTGTGGCAGCCAGTCCAAATGCGCCCGCAGGTAGGCCGGTGTCTGGCTAACGGTGCTGATGGCCTGGTTAAAGTGCTCACTCAGCTGCTTTCCCTGGGGCGTTTTAGAACACAGAATATAACCCAGCGCCCGATCCGGCGCCTCAGTGACAGTAAAACTGTGAAGTGTTACTGCAGAGTTGAGTTGCTGATGATAATGATAGGCGCTATTGGGATGCTCCAGCATTGCTTCAATGCGCTCACTCAGTAACATATCCATCATACCGGCACCCATATCTGACGCCGTGCGGATCCAAACCTTTTGCTGCCACTTTGGTGCATGCAATATGTTGTCGATGCTGTCACTGTATCGCCTACCGCCCACGACCCCAAACTGCCGCTCTGACACATATTGAAGGACCTGACTCAACAACAGCGGGCCGTTTTGCTGTATGGCCTCTAACTTGCGGGTGATGGCAGCGTCTTCACGGGTATACAGGCGAAGGCCGGGAAAAACCGTTTGCGGTAGTGTGGTGGCGTAGTAGCGTTGCGCGCGATCTTTGCTGAGAATTTTATTTCCCGCGCAGGCGGCCGGATAGTCCTCCAGCATTTGCAGAGCGCGATTGTTATTGGCGGAGACGACGCGAATATCCAGACCCGGCATCGCTTCAGTCAGCAGGGCAAAGGTGGCTTCTTTAACCCCCATGGAGGGAATGTTTTTGTGAGTGCGTCCTTCATTATCAGGACTTACCCATAACACAGATTCAGCGACAGCATGAAAAGCACAGCAACAACAGAGTAAAAGAGACAAGAATCGACGTGACATTCCTTTTCCGGGGCTCACTTAACCGCTGGGGGTAACAGATCGCAAGGATAAAGGGGGAGGTGGATAAAGGCCAGATAAAATTCATCCGCGGGGGCGCGGACAATGGAATCAGGCGGACTCAGTTAAGCCCGCCTGATGGGGGTATTAACAGCCGCTTGGGCAGTTAAAACCATCATATCCGGAGGTGGTAAACCAGTCGCTCCAGTTACCACCGGAACCATTCCAGTTCTGCACATCGAAACTGCCATTGCCGGATACAGAGCCCTGTATACGGTAGACGCTGACGGCCTGACCGCCGTTGTCCCACACCAGAGACTGTCCGGACTGGATCTGTTCAGGATAGTTGTTGGGCTGCATAAAGTATGCTGAACCTTCACCATATACGGTTGCCACACCTGAGTTGTCCAGAGCCACCAATGTTCCTTCATCGACACCTATGGCCCGGGCATTCAGACTGCCCGTGTCGGCGACCGAGCGGGCAAGAAATCCGAAAGTCCGACCGTGACGGGTTTCGGTTTTACGGCCTTTGCCCGAGACTCTGTCCAGATGAGTGTCGGTGATCACCCCTGCCAACTGAGGGTGCAACAGAAAATCGCCGTGATTAATATCATTGGTATTGACATGGTAGGGGTCATCCAGGATTTCTCTGGACAATACGCCCAGGTTTGCCGGTGCATAATAGGACTGCCCGAGAATGGCCAGACCCGCACTGGTTCCGGCGACGGGAGCCTTGTCGGAGCTAATATGCTGATTGAGCGCCGTTTCAACCAGAGTGCCTTTCCAGTTGTCTTCATACTGATTCTGGTCGCCACCGGCGATAAAAATGATCTCCGCATCATTAATCAGGGCGGCCACGTCAGGGTTGTCAGCGGCGCTGCGATCATCAATAGACAGTTCAGCGGCGGAGCCGAGATCATTACCAAAGGTGTCACACATCCAGGCCGCCTGCGAGCCGGTACCACCGGTTCTCAGTACCAGGTAATCGCCGCCCGGGGCGTGATTGACCAGCCATTGTGTGGCATTAACTTCACCGCTGGCTCCTGCTTCTGCACCGCCGATAAGCAGGGTGGCCTGCGAGGTGGTAACACTGTTACCAGTACTACCACATGCCAGGCTGTATTCATAACTTCCACTACCGCCGCCATCGCCGCCACCGCCGCCACCGCCGCCACCGCCGGCATGGTCTGGTTTTGCTGCAGAAACAGAAACAGAAAAGACTGCGCATAACGCACAGCTGATAAGTGTTTTATAGGAATTCATTGGATACCTTTTTACTTGTTGTGTGTATTTGGTTCCCTTGAAGTGGTCAATTCCACCTGTCCGTTGTCGGTGGCTATATGGATGAGCGTATTGCCCATCCCGATTGACCCGAGCTAAACGTTAGCACAGAAGCGCAAATGTTAATCTTGTGTAAAAATTTAACCTCTTGGTTTTATGCATAAAAAACCGTCATTTATGCACTTATTCCAATGCCAATAAGGGGGCGCGTGTTTATTATTGCGTAAATATTCAGTTCCATATTTTTATATAATATTTAGATATAAAGAATAACCTTGTTGTTGCGTTCCCGGATCAGGTGCCGGTGTGATAAACCTGATATGGTGTGGTTTTTTATTGGGGTCGTGTCATTTCTATGTCGCAGCAGGGTTTCGTTCTTACTCGCCAGAGCGTTGAGGTTAAGGGTAAGACCTGCCTGGAGATGTGGCTGACGACCCCGCAGGGCCCGGTGAAACTGGTCACCCCGGCGCAGCAGAGCTGTTTTTTTGTTGAGCAGCGCGTGTATCGGCAGGTCGGGAGCCTGTTATCTGCTCAAGGCATTACTTATCAGTTCCGTGAGTTGAACTTAAGGACATTCGCCCATCAGCAAGTCTGCGCGCTGTATTTTGATGCGCCGTCGTTGGCGTTTCAGGCCAGAGACGTGCTCAGAGGGCAGGGTATTGTGTGTTTAGAAGATGATATTCGCCTTGCTGATCGCTATCTGATGGAGCGCTTTGTTTGTGCCAGCCTGGCATTCACCGGCGAGCCCCGACAGCATGCCCGCCACATGGAAATGACATCGGCCAGAATCAAACCCTCGGACTATCAGCCTGCATTTCGATATTTGTCGTTGGATCTGGAGTGCAGTGCTCAGGGAGCCTTGTACTCTATCGGATTGTCATCGGGCGACTATCAACGGGTCATCATGATAGGTGAAGCGCAACCTCAGTGTGACTGGATCCTGTGGGTTGAGAATGAAAAAGCCTTGTTACAGGCGCTGACCGAGGCGGTTACCGAATACGATCCTGATCTTCTGATTGGCTGGAATGTGGTCAATTTTGACTTCAAGCTGTTACTGGAGCGCGCCAAACGAACCGGTATGAGGCTGCTGATGGGCCGTGACAACAGCCCCGTTAGCTGGCGCAGTGGGCGGGAAACAAATCAGGGGTTTGTAACGGTGCCAGGGCGGGTGGTAATCGATGGCATCGATGCACTCAAAGCGGCAACCTATCAATTCGACAGTTTTAGCCTCGAACAGGTTAGTCAGCAATTGCTGGGTAAGGGCAAGGCCACGGACGATGTGGATAATCGTCTGGCGGCCATTGAACACGATTTTGTGCATAACAAGCGCAAACTAGCTGAATACAACCTGCAGGACTGCGTGCTGGTGGAAGAGATCTTCGCGCAGACCCGGTTACTGGATTTTCTGACCTTGCGCAGTCGTCTGACGGGACTGGAGTTGGACCGCTGGGGAGGATCGGTGGCGGCGTTTACCAATCTTTATCTGCCGCATCTGCACCGGGCCGGTTATGTGGCACCTAATCTGCCTGAAAATGGCGGCCTGGCGAGTCCCGGTGGTTACGTGATGGAGTCCCGCCCGGGGCTTTACAAACAGGTTCTGGTGCTGGACTTCAAGAGTCTGTATCCGTCGATTATACGGACATTTAAGATCGATCCACTGGGGTTAATTGAGGGATTGCAGGACCCGCAGAACGCCATTCCCGGATATCGTGGAGGGGCATTTCACCGCACTCGCCACTTTCTGCCTGAGATTATTGCCAGTTTATGGGCGCAGCGTGATGATGCAAAAAAGCAACAGGACGCCGCCCGTTCACAAGCGATTAAAATTCTGATGAACTCTTTTTATGGGGTGCTGGGATCCGGCGGGTGCCGTTTTTACGATACGCGCCTGGCCAGTTCCATTACCTTGCGTGGTCACGACATCATGCAAACCACGGCACGCTGGATAGAAGAGCAGGGACATCAGGTTATCTATGGTGATACCGACTCCACCTTTGTGTGGCTGGGGGACAACACCACAGACGAACAGGCCCAGACCTATGGCCGCGAACTGGAGCAGATGATTAATCAGCGCTGGCAGCAAAAACTGAGTGACGAGCTGAATCTGGAGTGTTTTCTGGAAATTGAATTTGAGAGTCACTTCAGACGTTTTGTGATGCCCACAATTCGAGGTTCAGAGCAGGGCAGTAAGAAACGCTACGCTGGTCTGAAAGCTACAGAGAAGGGCGATGAACTGGTCTTTAAAGGGCTGGAATCGGTACGCTCGGACTGGACCGAACTGGCGAAACGCTTTCAGACCCGGTTGTATCAGAGCATTTTTGACGATGAGGATGTCCTGGCCTATGTGCGCCAGATTATTCAACAGGTTAAAGATGGTCAGCTGGATAAACTGCTGGTTTACCGTAAAAGACTGCGTAAACCCCTGACGTCCTATATCAAAAATATTCCGCCCCATGTGCGTGCTGCCCGTCTTGCTGACGAACAGAATCAGGCGCAGGGGCAACCACTGCGTTATCAGCAAAAGGGCTGGGTTCGCTATGTGATGACCTTAAGTGGCCCTCAGACACTGGAGTATCAGACTACAGCGCTGGATTATGAACACTATATAGAGCGTCAGATTCGACCGGTTGCAGAAGGCATTCTGCCCTTTATCGGGGTCGACTTTGATACCCTGGTCAGTCAGCAAATGGGGCTATTTGGCTGAACACGCCATAGACCGGTCATGAACCTGTTACGCCAAGCAGGGTCATTTTTGATAGGTTGAAGCTATGGTAATCAATTTAATTTATCGGTCATTGCTGTTAACAATAGATTATCACGTCATTAACGGGGAACAGTATGCAACCTTATCAGCTCAGTGTCATTGAACTGCTGAACCGCATGCGGGATAAAAAACTGTCCCCATCTGAGTTAATGCAAAGCTATCACCAGCGCATTAAGCAGGTTAATCCAGCGGTCAATGCCTTCGCGTTTCAATTTCCCGAGCAGGCGCTGGAACAGGCTAAACAAGCCGATGCGCTCTACCAACAGGGCCAGTATCAGCCATTAAGCGGCCTGGCGGTGGCGATAAAAGATGAAACCTATATACAGGGTCAGATTACCACCAACGGCAGCCATTGTCTGGCGAATGCCGTGGCCACCAGTACCGATCCTGTGCCTCAGGCACTGATGCGCCATGGCGCCATTGTGCACGGGCGCACTACCACGCCCGAGTGTTCCACGGCAGCCGTAACCTGGTCTGATATCTGGGGTATCAGTCGTAATCCATGGAATACCGACATCACCTGTGGGGGCTCCTCCGGTGGCTCTGCCATTGCGGTGGCTTCTGGCATGGCGAGTTTTGCCAATGGCACGGACATCGGAGGGTCGCTGCGGATCCCGGCGGCCTTTTGTGGTCTGTTTGGATACAAGCCCCCTCACGGCAGGGTGGCAGAAATTGCGCCTTTTAATATCGATCCCTACTGTCACCATGGATTACTCACCCGTGAGCTGGCCGATCTGGAATACCTGTATCCATTTATTCGTGGCAGCCATTGGGGTGACTCCCATTCTTTCATTCCTGATGCCATAGGGCAAAATCGTCCGTTGACCTCCCTCAAGGTGGCCATCTCACCGGATCTGGGATTCTACGCCGTAGAGCCTGATATCCGGGCTAACCTGATGCACAGTGCCAAATTGCTGGAGCAGGCCGGTGTAGCGGTAGACGTGGTGGAACTTGACTGGGATGAGCAGGTTATACAGACGGCAAAAGTACACCAGCGGGCGCTGATGGGGATGTTTTTAAGAAAAAATCTGGATACCCCGGAGAACCGTCCGAAAATGACCAGTTACCTGCGATGGTATCTGGATCAGGTTGCTTGTCTGAGCGTTGAAGATATCTTTGAGGCCAATCTGCATGTCTGCAAGATGTGGGATGCGCTGGCGAGTGTTTTCAGAAACTATGATGTGCTGCTGTGTCCGACACTGGCGACGACCCGGGTGCCGGCTGACTTCGATTATAGCCAGGACACCATTAGTGTGGATGGCAAGCAGGTTGATGCCAACAAAGGGTGGTTTATGACCTACCCCTTCAATACGCTCGGACAATGCCCGGTGATGTCCATGCCCAATGGTATGTGCGATAACGGCGTGCCCAGCTCATTGCAGATAGTCGGACACCCCTATCAAGAGCAGGAGGTCTTCACCCTGGCACGACTCCTGGAACAGCTCCATGGACCATTGCCAGCACCACAGTTTAAAACTCCAGAGTAACCCTTTCCCGTGACGGGGATGTTTTCCCTGAAACTTTTGCCGGGCAGTTCGTCTGCCCGGTCTTTTTATGCCTGTTGTTAAGCCATCTGACGTCTTCCTTTCCATCGTATAAACCTATACAAAGTGCCCATTGAACAGCAAATATCGACAGGGACTATCGATGTTAATTTAATGTAAATAAAGCACCCGGGTAGCCTGACAAAGAGGAGATAAATGCTCCTCCGGTGAAGGTAAGGTCGATGTTTCGTGACTTTAGAGGTCCTTTTGATGGCATACTTTTTTGAACAGGAACAGACTAATGCGAATAACAACTCCGATACTGGCAGTCACGCTACTGTTCAGTGCACAGGCACTGGCATTGTGCCCGGATGGAAGTCAATTTGATGCACAAATGGGCTTTTGTGCCGATGGTAACAATGCTTATGGCCCGTTCACCCTGAATATGGTGGATAAATGTAATCAGTACGGCGGTGGCTCTGCCTGCAGCAATACCTATACCGTGACAGTGGAGGGGCAGAACATTGATCTGATGCGCTGGTCTGAAGCCTTCACCAATAATCTGCGCGGGGCAGGAGATTGTCCCGATGGCAGTATTCGTTCGCCCACCTATGGCGGTCATTGTTTTGAGCAGGTCAGCAGTGGTCCGAATAATGTTTATGGTCATTTCAGTGCACAAGAGGTGGCGGCGTGTCAGAGTCTTTCGGGCGGTAATGCCTGCCTGACCAACAGGTGGAGTGCTACGTTTTACCAAAGTGTAAAAAACGCTATGCAGGCAGGTGAGCCGGTAAACCGCCTGGGAGCCTGGCTCTGGTATATCGATGAGCAGGGCCTGAACAAAACCCATACCCAACTCGCCGATGAGCTGGTGGCTATGGGAACCAAGCGGGTTTTTATAAAGATTGCCGATGGTACCAACAGTTGCAGCCTGTTCACCGATGCCTGCTCCACTGATACCACCGAGATCTACCGTTCTCGTGGCATCGAACCCTGGGCGTGGTCATACAATTATCCGGGCAATGAGACGGCGCAGGCTGATGCGTTGTACTATGCCGCTCAATATGGCTATGTTGGCTTTGTACTGGACGTGGAAGTGGAATTCAATAATACCAGTGCCGCCTTGCACGACCTGTTTCAGGCCTTTGCAGTGGCTCGTACCGATGCCATCAATGAGGGGCACGCCGACAGCAGCTTTAAAATTGGCGCTACGACCTGGAGTAATCCCATGGATCAGGGCATGAACGTGGGTATCATCGATCAGTATGTGGATTTTCACATGCCTCAGACCTACGTAGAGGTGTGGGGAGACAGCTATATGGCTGATCCTAAACGCTGGATTGAAGCGGGTAATTGTGAGTATCGTCAGCTGGGCGCCACAAAGCCTATCTGGCACATTGTTTCGACAGAATATGACGATATTACGGTCAGTGAAATCAGCGCCTTTATTGATGCCGCCGGCCCAAATGCCAGTATCTGGCGGGTCCCAGGAGGCTCGGTTCCTCAGGCAGTATGGCAGGACTGGCAGGCGCTGGATTGGCAGCAACAGGCATTTGACGGCGATGTGGCCTGCCACAATAACAGCAACGACATGCTTGCCTTTATGGCGCAGCCACCGGCGAACAATGAGCCCGAACCGCCTGCCCAATCCGTGCCTTATTACAGTCAGTTGGAGAACAGCTACCAACCCCACGCCACCTGCAGTGTTACCTCATTAGCGATGGTAAGTGATTACTTCGGATTAACCGATGCCCAGCAATTGGGTAAGCGTACGCCGGATTACCTGTATGAACGCTTCGGATTGTTGCAGGATGTGCCTTCGTTGGCATGGGGGTTTAATACGCTGGCTGAAGAAGCCGGGGCAACCGTCCGCGACACGGGATATACCAACGGTACGATCACCCAACTCAGAGATCTCGTTACTCAGGGGATCCCGGTGATTGTGCATGGCTGGTTTACTAATCCCGGTCATATTATGGTGGTAACCGGCTTTGATGGTGAGTATTACACCGTGCAAGACCCCTATGGGAAGTGGAACCTGCAAAAATGGGGCAGCTATGACACCTCCGTGTCTGGTAAAGATCAGCGCTATCCCAAAGGGGCGTTTGAGTATGCCATTAATGACAACGGCAGCGGTGATGATCTCTGGCTGCATGTGTTTGAGTAAATGCAGACAGACATAGTGGTTGTGCTAAATCACTTGCGGTAAGCCCAAGGACGCCTAAGCTACAGAGATTTGCCCCCTTTACAGCAAGGACGCCGTGGCGGCCCGTCCAGGGAAGGATTCACCACGTATTCCGAATCTCTGCAGCTCTGCCTCCGCCATTTCCGGCTCAGTTCACCGGTAGTGAATAAAACCCTACAGGCCCGGGCGCTGATTGAGGGCTTTGGCTTTTTGCGTGATTCTTTCCAGCAGCCATTGCAGGCACTTACCCATTGCCCCTTCGGTTTGCCAGATCAGATCCACGCAGTGGGGAAAAGTGACCGCCTGATGACTGGTGGGCAGGCGCACGATACTGCCGTTAAGCAGGTGGGGCTCCACGGCGTGCAGGGGCATCTCAGCCCAGCCTAGCCCCTGGCGCAGCATTTCCATCATGGTGGTGGGCGAATTGGAATACCAGATGTTACTGGTCAGGTCGGAATCGAAGCGGCGAAAGCCGGTTTGTGTGTCGGTGATGCGTAAATGCCGGTACTGTGCCAGATCCTGTGGCGCGACCTTGTCCAGTTTGGCGAGCGGGTGCTTGGCACCGGCTACCGTGCAATAGTGCACATGGCAGATACCGCGAAAAGCAAAGTGTTCGGGGTAATCATCCTGACTGATGACCACCGCCAGATTGACCTTATTGGCTTCGATTAGCTGATAGGCCCGTTTGTGGGTGGCCTCTAGCAGCATCAGTGAGGTGAGCGGGAATTCCTGTTCAAACTCTGCCGCCAAACCGAGCATCACACCATCGGGGATGGCCATATTGTCGTAGGCCAGACTGATCTCGCTCTCAACGCTGTCCATGATGTTATCAATACGGTGACGCAGGTTGCGGTGGCTCTTGAGCACGGATTTCACGTCATTCATCAGGGCCAGCCCTTCGGGCGTGAGTTTGGGAATTTTCGACGAGCGATCAAAGAGTGAGAACCCGGCGTCAATCTCCAGATTATTAATTAAGCCACTGATGGATGACTGCGCCTTGCCGAGGCGCCTTGCCGCCGCTGAAAAGCTTCCAGTCTCGACAGTAGCGATGAATGCCTGCAGTTGTTCCAGTGAGAGTTCCATGTATATATCGCCCCAACCTATGGTAAATAACTTTCTTTACTCATCATAATTGATAATCCTGCACAGTAACAACTCATTAACGAATAATTTGCCATAAAAAAAGAAGTATCAGGTGAATTTATTATTAAACCAACCTTGTTGTTGAGGAATAGACCATGCAGACACACAGAAAAACGCCTTTGGCCATGATAATTTCCGGTATCTTGCTGTCAGGTGCAGCCTATGCTCAGGATAATAACGCCGGCGAAGAGCGCGAAAGCAAGCTCAAAGAGCAGGACATTGAAGTCATTGAGGTTTCCGGTGCCGGCCGTATGGCCACTGCCAATGAAATCCCCATGAACATTACAGCGGTGGGTGCGGCAGAACTCAGACGTAAGAACATTACGGATATCAAAGCGCTGATTGCTGATTCCGTGGAAATCAGCTCTCCGGGTAACAGCAATCGCCTTGCCGAATCCGTGACCGTGCGCGGCCTGAACGTGTCTCCTGTTAATGCCAATAACCTGGAGCAGTTTACCCGTACCACAGTGGCCTATTACCTTGATGATACGCCGCTGCCAAACATTGGTTATCGCATTAAAGATATCAATCGTGTCGAGAAACTACTGGGCCCTCAGGGTACCCTGTACGGCGGGGGCAGTCTGGGTGGCACCATCCGCTATATTACTAATCAGCCTGATTTACTGGAGTTCAGCTTCGACGCCAATACCAGTATTTATCAGGTTAAAGACGGTGGCCTGAGCCACGATACGGATGTGGTTTTCAATGTGCCTCTGACTGAGACACTGGCGGTACGTGCATCCATCGCCCATCTGGATGATGCCGGTTACACCGACCGTATCACCAGCCCCACCTATTTCAGCGATGAGCAAAAGCGCATCGCGGATCCTAACCCCAACAAAGAACGCTATGAGGACGATGACTGGGAAGAAACCACCGGTGGAAAAATCGCGCTATTGTGGAAACCTTCTGATGAGTTCAGTGTCACCCTGTCCCATGTGCAGCAGGACCAGCTGGCCCATGGTACCAGTGGCGCCAGTCGGGTGACGGTGGACTATGCCTGCGAACAGGAAGGCCTGGAAGGGGACGCCTGTGATGACAAATACAGCCGTTACAATACTCCGTTTCAGGTGAATGATCACACCATTGTGGCCACCTATGAAGAGTTTTCAGACCGTGAGCTGAGCCTCGATTCCATCGATTTTAAATGGGAACTGGATTTCGCCACGCTCGACAGCAGTACCTCTTACTTTAAAGATAGCCGCGAAGGACAAGCCGATTACCTGGGTTACGGTCTGGTTTACTATGGTTGGATCCCGGGACTGGGTCTGAATGATACTAACGAGTCAGCCTACATTACTTATGACAATACCTATAAAGGCCTGAATCACGAGACCCGTCTGACCTCCACCGGTGATGGCCCCTTGAGCTGGATTGTGGGTTTGTATCATACGGATACTGAACGTCGTTTAATTTTCTCAGAGTTCTACCCCGGCTTTGATCAGGCTACTGCCGACTATTACGGTTTTGACCGTCAGGCCTGGTACGGTGATACTCGTCTCGGTGCGGTGGATGAAGGCTATCATGAGAACTTCCTTAATCAGTATCAGGAAACCGCACTGTTTGGTGAACTGACCTATGCGGTGACCGACAAGCTGGACCTGACCTTTGGGGCCCGTGTGTTTAACTATGATGATCAGAATGATCCGCTGATCGTCGACTATACCGGCCTCACAAACAGCCGTTCCACGTCCCGCAACAAAGAGACTGGCGAGTCCTTCTTTAAATTCAACGCGGCCTATCAGATGACCGATGACTTGCTGGCTTATGCCACTTTCTCGCAGGGTTTTCGTCGTGGCGGTACCAACGGGTTTAAGAATGTCACCACCACAGACCAGGACGGCAATGAGGTGACACTGGCGGTCTCCGATGAAGCACAGAACTATGAGCCGGATTCCACAGACAACTATGAGCTGGGAATCAAAGGGTTTATGTTCGACCGCGACCTGTATATGCAGGCTAACGTTTACCGCATTGAGTGGAACAATGTACAGACTTACTTCTCTCAGATTCTGGATGGTATTTTCCCTCTCAACGGCACCACTAATGGCCCGTCTGCACAAACGCAGGGCTTTGAGTTCAGCTCTCGTTACCGGCTGACCGATGAGATCACGCTACGTTATGCCACGGCTACCGTGGACGCGGAATGGTCAGAAACTGCCGAGCGGTGTATTTTTGAACCTATCGCCAATGCACCGGATGCGGATCTACAGTGCCGTACCTGGGAAAAAGGGGGCCAGTTAGGGGGCGCGCCAGAGTGGCGTCATAACTTCGGTGTCAGTTATGAAACTGAGCTGGAAAACGGCTACATGAGCGCAAATCTGGATGGCCGCTACGTGGGTGAAACACCCAGTGACAGACAGGACTTCCCTGACAGTGATGTGTATACCCGCAAAGCCTATACCCTCTATAATGCCAGCGTCAGCTATGGTCGTGACGACTGGAAAGTGTCTCTGTGGGTGAATAATCTCACCGACAAACGGGCTGAAACCTCGGGTCAGACTGACCTGGGACAAGGCTGGAGGACCATTTTTGTGCGTCCTCGCACCGTGGGCGTAAATATTTCTTACACCTACTACTAAGTGTCTGGCGCGGGCCCCGTTATCGACTAAGGGCCCGCGCCCATTCCCCTGAGTTTTCATGCAAAGTTCAGGGGAATGGGTACTCCCTCACGCAGTAAAAGGAAACCACGTTGTTATCAGATAGCGCGTCTTCAATTGAGCATAACAGTATGTCCGGGCTGGCCTATGTAGGCATCTTACTGGTCGCCATGATGGGCGCGGCTGTCACCATCCTGATGCCCCTGGTGGTGGGTGCCTTCAGTGACAGCGGATTGTTTAGCGAACAGCAGGTGGGCTTTCTGACCGCGGCCGATGTGGCGGGGATTCTTATCGCCAGTATGTCAGCCTTTTTCTGGGTCAGACGGGTTAACTGGCAACGGGGCATGCAAATCAGTCTGCTGCTGTTTATTCTGATGAATCTTCTGACCTTATTGACCAACGACTTTGCAATATTACTGGTTGTGCGTTTTCTGGCGGGACTGGGCTGCGGTATTGGCTATTCCATCGCCCTTGCGGCACTGGGTGACAGAGCCAATCCCGATAAAGCCTTTGGCGCCATGGTGACGGTGCAGGTGGTGTTTGGCACCATCGGCTTCTGGGTACTGCCTTATATTACGGCATCATACGGATACCAGGGGATGTTTCAGTTTTTCAATCTGTTCTTACTCTTGGCGCTGATGCTGATCAGCATCAGCAGTCCTGCCGATGAAAAACAACAAGGCGAAACATTGCCACCGCTGGGCCGTGTCTACCTGCCGGTGCTGTTGGTGTTTCTGGGGGTGGTGGCGTATTACTTTGCTCAGGGTACCGTCTGGGCGTACTTAGAACGTATCGGTGTGGCGGCCGGTCTGAGCGTGGCTGAAGTCGGGGCCATTCTGGGATGGGGCTTCGCCATCAGTGCCTGTGGCTCGGTACTGGCCGCCAAAGTGGTCGCGGTGCTGGGCCGTAACGCGTCCTTATGGTTAACTGCCGTGTTGCAACTGGCCTGCCTGTTGGCACTCTATGTGATGGCTGAGCCGCATATCTGGCTGATCTATGCACTCGCCACCGTCGTTTATCAGATTTTCTGGAGTTTTATTATTCCTATTATGATGGGCATTTTCAGCGATGCCGATAAGAGCGGTCGCCTGATTGTGTTTTGTGTCACAGCATTCAAGGTGGGACTGGTCATGGGGCCACCGGTTGCGGCGGCTGTGGTCAGTCATGTCGGTGTATTGCAGGTATTGTGGCTGGGCGCAGTAGCCATTGTCCTGAGTGTGGTATTGCTGCATTTAGCCAACAACCGGGCCCGTGAGGATCTGAACAAGGAGCATTTATGAGACACCTGGTATTGGTCATTGCGGCACTGTGCCTGGTCGCCTGCGCGCAGCAATCTGAGTTTAGCGAGGCGGTAACCACCACGATTGTGGATGACGGTAAGAACTATACCTTTGAAGCCGGAGAGGGACTGTATAAAGTCAGGTTTAACTACACTGGCGCGAACTGGACCCACGCCGATGTGGCTGCGATTCGTATCAATACAGATCAGCCGATTGCCATTTTGCCCCAGCAATATACCCAGCCTGGCAAGATGATGCCCGGCGCCACCGTTGAGGGGCGCAGTATTGGCAAATTGTGGAACCAGATTACTCAGCAGGAAATGGCCAGACGCCTGAGTGAAAAAGGCTTTTTTGTGCTCACACCCAGTATTCAGATGTACGGCGAGGATTTGAATGGTTATCAGGGTTTTGAACATTTTATTGCCGGTGTACACAAGGGTAACGAGCATGTGCAGACTATTCTGCTGACGGCTGACGCCCATATTGCGAATCAGCAGAACCCGCTGCCCGGTGCGCAGATGCTGGTTACCGGAACCAATCCGCGCAATCCGGCCTGGGAGGCACTGATTCAGAAGCACATAGCACCCTTTTATGAGCAGGTGGGGTTAGGCAACCGAGGCGCCCGTGTGCGCGGTGGTCATTCTGAGGTTGAGGGCTCATCTGCGGCCTGGCATCCGCTGATTGAGCGGGCCGCAGAATACGGTGCCACCGTGTCCATCATGGAAGTGAGCCGGGCCATTGATATTGTCGAAAAAGCGGGCTCCATGGAAAACGGCCGCCAGTGGGCTGCGCCCCTGTTCGATGCGATCGCCGGGGCAATGACGCAATGGGCCTGTGGCAAAGGCTACCCACTCCATGATTGTCAGTAGCGGCAATGTCGCCCGCCTGCTTTGTAGGCACTGTACCCGCGCACTTTTGCTGCTGAGTCTGGCGTGGATGCCTCTTTTGAGTAACGCCAGCGATCGCTTTGCGCCCCTTAACCTGCCGTTGGCGGACACCCGCACGGAACAGGGCACGCCCTCAGCGGCATACTGGCAGCAACAACTTGCCTATGAGATACAGGCCAAAGTGGATGCACAGAACGCCAGTCTCAGTGCTGCGGCAGTGCTGCATTATGTCAATCATTCACCGGATACCCTCACGCGGTTGTGGTTTGAACTGCCACAGCAGCGTTTTGCCGCGAACAGTCTGGCCAGAAAAACCTACCAGCTTGATCAGAGTGAAACCGGCGGAACCCGTAATTTTGTGGTGCGTTCGGAACAAGGGGAGGCATTGGCGCTGACCTGGCAGGATACTTTGGTGGCTGTGAATCTGGTCACACCGCTGAAGCCGGGACAAGGAGTGCAGCTTCACTTTGAGTGGGATCTGCAACTGGTATCCCGTGATCATCCCCTGATTCCGCGCAGTGGTTACGAGCGTATTGATGGAGAAAACCGCTTGCTGGCGTTTGCGCAGTGGTATCCCAGAGCCCTGCATTATGGTGACAATGGGTGGAATCTGCAGCCCTTTATTAAACACGCAGAATTCAGCCTGCAAAATGCCGATTTCACGGTCAGCATTGAGGCTCCTCCTGAGTATCTGCTGGTGGCCAGCGGCGACTGGCAAAGCCCGGCTAATAATCTGCCGCCTGAAGTGTACGAGCGCTATCAACAGGTCAGCCACAGCGAGAGCAAAAAAATACTTAGTGGTGATGATTGGCCCATTGCGAATCAGCAACCCTGGCAATATCGGGGCGAGCACTTGCGCGACTTTACTTTTGTGCTGGCTAAGAATGTGCACTGGCAAGCACGTAAGGTTCGCCATAAGCAGGGAGACATTCTGGTAAGTGCCCTGTTCCCGGATACCGGGCGCTGGCTGTGGCACCAGTATGGCCTTGAAGCCGGTGTGTTTGCCATCAGTGAGTTGACCTGGTGGCTGGGTGCACCAGCGGCCAGAAGTATTCACCTGGTTAACATCGCCGGATTGGGCATGGAATATCCCGGTCTTAAACTGGTTGGCTTTCGTGGCCCCGACGCGGCGATTAACGGTCCGCCACCGGATTACAGCCGTACCCAGAAATATGATGTGATTGGCGGTATTTTGCATGAAATCGCCCATGCCTGGATGCCAATGACCGTTAATACAGACGAGCGCGGCGAAGGTTTTTTCGATGAGGGCCTGACCAGCTTCTTGGCGTTCTGGCTGGAGCAGCGATGGAGTCACCATTTCCAGAGTTTCTACGGTGAACCGGTAAAGGTTGCCCCAGTCATGTCAGACCCGGATTACGCCGTGCCGGTCACCTTCGCCGAAGAACTCAGTAGTAAGCTGGATTCCCACTATCATGTGCCTGCGGTGGCGCTCAATATTTTGCGCGAAACCCTGCTGGGTCGTGACCAGTTTGACGCCATACTAACGGACTTTTTCGGTGCCTGGCGGGGCAAACTGGCAACATTCGGTGACTTTATCCGTTTTGTGGATGAGCGAAGCGAACAGGACCTGGCCTGGTTCTGGCGCGGCTGGTTTATGCAGCCGGGTTACGTGGACATGGCCATCGCCGAGGCGAGGATTCTGCTTCCGCAGTCCTGGAACCGGGCACAGAAACTGGCTTATGCACAGCGCTACCCCGAGCGACCAAGTCTGACCCGTCAGCGTAATCAGCACCCTACCCACGAGCAGCGACATGCAGAGCTCAGAGATGGTCATTCTGCGTTAAGTGATGAGATGGCCGCCCGGCTTGAGGGGCCCGTGACTGACGCGAGTCAACCGCACTTGCAACTGACACTGAACAATCTGGGCGGATTGCCAATGCCCGTGCCCATCAGACTCACGTATACGGATGGTTCGGAAGTTTTCCGGCTGTTCGATGTAACTATCTGGCAGCATCACCCAGATCAAGCCCTGATAAGCCTGCCCCTGAGCCCGGATAAGGTGCTGCAGTCGGTACACATGGATCCCTTCTATCAGATTGGTGATGCTGGCGGGCCGGGGCATGTGATCACTCAACCGGAGTTCTAAAATGCTTAAATCTTTGTACGCAGGGCTGGTGTTGTCACTGGCTATGATCAGCCAGGCCGCCGCCGGGGTTCCGTATTATTCTCAGCGCGACAACCTGCAACAACCCAATTCCACCTGCAGTATCACGTCGCTGGCCATGGTCACGGATTATTTTGGTATTACTGACCCACAGCAGTTGGGCCAGCGTACGCCAGATTATCTATACCAGCGCTTTGGCTTGTTACAGCAAGTGGCGGACTTGGCCGACGGGTTCAATACCCTGGCTGCTGAAGCGGGCAGTGAGCTGCGCGACCTGGCTCTGACCCGGGGCACTATCACTCAGCTTCGTAAGCTGGCAGCACAGGGCCAGCCCACCATCATTCATGGATGGTTTACCCCTCCGGGCCATATTCTGGTTGTGACAGGCTATGACGGTGACTATTACACCGTTCACGATCCTTTCGGTAAATGGAATTTGCAGAAATGGGGCAGCTATGACACTTCTGTCAGTGGTGAAAAGATCCGCTATCCGCGGGCGGAGTTTGAACACGCCATCAACGATAATGGCAGTGGTGATGACTTGTGGTTGCATGTGTTTGTCGCCGCAGGTTCGGACCCGACAAAAGAATAACAATGAGGCAAAATTGCCTGCATTTTAACCAAGAATATCAGCAACCTGTCTGATAGCGCTTTCTTAGCGCTACAATTTGTAATAAAATATTCCATTCAATCTGTTACATTTAACTAATTATTCATTGTTATCAGGGAATTACTATGGCCTTGTCGATTGAACAACTGGAAGCCTTTATGGCGGCCGTAGAAACAGGCAGTTTTTCCGGTGCTGCGCGCCGCCTGGGAAAAGCACAGTCGTCGGTAAGCGGACTGATCCATAAACTTGAAGATAAAACCGGTCTTAATCTTTTTGACCGTAGCCGCCGGGACCCTATCCTCACCGAAGACGGAAATGAATTACTCAGGGATATCAAAACCGTGCTCAATGCCCATCGTAAATTACAGATGCGCGTCTCCTCCTTACAAACTGAAACCAGTCAGTGCGGCTGAACCTTCTCTCCCGCACCAGCCAATAAGGTGGGCACCATCGTATCAAACGATGGGTAATCACTTTTCCTGTCGAAATATTACCCCCATAGTGGTGTTTATGTTGATGATTAGGAAAGCCCGCTATGCCATTTTCCAAGACTCTTTTTATCGTAGTTGTCAGCCTGCTGACACTGTTTCCAGTTGCTGGCCAGGCCGCAGAGCCCGGAAAGCAGATCCATCAGCACAGCCTGCAATGGCTAAATAAAACCTATCGCGTCGGCGAAGCCGAACAGTGTATGAACTGGACCCGGGAAGTGCTGAAAGTGGCCTGCGGCGAACAGTTTGCGACACTGGAAACCGCCAATCCCTGGGATAAGCACTTGCTTGGCGAAGGCGATAAGCTGTTACCTGAACATGCCGACTCCCTGGCCAGTGAAGAATTCGGTCAGCGTATTGATAGTATCGAGGGGTTACAGCCCGGTGATCTGGTGTTTCTGCACAACACTTATGGCAATTGGGCCGAAGGTGTTATCACCCATGTGGGCATTGCCACCGGTGAGGGGGAGTATATTCACCGCATGACTTCCAATAAAGGTGAGGTGCTGATCCAGCCTATCCCCGCGCAGTCCTTTAATGGTGCCATCCGTCTGGACAAGAAGTGGTGCCAGTAACGGCCGTTTAAGACCTACTCAGGTGTTGCCAGCGCCAGCGGTGGCTAAGCAGCATTGCCGCCACATACTGGCTACATAAAGAGTCTTGCTACAGTCACACCTGGCCGCTTCCATCTGACCCCATTGCTATCGTTTGTGCTGACGAACGACTTTAGTAACGTGGACAAAAAAGCCTTGGTGACCTGCCAGCGGGATCCCTATCTGAACAGTCCGTTGCAACCTAGTGCAACTTACAGGTGATTTAAAAGACAATGGCCTCGCCGTTCATGATTTTGATCAAAAACGGGGTTAGGCCCATCACGCCAATCAGCATCATTATGGTCAGTCCGCATAGTACGCCACCGGTAAGCAGCCTGAGTCTGCTGCCATCTTTTTTGTCTTTTTAGATTCTTTTGTAGGGTTTAATTAAAACCTCAGCCGGAATACAGAGGCATGCTGGTCACAGAACGGCGATTACGGCATCGGAAGATTATTTAGGTTTGCATCATTGTCGGGTGAATAGGATTGTGGCAAAAAGCAAGACCTGACCCTATGGATTTTAATGATTATGGGTGGGAATTTTTAGACTTAGCTCTTGATGTTGGCATGGGAGCATTACCCTTCATACATCCCGGTTTTCTAGTAGTGTCAGGTGCCTACTGGTTGGCTGATGAATATTATTATGATACGAATTTCGCCAAAGGTATTCTGAGTCCTGCAAGAAAGGAAGAGGAATTTGAATAAAGTGAAACTGTTCATCTCAGTAGTTTATTGCGTAGCTGAGGACATGTTAGAAACATTAACCAAGAGGGTCTTAGGAAACAGAACAATATTGTTTCTTACGACTTTTTTAGGAATCAATTTGATATGCCTACTGATGGTTATTGACCATTTGCTTTTTGGTTTTTTTGCTGAATATGCTGATGATGGCTTTATAGTAATTTTTATAGTGGCTCTTTTGGTGTTCTTTATACTCAATGCTTCTGTAGGCAGTGATGAGACTGATTCTGCGAGGAGATGGTATGACTCTCAAAGTAAGAAAAAAAAGAAAGTATTAAAGACTTTAGTTGCTGGATGGGCAGTATCATCGGTGCTAGTTTTTCTACCTTTAAGTGCATTGGTTATAGTCCAGTGACTATTTCTGAGTACATGGGTCAAGTACACGAGGTCAAGTCTTGCACCGTCAAAAAATAATAAAAATGATTATTAATCAAGATATTAAAGGTATAAAAATGCAAAGAATAATTACAGGGCTGTTGTTGTTAATGGCCAGTACACTGGCCTAAGCCAACGTCAAATGCCCGGATGCCAAGGTGCAGATGTTGTATCCAACCGAAGAGAAGACCTTTATCCAGTTGGAAGGCCAGAACTGGCAGGTGCTGGGCTTTGCAGGGGATGAAGATTTGCCTACAAAAATGGCCATTGCCCAGCGCGCCAAACAGCAAAGCCAGCCCGTAGAACTGACCTTCAACAACGGCCACGACAAAGAATGCCTGTCCCGCGATGACACGAGTGCAGTCATCAAAATCAAGGCCCGCAAAGAGAAGAAGAACCAAGGCTGATACCGGTTTTTTATTTTAAAAACGCCCATTTTTCCGGGCGTTTTTTGTGCCTGACCGGGCAATCCTTACCAGCACGGCGAGCAGCCTTTGCCAGTAGAAGCGATCACCGATGACCAGCGGGCCGGGCAGTAGGGGCCAGCGCCGCTATTTTAAACCTTTGGCAGTTGTAGTGCGACAAACTGGGTTCAAAGGAGGATAAATGAATGAAACAATTTTTGGCGATACCCTTTTTATTGTCAGTATCACTGACCGCCTGTTCCAGCCCGGAAATCGACTGTGGCGTGTTCCCATCTCAAGAGCAATCGCCTTACATCCTGCCTTATACAGCAGGCACAACACATTCCGTGTATGCGTCGACTGAACATTATCGTGCCTCAAATAATGGCGTCGGCACCTACGCAATCGATTTTATCATGCCGATTGGCACACAGGTGATTGCGGCCAGAGGCGGCAACGTGGTGAGTGTGCGGGAAGTCTTTGAAGACGGCAACAATACCGATCTCGAAGAAAACTACATTTTTATTCAACATGACGATGGTACGGTCGCAAGGTATTTTCACCTCACGCACAAGGGGGCGCTGGTGGAAGAAGGCGACAGGGTTAACAGGGGGGATATCATTGGCCTGAGTGGTAATACCGGTCAGAGTGGGGGGCCGCATTTGCATTTTGACGTGCAACAATGCGGGCCAAACTTGCCGCCCCACTATAATCGTTTACCCTGCGGACAAACGGTGCCGGTGACATTTCAAAATACCCAACCCCACGCGTGTGGATTGAAGGCGGGAGGCGAATACACCGCTCGGGCACCAGAATAATAGCGCTGCGATAACGCCGGTATCATCGGCTTTTTAGCTGAGGCACGGGGCAGATCTTGCGTTTTGCCCTTTTGGCTTTTTGTTTTAGGGTTAACTTCAAACCTCAGCCTGAATACAGAGGCATGCTGGTCGGGAAAGGGCGTTTAAGACGCTGAGTGAGTATTTAGGTTTGCACCATTGCCGGGAGAATAGGATAGTGGCCAAAAGCAAGACCTGAACCCATTCTGACCCATTTGTTTGCGGAGAGCCCGATGAAGAGCGAAACGTCTAAATATCGCCGAGATATGGGAACGCTTGGCGTTCTGTTTATCGTGGTCAACGGGCTCATCGGCGCCGGCATTTTTGGGCTACCCGAAGCGCTCCATGTTGCGGTCGGTTTCTTTGCACCCTGGTTACTGCTGATTGGCGGTCTGCTTGTTATGGCCATCGTTGTTTGCTTTGCCGAACTGACCAAACTGACCGATCGTTCGGGCGGACCGCAGCGCTATGTGGGCGATGCGTTTGGCGACTTCGCGGGTTTTATTGTCGGTTGGAACTTTTTTGCAGCGAGATTAATCAGTCAGGGGGCAAATGTACTGGTGCTGGTGGCCTATGCGGCTGCCTTGTGGCCCGTTGTGGGTGAGGGGGTGGCTAAGATCGCTCTGATTGTCAGTGTGCTGGGTGGGCTGACCTTTATCAATGTCATCGGCATAAAGCGGGTTGTGGCCGTACTGGGCGCGATGACCCTGTTTAAATTGTTACCCTTGTTGCTGCTGATGGCGATCGGGATTGGCTTTGCCGCGCATCCCCAGCCGCTGGTACTGCCCACATTCAGTGCCGTAGAGGGCGTTGCACTGGCCGCGCTATACGCATTTGTTGGCTTTGAAAACGCCACCATTCCGGCGGGAGAAACCTCGCAACCCCGGCGTGCCATGCCGCGTGCATTATTGTTGGGCCTTGCCCTGGTGACCCTGGTCTATTTTGGGCTGCAGTGGGCCTACAGTTACAGCGTGGTCGCGGGAACGGGCCCCGAGGCACCACTGATTGCACTGGCCGGTGAGTACGGCGGTGATGTGGGGGCGTTACTGATTGCCGCTACCATCGTCATCAGCGTACTTGCCAATCTCACCGCAGGACACACCTCGGCGAGCCGCATGCCACCGGCACTGGCCGATGACGGTTTGCTCCCCGCCTGGTTCGGGCGGGTATCGCGTTGGGGAACACCCGCCAACGCCATTGTCTTTTATGGGGCCGGGGCAATCCTGTTTGCGCTGTGGGATGATTTTCTGGCACTTGCCGCGGTAAGTACGCTGGCGAGGTTGCTGGCCTACGTGGCCTCGATTGTTGCCCTGCCGACACTGCGCCGTCGCGCCGGCATGGGCGCCCTTAACAAAACCATCATACTGGCAGCGCCTCTGGCGCTGGGCCTCAGTCTTTGGGCCGCCACCCAAACTAACGCCACACAATGGCAGACACTGGGCGGTTTTGCCCTGGTTGGCGCGCTGTTGTTCCTGATTGCGCGCAGGAATATTGCCAGCAGGAAAAAGGCGACCATGCTGCCATAACAGCCCCTTACTTTGATAAGGGGTGAACACACCGTGTCTTTTTAAACTCCCTGTGTGCCGTTACTCAGTACGATTCGTTTGTTGTTTGGCGCTGTTTAAGGCGTGAATGGCAAAGCTGCCCAGCCAATGGCTGCCTTCGTAGCTGTCGCCAATCAGGTTAGGGTAGGACTGGGCCATGTGCTGGTCAGCCAGCTTACGTAAATGCCGGTATTGTGGGTACTGACCTGAGAGGGCGTAAAGGTTCCAGGCACGGCTGAAGTTAAGACCATCCAGATGTACCAGTTTGCCGTCGCTGCGATCACTGACACGGGCGACGTCCAGCTTATATGTCGGGTCGGCCAGTTGCGGCATGAAGTCTTTTACCCAGGCAAGAAACGCGTCTTCGGGCAAAATGCGCTGCATCAGGCCGATTTCTTCCAGGCAGGGTGACAGAAAGTCATAACCGCTGGGCTCCCAGCTTATGGGGCAGTTTTTATCCTGTAAAAAATAGCTTTTCGCCCGTTCAGCAATGAGCTGTTGTAATGCGCTGTGTTGACGATTTACGGCGTAGTCATAGGCGAAACTCAGTCCGAAGGCGATATTGGTGTGCTCGCCGACCCGAATGGGGTAGAGCAGGCGCGGCAGAAAATCGACATAGCGCTTAACAATCACATCGGCCAGAGGTTGCAGGTTGGACGCCAGCTGCTGCGCCATCGGGTCCTGCCACTGGTGTAGTTCATCGGAGAGTTTAAGTAGCCACACCCAGCCGTAGGTGCGCTCGAAAGAGGCATTGATGTCTTTACTGAAAAACGCCACTTCACCGGCGACCTTGTCTGCACTCAGGTTACGCTGCAGAAGCGCTCTGACCTCATCCGCTTTGGCCAAATCCGGAAACTGGCGCAACAATGTCACCAGCGACCAGTAACCATGTACGGCACTGTGCCAGTCAAAACAGCCGTAAAAGATAGGATGGTGCACTGAAGGCTCTTTTAAGTCTTCGGCGCTGCCCAGAACGATGCCGGTTTTGTAAGGGTAAGGCGTTTCAACACAGTGCAATGGCAGAGAAACCAGTTTATTGGCCTCGGCCTCGCTCAGCGCCTGCCCGGCTGGTTCGACAGGGGTCTCTGCCTGGCTTTTGGCACTCAGGCAAAGTAGTAAAAGGGTGGCGATACATGTGCGGATAATCATCCTCAAGCCTTTTTAAAAAACGTCTCAGAAAGCAGATTAAAACATACTTGCAGGCGCGTTACCGCTACTGCGTTAGCCAGGGATGAGTAAAAACGCGGGTTAAGCGCGCTGGCGCACCGACTGCAGGTGCCATGGCGTTTAGAGTGTTGGCTATCGGTTAGCGCAACCTGCGCTTGCCGAGTTTACAACGAGGTATATATGAATAATCACAGTGAACAGAATCGTAACGAAAAAGTCGACAAGGCTAACCGAAGCGACATGGCGGATAAAATGGAACCAACGCCAATTAAAGCGGCACAGACTGTTCCATCCCCTGGGGCGAAAGTGAAGTGGCCACAGCAGGTCAAAGCCGCCAAAAGCCAATGGAGCAAACTCAGTGAATCTGAAATCCTGAAAAGTGACGGTAATCAGCAGCAATTGAGTGCGCTGGTACAGCAACGCTATCACATTGAACAGCATGTGGCTGACAAGCAAGTGAAAACGTTCCTGGAACAACAAAATAAGGCTTAATCCCTTAGATGCCGGAGGCTGATCGCGAGCCCCGGCTTTTTTTATCAGAGTAAGACACGATGAAAACATTAAATTTAAAGCTGTTATTACCGCTTGCGGTTTTACTGGCTCTTAGCAGTCCCCACAGCATGGCGAATAACAAGGTGTCAGAAAGTGACATTGCCAGTGCAGTGACCAATGCCAGACATGAAATGCAAATATGGACCACCTATGCGCTAAGTCCTTACCTGCGGGCTGGCGATCTCAGTGTTACCGCCCTGGATGGCAATATCACCCTGGTGGGTAAAGTGCAGGAAGCGCCTCATAAAGAGCTGGCCGAGGCCATTGCCGCAGGTGTCAGTGGCGTTAAAGATGTGGACAATCGCATCACAGTGGACGCGAACCTGCAGCAGCAGAAAGACAGTAATCCCCGAGGTTTTGGCGAGATTGTCGATGATGCCACCATTACCGCTGCAATCAAATCCAAACTGTTGTGGAACAAGCATACAGAGGGTATGGAAACATCCGTCGTTACCAAAGAGGGACAGGTTGAACTGAGTGGTACTGTGACCAGCGAGCAGGCCAGTCAACAAGCGGAAAAACTGGCCAGCAACACGCAAGGGGTGCGCTCGGTGCGCAACAGCCTGAAAATTACCGGATCGGCAGATGAAAAAAGTAACCCGAAAGATAACGAAAAAAGCACATTAATAGCCGACAGTTGGATCACGACCAAAGTGAAATCCACCTTGATGTACTCTTCTAACGTCTCGGGTTCGGATATTTCCGTGAATACCGACAAGGGCATCGTGACCCTCTCAGGGAAAGTCAGCAGTGGTATCGAGCACGCTTTAGCCGTCGAACTGGCACAGAATATCCGGGGTGTCAGAAGCGTCACCTTTGATTTGCTGACTCACTGAGTGGCTATTTCCACCTGCAAATGTCTGATAACGCACATTCATCACAACGCAATGCGCGTAACCTGATAGTTTTTTAAGGGGCGGGCTATGAAAGATTCTGTAGATATTAACCCTTTTCTGCTGCGCAGTACCCTGCGCAAGCTAAGAACGACAGAGCAAGACGCGCTGAACGGCAGTCAGGCACAGCATGATGGACTGAGTTGTGACGCAATGTTACTGCGCGACATACAGAGTCTGGAAAAAGCTCAGCTACAGCGGGAAAACCAACAATTATTACTGGCCCTGAAACAGGCCAGGGCGGAATTACAGCAACTGATGCTGAACAGTCAGTGTGATGCCCTGACCCAGACCCTTAATCGCAGTGTGATGCTGGATCGTATAAAGCAGGCTATCCGAATCGCAAAACGGGAGCGCGGGCTGTTTGCCTTATTGTTTATCGACCTGGATAACTTTAAACCGGTGAACGACCGCCACGGTCATGGTGCCGGAGATAAAGTCCTGCAGCAGGTCAGCGCGCGCCTGCGCTCTTCTATTCGCGAAAGTGATGCCATCAGCCGACATGGTGGTGATGAGTTTCTGTTACTGTTGAATAACACCAAGCACAAAGAAGATGCAGACCAGTTTGCCGCCAAGTTGTGTTGCCTGCTGGCGCAACCCTATCAGATAGACAAGACCATGGTAGAGGTGTCTGCCAGTATCGGTGTGGCGACCTTTCCGGCCGATGGGAAAAGTGCCGAAAAACTGATCAGCGTTGCTGATGCTGCCATGTACCAGGCCAAACGCCGGGCGACCCCCCCCCTCTAAGACTCTGTACAAACGACTCTGTATTCTGTTATGCGCGCCAGCGTACCGACAGGCTAGGGTGATGCGCTCATAGTAAGACAGGGCGCACTGTTTGTTGCCCGTACCATCAGGAGTCTTACATGAACACATTCATTGCCGTCCCTCTAACCAGGACACTTTTGCTGAGCAAAAAGCGATGCAAAGCACTCTTTATGATCATGGCCACGACGCTGCTGCTGGGTGGTTGCGCCAGCGCACTGAAGGCCCCAACAGCCGAAGTGGAGGCCGCCGAACGGGCGATCGGCAATGCCGAAAGGGCACAAACCACCCGTTATACCAGTACCGAACTCAATAATGCCCGCACCGAACTGGCCGCAGCCCGTAGCGCGGTGATTGCCCGGGATATGCAACAGGCGCGGCAGCTGGCATTGCAGGCACAGGCCAGTGCCGAACTGGCATTGGCGCGGGCTGAGCTGATCAAAGCCCAGGCCATCAATGAGAATATGCAACAGAGCATTGATGTCTTAAAACAGGAAGTTCAACGCAACCTTTCAGGAGTCAGACCATGAACCGTATTAATCCTTTTGCCAGAACACTGCTGAGTCTGAGCCTTGCCTCCCTTTTACTCGGTGGCTGTGCCAGTGCGCCGGGCACGCCAGAGGGCGCGCACGAGCTGCGTCAGCAGCTAACGCAGCTACAAAATGACCGACACCTGGCGGTATTGGCACCTCTGGCAATAAAAGAGGCTGAGCACGCGGTGCTGTTAGCCGAAAAACCGGAAAAAAATAAGCAGTTGGTGAGCCACCGCATGGCGATGGCAGAACGCAAGGTGGCGCTGGCCAGCACGGAGGCAAACACCCGTCTGTTAGAGTCGCAGCGCCAGGGACTGAATCAGCAACGTGATGACATCCGCCTGGATGCACGTAGTCTGGAGGCAGAGCGCGCCAGGGCCGATGCGATGTTAGCCCGGGAAGATGCAGAGCAGGCAATGTCCAGCGCTGCCCAAGCCCAGAAAGATGCCAAACTGGCGCGCAGAGACACCGACTCGGCCAGGGAGCAGGTCAGATTGTCGGCAAATCGCGAGCAAAGCGCCCGCTCAGATGCTCAAACCGCACGTCAACAGGCCGAGCACGCTGAGGCCGACGCCATTGCCTTGCGCTCACAGTTGGCTGAATTAAATGCCCGCCCCACCGACAGAGGGTTAGTCATCACCCTGGGGGATGTGCTCTTTGATAGCGGCAAATCCAGCCTTAAAGGTAACAGCAGCCATCTGGACAGATTGGCGACATTTCTGACCACGTACCCTGAGCGCATCGCACAGATTGAAGGACACACGGATGATGTGGGCAGTGAAGCCGCCAATATGCTGTTGTCGCAGCGCCGGGCGGACACCGTAAAAGACTTTTTGGTTGCCCGGGGGGTTGCAGACAGCCGTCTTAACACGTCCAGCAAAGGTGAGACTTCACCGCTAGTCAGTAATGCCACATCAGGTGGTCGGCAGCAAAACCGGCGGGTTGAAGTGATTATTGCTAACGCTGTGACCGTGGCAAAAAAAGGATAAGCGTGCTGGCGCACCGACAAGGCGCATTGCCACATAGATACTAAGAATAAGACAGGGATAACATTGTCCCTGTTACACACAAACGGAGTTACCATGGAAAATTCAAAAGAAACCAACGCTGCCAAAAAAGGCCTCAGCAGTGGCGTGGATGCGGCATCAAACAGCATTCACAATGCTATCAACAGTGCAGCCGAAGCCGGGTCCCCGGCAATCGAACAAATGACAGCCAGTGCCCATGATACGGTGGATAAAATGGCCAGTGGCGTTAACCATGCCGCCGAGGCGATGTCCAAAAAAGGGCAGCAGCTGAATCATCTGCAGCAGCAATTAACCGAGGGAACCCGTGAGCAGATACGCAGCCATCCACTGATGTCACTGGGTGTCGCAATGGCCACAGGTATGCTGTTTAGCTGGTGGTTAAGCCGTCGCAGCGGTGGACAACATGCCGAGTAATCCTGACGCTGCTCCTGACAATACGGGGGCGGCAGCTTCCGTATCGCCGGGCGCTGCTGCCGAGATGGTTCAGTGGTGGCAGCAAGTCAGAACCCTTGCCGGTGATCAACTGCAATTACTGACTCTTGAAGGTCAGCGGGTCGCCACCAGTATGGTCGCATTGGTGGTATGTGGTCTGCTAACCGGATTGCTGGCCCTCACCTTATGGTTTGGTGCGTTGGCGCAGGTGATCATACTGGCCCAATACAGTCAGCTCTCTATGGCTCAGGCGGTAGGGCTGGCAATGGTGATTAACCTCTCAGGCCTGTGGTTTGTGCTGCGGCGCTGCCGCTACTACAGCAGTTTGCTTCGTTTTCCGGCTACCATGCAAAGTCTGCGTGTGTTTAATCAGACCGATGGCAACGGGGCGCAATAAGATGTCCTCTTTGCAATTGAATCAACACATAGCGGAACTGGCAGCGCAACTTCCGCAACAACGACATCAGTTAGTCAAACAGACCCGCACTCTCGGGGCGTCGTTGCAGCGCCAGCTGAGTTCTCCGGCGTCATTGCTGTTGGCTGCCTGCAGCGGGGCCGCGCTCGGCAGTTATCTTTTTGGTCACCACAAGGATGCATCGGGCAACCTCATCAGAAAACGCTTGTATGCTGTTGGGGCCAGGTTGCGCAGGCAACTATGGCAAGGGTTTATGGCGTATTGGTTGAGAACGACTGTCTGAGCAACGCCCCGGTTGATGGGATCCCCAGTATATTTCGGTAGTCATCCAGACCCGCTCCATAGCATTCGCAGCTCATTTGTCGGAGTGCTTCGTGGTCGAGAATATGCACCATGCCCCTGTTGTAGCGGATCAGATGCTGTTTTTGCAGTTTGCCGGCGGCCACCGTCACACCACTGCGGCGAACACCCAGCATACCGGCCAGAAACTGATGGGTCAGATAAAACTCATCGCACTGCGTGCGGTCATCGCTCATCAGGTACCAACGCGCCAGACGCTGTGGCAACTCGTGGAAATGCCCGCAGGCAGCGCTCTGAGACAACTGACGAAATTGCAGGAACAGATATTGTTGCAGTGTACGTCGAAGCTGAACACATTCTTCTAACAGGGTTTGCAGGGCCTCAGGGCGAATGCGCCAGGCCGAGCCTTTACCCTGCACTATGGCTTGCATGGGAGCGGTTTCAATCCCTAAAACCAGGCTGGCACCCAGCATGCCCTCGTTGCCCATCAGGCACATTTCCAGAGGGATATGACCACTCAACGGGGCGAGCAGGGAGACAAAGCCGTGCAAAGGAAAATACAGGTAAGGATAAGGCTGACCCGGTTCACAGAGTATCTGGCCAAACTGCATGTCGACGACCTCACACTGCAACAACAGCTGATGCTGCTCGTCAGCCGGTAACAGTTGTACCAGTCGGTTGGTGATCTTCGCGGGTGCTGTAACAGACATGGGCTAAACCTTTCGCACTGGTGTCGCCAGATTGGCGCAAGACGGGTACGTGTCAGCCTTGAAACACGAGTATGCCTGTTATAAGAGTGCGGGTCTGTGCGTTACAGCACCGATCAGGTGCATTACCGGGATAATGGCAGCAGACGGTCCGTTTCGCGCTTAACCACGCCGTAGCATTCGCAGCTGAGCTTCTCGAGCTTAGCCCTGTCGGTAACAATGATATGACCGCGACTGTAGTCAATGACCTGGAGTTTGTGCAGATTACCCGCCGCCTCGGTGACCCCCTCACGGCGCACACCAAGCATGTTGGCAATGAGTTCCTGTGTCATGACCAGGTGATTATCTTTTAAGCGGTCCAGTGACAGTAACAGCCAGCGGCAAAGTTGCTGTTGGATACTGTGATGGCGATTACACACAGCGGTCTGCGCCATTTGTGTGATCAGCGCCTGAGAGTAGCGCAGCATTATAGACAGCAGGTCCCCATGACGGTTAAATTCTGCCTTCATGCGCTGCCCTAACAGCCGGTACGCAAAACCAGAGCTTTGTACGATGGCGCGGCTGGTGGTGCTCTCGCCGCCCAGTAACAGGGCAACGCCAATCATGCCATCGTGGCCAACCACGGATATTTCCGCAGAGGCGCCACTTTCCATTACATACAGCAGAGAAACAATGCAGTCGGCGGGGAAATACACATAGCGCAGCACATCTCCGGATTCATAAAGTACCTTTCCCAGCGGCATTTCAACGAGTTCCAGGTGGGGGAACAGCCTCTGTTGTGCGTCACTGGGTAGCGCCCTGAGTAACTGATTTTCGGTCGGCTTATGAAGCCGGGCGTCAACACCTTGTTTTAATGCCAGTTCGGACATCGCTATATCTTTATAAATGAGTACAGTACTTGGCAGTATAACGCAGTAATGCCTGCACTATTGTACGCTAGCGAACATTAAGCGCGGTGCGACATTATTTCACGCGCATCACGTTTTTTACCGATTTCACTCCGGTAACCTTGCCGGCAACGAGTACCGCGGTGTCAATGTCTTCTGCTGAGTTCACAAAGCCGCTGAGCTGTACAATGCCCTTGAAGGTTTCAACGTTGATTTCGCCGGATTTCAGTGAGGCATTGTTGAACAGGGCGGCTTTGACTTTGGTGGTGATGACGGTGTCGTCCATATACTCACCGGTACTTTCACGGCTATCGGTTGCACCGCAGCCCAGCAGAGTCAGGCTGAACAGGCTAAATATAAAGAGGGCGTAAATGTTGCGAGTTTTCATGATGGTTTGTGTACAGGTTGATGAAGGGAATACGCAGTGTATGTCCCCGAGTCTTTTAGTTCTGTGCGCCAGCGCACCATAGAAATTATTTTGAGTTGTGTGAGCAAACGTACATACAGTGTGTTTACTGTCGGACATAGTGAGTGTTCTATTATGGTTGACAGGCAGAAACCTATGTTGGAAACAATCATTGTTGTACTGATTATTTTGTGGGGATTAGGGCTGGTATCGTCTTACACAATGGGCGGTTTTATCCACCTGTTGCTGGTGCTGGCATTAATCGTGGTAGCGGTAAGACTGATAAGAGGGCGCAGTATCTGAATCGCGGCATTATTAACCCTCAACATTGCTCTTCAAAAAAGCTCACACACAAAAAAGCCGCATACAGCGGCTTTTTTACTCGTAAGATCTGCGCCCTTGACTTAATTTAGCCCGGGCAAGTAGGTGTGTACCGGTGTCGGGATGGCACGCATCACCAGTTCACGCACCTGATGCCAGAAGGCTGAGAGCAGCAGTAACGCACTCCCCAGACAGATACCGGTGAGGGCAAAGTTCAGTTCCACCATGCCATAGGTATCAAACAGACTCGACAGGGCGTACAGCACATATCCCAGTGACGATACCATCAGGGCTCTGCGGTCGATAATGATAGATACCAGAGCCAGCAGCAGATATACCGCCATTACCACCAGCATACTGCTGAAGTCTGCACCGCCATCGAGGATGCCTAAGGCAGCGAACAATGGATGCACCAGCATAGGCGCAGCCAGCAGATGCAGCCAGAACGCCACATCAGAGCGACGGGTAACGCGGGCTTTATCTGAGGCATCCCAGTACATGGCCAGACTAAAGGCCACTAATCCGCCGACAAAAATCATTTCTTCGACCCAGCTGTGTACTATCAGCCACTGACTCATGACCAGCCCCAATACAGCCAGCACACAGGCCGCATAGGCTGCAGCGACGGTGATCGGAACACGAAAGCGGCGCCAGTGCAGCCAGCCACCGAGTGCCGCTAACAGCCCTGACAGCGCAAAGACTTCAGGGTGGGGGTCGTTCACAAAGAGCAGTGGCGCGGCAATTAAGCCACCCAGATAGCTCAGCAACAAGCCGATGGCGGGCAGTGCCATATTGCGTCGGCGTACAAAAAACTCTGCCAGTCCCCAGGACAGGGCCGAGAAGGCTAATGCGCCTAAGAAACTGCCGCTGTATTGCGTTAACCAGCCAACAGAGCTCAATAACAGGGCACAGGCGATAACCACAAAAATATCGTTAAAGCCGGCGATCAGCCGGAAATTTTCCTGATCCTGACGCAATTGATGTTGTTGTTCATTGATAAACTGACGGAACTGCTGCACGGACTGCTCGCTGAGTACCCCGTGTTGGCTTGCCTGTTCAAGGTCTTCATCGGTATACATGGTGGTATCCTTGTTATTGTGTGACGTTTGCCAGATAGTTTTAGCAATTCCCGGGCCATTAAATAATTGTTTAAAAACAAGAAGTTAAAAAACACCTGCGGTAAGCAGTTAGTGGTTTGCACCAATCCGTGTAAAAACTGGCCAATTCAATGAGTGACACGTAATAATTTCACACAGACATCATTTGAATGACTAAATAATTTGTCGGTGATAATGAATGCACCATCGTAAAAGGCTATAGTTTTAAATGTGAGAGTGCATACAAAGGTGTATGTAAAGCGTGAGTCTGAGATTAAGATGAAAGGGTTGCTGGTGGTGCTTTGGTTTTGCTGTTTTGCCGTCTGTGCTGAGCAGATCCTGTGGTTGCGGCCTGATTTTCCGCCGGGCACCTTTGTGGAAGGGCCGCTGAAGGATAAAGGCTACAATGATCTGACCCGTCAGTTTATCACCGAGCGTCTGCCGCAGTTTGAGCATGCAGTGCAAACCGCAGGCTATGAACGTATTGTAAAACTGATGGCAACCCACAATGTCTGCATCGTGGGGCTGTATAAATCGGAGCAGCGTGAACAGTTTATTCTTTACTCAGAGCCAAGAGGGGTGGTGCTCCCCAACGGTCTGATCATCAGAGAAGTGGATCGTCACAAGTTCACGCCTTATCTCAGTGAACGAGGCATTGTTCTGTCAACGTTGATGAAAAACTCCAATTTATTGGGCGGTGTGGCGGACGGAAGGCTGTACAAGGGCCCCATAGACAGTGAACTTGCACGCTACCAGCAGGCCGAGCATGTACTCAAACGTTCTGGAGCAAATGTGTTTTCTGACTTGCTCAAGATGCTCGATTTAAAACGGATTGACTATACCTTTGGCTTTCCCGTTGAGCTGAAATATCAGCAGCGCCTCGGAAATATCAGCACTGACATGCGCTTTATTCCCGTGGCCGGCATGCCAGAGGCCACACCCAGTTACATTGCCTGTTCGCGCAATGCCTGGGGCGAAAACGTTATCGCCCATATCAATACCCTGTTGCAAACGCATCGTTTGTCTGCCGACTATCTGGCGACCTATCAGAGCTGGCTGGATGCCGACAGTCGCCGATTGCATCAGAAAATCTCAGAGCAGCGCTTTGCCCAGCACCCCTCTCTTTGATGCTTTGACGCCTTCTGCTGTGTATTGCCTGATACACGTTTAGCAAATTGACCGCCACTTGCAGGCATCACAGGGTTATTCGCTGTATAATCGGCACTGTTTATTTGGGTGAGTTGGTGAATTGGGCCGGCGTCATGGCCCCGCCAGACAACGTAGGGAAAGAATATGGTCAGTCAAAATCCAGTGCATGTCATTTGCGCTTCCTGTCATAAACAGAATCGTATTCCGGCGTCTAAACTTGCGCAGCAGCCCCTTTGCGGTCATTGTCGGCAATTACTTGTTAGTGGTAAGCCGGTCAATCTGAATGACAATCAGTTTCAGCGCTGGCTGGATAAGTCAGACCTACCGTTGCTGGTGGATTTCTGGGCGCCCTGGTGTGGCCCGTGCTTACAATTTGCACCGGTTTTCGAGCAGACCGCACTCACTATGGCCACCCGTTGTCAGTTTGTAAAAGTGGATACTCAGGCCAATCAGCTTACGGCCAGTCGCTGCCAGATTCGCTCTATCCCCACGCTGGTCCTGTTTTATCGTGCACAGGAGGTGGCCAGAGTATCGGGGGCCTTGCCCGGCTCACAACTAAGTCATTGGTTAGCACAACAATTATCTGGTTTGAGGGCATAAATGGATGGCGGGTTGTGGCCCCCTAGGGAGCCAGTCTGGCCTGAAGTTGACGCAGTAAATCTTCACCGGCAGTGAAACAGAGGCTGTCCTCGGTCAGGGTGTTTTCGCGGGTTACGCCGTCCACACTGCCTTTATCTGACAAATATTGAAGAATATCCAATGGCCGGATGTTGCCGAGTAAATCCGTTCCTGTGAGCTGGCCAAGCATGGCAAGAATACCGTACGCGGCCCAGTTCGACACATCAGCCACAACCAGTTCATCGCAGGGTGTGCGCGCCGCAATAATGTCCATGGCTTGCAGGGCATCGAATACCTTTCCCATACCAATTTCGTTGCCGCCATCACCAATGCCAATCGTGGGGCAGGTGGCGTCGGTAACAAAATAATCGAAACAGGCGCAACGTGCGCTGATATCCTCACCGCGCATATTGTGATAGCGACCGTTCTGTGCCAGTCCCGGGCGCTCTATGGAGAGCACCAGGCTGGGTTTGAGCCGTTGCAGTATGGTCTGGGTCTCACTGCGAGCCTGCTCCAGAGCATTAACCTTAAGCTCAATCACGCGAAAATCTGTGCTAATGGCAGCGCTCAGGGGCTTGCCGCACGCGATGTAAGGTTGATAGCCCAGCGCCTCCAGGGCCTGGTAGAGGGCTATGGCGCCTACCGGACCATCAGTTTCAAAGGTCCCGGTGACCGGAAAACCGGTGCCAATAATCACGGTGCCGGGATTGTCGGCCAGCAATCTGGCAGCACGCAACAGGTAGCCTGATTCGAGGTGCTGTCGCAGAGGCTGCATCCCGCGCAGGTTTCTTTGCACCAGTAAGATTTCAAGTGCCTCGCTTAGGGTCGTAAGGCTATTCATGGTGCTGTTCCAGTTGTTGCAACAACCTTGTCAGCTTCGCGTGATGCAAGTGCAGCAGATTGTGAGCCTGCTCAATACTGATCGGCTCAAAGGACAAGGTTGTACCCGGACGCCATTGTGAGAGCCTGGCGCAGTCCATGGCCAGCACCGAGCCGAGTTTGGGGTAGCCGCCAATGGTCTGGCGATCATTGAGCAGAATAATCGGTTGACCATCTGCCGGTACCTGCACCGCTCCCAGCGCGATGCCCTCGGAAAGTAGCGCTCTCGATGCCGCAGGAATGGCCGGTCCTGTCAGACGGTATCCCATGCGATCGGCCTGGTCACTGATACGGTACTGGCTGTTAAAGAAACGGCTGCGGCTGGTGACACTAAACTGCTCATACTGGTAGCCGGTTACCAGGCGTAAAGGCGCATCAGCATGATAAGTGGGAATGGCAGACTGAGGAAGCGCGCAGTCGCGGTGGGGCGTAGCAGATTGACCCACTGCCAATGTGTCGCCTTGCTGCAGCTTTTGCCCCCTCAATCCGCCAATACCTTCTCGCAGCACCGTACTGGTGCTGCCAAATTCCGCATCCACTGTCAGGCCACCGCCAATGGCCAGATAGTTGCGCAAGCCCTCTGTTGGAGCGCCGATTTCGATCACTTGTCCTTTTTTAACGCTGTGGCGTTGCCATAACGCACAAGGCTGACCCGCTATCTGTAACGGCGTTGGTGCGCCGGTCACTGCTATCAGGATATCTTTGTTGGCTCGCACGCTCAGATTTCCCAGCGTCGTCTCAATGACCGTGGCGTTCGTCGGGTTACCCACCAGCGCATTGGCCAGCGTAAAGGCAAAGGGGTCCATGGGCCCACCCGTGGTCAGGCCAAGATGAGCCTGACCCATACGCCCTTGATCCGTTAGCAATGCCAGCATCCCCGGGTTTTCAATGACGATGCCACTCATCTGAATGTCTCCATCTTGCCGCCCAGGCGCAAAAACGTGTCTTTATCAATGTGGTAAAACTGAACCCTGTCACCTACCCGCACCGGCATTGGCGGGGATGCCGATTTGTCGAACATCAGCTGCGGACACAGGCCAATCAGATTCCAGCCACCCGGCGAGGGAGCCGGATAAACCGCTGTCTGGCGATCGGCAATGGCAACGGCACCGGTGGGAACACGTTTGCGCGGTGTGGCCAGGCGCGGGGCCGCAATGCGTTCATCCACTTCCCCCAGATAGGCAAAGCCGGGAGCGAAGCCAATGGCATACACCCGATATTGGGTCTGTTCATGCAGTGCAATCACGTCATCGACGCTCAGGCCCGCCTGTTCTGCCAGATGAGCCAGATCGGGACCGGACTCTTCGCTGTACCACACAGGCAGCCTTACCAGCTCTCCTTGTTCGTTGTTGAGCTCCTTGTCTGACTGTGCTTTTAGCAGGGCTTTCAATTGTGCACGCATACGAAAGTGGTCCGTCTTAAGCGGATGGTATTGCACCAGTATAGAATTATAAGAAGGAATAAGATCGAGCAGATTATCACCCAGCGCAACGCGTATCTGTGGCAATAATGCGGCGATGGTGGCGGCGACCGTTTCACTGGTGTGCTTATCTAGATACAGGATGAGGGCGTTTTCTGATGCCAGCTCAATACGGGGAAACTCAGTCATGGCAGTAAATCCCGGATTTGTTTGACCATCGCAACCGCATGGGGGTTGTCGCCATGAACACAGAGCGTATCGGCTTTCAGGGGCAGCTTGTTGCCACTGACGGTGATCACGGCCCCTTCTTTGGCGAGCAGTTCCACTTGTTCGAGGGTTTGCTGCGAGTCTAATACGGCATCCGGCATGCTGCGGGGACTTAACCGACCGTCATCAAGATAGCGGCGATCGGCAAAGGCCTCAAACAGCAGTTCAACGCCGGCCTCCTGGGCTTTTTGCTGATAACCTGGCGCTTCAGAGGTGGCCAGCAACATCAGTTTCAGTGGGCGGGGGAACTGTGCAATGGCATCCAGTACGGCGACAAACACGGCCTCTTTGCCCATCATGTCGTTATACAGTGCGCCATGGGGTTTTACATAGCTTAGCTCCAGTTGCTGCACCGCGGCCATGCCGCTAAGCGCACCAATCTGGTAATGCAACAAATTGACGATTTCATCGTGACTGTGGGCCATAGAGCGACGCCCAAAGCCCTGTAAATCGGGATAAGCCGGATGTGCACCAATTTCTATATTATGTGCTTTCGCCAGTGCCAGGGTGTGCTGGATAACATCGGGGTCACCCGCATGAAAGCCACAGGCGATATTGGCCTGATCAATGTAGCTCATGACCTGATCATCCAGGCCCATCTTCCAGTTACCAAAACTCTCACCGAGATCGCAGTTTAATAACATGCTCAGCCTCTTAAAGTACCGATAGTTTACTGTTGGGAATATCTGTCACCAGCATACAGCCGGGGCTGTGAGTGATGCAAAAGGGCGGTTTTGCCTCAGCAATGGCCAGTTGAGGGGTTACGCCACAGGCCCAGAATACCGGCAGTTCGCCGGGATGAATGGTGACAGCCTCGCCGAAGTCGGGACGTGAAATATCTTCTATACCGATCAATGCGGGGTCACCGAGGTGCACCGGAGCGCCATGCACCGCAGGGAAACGGCTGCATATCTGCACCGCCCTGATGGCATCAGCCGCCGCCATGGGACGCATGCTGACCACCATGTTACCGCTGAAACGTCCTGCAGGAGTGCAGGGAATATTAGTACGGTACATGGGAACGTTAACGCCCTCGCTGATATTTCTGATCTCAAGACCATCGGCTAAAAGGGCTTCCTCGAAGGAAAAAGAGCAGCCCAGCATAAAGGTGACCAGGTCGTCTCGCCAGACATCCATCAAGTCACTCACCTGCTGAGTGGCCTGTCCATTTTCAAAAAGCTGATAGGCAGGTACATCGGTGCGAATGTCAACGTCTCTGCCTGCTTCTTCGAGAAGGTAGTTACCGGGTCTGGCTGCCATACCAATAAGTGGGCAAGGCTTCGGGTTAAGCTGGCAAAACCGCAGAAAGTCATTGGCATAATCGGCAGGCAATATGGCCAGGTTGCATTGCACAAAGCCCGGAGCCTGTCCTGAGGTATTACCCTTAAACTGCCCCTTGCGTATTTGCTGACGCAATGCGTAAGGCGTGGCAACGGATGGGACGGATGATGACAAGTGCGACTCCTCAATGTCTTATTTATCTGGCGCTAATGTTATAGCGAAAACGTTATCACAGTCTGCAATTGAATACTTTATCTTCAAATGCTTGCAAAAACAGGAATATTCTATTAAATTCTAACTGCTAGTGGTTATTTTGTGCCCAGGAAGGAAGCAATATAACCTTTTCCAGTAGATTGCCCTCTCACTGGAGCTGCTAGAAAGCCGGTCTTTTGACCGGCTTTTTAGTTTCGGCTCTTTTACTCAATGGTAACAGGCAGTTGTCCCCGGGCGTCTATTTTTCCGGCCAGATAACGGGCCAGAGACTCAAAAGCCGGGCCATGTACCTGCGGATTGGCCTGCGTGTCGGGTACCACATGGGTATTATACCCGTAGGTGGCCAGCACCAGATCCGCTTTTTCCGCTAAAGTACGGATTTCATAGGGTGCACGCAGGCTCACGAAAATCACCTCTTTGCCTGCACGCTTGGCAGCGTCGATTTGTTGTGGAAGCAGCGCCTGTTGATCCTGATGAGCGATGGCCTCAGCCTCAACCTGTTGCATGTCTTCCATGCCTCCGCGTTCTACGGCACTTTGTGCCGGTGTAATGCTGGCGACCAGCAATATATCGGCATTATCCATGGCCTGGCGCTGTTGTTGCGGCAAATAGGATTGCAGACTGGTGCAACTCACCGTTAAGTCAGGCAAATGGCGACTCAGAGCCTGCTCCATGGCCAGGCATTTACTGCGATCCGGCATAAGCAGATGCATGGTTTGTGCTGTCAGCGGTGTATTCACATTGTTCTCGCCAATCTGGGTGAGCGCGGCATCGGCCAGTGCCTGCTCGGTGGCAAGATGATCCGGATGGCGCAGTATGCCCTCGGCCCTGGCAATTTGTTCTGCTGAGGGTTGCAGCGGGTTACGCAGGTATTTTTGCTTGAGTTTGTGAATGCGCTTCGCCGATGCAATAACTTCTGCAGCATTCAGTTTTCCGGCTTCCACCGCCTCAAGCAACTGGGAAATCAGCGCCGGCAAGCGCTCAAGTTCTTCCGGGGTGTGCAGCCTTACGGGCATCAACACCAGATCGGTTCCTGCCCTAAAGGTTTCAATCACTGCCTGCGTTGGCTCGAAGAAAGCGCTAATACCGGCCATATCCATGGCATCGGTGACGATGACGCCTTCAAATCCCATGTCTTTGCGCAGCAGGTCAGTCAGAATGGCGCGCGAAAGCGTCGCGGGTCGCAGCATCTTCTCACCGGCCGTGTTCTCTATTTCACTGCTATCAAGCTGGGGGTACTGAATGTGAGCGGTCATGATCATATCCACTTCCCCTTGCTCAATGGCGTAGCGAAATGGCAATAAGTCCACCTCTTCGATGGTGTTGCGATCGTGATCGACACGGGGTAACCCGGTATGACTGTCTACTGCCGTATCGCCATGGCCGGGGAAATGCTTAAGGGTGCCGATAACACCCTGGCGTTGCATGGCTTTTAGTTGCGCCAGCCCCAGTTGTGCCACATGCAGGGGGTTTTCACCAAATGAGCGCACGTTAATGACCGGATTTTCAGGATTAACATTCACGTCCACCGTCGGCGCGTGGTTGACGTTAAAGCCTAGTGAGGCAAGTTCTCCCCCCAGTATGTCACCGGTTTTTTCGGCGAACATCAGCCCATGTTCGGCAAATGTGGCACCGATAGCCATATTACCGCTTAAAGAGGTTGCCAGGTGGCGGGGAATGCGTGCCACTCTACCACCTTCCTGATCCAGGGTCAGCAATAAAGGTTGGCCCGACAGGCCATTGACAGCTGCCTGTTGCAGATCGTGATTGAGCTGAATCATCTGAGCGGTGTCCACCAGGTTCTCAGCAAACAGAATCACCCCGCCGATACCGGTGTCACTGATTACCCTGGCCAATTGCGGAGGCAGCGTTGTCATTGGCTTCTTGCAGGGGCCTTCCTGCGGCGCTTCTTCACAAAAATAGCGCAAATCGATGATGATTTTCTGGGCGATTGCCCGGCGCAGCGTTGCGGTGTCTGCCTCATCTTTTTCTGCAACCGGGTTGCTCGCCTCAGAGCACGCCGTGATCGTCATCAGCGTTGCTGCCAGTAACAGTGCAGTTTTATTTCTCCACCCGAAAATCATCATAAAAGCCCCTAAATATCATGTTTTTAATCATTTTATGTTGCCCGGAAGAGGGAAGTTTCTGGCGACCCCGGGCAACAAAGTTAAACTTTTACTGGTAAAAGGAATTAATTATTCATTAGAATAAGATTCTATCAATATAAAAAATTACAGCAACGCTTATTCACGGCAAAAGTGAAAAGCCGTTGGCAAGAGGTATTTATGCAGAGCCAATTTGCCTGGCAGGACTGGCTGGTGTTCGTGGCGTATTTTCTGGTAATGGCCAGCACCGGTTGGTATTACAGTCGTAAAAAGGCCGCCACCACGGCGGACTATTTCCTTGCAGGGAACAGCATGCCGGTCTGGATGGTGGCGATTTCGGTACTAGCCACTGCCCAGTCTGCGGCGACTTTCCTTGGTGGGCCCGATCAGGGCTATCGCAATGATTTCAGCTATCTGGCCACCAATATCGGCGCCTTCATTGGTGCCTTTTTCGTGGCCGCTTATCTTATGCCGAAGTTCTATCAGGCCCGGGTTACCACCGTGTATGAAATGCTGGAGCAACGCTTTGGTGCCTCAGCCAAGCGACAGGCAGGCCTGATGTATTTATTCGGACGGGTTTTTGCCAGCGGTGCCCGTCTCTATCTGGCTGCCATTGCGGTATCCATGATTCTGTTCGCGGACATTCAGGCCTCCAGTGTGATCACCTCAGTGGTGATCCTGACTCTGGTGGGACTGGCGTATTCTTTTGTCGGTGGCATTCGCTCCGTTATTGTCAGTGATGTGATTCAGTGCACGGTTTATGTGGGGGCGGCGCTGTTTGTCATCTACTTCCTTTACACGGCCATCCCTGCTGATTTTGGCGACATCATTCAGGCCCTGCGAGAACCTCATGATCGCGAACTATCCAAGCTCACCTTACTGGATTTCAGGCTGGATTTTACGGCATCAGGTGTTTTTACCTTCTGGTCTGCCATCAGTGGTTTCGTGTTGCTGAATATCGCCGCCTTTGGCATGGATCAGGACATGACGCAGCGTATGCTCAGTTGTAAAGATGCTAAGAAAGGGGCGTCCGCGTTGATCTGGTCAGTGGTTATGGTCATTCCTGTGATGGCGTTATTTATCATTATCGGCTTGTTGCTATACATCTACTACCAGCGCCCCGATCTGATGATGTCAGCAGACGGTCAGTCTGTGGTGCCAACCTTTGAAGGCGAACAGGTCACCATCTTCATGTATTACGTGCTCAACGAGATACCTGTTGGTGTCAGAGGCCTGGTCACGGTGGGGGTCATTGCAGCGGCACTGTCGACACTCAATTCAGGTCTCAATGCCATGTCTTCGGTGCTGGTGCAGGATCTATACCGGCCGCTGATGCAACGGCTCAAACCCGAGCAACATGAAGGACATTATGTCTGGGCCGGACAGATGGGCATGGTGGCCGCGGCCGTGGCTCTGGCGTCCATGGCGATACTGTGTTTCTACTGGCAACAGTATTCTGATATGCCGTTACTGGCTTTTGCGCTGAGCGTCATGGTGTTTTCTTACAGCGGCTTGCTGGGCGTCTATTTTACGGTGTTATTTACCCGCAGAGGTAACGGCCGCACCGTGCTGCTGGCGTTGTTGAGCGGATTCTTTGTAACCCTGGCCCTGCAGCCTTACATTTTGGGGCTGTTACTGCCAAAGAATTTGCAGTTTGAACTGGGGTTTACCTGGCAGCTTTGTATTGGCACAGCGGTGGCCTTTGCCGTCTGCATTGCCGGCAAAAATAACAGTGGCACGGTGTCTGCCGATGCCGCGGGGAGGTGAGTCATGCAGTGTGAATATCTACTCGGGGTCGATGGGGGAGGCAGCAAAACCACCGCCCGATTGCTTCATCAACCCAGCGGGCGAAGCTGGGAAGGGCGTGCCGCGGCGTCGTCCTTATCACTGGGACTGACCCGCTCGGTAGCTGTGATTCTCGAACTGGCCAGGGAATTGGCGTTTCGCGCCCAGTGTGACCTGAATCAGATGGCCGTGGTGTGTGGCCTTGCCGGTGCTGGCGAAGTGAGTCTGGCCAATCAGGCCCATGAAGCCATGGCTTCTCATTTTGCACAGCTGCAAATCATGACCGATGCCCGTACCTCTGCCTATGGCGCCAATGCCGGAAAGCCCGTGGCGGTGGTGGCGCTTGGAACCGGCTCCGTGGCGATGATGCTGGACGAGCAGGGACAGGAAACCATGATTGGCGGTTGGGGACTGTTGGTTGGCGATGAAGGCGGCGGGGCGAGACTCGGTGTCAATGCCATTAATGCCATGCTGTGGGAACTGGATACCCGGGGCAAAGCAGAATCGGATCTTGGGCGCTGGTTATGCAGCCAGCTGGGGACTACGCGCTCGGCAATCCTTTACTGGCTTCGCCATGCCACAGCCACTCAGTACGCAGGGCTGGTGCCCGGAATTGTTGAGCGCATGGAAACCTGCGCGCTGGCGAAAACTTTGTTTAAAGCGCATATGCAGGCGGTAGAGCGTCTGATCTGTGCAACGGGTGAACAACTGCCCGTCGTGCTGACCGGTGGACTGGCAGATATCAGCGCCAAACACCTTCATGCAACGCTGAAAACGCGTGTTATTCCTGCCAGGGGGAATGCGCTGGACGGGGCCTGCATCCTGGCCGAAAAACTTATGCAAACATCTTTACCCGCTATGTCCAAAGGGGAGTCCGAATAATGAGTCAACAAGGTAGCGACTGTATCCAAACTGAATCGGTGTTGCTGAAACAACTGGATAGCATGGTTTCAGAGGGGCGCAACCCCGATACCATGGACATTGATTTACTCAGTACTCAAGCCATATTAAAGAAAATTAATACTGAAGATCAGAAAGTGGCGGCGGCGGTTGCCGCAGCGATTCCGCTGATTGCTCAGGCTGTAGACAAGATTGTTGCGGCGTTTGCCAAAGGCGGGCGTCTGATTTATATCGGTGCCGGTACCAGTGGGCGTCTGGGGGTATTGGATGCCGTTGAATGCCCCCCTACATTCAGCGTCTCGGATCAGCAGGTTATCGGCATTATTGCTGGCGGTGAAGGGGCGATGTACAAAGCGGTAGAAGGTGCTGAGGACGATCCTGAGCTGGCAATACAGGATTTGCAAAAGCTCGACGTCAGTGCGGACGATGTATTGGTAGGGATTGCTGCCAGTGGCCGTACACCTTACGTGGTATCGGCGCTTCACTACGCCCGTAAAATGGGCGCCCCCGCCATCAGTGTTACCTGTAATCCGGAATCGGCGGTGACACAGGCCGCCGACATTGGTATCTGCGCCCTGGTCGGGCCCGAAGCTCTGACAGGGTCGACACGGATGAAGTCAGGTTCAGCACAAAAAATGATCCTTAACATGCTCACCACCGCCAGCATGATCCGCAGCGGCAAGAGTTACGAGAACCTGATGGTGGATGTACATGCCAGTAACCAGAAGCTCTATGCCCGCGCCATTCGCATTGTTATGCAAGCCACCGACTGTGATCATCAGACTGCCCGCGAGGCTTTAAGTAAGACGGGCTATAAAGCCAAGCTGGCGATTTTGCATGTGCTCACAGGATTAGATGAGCAGCAAGGTCAGGCGCTATTGGATCAGCAGCAGGGCTTTTTACGCCGCGCGGTGGAGCAAGCTCAGGGAGCGACGAAATGAGCTTGGTCAACGTACGACTGATACGGCTGGGCGGTGTGTTACTGGCTATGCTGATCTCTGCCTGTGGCGCAGACATGTCTGCCCCTGCATTGCAAACGGGCGCAGAACAAACACAGGCCTATTTGCCGCTTCTGCAAGACAAGCGAGTCGGCTTGGTGGTGAATCAGACCTCCAGGGTGGGGCAACAGCATCTGGTGGATTTGTTGCTGGAGAATCAGATAAACGTTCAACGTATTTTTGCACCGGAGCATGGCTTTCGCGGTGATCATGACGCTGGCGCCAAGGTCGCCAGTGGTAAAGACAGTAAAACCGGGATTGAGCTGTATTCAATTTATGGTAAAACCCGCAAGCCAGAAGCGCAGGCACTTAGCGACCTGGATGTGATTGTATTTGATATACAGGATGTGGGGGTGCGCTTTTACACTTACATCAGCTCCATGCACTACATGATGGAAGCGGCCGCTGAAGCGGATATCCCTTTTGTGGTATTGGACCGCCCTAATCCTAATGGCGATTACATGGATGGGCCGGTACTGGATTTATCTTTTCAGTCTTTTGTGGGTATGCACCCTATTCCTTTGGTGCACGGTATGACGGTGGGCGAACTGGCACAGATGATTAACGCAGAAGGTTGGCTGGAGACGGATAAACCTGTGCAACTGGAAGTGATTCCTGTGTCAGGTTATCGAAGAGATCAGGTGTATTCGTTGCCGGTCAAGCCCAGTCCGAATTTACCGAATTATGTGTCGGTGCGTCATTATCCGTCGCTGGGGTTCTTTGAACCCACTGTGGTCAGTATTGGTCGGGGCACAGATTTCCCGTTTCAGGTCATCGGCCATCAGCACATTGCGCTGAGTGAGGGGGAGCCCTTTCACTTTACCCCGCGTTCCATACCGGGTGCAGCCACTCATCCAAAGTTTGAGGGCATCGAGATAAAAGGCATGGATCTGCGAAATAAAACCGCCACGGGTCTGAACCTCGGCTATTTAGTGGCCTGGCATCAGGCATTTGCCCGTCAGCAGGTGCCTTTTTTTACCAATGAGGGCTTTTTCGATAAGCTGGCAGGCACGGATCGACTTAGAAAAGCACTGGCCGCAGGTGCCACTGAAGCGCAAATTCGCGCTACCTGGCAGCAGGATCTGGAGGCCTTTGCCAGGGCCAGAGCCCCTTATCTGTTGTATCCCTGAAGGGGGACTGAGGCAGGCGGGCTGAGGCCATCGTCCTGGCTGCCGGGTTTTGCTGTAGTGAGTGTCAGTGCCAGCGATGTCACCGAGGTGGTGACATTACGGTTTTCAGCGCTGCTTATGCCGATACTGGCGCACGGCCTGATTGGAGGCTTCGAGTAATTTGCGGCCTTTTCCGGATGCCTGGGTTAACAGAATAAACAGGGTGTCGATAACGAATTCCTGCGCAGTGCGAGCCAGAATCGAGGACAGACGCGCCGAGTCTTCCTCAGAGACGGTATAGAGTTTGGCGTTGGCCAGTTTTGCAATGCTGTTGTGACCATAGCCTGTCAGGCTGATGATCTTACATTGATTGGTTTTTGCCAGTTCAGTGACCGCCACCTCTTCACGGGTTTCTCCGGATTCACTGATCACAAACAGCAGGTCTTTGGGACCGTAATTGGCAATGTTGGCCAGTTGAATATGGTTGTCACTTTCTGCCACGGCAGCCATGCCCAGCTTTTGCAGTTTGAAGGAAAAATCGCGGGCAACCAGTGCAGAACTACCGACACCACAAATCAGTATGCGAGTCGCTTTTTGTAATAACATTTGGGCTTTTTCATAGGCCCTTTGGTCATTGACGGCACGGGTGTTGGTGAGCACAGAAACTTTACTGGCAAGCAGTTTTTCACCGACGGTTTCAAAGGGATCATCCAGTGAAATCTGACCATGCAGTGGCGGATGGGACTGGTCCTGGTGTGTACGCAGGCTGTCATTGATGGCAAATTTAAAATCCGGGTAACCTTTATAGCCGAGCTTTTGCGTGAATTTGACCACACTCGACTGACTTACCCCCACCTGCTGGGCAAGCTTTTGTGAGGACAGGTCGCGAATGTTGTGCGGTTGTGCCAGCACATAGTCGGCCAGTGCCTGCTCGCTCGATGAGAGGTTGTCGCGCATGGCATTGATTTTGATAAAAGTCGACATGATCGTATGGTTGGAATAATAAACTATTCCTTTCATTCTATGGTATTAAGAATTTTTAACAACATTCTTGATGGAATTCAGTGAATTAATCAAAGGTTGGGAATTGATGCAATCACACGCCGAAGCCGTTTCCACGGAGGCATTGCCCGCTGAGTTTGAGCAGAAGCTGGCTGCCCTGTTACCGCAAGATACTCTCATTCGTGACTTACCCCGGCGCCTGGCGTTGAGTGGCGATGCCAGCTTCTATCGTATGACGCCGCGGCTGGTGGTGCGTGTTAATGATCTTGATGAGCTTTGTCAGTTGTTGATCCTGGCCGCTGAATTTGAGGTGGCCGTGACCTTTCGTGCAGCAGGAACCAGTTTATGCGGCCAGGCAGTAACCGATTCGGTGTTGGTGGTATTGGGCGAGAACTGGCGTGGCGCACAGATTCTGCAAAACGGGGAAAAAATACGACTGCAACCTGGTGTCATCGGGGCCCAGGCTAATCGCTTGCTGGCTCCGCTGGGGCGTAAAATTGGTCCGGATCCGGCCTCTATCGACAGTTGCAAAATTGGTGGCATAGCGGCAAACAATGCCTCTGGTATGTGTTGCGGTGTGAAGCAGAACAGCTACCACACATTGTCTGATATGACCCTGGTGTTGGCGGATGGGACTGTTCTGAATACCGCTGATGAAAATAGCATTCGGGCCTTCGAAAGGCACCATCATAGACTGCTTGACGGTTTGTCTGCACTGCGCCAGCAAGTATTACAGTCGCCATTACTGGCGGACAGAATACGCCATAAATACCGGTTAAAAAATACCACAGGCTATGGCATTAACGCGTTGCTGGATTTTGAGCAGCCGCTGGACATACTGAAGCATCTGATGATCGGCTCGGAAGGGACCTTGGGCTTTATCGCCGATATTACCTATCACACTGTGGCCAATGAAGGGTATCGGGCCTCCGGTCTGTTTATCTTTAACCACATTGAGCCCTGTTGCGAACTGGTCAGCCGGCTGCGCGATACCCCCGTAGCGGCGGTTGAACTGATGGACGCCAGGGCGCTCAGAAGTGTGGCCGATAAGCCTGCCATGCCTCAGGGAATGAGCGCGCTGCATGAGCAAGCCGCGGGGCTGTTGATTGAAGTAACAGGTGACACCCCGCAAGCGCTTGAACAGCACCTGCGTCAGGTCAGCCAGGTCATTAATCCCGATTCTTCTTTGCTGCTGGCCAGTGTGCCGTTCAGTCAGGATGAGGACAGAAATCAGGCCCTGTGGGCGATTAGAAAAGGAACCTTCCCCGCCGTGGGGGCGGTCAGACCCGCTGGCACCACAGTGATCATCGAAGATGTGGCGTTTCCCCTGGAACAGTTGGCCCGAGGCGTGGCGGCGCTGCATCAACTCTTTGTGGAGCATGGTTATGACGAAGCGATTATTTTCGGGCATGCACTGGAGGGAAACCTGCACTTTGTGTTTACTCAGGCGTTTAATAGCGAGGCTGAGGTAGCCCGCTACGATCGGTTTATGCAGGCATTGAGCCGATTGGTGACGGGGACATTCGACGGTTCGCTGAAAGCCGAACATGGTACCGGACGCAATATGGCGCCTTTTGTGCGGATGGAATGGGGAGATGAAGCCTATGCGCTGATGGAGCAAATAAAAATGCTCTTTGACCCTAAGGGAATTCTCAATCCCGGCGTGATTCTGAATACCGATGAGCATGCCCATCTGCGCCACCTTAAGCCTATTCCGGCCGTGGATGCAGAGCTGGACAAGTGCATTGAATGTGGTTTCTGTGAGCCTGTGTGCCCATCAAAAGATCTGACCCTGACACCACGCCAGCGTATTGCCCTGTGGCGACAGATGCAGGGCGGTGAATTCACTTCGCAGCAAGATCAACAACTGCGACAGGCCTATGCATATCAGGGGATTGATACCTGTGCTGCTACCGGCTTATGTGCCCAGCGCTGTCCCGTGGGTATCAATACCGGTGATTTTATCCGCCGGTTACGTCAGCAGTCTGCACAAAAGCCCTGGCTGGCGGGGCAGGCTGCCGGGCACTTTGCTGCGACGGCGAGCATCGCCCGTTTTGCCCTGGGGTCGGTCAATGTCGGTCGCAGGATACTGGGTGAAGCCGGGACCAGTCGCCTGTTCCGGGGGCTTAAAAAGCTCTCAGGTGGGACTGTTCCTACCTATTATTCTGCCTGGCCGGTACCGTCTGCTCAGCACAAGCTGAAAGAATCCGCCGTAGTGACGCGCACAGAAAAGGTGGTGTATTTCCCCTCGTGTACCAATCGTATTTTCGCTGCCGATACCAAGGCGACTGATCAGCGTTCCTTATCTGAAGTTCTGGCATCGGTGCTGGAAAAAGGCGGCTACCAGCTGCTGACACCGGACACGGTGTCGGAGCTCTGTTGCGGTACCCCCTGGGACAGTAAAGGCTACCCTCATTTTGCCAGGGAAAAAGGTGAGCAAAGTCTGACCGCACTGGCGGCGCTGGCGGCTGAACAAGATTTACCCATACTGGTGGATGCCTCACCTTGTGCGCTGCAATTAAAGTCATTTCGGTCTGATCCGCGCTTCGCGGATCTCAAATTGTATGAAACGGCGGAGTTTCTGCACCAGTTTGTGTTGCCCAGACTGGACATCACCCCTCAAGCAGAGCCGGTGATGTTACATATCACCTGTAGCAGCAGAAGAATGCACAATGAGCAGGCTTTGCTCAGACTGACGCAGGCCTGCGCCGACAAGGTCATCGTGCCCGATGATATTCAGTGTTGTGGCTTTGCCGGAGATAAAGGTTTTTATACCCCTGAACTCAATGCCAGTGCGCTGAAAACCTTGGCGGAGCAGGTTCCTCAGCACTGCTCACAGGGCGTTTCTAACAGCCGCAGTTGTGAGATTGGCTTGCGTCAGCACAGTGGTATTGCCTACCAGTCAGTGGCGTACCTGCTGGACAAAGTCAGCACCGCTAAAGATCGTTCAGCGACCTGAACGGCCTGCTTTTATTTACTGCTTGTTGGGTAAAATGCGCAGTTCTACGCGGCGATTTTGCTGGCGGTTCTGTTCACTGGTGTTGGCAACCAGCGGTTGGAACTGGCCGAGACCGATCGTGGTTATCCTGCGCATATCCACCTGACGACTCACCAGATATTGGCGCACGGCATTAGCCCGGGCTTCAGACAAAGCCTGATTACCCTGTGCTGTGCCGGTATCGTCAGTGTGTCCCTCGATCATCAGGGTGGTTTTCTCATACTTATTCAACACCTTCGCCACATCATCCAGTACGGTGTGAAACTGTGAGGAAATATTGGCGCTGCCAGTGGCAAAGGTGATCTGACCTGGAAGCTGCAGGGTTAATTCGTCGCCGTTTCGCTGCACTGAAACGCCACTGTCAGCAAGTTCCTCGCGAAATGCCTGCTCTTGCTTGTCCATATAATTACCAATCGCGGCGCCAGCCAAGGCGCCTACCGCCGCGCCCCAGACGTAGCGGCTTTTGGCGTTATCACCGGTGGCTTTTCCCAGCAAGGCACCGGCAACGGCACCAATTCCCGCGCCTTTTTGGGTGTTGCTGCTGTTGGCCGCACAGCCACCCAGCACCAGGGCTGAAATGGCAACTGCAATAATACTTTTTTTCATTGTCGCTTCCTGAGAATATAAGAGAATACCAGTGTAGATTGGATGGCTTAATCCAGCCTGAACAGCGGGGCTATGCTCAGCACCCGAACAGAGGTCGCGGATTACAGCATGAATTTTCCCGCCTGATGGGCCATTCTTACAGACATGTCCTGTATTGAAAACCAAAATTTACGGGCCTATACAGAGAATCTATGACGGCACAAAAGCACACCATTCAGCATAACCTGGCCATACGTCTGTTGCGGGTATTAAGGTATAACAAAGCCCGCAATGAGCGAGCATTGGCGCTGATGCCTGAAGACAAGCGCCCCCTTTTTCACGTGCTGCCCTTTTTACTGCATGTCAACCATCCGGACTTTCCGGGATATATTGACCATGCTGATGTGCCTTTTGGCATCAATCATTACTCATTACGAAAACAAGTCAGTGAAGCCTTGTTAACCGTATTCGGTGCATCCACAGCCAGTGCTGAGAAAATACGTGCGCTTTGGCCAAAACGACGTGCAATTGAGTCTTTAGCGCTGATGGGCAGTATTGGCACGATCGCGCAGTCATCCTCCTCTGACTTTGATTTCTGGGTCTGTGTTCATGGCAACCGGCTTAAGCCCAAACCGCGAAGCTTGTTACAGAAAAAGCTCACCCTGGTGGAAAAGTGGGCAGAGGAGCAAGGCCTGGAAGTGCACTTCTTTTTATCCGACATCGAAAAAGTGCAGCTTAATGATTTTGGTGAGGCCGATGAGGAAAGCTCGGGTTCGGCGCAGGCGCTGTTTCTCAAGGCCGAATTTTACACCACCAATGTGGTGGTGGCCGGCAAGCTGCCGTTCTGGTGGCTGATGCCGGACAAGATTTCCGATACGCACTATCAGGAACTGATTGGCTCGCTGAAACCTAATCAGCCACCGGATCCAAGATTGTTTATGGATCTGGGCAACTTACAGGAGATGGACTCTGGCGAGCTGTTTGGCGCGGCTATCTGGCAGATCAGTAAGGCCATGGACTCTCCTTTTAAGTCGGTACTGAAAATGGCGAAACTGGAAGTGTTTTTGCACAACCTGAAGCACAGGCAACCTCTGTGTAATGTGCTTAAACGTAAGGTCCATAGCGGAGTCCGTGCACCCGGGGAGCTGGAGCATGTAGACCCCTATGCCCTGATGTTTGACGAACTTATCCAGCACTATCAGGCCGTGAATGAAGCTCAGATAGTTGAATTGCTGCAATTGTGTCTGTACATCAAGTGTGGTTGTCGGTTGAGTCAGAAGGTGCCGGAAAAGGAGCACACCTTTAAACGTCAGATCCTGGCCAGTTATGTGCAGCAATGGGGATGGAGTGAAGAATACATTGAGCGACTGGATAACCTCAGTCACTGGAGTTTTCGCGAGCTCTCCGCGCTGAGCCGGCAGATTCACGGCTTTTTGATCCTCTGTTACCGCCGCATTTCGTCGGCGATCCGCTTGTCTGAGCAGACGGTTAGTCAGGAAGATATGACGGTTATCGGTCGCAAACTGGAGACGTACTACAGTAAACGTGCAGATAAAATAGAGTATCTGCGCAGCGCTTTTGATGATGAATTATATTGTTCGGTAGCGACGGTGAAAGCCAGACCATCGGCTAACCAGAAGCGGGAATGGTCTCTTTACAGCGGTAATCAGATTAACTGCGATGCAGAGGGGTTGAGTAATGTATTGCTCAAATCCGGTGACAACCCCATCGACCTGTTACTTTGGGCCGTGTGGAACAAAATTATTGACGGTCAGACTCGCCTTTATCTGGATTATCACACCGAGCCGGTCAAAGAAGAGGATCTGAGTCTGCTGGTGGCACATTTGCAGCAGGTCTTTCCTCCGGTCAGAGTATCGACCCTGAGCCGGGCGGCGTTGTTAGCCCCGGTGAGGGTGCAGAAGGTGATGGCGGTAATGAATTTCGAAAGTCGTCGTCTTAAGTCTGAAGTGGATAGTTTGCGGGTGATTATCCTGAATAGCTGGGGTGAGCTCAGTGTGAGTGACGGCTTTGATGCGCTCAAGGCGTTGCGTGCTGAGTTTGAAACACCGCATCCGCCTGAGGTGTATCTGTCCGTTCCATCGCAAAGTCATAAGCAGCGGTTATTTGAACATTTTCTGAGACTCTCAGGGTTGGGCGTCGTGACCTTGTTATAAGGTGTTAATAGAGGAGAAAAGTATGCTCGATTGGAATGCGGTAATGCAGTTTGCGACTAAAGGTAATCCAACGCCGCCGCGCCGTGTGCAAAAAACACAGGCACAATGGCGCGAGCAGTTAACTGATAACGCTTATGCCATTACCCGGGAAAAAGGCACGGAACGTCCTTTCAGTTCAGGGCTGTGTGAAGCCATTGAGCCGGGGCGATACGCCTGTGTGTGCTGCGGCTCACTGCTTTTTGATGCAACGCAGAAGTTTGCCAGTGGCAGTGGCTGGCCATCTTTTACGCAGCCAGCACAGGAGAATGCGGTGGCCTATCATCTGGATGATTCTCACGGCATGCAGCGTATTGAGTCTCTGTGCAATGTGTGTGACGCGCACCTTGGTCATGTTTTTCCGGACGGACCGCCTCCTACCGGGTTGCGCTATTGCATCAATGCCGTCGCGCTGACCAAACTGGACGAAGAGGGTCATCCAAAAGCGGACAAAAAGTAACAATTCGACACAAATCTGAACGAGATAAAACCTTGGCTCGGGTGCACTCTGTGGGTATCGCAAAAACGACCCGCGGGAGTATTTATGTCTCACTTCAAAGCCCTTTTTTTGCTTGGCAGCATCTTATGGCTGACCGCCTGTAATGGCAGTATTGAAGCCGGCAACCCTATTGTGGAACCCCCCTATCAGCCCGGTTTCAGTGCTGCCGGACTCAACCAGCATATTGTCCATCGTCTGGTCAGTCATCAGCAGCAACTCTATGCTGCAACCGATCAGGGGCTTTATCGTCACCAGCAAAATGATCAATGGCAACGTCTTACCCATGAAGAGTGGGACATCATAGATATCGCCATAGTCAATGACGAACACCTGCTGATCAGTTACAGGCACAAAGAAAACGCCCTGCTTGCTGAAAGTCTTGACCAGGGTGACAGCTGGGAGCTGGTGACGCATAACTTTGGCGGCGGCGCGTTGTCACCGGCTGATATGGGAGAACCCATCAGACGCCTGCAGTACCATGAGGCTAAGCTCTATGCAGTGGGGTACAACGTGCTGGCCGTTTCCGAGGATTTCGGCAGAAACTGGCAACTGCTGGCGGGCAACTGGAACGCCTTTGCAACGGGGATGTCAGCGCTTGCTATCAATCAAAATGGCATCGATATCTGGTATGGCGGACAGGGGGCCATCGAAAATCCGCTGTTGATGCATTATCGTACCGATTCCATGGCCTACAGTGAATTCCCCGGCATTGACGAATTACTGCCTGTTCCCAGCACCGTCAAAGACATCGTCTTCGATCCTGACCTGCACCATGTGATTTTCATCACGGGCGAGGGTGGCATCATCAAAACCAGTGACAACGGAGAGACCTGGCAGGCGTTACATACCAATGAAGATTATCGCTTTTACTTTGACCTTGTGCTCGACCCCAAGGACAAGAATATCCTCTATACCGCGGGTTGGAACAAAGACTATGACCAACCCCAGCCACTTATTCTTGAGCGCAGCGAAGACGGAGGACAAACCTGGGAGCAATTTCAGCACCCTGATGGTGAGCTTTTCGGTGGCGTTCACAGCATGACAGTGCATCAGCAGCACCTGTACCTGGGGTTATACAAAGGCGGAGTGATGCGGGTGTCAATGGATTAGCACACAAGGCGCGGGTTTAACCCTGTGCCTTTGCTGGCAAATTGTCTTTGAATTCGGGTAAGTTATCGTGTTTTACGATACCTGAACCGGCACCTCTGATAGGCTCGTTGCAGATAAAAAAGCAATCCGCATAGTCAGCGGTTCGCCCAGAGTGAACCGCTGACTATGCGGATTGGTCGTAAAAAAGGTCCGCTGAAGCTTTCAAGAATATAAGGAAGTCCATGTACAAATTATTGATTTTATTGATTATTCTTGCGCCTTCGCTGGTGCATTCACAAATGCTGGATAGCAAGAGGATACGGGTGGTCGGTCCGATTCCTTTTCAGCAAAGCATGGACAGTCCGCACCTGGATGCCATGTATCAGCAAACGCAGGCGCAGGTTATGGAAGCGGGCATGGCCCCCCTTGAGGCCTTTGGACAGACCTATCCCTGGAGCACGGCCGCTGAAATTACAGGCTCGCAGGCAGGCTTGATGGCTTATACCCTGACCTTGTCCGTACAGCGTTTTACACAGGGCGAACTGGTGATAACCGGGCTGAAAAAACCAAAGGTTTTTGTAGCGGGCACGGTGGCGGAAAAAGGAGAGAAAGGCTACAAACTGGCGCTGATAAACGGAGAACATCGGTTGGTAATCCTGGCTCAGGGAACCGAAGAGGAAAAGGCTCCAGGCTTTGAGTTTATTGGTAAAGCCGAATGGGATGAGGTGGCCCTGGCAGATGGTGCTGCGCATCGTCTGTCTATGCAGCAGCTTTACGACAGTCAGGTCGTGTCATCCCTGAACGTGTCTGATGATGGTGAGTATGCGCTGGTCGGTTATCGTCATTATGAACAGCATAGCGGTGATACCCCCATAACCCATACTGAGCTGGTGGCGTTGGATTCCGCCAGCATCAAACACCGGTGGTCGGACTCCATGGCCGGTGCCACTTTTACTCCTTCCAGTGAGGCGCTGGTGTATCTGCAGGGAGAACGCCTGCTAAGTCTGGATTTGAGTAGCTTTGAAACACGCACTCTGGCAGAGGGGGTAGACGATGTTTCCGGTTTTCGTTTCCTCGATGACAATACACTGATATTCAGCTGGAAACAGGACGGCAAAGACGATGGCAAGCTGGTAAAGCGTTATCAGTCTCTGCAAGATCGCTGGTCCTATTGGCGTGATAACAGTCAGTTATATCAGCTGGATATGCAATCGGGACTGATTCGCCAGCTAACTCAGGCCGACAGCAGCACGTATTTGCTGGATATCAGTGATGACAAACAGCGATTGTTGCTGATGCGCTCTGTGGTGGATTACAGTCAGCCCCCCCATGGTAAAAGTGCACTCTATGAACTCAACCTGTCCTCCTTGCAAGAGCGGTTGATAGGTGAATACTGGGCGCTAAACGGCGCCGTATATAGTGACAAGGGTCTTTACGCTTTAGGCGGGCCAAACTTCGCACAAGGCAAAGGGTTAGCGGTGGGCGCCGGTCAGACAGCCAATGACTATGATGGCCAGCTGTACCATATGCAGCTGGATGGCAGCGGTGTTACAGCATTGTCGACACAATTCGATCCGGCCATTACCTCTATGCGCTCCGTGGGTCACAATCAGCTGGTGCTGACGGTGACCGATGAAAGCCGAACCCGCTTGTACGGCTTTAAAAACAATCGCTACACTCTGCTATCACCCAAACTGGATGTGATAGACCAGGTCGCCGTGGCCAAAGGTAACACCCCCAGATTGGTTTACGCCGGCACCTCAGCGTCATTACCACAGGCTTTGTATACCCAGAAGTGGGATCGCGACGCCAAAAAACTCTGGGATGCGTCGCAAGACTATCAACATACCCGTATTCCAAAGATGCAGGAATTTGATTTCGTTAACGACCGTGGTGACAAAATTAAAGGGCGGGTCTACCTTCCCCATGATCTGGATAAACAGCAGCAGTATCCGGCGCTGGTTTACTATTATGGCGGTACATCGCCCGTGAGCCGCGCATTTACCGGTCGCTATCCGTTTAATTTGTGGGCCGCTCAGGGTTACGTGGTGTATGTGCTGCAACCCTCAGGCGCCTATGGCTTTGGCCAGCAGTTCTCTGCGCGCCATGTGAATGCCTGGGGTGAGTACACTGCTGCGGATATTATGCAGGGAACGAAGGCGTTTTTAGATGCCCACCCCTATGTCGATAAGAACAAGGTTGGCCATCTTGGTGCCTCTTATGGCGGCTTTATGACCATGTATCTGGCGACCCAGACCGATATGTATGCCGCATCAGTTTCTCACGCGGGTATTGCCAACATCGCCTCATACTGGGGCGAAGGCTGGTGGGGGGCATTGTATTCCGGTGTCGCCTCAAGAGGCAGCTTCCCCTGGAATAATGCCGAGCTGTATACCGAGCAGAGTCCATTGTTCCATGCCGATAAAATCAGCAATCCGATGTTATTGATCCATGGTGACGCCGATACCAATGTGCCGCCTGGTGAGAGTCAGCAAATGTACACTGCATTGAAACTGCTGGGTAAGGATGTGGAACTGGTGGAGTATAAAGGCGACAACCACCACATTCTCAGTCGCGAGAAGAGCTTTCATTGGTGGTCCACCATACTGGCTTATTTTGACAAGCATTTAAAACAGCAGCCACAGTGGTGGCAGTATTTGTACGCTGACGAATAGGTGCAGGCTGACTTGTTGATTCTCCTATGAAAAAGGACTCTGGTAATGCTCCTGGCTGTGCGCCTGCATCAGGCTGAGGGGCCAGGCGGTATATCACACTGAAAAGTTCAGGGACGCTGATGCGTCCCTGACTTATTGCTCAACGCGAACAGCGGCCTTAGGTGAAGGGTATCGCTGACAGTACGCCTTGTTTACCGTTAAAGGCGGCGGTTACATCATCGAAAGCTCGGTATTTAAGCGGTAAATCTGATACTCGTTGGTATCAAAATGATCAGACCAGCCCTGCATGAAAGCCTGGGCTTTGTCCTTATCGCCAAAGTGTTTGACTAACAGCTCACTGAACTTCTGTTCGGGGGGCGCCATATCGGCGTAATTGTTGTAAGGGATAACCAGACTGACACTGCGTGGCCCTCCTACTGAATAGGTCCATCCCCAGTGATAAGGCCAATTGTGGGTTTTGGCTATGCTGCTCATGGTGGCAAGATCTGCCTTCATGGCGGACCAGTGGCCAGCTTTTACCTGCATATTGGTCACACCCACATAGCTATAGCTGAGGTCCGCTGGCCAATGACTGTTTTCACTGTCTACTGTGGATAAATGATGGGCGTAAGAATGGACCAGTTTGTCGGCTTTTTTCTGCCAATGCTGCATCGGATTTTTTTCTTTGTTCCAGGCCATATACTGATCCTGATCTTTCCATTCGAAGCAGCAGGCGCGGATGATAAAGCGATCCAGTTTGTCACCCAGCACAGGAGTATAGATTTTCCACTTGCGCGGATCTTGCAAAGTAACCCGGTGTGCCACATGTTCTTTTAGTGCTTTGCGGAAATCATCGCTCTTGCCTTCTTTAGGCGTCATCACCCAGGACTCCGCCAGCTTTTCGGTTGCCTGCGCGACCATGCCGACACTGAACAACAGGCTCACCATCAGGGTCATGGCAAGTTTTGTAATCAGATTATTCATTATTGCTTCCTTTGAGTTTTATCAACAGAACGCCAATTAACGAACAACGATAGAGCCACAGCTGAACAAGCTAACGGTAATTGGTGGTGTGTGCTATTCGTCAAATATCCAAACAGCGCATAAAGCATAGTCGGTTTACTCTGGCAACGATGACTGTTTTTAAAACATAATGGATCAAGCACCAATCATTTTATGGAGTCATGACATCATGCGTCATTTTTTTCTCTTCCTGCTCGGTGGGCTGTGTTTAACTGCCTGTGTGTCGGCACATAACGGCGAGGCCGCATTGGGACCCATAACCGGCGGGCAGTTGCGCTCACAGTTTGCAGAATTTGAGCAGGCGTATCAGCGGTTTCAGCCAGGTCCACGGGAACTGGAGGCCATGCAGGCCTTGAAGGGTAAGTCTGTGCTGGTATTTCTGGGAACCTGGTGCCATGACAGTCAGCGTGAAGTTCCCCGATTGCTAAAGTTGCTGGATGTGTCCGGCGTTGAAATAGAGGCGCTGCAACTCATCGCCGTGGGCCTGGATAAGCGTGACCCGCAGGGATTGGCGCAGCAGTTTAATCTGCTTTATACCCCCACTATTATTATTAAGGATGACACCCGTGAGCAGTATCGCATGGTGGAGCGACCAGCAGGAGAGCTGGCGTTGGTGCTGCAAAGTGGTGTGATGGAGGCAGAGGAGCAAGATCATGACACGAAAAAACAGTGACCATTTTGCTAAAACGCATGAGGTGTTTAATCAGCCCCTGGCGCTGGAAAACTACAATGCTTACCTTCATGACCCGGCACTGCAGTACTGGGTCAACCGGTTTGGTGGTAGCTGGGGAGGATCGCGCCTTACTGAATTTGGGCGGCGTACAGGACATGATCTGCTGGCAGCGGGCTTTGCGGCTAATAAATCGTTGCCTGAGTTTCAGTCCCATGACCGCTTCGGGCATCGCATCGAACAGGTTAACTATCATCCGGCCTATCACCAGTTGATGGGCCATGCCATTGAAGCCGGACACACCAGCCTGCCATGGACCCATCATCAGCCAGGCTCCCATGTGGTCAGAGCCGCCATGGCCTATCTTCACAATCAGGCGGATCCGGGATCAGGTTGTCCGCTGACAATGACTTTCGCCAGCGTACCGGCTATTTCCAGGCAGGCCGATGTGGCCGCAGTGTGGCTGCCGCTTATCACCGCAACAGAATATGACAGTGGCAATAAGCCCTATTTTGAAAAAGGCGGTGTGACCATTGGTATGGCGATGACGGAAATACAAGGGGGCTCAGATGTGCGGGCTAATACTACCGTCGCAACCCCTCTGGGTGAGGCCGGGCCGGGGCAGCTCTATTCCCTTGTGGGGCACAAATGGTTTTGCAGTGCGCCCATGTGTGACGGGTTTTTAATGCTGGCTAAAACCGGTGACAGATTGTCCTGTTTTCTGGTTCCCCGTTGGTGTCAAGATGGCACCCGAAATGCCATTTATATTCAACGTCTTAAGGATAAACTGGGGAATCACTCTAACGCCAGTTCGGAGATCGAACTGCGCGGGGCCCAGGGATGGCTGCTCAGTGACGAAGGTCAGGGGATCCGCACTATCATCGAGATGGTAGCCTTAACCCGTTACGATTGTATGCTAGGCTCCAGTGCACTGATGGCACAAGGCGTCAGAGAGGCCATCTGGCATACCGGAGGCAGAGAGGCTTTCGGCAAACCCTTGCATCAACAGCCCCTGATGCTGAACGTGCTCGCGGATCTGGCGCTGGAGGCGGAAGCCGCCCTGGCCGTGTCGATGCGCATTGCCCATGCCCTGGATAACCAAACACAGGTCAGTGAAGCGGCTCTGGTGCGCAGCGCCACCTCCATTGGTAAATACTGGATCTGCAAACGTGCAGTACAACATAGCTTTGAAGCCATGGAGTGTATTGGCGGGGTAGGTTATGTAAATGACAATATTTGCAGTCGTCTGTACCGTGAGGCGCCGGTGAATTCAATCTGGGAAGGGTCGGGCAATGTGCAATGTCTGGATTTACTGCGCGTGTTGCAAAAAGAGCCTGATTCACTCAACGCACTGTTAGCCGAGCTTGAGCTCCCCCGGGGTCGTTATGAGTGCTATGACCGCTATCTGGATGGATTGCACCAGGTCCTCACCGATCATGCTCAGCTGCCCTATCGGGCCAGACAGGTGATGGAACACCTCGCGCTTGCCTGGCAAGCCGCGACCTTGCTGTCCTACGCAGAGCCATGGATTGCCGATGCCTTTGTGCAATCTCGCCTGAACGAACGAGGTTATCACCAGTATGGAACCTTGCCTGAATCAGTGGACTGCGACGCCCTGGTGGACAGGGCATTTGTAAAGCTATGAAGGATTATGAAAGTTTGTTGCGAAAGTCCTCATAGGCGAACTGACGCACCAGTTCAAAGGTGCCATCGGTATGCAGAATGCCGATAGAGGGGTGCTCCACACCGTTGAAGAAGGTGGTTTTGACCATGGTGTAGTGAATCATGTCTTCGAAGATGACGCGCTCGCCAACCTGCAATTCGTGATCAAAACTGTAGTAATCGATGACATCGCCTGCCAGACAGGAATTGCCCCCCAGCTTATAGTCAAAGGCTTTCTCGCCGCGCTCACCGGCACCACGCACCGTGGGTCGATAAGGCATTTCCAGTACGTCGGGCATATGTGCTGTGGCTGAGATATCCAGAATCGCAATGGCGCCATCGTTATTCACGATATCCACCACCTCTGACACCAGCGGACCCGTCTGCCAGGCAACGGCGGATCCAGGTTCGAGAATGATCTCCAGATCATATTTTTCCCTGAATGCCTTTAATGTGCGAATTAAATGGTCCACATCATAACCCTGACGTGTCATCAGATGGCCGCCACCGAGATTCAGCCACTTTAACCGGTGCAGGTACTGACCAAAGCGTTTTTCCACCGCCTGCAGGGTACGCTCGGCAGCAAAGGAATCACATTCACAGAGATTATGCACATGAAAGCCCTCTATGCCGCTGAGGTCGATGCCTTCGAGTTCATTGCTGCGCACGCCCAGGCGGGAACCCGGTGCACTGGGATCATAGAGCTCTGTGTCGGCTTCACGATGCTCAGGGTTAATGCGTAATCCCATGGAAATGCCGGCCTGCGCTACCTGCTGGCGATAACGTTGCCATTGGGTCAGGCTGTTGAAAGAAATGTGGTTTACCAGCGTAACCAGCTCATCCATATCCTGTTGCTTGTAGGCAGGAGAATAGGCATGCACTTCCTTACCCATTTCATACTTGGCCAGTTTGGCTTCCCATACTGAACTGGCAGTACAACCTTGCAAATACTGGCCAACCAGCGGGAAGGTCGCCCACATGGAAAAGCCTTTTAAGGCCAGAATAATGCTCACACCCGCCTCATTCTGAACCCGCTGCATCAGCTCCAGGTTCGCCTTTAAACGTGCCTCTTCGAGTACGTAGCAGGGTGAGGGAATTTCAGGGTTATTCATTGGATCGTTCAAGCTGACTATCCTCGGTCATTGCCACAACAAAGGGAGGTCGGGCCGCAGCACGACCTCCGTGCGTCGGAGTACTGTCCGACTGGCTTCATTTATTTTTTAAACGGACTTTTCTCGCATTCAATCACTTGCCACGGCAGTCCGTGCTGATTGAGCATATCCATAAAGGGATCCGGGTCAAACTCTTCCATGTTGTAAACCCCCGGTTTTTTCCAGGTACCGTTTAACATCAGCGCCGCGCCGATCATAGCTGGCACGCCGGTGGTGTAAGAAACCGCCTGGGCACCAACTTCTTCATGACATTTGGCATGGTCGCAATTGTTGTAGATGAAGATGGTTTTCTCTTTACCGTCTTTGACGCCGGTGATGTAGGTGCCAATACAGGTCATGCCCTGATAACCCTCAGACAAGGAGCCCGGATTTGGCAGTACCGCCTTGAGGAATTCCAGTGGAACGATAGGCTGGCCCTGGAAGTCAATGGGTTCGATACTGGTCATGCCAATGCCTTCCAGTACCTTGAGGTGCGTCAGGTAGGCTTCGCCGAACGTCATCCAGAAGCGTGCGCGTTTGAGACTGGGGAAATTTTTAACCAGCGATTCCAGCTCTTCATGGAACATCAGGTAAGACGCGCGCACACCAATGTTCTGATAATCCAGATCTTCACGCACAGAGAGGGGGTCGGTTTCTTTCCACTGACCGTCTTCCCAGTAACGACCGCGCTGGGTAATTTCGCGGATATTAATCTCAGGATTAAAATTGGTGGCGAAGGCTTTACCATGATCGCCGCCATTACAATCGACGATATCCAGATAATGGATCTCGTCAAAATGATGCTTGGCCGCATAAGCGGTAAACACATTGGTGACACCCGGGTCGAATCCACTCCCCAGCAGTGCCATCAAACCCGCGTCTTTAAATTTATCCTGGTACGCCCACTGCCAGGAATATTCAAATTTAGCCACGTCTTTAGGCTCATAGTTTGCCGTGTCCAGATAATCCACGCCTGTGGCCAGACAGGCGTCCATGATAGGCAGATCCTGATAAGGCAGTGCCAAATTGATAACCAGATCCGGCTCGACCCTTTTAATCAGCTCAATCACTTCACCGGCATCGTCAGCATCAACCGCAAACACCCCTTTGAGACGATCTGCACCGACTTCCTGCTGCAACGCCTCACATTTAGAGAGGGTGCGGCTGGCAAGATAAATTTCATCAAAAAGCTGTGGTAAACGAGCACATTTTTTGACCGTTACGGAACTGACGCCACCGGCACCAATAATCAATACGCGAGACATAAATGAGTATCCTCCAAAGGTATTTAGCTTGTCCTGAAAAGCCGTACTAACAGGCAGCAGATTAGCGGCTGCATGCTAACACCTATTTGCATTCTGGCAACAGTTTCTAACCTTAGTTTAATGTCAGTTAGTGTACAACTCAGACCCGCTCAGGGTTTTTTCGTGCTTCTCTGGCGTGAATATGAGAGTGGTGCCAGTGTTGTTGTCGCCAGCGTCTCCAGAACAGCAGGGCGCGGCCGCACTCATCCAAAAGGGCTCCCAGTAGCAGCCCACTTAATCCCCAGTTCAGGATAAACGCCATCACATAAGCCATAGGCAGGGCGACCAGCCAGGTAAAGAGTGGTCCGGCGATGGAGATATACCAGCCATCACCGGTGGCGCGCAGATTAAAGCCCACCATGATGTTGGTGGTGCGCCCGGGCTCCGATAATGCTGCCAGTAAAAACCACCAGGCGGCACCACCAAGTAACTGTTGCTCCTGAGTGTACATGGCCATAATGGGATGATGGAAAGCCGTGAGGATAACGGCCACGACGCCTGTGCCCATCAGGGATATTCTGAGACTGTGCCTGAGCTGTTGATCGGCATGGGCCAGTTTGCCGGCACCCACCTTTTGGGTCACCAGAATCTGAGTGGCGGTTGTGAGGGCGACCGAGATGATGACACCCAGCATAAAGGTATTGAAAATAAAAATCTTGGCAGTCAGCGCCAGCGCGCTGACCTTCGCTGCCAAGCTGTTGAGCATGATCAGATTCAGGTCAAAGGATATCGGCTCAATAATACTGGGCGCGCCAATTCGCACCAGGTTCTGACTGACTGAAGCGGAATGGCGCCTGATATCGCCCCACTTAAAGGGCAGGTGCAGTTGAGTAGCGATCGCCACAAGGCTTACCAGAACACCCAGCAACGAGGCAATAACGCTGGCCCAGGCGATACCGGTAATACCGTAATCCGGTATACCGAAAAGCTGAAAGACGATAATGGTGTTACCCACCAGATTGGCGAGAAAATAGATAAGATTAGCGAGCAGGTTCCAGCCGGGCAGGCCAAACATATTCAGTATTGATTGACAGATGGCTTTGGCGCTCCAGATGACCACCAGGACAAATGCCACGTGCAAATAGTGATGGGCGTAGTCGGCCATTTGTGCTGGTAGCCCCATCAGGGCGATAAGCGGGTCGATTCCCCAATACAATAGCGCCGCAAGCATCAGGCTCAATATCATGCACCAGAATGCAAAGACCCAGATCGTGGCAATGGCTTTGTCTTTTAAGCCGGCCCCCAGTCTTTGGTTGGCAATACTGGCGCCGGCAAAGACGATGACCCACAGCAGATTGCCGCACAAGAACAGGATGGGGGCAATGGCTCCTGCTGCGGCAGCGGCGTGATCACTGATGATGCTGAGAAAAAGGGTGTCGATTAATGGCACACTGAATTGCAGTGCCTGTTCCAGTAACAAGGGTTTACTCAGCCCCCATAATCCTTTTTGTTGTGCGCTTGATGTGTTCACTGGATTGTTGCTATTCCGGTTTCTGCCAGTCTGGCCGACGCAAAAAATGGAGCCTAGTTATACCGACAAAACAGATGGCACAACAGAGATTGCAAACCTATTCAGCGAATAAATCTGTTTTCCGTTCACTTTTCGCGACGTTTCGGCCAGTTTTAGCGCTATCAGTGCGGTGCCTCCGAACCGCGATTAAGGTAAACTATGTGGTTTTGACAAATTGTTATGCAGTTAAGGAGTGTCCCGGTGCAGACAGAAAACACCAATAATAATGTCTCGCAGGTTTCAAATAATGGTTGGTTTAATCGTTTTCTAGCGACCGTCGAGTGGGCCGGTAATCTACTTCCTCACCCAATAACCCTGTTTGCCAGCTTTGCCCTGTTTATCGTTTTGCTGAGCGGGGTATTGGGTTACTTTGACATCAGTGTCATGGATCCCCGGCCTGAAAATGCAGCGGGCAGAGCACCAGATGGTGTCATTTATGTGGTGTCGTTGCTCAGCGCGGAGGGACTGGCAAGGATAGTCACCGGACTGGTAACGAACTTTACCGGATTTGCACCCCTTGGCACCGTTCTGGTGGCACTGCTCGGCGTCTCTATCGCGGAGCATTCGGGGTTACTGTCAGCGGCCATGCGCGGACTGGTGATGAACGCGTCCAGACGCATGGTCACTGTCACAGTGGTATTTGCCGGTATTCTTTCCAACACGGCATCGGAGCTGGGGTATGTTGTGCTTATCCCGCTTGCGGCGATGATCTTTCACTCCCTCGGTCGTCATCCTCTGGCCGGTCTTGCGGCAGCTTTTGCGGGGGTATCCGGGGGCTATAGTGCCAATCTGTTGCTCGGCACAGTGGACCCGCTATTGTCGGGAATTACAGAAGCCGCCGCCCACATGATTGACCCTGACTATATCGTGGGTCCGGAAGTTAACTGGTATTTTATGATAATCAGTACGTTTCTGATTGCGGGCTTAGGGGCGCTGGTGACAGAAAAAATCGTTGAACCCCGTCTGGGTCATTATGATCCCTCAGAGGCCAGTATCGAATTATCTGAGCAGAAAATGGAAGCCCTCAGTGGAACCGAAAAGAAGGGATTAAAACTGGCGGGAGTGGCCTTTGCACTGGTGTGTGCTTTATTGGCGCTGACTATCGTACCTGAGTGGGGGATTCTGCGTCACCCGGAGACCGGTGAGGTGGCGGGTTCGCCATTTTTGCGTGGTATTGTCGCTTTTATCTTTATCAGCTTTGCTATTCCCGGTTTTGTCTACGGCAAGACAGTGGGTGTGATGAAAAATGATAAGGATGTTATCAACGCGATGTCCAAGGGGATGAGTACTCTGGGCATGTATATTGTGCTGGTGTTTTTTGCCGCGCAGTTTGTTGCTTTTTTTAAGTGGACTAACCTGGGTACCGTTTTGGCGGTAAAAGGCGCAGCCATGCTTCAGGCCCTCGGACTGGATGGTCCGGAGGTATTCGTGCTGTTCATCCTCATGTGTGCCATGGTTAATCTTTCGCTAGGAAGCGCCTCGGCACAATGGGCCGTCACCGCGCCGATTTTTGTCCCTATGCTGATGCTGGTGGGTTTTGCACCAGAAGTGATTCAGGCGGCGTATCGCATCGGTGACTCGGTGACCAATCTGATCACCCCCATGATGAGCTATTTCGGGCTTATTCTGGCGGTAGCCAGTCAATACAAGAAAAATCTCGGCATTGGCACCCTGGTGGCGACGATGTTGCCCTATTCTATGATCTTTTTTGTCGGCTGGACGCTACTCTTCTACGTGTGGGTGTTCCTGCTGGGGATGCCTGTAGGACCAGGTGCGGAAACTTATTATCAGCCGTAGTTCGGGTAGGGAGAGACAATGAAGTATCGAAATAGCCAGGGATTCAGTCATCAACAAGCGGACAAGGTGGGGGTGCTGGTAACCAATCTTGGCACCCCTGATGAACCGACAAAAACCGCGCTTAGACGTTATCTGAAAGAGTTTTTGTCTGACCCGAGGGTGGTCGAGGTGCCCCGCCTCATTTGGTGGTGTATTCTGAATCTGGTGATTTTAAACATTCGGCCGGCTCGTTCGGCAGCGGCCTACAAAACGGTGTGGACCGACCGAGGGTCACCACTGTTGTTCCATACCCGCGATCAGGCTAAGGGCATTCGCCAACATCTTGCACAAAAATGGGGCGATGATGTGCAGGTGGAGTTTGCCATGCGGTATGGCAACCCCGCCATTGATACCACCGTAGACAGCATGTTGAAAAATGGCGTCCGTAAGCTGCTAGTGTTGCCGCTGTATCCACAATACTGCGCCTCGACCACGGCATCCACCTTCGACAAGCTCAGTCAGTATTTGCAAGGCAAGCGCTGGATGCCGGAACTGCGCTTTATTAACCAATACTGCGATGATGAAGGCTATATCCGCGCCGTTGCCAATAAAATACAGAGCCATTGGCAGGCACACGGCAGAGCCGATAGGTTAGTGTTCTCCTACCATGGTATTCCCCGGCGCTATCTGGATAATGGTGACCCTTATCATTGTCAGTGTCTCAAGACATCACGTCTGATTGCCGAGCAACTGGGGCTGGATCCACAACACTATCTGACCAGCTTCCAGTCCCGTTTTGGTAGAGAGGAATGGCTCAAACCCTATACCGATGCCACCTTAAAAGGCCTGCCTGCTCAAGGCGTGGAATCTGTGCAAATCGTTTGCCCCGGCTTTTCGGCCGACTGCCTGGAAACCATTGAGGAAATTGGGGAAGAGAATCGCGAGTATTTTATGCAGGCAGGGGGTAAACGTTATGAGTACATTCCGGCACTCAATGCGGATCCGCAACATATTGATATGCTGGTCGATCTGATTGAGCGGAACCTCAGTGACTGGTTACCGGTGAAAAAAGAAGAAGGGCGCAGTGAGCGAGCCATGAAGCAGGGGGCTGCGCAATAAACTGAAGCACATGCGGAGGCGGGCTGTTTTAGGCGATGTGAGATGGTCGCCAGTAATAATATTGGAAAGGGTAAGTGATTGAATGTCGTGACAGCTGACAGACTTCACTCAGGCCAGTTGCTGCGAAAACGAATAAACCTGTCTCTGACTGACATCAGGTGCGAATATTTTATGTTGCTTCTTTGACCCACTTTGCTGCCAAGTCTACACTCATTTTACTGTGGTTAACTGAGCTGTATTCTTGTCTGATAATTCGTCTACGACGTCTTCCCGCCCCCTAAAACCCTTGTCTGCAGACCAGGCACTGGTGTTTAAGCTGGATAAATTACGTCAGATTCTTATCGCCAGTGAATTTTGTTTGATGGTGGTGATGGTGCAGCGACTGTTGATCGGGAGCTGGCAGACGGCCACCATTCTCGGGGTGCTGGCCCTGGTACTGGCGATTTGCTACTACGTGGCTAAATATGGGCGTTTGCAGGTGGGCGCAGCCCTTTTTCTGACATCGCTTACCATTACAAGCAGCTACTTTATGTGGACTTATGGTGGTCTGGGTGACGAAGCCCTGCTGGTTTTTCCGGCCATTCTGCTTTTTTCTGCCGTAATCGCCAGCTACGGCTTACTGGTATTACTATTACTTTATATGCTCGCTACGGTTATGTTGCTGGGCTATGTCAATGAGTACAACCTGTATACCAATGTGATACAGGAGACCAGCCTCAGCAGCGCATTTCTGACCAGTGCGATTCTGATAATCGTGTCCTTCAGCGTGTGGTTATTATCCCGGGATTTGCGCAATCTGCTGGAAAAGTTGTCCTATGAAAACCTCAAGGTCATGCAGTCAGAGGACGAAATCCTGAGGTTGTACAATCACGATCCTCTGACCAACTTACCCAACAGAAGATTAGCGAAAGAGTTGTTTGACAAGTCGGTTGCGCTCGCTCACCGGGAAAACAGTAAAATCGCGCTGATATTTCTGGATTTGGATCATTTTAAGGCCATTAACGATTCGTTGGGACATGCCTCGGGCGATGAGTTTCTGAAAAAGGTCGCAGAGCGTTTGTGCAGTGTGCTGCGTGAATCAGATACGGTATGTCGCTTCGGCGGCGATGAATTTGTTGTGTTAAGCCAAAGCTTTGAAAAGGATGCGCAAATTCATCAGCTTGCGCAGCGCATTTTGCAGGGCATTGCGCGTCCCTTTTTTATCAATGGCAACGAGCTGATTGTCAGTGGTTCTATCGGCATTGCGCTGGCGCCGAATGACGGCGACTGTTTCGATGATTTGTGTCAAAAGGCAGACACAGCGATGTACAGTTGTAAAGACAAAGGACGCAACAACTACTGTTTTTACAACCAAGACATGAATCAGTCAGAGATGGAGGTGTTGCAACTCACTCAGGATTTGCGTCAGGCTCTGGTCAGCGAGCAACTGTGCTTGCACTATCAGCCCAAAGTTAACCTTCAAAGCGGTGAGATTGTGGGAGCAGAAGCACTGATACGCTGGCACCATCCTCAGCGTGGCTGGATTTCACCGGTTGACTTTATTCCCCTGGCTGAACGCGCCGGGCTTATTATCGAACTGGGCCGCTGGGTATTGGAAACAGCCGTGATCCAATGCAAACGCTGGCATGAAATGGGTTATAAGCAACTCAGTATTTCTGTGAATGTGTCTGCAATCCAGCTCCGTCGCGGTGATTTTGAGGTGCAGGTACAAGAGGCCCTTCGTCAGGCAGGGTTACCGGGCACATCACTGATTCTGGAGTTGACGGAGTCACTGTTGCTGGATGTGCAACCGAGCTTGCAGCTTTGCCTGCAAAAACTGCGACAGCAGGGGGTCATTCTCGCCATCGACGATTTTGGTACCGGTTATTGCAATCTGGGATATTTACAGCGTTTCGACGTTAATATGCTGAAAATTGACCGCAGCTTTGTGAGTAAGATCAATCACAGTAATCAGGACAAGGCCATTGTAAAAGCCATCATTCAGATGGCCCATAGTCTCAATCTCGAAGTCGTGGCCGAAGGGGTGGAAAGCCTTGATGTTGCCGAGCAACTCAGAGAGCTTGAATGCGAGAAAGGACAGGGCTTCTATTGGTCAAGGCCATGTGAGGCGTTAACATTCCTTGAGTTGTTACAAACTAGCCAGATACCTCAGACCCATAGCTCATAGTCACAGAGGGAAAAAGGAGAAGGAATCGCAATGCAACAGCCGTATCGCACAGCCGAAGAATGGGTGGTGATGACAATTAGCCTGCTGGGGGCTGTCAGTATCAGCCCGTTTATGGCCATACGGGTGATGCAGGGTGACTGGTTAATTGCGTTGCTGGATGCGGTGGCCATTTTTGCCATGCTGACCATTTTCTTCTTCGTCAGAGTCAGGCGACAAACCAGTCTGATGAGCCATGTACTGGCATTGGTGTGCGCGCTGGCATTGCTGGGCACCATAGAGCTGCGTGGCAGTGAACAGGTTTTCTGGGCTTATCCCGCAGTGTTGGCCGTGTTCTTTCTGCTCAGACCCTGGCTGGCGCTGCCCTATGTGGTTGTAACGCTGCTGTTGATTTTTCCTGTTCTGTTAGATGACATGCCTCTGACCCGGTTGGCTGGATTCTATCTGACCATCAGTGCCACGGTGGGTTTTACCTTTGTCTTTGCCCTGAGAATGCGCCAGCAGCAACAGATGCTTCTGCAACTGGCCACAACCGATGCCCTCACCGGTGCGGGGAATCGCAGAGCCTTGGAAGAGCAGTTGCTCGAGGCCGTGGCACAGTATCGACGGGCTCCCCTTTCGATGTCGTTGATCCTGTTAGATTTGGATAACTTTAAGAACTTCAATGACAAATATGGTCATGAAGAAGGTGATGTGATTCTTCAAAAAGTCACTGATATCATTCGTCAACGGATACGGCGCACCGATAAAGTGTTTCGTTTCGGGGGCGAAGAGTTTGTGATCCTGGCCTGCAATACCGGATTACAGGAAGCGGGTAATCTGGCAGAAGCGCTGCGCAAGGAAGTCGCCTGTGCCAATATCAGTCGGGAAACGGTGACTATTTCACTCGGGGTTGCCGAATATCAGGGCAACGAAACCGGATTTGAATGGCTGGGCCATGCCGACAAAGCCATGTATCAGGCGAAGGCATCAGGGCGCAACAGCCTTTGCCTTTACCAATGATGACTGAGATTAAGGTATACAGAACGTGGCTGACCAATAAAGTATCGGTATTGGCCAAATCCGTAATCTGCCCGCTCTGCATAATCGGTGTCCAGAATATTCAGTAGGTTGAGGCTGATGCGCCAGTCACCCAATGACTGTCGGGCTCGCAGGTGTAATAAATCATGGCCTTCATAGTCAGCGCTGTTTTGTGGATCCAGGTAATAACGGCCCATTTTCACCCATTCCAGCTCCACTGAGCGATGCTCATCTTCTTGCCAAAGCAGGCGGTTGTTGAGCATGACGCGGGGCGCAGTATCGATGTCATTGCCTTTTATGTCTGTACTGGCCAGCGAGAGATTGTTGCTGTAGTGATGTTTTGCCCAGCTTCCGCTGAGGTGCCATGACCAATGTTTAGTGAACTGATAGCGCAGGGCCAGCTCTATTCCCTGGTGGCGTGTTTCTCCGTTACTGACATTGCGTCGCTCGGTGTCCTGAAAGATGAAGTTGCGCTTGTCCATATAAAAAACGGTCATGTCGTAAAACCAGTCCTGATGCTCGCCACGTAAACCCACCTCAATGCTGCTGAGTCTTTCTGCATCCAGTTCCGCTAACTGCTGTCCTTGCTGCAAGCGAAAAAGCTCCGTGGCTTGTGGCGCCCGAAATCCAACGCTCAGTTGTGAGTAGAACTGGTGTTGAGGAGAGAGCTGGTAAATGATGCCCAGTGAGGGGGACCAGTTTGGGTAACTTAGTGTCGAATTTTGTGGCCGGATAAACCGGCATACCTCTACCTCTTGCGCGCAGGCGCTGCCCGGAGCCAGGTTGGTCTGGTAATCGTATTCCAGCCAGTCGTAGCGCAAGCCGGCGGTCAGACTGATATCGCGATGTGCCTGCCAGCGAAGACTTATAAAAGGGGACAGTGTGCGGGCATGCACCTCATAATCATAATGGTCACCCTGAGGAATGTTAGGTGCAAAAGGCAGAGGTTGTGTTTCGTTGAGCTCTCCCTGTGTCCATTCCGCATCCAGGCCAGCCTGGAATAACCACTCCTGCTGCTCCCAGGTATACAGACTTTGTATACCCGCTCCAACCTGGGCGTTTTCTTCAATCGCCTGCCAGGGCAGGTAATGTTGCAGGAAATTCATATCCTGATATCTCAGGTAGGGTGTCACACTCAACCGCTGTCCCGACCAGGCTTTCACCCACTGACTGTGAGCCCGCAGGGACTCAGCATTCCGGTAGGCTTCCGGGTTGGGGTTGGTGCGTCGCAGGTTATCATCCTGATAGGCCTGGCGACCTTGAACATAGCCTGCCGTTTCCTGGTTAAGGTGACTCAGTGCAACGCGATTAGTCACATGCCAGTCATGCAGCGAGAGGGTCTGAACCAGATTCAGTTTTTGCTGCTCATAGCCTGAGTCCGCCTGATAGCCGCCATCGTGGCTGAGATTACCATAAACAAGCAAAGAGTCTGAGCCAAGCTGGAATTTACCACGCATATAGTGGTTGGGGCCGGTTTCCACAGACAGCTGATTATCGCTTATTGCGGGCATGGGAGAGATAACATTAATAATGCCATGCACGGCATTGCTGCCATACCAGCTACTGCCCGGCCCTCTGAGTACTTCAATGGAGGCGGCTTGTTCAGAGTTAATTTCGAATAGCTGATTGGCATTACAGAATCCGCTGGCGCGGCTTGGAATACCATCTTCTGCAATCAGAAAAGCGCCACAGCCCCCAGCCCCGGTTAAGACAGGAGAGCGAATCGCCGTTAAGTGTTCCTGACCGTTTCCCCGGCTGATCCATGTACCTTGCACGCGATCCAGTGCCTGATTAATATGAACTGCATTCAAAAGCTCAAGCTCGGCTGCACTCACGTTGGCGATGCTTAGCGGGTTCTCAGCCACCGTCAGAGGCTGGCGCTGAGCGGTCACCACAATGCGTTCGAGTTCGCTGGCCGCAATAGGAGCGGCGGTCATGGCGATGCAAAGAGAGAAAACAGATATAACGCGCTGCATGGACATCCAGATTAAGCTAAAGAACGTATGCTCTCACAGCGTCAATCAATAAATCTACTCAATGGCGGCAGTGTTCAGTTTTATGCGATGAGCCAAGATTCTCGTCGCCGACACAACAACACTGCTGATAGGATAAGGGCAACGGAGTGTGAATAACCACTTATGGAAACAGGTTCAGGGATCACAGAGCATGAAAAAGATACTGATAGGTCTGGCACTGTGGTGCAGTGTCTGTACGCTTTGGGCACAGGCACAGGCACAGGCACAGGCACAGGCACAGGCACAGGCACAGGCACAGGCACAGGCACAGGCACAGGCACAGGCACAGGCACAGGCACAGGCACAGGCACAGAAGCGAGAGCCTTTGATTCTGCCCATTTTTGATACCGATAAACCGCCTTTGGCCTATAAAGACGAAGGAGGCCAGTATCGGGGTATTTACATTGATTTGTTTAAAGCTGTGCTGGAACAGGCAGGAATCGCATATCGCCTGATACCGATGCCGTCGAGTCGGAATCAGCGCATGTTCGAACAGGGAAAAATTGCTATGGCATGCTGCGCTAATCCGGTCTGGTATGCTGAGCCCCACCAGCAAGCGATCCAATTATTTACCTATCCGCTGTTTTACACTCAGGACCTGTTTGTCTTTGCGCCGACAAAGGTGTTTCCCATTGAAAGTCTGGAGGACTTACATGACAAGCGTGTGGCGCTGGTAAGAGGCTATGGCTATATCGGTGCAGAGAACTTTGGTGAGCGTATTGATCTGAAGAACGAATCCGCGGTGCTTGATTTTATTGCCCGTGGGCGGGCCGATGTGGCTATTGTTAATGAGCGCATCCTCGATTACTGGCTGCGTCAGCATCCCGGAAAAGTCGTCAAAGGCCCGGTACATGATCGTGCAACCTTGCATATTCAATTGCACAGGGATTGGCAACACTTATTAGCGCCACTGAATCAGTCGATCACAGCGTTGGTGGACAGTGGTCAGGTAGAGATGATTATTGCACGAGCCAGTGCCCCTGCGGCGCACTAATATCGGTTCGCTAAAAGAGTGGCCATCCAACCGGCCTGCCATTGTCTCAGAACGATGAGGTGGACGGGGTATTTAGTGGCAACTCGCTGATCCCCTGATTGTCGCAAAACCACAGGATACGGTTTTTGCCTTTGTGTTTCGCCATATACAGCATGTCGTCTGCCATTTTGATGGCGTCCTGCGGGTTGATATCTACTTCAGGGTGACAGGTATAGCCACCTATGCTGACGGTGATGTTGCCAATATCTGCATGATTAAACTCATCCAGTGGCATCTTTTCAATCGCCTGACGACAGTGCTCCATGACGTCTATCGCACCTTGCTTTGGGTTATCGGGCAACAAAATGATAAATTCTTCGCCACCGAAGCGCGCGACCAAATCGCCGGGTCGTTGCAAACGTTCATTCAGTGTTCCCGCTACTTTTTGCAAGACTCTGTCCCCGGCGGCATGCCCGAAGTGGTCGTTGTAGTGTTTGAAGTTATCAATGTCCACCAGAACCAGAGACAGAGGGTTTTGTCTGCGCAGCGCTACCCGCCACGCTTTTTTCAGTACATCTTCGTAGCGACGACGGTTAGCGATACCGGTCAGAGGGTCAATATTTGCCAGTTGTTCCAGCATTCTGCGTTGACGCACCAGTTCCAGGTGGAGTCTGATGCGTGCAAGAACGATGGTAGTGTGAAATGGCTTTTGAATGTAATCACAGGCGCCAAGCTGAAAGCCTCGCTCCTCATGCTGAATGTCGCCCAAAGCGGTAATGAAAATAACCGGAATATCACTGGTGGCGGGATCGCGCTGCAACATTGTCATGACCTCAAAGCCATCCATGCCAGGCATGACCACATCTAAGAGGATTAGATCCGGCTTTAGTTCGGTGGCTTTGCGGATCCCCTGCTGGGCGTTTTTGGCCAGCAGAATATCGGCCTGATTTCTAAGAATATCACTTAAAATCATCAGGTTGTCGGTCTCATCGTCAATGATTAATATCTGTTGGCGTGGTGTCATGACGTGCTCTTTCCCTGCTCTTCGTCACGGCGTTCATGATTGTCTGATCGTTCCGTCAGTTGAGTCAGAATATCCCTGGCCAATTTCGTTGCCTGTTCGAACTCCACTTCCTGGGTGAATTGTACAAGTTGCTCAAACTTGTCACAAAGCAGAGGATCTGCAAGCTGAGGTTGCAGATTATTCAGGTGTTCCAGGGCACTGAGATCGGATCGTTGCAGCATCGGAATCAGGGCGCTGAGCTCGTCAGTGAGCTCAGTCTGACTCAGTGTTCTGACCGTGTCATGCTTGTCCGTACACAGGGGCTTTAATGTGTCGAGTAAGGCCTCAAGGTGCTGACAGATGTCATTGAGATCATTGCCACAGGGATGCTCGCCAGACAGTTTGCTTTCCAGCGCCTCACAGGCCTGTGACAACCTGAAGGCACCAATATAAGCGAAACTGGATTTGAGAGAATGAACAGCACGATACACGCCCTGTTGATCGTCAGCTGCCAGCATACGCCTTATGCGGCTGGCTGTATGTTGTTGGTCTCGACAGAAGCTATAAATAAGCTTCATATACAACTCAGTATTTCCCGCCAGGCGCTGTAAAGCCCCTGTCGTATCCAGTTCTGCAAGGCCGCTGATGGCTTCCATGCTCTGTTCAGGTCGCTGCCGTGGTGCATCCGGTGATATTAATGAGGAGATTGCGGAAGGGGACGGTGCATCAGAGACAGGTGTCTTTACCGGTGTTGTGGGTAAATAGTGCTCCAGCATCAGGTACAACTGCGCGGGCTCTATGGGCTTGGCCAGATGAGCATCCATTCCAGCCTGCTCGGATTTCAATCGATCGGATGCCAAAGCATGAGCGGTCATGGCAATGATAGGCGTCTGGATGTGCAGGTCTTCGCGAATTTTTCGGGTTGTGCTGAGGCCGTCCAGCCCCGGCATCTGGATATCCATCAGAATCAGATCATAAGGTTGACGCTGCAATAGCGTCAGTGCTTGCTCGCCGCTTGAAGCGATATCCACCCGCACACCCGTTTTATTCAACATGCCTTTCGCCACTTCACAGTTAATACTGTTATCGTCAACTAAAAGCAGAGTGTATCCGCTGAAATCCGGCGGTGCTGGCATGGCGTTGGCGACACGGGGCATGACTTCAGCACCAGCCTCCGAGTGTTTCAGAGGCAGTTTCAATGGTAGCGTAAAGCTAAAAGTGGATCCTTTTCCGGGTTCACTGTCTACCCAGATCTCACCTCCCATCAGCTTGCACAATTGTTTACTGATCGCCAGGCCCAATCCGGTGCCGCCATATTTTCTGGTGATAGAGTCATCACCCTGAGAAAAAGACTGGAACAGGTTTTTCTGCTGTTCGTCGGTCATGCCAATACCGGTGTCGGCCACACTGAATAGCAGAGTAGGGCCCCCATGATGAGGATCATTTCGCTGCCGTACAGATACCGTGATGTGTCCTTCGGCGGTAAACTTTACTGCATTACTGATAAGGTTCACCAGCACCTGCTGTATACGCCACGGATCGCCGATCACCTGAACCGGCGTGTCCGGTGCAACATGGGTGATCAGTGACAAACTTTTCTCATGGGCCTGCACCGTGTTCATATTCAGCGCGGACTTGATCACCTGGCTAGGCTTCATCTCTATCTGGTCGATATGTAATTTTCCCGCTTCGATGCGGGAAAAATCGAGAATGTCCTCCACCAGTCGTAACAGCGTGTTACCGGAATCGAGGATCTTGTTGAGGTAGCCTTTCTTTTCTTGCGCTGAGCCGGTATCCAGAGCCAGTCGACTCAGGCCCATCACTGCGTTGATGGGGGTACGAATCTCATGGCTCATGTTAGCCAGAAATGCCGCCTTGGTTTGAGCCGCTGACTCTGCTTGCTGACGTGCTTTTTTCAGTTCTTCTGTCAGACGACTTAAGCGTTGACGTTCTCGAAAAATATGTACGGCCCACAGTGTGATCAATCCCAGTGCGCCAAACAGCATGGCCGCCATTAACCGCGCATTCTGGGTATTCTGATGACTGACTTCCTGCTCCAGTTGTAACAACTGATTTTGCTGCTCAAGCTGTTCTATTTGTGCGGCTTTGGTTTCACTGTCAAACAGCGCCTGCATGACACTCAACTGCCTGGCGCTGCGCTCACTCAGATACTGCTGCTCTGTTTGCTGGGCCGACTTCAGGGTTGCAAAAGCGAGCGGCAACTTACCTTGTTGTTGGTAAATATCGGCAAGGTGGTATTCGACTTTGCTTAGGTTTGCTTTACTTCCCATATCCTGAGCGGTTTGACGGGCCTGTAGAAGCAATGCCAGAGCCTGCTCCATCTCACCTTGTCTGCTTAAGGCGGAAGACTTCAGAACAAGAGAACTAAATAAAGTGTATTGAAGGTTATTCTGAACGGACAATTCGATAGCTTTATCAAGTAAAGCGATAGCTCCGGGAATATCCTCTTTGCTAAGCTTGGCTTCCCCTAGGGCATTGCTGGCAATAGCTATTCCCAGATTATCCTGAGCTTCAGTATAGAGAGCCAGTGCATTTTTAAAATAGCGTGTGGCCTCATCGATATTTCCTAATTGCAGAAATACATCACCAGTACCTTTTTCTGCACTGGCCAAATTATCTTCACCTGCCGCTAAACGCCGATATTGCTGATAATACTCCAGGGCGGTCTGGTACTGTCCGGCGGCCTTGTAGGTATTGGCCATATTATTATAACAATAGCCTTCATACAGCTGATTGCCGGCTTCACGATAATAACTGGCGGCCTGCTGGTATTTGGTTATAGCGCGGGGGTATTCGCCGACACTTTGTAATACATTGGCCTGTAACATTAGTCCACGGGCACGGACGGCAGGTAATTTATGCTGTTCGGCCAGGAGTTCGGCGTCACGGGCGTGCTGCATGGACTCGCCATATCGGCCCATAAAGTACAGCGCATAGGCCGAGGCATTTAGTACCCGACCATGGGCACTGGGATCGGGGTTATCGGCAAAAAACGCCAGCGCCTGCTGTGCCAGGGTAAGGGCATCTTCGGGCTGATTACGGGCCAGTTGCTCGGTACGTTCGGCAAACCAGTTACCGCTGACAGATTTCTGAAAAGCCGAGCCCGGTGCCGGATTATTGTCCGGACTCTGAGCGCCTGCATCGGGGAATGATACCGATGCAAGCACAGCCAGAAAGCACAATAACCGGCACACGCAGACCTCAGTGGGTTACTGTGCGGCCAATACGACCGATATTATTTTTATTGTCATCGTTACCAGCGGTGTTATCCAGCCCCTGCCAGTCGCCGGTTTGCTCAATCAGCGCCTTGGCCAGAGTCTGGCGCAGGTTTTCTTTATCCATGTTAAGGATGTTATCAATATCCTTAACGCCTGCTTGTTCTAACATAACGCGGCGGTTATCCTCGCTCAGGTTAAAGGTCTGTAGCTTATTGGTGTTGGTCGCCAACTCCAGATAGAAACGGCTTAAATTATCCATATCTTCTTCCTCTTCTTGCCATAGTATGTTGCCTGATTGCAACGCCTTACACCTCAATTTCTTCGTATTCATCCCAATGGCGAATGTCATCCTCATTCAGACCGAGCCATGCTAAGCGCTCAGCCGCAAAAGACGGTTCCTGACATGCTGGCACATAAAGCGTGGTAATAGTATTCACATCCGCCGGTGCCAGATCGGTCAGTGCCATCCAGTCCTTGCGGGGCTCAAAGCCCGGCAGGGTCGGAGCCTCGTATAAACACACCTGATGCTCTGGCGGATAGCTCTGTTGCAATAGTCGGCTTAAGGCTGCCAGGCCCTTTTTCCCGGGTTCGAACTTATCCATGCTGTGTTCACCGGTCAGCCCCAGTTGCCATAAAATCAGCGCCGCACTGTTATCGACATCTCTACGGGTGAGTAAAAAGCGGGTGGATTCATAGCTCTGACAGCCGGTATCGGCCGGATCAAGGCCTAAATCGGCGTATAAGCAGGCGTCTGCGGAGATGCCTGGTAACATGGTGACGGGGTAACCGCGTTCTGACAATACCCGGCCCGCCATGCGGGTAGACGAGACAAATACGCCAGGGTGGCCGTAAAACACCACACACACTGACTGGCCCTGCTGCACCAGTTCGATTATGCGAAGGGCCATTTGACGGTATATCTCTGGGCGTGAATAGCCCATATTGTAAAACCTGCCGAGGTGTTCTGTATTAGCGTTGAGCTGACGGATATGCTGAATCGACAGGGGGTTGGGGGCAACCAATAACACCGTTTCCGCCGCTTCAATAAGGCTTTGGGTTTCCAGTGTCATGTGGCCTGGGTGCAGTCCACACCCGGCTATGGTTAAGCGTCCGTTGTGCGTATCCTTCACGTTATAATCCCTTGCCATACCCTTATGCCATCACTGAAGAATAAGAAATATTCGATGGTGACGCAACACAAAGCACACCAAGCTGAATGAGACAATGTTTAGTGAAGTAAAAAAACCGGGCGGGCCATGGAGAACCCGCCCGGTAAATACCAATCATGTGAGGAATTGGTATGACTCCCAAGAAAGACCAGTAGACTTGAGGAGTAGTGCAGGTTCAATTTAATGCAAATGAGAATGGTTTGCAATAGCGTGGTTTGCTTTTTATTACGCACTACAGGAAAGGCATTATTCTTGGTAGCGTTGCAGAGCCAGACAAGTTTTCAGTTGTCAGTCCTCAGTGGGATTGTGCCTTTTGTAATTAAAGTAAGGCTTTGCGGTGGCTACTGAAAGCTGACGTCTGCAACCTGACCTCTTTATGCGCAAAATTTCTCCTCGCGTTTATTTTTTACTGCTGTATAATGCGCGCCCTGCCCAGTTACACGAGCCGCTTTGGGAAAGCGGAACAATCAGGATGCTCGAAGGGGCAATTCACCTGATTTTAGCAGCCTTGATGCTGGCGCAAGCCTTGCAGCAAGTGCACAAGTAACTAAATTTGAAATTTTGGGTAACGAGAAATGAAAACCTTTGTTGCTAAGCCAGAAACGGTAAAACGTGACTGGTTTGTGGTTGATGCCACAGACAAGACCCTTGGACGCCTGGCTACTGAAATCGCCCGTCGTCTGCGTGGTAAGCATAAGCCTGAGTACACGCCACATGTGGACACAGGTGACTACATTGTAGTCATCAATGCAGAAAAAGTTCGGGTTACAGGTAATAAGACTCAGGACAAAATGTATTATTCGTATTCAGGCTACGTAGGTGGACTGAAAGAGACCACTTTCGAAAAACTGCAGGCGCACAAGCCTGAGTTGATCATCGAAAGAGCGGTAAAAGGTATGTTGCCAAAAGGTCCTCTGGGCCGCGCGATGTTCCGCAAAATGAAGGTCTACGCTGGTTCTGAGCATGTGCATGCGGCTCAGCAGCCACAGGTTCTGGATATTTAAGGAGCATTGAGTAATGGCAGATAATCAATATTACGGCACTGGCCGTCGCAAAAGCTCCACTGCTCGCGTATTTATTCGCCCGGGCACTGGTAAAGTCACAGTAAACAGTCTTTCTCTGGAAGAGTTCTTTGGTCGTGAAACTGCCCGTATGGTGGTTCGTCAGCCTCTCGAACTGTTAGAGATGACCGATAAGTTTGACCTGTACATCACTGTTTCTGGTGGTGGTATCAGCGGTCAGGCCGGCGCCATTCGTCACGGTATTACCCGTGCACTGATGGATTACGACGAGGCCCTGCGCCCCGCGTTGCGTAAAGCTGGCTTTGTTACTCGTGACGCCCGTGAAGTGGAACGGAAAAAAGTGGGTCTGCACAAAGCACGCAGACGCCCTCAGTTCTCCAAGCGTTAATACGACAGTTTTGTTGTTATATAAAAACCCGGCATTTGCCGGGTTTTTTGTTTGTCTCATCCATGAGACTCACCCGCTTCGCGGGATAAGCGAAAGCTGTCCTAAAACTCTCCCGGAGTTTTAGTGCTTTTAGCAGCTAAATTTCTGCGGTTTATCCATTCATGCTAACTAATCTGTTGTTTTGTCCATCATTTCCTTGTGTTTTAAAGGGGTTTTCTTTTATCATTTCCGGCTAAAATCATAACCTCAGACTTTCCTGTCACAATTGCGCAGATAAAAATAAGACAATTGGCCTGGAAAGCACATAATCCAACCTTTGGAGTAAAGTGGATGAGTAATGCGCCAGTAGATAATGGGCGGCGCCGATTTCTGACCATCGCTACCTCGGTAGTAGGCGGAGTCGGAGTGGTAGGTGCCGCAGTGCCTTTTATCGCTTCCTGGAATCCCAGTGCCAAAGCCAAGGCAGCCGGGGCGGATGTGGAAGCTGATATCAGTAAGTTAGAGCCTGGTCAGATGTTGCGTGTTGAATGGCGCAGCAAGCCGGTGTGGATTGTCCGCCGCACCCCTGAGACCCTCGAATCTCTGGCTGCCCATGAAGACCAGTTACGGGATCCCGACTCCGAACAACCTCAACAACCTGAATTTGCAAAAAACCGATACCGGTCTCTCAAAGAAGAGTATCTGGTCGCACTGGGGATTTGTACTCACCTCGGTTGTTCACCACAGCACCTGAAAAATGGTGCCTTTGCCGAACAAGTGGAAGGTGTACCTGAAGGTTTCTTCTGTCCTTGTCATGGCTCTAAATTTGACATGGCTGGCCGTGTTTTTCAGGGTGTACCTGCCCCGCTTAATCTGGTGGTGCCCCCTTATTACTACATCGACGACAACACCATATTGATTGGTTCTGAAGAGGGGGCAGCCTGAGATGTCAAATAAACTGCTCGATTGGATTGAATATCGTATTCCTATGATGCGCGTGGCAAAAATGCACGCCATGGAATATCCCGCACCGAAAAACATGAACTTCTGGTATGTGTTTGGCTTCTTGGCCACCATCGTACTGATTAACCAGATCGTGACCGGTATCTGGCTGACCATGAGTTTTGAGCCTTCAGCAGAACGTGCCTTTGCGTCCGTTGAATACATCATGCGTGAGGTGGAGTACGGCTACATCCTCCGGTACATGCATTCTACTGGGGCCTCAGCGTTCTTTATTGTTGTATACCTGCACATGTTCAGAGGCATGATCTATGGCTCGTACCAGAAGCCCCGTGAATTGCTATGGGTCTTCGGCATGTTCATTTATCTGGCATTGATGGCTGAAGCCTTTATGGGATATGTGCTGCCATGGGGCCAGATGTCCTACTGGGGTGCTCAGGTTATCGTGTCTTTATTTGGTGCGATTCCTGTGGTGGGTGAAGACCTGGTAATCTGGATCCAGGGTGACTATGTTATCTCTGGCGCCACGTTAAACCGCTTCTTTGCCTTGCATGTAATCGCGTTGCCACTGGTGATTGTAATTCTGGTGTTCCTGCACATTGTTGCCCTGCATGAAGTGGGTTCCAACAACCCTGACGGCGTTGAAGTGAAGCGTAAGAAAGGTTCACTCAAAGAAGAAGAAAAGACCAAGTGGAAGATGCACGAATACTACACCAACAAGTACGATATTGTTGATGATGTGGTGCCATTCTTCCCTCATATCGTTCTCAAGGACCTGGTCGCGTTCACCATTTTCTTGCTGGGTTTTGCCTATGTCTTGTTCTTTAACCCGGAAATGGGAGGCTATTTCCTGGAGCATCCGAACTTCGAACATGCTAACCCGCTGAAAACGCCAGAGCATATTTTCCCTGTATGGTACTTTACGCCTTTCTACGCCATTCTGAAGGCGGTACCAGACAAGCTGGGTGGCGTTATCGCCATGTTCGCTGCGATTATCATGCTGGTGCTGTTGCCATGGATAGACCGCGGTAAGGTGAAATCCTGGCGTTATCGTAGTGGTATTCACAGATATAACCTGCTGGTGTTTGCCGCAGTCTTTGTGTTCCTCGGTTATTTGGGCGGTACGCCTCAGGAACCCTGGAAAATCACGGCCTCGCAGATCTGTACTTTCCTGTACTTTGGCTTCTTCGCCTTGCTATGGCTGTACAGTAAGAATGAGAAAACCAAGCCACTGCCAGAGAGGATTAGCAAATGAGAAAACTTGTCGTATTGCTGAGCTTTTTACTTCCTTCACTGGTGTTTGCCGCAGGCAGCAACTATCCGTTGGACAAGGCAGAGTATGATCTGACCGACAAAGCCTCTTTGCAGCGTGGTGCACAGATCTTTATGAATTACTGTATGGGTTGTCACCAGGCACAATACCAGCGGTATCAGCGTACCTTTGAAGATATCGGTGTACCGCTTGAACTGGGACAGGAAAATCTGCAGTTTACCGGTGAGAAGGTCGGTGACTACATGAAAGGCGCGATGCCCAAAGCCTCGGCTGAAAAATGGTTTGGTACGGCGGTACCGGATCTGACGCTGGTGGCACGAGTTCGCGGAGCCGACTGGCTATACACCTACCTGCGCACTTTCTATGTGGATGACAGTCGTCCCTTTGGTGTGAACAATAAAGTGTTCCCCGATGTGGGTATGCCCCATGTACTGCAAGAATTGCAAGGTGTTCCCTACGATAGCCATGAAGAGCGGATGATTGATGGTGAGATGAAAGAAGTCTATGCCGGAATTAAATCAGATGGTTCTGGTACGCTGAGTCCTGAGGAATATGATAAAGCGGTACTCGACCTGGTGAACTTCATGGTGTACCTCGGCGAGCCTTCGAGGCTGGAGGCCGAGAGTATCGGGCGCTGGGTTATCGTGTTTATTCTGGTGTTCTTCGTATTCGCCTATCTGCTGAAAAAAGAATATTGGCGCGATGTGCACTAATTAGGCAGTTTTTCAGGTATAATGGCGACACGCAATTTTTTAGGGGCAGTGTGCACGTTGACACTGCCCTTTTTATCGTTTTATGAATGGGCGTTAAGTAGCCCATTACTTTTGGGTTTTGGAGGAGTGTGAATGGCCGTTGCCACCAATAAGCGTTCAATTATGGCATTGTTCTCGGATACGCTGGATATATACAGCCATCAGGTACGTATTGTCCTGGCAGAAAAAGGCGTGGGCGTTGAAATCAGCTTCGTTGATCCGGCCAGCCTGCCGGAAGATTTGCTGGAGTTAAACCCATACGGTACCTTGCCAACCCTGGTGGATCGTGAACTGGTACTGTATCGCTCACACATTATTATGGAATATCTGGACGAGCGCTTCCCCCATCCGCCGTTGATGCCGGTTTACCCGGTGTCCCGAGGCCAGAGTCGCCTGATGATGCATCGTATAGAGCAGGATTGGTACAGTATTGCCGATCGCATTATGAAGAAAGAAGGTGATATTGCTACGGCTCGCAACGATTTGCGAGAAGGCATTTTGGCGCTGGCGCCACTGTTTGCTGACAACCCCTATTTTATGAGTGAAGAATTCAGTCTGATGGATTGTTATCTGGCACCGCTGTTGTGGCGTTTGCCGGCGCTGGGGATTGAACTGACGGGTAATGGCGCCAAAGACGTGAAGAACTATATGAACCGTATTTTTGAGCGTCCGTCCTTTAAAGCATCGCTGACGGATCAGGAACGCGAAATTCACAATCCGCTTTGATGGCAGTAATGACTTCGAACAAACCTTATTTGTTACGGGCCTTCCATGAATGGATTCTGGATAACGAGTTGACGCCGCACCTGGTGGTGGATGCCACGGTTGAGGGTACCCAGGTGCCGCAGGAGCATGTACGGGATGGTCAGATAGTGTTGAATATCTCCCCCTCTGCGTGCGGCAAATTACAGCTGAGTAATCTGGATGTCACCTTTGATGCCCGTTTCGGCGGAGTAGCACGCAGACTGCATATTCCCATGGCAGCCGTTATGGCTATCTATGCCAGAGAAAATGGCGCAGGGACGATCTTCACTGCGGAAGATGATGAGCCGGATAACACGCCGCCACCACCGGAGCCGCCACCTTCCAAAGGCAAACCACAATTAAAAGTGGTTAAATAATAATAGGTCTATAAAAAAAGGCGCCCTGAGGCGCCTTTTTTGTACCTGATGAATACAGGTTGTTCTCAGAAACACTTATTCTCAAGCCAATCCAGCATGGCGGAATAGAATTGTGTCTTGTGATTGTAATATAAGGTGTTGGAGAAGTGGTCGGCACCCTCTAACTCAACGTACTTATAATCCTTATTGTGTTCCTTCAGTTCTTCAACGAATAAGCGGCTGTGCTCTACCGGAACACGCTGATCGATATCACCGTGAACCACCATAATGGGCACATTGACTTTTTCTACCTGGTCCAGCGGTGAAACGCCTGAAATCGTTGGTCGCTGTAGCTCTCTAAGGAAGATACTGTCGTGCAGGGTGGCATTGATGCGTGCCAGATCACTGACGCCGGCTCCGGCGATGGTGCACTGGTAAATATTGTTTTCACGCATAGATCCGACAAATGCAGAATAGCCCCCATAACTCCAGCCAAACATGGCAAGACGTTTTGGATCGGCCAGGCCTTTTTCTACCAGGAACTGTGCGCCCTGATCCATGTCGTCCTGCATTTTCAGGCCCCACTCATTATCTCCGGCTATCCAATGATTCAGGCCATAGCCTTCAGAGCCACGAAATTGAGGCTGTATTACCAGATATCCATGATGTGCCAGTAACTGCGACCACTCATCATAGATCACGACATCACGGGCCCAGGGACCGCCATGAGGCATGACCACGGTGGGGTAAGGTTTTTCACCTTTAGAGGGAATGGTGACGTAGGCCGGGATCTTTAAGCCATCAGCAGCCTTGTAGCTGATGTATTTTACATCAGACAGGTGCTGCGGTTCGATAAGCGGAAAGACCTCACCCAGTTTACTCAGGGATTGCTTGTCCTGCAGCAGGTAGTACGTGCCGGGATCTTTATCTGAACGGGTATTGATCACAATGACATTGTCATCTTCAGAGCGACTGACCATACGCACAAACTTATCTTCAAACAGTGCTTCTATGGATTCCTGTAACGCCTGTTCTGCGGGGTCGGTAAAATAAACATCCGGGTGTTTGGTGGTAAAACTGAAGCCTAGTAAGGCACCTCTGTCTTCCTCCTTGCTACTGAGTACCACTGAACTTGCATCTACTGATTTCAGGCCAAACAGGCGCTCCGAGTATTCACCGGTTTTAATATCGTACAGATAGATACCGGCCTTATCTTCGCCCAGAGTGGCCTTTATGTAGACCTTGCTGGGACTCTCTTTTGAAAAGTAGAGAAAATCAAACACTTCCCGTTTCTTAGGAGAAATACTCTTGACCTTAACCCAGTCATCTTCTGTGGATGCACGGGCATACAGGTCAATGGTGGTATCTGCAGCATTAAAGCCCTGAGCAGCGCGAATCTCTCCCTGGTTATCAGGAATAAATCCACCACTGATTTCTGTGTTACCCCGAAGAACAGTGCGGCTGCGACCATTTTCAATGTTAAAACGGATGACATCGGGAATACGATTATTGTTGATATCGTATTCCAGCAGTATTTCATCTTCATCGCCCGGCAGTGAGCTTAGCAGTGAAAAGCTGGCCTGACTGTCACTTCTGAAGGGAACAAGCCAGTCGCCCTTGCCATCGGCATTGACAATGGCGTATTTACTAACCCAGTAGTTTTTGTTGCCATCCTGAATGTTCTGGCGAAAGCCTACCCCCAGCTTTTTATTGTTTAACCACTGGAACCCAGTGATCTCCATGCGATCCGCGCCCAGCCGAACGGGTTCGCCCTTGAGATTATCGACCTTACGCACCTCAATAATGTAATCGCCATTTTTACTGGTGGCTCTTAGCATTGCCAGCTGTTTGCCATCCCTTGATACGCTCACCTGCTGAATGGCAGGCAGCATGGCAAAGGCATCTAATGGCAGCGTCTGTTTTGCTGATGCAAACATTGAGATTAGGCCAAAAAGAGTAATAGAAACTAACTTGCTACATTTCATGACTTGCTCTTTTAGTGTTGAGTGAAAAAAAATAGCACCAACTGTAAGACAATTGGTGCTATTTAACCTGCTAATCGGTATTAATTAAAAATTCATACCGAAGTTCAAGTAGGCAGTACGACCGAAGAGGTCATAGCCAATACCCAGTGGGATGTTGTGCACAGAGAACACACCGTCATCGTCAGCTTTCGATGGTGCTTCATCGAAGACGTTACGGATACCAAAGGTCACGCTGTAGTTGTCTTGTGTGTAGTTCACAGCAACATCGTGACGATAGTAGTCTTCTGTATAGGGTACAGGACGGCAACCTATGTTGAGGCCATCACACGCCGCATTGGTCGGGTCGAACTCTTCTGGATCATCCAGCTCACCACCCTGAATAAAGCGGGTGATCCAGCTAACACGGAAGTCACTGTATTCGAGTGACAGGCGTGAATTGGCGCGCCATTCAGGGAATGCCGGCTCACCCACGTTGTCATCAACTGAGCCCAGAATATCAAACATCTGTTCTTTCATGTTGGTGGCTAACAGGTCAAAGGTCACGCCCAGGGTTTTCTCACCAACAATAAAGTCCTGACTATAGTAGACGTTGTAATCGATACCCCTGGAGGTTTCCAGCCCGGCGTTGATAAAGCTGGCATCCAGCAGTGTCATATCACCGTTTGCTTCACGGGTAATACGGCTACAGAAACCGCTGCTGCCATCAGGTATGTCAGGGTTGTCGTAGCACTGATCAACAATGTACTGGTTACCCGGCTCTACCACAGCGTTTACGATTTCAATGTCATACCAGGTAGCTGACAAGGTCAGATCAAAGGCATCACTGAAGGGCTGTTCAAATACCAGACCCCATGTTTTAGCGGTTGAGTTCTCTTCACTGAGTGTCTCAGAGCCACCCGTGCTGATTTCCACGTTGACCTGAGGCGTGTAGGTATTTTGCGCACTACCAATACCCAGGGAGGTAGGATCAACACCGTTGGCGATACAGGCATTAAGTACACGCTGCTGGCGGGTGTCGTTGCCTGCATTGTAAGTAGGTAAGGCGTTTGGATCTAATGGGTCACCGTCTCTTGCCGCGGTAGGTACAACGCAAGGATCGGTTACATCATTAAACCCTGTGGTGCCGTTCAGGAAGCGCTCGCGCAAGTTAGGCGCACGATACGAGGTTCCCTTGGTGCCGCGCAGTGTAAACCACTCTACCGGACGATAGACAGTTTTCAGGCTGTACGTCGTAGCAGGGTCGTAGTAGCTCTCATCTGTCCAGCGACCAGACGCGGTCACTGTCAGCTCTTCGGCAAATTTGTGACCACGTACCAGCGGCAGTTCAAATTCAGTGAAGATTTCCCTCAGATTACGCGAACCATCGGCTCCCTTATCTGAGAAGTAGTGCTGGATGAGGCCCTCAGAAGTTGCTTCGTTGGGGTTTGATTCAATTTCGTCTTTACGGAACTCGGCACCCAGTACGATCGGTACAATTTCATCGTTCCATGGCAAGCTCAACAAGTCACCGGTAATAAAGCCGCTGAACATGGTTTGCTTAACTTTGGTTTCCATATAGCGATCAGTAAACAGGTACGCAGCCTCTGCATCGGTGAAAGTACCGCCACCTTCCTGATAGATGTTAGGAGCAAACAGGTTTACCGGTACACAACCATCGGAGCCGTTACCACAGGTAATGCTGCCGTCGTCATTGAGTACTGAGGTGTTCAGTGAGTTGCTTAATCGTCCTCTGTGAACACCCTGAATGGTATTTTCACCCGTTGACGAGCTGTATGCTGCATGCACTTCATACACCCAGTTACCCATGCCGAGGTCATCCAGGGCGCCGATGTTACCTTCCAGGCCGGCTAACAGGCGATATTGAGAGACATCTACGTCGCTCTGGTCGCGATCACCGCGGATGTTAAGAATAGGCTGCGCCAGAACCCGACCGCCCTGTACACCCAGGAAGGACAGACAGTCTTGTTCAGCATAGATACCGCAAGGGTTGTAGGGGTTAGAAGCCGGTACCACCGGGAAGAACTGGCCACCGGGGCTAAAGGAGTCAGAATTTCTTTTGGCATACAGACCTTCGAAGAAGGCTCTGGTGTCGTTATCATCGCCGAAGCTGTAATCACCATTAACCATCACAGAGTAGCGCTTGTTGGCACTGATAAAGTCTCCAGAACGGTAATAGTCACTGCGACCATAAGCGTAGAAGGGGTCTTTGAAGGAAATATCCTGCAAGCCATCGCCATTGCCGTCAACGATTCCCGCATCGGCAATGCCATCTCCGTTGTCATCGACCGCTATCCAGCTAGGGTGGAAGCCGACAAGGCTGAATGGGATACCGGTTTCAGTGAAGTTATCGATACCGGTATTGGTGCTTCCGGGCGTGTAATACAAGCTTCCGTAAAAGTTGTTAAAAAATACACGGTTGGTCAAGGGGAAGATATCACAGGCGTCGTCTGGCAACGCTGATGGAGCCAAACCACGGTATTCGGACAGAATGTTACCCTGCTCATCTTCATAATGGAGCTCGGTACACTCTCCGGTGAAAGCGTTCTGAGCAATAGACTGTCTGCGCTGATTGTTGTATTCAGCACCAATGGTAAAGGACCACTTGTCAGAGGTTTTACCGTACATGAGTGAGAAGATCTCTTCTTCACCGCCACCGGCTTCAGGGTTGGAATAAGACCCTTCAAATTCGAATCCTTCCACATCCTGACGCAGGATGATGTTGGCCACGCCAGCAATGGCGTCTGAACCATAAACCGTTGATGCACCGTCAAAAAGGTTCTCAACTCTGTCGATCATCACACCCGGAATCAGGTTGAGATCGGCCGCTACGGGGGCACCGCCTACACCAGCAGGTGCAATACGGCGACCATTCATCAGCACCAGGGTTCTTGCTGCGCCCAGTCCACGAAAACCAATGGTAGAGCTTCCCGGACCGTTATCCAGTACAAAACCGCCAAAACTGTTGTCAATTTGCAGGCCTGAAGCCTGTGTGCTGGTTTGCAACATGTCTTCGGCATTAAACAAACCCAGTTCTCTTGACACTTCACCATCGATGACCTGGATGGGGGAGGCACTGGAGAATTCGGCGCGGCGAATACGGGAACCGGTAATGACCACTTTTTCTACCGGCTCTTCTTCGAGCGTCTCTTCTTCAAGTAAATCTTCTGCCTGAGCCAGAGCACCCGGCGCAATGGCCATGGAGCTTAGCAGCAATGAGTATTGAATCGCCTTCGCGACTTTGCTTTTTCTTATCATAGTGTTTCCCTGGAATACATTGACCCAACTGGTTGTTGGTGTGCTTTTTTATTTTGTAATCCGACTGATGCCACAGAAGTGGTAGGAGCAGTCAGACACCACAATTACGTTTTTATTACGAATGGTTCAAGAATTCAATATCCCGAAACACATTTGTAAAAAAATGTAATTTTAAGGCTGAAGATCAAAGTGCGCCCCTAGGCACAGGCGCACTTAGTTAGGAAAGAACCATTCAACTGGCCGATGTAAAGCTATACCCTAAAAAACTGGAATGATTTATTTACGTATTGGGTGGATGTGCTTATATCTTTTTGCATAAATATTGTTCTTTTTGGAATACTAATTCTCTAAAGATACTCGAATGCTTTGACCACACGCGCCACGCCATCGATGTTGCGAGCCACTTCCACCGCTTGATTCGACTCCTGGCGCGTAACCAGACCCATTAAGAAGACTTCAGAGTCTTCAACAATGACTTTAATATGCAGCCCATCAACGGATTTATCGGTGAGTAATACACTGCGGACTTTGGTGGCCAGCCAGATATCATGGGTGCGGGTTGAGGTGACTGTTGGCGAGCCGATGCGTATCTGGTTGTGCAACTTGGTTACATGGGGAAGAGATTCGGCAACCTGCTGCGCCTGGCGCTTTAAATCGTCATTGGGCGCCTGACCTACCAGTAATGTCACGCCGTTGAAAACATAGGCATTGATATGAGCGTATTTTTTCAGGTTGGCATTTTCATTCAGAGCCGTGTTGATGCGAGACGTTAAAGTCTTGTCATCTAACTGTGTTCCTACTGTACGCCGATCATGGGCAACCGCAGCCGCACCAACACCGGCTCCAACAACAACTGCAGCACATCCTTGCAGCAAAACCAGACAGATCAGTAGTAGGGGTAACAGGGTTATTTTTTTCACCTTATTCATCTCCGCTATGTTCGGGGAAAAGACAATTATCAATACCAGTGCAAAGAGTGTGAATGACCAGCTGATGCACCTCCTGAGTTCGCTGGGGCTTATTGGAAGGCACCCGGATTTCCAAATCATTGGGTCCGAGCAGACCGGCCATCTCACCACCATCCTGTCCTGTTAGCGCGATAATGCTCATATCGCGATTCAGTGCAGCCTCCATGGCCATAATAATATTGCGTGAATTGCCGTCTACAGAGATGGCCAACAAGATATCGCTACCCTGACCCAATGCCCGGATTTGACGGGAATATATTTCATTATGGCTATGGGTTTCAGCTGCAGAGCTTAACGTGGCAGCGTCACTCGATAAGGCCAGCGCAGGCAGGCTAGGGCGATCCCCTTCAAAGCGGGTAAGCAAAAGTGATGCAAATTGCTGCGCATCCATAGCGGAACGTCCACATCCACAACAAAGGATTTTGTTTCCGGAAATCAGGGCCTGAACCATCATATAGGTTGCTTTTTCTATGGCTTCAGGCAGCACTTCGATGGCGGCGATCTTGGTTTGTATACTCTCAGTAAAGCTGTCTCTGATCGCATCTATCATAATTGTTTTATCCATTGGATGTGTTTGCCGGTGATGGCAATGAGATCAATTCTGTGAGGAACGAGTGCCGGATTCAGCCCTTTTTGCTGCATATATTGAAACATGGCCGATTCAAATTTCCTGCGTTTTTTTGTATCAAAGTATTCTGCAGGGTGTCCGAAGTGGGTGCGAGAACGATATTTCACTTCAACAAATACCCATTCATGGTGATCCTGCATGATTAAATCGATTTCGCCCGACCGACAGCGATAGTTTTTTATCACCAGTTGCAGTCCCTGAGTCTGAAGGTATTTGCAGGCCCGGGTCTCAGCATCTTGTCCCAATATTGCCGACAGGCGTTGCTTAATTTCCCTCAAAGGCCACAACCCTGTCCTGTTCAATTTTACCGAAAGGCAGACGGCGGATCACGCGATGCATCCGATCCAGAGTCAACTCCCCGGTCAGCCCCTGCACGAAACGCCCCTTAAGCTGACGCAGTGGCATCAGGTCAGGCACAAGGTTATAGGCATCGTAGCCCATGGCAAACAACCGGTTCTGACTGTCGTTACGATCCGGCCATAATGCGTTTGCCGTTGCTTTGAATTCACTGTTTTTGCCCGGCAACATCCATGGCATGTCCACGAAAACCAGGTTGCGCAGATCCCTTAGGCTGTTGTTGCTGAGTTCCTGGCTAAAGCTGCGACTGCTGGCAAACACAGGGATAATACTGGCAAAGGGACTGATGCTGGATTCGATCATGGGGTTAAGTAATTCGGTTTGTGACGGATTGGCAAAGACCACGATGGCATCCACGTCACGTCGATTACGGGCAAAGCTATACACTTCCTTATTGACCAACCGCTCGACCACCCGGATGCGTCGTTCACTCTGGTCGATGCTGAGTACTGCATCCACCGCTTCGCGCATACTTTTATTGTCTGTGAAGGTAAACAGCTTGGGGCGCCGACGTTCCAGTTTCTGCCACTGTTGGATGAAATGTTCCGCCATGCGTTCATATAGAGGCCTGCCTGTCGTTATTAATACCGGCATCCCATAGCCTTCGCTGTGCAAGTAGCTGGCAAGTTGCTCGGCCTCATCTTCCGGCGCCAGCGAATAGAAGTAATGATGAGGAGCCGGATTCTCTGTCTCTACCCTGTTGAGCATCAGGGCAGGGGTGGACTCGGGCAATTGGCTGAGGATTGTCGGAATATTCTCTCTGAGTAGCGGACCAATGACGAAGTCATGTTCTAATGCCAGTTGCTGGACCCGGGTTTCGTCGAGCAAGACGGAATCATAAAAGCTCAGTTGAGGCTTATCTGTTTGGGAGTTTACAAAATAGGCCGCCAGCATGCCTTCTTTCAAGGCTTGTCCCTGATTGCCAAGACGCCCCGATAGGGGCAGGATAACGGCAACCCTTTGTGGCGCATAGGGTTGCTGGAGTTGTTGTAAAGATCTCGGCAGGGGCAGGTCAGGATAACGTTGCTGCCATTGTTCCACTTGCCATTGCAGGTCACTTACCGGTGCCTGGCGACTGATGTGACTGAGTTCCATCCAGGGAGACAAATAATCTGAGGTTGTTACTGTGGTGCGCAGTGGCTGACTATCTACTTTTTCCAGTAACGACCATATTTGTGGATAAAGAGTGTCTGCCGCAGCAGGATCCAGGCTTAGCAATTCCGCTAAATCATTGGCCGCTGACAGATAGTCTCTGCGATAGGTTGCCAGGGCCGCGCTGAGTTTCAGTCTGGCGGGCAGAATTTGTAACTGCCTGCTCACTTTTTCCAGACTGGCTGCCGCCAGTTCCGGTTTTTCCAACTCAAGTAAGCATTCACTTCTTAATAACCTGGCCTGATCAACTTCGAGGTTGTCACGCAGTTCTGGCAGCAAGGGCCTTAGCACCTTTAACACCGTCTCACAGCGCCCTTCCTGATGCCAGGCTTTAACTGCCTGCAATAACAGTCCCGCCTGTTGAGGTGCGGGTGCCTGCCTGGCCTTTGCATAGAGCTCTTCAGCACTGACTGTTTCCGACTGTCGGGGGGATTGTGGTAGCTCTGTTACCCGATCCCTAACCCGGGTGTCAGGTGCCGAAGCACAGGCACTCAACAAGGTGATCGTGAGGCATACTGTCAGATTACGCAAATTTAGCATTGGCAGTGTTTCAACTTCCTGGCGAAATATCATGGCTGCTAGTTTATGATGTGGCTTGCGGGAACACAATCAAAGGGTTAACACGTGAGCACAGAATCTGCGCCGGATGTCGGAACGTTATACATAGTCGCCACGCCAATCGGCAATTTGGCAGATATCAGTCAAAGGGGCCTGCAGATTCTCCAGCAGGTCGCAGTGATTGCGGCTGAGGACACACGCCATAGCAAAGGGCTGTTGGATCACTATCGTATTTCTGCTCGCTTGTTATCTTTGCATGATCACAATGAGGCCCAGAGAGCACAGCAATTACTGGTTAAGCTTCAACAAGGGCTGGACATTGCCCTGATCAGTGATGCCGGGACGCCGTTGATCAGCGACCCAGGCTACCATCTGGTCAACCTTTGCCGCTCACAAGGCATCCGGGTCGTACCGATTCCCGGAGCATGCGCTCTGATTGCGGCGCTGTGTGCCAGTGGTTTACCCACCGATCAGTTTGCTTTCTATGGTTTTTTGCCAGTAAAAGAGATGGCTCGCCGCGAACAGTTATCCCGTCTGAAAAATGCAAAGGGCACAGCGGTGTTTTATGAGGCGCCAAGACGGATACTGGACACCGTCTTATTATTAATTGAAGAGGTCGGAGAAGACCGTACTCTGGTACTGGCGAAGGAGCTGACCAAGACCTTTGAGACCTTTAAAAAGGGCCCGGCTGCAGAAGTGGCGACGTGGCTGCAGGCCGACCCTGTGCACCAAAAAGGTGAGTTTGTGCTGATGGTAGGGCCAGGTGAAGAAGAGAGCGGTAAAATGCCGGATGAGGCGATTAACCTCTTGATGAGCCTGACGAAAGAACTGCCACTTAAAAAGGCTGCTGCCATTACCGCAAGCCATTATGGTTTGAAGAAAAATGCCCTGTATCAACTTGGGTTGCAGCTTCAATAGGAAAGTGGCCGCCCTGAGCAGGATCTAATTGGTCTTCGTGGCTTTTTTATTCCACAGATTCTGGTGCTTAGCGTATGAGAAGTAGGTATAGGGATGCCAGCACTTGGGTAACAGATCCAGCTCTTTACGCTCTTCGAAATTGGATACCAGCTTACTCAGAATCTCCAGTAGTCGCTCTTTACTCATGCGCTCCAGCTTTTTGCGGGCTTGTGGGTAGTAAAGATTATTCTCTGTTCCAACCCGGATGCCCTGACCGAATTGTGTAAAGGTGAGACTTTTGGTGGCGGTGCGACAATGAGGCACCTGAGGGTTATTCGGATACAAGCTGGTGACGATGGCATATTCATAGCGGTCGAGATCCCGTCGATCGGAATCTTTAGGGATATAGGTTACCCCAAAGCCTTGTGGGAAGTACCCCACAATACGCACAAAACTGTCGACTGCGGTTTTATTCAGTGCCCCTTTTTCTGCCGCCTTTTCAAGCACCATGGCGGCCTTTGGCAGTGACTCATACTCGTAAACACTTTTGGTAGACAATACAACAGAGGCATATACCTGAGGCACCTTGAGCAGGTTGCCGATGGATTGTTGGGGATCCAGTGAGGACTTTAACAGGGTAAAGATAAACTTGAGCTTCTCGTCTTCATTTTGATTGAACTCATCCCGTTCCTCTTTAGAATTTCCCACGTAGGCGTTTTTACCCAGTCCTGTTTTCATGTAGGTCAGGGTCTGTTGATAGCTAATCTTGAGCAGACTAAGACGCTGTTCCTTTTCCAGCACTCTGAACTCATTCATATCGCCGTTAGGGCCTTTAAGAATACGCTGTGCATCAGGATGATACTGGCCGACGTCCTGCATCAGGGCCGTCATTAATAACGGAATCTGCACATGGTTACGATAAGGGCACGTAGCAAGTTCGTCTTTGTCTTTCGGATTCGCGATACGATGTTCAGCATGCTTGAGCACATATTGGTTGCTGATTTGCTTATCGGTGAGCATGCGCTCCAGTAACAGTAGGCTCAGCACGGCCTTGTAAAGATGTTTGCTGCGCTGATTAAACTGGCCAACCTTGCGATTCTCTGTGGGTGTGATCAGGAGCAAGGTACCCAGTAACCTGGCACAATGGCGTTGGGTTTCCTGCTCATCTTTACCCGTTGCCAAATGTAGGATCTGCTCGCACAGTTGCAGCAGGCTATGTAGTCGTTCAATCCGGTTTTCTTTGCGTTTTTGCTGAAAGGCCTTGAGATTGTGTTGTGCTTTTTGCTGACGTGTCTCAGCGCCTTTCTTGTCTGCCTCGGTGGCCGCTTTTAACTGACTGTTTAACTGCACCAACTTTTCATCCTCGGCAGCCTGTGCAGCGAAGTAGTCGGCAGCCTGTTCATACAAGGAGTCTTTTATCGGCGTGACATCATGGATCTTACTGATCAGAGTACGCAATTCTTTGGTGTAGCGGCTTTCGCCAACGGTCTCACTCATAGTGCCGAATTATTCCGATAAATTAATTTTACAGATTCAATAGCTTAGCAGAGAAACGCTGCAGCGCCGATCTGTCTGTCGTTATCGGGCTGCAGGCTTAGGCTGAAAAAAAGATACCTGAGACAGGTACAGTTATCTGTCCGGGTGTTAATCAGTAGCGGAAGCGACTGACCGCTTTACCCAACTGCCCGGCCAGTGTTTGTAACTGGTGCGCTGTCGCACTGGTATGTTGCGTGGCCTCTTTGTTCTGTTCGGTCATGGATGAGAAGCGCTCAACATGTTTTGCGACTTCGTCGCTGGCCTGATTCTGTTCGCTCAGGGCATTGCTGATATCCTGTACCACACTCAGCACCCGATCAAAGCTTTCCCTGATTTCCCTGATCGCAATACCAGTCTGATCTGCCAGTTCCACCCCTTCTTCGACCTCTTTTACACCACGTTCCATCTGTTGCACTGTACCCTGCGTACCTTGCTGGATGCGTCCTACCATGGTTTCAATTTCATCGGTTGACTCGCTGGTGCGTTGTGCCAATGTGCGGACTTCATCCGCCACCACCGAGAAGCCACGACCCTGCTCGCCGGCACGGGCCGCTTCAATCGCGGCATTCAGCGCCAGCAGGTTGGTCTGATCAGCGATGGACTTGATGACATTGACGATGGAACTGATTTGCTCAGATTGCTTGCCCAATTCCACCACCTGCGCAGAAGCATCACGCACAACATCATTGATGCGTTTCATTGCCGCCACCATTTTCTCCATGATCTGCGCACTTTGCTCGGCACTGGAGCCGGATTCGGTGGCAATGCTGCTGGCTTCCTGGGCATTTTCGGAGACATGACGGATGCTTTCACTCAGCTCCTGAATTGAAGCGGCAATAGAATCACTGGAGTTGGATTGCTCATCAGAAGAGACCGAGAGTTGCTCGGCGGTGCTGGATACTGACTGACTGGCATCGTTAAGTTCTGTGGAGGCTTTCCCTATTTGTTGCATCATCTGACGCAGCTGTGTCTGCATGTGATTCATGGCTGAAAGCAGCTCGGCAATTTCATCATTGCCGCTATCATCAATATTTGTATCCAGTTTGCCATCGGCAACATCTGTGGTGACCTGCATGGCAATATCCAGGCGTTGTTTAAGCTGGCGGCTGAATAACCAGGCAGCCCCCGCCGCGACCAGAATCACCAGAATGCCGCCCACAATGGCAGCGGTCTGAGTGGTGAATGACGCGCTGTTGGCATCTTCAGAGCGCTGTTCGAGGAGTCGCTGCTCAACACCGATAAACTCGTCCAGCTTAGCGCGGATTTTTTCCATCCGGTCCTTTCCTTCGCCACGGGCAACGAATCTGGAGGCTTGTTCCAGTCCTATGGCCCTGAGAGAAATGCCCGGGTCGATGGCATTTTCCAGCCATTCTTCATACATGGCCCTGACTTCATCCAGGCGTTTTTGTTGCTCCGGGATATCGGCTACCAGTTGACGTAATGTCTTAAGGTTTTTCTCTACCCCGGCTTTACCGTCATCATAAGGTTGCAGGAAGGCTTTATCATTAGTAATCACATAACCACGCTGACCGCTATCGATACTAAGTAGGTGTTTGACGATGTCTTCGGCATCATTGACCACCCGTAGTGTATGGTTGGTCATGTCTGTCGCTTCGCGCATACCGGATAGGCTGACGGAAACGGAAATGGTGAGAATGATCATCACCAGAACGATGAAGCCGAATGCCGCGATGAGTTTTTGTACCAGATTCATTGTCTTAGCAACTCCTTGATGAGTGTATTGTTAGTATCGGCGGAACTTGGTTATCTTTCACCTTCTTTTTTAATCTACCTGCTCTGATGGCCTTTGTCAGGTAAAGACGTTAGAATCGCCGCCGGAGTTGGCCAGACAATCGCCGCTATGTTGCCTTAGGGCCACACAGGGGAGGAAAGTCCGGGCTCCATAGGGCAGGGTGCCAGGTAACGCCTGGGCGGCGCGAGCCGACGACAAGTGCAGCAGAGAGTAGACCGCCAACCCCGGCTTGCCGGGCGGTAAGGGTGAAAGGGTGCGGTAAGAGCGCACCGCGCAACTGGTAACAGCTTGTGGCAAGGTAAACTCCACCCGGAGCAAGACCAAATAGGGTTCCTTGGCGCGGCCCGCGTCGGAACCGGGTAGGTTGCTTGAGCCAGTGAGCGATTGCTGGCCTAGACGAATGATTGTCCTCGACAGAACCCGGCTTATCGGCCAACTCCCCCCTTTTTCTAACCATGATCCACAGTATCATGGCCTTCCTGAGCGGCGCTCAGTGGCAGTGCCTTGCGTGACTGGCACCACAAACAGATGGGTATGAATTGCTATACATAGGTACTGGCAGGCGTATACCAGCCCTGCTGATATTGGCGTATTCTTGTCTGCGTCAAGACCGACTACACCTTATTTGTTAAGAGGCTCCACCATGAAAAAGTCAGCTATTGCATTGTTCACTACTTTGGCCTGTGTTGCGTTTTCCCCTGTCAGTCAGGCAGACATCAATGATGATCTGGCTAACATCTGCACTATCGTTAAGAACGATGACAAGTCTGAGCTGCGTAAGAAGCTCAAGTCTGTGCAGGACGATTACAAATTGCGTCTCGGCGATTATTACGGCGGCATCAGCTGTGGTGGCAGTAGCCTGATTCGCTACGCGATGGAGAATGGTTCTGTTGAATCTGGCGTGTACATGATTAAGCGCATGAGTAAGTCTGACCTGTCAGTGGCCGAAAAAGATGGTATGGCACTTAAAGACTGGGCAGAAGCCAACGGCCATATCGCCACTGAAATTGGTAAAGAGTTACTGTCCAGAATCAGTTAATTAAGGGCTGGCCCTGCTAGGGCTGTCTCAGAGAATGGCGAATTAAGTGGTAGACACCCTGTGTCATCAAATCTTCAGGATTCCAACAATAAGTTGCCCGCGGCAACACCGAATTGGACATCACTCTTCTGAAGGTCTTGACGCCTCTTAATTCAGGAGAGTGAATTGTCCAATCCCTTAAGAGCCCCGCAAAAGCGGGGCTTTTTTTATGTCCAGGGAAGGACGGTATGCCGGGGCTGTCGGGAACCACGTCGATTTTGAGCCATGTTCATCCTGAGTGTTCGCGCCGGTGCCGGACACTGCGTTGACTACGTCGCAATGCGCGCAACAACTTATCCTTCCTAAGGCTCAACAAAACCGCGACAAACAGAATATACAGCGAAGGCTCAAGGATATTGGATTTGACTGACCAGATATAATGCAGTGCCACCAGAGGTGCAGCCAGGTAAATGCCGTTATGCAGTGTCTGCCAGTGACTTCCCATTTTACGTTGGAGGGCTTTTGTGGAGGTGATGGTCATGGCCAATAATATCAGCCAGGCCGCCATACCCACGGTAATATAGGGACGTTCGATAATTTCTGACAGCAACAGGCGCCACTCGAGTTGCAGCTCAAACAACAAGAAACTGCCCAGATGTAAAAACCCATAGAAGAATGCGTACAGACCCAGAAGACGCCGGAAACTCATAAACTGAGCCTGACGGAATAACTTGGCCAGGGGTGATATGCACAGAGATATCAGCAGCAGATTAAAGGCGCCGATACCCGTAAAGTGGAGTACCGCTTCTACCGGATCGCCGCCCAGTTGATCCGTGGTCGCCTGGTAATACACCAGCAGCGCCCAGCTGAGGCAAATCAGGTGGATGAGTGTTTTGGCCAGCACCACGTGCCAGGGTAGTATCCGGAACTTCAGGCCCATCAGTACTGACGTCTCAAATCCATGCCCTGATACAAGGACGCCACCTCATCATATCCGTTGAACAGCTGAGTATCGATACGGTTATTAGATAGCAGTCCACCTTTGGTAATGCGCCGCTCTCTGGCCTGGCTCCAACGCGGGTGATCCACTTGTGGGTTCACATTGGCATAAAAGCCATACTCATTGGGTGCCAGCAAATTCCAGGTTGTCGGGGGGCTGGACTCCACCAGACGAATTCTGACGATGGACTTAATGCTCTTAAACCCATATTTCCATGGCACCACCAGTCTTATCGGGGCGCCGTTCTGAGGAGGTAAGGTTTTACCGTACAGCCCCACTGACAAAAGTGTCAGTGAGTGCATGGCTTCATCCAGCCGCAGGCCCTCTACATAGGGGTAATCAATGCCGCCGCCCACGAAGGGGTTGCGCTGCCCCGGCATTTGTTCAGGATCATACAGGGTTTCAAAGGCGACATATTTGGCGCTGCTGAGTGGTTTTACCTGTTGCAGCAGAGATTTCAGTTCAAAACCAATCCAGGGGATCACCATTGACCAGGCCTCGACACACCTGAGCCGATAAATGCGCTCTTGTAATTCGAAGCGGGTGAAGAGATCGTCGTATCCCAGGGTCATGGGCTCTTCGACTAAACCGTCTATCCTGACCTGCCACGGGTTCACTTTAAATTCCTGTGCGTTTTCTTTGGGATCCCGCTTATCAGTGCCAAATTCGTAAAAGTTATTGTGGCTGATGACTTTGGCTTTTGGGGTTAATACCTCTGCACTCTCAGACCCGGGGGTGTACTCCAGGTCGCGGGTCTGGAACCTCTTCTCATTGTCATCACCAAACAGATTAATGGCTGCGGCCCCCGGACTGTTGGCTAACAGCGCGCCGGCGCCAACGAATCCCATCTGTTTGAGCAACTGACGACGATTTAAAAAGATGTCCTCATCTGTGACCTCATTTTCACGACAGTCACCGGGCCGGGCGATTTTGATTAACATGGCTGTTTTCCTCTGTCCTTACTATGACGTTACTAACAAAGACAGGGAAAGTGGACGCTAGCTTTCTTCGCCGACCATCCTTTTTAGTTGCACGTCATATTTTTCTGTTTCACCAATATGGTTGCTGACCCACTGTGGATTGTAATAGGTGTCCAGATACCGCTCACCACTGTCACATAACAGGGTAATGATTGAACCCGGACGCCCCGCGTCTTTCATCCGTTGAGCCTTTTGCAAGGCCCCCCACATATTGGTTCCTGTCGAGGGGCCGACTTTTCGTCCCAGTACCCTTTCCAACCAGTTCATGGTGACGATACTGGCGCCATCCGGCACCTGTAACATCTCATCCACCACGGATGGGACAAAGGAGGGCTCTACCCTGGGTCTGCCTATACCTTCTATCTTACTGCCAATGGAAGTCAGCCGATCATTGCCGGAGTGATAAAAAGGATAGAAAACGGAATTATCAGGGTCGACCACCAACAACCGTGTGTTAAAACACTTGTAACGAATATAACGTCCAATGGTTGCACTGGTGCCTCCGGTGCCCGCGCTCATAACTACCCATTCCGGTTGCGGGAAACGTTCGTAATGCATTTGCTCAAACATGCTGCAGGCGATGTTATTGTTTCCCCGCCAGTCCGTTGCCCGTTCAGCATAAGTAAACTGATCCATGTAATGACCCTTTAAACTCTCGGCTAATCGTTGAGACTCGGCATAGATTTGGTCGCTCTTATCAACGAAATGGCATTGCCCGCCATAAAATTCTATTTGCTGAATTTTGCGGGCGGCCGTGTTTTTTGGCATCACTGCAATAAAAGGCAGCCCCAGCAACCTGGCAAAATAGGCTTCAGAGACCGCAGTACTGCCCGAGGACGACTCAATAATGGGGGTGTCCTGACGGATCCAGCCATTGGTGAGCCCATAAAGATACAAGGAGCGAGCGAGTCTGTGTTTGAGGCTGCCGGTTGGATGAGTGCTCTCGTCCTTAAGGTAAAAATCAATATCTGCAAAGGCATCGAACTGCAGTTTAATCAGATGTGTGTCTGAAGAGCGTTGAAAGTCAGCTTGTATGGTCTCAATGGCATTGTTGGCCCAGGCCCTGCTCATAGATGTACCCCTTTATGGTTTGGCCAGACAAAATGTGTGCGTCCGAAAAGAGTTCGATGCTCCAACAGTCATATGGAATGCCTGTCGACTATTAACAGATTGCAACCCAGACGCTGACTAAATCATCTTAGTGCAAAGCTAATCTTCTGCAGGCGCAAAAGCAAGATAAGCCGGTTGACAGAGGATATTGTGACTGCGGTGATTGTCCGGGGGTGACATTGGTATTGAAATCGGGGAAACTTGCCGCCACATAGTGAAAACACATTATTGAAAGAGACCCTAACATGGCAAGAAATTACGTATTACTGGATAAAGAAGCGCATAAGAACATCAAGATTAAGCAGGATCCCAGCCTTACCCACAGTAAAGGGTCGCATCTGGTGGGTGTGTCTATTCGCGAATTTGCTCGCGCTGCCAGCAGTGTACCGCTGGTTCTGGTAAAAGATGAAGCGGCGAACCGCTATCACTGCACCGGTTTGTATGGTTTGGTGGAAGGCGTAAACCTCTATTATTCAGCAGAAGGATGGCAGAGTCATTTCGCCCCATTGAATTTGCAACGTTATCCTTTCGACGTTCGCCCCAATGGCGATCAACTGTCTATCTTCATCGACAAAGACAGTGACCTGGTGAATGAAAAAGAGGGGATCGCTCTGTTCAATGAAGACGGTTCTGTGTCTGAATACATGGAAAGCCGTCAGAAGTTGATGGCAGAGCTGGTTAACAGTGAAAACCTGACCCAGGATTTTGTTAAGACCATCACAGAGTTGGATTTAGTAGAAGAGCTTCGCTTGGGTATTCGTTATGCCAGTGGTGAACAACGCCAATTGGTTGGACTGTATAGTATCAGCGAAGAGAAGCTGATGAAGCTAGATGATGAGCAGGTATTGAAACTGCACCGCAATGGTTTTCTGGGCGCCATGTATGCCATGCTCAGCTCAATGGGTCAGCTCAATAAACTGGTTCAGTTGTCTCAGAAAAGTGAACAGCCTATCGCCGCCATTCAGATTCTGCCAAAAGACGCGCCACAGGCTCAGCCAGCCGCGGAGCCGGCAAAAGCCAACTAGTCAGAACATGACTTGCACAAGGCAGCCAGATGGCTGCCTTTTTTGTTTGTTGTGATGGTTAAACGGCTTCTACCTGAGGCATTTAGCTCTGCTCTGAAGATTTTTTTATTAACCTTTTTCCACTTTTTTCCACCTTATCAAGCAGTTCCGTGAAGGCCTTATATATCAGGGCTTGCAGGCCCTGATCTATTCGTTTTTTATTCCTTGACACTAGACCATGGTGGTACCTAAACTGTCATCTGTGGGTAAAAGTGGCAAAAAGTGGAAAAAACAATTTTAATAAGAAGGCTAGGGGAATGTTCCGCGGCGCTAATGCAATCAATCTCGACAGTAAAGGACGTGTAACAGTTCCGACTCGTTATCGCCAGACACTGCTGGATGATTGTCAGGGACAGTTGGTGTGTACCATTGATATACAACAACCCTGTTTGCTGCTTTACCCACTCTCCGAATGGGAAGAGATTGAACTCAAACTCAGTCGTCTCTCCAGTATGAATCCTCATGAACGTCGTTTACAGCGCCTTTTGCTGGGTTACGCCCTTGAGGGCACGATGGACAGCAATGGTCGATTTCTTTTGTCAGCACCGCTGCGTCAGCATGCCCACCTTGAAAAGCAGCTGATGTTGGTGGGACAACTGAATAAGTTCGAGTTGTGGGATGCGGATACCTGGCAGCAACAGATTCATCAGGATATTGATACTGAACAGCAAGGCGGCTTTGAACTAACCGAGCGATTGCAGGACTTTTCTTTGTAATGTCCGAACAACAAGCACATCAGTCAGTGTTGTTGCAGGAATCTCTGCAAGCCCTGGCTATTAAGCCCGACGGTATCTATCTGGACGCCACCTTTGGTCGTGGCGGGCATTCCCGTGCCATTCTACAGCAGCTCGGTGACAACGGACGCCTGATCGCATTAGACCGCGATCCTGCGGCCATCGACGCGGCCACCTCCTTAGCCGACGACCAACGATTTAGCATTGTACACAGCCCCTTTTCCCGGTTACAGGATGTGGTCGAACAACTGGATCTCAGTGGTCAACTTGATGGGGTGCTGATGGATCTTGGTGTGTCTTCCCCTCAGTTGGATGATGCTGAGCGGGGATTCAGTTTTATGCGTGATGGACCACTCGATATGCGTATGGACCCGACAGCCGGTATCAGTGCTGCCCAGTGGCTGGCCGTCGCAGAGTTGGAAGATATCGTACAGGTGTTAAAAGAGTTCGGTGAAGAACGTTTTGCAAGGCGCATCGCCCATGCCATCGTCACAACGCGAGAAGCGCAGCCGCTCACCCGCACGGCCCAACTGGCCGCCCTTATCGATGAAGCGGTGCCCTTTCGTGACAAGCATAAGCACCCGGCCACACGCAGTTTTCAGGCGATTCGCATCTATGTGAACAGTGAGCTGGATGAGGTAAAGCAGGCACTGAAAGGCGCTCTTCACGCGCTGAAATCGGGTGGCAGGCTGGCCGTAATCAGCTTTCACTCTTTGGAAGATAGGCTGGTCAAACGTTTCATGCGCGAGCAAAGTCGCGGTAAGCAGGTGCCGGCAAGGCTACCGGTAACCAGTGCAGAACTCGATGAAGGTAAGGCAATGCGACTGGTGGGCAAAGCCATGATGCCCTCAGAAGCAGAACTCAAAATCAATAATCGGGCACGCAGCTCTGTGCTCAGGGTGGCAGAGAAACTATGAAGACGCTCAGCCCCCAGTTCAATCTTATCAGTCTTATCTGGACAGATCTGACTCGCCACCCCGGGCGGGTTTTGTTGTTTTTAATGGTGGTGCTCAGTGCACTGGCGGTGATCCTCAGTGCCCACCTCAACCGCCAGTTGGCCATCGGTCATGAGCAACAGATGCAGCAACGTGATCAGCTTGATGTTGAATGGCGTCATTTGGTGCTGGAGCAAAGTGCGTTGACTGAACATAACCGGCTCGAATCCATGGCAGCCAAAGAACTGAACATGCGCCGCCCCGAGCCGGCAGATGAAGTGGTGGTGAGGATCCGATGAACAAGCGTTCAGCCCATGCCAAGCAGAATTCACGCCCACGGCTGTTGGAGTGGCGCTTTATTCTCGTTGCAACGGTGGTGGTCGGGGTCTTTTCCGCCTTAGTGGTGCGTGCCGCCTATATTCAGGTGATTGAGCCAGATTCGCTGATTCAGCAGGGCGACAATCGTACCAAGCGCGTGCGTGTCACCCGCGCTCATCGCGGTATTATCAGCGACCGCAACGGTGAAGAGCTGGCGGTCAGTATACCGGTTCGAGCCATCTACGCAGACCCTAAAGTGATTCATGCCAATGGCGGTTTCTCAGATCAGCGTCGCTGGCAGGCTTTAGCGGATGTATTAGGGCAGGAATTACCCCATATCACCAGTCGCCTGGGCGATCCTAAAAAGCGTTTTGTCTACATTCAGCGACAAGTCTCCTCCGCCATGGCGGACTATGTTGAGGAGCTTGATCTGCCCGGAATCTATTTGCGTGATGAATCACGCCGCTATTACCCTGCCGGAGAAACGATTGCCCAGCTGATTGGTTTTACGGATGTGGATGACAAAGGTATTGAAGGTATCGAGCGGCTCTATGACAAGTGGTTAACCGGTACACCGGGAACCCGCCAGATTCGTCGTGATGCCAAAGGACGACAGGTAGAAATACTGGAGCAGACCCAGGGCCATGCAGGCAAGGATTTGCAACTGACCATCGATCAGCGTATTCAGGCTCTGGCATACAGAGAATTGAAACTGGCAGTCGGAACTTATAAGGCGGCTTCGGGCTCTGCGGTAGTAATAGATGTGCATTCCGGGGATGTGCTGGCAATGGTGAACAGCCCCTCTTTTAATCCGAACAATCGTAGCAATGTTTCTGCACATCGGATCCGCAATCGCGCCATTACCGATACCTTTGAACCCGGCTCAACGGCTAAGCCTCTGGCGGTGTTAGCGGCACTGGAATTTGGCACGGTAGAGCTGGAGGATACCCTGGATACGTCTCCGGGTTGGATGCGTATCGGTGGCAGCATGGTGCAGGATGGCAAGAATCACGGCAAACTGGACCTGACGGGTGTTATCCGCAAATCCAGTAACATGGGTACCTCAAAACTGGCGTTATCGGTGCCCAAAAATCATTTTATTGACAATTATTATCAATTTGGTCTGGTTGGTGACACCGGTACCAGCCTCATAGGGGAAAGCGGAGGGATTTTTCACGAGCGCCGCCGTTGGTCTGACTTTGAGCTGGCCACGCTCTCATTTGGCTACGGCCTGTCTGTGACCACCCTGCAGCTTGCCAGAATGTACAGCACCATTGCCAATGATGGCTACAAACTGCCCCTTAAAGTGATTAAGTCCAATGCCACTGCGGAGCCTGAAGGTGAGTCTGTGATCTCACCGGAATATGCCCGCGCCATGGTGCACATGCTGGAAACGGTGGTGATGGATGGTGGCACAGCGCCTAAGGCTCAGATTCATGGGTACCGGGTTGCTGGCAAGACGGGTACCAGCCGCAAAGCGGTGGCGGGTGGCTACGGTGAAGAATATGTCAATATTTTTGCGGGGCTGGCACCGGTATCAAACCCCGAGTTAGTGGTAGTCGTATTGATTAATGAACCCGGCGGCGATCTCTATTATGCCGGGGATACGGCCGCTCCTACCTTTTCCCGGATTATGTCCGGCGCTTTGCAGATGCTGAATATTCCGCCTGATGATAAAGCGGTGTCTTCACTGGCGGCGGTGAGTGGGGGAGCGCAGCATGACTCCTGATAACGCGATGGATTTGCGCCGTTTGTTGTTGCCCTTTGGCATTGAAGCCCCCTCTATTGAGGTGGCTCGCATTGTACTGGATAGCCGCGATGTCGCTATCCACAACCTGTTTGTCGCACTGAAGGGGCATCAGCTGGATGGACGGGATTTTATTCCCCAGGCTGTCAGTCTGGGTGCGAAGGCTATTCTGGCTCAGGCCGATCAGCCGGAGCAGCACGGCCAGATGGAAATGCGCGAACAATCGCTGATTGTCCAGTTTTATCGCCTTGGCGAGTGTCTTTCTGCCCTGGCAGCGGAATTCTATCACCATCCTGCCAATGCGTTACAGGTGGCGGCGGTTACAGGGACAAATGGTAAAACCTCAACGGTACAATTGATTGCACAACTGACCCGCCTGCTTGGTGAAAAAGCCGGCACTATCGGTACACTCGGAGCTGGTCTGGAAGGGGCGCTGGAGGACTTGGGGAACACCACACCCGATGCCATCAATATGCAACGGTTGCTCAGGGAAATGCAGCAGCAGGGAGCCAACCTGGTGGCGATGGAAGCATCGTCACACGCATTGGTGCAACACCGGATTGCCAGCATCAAAACGGATGTGGCGGTATTCACGAATCTCACTCGCGATCACCTCGACTACCATGGCAGCATGAACCAGTATGCGGCGGCCAAGCGTCTCTTACTGAATCAGCCGGGGTTGCAGGCGATGGTGCTGAATCAGCAGGACTCAGAAAGTGAAAACTGGCTGGCAGTTGGCGGCAACCGCCTGCGTAGTGTGTTTTATGGTGAGGGGCAGCCAAAGCATCCACAGTGCCAGTATGTGATGGCATCCCAGGTAGAGTACCTGCCCCACGGCGCGCGCATACAGTTAGACACCAGTTGGGGAAGCGCTGAGGTGTTATCTCCTTTGATGGGGCAGTTTAATGTGCTCAACCTGCTGGGGGCGGTTTCCACTCAGCTTGTTCTTGGTGCGGATCTCAAATCTTTGCTGGCGGCCATCCCGTCTTTGAAACCGGTGCCGGGACGACTGGAGGTTTTCTATCAGCGCGGACATGGGGCACTGATAGTGGATTACGCGCATACACCGGATGGCCTGCAACAAGCACTGGCGGCGCTGCGTCAACATGCCATGGGCAAAGTGTATTGTCTGTTTGGCTGCGGTGGTGATCGCGACAAGGGTAAACGACCCTTGATGGGAAAAATTGCAGAGCAGGGCGCGGATGTGGTGATGATTACCAATGATAACAGTCGCTCTGAAGACCCGATGGTCATTGCCAGAGAGATTCTTGGCGGTATGCAATCTCCAGACAACGCGCTGGTGGAACTGGATCGCAAGACCGCTATCCGTCAACTCTTTGCTCAGGCCAAAGACGGTGATCTGATCCTGTTAGCCGGTAAAGGTCACGAGCCCTATCAGGTGATAGGGGACAATAAAATTAATTATAACGAACGTGAGTATGCAGCCACATTGATCAGGGGGAACAACGCATGATTCCGGTGACACTCGAATGGATTGCTCAACAAGTCAATGGCAGGTTAGAGGGAGAGAATCTGACGATTGAAAAAGTGAGCACCGATACCCGACAACTCGAAGCCGGTGCTTTGTTTGTAGCGCTGACCGGTCCTAATTTTGATGGCCATGGTTTTGTTCATCAGGCAGCTGAGAAAGAGGCCAGTGCATTGATAGTGTCGCGGGCGGTTGACACCACGTTGCCCTGCATTGTGGTTGAGGATACCACTCAGGCACTGGGACAATTAGCCGGCGCTATCCGACAATTGGCAAAGGTCAAAGTGGTTGGTATTACCGGCAGTAGTGGCAAGACCACGGTCAAAGAGATGGTGGCCTGTATCCTTTCGCGCAAAGGCAAAGTGCTGGCAACGAAAGGTAACTTTAACAATGAAATCGGCGTGCCCCTGACACTGTTAGAGCTGACCGAAGAGCACGATTTTGCCGTGGTGGAGATGGGGGCCAATCATTTGGGGGAAATCGCCTACACCACATCGCTGACCCGACCTGATGCGGCCACCATTGTTAATGCCGCGGCGGCTCATCTGGAAGGCTTTGGCAGCCTGTTGGGGGTGGCCAGAGCCAAAAGTGAAATCTTTAAGGGCTTACCCGAAAAAGGCCTTGCGGTACTCAATGCCGACAGTCAGTTTATGTCTTTTTGGCAGGGTAAATTGCATGACAAACGTATTCAGACATTTTCGGAGCACCAGGGTGACTTTTATGCAGAAGATGTAATTCTGGGCATGGATGGTTGTGCCCAGTTCCAGATGAATACGCCGCAGGGAAGCGTAGATATTTCCCTGGTGGTGCCGGGTATGCACAACGTCACCAATGCGCTATGTGCAGCGGCGTTGTCGATGGCCGTTGGTGCGACCCTTGAAGATGTGAAAATGGGACTGTTACAAATGGCGAAGGTGACAGGGCGGCTGAATATTCGTCAGTTGACCAACCAGGTCAGGCTGATTGATGACAGTTATAACGCCAATGTGGCGTCTACCCGGGCCGCCATTGATTTGCTCGCCAGTTTCAGCGGCCGTCGGGTGTTGGTCCTCGGTGATATGGCTGAGCTTGGAGAGAAAGCCCGCTTTTATCATGAAGAAATGGGCACCTACGCCAAAGAGCAGGGCATTGACAATCTCTTCAGTGTAGGGGTTCTCAGCCAGCATGCCAGCGATCAGTTTGCGCAGGCCGGTAAGCACTTCACTGACAAAGAGATGTTGGTGGACTATCTGCAGCAGCAGGTAGAGGGTGAAAAGCGTGATATCAGTATTCTGATTAAAGGCTCGCGCAGCGCGCGTATGGAACAGGTTGTGGCGCTGATTGAGGCCTCACCATTGGGAAAGCTTGAGCGTCAGCGGGAGCGAATTGCATGCTGATCTGGCTGACGGACTGGTTGCAACAGTTCAATACAGGCTTCAATGTCTTTTCCTATCTCACGTTCAGGGCCATTCTCAGTACCCTGACGGCATTGATCCTGTCTGTGATGCTGGGCCCGGTAATGATTCGCTGGCTGCAGAAGTTGCAGATTGGTCAGACCGTGCGCGACGATGGGCCGCAGTCCCATTTATCCAAATCGGGCACTCCGACCATGGGTGGCGTATTGATCGTGGCGACCATTACGGCCAGTACTCTGCTGTGGGCAGATTTGAGTAATCGCTATGTACTGGTGTCGCTGTTTGTCATCCTCAGTTACGGCCTTATTGGCTTTGTGGATGATTATCGTAAAGTTGTGCGTAAAGACGCCAAGGGACTCATCGCCCGCTGGAAATACTTCTGGCTCTCCGCGGTTGCCCTGCTGGTGGCGTTTTATCTGTATAGCAGCAGCCAACAAGCGCCGGAAACCGCTCTTATCGTCCCCTTCTTTAAAGATGTCATGCCACAGTTAGGGATGTTTTACATCGTGCTGACCTATTTCGTGCTGGTGGGCACCAGTAATGCGGTGAACCTGACAGATGGATTGGATGGCCTGGCGATTGTCCCGACTATCCTGGTTGCCGGTGCCTTTGCGGTGTTTGCTTATGTAACGGGGAACGTAAATTTTTCAGGGTATCTGAACATCCCCTTTATTCCCCTGACCAGTGAGCTGGTCATCATCTGTACAGCCATTGTTGGTGCCGGTCTGGGATTCCTGTGGTTTAACACATACCCGGCCATGGTGTTTATGGGAGATGTGGGCTCACTGGCACTGGGCGGTGCGCTGGGCATTCTCGCCGTGCTGGTTCGTCAGGAGCTGGTGCTGTTAATTATGGGGGGCGTTTTTGTCATCGAAGCCCTGTCGGTTATTTTGCAGGTGGGCTCGTATAAGTTGCGTGGAGAACGTATTTTCCGCATGGCACCCATACATCACCACTACGAACTCAAAGGTTGGCCGGAGCCTCGCGTGATTGTGAGGTTCTGGATTATTTCCCTGATCCTTGTACTGATCGGGCTGGCTACATTGAAACTCAGGTAACGATAGATGCAACGGGCTCTACAAAATCAACAGGTTGCTGTGGTCGGTTTAGGACTGACCGGGCACTCCTGTGTGCGATTTCTGCTAGCCCAGGGTGCAAAGGTTACTGCTTTTGACAGTCGTAGCGACCTCAATCTGACCTTGCCGGAGTCGGTTGAGGTGAACCTTGGTCCCTTTGACGGCGCATTGTTGTCAGCCACATCACTGATCATTCTGAGTCCGGGCGTGCCGCTCAGCGAACCGGCTATCCAACGTGCTCTCGCAGCAGGGGTTGAGGTGATCGGTGACGTCGAACTCTTCGCCCGCTTTAATCACAGGCCAGTGCTGGCTGTCACCGGCTCCAACGGTAAAAGCACCGTCACTCAGTTGGTAACGGCAATGCTTGAGCACAGCGGCATCCGCGCTGTGTCGGGCGGAAATATCGGTACACCGGCGCTGGATTTGCTGGAGCGTGATTATGAGGTGGCGGTCCTGGAGCTATCCAGCTTTCAACTGGAGACGCTGAGCTCCTTATCCATGCTTGCCGCGACGGTGCTAAACCTGAGTCCGGATCATTTGGATCGTTATACGGATATGGAGGCGTACCGGCAGGCCAAACTACGTATCTATCGTCACGCCGGATTGCTGGTGGTCAATCGGGACGACCCACAGACCCTGCCTGATGCAGACACCGACAACACCCAGCCTCAAATCAGCTTTGGTCTCGGAGAGTCGACAAGGGATATAGGTTATCAATCCGCTACCGGAATGATCCGCTATCAGAACGAAGATTTGCTTGAGTTTTCAACCTGTCAGTTAGTTGGGCAGCACAATTTGTTAAACATTCAGGCTGCGGCCGCACTGGCATTTGCCGGGGGCGCGACCAGTCAGGGCGTGGTGGCCGCTGCGAGAGCCTTTACGGGACTGCCTCACCGCTGTGAAAAAGTGCGTGAACACAAGGGTGTGGTATGGATAAACGATTCTAAAGGCACCAACATCGGCGCGACAGAGGCGGCCATAGCTGGATTGCGCCCTATGGTGCAGGGGCAGCTGTTGTTAATTGCTGGCGGAGATGGGAAAGGCGCGGATTTTTCCCTGTTACAGCATGCTCTGAAATCTGTGGATAAACTCATTTGCCTTGGCAAAGATGCCGAAAAAATCGCTGTGCTCAAGCCCGGTGCGCTTAGAGTGGCAAGCATGCAGGCTGCCGTTGCTGCGGCAGCGTCGCTGGCCGGCGATGGCGATATGGTGTTGCTCTCACCAGCCTGTGCCAGTTTGGATATGTTCGACAATTATCAGCACCGCGGGCACGTGTTCACCGATGCAGTGGAGGCTCTCGCATGAGCGTGTCGACCTCTGCTAATCATCTTCAGCGTTTGTTTCAGCTGCGCCATAATGCGCAGGGTAAGCGCCCCTATGATATCGGTTTTTTACTCATTGCCCTGGCATTGATGAGTATCGGCCTGATGGTGGTTACGTCAGCTTCTATGCCGGCTGCTGACAGGCTTTTCGACAATCCTTTTCATTTTGCTATCCGTCACGGCATTTATTTGTTGCTGGCAATGGTGGCGGCACTGGTCACACTGCAACTACCTATGCGTTGGTGGCAATCCAGTAACGTCTATTTGTTACTGCTCTCTTTGTTGCTGTTGGTCGCGGTGTTAGTCGCCGGGCGCACGGTTAACGGCGCTACTCGCTGGCTGGCAATCGGACCCTTAACCATCCAGGCTGCCGAACCGGCGAAGCTGTTTTTCTTTTGCTATCTGGCCGGTTACCTGGTGCGCCGGTATGAGGAAGTCACAGAGAACCTTAAAGGCTTTATTAAGCCTCTGGCCGTGCTATTTCTGTTAGCGCTGCTGCTGTTGATGCAACCGGATTTAGGCACGGTGGTGGTGATGTTTGCCACCACGGTTGGACTGCTTTTCCTTGCCGGGGCGAAATTGTGGCAGTTCTTTGGCCTGTTGCTCAGCGGTCTGTGCGCTGTCGTGGCACTGATTATGTTTGAAGAATACCGCTTAAGACGGATTACCGCTTTTCTGGATCCCTGGGCGGACCCTTTCGGTAGCGGATATCAGCTGACACAGTCCTTGATGGCCTACGGTCGTGGGCATGTCTTTGGGCAGGGGCTGGGAAATAGCCTGCAAAAGTTAGAATACCTGCCGGAGGCCCATACCGATTTCATCATGGCGATCCTTGCAGAGGAACTTGGTTTTGTTGGTGTTTGTGCGGTTTTGGCTTTGTTAATGATGCTGGTCCTCAAGGCGCTTAAACTGGGCAATCTTGCATTGCAGCAGGAGCGACCATTTGAAGGTTATCTGGCTCATTCCATTGGTATCTGGTTTGCGTTTCAGACAACCGTCAATGTGGGTGCCAGCGCTGGTATGCTGCCGACCAAGGGGCTGACGTTACCTTTGGTCAGTTATGGTGGCAATAGCATTATTCTGATGAGCGTGGCGGTTGCCATCCTGGTGCGTATCGACTTTGAATTGCGTATGGATGGTGTGCAGGCGATCAGTGATGATAAAAAGCGGGGGGGCCGGCCATGACCCGAACGCTGTTAATCATGGCTGGCGGCACCGGTGGTCACATTTTCCCCGGGCTTGCAGTGGCAGATTATCTGAAAACATCCGGCTGGCAGATTCACTGGCTGGGTACCGCGACACGCATGGAAGCAGAGATTGTACCCAAAGCCGGGTATCCGATTTCCTTTTTGTCGGTACAGGGCGTCAGAGGGAATGGGTTGTTACGGCTTCTCACGGCGCCGTTTCAGCTTGTCCGGGCCATCTGGCAGGCTCGTAACGTGATTCGCCAGTGCCAGCCTGATCTGGTGCTGGGGATGGGAGGATTCGCCAGTGGACCGGGTGGTATCGCCGCCTGGCTGACCAGAAAACCGCTGATTATCCATGAACAAAACGCGGTTCCCGGCATGACCAATAAGGTGTTGCAGCATCTGGCCAGTAAAGTGCTGATGGGTTTCTCTGGAGCCTTTGGTGAGCGCGATGAAGAGAAGTATCAATGGGTAGGCAATCCGGTGCGAGAGGCCTTTGATGGTATTACGCGCAGGTCGGTGCAAGACACAGACAGAGTGAGGGTGCTGGTGGTGGGTGGCAGTCTGGGGGCCAGGGCTCTGAATCAGTCGATGCCGACAGTGCTGGGAAAGTTGGAGAAGATAGAAGTATGGCACCAGTGTGGTAAAGGCAACCAAAAGCAGGTGGAAAATGCCTACCGACAACAGTTGCAAGAGGAAACGACTGTGCGGGTGGATGACTTTATTACCGATATGGCGGGAGCCTTTGGGTGGGCGGATATGATCATTTGCAGGGCAGGGGCGTTAACGGTTTCCGAGGTGGCCCTGGCGGGTTTACCTGCGGTTTTCGTTCCCTTGCCCCACGCAGTGGATGATCATCAGACTAAGAATGCGCAGGTACTGGTGGAGGCGGGGGCGGCCATTCTGGCACCTCAGCAGACCCTCAATGATGAGGCCTTCAGGCTGAGGCTGGAACAGTTAATCAGTGATCCCCATTCACTTGAGTCCATGCGCCGGGCAGCCCGAACCGTTGCCCGTCCGGATGCAACCGCACAGGTTGCAGAATGTTGTCGGTATCTAGTGGAGCAAAATGTATGACAGTAAAAACGGCCTATGCGGTACCGGAAATGCGCAGAATTAAGCGTATTCACTTTATTGGTATTGGTGGTGCCGGTATGGGAGGCATTGCGGAGGTGCTTCTTAATGAAGGGTATCAAATCTCTGGCTCGGATCTGCAATCCGGCGCCATGACCCGACGTCTCGAAGAAAAAGGCGCCCGTGTCTTTATTGGTCATCAACAGGAAAACATACAGGGTGTCGATGTGGTGGTGGTGTCCAGTGCGATTGACCCACATAACCCGGAAATACAGGCGGCCCGGGAAACACGGGTGCCAGTTATTCGCCGTGCTGAAATGCTTGCTGAACTGATGCGCTTTCGCCATGGTATCGCGGTTGCCGGAACCCATGGCAAAACGACCACCACCAGTCTGTTGGCCACCATTTTTGCCCATGCGGATAAAGATCCGACTTTTGTTATTGGTGGACTGCTTAATAGTGCTGGCACCAATGCCCGTCTGGGAAGCAGTCGCTACCTGATTGCCGAGGCCGATGAAAGCGATGCGTCCTTCTTACATTTGCAGCCTATGGTGTCGGTGGTGACCAATATCGAAGCGGATCATATGGGCACTTATGAAGGCGACTTCCAACGAATGCTGGATACCTATGTAGAGTTTCTCCATAACCTCCCTTTTTATGGACTGGCGGTTGTCTGCGGCGATGACCCTGTGGTCCGGGATTTGTTGCCGCGGATTGGTCGTCAGACGCTCACCTATGGTTTTTCTGAACAGCGCGATGTGCGTGCTGTGGAGGTGCGTCATGGGTTCAATCACAGTTGTTTCCGGGTACAGACCAGCAGTGGTCATGACTTTGAAGTGAAACTCGGACTGCCGGGCCGGCACAATGTACTGAATGCCCTGGCAGCAATTGCCGTGGCACTGGAAGAGGGGCTTAACGAGCAAGCCATTGTGGATGCCTTATCATCTTTTGAGGGAATTGGCAGGCGCTTTGAGTACCTCGGGGAATACGATACCGGTAAGGGTAAAGCGATTCTGGTGGACGATTACGGTCATCATCCCACCGAGGTGGAGGCAACCATCGCCACAGCACGGGCTAATTGGCCAGATAGACGGCTGGTGATGGCCTATCAGCCCCATCGGTACTCGCGAACCCGAGACCTTTATGAGGACTTTGTACGCGTCTTATCACAGGTCGATGTGCTGTTATTACTGGAAATTTACTCCGCTGGTGAGCCTGCCATTGAAGGCGTGGACAGTAAGTCCTTATGCCGCTCCATTCGTCAGCGCGGAGAAATAGAACCGGTTTATGTGGCCGATGTGAACGAATTACCCCGGGTGCTGGCTGGCGTGATGGAGGACAACGATCTGGTCATGACACAGGGCGCAGGCAATATCGGTGGACTGGCTAAAAAACTGCAGGCCCTGAAATTAGACGTGGTTGCGATGCAATCTTCACAGGAGCACGACTGATGCACATTTCTGACTTTGGAAAAGTGGCCGTGATGTTCGGTGGAAGTTCCGCTGAGCGTGAGGTATCTCTGAAGTCCGGTACTGCGGTGTTGCAAGCCCTGCAAGAATACGGTGTGGATGCACATGCTTTTGACCCTGCCCAAAGGCCCTTGTCTGATTTGCTGGACGACCAGTTTGACCGCGTCGTGATTATGCTTCATGGCCGGGGTGGGGAAGATGGCAGCATGCAAGGTGCGTTGCAGTTACTGGGTTTACCCTATACCGGGACTGGCGTCCTGGGCTCAGCGCTGGCCATGGATAAAGTACGTAGCAAGCAGGTATGGCAAAGTCTTGGCTTACCGACCAGCGATTTTGTGGTGGCCGAAAAATCCACCTTTGATGCTGCCTGTTGTGAAGATATAATTGAGCGGCTTGGCGGAACGGTCATGGTTAAGCCAGCCCGAGAAGGTTCAAGTATCGGCATGGCGAAAGTGAAGACCGCTGAGGCGTTACACATTGCCATTACCAAGGCCTTTGAATATGACTCGGATGTATTACTGGAGCGCTTTATTCAGGGGCGGGAATTTACCGTCAGCCTGCTTCATGGTCGGGCGCTACCTTCAATCCGTATGCAGACTCCCCGGGATTTCTACGATTATGAGGCCAAGTATCAGGCTTCTAATACGCAGTATTTCTGTCCCGCGGGGTTAACCGATGAGGTTGAAGCACAGCTTGCCACACTGGCCCAGCGAGCGTTCCATGCGGTGGACGGAAAGGGCTGGGGCCGCGTTGACTTTATGCAGGATGAACAGGGCCAGTTCTATTTACTTGAGGTGAATACGGTTCCGGGCATGACGGCCAAGAGCCTCGTGCCAATGGCTGCAAAAGCCACCGGGATTGACTTTGCTCAGTTATCCCTGGCGGTACTGCAAACCAGTCTGGGGGCAAGATGACGCAGTTAATGGTCAGAGAAAAACCACGACTGGGTTTATGGCTGGGGTTGGGTTTTCTGGCTGCGGTGCTGCTGATGCTCGGATATGGCGTTTATCAGCTCAATGACTGGCTGGAAGATGAACAGCGGCTGCCGGTCAAAGCGATCCGTTTGAGTGGTGATTTTCAGTTCATCTCGGCACAGGATGTTGACAGGGCGGTTCGTCAGAATCAGCCCGGCAGTTTTTTTCAGCTTGATGTCAGGCAGGCGAAGGCAGACATTGAGGCATTGCCTTGGGTCTATCGGGCCTCGGTGCGTAAAGACTGGCCCAATAATTTGCAGGTCCATCTGGTGGAGCAAGTGGCGGTAGCCCGATGGAACCAGGACATGTTGTTAAATGACAAGGCGGAGAGCTTTGTCGCCAGAGTCCCTCAGGGATTGGTGTTACCCGACCTGTTTGGGCCGCAGGGAAGTGAGCAGGCTGCGCTGGATGGGTATCGGGCGATGTTGGCTTTGTTGCAACAAAGTGGTTTCTCCATTTCAGAACTCGTACTGACAGAACGATTTGCCTGGCATGTCAGACTTAACAATGAACTTGAACTGAATTTGGGGCGCAGCGAATTTATCGACCGCTTACAGCGATTTGTCGATATATACCCGCTGTTGATGCAGGGTGAGCGCCAGCCAGAGTATGTGGACTTGCGTTACGACACGGGACTGGCTGTAGGCTGGAAACAAACAGATAAACAACAGAGCTGAAAAGAATGTGGTGTTTAACCCAACCAATAACAGAAGTAGTAATAGTGGAGCCGATGGGTGTCTAAGGTAACGGATCGCAATTTAATCGTAGGGCTGGATATCGGAACCAGTCAGGTCAAGGCCGTGGTTGGGGAAATTCTCGATGACGGAGGCATCAGTGTGGTTGGTGTCGGCACGCATGCCGCCAGAGGAATGGATAAGGGCGGCGTCAATGATCTGAACCTGGTGGTACAGTCGGTGCAAAGCGCCATTAATGAAATGGAGCTGATGGCGGACTGTCGCGTCTCTTCCGTTTTTATGTCCATTTCCGGGCGTCATGTGCAATGTCAGAATGAGAATGGCATGGTTCCCATTAATAATAAGGAAGTGACACAGGAAGATGTCGACAACGTGATCCATGCCGCCCGTTCTGTGCCCATTGCTGCAGAGCGTCGCTTGTTGCATGTCCTGCCACAGGAATTCACCATTGACGTGCAGGAGGGCATTAAAAACCCTGTGGGTATGTCTGGTGTCAGAATGGAGGCTGAAGCCCATATCATTACCTGTGCAGATGACATGGCTAAGAATTTGGTGAAATGTGTTGAGCGCTGTGAGCTCAATGACGACCAACTGATATTCTCTGCATTGGCGTCAAGCTATGCGGTGTTGACCGATGATGAAAAAGAACTCGGTGTCTGTGTCGTTGATATTGGTGGTGGCACCATTGATATTGTGATTTATACCGATGGGGCAATTCGTCACACGGCAGTCATCCCCGTGGCGGGCAATCAGATTACCAGTGATATTGCCAAAATTTTTCGCACTCCATTGAGTCATGCTGAAGAGATCAAAATCAACTATGCCTGTGCTCTGAAGGACATGGTCAGTATGGAAGAAAGCATTGAAGTGCCCAGTGTGGGGGGGCGACCGCCCCGCGCCATGTCCAGACACACCCTGGCGGAGGTGATTGAGCCTCGCTATCAGGAATTGTTTGAATTGGTGCATGAGCAAATTCGCACCAGCGGCCTTGAAGAGCAAATAGCGGCAGGCATCGTGCTCACCGGCGGCACTGCCAAAATGGAGGGCGCGGTAGAGTTTGCAGAAGAAATTTTCCAGATGCCGGTGCGGGTCGGACAGCCCCTGAATATCAAGGGCTTGTCTGAGTATGTGGAAGATGCCACATTCGCCACCGTCATTGGCTTATTGCAATACGGTAAAGAGCATTGGAGAACCAGACAACTGGCAAAGCAGAAAGCGTCGCAGGGTATGTGGCACAGAATACAGAGTTGGTTTAAGGGTGAGTTTTAGCACCTTTTAAATAATCAGTTTAGCGGGATTTGGCCCCGGATCGGGTCAGATGTTGTTAAGAATAAAAACCGGAGAGAAAGTATGTTTGAATTAATGGACAATCATAACGAAGAAGCCGTCATCAAGGTCATTGGTGTCGGTGGTGGTGGCGGCAATGCCGTCGAGCATATGCTGGCGCATAATATCGAAGGCGTCGAGTTTATCGCAGTGAACACCGACGCTCAGGTGCTGCGAAGCTCAAAGGCCAATGTCACCTTACAAATAGGCTCAGGGGTAACCAAAGGCTTAGGAGCTGGGGCGAACCCAGCAATTGGCCGTCAGGCTGCTGAGGAAGACAGTGAAACCATCCAGGAATGCCTGCAGGGCGCCGATATGGTGTTCATTACCGCAGGTATGGGCGGTGGTACAGGTACCGGCGCCGCGCCAGAAGTGGCCCGTATTGCCAAGGAAATGGGTATTCTGACGGTCGCAGTGGTCACCAAACCTTTTCCTTTTGAAGGTCGCAAACGCATCGAGTTTGCTGAGCAGGGTATTGATGAGCTGTCCAAGTACGTAGACTCTCTGATCACCATTCCTAACGAGAAACTGCTCAAGGTTATGGGACGTGGTACGCCATTGCTTCAGGCATTCAGCGCTGCTAACGATGTGCTGCGCGGTGCCGTACAGGGCATTGCTGAACTGATAACCCGCCCGGGCTTGATCAACGTGGATTTTGCAGATGTGCGCACTGTCATGTCTGAAATGGGCATGGCGATGATGGGAAGTGGGGCAGCCAGAGGTGAAGACCGTGCCGAAGAGGCCGCAGAATCAGCCATTGCTTGTCCGCTGCTTGAAGACATTGATCTTTCAGGTGCACGAGGCATCCTGGTGAATATCACTGCCGGCCCTGACTTTGCCATCGATGAGTTCGAAACCGTTGGTAATGCGGTTAAGGCTTTCGCCTCTGAGAATGCCACTGTGGTGGTGGGAACTGTTATTGACATGGATATGTCAGATGAACTGCGGGTGACCGTTGTTGCCACGGGAATTGGTGCCGAGCGTAAGCCGGAAATCTCGTTGGTCAGTAATCGCTCGGGAAGCCGCGCGACCCAACAGGCGAACGATTTTCAGTTGCAGTCAGCAAGTGGCACAGAGAAAACGACGGCGCAGGACAGATCTTCTTCAGCATCTTCTGCAGAAGACAAGTCCGAGCATAACAGTGATCTGGAATATCTGGATATTCCGGCATTTTTGCGTAAGCAGGCTGACTGATTTGTCAGGTCATCGGGGGTAGCCGGGGGCTGTCGGTTTTCACTTTCCTGATTCAGGAAGGGCAAGGAAATCGCCAGGGGGCAATGCACCAATTTTGTGAATTGTTGTCATAAATATTTCATATTGGTGAAGAAGTCCTGATATATCGGTAACTTAGCGATGGTAGTAATTTTGACAAATTGTGGTCAAACCACTAAAATACGCGCCCTTTTGCAAGCTGGTTAATTATTGAGCTATAGCGAGATGATCAAACAACGTACTCTGAAACAATCTGTACAGGTCACAGGAATAGGTCTGCATAAAGGTGACAAGGTCACCATGACTCTCCGACCCGCGCCAGCGAACACAGGAATCGTGTTCCGACGCGTTGATCTTGAGCCTTTTGTGGATATCCCTGCCCGTGCCGATGCGGTTGGAGATACGATGTTATGCACTTGTCTTAGCAATGAACAGGGCGCCAACATTTCTACGGTTGAACATTTGGCATCGGCGCTGGCCGGTATGGGCGTGGACAATATTATTGTTGAAGTTGATGCCAATGAATTGCCGATTATGGATGGCAGTGCCAGTCCCTTTATCTTTTTGCTGCAGTCTGCAGGAATTGAAGAACAAAATGCGGCGAAAAAGTTTATTCGCGTGACCAAACCTGTGCGCGTTGAAGATGGCGACAAATGGGCAGAGTTGAGACCCCATAATGGTTTTCGTGTGGACTTCAGAATCGATTTTGAACACCCTGTTATCAGTCAGACTCGCCAGCATATGGTTATGGACTTTGATACCTCCTCTTATATTGATGAGGTCAGCCGAGCGCGAACCTTTGGCTTTATGAAAGACCTTGAGTATATGCATGCTCATGATCTGGCTCTGGGTGGTAGCATGGAAAATGCGGTGGCGCTGGACGATTACCGGGTACTTAACCAGGAAGGTTTGCGTTATGAGGATGAATTTCTCAAGCACAAAATCCTGGATGCCATTGGCGATCTCTATCTTGGCGGCCACGCGATAATCGGCGAGCTGTGTGCATACAAGTCCGGACATGGACTGAACAATAAACTTCTGAATCAGTTGTTGGCGCACCAGGATTGCTGGGAATACGTCAGCTATGAGTCTGAAGAAAAATTGCCGATCCGGTTTGGTTTACCGGCTATGGCTGGATAATCGCAAAATAAAGAGTACCAATGCCGCGTTCAGCGGCATTGTTGTTTCTGGCATGCTCTATGCGTACCACTGGCGGTTATATACGCATAGGTATCGGGTTATAACCTGAAACAGGATATGAACTTTTTTTTAACCTCAACTCAGTTTAGAATCAATAGAATGAGCCGGCCCCGTCACCTCGCGGTCTGTGGTTAATGACGCCACTTTAAAGTGGAACCTACAAGGGTAACAATGAGTTTAACGCTGTTAGTAAAAACGAAAAAGACCAGCTTTCGCTTCAGTCTGAACCGTCGGCAGTTGCTTGCCGCGGTCGTGCTGACCCTTGCCCTGACCTTTATTGCTGCGCGCGGCACAGACCCGTTGTCAGACAGTGCTGAGCGCGTTGCCTATACGCAAAGTGGATTAATTCAGCAGCGCCACGAAGTGGAGCAACTGAAGCAAACAACCCAACAGCAGTTAACCGGCATGTTGGTGAAAATGGGAGAAATGCAGGGGCAGTTGCTGAGACTGAATGCGTTAGGGGAAAAGTTAGTTGCTGAGTCTGCACTCAATCCAAAGGAGTTTAATTTCTCCGAATTGCCCGCCAGTGGTGGCCCCACCCATGAAGTGGCGGATCTGGATCTGGATTCGGCTGATAATCTGATTGGCCGTATGGATGCGATGTTGGCTCAACTGGATAATAAAACAAAGCAACTGCAAGTGCTTGAATCTGTGCTGCGTCATCACCATATAGAGCAGGAAAGCGCTATTACCGGGCGTCCAATCAATTCCGGTTGGCTGTCTTCTTATTACGGTGTGAGAAAAGATCCGTTCTCGGGTATGCCGGCAATGCACAAAGGTGTGGATTTTGCCGGCAGTGAGGGTGACGATGTGGTTGCCACCGGCGCCGGGTTGGTCACCTGGGCTGGGGAACGATATGGCTACGGCAATCTTGTGGAAATTGAGCATGGTAATGGTCTGGTAACCCGCTATGGTCACAATAAGGATCTGCAGGTTCAGGTCGGTGATGTTGTGACCAAAGGACAGGTAATAGCAGTGATGGGGTCAACAGGCCGTTCTACAGGACCCCATGTTCACTATGAAGTATTGAACAGAGGAAAGCAGATCGATCCATTGCCGTTCGTTTACCGAAAGGGCTAAATCCCTGACTCCTGTTTTAATATTTGTACAATCGGCTTCGGGCCGATTGTTTTTGTTTCATCCGTGAGACAAACACGTTAAGCGGGCCAGCTGAAGCTGGAATGAGCGGCTCCAGTGGCCTGAGAAGGGCTAGCGCGGGTAGAACAAATGAGGGATTTTGTGTCGTTGCGATTCCCCTGACACAGAATTGAGAATTGAATTTAGATAATTGGAAGTCGTACATCCATGATTTCGAGCATTTTTACAAAGATATTTGGTAGCCGTAACGAAAGAACAATCAAGAAACTACGGAAAGTGGTCGACGTGATCAATCAAATGGAGGCCGATTATGAAGCCTTCAGTGATGAACAGCTAAAACAGAAAACGACCGAATTTAAAGAGCGTCTGAGTCAGGGGCAAAGCAGTGAAGACATCCTTCCTGAAGCATTTGCGGTGGTGCGTGAGGCCAGTAAACGGGTCTTTAAAATGCGCCATTTCGATGTGCAGTTAATTGGCGGTATGGTGCTTCACGAAGGCAAGATTGCTGAGATGCGTACGGGTGAAGGTAAAACCCTGACAGCCACCCTGTCTGCTTACCTCAATGGTGTTACCGGCAAGGGTGTGCATGTTATTACCGTGAATGACTACCTGGCGCGTCGTGATGCTGACTGGAACAGACCCTTGTTTGAATTCCTCGGGCTGACGGTGGGTTGTAATGTGCCTGGCATGTCCCATGAGCAGAAAAAAGCGGCTTATGCAGCAGACATTACTTACGGCACAAACAATGAGTTCGGCTTCGATTACCTGCGTGACAACATGGCTTTCAGCCCCAATGACAGGGTGCAGCGTCCCTTGCATTACGCGGTTGTGGATGAGGTGGATTCAATCCTCATCGATGAGGCGAGAACGCCTCTGATTATATCCGGTCAGGCCGATGACAGTTCAGAGCTGTATCAACGGGTCAATGCCATTATTCCTGAGTTACAGCTGCAGGAAAAGGAAGATGAAGAAGGCAAGGAAGGCGATGGTGACTTTACTATCGACGAGAAAGCCAAACAGATTCATCTTACCGAGCGGGGACAAGTGCGGGTTGAAGAGATCATGCATAAGAATGGCTTGCTTCCCGAGGGCGAGTCTTTGTATGCCGCTGCCAATATCTCCCTGATGCATCACGTGAATGCGGCCCTTCGCGCCCATAAACTGTTCCAGAGAGACGTCGACTACATCGTCAAAGATGGTGAAATTATCATTGTTGACGAACATACCGGCCGTACCATGGAAGGACGTCGCTGGTCTGAAGGATTACATCAGGCCGTGGAGGCCAAAGAAGGGGTGAATATTCAGCACGAAAATCAGACCTTGGCGTCCATCACTTTCCAGAACTATTTCCGTCTGTACGACAAGCTGGCTGGTATGACCGGCACCGCGGACACAGAAGCTTTTGAATTTCAGTCTATTTATGGGCTGGAAACGGTGGTTATTCCTACTAACAAGCCGATGATCCGTGATGACCGTGCCGATTTGATTTATCTGACCGCCGAAGAGAAGTACGAAGCCATCATCGAAGACATTAAGGACTGTGTGGAAAAGGGCCGTCCTGTGTTGGTGGGCACCATCTCCATTGAGAATTCTGAGTTGCTGTCAAGGGTGCTGAAAAAGGGCAAAATTCCCCATAAGGTACTGAACGCGAAATTCCACGAGCAGGAAGCGGATATTATTGCACAGGCCGGTCGCCCCGGCGCGGTTACCATTGCCACCAATATGGCAGGCCGCGGTACCGATATTGTTTTGGGGGGTAACTGGCAGGCAGAGCTGGAGAAGATCAAGGACCCCAAGCCTTCCACTGTCGAGCGTATCCAAAACGAGTGGCAGGAAGAGCATGACAAAGTTATTGCTGCAGGTGGATTGCATATTATCGGTACTGAGCGTCATGAATCCCGTCGTATTGACAACCAGTTGCGTGGTCGCTCTGGCCGTCAGGGAGACCCCGGCTCGTCGCGCTTCTATTTGTCGCTGGAAGATTCTCTGATGAGGATCTTTGCCTCGGATCGTATGGCCAATATGATGAAAAGACTGGGCATGGAGCGCGGTGAAGCCATTGAACACCCCTGGGTCACTAAAGCCATCGAAAATGCACAACGTAAAGTGGAAGCCCGTAACTTCGATATTCGTAAGCAATTGCTGGAGTTTGACGATGTTGCCAATGACCAGCGTAAGGTCATCTATGAACAACGTAATGAGCTGCTGAACGAGTCTGATATCAGTCAGACCATAGAAGCCATCCGCGATGACGTGGTGGATACGGTGATCAGTCAGTATATTCCACCGCAGTCTTTGTCTGAGTTGTGGGATGTACCGGATTTGGAAGACCGTTTAAAGTCCGATTTCCAGGTGGATCTGCCGATTCAGCAATGGCTGGATGAAGATGAAAAGCTCTACGAGGAAGTGTTGCGTGAGCGCATCCAGGATGCCATCGCCAAAGCCTACAAGGCCAAAGAGGAGATGGTCGGCGCACCGGTATTGCGCCAGTTTGAAAAGGCCATCATGCTACAGAGTCTGGACAGTCACTGGAAAGAGCATCTGGCAGCAATGGACCATCTGCGTCAGGGCATTCATCTGCGCGGTTATGCACAAAAGAACCCCAAGCAAGAGTACAAGCGCGAGTCCTTCGAATTATTCACGGAGATGCTGGAAAACCTTAAGATTGAAGTGATTAGCGTATTGAGTAAAGTTCAGGTCAGAGCCGAATCTGATGTGGAAGCGGTGGAAGAGCAGCGACGCAAGAGTCACGAAAATCAAACGGAGCGTCACCCGGGTGATGGTCAAGGCGCTGCCGGTACACCCCAGACTCAGTTCCGTGAAGGGCAGAAAGTCGGTCGTAATGAGCCGTGCCCCTGTGGGTCCGGTAAGAAGTATAAGCAATGTCACGGTAAGCTCTCCTGATATAGGGTTTATCGGACAACACGTTATTTAAAGGCCGGTTTTCCGGCCTTTGCTTTTTGGGTATTTGCATGACAGTCAAACACATAAGCGTTGCAGTGGGAGTGATCCTGAAGGCGCAGTCTACGTTCATTACGCTGCGCAAGGCGGACCAGCATCAGGGTGGTAAATGGGAGTTTCCCGGAGGCAAGTGTGAACCCGGGGAGCCAGCACAACAAGCCCTGAGGAGAGAGCTCCAGGAAGAAACCGGGATACGCGTGACCGATGCAGAGCCCTTTATGACCATACGCCATGACTACGGTGACAAGGTTGTCGAACTGGAGGTGTTTCTGGTGCGGGATTACCAAGGAGAGCCTCATGGGCGGGAAGGACAAACAGGCCGGTGGGTGCCATTAAGCGTACTGACCGATTACGAGTTTCCTCAGGCCAACGTCGCAATTATTGAAAAACTGCAGCGTGATGAGCTTAATGACTCGCCATGACAAAGGCTGCCACCTATTGTCAGATCGCGGCTTTGTCTGTCCTCCCCGTTGCAATTGTGGCTACTGCTTAGGGCGATACACTTTCACACTGCTAAAGCCCTGCTCATGTAGCAACAAGGCCTGCATTCTGCTCATCACTCCACGATCACAGTACAGATAATACTGGCGCTGCTGATCAAGATCGCCAAAGCGGGTGGAGAGACGATAAAAAGGTAGATGTATCACCTCTTTGCCCGAGGCCTCAAGGGGTGCCCGTTCTTCCTCCTCCGGGCTGCGGATATCGATAATCACCGCCTCTACCGGTAAAGACTCACAAGTCTCTACTTCGCGGACTTCCTCTTGTGCGTCTTTGGCAATCCGTCGCATATCCAATACATTTGAGGCTCTGACCACTGCTTCAATCAGACCGGGTTCTATCAGAGCCTGTTGTGCTTCTACCAGGGCTAAATCGGCTTTAACCGTGGGCTTGTTGGAAATAACACCACAATATTCCGGAATACTCTTACTCAGATCTTCGGTGCCGATTTCTCTGGCGAGACTGATAATCTCTGATTTGTCCATGCAGATTAACGGACGTAATACCAGCTTGTCGGTGGCTCTGTCGATCACCGCAAGATTGGACAGGGTCTGACTGGATACCTGCCCCATGGCTTCACCAGTGACCAGCGTAGATACCGCCAGGTTATCGGCCACAATCGTGGCCGCCTGCAACATCAGACGCTTGAGCACCACACCCATCAGACCGTTGTCTACTTTTTCAAGAATCTGTGCCACCACAGGTTCAAAATTGACACTGACAAACTTCACTTTATGGGAGGCACCGTAGCGTTGCCACAAATAGCAGGCAACCTGCTTCACAGCAATTTCGTGCTCCGTTCCGCCAAGGTTAAAGAAACAATAATGTGTGCGTGCACCACGACGGATCATCTGGTAGCTGGATACGCCAGAATCAAAGCCACCGGAAATCAGTGAAACAACGTCCTCCTGGGTGGGCAATGGCATACCACCGAGACATTTGAATCTGTCGTTGATCAGTAGCAACTGATCCTTGTCCACTTCCAGTTCAATCAGCACTTCAGGGTGCTTCAAATCGACCCCGGCGGTCTGACAGTGTTGATTGAGACCACCCCCCACGTAGCGGGCGACATCGATGGAGCTGAATTCATGCTTGCCTCTGCGCCGCACCTTAACGGCAAAGCGCTTGCCCACGAGCTTGTCGCCCCATACCGCTTTGACCTGTTCATAAATGTCATGTAAGTCCGTGTAGGTGCTTTGCTTGACTTGCAGGCACTGTTCGATACCTGGGATGCGTTTTAACTGATCAAGCAGGCGACGGATATCTTCCGGGGCCTCGGTTTTAGGCTCAAGCACCAACTTGTCCCAGCGATTCCACAGTGCAATTTTAAAGTCATAGGCTTTAAAGATGTTGCGAATATTCGATTCCAGAATACGGGTAAAGCGGCGTCTTACTGAGTCACTCTTAATCGTGATTTCAGGATGCAATTTGAGAATATACTTCATAATGGGTACCTAAACGCGGAGCAAACACGCCTTGCGATGGAACATCTGAGTTCCTCAAGTAGTGCGTCTGGTGCAGGTCTGGCAGGTCTGAACAACACGCTGGATTGTGGATAGAGAAGCCCATCTGGCATTCAATATCCGCAGTCCGACTGCGTCTGCATGACCCTTTGCTACAATGGCTGCAAAGAGTGCCACAACGCAGTGGAGTCATTAGGGTGTCGTCGCCAGGACCAGGTCCGGCAAAAAAGTGCGCGGATTATAGCAAACCTTGCCCTGATCCCCAATTCGGGTAAGCAAATAGCCGGGTACTCAGGGCTCGACAATTGAGATGGGACCGGCCTCCATGGCTTCTCCCTGATTGATAGTGATTTCCACCCGGCGGTTCTGGCCCCGCCCCTCAGCGGTGTTATTGTCAGCCAGAGGGCGGGTATCTGCCATGCCAACAACAGACATGCGGGATTCATCAAACCCTTCAGCACCGCGCATGGCCTCTGCCACTGCCACCGCTCTTTGCGCCGAGAGATCCCAGTTGGAGCGATACAACTCATTGGATATTTGCTGGTTGTCGCTGTGCCCTGAGACTTCGATGGTACCGGGAATATCCACCAGAAGTCTTCCGACTTTGCGCAGCACCGGAATGAACTGAGGCTGTAAGAATGCCGAACCCGCCGAGAAGGCGCCATTTTCTTTGATGCGGATAGTAATCTGCTGACCCAGCGATTCCATTTCGATGGCACCGTCCATAATCTGTTGTTCCAGCTCCTGAGCAATCTTTTTCATCTGCTCGCTGGTTTGTTCACTGGCAGCCTGAGCACTGGCGGCGCTCGGGGATGCCTGGGCGGTTTGCTGGGATTTCCCGCCACGCTGTGTACCTCGTTGCTTTTGCCGTCCTCCGGCGGAGTCTTCTTCCCCGGCCTCAAATTCCAGCATTTGCTGTGTCATTTCGATGGTTTGCTGCTGAATGTTTTCTATGGGTGTGGGGTCGGGCTTACCGGGACGAAACTCCATGGCAATGACACTGGTGCCCTTAGGAATGTCTTTCACTTCAATTTTGTTTTGCACGCCGAAGGCAAATTTCATGGAGCCGGCAATTTGTTTAAATTTCAGCACATCCATTTCGGAAAAGGCCAGCAATAACACGAAAAAGCACATCAACAGTGACATCAGATCGGCAAATGTCGCCATCCAGGCGGGCAGGCCGGGAGGGGGACACTTTGGACATTCGTCTTGATGATCAGCCATCGGTGTTATTCATCCGGTTCGCCCGCATTGCGTTTATTCGCTGCCAGGTAGTTCTTAAGCAGTCCTTCTATGACGCGGGGGTTCTGTCCGTCTGCAATCCCCAGAATGCCATCGAGCACCACGCTCTGATTGAGCTTTTCCTGCTCGGCCCGGTTAATGAGTTTGTTGGCAATTGGCAGGGCGATGACGTTGGCAAAGAAGGCGCCATAGAGTGTGGTCAACAAGGCAACGGCCATCGCCGGACCGATGGCTTTAGGATCGTCCATGTTGGAAAGCATTGCCACCAGACCGATCAGTGTACCGATCATACCCATAGCGGGCGCTACATCACCGAGTGTCTTAAAGATTGAGGCGCCAAACTCATGCCGCTCTGAGGTCATGGAAATGTCTTTTGCCAGGGTGCCTCTGACCACATCAACGTCGTGGCCGTCGACCAGCATATCCACGCCTTTTTGCATAAACCCATTGTTAATTTCCGCCTCTTCGAGGGCCAGAAAGCCGCCTTTGCGGGCCGCATCGGCCATTTCCACGATTTTTTCAATCAGCTCTTCCGGAGACTCAATTTTGAACATAAAGGCTTTGGCCGCTATTTTCCCGGCGGTAAAAAACTGCCCTAGCGTGTATGACGTCATGACCACGAAAATGGAACCGCCAAATACGATCAGAATGGACGGCACATTGACGAACATCATAATGTCGCCACCGAGCACCATGGCCATAATAATAAAGCCAAAGGCGCCTAACATGCCGATCAGGGTTGCTAAATCCACACTGTTCTCCCCTAAAAACCCTGGTTACTGAGTCATCCAGCACCTGTAAGACTCGTGCTACAGGTAACATATTGCCCTATTTCATAGCCCGGCAACAAGTCTGGTGGTCACTTACCGGTTTCTTGTGAATTAGATAAGTGATTGAGATATTTCACCAATTTATCGACACACGGACATAATTCTAAAGGGCTATCAAAAGTGTTTGACCCATTATAGCCCCTCCGGTAAGGTGCCAAGCACTGTCAGGTCTCGCCTGTTCGGTTTCCTTCACACATAAACGACACTAACTTCTAGCTATGACAAGCCGCAAAAAAAATGAAAATTTAAGCTTCGAAGACGCGCTCAAAGAACTTGAGCACATTGTAGAACAAATGGAGCAGGGAGAGTTGCCACTGGAGCAGGCTTTGCAGAAATTTGAACGAGGTGTTGAGTTAACCCGTGTCAGTCAGGCACGGCTGCAGCAGGCTGAGCAAAAAGTACAGAAACTGGTTGCTCAGCAGGGGCAGTCGACGTTGGTGCCCTTTGAAGAAGAGCCACCTCAGTGACCCAGGAAGCCTGGCTGGAGCAGTTTGGCCTATATCAACAGCGGGTGAATGGGGCGCTTGAGCAGTACATTGCCAGATTGCCAGATGTGGCACCCAAGCTCAAAGAAGCGATGGGATATGCCGTGCTCAACGGCGGAAAACGCGTACGCCCGGCACTGCTCTATGCATGTGGAGACATGCTGGGTATTCCGTCTGAACGGCTCGATGGGCCGGCAGTAGCACTGGAGTGCATTCACAGCTATTCGCTGATCCACGATGATCTGCCTTCAATGGATAATGATGAGTTACGTCGAGGTAAGCCAACCTGTCACGTGGTCTTCGGTGAAGCAATGGCGATTCTGGCGGGTGATGCGCTGCAGGCCATGGCCTTTGAGGTGCTGAGTAATATGACCTTTGCCAATGGGCAAAGGGATTGTCGCGCCGAGATGATGGCGATTCTGGCAAGATCATCCGGGTACCTCGGTATGTGCGGTGGCCAGGCGCTGGATTTGGCCGCCACAGATAAAGCCATCACCCTGACGGAACTTGAAGTGCTGCATAACAGCAAAACAGGCGCATTGTTGCAGGCTGCGTTGCTGATGCCAGCGACCATGGCCGGCATCAAAACGGCGGAGCTGGAACAGCTATCTGCCTATGCGGCGGCCATTGGTCTGGCGTTTCAGGTACAGGACGATATTCTCGACATTACCGCTGATACGCAGACACTCGGCAAACCGCAGGGCTCAGACGTGTTGTTGAATAAAAGTACCTATCCGTCGCTGCTGGGACTCGACGGTGCCCGGACGCTCACTGAAAAGCTTTATCAAGAAGCGCTTCAAGCCTTGAACGCTTTGCCCTACAATACCTCTTCACTGGCGTCCTTTGCGGACTACATCATTCATCGGAACCACTAGAAACGATCTCATGACTCTGGATTTAGCCCACTACCCGACGTTGTCGCTGGCAGATGACCCTGCTCAGCTGCGTAAGTTGCCGCAGGAAAAATTACGTCAGTTTGCCAATGAGTTGCGCCAGTATTTGCTTGCCAGTGTCAGTCAAAGCAGTGGTCATTTTGCGTCAGGACTCGGTACCGTTGAGCTCACCGTCGCGCTGCATTATGTCTATAACACGCCTTTTGACCGGCTGATTTGGGATGTCGGGCATCAGGCGTATCCCCATAAAATTCTCACCGGCCGTCGTGAAAGGATGCCGAGTATTCGCCAGAAAGACGGGTTGCACCCTTTCCCATGGCCCCCGGAGAGTGAATACGACACCTTTGCGGTTGGACACTCCTCGACTTCAATCAGTGCCGCATTGGGCATGGCTGTAGCGGCAGAAAAAGAGGGACGCGACAGGAAAGTCGTTGCGGTCATTGGAGACGGTGCGCTGACTGCCGGTATGGCCTTTGAAGCCATGAATCATGCAGGAGATATCGATAAAGATCTGCTGCTGGTGCTAAATGATAATGAAATGTCGATTTCAGAGAATGTGGGCGCACTGAACAGTCATCTTGCGCGCTTACTGACCGGGCGTTTCTTTAATTCTATCCGCGATGGCGGAAAAAAGCTTTTGAGCAATGTACCACCCATAAAGGAATTCGCCAGCAGGGCGGAGGAACATATCAAGGGTATGGTGGTGCCTGGTACCATATTTGAGGAGCTGGGCATCAATTACATTGGCCCTATCGATGGCCATGATGTTAATGGTCTGGTAGATACCCTGCGAAATATGCGCAAGCTGTCGGGTCCCAATTTACTGCATATTGTTACCAAAAAAGGTAAGGGCTACGAACGGGCGGAGCAGGATCCTATTAATTATCATGCGGTGCCAAAGTTTGATCCGGCACAAAGCTCGTTGCCCAAATCTAAAGCCTCTGGTCCAACCTTTTCTCAGGTTTTTGGCAACTGGTTGTGTGATATGGCTGAGCAGGATGACAAACTCATGGCCATCACGCCTGCCATGCGTGAAGGCTCTGGTATGGTGGCCTTTTCTCAACGTTTTCCAGAGCAATATTTTGATGTGGCCATTGCCGAACAGCACGCCCTGACGTTCGCCGCCGGACTGGCTAAAGACGGTCTTAAACCCGTTGTAGCCATCTATTCCACATTTTTGCAGCGTGCCTATGACCAGCTTATTCATGACATTGCCCTGCAGAATCTACCGGTATTACTGGCAATTGATCGTGCGGGTATTGTGGGCGCAGATGGTCCGACCCATCAGGGGGCATTTGATATTCCCTTCATGCGCTGTATTCCCAACATGATTATCATGACGCCTAGTGATGAAAATCAATGCAGGCAAATGCTGTACACCGGGTATCAGCTGAATCAGCCGGTCGCGGTGCGTTACCCGCGAGGTCAGGGATGCGGTACACCGGTGCAGGACACCATGACGTCTCTGCCTTTAGGTAAAGGCGAGGTGTTGCGTAAGGGCCGCAGTATCGCCATTCTCAATTTTGGTACGCTGCTGCCTGGTGCCCTTGAGGCGGCAGAAGAGATAGATGCCACTGTAGCGGATATGAAATTTGTCAAACCGCTGGATGAGGCGCTACTGAATCAGTTGGCCGAACAACATCAGGTTATTGTCACTATTGAAGATGGTGCAGTGATGGGCGGCGCTGGCAGTGCAGTAAGTGAGTATTTGCATTCACAAAAGCTTGGTTGTCAGATGCTGAAACTAGGTTTACCGGATCAGTTTATTATGCAGGGGACGCAGCAACAAATGTACGCAGAGCTAAAAATTGATGGCCCGGGCATCCTTGAGCAGATCCGTACGTTTGTAGAAAAAGCCTGAATGATTAGGGAGCTTAAAGCTTGTCAGCCGGAAAACTGAGCCAGCACTCCAAGCAGGTTTAAGCTCAGCACGGGCCGTTAAGGGCAGTGGTACCTTCAGGAAGGTTTAAAGAAGTCCTGCTCCTGCTTACTCAGCATGGCTTCAATTTCCTCAATATCCATCTCAGTGCCCATGGCACCTTGCTGTGAATCTTTCACCGGAATGGCTTTTTCTTCGTTCGCCCATTCTCCCAAATCGATTAACTGGCACTTTTTACTACAAAATGGACGATAGGGACTGACTTCACCCCATTCCACGTCTTTATTACAGGTTGGACAATTGACTTTCATTGGTTTGGTTCGTAGTTGGTCGAGTAATCAGCAGCAGGCAAGCTTAAAGCTGACCAGTGACTCCATGGCCACTTGCCCCGCTTCTTCGGGATTGAAAAACATGAATCGTATGGCATAGCGGTACTTATTCCCACTCAGCGTGGGGAAGTAGCCTTGATCGGTCTGGCAGTATACGCGGATCATTTCGTTTTTGTCGTCTGCAACCCCTTGGTAAAAGCCTTTTTCTGCCTCTACCTGTTCGAAACGCCCACGCTCTCTTAAGAATGACAAGGTTAATTCGATGGCCCGCTTCATCAGCGAAAACTCACTCAGCCAGCCCTGTAACATCTTTTGTTTGTAGGTTTGTGGTTGCCGTAACCAGTAATGCAGGTTGGGCAAATCAAAGCTGCAGGCGCCCCCGGGAATAAAGAAACGCTGGCGGATTGACATCAGAAACTTCTCTTCCTTGAGCGCCGAGCCAAATTTCTTCGCGCTTTTAAGCGCGTCTCTTAGCTCAGTCACCGTGACTTTGGCCTGCTCCAGTGCGGCCAGATCAATATTGGGGTGCTGTGCCCAGTGGTCGAGGTTTTTCTCGTGCAGGTCAATGTCTTTGAGTAGATCATTGCGTATGTCCACCCGTTCGGCAAGATCCTGTAAGGTGAACAGCGACTCGATAAATTTGACATATTGCCAGTCTTCCTGAGCACCATCTGCTTGCCCCAGTTGTTTGAATAGCTGCTCAAGACGCAGATAGGTGCGAACCTTCTCGTTGAGCGGAAATTCAAAAACAGCCTGGTTCATTCGATTACCTCATTGCCGGTGACGGGTGCCGCATGTCTACTTCTGGAACTACAACGTAAAAGCGTTCTTAATTCAAGCTTTTACATTGATTTTAGCCAGTTTCAGATACTTTTCGTGCAATTTGTCTACTTGTGGAGCCAATTCACTGAGTTCACCATTGTTGTTAATAACATCATCGGCAAGGGCTAAACGTGCTTCCCGGGTGGCCTGATGGGCGATAATACGGCGAACCTGTTGCTCACTAACCTGATCCCGTTGCACTACCCGAGCAAGCTGTAGGTGAGGATCAACATCAATGACAAGAACCCGGTCCATCAGACTATGCAGTCCATTTTCAATCAATAATGGCACAGCCAGAACGGCATACGCAGAGCTAGCCGCTTGCGCCTGACGCATTAGTTCTTTGCGAATGAGAGGATGGAGCAGGTTGTCCAGCCAGTCTTTGTCCTCGGGGCAGGAGAATACCCTATCTCTTAGCCGGCGACGGTCCAGTTGACCCGCCTGATTGATGATTTCTGAGCCGAACTTGTCCCGAATAGACGCCAGTGCAGGCATACCTGGTGCGACAAGCTCTCTGGCGAGAATGTCGGCATCAATGACGCTGACGCCTTTGGCAGTGAATAAGTCTGATACCTGAGTTTTGCCGCTGCCAATGCCCCCTGTCAGGCCCACGAACAACTGGCTCATGTCAGCATCCAGGACCAGTATAAGTCACTCAACTGAGAGCCATACATAAAGGTTATCCAGCCAGCAACGGCGAGGTAAGGACCAAAGGGGATAGCCTGGCCTTTGTCCTTGCCCTGCACAGAGAGCATAATGAGGCCAAGCACAGCGCCGACAAAGGAAGACAGCAGAATAATCATAGGCAGGTATTGCCAGCCTACCCATGCACCCAGAGCGGCAAGTAGCTTGAAGTCGCCATAGCCCATGCCTTCTTTACCCGTGAGTAATTTAAAGCCCCAATACACAGACCACAAACTGAGATAACCGGCCGCGGCACCGATAATGGCGTCTTGTGGCGAGACAAAGGTATGCTGGATACTGAGCAACAGTCCGAGCCAGAGTAAGGGCAGTGTCAATTGATCGGGAAGTAACATTTTGTCCAGATCAATAAACGTCATGGCCACCAGTAGCCACGTGAGGACCAGTCCGGCTATCAGAGGCAGACCATAGCCAAAATGCCAGGCCACCCAGCCACTGAGAATACCCGTCAGCAGTTCAACCATAGGGTAACGCGCCGAGATGGCGATATTGCATTGACTGCATTTACCTTTGAGTACCAGCCAACTTAGTAGAGGAATGTTCTCCCAGGCGCGAATTTTATGACCACAACCCGGACAGGCTGAATCCGGCTTCACCAGATTATAGGTTTCCGCTTTACTCACCTGTTCATCATGAAAGTAGCTTTGATATTCCTGTTTCCAGCTCCGCTCCATCATTATCGGCAGGCGGTGTATCACCACATTGAGAAAGCTTCCCACCATAAGCCCTAAAGTCACGCACAGGCCAATGAGAAGGATTGGTGAGTCTTGCAGTAAAGTGCTTAAATCGTTCATCGTTATGCCCTGTTACTACTCATATCCCCACGGAGGGAGCGGGGGCGTGACAGGTTTGGTCAGATCAAAGTCAACCCGAAACTCGCGACCTTCGCGGATAAGTCGGTAGGTAAAACGTTCGGGGTATATGTATATTTTCCAGACATTGGTATTGGATTGTGGCAGCCCCTCTTTAACGAAGAGTTCCCGTGAATACTGGTCCGCAGGAAAGGATTGGACATTATCCCAACCGGCATCTGTGGTATGGCCACCATACATGGTGAGAGAGTCGTAGGAGCCATCCTCATCGCGATGATCATGTTTAAGGCTGATACCAGAGCCGGTTTTGGTGAGGATCCATGTCCGGGAATGATCATCGGCCACATGAAAGGGAATGTGCAATTGATGTGGCTGGCATTGACGTATATGCATCACCAGAGGACCTTCAAATCCAGGTTGGGGGGGCGAATCTACAGCAACTTTGCCCGCATAGGCGTTGCCACAGTGAGCTTGTATTTTTTCAAAAAACGCATCATGGGTGGCAATAGATACCAGCGGTGCTGGCCGCACTATTTGGGCCTGTACTGTCAGGCTGCCAAAGACAAGTAAAAGCAATACAAAAAGATTTTCCCGCATCGTGAATTCTCAAGCCGGTTTAAGTGCCCCGGATTAAACCACATGCCCCATCTGAAAGATAGGCAGGTACATGGCCACAATCAGACCACCAATGACGACACCCAGCACCGCCATGATCATGGGTTCGAGCAGGCTGGTGAGTCCATCTACCATATCATCCACCTCACGCTCATAAATGGTGGCAATTTTGCTGAGCATATCATCCACTGCACCGGATTCTTCTCCGATGGCGATCATTTGCGTGACCATATCCGGAAACACGGCGGTAGCACGCATGGCCACATTCATCGGCATCCCTCCGGAGACTTCCTTGCGAACGTAAAGGATAGCATCGCGGAATACCGCATTGCCGGCAGCCCCGGCAGCCGACTCCAGAGCTCCTATTAGAGGAACACCGGCGGCAAAGGTGGTAGACAAGGTTCTGGTAAAACGGGCGATGGAGGCTTTTTTGAGTATTTCACCAATAACTGGAACTTTGAGGATCTTTCTGTCAATTTTATCTCGCAGAGCCCGGGATTTCTTGTAGGCTCGAGCAAAGAGAATAGCGCCTACAAACATGGCTGCCGCTATGTAAAGACCGTTATCCTGCACGAACCTCGATATGCCAAGTACCAATTGGGTGAAAGCAGGTAACTCAGCTCCAAAACTACTGAAAATCTCTTCAAACTGGGGCACCACAAACACCAGCAGTATAGTGGTAACGATAAAGGCCACTACAACAACGGCAATGGGGTAGAACATGGCCTTTTTTATCTTGGATTTTAGCGCTTCGGCTTTTTCTTTATAGGTGGCAATACGATCATAGATGGTTTCCAGCGCACCGGACTGTTCACCGGTCTCAACCAGATCGCAGTACAGATCCTCAAATTGGTCCGGATGCTTGCGCAATGCTGAAGAAAGCGGGTTTCCGGCTTTTACTTCATTGCCGATATCGGTCAGCATCTTACGTACACTGGCCTTAGAATGGCCCTCGGCTATCATATCAATGGTCTGAATCAGGGTGACGCCAGCGCCGAGCATGGTGGCGATCTGGCGAGAAATAAGACAAATATCTTGAGCATTAACCTTGGAGGCACCTTTACCAAACAAGGGTTTGGCAAATTTTTTGACCTTAGTGGCGGAGACTCCCTGGCGTCTGAGCAAATTACGCGCTTCGGTTATCGACTTGGCGCTGATTTCGCCTTTTACCTGCTGCCCCTTTCGGTTTTTACCCTGCCAGACAAAGATATCCAGTGATTTTGCTTTAGCCATATTCCAGCCTTAAAAAATAAAGCCCGCTAACTGCGGGCTTGCACTTTACGATTTGCTATAGAAGCTCGAGGAAGGTTCAGCTCGGCTTAGCAGAGTCCCGCGGCGATACATGTACCACCTTCAGTCCATTGAATCGGCGCAGTAACGCCATCAGGAGTCAAGGTGTAGGTAACACTATCCACTTCAGCTGTACCTGTTGCGGTAATGACACCATCTACCATTGTCACAGAGTTGACCACACCAGAGGCACCTACAGCAGCAGGAATACCATTAGTACCGGCATCTGCATCAGCCAACGCAGCTAAACGTCCGCCCTGAGCTGATACTTCGAATGCGGTTTTGAAGGCGCTGGTTGCCAGCATTACTTCTGAAAATTTCGCTTTCTTGGTGTATGTTTGGTACGCGGGCAACGCGATGGCAGCCAAAATACCGATAATGGCCACTACAATCATCAATTCAATCAGGGTAAAACCCTTGTTGTTAGTCATCTGAGTTTTCATCGTTTATCTCCAGTGCATCGTTATTGATGCTGTAAAGTTTGCTGATAGGAACCATATTCAAGCCAGATGACAAAATGTACTGACCTGATTTGTTTCTCCAGAATCAGTATAGGCTCCTTTTGCGTTCGGACAAGTATTGGCTTTAATACCTAAGTCTTGATTCTTCGCGTTTGCCAATTTGGTCCCGCCGACCTCTATTGTTGCGTAGCCGTCACACGTAATGACAAATCTATCGCGCGAATGTCTTTGGTCAGGGCACCGGAGGAAATATAATCGACACCGGTTTTTGCCAGCGCAGGCAGGGTCTCTAGTGTGACATTGCCAGAGACTTCCAGCTTGGCTTGGCCATTGTTGCGCTGCACAGCGTGTTGAATATCACTGAGACTGAAATTATCCAACATCAGTATATCGGCTCCCGCAGCAAGACCTTGTTCCAGTTCGTCGAGGTTTTCCACTTCGACTTCTACGGGTGTATCCGGATGTTGCCGCCGGGCCGTGGCAACGGCTTTGGTGATAGAGCCGCAAGCCAGTATATGGTTTTCTTTTATCAAAAAGGCGTCAAACAGGCCGATGCGATGATTAACGCCACCACCACAGCGCACCGCATATTTTTGTGCTGCGCGCATGCCAGGTAAGGTTTTGCGGGTATCCAGTATTTTGGTTGGAGTCCCTTTGAGTACGGCAGCATAAGAAGCTGTGGTTGTTGCGGTTGCGCTGAGCGTCTGCAAAAAGTTGAGTGCTGTTCGCTCCCCGGTGAGCAGGGTACGAGCAGGGCCTGTCAGTTCAAACAGCACAGTATCGGCTCGAACACGGTCGCCATCCTTTACTTGCCACTGTACGGTGACCTGTCCGCCTAACTGCCTAAACACTTCATCGACCCAGGCGGCACCGGCTATGACGGCATCCTGTCGACAAATTACCTTTGCCGTTACACGTTGAGACTCAGGAATTAGATTGGCGGTAATATCCCCTTGTAAAGCGGTTTGATAGCCCAGGTCTTCATCCAGTGCTGCGGCCACAGACCGCTTGATTTCTTGTTCCAGTTGCAGCATCGATTATCCAGAAGTTCACAGAGTTAAGTGAGTGATTGTGCCGATTATACCCCAAAGCCTGCGTCATAAGGTCCTTGTGTTAGCTGGACGGATGCAGATTAATTTTGATAGCGACTGTTGGGGGTCAGATACAACCACTCGCCCGACTGGCGGAAGTCCAGTTGTTTCAGTGCACTCATGCCCAGCAATATGGCATCTGATTGCATGCCTGGATTGAGGTGGGCGTCGATATCATAAAGCGTCAGATCACCTAATTGCAGGCTGTCAATATGCGTCCTGGCCACGTTAATACTGCCATTGGCGGTCATAACTCGCTGTGTGGCGCCGGGTTGCAGATTGAGTCGCTCCGCCAGATGAATGGGAACAGAAACCTGGGTCGCCCCGGTATCCAGTAAGAATACGACCGGTTGTTGGTTGATCAGGCCACTGGCCACATAATGACCCTGGCGATTGCGTTTTAGCTTCACCTCAACGTTAGCACCCTGCTGATAGCTCTGGGGCTCTGAATTCGGGTTAAATTGCTGTGCCAGCTGCTTGTCGAAAAAAAGAGTGAGTAAACCTAAACCGAATAACCAGGCTAACACCCACATCCAGCGACCTAATTTTTGTTGAGTCGGATCTGACAATGAATTTCCGTCTGAAAAAGTATTCTCTGCTGATATAGTATCTAAAATCACACTGACAGTTCACTTTTTGTATGTTCGATGACTCCGGCTGGCATGCTGCCGCTGCGAAAAAGCCTTCGCCCCATTGTGATGCGCGTTCCGATCAGGACATCAGCCTGTTGGTCATTCACAACATCTCGTTGCCCCCGGGACAATTTGGTGGCCCTTACATCGATGAGCTTTTTAACGGCACCCTGGATGAAAGTCAGCATCCTTATTTTGCGGGGTTGAGGGGATTAAGGGTGTCCAGTCACTTTTTAATCCGTCGTGATGGCACTATGATTCAGTACGTACCCACAACGCAAAGGGCGTGGCATGCGGGAAAATCCTGTTTTCAGGGGCGACAGGCCTGCAATGATTTTAGTATTGGTATTGAGCTCGAAGGCACCGACCATCAGGCCTACACAGCAGACCAGTATAAATCTCTGCTGACATTAAGCCGGGATATCATGCACACTTATCCGCGTATCACGCTGGGACGCATTGTCGGTCACTGTGATATTGCTCCGGGCAGGAAAACCGATCCCGGTCCTGCTTTCGATTGGTCTGGTTTCAGAAGCCAGCTGTGTCGGATGCGGTAAATTATCGGGCGAGCATTAACAGGGGATGCACCGGGCGAGGATTACACAGGCGTCGAGCGGTGGGCCATCGACTTCATCAGGTATCTAAGGACATGTTATGACACTGATCAGTTTACTGCTGGTACTGGCGCTCGAAAGAGCGACCAGTAAAACCACCTATTGGCGGTCGGACTTCTATTTTGACCGTTACCTCGCATGGTTACAGCGCCGCGATATTCTTGCAGCGGGCGTGTCGCTACAGACCTTGCTGGCCGTTGTACTGGTGCCGGCCATACTGATCTGGCTGGTGCTGTATCAACTCGATGCCATGTTTATGACTTTTCTCGTCAATACTGCTGTACTGATGGTATGTGTCGGCTGTCCTCGGTTGCGCGAAAGTTATCGAGGCTATCTGCAAGCCGCGTCGCGAGGAGATACGGAAGCCGCGGTATTGTATGCCGAGCAACTGGGTTATCCGTGCGAGTCGCAAAATAGCTTCGGGCAATGCCTGGTGTGGATCAACTATCGTCACTATGCTGCCGTTGCCATCTGGTTTGTTTTGCTGGGTGCCGCTGGGGCCTTGCTTTACGTACTCACGGTATCGATGGGCCATTACCTGCACCAGCAAAAGCATCCGTTGTCGGATAGCTGGCAAAAAGTGGTAACGCTGATTGACTGGATACCGGCGCGCGTTCATACACTTGGACTGCTGGTGGTGGGGCACTTTTCCCGGGCATTGACAGTGTGGCTGGATTATCTTGGCAGCACCGAGGTAACGGCGCGCAAGCTGGTCACTGAAGTGGCTAAGGCCGCAGAATATGTAGAGCCTGAGGGCATCGAATGTACACAAGAGCCCTGTACGATGGTGCGACTAGTGAAACGAAACATGATGGCACTGTTGGTGCTGGTTGCACTGCTGACCCTTAGCGGAGTTATTAATTAGTTCTATGCGCACGCGTCCTTAATAGGCACATCGGTTCTGTGGAGGGCAGCCTGCTAAGGAGGCCGTACCTCCTTGTCGCGGCGCAAATGAATAAATACCCACTATTTCTGCATTTGGTCTGACCAGCTGAATAAAAGCCTGAATTGTCTGGTCTGGCTGCGATATCGAATAAAGCCCCCGCCCGTCTATACTGAATCTTTATTTTACCTTTGAATTATTTTGCACTAAGCTAATAGGTTAATTGGTATTACCATTTTGGCAATGACTCAAATCATGCAACGAATTCGAGCGAAAAAACTGTCTGATGTGATCATGGAACAAATTGAGTCCATGATCCTCGATGGTAATTTGACCGCCGGACAACGACTACCCGCGGAGCGGGAGTTGGCCGAAAAATTTGCGGTTTCGCGTCCATCATTGCGTGAGGCGATTCAAAAGCTCGAAGCCAAGGGACTGGTGTACCGCAAGCAAGGGGGCGGCACCTTTGTGCAGTCGGAACTGGCGTTACTTGAGAACGCGCCCTTACTGGAGCTGATTGCATCGCGTCCGGAGTCGCAGTTTGACTTGCTCGAATTCCGACTCGCGCTTGAAGGTATGGCGGCATACTATGCCGCATTGCGGGGAACCGAGGCGCAAAAAAAGGACATCCAGCACGCATACACGGCAGTGCAAACCTTGCAACAGCAGGAGCCGGACAATTTGGCTGGACAGGCAAAAGCGCTGAGCAGTTTTTACCAGCAAATGATCCAGGCTTCCCACAATATGGTAATGCTGCATATTTTCCGAGGTTTGTTACCTTTATTGGAAGACAACATTCGGCGAAACCTCGACGTCTTATGTGCTGACCCGGATGTCAGTGAACAGATGAACAGGCAGCGGGTAAGAATATTGGATGCAATTGTCGCCAGTGACCCGGAGCAGGCCAGACTGGCCAGCAATGAACACCTGGCGTTTATTGAAGAAACCTTGCTCAATATAAATCGGCAAAACAGCAATTTGCAGCGTTCGCTGCGTCGTATTGAAATGCCAGAAAAACCATGAAACAGAACAGCTGCGGAGCCAAAGACCAAAACGGCGTCCGTAAACAGAATTCACTAACCAGATAAAGGAAAGCGCTATGGCAGAACAGATGAAGCCAGACGTGGATCCACAGGAAACACAAGAATGGCTCGAGTCTCTCGAGGCGGTATTGGAAACAGAAGGTACTGATCGTGCTCATTTCCTGCTTGAATCCCTGATCGAAAAGGCTCGTCGCAACGGTGCCCACTTACCTTACACCGCGACAACGGCATACGTGAACACGATCCCGGCTGGTCAGGAGCCGACTATGCCAGGCGACCAGAGCATCGAAGCCCGGATCCGCAGCGCCATTCGCTGGAATGCTTTGATGATGGTACTAAGGGCTTCAAAAAAGAATCTGGAGCTGGGAGGCCATATCTCCAGTTTCGCTTCATCTGCCATGTTATACGATGTTGGTTTTAATCATTTCTTTAAGGCGCCGAACGACAAAGATGGCGGTGACTTCCTGTTTATTCAGGGTCACGTCGCACCGGGCATTTATTCTCGTGCCTACATCGAAGGGCGCTTGTCCGAAAATCAGTTGGATGGCTTCCGTCAGGAAGTGGATGGCAAAGGCTTGTCTTCGTACCCTCACCCCAAGCTGATGCCAGAGTTCTGGCAATTCCCCACCGTATCCATGGGTTTAGGGCCTATTCAGGCTATCTATACGGCGCGCTTTTTGAAGTACCTGACTGACCGGGGTATTAAAGATTGTTCCGATCAACGAGTGTGGTGTTTCCTCGGTGATGGTGAGTGTGATGAGCCAGAGAGCCTCGGTGCCATTGGCCTGGCCGCCCGTGAAGGTCTGGACAATCTGACCTTCGTGATTAACTGTAACCTGCAGCGGTTGGACGGTCCTGTCCGGGGCAATGGAAAAATCATTCAGGAGCTGGAAGGCACCTTCCGTGGCGCTGGCTGGGAAGTGTTTAAGGTCATCTGGGGGCGTTACTGGGATCCCCTGCTGGCCAGAGATACCAAGGGCAAGCTGATCGATCTGATGAATGAAACCGTTGACGGCGAGTACCAGAACTACAAAGCCAAAGGCGGTAAATACACCCGTGATAACTTCTTTGGAAAATATCCCGAACTGAAAGAGATGGTGGCCAATATGTCTGATGAAGACATTTGGCGCCTGAATCGTGGTGGCCATGATCCGGTAAAAGTCTATGCCGCTTATAAACGGGCCGTAGAGACTAAAGGGCGGCCTCAGGTCATTCTGGCTAAAACCGTTAAAGGGTACGGAATGGGTGCCGCTGGTGAAGGCAAGAACATTGCCCACCAGGTTAAGAAAATGGACATGACTGCGGTCAAGCAATATCGCGACAGGTTTAACATTCCGGTTGCTGACGACAAGCTCGAAGACTTGCCGTATTTCCGCTTCGACAAAGACAGTGCAGAGATGAAGTATCTGCGTGAGCGTCGTGACGCGCTCAAAGGATATATGCCAGTGCGTCGGCCCACTGCCACGGAGAATCTTCCTGCCCCGGCGATGAAAGCCTTTGAAGCGGTCACCAAAGGCTCCGGTGAGCGTGAAATTTCAACCACCATGGCCTTTGTCAGAGTCCTGACTGCGATGCTCAAAGATAAACAGGTGGGTCAGCGTGTTGTGCCGATCATTCCTGATGAAGCCCGTACATTCGGTATGGAAGGCTTGTTCCGCCAGGTCGGGATTTATTCCCATTATGGGCAGAAATATGAACCTCAGGATGCGGACCAGGTGGCTTACTACCGCGAAGACAAGAAAGGTCAGGTTCTTCAGGAAGGCATTAACGAGCTCGGTGCCATGGCCTCATGGCTGGCCGCTGGCACGTCTTATTCGACCAATGACCTGCCGATGATACCGGTATACATCTATTACTCCATGTTCGGTTTCCAACGGGTTGGCGATCTGGCCTGGGCAGCAGGCGACAGCCAGTGCCGTGGTTTCCTGGTAGGAGGAACGGCTGGCCGTACCACTCTTAACGGCGAAGGCCTTCAGCATCAGGATGGTCATAGCCATACTCAGGCCGGCCTGATTCCCAATTGTGTCAGTTATGACCCGACCTATGGGTATGAAGTAGCCGTGATTGTTCAGGACGGTATGCGCCGCATGTTCGAAGAACAGGAAAACGTTTTCTATTACCTGACGGTAATGAACGAAAACTATGTTCAGCCACAGATGCCCAAAGGCTCTGAAGAAGGGATTATTCGTGGTATCTACAAGCTGGACCATGTAAAGGCCACCAAAACCAAGCAAAGTGTAAAACTGCTAGGTTCGGGAACCATCATGTTGCAGGTGCGGGAAGCGGCAACATTGCTGAAAGAAAAATTTGGCATCAGCTCTGAAGTATACAGCGTGACCTCGTTTAACGAGCTGGCCCGTGACGGACTGGATTGTGAGCGTCACAACATGCTCAATCCTGACAAGCAGGAGCGAGTGCCCTATGTCTCCGAGGTTCTGGCTGATGGTGTGGATGGGCCGACCATTGCTGCAACGGATTACATTAAATCCTATGCAGATCAAATCAGAGGTTTTGTCCCTGGGTCTTACCGGGTGCTGGGTACCGACGGTTTCGGCCGCTCAGACAGCCGAGCCAATTTGCGTCGCCATTTTGAGGTGGATGCGGCTTATATCGTCGTGGCCAGCCTCTACGAACTCGCCAAATCCGGGGCTATTGATAAGAAGCGCGTTGTCGAGGCAATTGAAATGTTTTCTATCGATGTCGATAAGCTCAACCCGCTATACGCCTGATTGGCAAGGAGAGAATCAGAATGTCAAATGTTAAAGATGTACTGGTCCCCGATGTTGGCGGGGAAGAGGTCGAAGTCATTGAGCTGTGCGTCGAAGTGGGCGACCAGATTGAAGCAGAGCAATCCTTAATCACTGTGGAAAGTGATAAGGCGAGTATGGATATACCCGCTCCTTTCGCTGGTAAGGTTACTGAAATCCTGGTGGAAGTGGGTGATAAAGTGGCCCAGGACAAGCTCATTATGAAAGTTGAGGCCAGTGATGGCGATGACACTGGTGAACAAGACACCAGTGATGATGCATCGGCCAATGCTTCAGAGGATGATAACGCTGAGCAGCAGAGCGAGGACATCCGCAAAACTGAAACGTCCAGCGACGCGTCGCAGGAACAGGCCAAGTCGCAATCCGGTGGAGGCAAAAAAGTCGTCAAAGAAGTGCAGGTTCCTGATATCGGTGATGACGGCGAAGTGGATGTTATTGACGTACTCGTTGCCGTCGGTGATGAAGTGGAGGCTGAGACGGGCCTGATTACGCTGGAAACTGACAAAGCGACCATGGACGTGCCTGCGCCTTTTGCCGGAGTGGTAAAAGAGCTGAAAGTGGCCAATGGCGATAAGGTCAGTCAGGGCACCTTAATCGCACTGATTGAAACGCAGGAAGGCGGTGACGACGTTGAGACCACGTCGTCCTCTGACGAAGCGACTACCGAAGATAGCGCGGCACAGCAATCTGAGCAGACAGAATCGGCACCACAAAGTCAGGCATCGGGTGCGCCGAAGCCGCCGCCGGTTCCTCATCATCCTTCTGCCGGTGAGAAAGCACCGAGTGGTCAGATCCATGCCTCACCTGCAGTCAGGCGCGTTGCACGCGAGTTTGGCGTGGATCTGACTCAGGTCAAAGGAACAGGGCGCAAAGGACGCATCCTCAAAGAAGACGTGCAGTCCTATGTGAAATATGAGCTTTCTCGTCCGAAGATGACGCCGGGCTCATCCATTGGCAGCGGCAGTGGCGGCTTACAAGTGCTGGCACCACCTAAAGTGGATTTTGCCAAGTTTGGTGAAGTAGAAGAAGTGCCGTTGACCCGGATTCAGAAAATATCCGGGCCTAACCTGCATCGTAACTGGGTCACTATTCCTCATGTCACCCAGTTTGAAGAGGCTGATATTACCGAACTGGAAGCATTCCGTAAGCAGCAGAATCAACTGGCTGAGAAGAAAAAGCTCGGTGTCAAAATCACGCCGCTGGTGTTTATTATGAAAGCCGCCGCCGATGCACTTAAGGCTTACCCGGTATTCAATACGTCATTGTCTGAATCCGGTGAAAGTCTGATTCAGAAGAAGTATTTCCATATCGGGATTGCTGTTGATACGCCAGGAGGGCTGGTGGTGCCGGTGGTGCGTGATGTGGATAAGAAAGGCATTTATGAGCTCTCTGAAGAACTGATGGAAATCAGTCAGAAAGCCCGCGATGGCAAGCTGAAAGCCGCAGATATGCAGGGCAGTTGTTTCACTATTTCCAGTCTGGGTGGTATTGGTGGTACGGCGTTCACGCCTATTGTGAATGCCCCTGATGTCGCCATACTTGGAGTCTCCAAGAGCGAGATGAAACCAAAGTGGAATGGTAAAGACTTCGAGCCTCGACTAATGTTGCCCTTATCCTTGTCCTACGACCACCGTGTTATTGACGGTGCGGTAGCGGCGCGTTTTGCGGTGCACCTGAGTCGGGTCATGGCGGATATCAGAGAAATGCTGCTGTAGTATTGCTCCGCGCTGCACTTGCTTCTGGCCGGTTACGCTACTACAGGTCAGCCAGAAGCCAGTCATCGGGGCATGGAAAAGCGTACACAACCTGTAGAGCAGAAAAAGGCAATGGCCGTTTTTTTGCTTCTGCAAGACGGGCTAGGTAGAATTCGCCCGTCTGTATCCTAATCAAAAATAATGAATTTTTACCCCTGAATGATAGAGGTCACAAATGAGCGAAATTAAAACACAACTGGTGGTGCTGGGAGCCGGGCCAGGTGGGTACTCTGCAGCATTCCGTGCCGCAGATTTAGGCATTGAAACTGTCATCGTAGACGCCCGTGAAACCCTCGGTGGTGTGTGTCTGAATGTGGGTTGCATTCCCTCCAAGGCCTTATTGCATGTGGCCAAAGTCATTGATGATGCCAGAGAAATGGCTGATCACGGTGTCAGCTTTGGCGAACCGAAGATTGACCTGGACAAGGTTCGCAGTTGGAAAGACAGTGTCGTTGGCCAACTGACCAAAGGTCTGTCCGGCATGTCAAAGATGCGCAAAGTCAAGCATGTACAGGGATACGGTAAGTTTACCGGCGCTAATACCCTGGAAGTGGACGGGAAAGATGGCAAGACCACCATCAAGTTCGACAATGCCATTATTGCCGCTGGCTCAGAACCTGTTTCGTTGCCCTTCATTCCTAAAGATGATGATCGTGTGATTGATTCTACCGGCGCGCTGGAAATGAAAGATATTCCGGAAAAGATGCTGGTGCTGGGTGGCGGTATCATTGGTCTGGAAATGGGTACAGTGTATAAAGCACTGGGCTCTCAAATTGATGTTGTTGAGTTCCTGGACCAGTTAGTGCCAGCTGCTGATAAAGATGTGATTAAAATCTATCAGAAATACGTTAAAGACAAGTTTAACGTGATGCTGGAAACCAAGGTCACCAATGTCGAGGCCAAAAAAGATGGTTTGTATGTGACGTTCGAAGGCAAGCAAGCCCCGGATGAGCCGGTAAAATACGACAAAGTATTGGTTGCTGTGGGCCGTAAGCCCAACGGTAGCTTACTGGATGCTGACAAGGCCGGTGTTAAAGTCGATGACAAAGGCTTTATCAACGTCGACAAGCAGATGAGAACCAATGTTGAGCATATTTATGCCATTGGCGATCTGGTGGGACAACCGATGCTGGCTCACAAGGCTGTTCATGAAGGCCACGTGGCGGCAGAAGTTATTGCTGGTAAGAAGCATTATTTTGATCCCCGAGGCATTCCTTCTGTTGCTTATACCGATCCGGAAATTGCGTGGGTAGGTCTGACCGAAAAAGAAGCCAAAGAAAAAGGTGTGAGCGTGGAAACGGCCACCTTCCCATGGGCAGCCTCTGGCAGAGCCATTGCCTCGAGCCGTACCGAAGGTATGACCAAAATGATCTTCGAGAAAGACACCGGTCGTGTCGTTGGTGGCGCCATAATCGGGATCAATGCCGGTGAAATGCTGGGTGAAATTGGATTGGCCATTGAAATGGGCGCGGATGCTGAAGATGTGGCACTGACCATTCATGCTCACCCCACACTGAATGAGTCAATTGGCCTGGCGTCGGAGATTTACGAAGGCAGCATCACGGATATGCCAAATCCAAAGGCCAAGAAAAAGTAAATCATACCGCGTTCTAATCAGGTAAATCATCAATGCCAGGCAGTACTCTTACTGACTGGCATTTTTTTATGTGCAGGGGACGCGGCACTGATGATACGTTCTTCAGGCACCTCGCTGCACAGTGAGTGAGTCTGAAGCTCAGTCTTGTTAAATTCGACTAAGTGGGTTGTGACAGATTGAGATGAGACGATGCTCTTTGCTATGACCCTACAGTGAAGCCAATTCTTCATAAGTTGAAGTTACACGAAAAATATTCGACACTGACTTTCAGACACCAAATTGCTGAGTATTGATATGAACATATCTCGGAGCTGGCGACGTCGTTTATGTGTTCTAACGGGGTTGTGGGTCGGCAGTATTTCCGGGGGTGTTGCTAAGGAAGTGGTGAACCCCTTTTCTCTCTCTTTTGATGAGTTGCTTGAGCAGCAGGTCACCTTATCCTCTAAATCCGCTGTAGCGCTTGACGTATCGCCCTCTACCGTTACGGTATTTACCCGCCAGATGCTCGATCGCCTGGCGGTTACTAACCTTTACGATGTGCTTAACTATGTTCCGGGTTTTCAGGTAACTCGCGGAGACTGGGTTGGTGCCGTGTCCAAAGAACATGCCCGGGGCGTCTTTCTGGATAATGGATATGTGCTGTTTATGATTGATGGGCAGCGCATCAATGAGATCTCTTTTGGTAAGGCTTCAGTGTATATGCCCTATATTGCACTGGACCTAGCTGAGCGTATTGAGATCATCCGGGGACCGGGTTCCGCTTTGTACGGGAGTAATGCGTTTATGGGGGTGGTCAATATGATCACCCGTAAACAGGACAATGTGGCCAAACTCCGGGTCGGCAGTCACGGCGAAAAAAGCCTGACCGCCAGTTATCAACACAGTATTAGTAAGGATGTGACCGGGCATGTATTACTCGACTATCGGGATAGAAGCGGCGCTACGCATGCGTATCAGGAAGAGCTGGTCACAGATCCACAAACCCATTGGTATCTGCAGGCCGGGGTCAAAGCCGGAGATTTTACGCTACGTGCCAGGGCCAATGAATCGAACATGGATGGTTTTATCAATCTGGGGGGAGCTTCAGCAGATAACCTCTATGAGTCAAAAAATGTTGCACTGAGCGCGGAATATCAATGGTGGCAGCATGAAGGGAGTCAGTTGACGACGCAGCTGGAGTGGTCAGAACATCATATCGCCACCAGTGGCCTGGTGGTCCCCGCCAATAGCTGGCTGAGTAACGATTTCTTTACCGGTCCTAACTGGATCACCCGCAACCTTAAGTTCTCTACAGACGGCGTATGGCAATGGGGACAAACAACAGAGTTGAGCGCCGGCGTTACGCTGTTAAAGGCGAAGCAGACTCAGGCCGGGACGCTGACCACGCACATCGCACCCGATCGGAGTGACTTTCAGCTTGAGGACAATGCCTATCTGGGACAGATCACCCGCTTTGATGAAATCACCGTATTTAATGATCTGATGGCCAGCCAGGATGCGAAAACTGCCTATGCTCAGCTCAAGTGGCAGGCCGCAGAAAGGCTGACAATTTATGCTGGTATGCGTTATGACAATATCGAACGTCTCGATGCAAACTGGTCGCCGCGCATGTCGCTGATCTACCAGCCGACCGCACAGCAAAGCTGGCGCGTACAATATGGTCAGGCTTTTCGCACCCCTACCACGAACGAATTATTTTCCCGTGATAGCGTGACGGTCGGCAATCCTGCATTACAGCAGGAGAAAATAGAAACCATCGAAGGCATCTGGCGTTGGCAGGGACAACAATCACAGCTCGAGGTGGTGTATTTTCATAACAATATGCAGGATTTTGTGGATAAAGTCCCCGCGGACGGACAGTCACAGTTCACTTTTGCGAACACCCAAAGTCATCGTATGCGCGGTATTGAAGTGAGTGCCAACATACGCTTGAGCCCTTCTTTGGAGTCCAGAGCAGCATATACTCAGCTATTTGATAAACCCTTTAGTGACAGCTACAAGCGGTATGGGCAAGTTGGGCTCGGTTATCAGCAGGCACCATGGAGCATTAATGTGGATGCACTGTGGCGTGATGAAATTAATACGGACAGCGTTTTTTACCAAGGTAGTCTGGTATTGGTCAACGCGAAAATCAGCTGGCAAGGTACAGCAAACAGCACCGTCTTTCTGGAGGCAACGAATTTATTTGATAAGGAATACGTGACGTATGAGCCGAGAGTGAGTGGGTTGTCAATGCCGGGTGAGCAGCCCAGGCTGAGCCTGGGCTATGAATACCGCTTCTGACCTGATGTCAGTTTTTAACCACTACGGAGAGCTTGGGAACACCAGCGCGAGTGATTTGATCAAGTACTTCAACAACCACACCGTGCTTGGTTTTCTCGGCAGCCTGGACAACGGCTGAGTCGGTGTTGTTTTCGGCAAGGAAGCTTTGTACGTTGGCTTCAACACGCTTTATATCAATCTGACGGTTATTCATGTAAATAAAACCGTTCTCATCAATACGAATCGACACGTTCTTGCTGGGCTTATTGGTTTGTTGTTGATCATCCGGACGATTAACAATCAGTCCTTTCTCTTTTACAAAGGAGGTGGTCACGATAAAGAAGATCAACATGATAAATACGATGTCGAGCATCGGGGTCATATCAATGCTTGCGTCTTCTGACTCTGAACCATGCTTTTTCTTCATACTCGGTTTCCTTCAATAACCTGTTAAAAGTCATTTCATCGGCTCTTTATTCTGAGCCATGCTGTAAAAAAACAGCGCAGGGATCGACTTTAGGTAAATTAAACGTAAAGATAGTCGGGATTTATACCCCTTTAGCGGTGAATTGACAAGGGTGATCTGAAAAAACTGGAACAAGACACTAGAGAGAGAAGTATGAAATTTTGGCGCAAATGGCACAAATGGATTGGTCTGATACTGGGTATACAGGTGTTGCTGTGGATCAGTGGTGGTGTTGTGATGAGCGTCATTCCCATCGACATGGTGCGGGGCGCCCACCTTATCGGGCGCACGGAGCAACCCATACAACCGCCAGCCCGGTCAGTGTCACTGAATTTTTCGGAATGGCGGTCGTGGCAATGGTTCCAACGACCAGACCAGTTGGCCCTCAGAGCCACCGATTTCAGTGAGCAGGAGGTTTTCCTGGACCCTGTCACGGCATTGCCTTTGTCAATGCTGAGCAGTGATCAGATTGCCGGGCACGCAACTCAGCAGTACCTTGGCGCAGGCGAAGTAACCGGTGTGGCTTTGCTGGAGCAAACGCCTGCTGAAGTCAGAGGGTTAACCTCGCCACTTTATCGGGTAGATTTCAGCGACAGTATTCATACCAGCTTTTACCTTCACCCGTATTCGGGGGAAGTGCTTCGCGTGCGCTCGGACTTATGGCGCCTGTTTGATTTTTTCTGGATGTTGCATATTCTGGATTTTGAAAACAGAACCGATTTTAATAATCCGCTTCTAATAAGCTTGGCTTTTGTGGCCTGGTTGTTTACTCTGAGCGGGTTTGTGCTGTTGTATCACAGTCTCATCAAACCCAATTGGCGAAAGTTAAGGTACAGATCGCGTTGAAGTCCCTGGTTCACATTCTGATATTGATTTTGTTTTGCGTGTCGATCGTGCCCACGGGGCATGGGATGAGCGCAGATACCGCCATGGCGGATACACCAATGACAGAGATGGTTGAGCATGACTGTTGTCAGGAGCAGGATTCCCAGGAGGCCACTAAGGACATGTGCTGTGCTCAGGGAGGCTGTGAGTGCGCAATGGGCTGCTCAGCGGTCGTCGATACAGGGGGAGTTGTTGTCTGTGGCTCAGTCTCCCTGGGATATCAGGTCTCGGGTTATCAGTTACTCACCTCCTATCCTTCAGGGCCCTTCCGTCCACCCAAATCCTGATTGAGCGTTGAATGGCTGCAATTTTCATTGCAGCGGCACAACGGGCATTGGCCCGAATTAGCGTTTTTTCAGGAGTTTACAATGAAGCATATTAGCTTAGCCCTAGTGCTACTGGCCTGTGTGATGTTCTTTTCATCACTTGGTGTAGCCGCACAATCTGAACATCAACATACCACGGATCCCATCACCCAGCAGGTGCGCTATGTGTGCCCCATGCACAGTCATATCGTCAAAGATCATCCCGGAACCTGTCCAATCTGTGGGATGGATCTTGAACCGGTCAAACGTTCTGCCAATGAAGGCGACAATGGCAGCCAGGTAACCATCAGCGGAGAGATGCAGCAGGCGATGGCGCTGGTTACTGAAACGGTGCGGCGGGACGATTTGTGGAAGTACATTCAGACATTGGGAACGGCGACATTTGATGAAGCCAACATCAGTCATATTCACCCGAGAGCGTCTGGTTGGCTGGAGTCGCTTACACCCCACGCAATCGGTGAGCCGGTGGAGAAAGGCGAGCTACTGTTTACCCTGTACTCCCCAGAGCTGGTGGTGGCTCAGGACGATTATCTACAGGTGCTGAATAATACCGACGGCAGAGTGCGGGAAAGAATGTTGCAACAAGGGCGTTTGCGGCTGAAGTTGCTGGGTATGGATGACAGTGTCATACGTCAACTTGAGGAAAGCAGGCAGTCCCTGTATACGGTGCCTTTTTATGCGCAGCGCTCGGGTGTTCTGACCGAACTGAATGTGCGTCATGGTATGTATGTCACCCCGGATATTGAAATGATGGCAATCGCCGATCTCAGTCAGCTTTGGGTTATCGCCGATGTGTTTGAGGATCAATTTGACTGGTTGCAAGAAGGGCGTCCTGCCAGCATCCATTTCCCCGGCATTGGTGTACATGATGCTGAAGCCACCATTGACTACATTTATCCACAGCTGGATCCGGTAACACGTAGCCTGAAGGTTCGTCTCAGACTGGATAATCCGCTAAAACGCATCAAAGCCGGTATGACTGCCAAGGTTGAGATATTCGGTGGCCCCCTGCGTGATGTATTGGTGGTGAATGGGTCTGCGATTATTCGGGGGGCAAATACCAGTCGTGTAGTGGTTCGTACAGATGACGACAGGTTTGAAGTACGCCGGGTTGAGACCGGCATGCAGGCACAAGGTAAAAGCGAAATTCTGTATGGCTTATCTGAGGGTGAGCAGGTGGTGACATCGGGGCAGTTTTTGATTGACTCAGAGGCCAGTCTCTCTGGTGGTTTGAATCGAACCGATTCGGGTTCCCATGCGAATCATTAAGGAGGCCCTATGTTATCCAAACTGATCGCATTTTGTATTCGCCAGCGTGCCCTGGTGCTGCTTCTTATGACCGCACTTGGCATTGCGGGTTGGCAGGCAATGCGAAGCCTGAATGTGGACGCTATTCCGGATCTATCCGATGTGCAGGTGATTATCAAAACGCCCTATGCAGGGCAAAGCCCGGAACTGGTGGAGCAGCAAGTCACCTATCCGCTTGCCAATATCATGATGGCCGTGCCCGGGGCGAAAACGGTACGTGGATTCTCGTTCTATGGAGATTCGTACTTATATCTCATTTTTGAGGATGGCACCGACATTTACTGGGCCCGTTCCCGGGTGCTGGAATACCTGAATCAGGCCGCGTCGCAATTACCCCCGGGTGTACAGCCGCAAATAGGTCCTGACGCTTCCGGCGTCGGCTGGGTTTATCAATATGCTCTGAAAGACACAAAAGGCAATCTCAACCTGGCTGACCTGAAAAGTCTGCAAGACTGGTTTTTAAAGCAGGAGCTACAGTCTGTTGCCGGGGTGTCTGAAGTGGCAACGGTGGGGGGAATGACCCAGACCTACCAGGTTGTACTCGATCCTTTAAAGCTCTCTGCCTATCAGTTATCGGTGATGGATGTGCTTACTGCCGTTCGCAATAACAACAGTGAGGTGGGCGGGGCCAGCATTGAGATGGCCGAGGCCGAGTATATGCTCAGAGCCAAAGGCTATCTTACCGATATCAATGACTTTAACCACATCCCATTGGGCAAACGAAATCAGGCGAATATTCCGCTACAGCTAAAAGATGTGGCAGAGGTGCGTCTGGGGCCTTCACTGCGCCGTGGCATTGCAGAGCTCAATGGTGAGGGCGAGGTCGTTGGCGGCATTGTGGTGATGCGCAGCGGTGAGAATGCACGTGAAGTGATTGGCCGGGTCAAAGATAAGCTCGACCAATTATCAGCTTCGTTGCCGGACGGCGTAGAAGTGGTGACCACCTATGACCGTTCCGCCTTTATTCAGCGCGCGGTGGATAACCTTACTGACAAACTGGTCATGGAAATTGCCATAGTTTCCGTGGTGTTGTTGTTATTTCTGTGGCATCTGGGCTCTACTCTGGTGGCAGTATTGGTCTTACCTTTAGCCTTACTCATTGCGTTTTTGATGATGCGGATGCTGGATATCAGTGCCAATATCATGAGTCTGGGTGGTATTGCGATTGCCATTGGTGCACTGGTCGATGCGGCCATCGTGATGATCGAAAATCTTCACAAGACGTTGGAAAAATTCACCGAAAAAGAAGGACGAAAGCCTAGCAAAAATGAGCACTGGCAGTTGGTTTCACAGGCCTGTCAGCAAGTCGGCCCAGCGCTGTTTTTGACGCTTTTGATCATTACCGTGAGCTTCTTTCCGGTTTTTGCATTGCAGGGGCAGGAGGGGCGCCTGTTTACGCCACTGGCACTGACAAAGTCATTTGCCATGGCGGCCTCGGCGCTATTGGCGGTAACTCTGGTACCCGTGTTACTGGGCTATTGGGTGCGCGGCAATATTGTCCCTGAGCGACGTAATTTGTTGTCGAGGTTTCTGATTGCCTTATATAGGCCGATTCTAAACGGCGCACTGGCTTTTCCAAAAATGACGCTGGTCTTATCCCTGCTATTGCTCGGGAGTGGCTACTATCCGCTTCAACAGCTTGGTAACGAGTTCATGCCACAAATCGATGAGGGTGACTTGCTTTACATGCCCACCACGCTGCCGGGCATCAGTGCGGGTAAGGCGGCTCAGCTTCTTCAGCAAACCGATCGACTGATCAAACAGCTGCCTGAAGTTGAGACCGTATTTGGCAAAGTAGGCCGGGCGGAAACGGCGACGGACCCGGCGCCGCTGACCATGCTGGAAACGACGATCCAGTTGAAGCCCCGTGACCAATGGCGAGAGGGCATGACCCTGGATAAACTAAAGCAGGAATTGCAACAGCAGGTGCGTTTTCCCGGGCTGACGAATGCCTGGGTACAGCCGATTAAAACCCGCATTGATATGTTATCGACCGGTATCAAGACCCCGTTGGGTCTTAAAATTTCGGGTCCTGATATGGCGCAAATAGAAGCAATCGGTGAGCAGGTAGAGAGCATATTGAAACAACTGCCAGATACGGCATCGGTGTATTCTGAACGTGTAGCCGGTGGCCGCTACCTTGAGCTGGAACCGGATCTCAGTGCGCTGGCTGAATATGGACTGAGCGTGGCTCGCTTGCATGATTTGGTGCGCTACGCCATCGGTGGAGCGGCCATTGATGAGGTGATCAAGGGCAACGAGCGTTATCCAATAAACCTGCGTTTTGCCCGCCATTGGCGGGACAATGTGGACAAGCTCAGGGAACTCCCCATCAGTACCTCAGATGGTGCTTATATTCCGCTGTTCAAACTGGCAACCCTGAGCATTGTTGAAGGACCGGCGATGATTAAAAGCGAAAACGCACGACCGGTAGGCTGGACTTTTATCGACATCCAGAATGTCTCAGTGGGAGAGTACTTGCAAAAGGCTAAAGCGTTGCTGGAAGCAGAGCTGACATTGCCTGCCCGTTATACGGTCTCCTGGTCCGGGCAATATGAGTCAATCAAACGGGTTGAGGCGAGTCTGGCTAAGCTCATTCCCTTGACTCTGTTCATTTGCCTGCTGTTGCTGTACATCACGCTGTCGAGCTGGAAACAGAGTCTGGTTGTGATGGCGACGTTGCCATTGGCACTGACCGGTAGTCTGTGGTTGCTCTGGCTGTTGGAATTCAACCTGTCGGTTGCCGTGGCGGTCGGAATGATTGCGCTTGCGGGCGTGGTGGCAGAGTTTGGCGTGATCATGTACCTGTATCTGAATCAGGCCTGGAGTGAGCAGCCGAAAAAAACTGCCTCTGGCCTTAATCATGCGATTATCGAAGGAGCCGTTCAGCGTATTCGTCCTAAGGCGATGACGGTACTCACGGTGATTGCCAGCCTGTTACCCATTATGTTTACCGCCGGCACCGGTCATGAAGTGATGCAGCGCATTGCCGCGCCCATGTTAGGTGGCATCATTCTGGCGCCCTTGGTGTCTCTGTTAGTGATACCGGTGTTGTTTTTGTTAATCGAAAGGCATCAGGTCAAGGCATCAACAGACTCTATCTGAACTTGAGCCGGCCCGGCTGGCATTATCCACCCGGGCCGTTACTTTGCATCAATGGGCCGTGTCAGCAGCCACCCATACTGTCTCTGATGGCCGGCACCAGCAATGGCGTGACATCCAGCTGATTTGAGGGGTGTACTACAGTGTTACAGGTGATGAGATTATCAATACCCGCCTGATGCAGCAGCCGGTCTGCATTATTGGCAAAAATACCATGCACTGCGGCGGCGTCTATTCTTTCAAAGCCCTGCTTTTTCAGCGCACTGATGGTCTCAATCACTGTCTGACCGCTGGAAATCACATCATCAATGATCACAGCCGTTTTACCCTGATGCTGACTCAGATCGCCTAGGGTAACGGCCACATCCTCATCACCAAAGCGTTGCTTGGCGCCGATGGTGTAACTGTGTCCGCTTTCCTGCGCGATGGCCTTGACCCATTGCTCACTTTCTTCATCCGGGCCCACTAGTAAAAGTGATGGTCGGTTACTGAGCCAGGAGGCCAGCGCGGGCGCTCCCTGAATGACGGTGCAGGGCACCGTATAAATCTGCTGCAACGAATGATAACGGTGTAAATGGGGATCGACGGTAATGAGCCAGTCTATGTGTTGTGACAGGGCTTTGGCAAAGATGCGTGACGTGACCGCCTCCCCCGAATGAAAGCGAATATCCTGTCGCATGTAACTCAGATAAGGCACTACAAGGCCCACGGTTCGACAACCCATTTCGCGCAGGGTCTCTGTCAGGAAGATCAGCGGCAGAAACTTTTCATCCGGATTGCTCAGATCGGCGACCACAACACAGTCTTTTCCGGACACCTCGCTGGTAATGCGAAGATAACTTTCTCCATCCGGAAACTGGCGCGTATCCAGCTCTCCGGTTTCTGCATTAAGTGCCTGAGTCAGTGGCTTCGCTAAGGGATGCTGCGGCAAACAAAAAAGTATAACCGGGGGCGTGTGTAAACTCATTGGGTATCCTTGATACTGAAAATACTGGCCTGATGATAATAGGCAAGAGCGTAGTCCAGCTCACCTTTGGACTGGCTATGCAGGGTAAAAACCGGACTGTCTGTGGTCACCATCTCACCGACTTTTGTGTGTAAAAAAAGGCCGGCTTCAGCGCTGGATGGTGCGCCGGCAAGCTTTGCCAATCGGGCAAGTTGACGATTATCGATAGCATTGAGCATGCCGTTACGAGATGCACGCTCTGTATGCCGATAGCGGGCCTTACCTGGTGTCTTCAATCCCCCCTGAGCCTCTGCGATCCGTTGAAACTGTTCCCAGGCCGCGCCGCTGTCGAGTATCGTAGTGGCCTTTTCCAGACCCTTTTGCTGACCGCATTGTTCAGCCAGATCAAACAGGTGAGCACAGAGTAACAAGGCTCGGTCACGCAAATCTGTTGGGGCGTCTGGCTTGTTTTGCAATACGGCCAGCAAGTCCTGGGCTTCCAGCACGGGGCCGATACCTTGCCCAACAGGCTGACTGCCATCGGTTAAGACGCAGCGTACCGTCAACCCGCAAGCTTCACCGACCTGAGTAAACAGGTCAATCAACCGCTGCGCATCAGTATGGCTGCGCACCTTGGCGGTTTCCCCCACTGGCACATCAATGACCACATGGGTCGATCCGGCAGCGATTTTTTTCGATAAGACGGAGGCGATAAGTTGTCCCTCGCCGTCTAGTTCCAGCGCGCGCTCTATGCGGATCAGCAAATCGTCGGTGGGGCTCAGACTGACGGCGCCGCCCCAGGCCAGACAGGCGCCGGTTTGCGAAACCACCCGTTGCATATCAGCCAAAGAAAGATTGACGTGGGTGATGGTCTCTAAGGTATCAGCTGTACCCGCCGGAGAGGTGATGGCACGGGAAGAGGTTTTAGGAATAGTCAATCCCCCCGCACTGACAATGGAAACAACGATAGGGGTTGTGCGGTTGCCCGGTAATCCACCGACACAATGTTTATCAAACACCTGCTTGTGTTCCGGCCAGCTCAGACGCTTGCCAGAATTGACCATGGCCAGAGTCAGACCGATAATTTCCTCAAGATTGAGACGGCTACCTGCACAGACACTGAGAAAGCTGGCTATCTCGATATCACTGTAACGGTGGTTACTGATATCGGTAATGATGCCGGTAAAATCGTCCAGACTCAGCCGGTTACCAAAAATCTTTTTCCTGACGGCAGCCAGGGATGACACGACCGGAGCCTGCTTGATGTCAATGGTGTCTCCGGCCTGAATGGCCAGGCGTTGAAGGGCAATCTTGGATAAGCCGGCATAGCCTTTTGGTAATACCGGATTATCGACGATATTAAGCGTGGCGATGATACTGCTGTCAGCGTATTCCAGCTGTAACCGTGAGTTGGCACTGAAACCTTCCGAGCGGCATATTTCACAATCCTCCCGCATATAGATAACAGGTTCATGATGGGTATTAATACCCATATCCATGGCTTTAAGAAGGTGCGCTTTCTTCATCGGATCGTGCCACCATAAGCAGGCTTGTTGTTCATACTCTACCCCAGCAATCTATAGTTGTTAAAATGATTACCACAATATCAGGGAACATTCAGGTATGCTGATACGTTGAGACCGAGTATAGCCACGGCCCGGACCTTACCGGTTGATATGGATCAACCTCGGTTGTCTGTGCTGATTGCTGACACAGGGGGGTGGGTCTTGGCTTTTGCAGATCGTATAATGTCGGGGCTGATTAGAAGATGATTGGATAGCAATGCAACAACTCGAGTTTTTTGACATCCCCAGTCCTTGTATTGGCGTGTGCCAATCAGGTAAAACCGGGTATTGTCTGGGTTGCTATCGTTCCAGAGACGAGCGACTTTACTGGCACAAACTGGATGCCAGTGTGAAAAGACGTATTATTAAGGCCTGCAACAGGCGTAAACGAAAAGCAGAACTTGCGACGCAGTCCCTACATCCACAACAGGAAATGCAGCAAGAATCCTTGTTTTTGGGGAGTGAGAACGAATGCGAAGTGCACAAGAAGTAGCCAGGTATGCGGGGCAATCTTTTGCTTTGCCACAGAGCTGTTCCAAGATCCGTTCACTGCTGGACGACCCCAGTGCAGACGCGGCGGATATTGCAGATGTGATCGCGTTGGATCCTTCTTTAAGTTCAAAATTACTCAAGCTTGCTAACAGTGCGCTGTTTCGCTTTCCTGCTCAGGTTAACTCTATTGCCAAAGCCGTAAATGTGATTGGTGGAGAGGCACTGTATAATCTCGCGCTGGCAGAAACGGCCAGCTCTGCGTTCCGGCATTTCGCCAACGATGTGGTAGATTTGCGCCGTTTCTGGCAGCAGAGTGTGTATGCCGGTCTGGCTGCCAAGCACCTGGCACGGGACGCCAAAGTCAGAGGCAGTGATGAATACTTTGTTGCCGGATTACTGCACCAGCTCAGCGAACTGGTACTGGCTGCCAATGAGCCTGAGCTGGTGGCCGATTGCGCGCAATATGACAAAGATGAGCTGCCCTGGCAGCGGCAACAGCGTTTGCTCGGCTTTACCTACACACAATGCTCAGCGCTGATTTTGCAGCAGTGGCAACTGCCGAATCAATTCAGCTATATCATTGAGCATATGCATGACGACCTCAAAAGCGCATGTGGTAAAGATCTGGCGATTGGTCATGTCAGTGTGCGACTGGCGTTGCATATGGTAGATAATCGCTACCAAACAGACAGTTTACTGTCGCCAGTGGCACTGAAAAAGCTGAAGCTGGAAGCACAGGATGTGCAGGATACCGTTAAATTTACTCAAATGGATGCCCATAAACTGCTGGCGCTGATGAATCCCGAATTGTTCTGAGGGCTGTGACACCTGCTGTTTCAGATTTGCGCCTCAATTTGCGTAATGCATTATTATTGCTAGTCTTTCTTACTAAATAGCGGGTAACGTTTCAAACAGTAAAGTGGGGAGGGAGTTCCTGAACCCGCGCTATACCAGCCTGAACTCAATATCAGGTTTGCGACATGTTAGGTCTGGTTCAATTCATACTATTCCAGACCATCTTACACATCTCTCTTACCCACATCTTCGCAGGGAACTCTTATGTCATCAATCAGCGCGAATCATCAGACCAGTATTGTTTTTGCTCTGGGCAGTGACAGTAAACTCAGGGCCGCCAATCAGGACCTGTGTGAGCTGATGGGAGCACAGGAACAGGCGCTTAAGGGGCGTGACGGGAAAAGCCTGTTTCGACAGTTGCCAAACGCTATCTGGCAGGAAATACAGCAGGCATTGCAAGCCGGGTTTGCCTGGCGAGGTATTGTTCCACTGGATACAAAAGGCAGCAGCGAATGGTTAGATGTGCTCGTCAGACCGCAGTTTCGAAATGGGAAACAAAATGGCAGTCAATGGCTGGCCACCCCGGCTGAGGCACAACTGAGTGACCGGGCTCAGGCCATATATCGTGGGGGGCTGAAGGCTGTCAGTTTGAAGCAAAATATCCTGATGATGGTGCTGCTTGCTGTGTTGTTTGTGGTCACTGGCATATTGGTCAGTCCCTGGGTGCTGCTTCCCGGCGCTATTGCCATTGGCATTGTTTATTGGTCAACACGTAGCCGGCAGCAACAAAGTATTCTGGGTAAACCGCTGGAGGCCCGTTACTGTCAATCTCAACATCAGATTTATGCGCCTGAACATCAGGACTCAGCGTTAGCGTATGAGTCTGTGCTCAAGGATGGCATTATTGAAGCCATGACCAGCCGCCTCGCCAGAGGCACAGCAGTTATTGATGAAGCCGTGGTGGCGACCCGTAAACACTCAGAAGAAACGGTCAGTAATTCAGAGCAATCCCGCGCATCACTCGATCAGATAGCAGCGGCCATGGAGCAGATGCGAACCACAGTGGATGAAATTTCACGCAATGCCTCGGAGTCCTCGGACGCCTGTAAAGCGGTAAAAGAACAAACACAGGACGCCAATAAATTTACGAACCAGAGTTCTGAACGCATTACACAGCTGGTGGATATGGTAGAGCAAAGCCAGGAGGCAACCGATACCTTGGTAAAAAATGCCGACACAGTGGCGAAGGTGACCGAGCAGATAGACGGTATTGCTGAACAAACCAACCTGTTGGCACTGAATGCCGCGATTGAGGCCGCAAGAGCCGGTGATACAGGCAGAGGCTTCTCGGTGGTGGCGGATGAGGTGCGTACCTTGTCTCAACGCACGCAAAACGCTGTCGATGAAGTGCAGAAAAGTATGGGCTCGATGAGCCAGGCGGTAAAAAGCTGGCAGCAGCAGATGGAGCGACAAGGCGAACTGGTCAAAGAATGTGGTCAGTTGAGTAACCAGTTACGCGAGGAGATCAGTCAGGTCAGGGAAGGCATTGAAGATATTAATGATCGTATGACACAGATTGCCGTGGCATCCGAACAACATAGTTCCGCAGTAGGTGAGGTAAAAAGCGGCGTGGATACCATCTCTGAATCATCCGTAGAAAGCCTTGGTCTGGCGAAAAGTACCTTACAGGAACTGGATGGCGTGCGTGCCCGTTTAAGAGAGTTCCGCTCGTTGGTAGAAGCGTTTGAAGAGGATGATTAAGTCTGATTAGCCATGTTAATCAGGCGACATGCTTGCTCCTTGGGTCAGGTATGATTGTGCCTACGTTAATAGAGGAAAAGTAGCAGCGCTAACAACTTGATGGTAGCTTGGGGCTTCGGTTAATTATGGTGTGGGAATTACGGATGAATCCTTTTTACGCAAAATTTATCATTGGCCTCATGGGACTCTCGCTGCTCTGGGGATGCGCTTCGGCCCCATCCCCTGAGGTTGCCGAAGAACAAATTACGCCAATGCCGCGATTTGAAATTTTTGAGCCGGTAGAGAATATTCCTCAGGTAGAGGATATTTTTTATTTAACGCCTGCGCAGAAACATGACTTTCTTGTTTACTACAACGATCCACGTTACAGCCATGTGCCCAGGCATCGCCGTGTGTTTCAGTATCTTGAGCGCAAGCTACACGGCTTTAATTATAAAGGTGATACATTAGTTGCACAGGATGCCGTTGATACCAACAGCGGTAACTGCCTGTCTTTAGCCATCATGACCACCGCCTTTACGGAATTAACGGATATTGAGTTTGAATATCAAAGGGTGAATGCGGCACCGGTCTATCGGCTGGAAAACAACCTGATAACGGTATCTCACCATGTCCGCACGATTTTGTACGATCCTGATTTTGTGCCTGAACAAAATCTTATCTACGTCAGTAAACCGGCCCTGATCATCGACTATTTCCCGCGCAGGGGTGATCGTTACGGCACGAAGGTGGACAGGCAGAACTTCATTTCAATGTACTATCGTAACCTGGCGGCTAATGCACTGACTGAAGGTAATCTGGCTCTTGCCAATGGACTTATCCACAAAGGTCTGGAGTTTGCACCGCTCGATCCACATAGTCTGAATACCCTGGCCGTGGTTTACCGCAGAGCGGGGCGAGAAGATCTTGCCGCGCACATCTATGAGTATGCGATGAATTATGCACCCGAATCATTGGACTTGCTGGATAACTACCGCCACCTTTTGCGCCGGCAAAACAGAATTGCCGAAGCAGAGAAAATTGAAAGCAAGCTGGGCGATGTTGATGAGAATAATCCATTTAAATTCTTGCAACTGGCAGAACAGGCTTTTAGCAACCAAAAATATGCGCTGGCTGTGCGGTTGTTCAGGAAAGCAGAGAGGATAGCGCCTTATATGGAGCAGCCACACCTGGGTCTGGCCCGGTCCTATTTCAGACTGGGTAAAACAGAATCTGCAGTGGGGGCGATGGAAAATGCTATCCAAGCCACCTATACAGATGAAACCCGGGACCTTTACTACGCGAAGCTAAACAGTTTGCAGGCGACAAAGGAGTAATTGCGGCTTGCTCAGCGTAGATAACTGAGAATGGTTCTTATCTTATTCACCGCTTTTATCAATTTTTAAACAACATCACGCTTATTTATATTGGCTATAAGTGATCTAAACCCAGGTAAAATTTAATTTTGCGTTTTAAACACTTATAATCAGCGGGTTTAATTTATCTATCCCTGCACAGATACTTCAATCCTGAGTTGTCAGGTGCAGTCAATCAAGAGGACCACATAGTGTTAGAAGCATATCGTCAACACGTTGCTGAACGTGCCGCTGAAGGTGTCCCCCCTAAGCCATTAAATGCCGAACAGGTTACCGGCCTGGTGGAATTGTTGAAAAACCCTCCCGCAGGCGAAGAGGAATTTCTGCTCGAACTGATCTCCGAACGTGTTCCCCCGGGTGTGGATGAAGCCGCCTATGTGAAGGCGGGCTTTCTGGCCGCCATCGTGCGCGGACAAGACAGTTCTCCGCTGATCGATAAGGATGCTGCCGTACAGTTGCTGGGCAATATGCATGGCGGTTACAACATTGAGCCGCTGGTGGAACTGCTGGATAACAAGGATCTGGCAGAGCAGGCCGCTGAAGAATTAAAGCACACCTTGCTGATGTTTGACGCCTTCCACGATGTGGAAGAAAAAGCCAAAGCGGGCAACGAGTATGCCAAAGATATTATGCAGTCCTGGGCAGATGCCGAGTGGTTCACCAGTAAACCAGAACTGGCAGAAAAAATTACCGTTTCTGTATTCAAAGTCACGGGTGAGACGAATACCGATGATCTGAGCCCGGCGCCTGACGCCTGGTCACGTCCTGATATTCCGCTGCACGCACGTGCCATGTACAAAATGGAGCGCGATGGTCTCAAGCCTGAAAAACAGGGCGAAGTTGGACCCCTTAAGCAGATCGAAGAAATCAAAGCCAAAGGTTATCCGGTTGCCTTTATCGGTGATGTTGTCGGAACAGGTTCTTCACGTAAGTCCGCCACTAACTCGGTGCTGTGGTATTTCGGTGAAGATATGCCTGGAGTGCCGAACAAGCGCAGCGGCGGTATCTGCTTTGGCTCTAAAGTGGCGCCTATTTTCTTTAACACCATGGAAGATGCTGGTGCACTGGTCTTTGAAGCCGATGTAGACAAAATGGAAATGGGTGATGTAATCGACATCTACCCCCATGAAGGCGTGATCAAACATCACGAAACCGGTGAAGTACTGGCAGAGTACAAGTACAACTCGAAAGTGATCCTGGACGAGGTTCGCGTGGGTGGTCGTATCAATATGATCATCGGACGTGGTCTGACGGAAAAAGCCCGTGAGTCTCTTGGCCTTCCGCCAGCGGATTTCTTCCGTAAACCAGAGCAGCCAGCCGATTCTGACAAAGGCTACACGCTGGCGCAGAAAATGGTGGGTCGTGCCTGTGGGGTTGAGGGTATCCGTCCTGGCACCTATTGTGAGCCGCGCATGACCACAGTGGGATCGCAGGATACCACCGGTCCGATGACCCGTGATGAACTGAAAGACCTGGCGTGCCTGGGCTTCTCTGCCGATTTGACCATGCAGTCATTCTGTCACACTGCGGCTTATCCTAAGCCGGTTGATATCGACACGCAGCACACCTTGCCCGATTTCATTATGAACCGTGGTGGTGTTTCTCTGCGTCCTGGCGACGGCATTATTCACAGCTGGCTGAACCGTATGCTGCTGCCCGATACCGTGGGTACTGGTGGTGACTCGCACACCCGCTTCCCGCTGGGTATTTCTTTCCCCGCCGGTTCCGGCCTGGTGGCGTTTGCTGCAGCAACGGGCGTGATGCCTCTGGATATGCCAGAGTCGATTCTGGTGCGCTTCAAAGGCAAGATGCAGCCCGGCATTACCCTGCGTGACCTGGTTCATGCCATTCCCTTGTACGGGATCAAAAACGGCCTGCTGACTGTTGAGAAAAAGGGTAAAAAGAACGCGTTCTCTGGCCGTATCCTGGAAATTGAGGGGCTTGAGCATCTCACTGCGGAACAGGCCTTTGAGTTGTCGGATGCGTCTGCCGAGCGCTCTGCTGCGGGTTGTACCATTAACCTGTCAGAAGAGTCTGTAGCGGAATATCTGCGCTCTAACGTCACCATGCTGCGCTGGATGATTAACGAAGGCTACGGCGATCCCCGTACCCTTGAGCGCCGTGCTGCGAAAATGGAAGAGTGGCTGGCTAACCCTGAACTGATGCGCGCCGACAAAGATGCCGAGTACGCCGAAGTGATTGAGATTGATCTTGATGAGATCAAAGAGCCGATTGTTTGTTGTCCGAATGACCCGGACGATGCCAAAACCTTATCTGAAGTGGCTGGCGATAAGGTGGATGAAGTCTTCATCGGCTCCTGTATGACCAATATCGGTCACTTCCGTGCGGCAGGTAAACTGCTTGAGCAGAATAAAGATCCGCTCAACACCCGTTTGTGGATGTCGCCGCCCACTAAGATGGATCAGGCACAGCTGATGGAAGAGGGCTACTACAATATCTATGGCCGTGCCGGTGTGCGCACAGAAATGCCCGGCTGTTCACTGTGTATGGGTAACCAGGCACGGGTGGCTGCAGGCAGTACGGTATTGTCTACTTCTACCCGTAACTTCCCCAATCGTTTGGGTGATGGCGCGAATGTGTACCTGACCTCTGCAGAATTGGCTGCGGTGGGTGCAATTATCGGACGCATCCCAACGGCTGAGGAATATCTGCAGTACGCCAGTAAGATTGACTCCATGTCTGCGGATGTTTATCGCTATCTGAACTTTGACCGCATGGATGAGTTCAAGAAAGCGGAGACCAACGCGAAAGAAAAAATCATACCCACCCTGAACGTGGCGTAAGCGACATTCTTTTGTGTTAATCAAGCCGGGCATGTCCCGGCTTTTTTATGCTGCCTCGTGATTCAACTCTTTTTTCTTCTTTTCTCTTCTCATCTTTTCTTCGCGCCGCTGTAGTGAGTACTGAGAAATGGTCTCCCGTACAGGCGTAATAAAATCCTTTTTTTGCACTAAAAAGGTGCAATGTAACAGCGCACATACCGTGAAAAGCCACCCCGTATACCGCCTCCGACACAGATAACGGGCTACTGTCACAATATCGCCATCTGATTTGGGTGTAATGGCCTGGAAAATGCTTTATCTGGAAAAGACGTTAGTCATGTCGCCACCTTCACCTCAAGAAGATGAAATAGCCTTAGGTATCTTTTCGTCAACTTGCTAAGGTAGAAACTGGTTTGACGCCATCAATAAGAAAAGGACACACAATGAAAGACACCCAAGCCCCTAAAATCCCCAGAGACAGAAAAAATGACTACAGCGCCGAATCAGCTCAGGAGCGCCGTGAATTTTTGCACCAGCAAACGGGAGAGCCTCTGGAGCTGACGGGGCAGTACACCCTGGATCCCAGTGTGCTGCCGGGCAATATTGAAAACTTTATTGGCATAGTGCAGATGCCGGTAGGCATTGCCGGACCGATTCACATTGAGGGTGAGCACGCTAAAGGTGACTTTTATGTGCCGCTGGCAACCACCGAAGGCACTCTGGTAGCCAGTTATAGCCGCGGGATGCGGGTTTTAAATGAATGTGGCGGCGTGACCACCACCGTGGTGGAGCAGTTTATGCAGCGCGCTCCGGCATTTTTATTTGAAAATGCTCGTCAGGCGCGAGACTTTGGTCAGTGGGTGAGTGATAACTTCTCCCATATCGCTGCTGTGGCAGAGAGTACCAGTAGCGTGGCTAAACTGATGCATATTGAACAATGGTCAGTGGCCAGAAGCCGTTATCTGAGGTTTAACTACACCACCGGAGATGCGGCAGGGCAGAATATGGTGAGTAAGGCCACACTGGTGGCCAGTGAATGGATTAAAGAAAACTCCCCGATTCCCTGCGATTATCTGCTGTCGGGCAATATGGACACAGACAAAAAACATTCTCATCTGAATATGATTCATTCCCGTGGTCGTCGGGTGATTGCCGAAGCGGTGTTGAAAAAAGATGTGGTCAGACGCATGCTGCATACCGATACACGCATGATGGCAAAGGCCGCGGTCATGTCGAATACCGGTGCCAGGATAGCCGGGGCGGCCTATAACGGTCCCCATTCCGCCAACGGTATTGCCTCGTTGTTTATTGCTACCGGACAAGATGAAGCCAATGTGGTGGAGTCTCATGCCGGTCATCTTTCTCACGAATTGCTGGATAATGATGACTTGTATATGTCGGTGACATTGCCTTCACTGATTGTCGCCACCTATGGCGGGGGCACAGGTTTACCTACCCAGAGGGAATGTCTCAATCTGATGGATTGCTATGGTAAGGGTAAGGCGAATAAACTGGCTGAAATCGTGGCGGCAACGGTATTAGCAGGCGATATTTCACTGGCCAGTGCGGTTATCGCCGGGCATTGGGTATCCAGTCATGACCGACTGGGCCGCAATCGTCCCTGAATAGGTGAATCATGACGAGATTATACAAACTGCTGCTATGGGCACCTTTGCTGGTGGGATTATCAGTACAGGCGCTAGAGTTCGGTACGGTCGCCATCCAGATTGGCAAGCAGGAACTGACCCTTGAGCTGGCTGAGACGCCGCAGCAGCGTAGCCGCGGCCTGATGTACCGCGAGACGCTATGTGAAGACTGTGGCATGTTGTTTGTGTATTCTCAGCCGCGACCACTTTCAATGTGGATGAAGAATACCCTGATCCCACTGGATGTGGCGTTTGCAGATAAGGACGGGCGGATACTGGTGATTAAGTCTATGCAGCCCCATGATCTGACGCCAGTGGGCACAGAACAGCCAGCAACATATGCCTGGGAAATGAATCAGGGCTGGTTTGAGGCGAATCAGGTTAAGGTGGGGGATGTCTTTAAAGTGCTGTCGCAATAATGAGTATTCAGGATAACATACTGGTCTTATTAGTGTTTTCTGGAAACCTCAGATAAAGTTGGAGAATATCCCTGATGGGGTGTCCTCACATACAAGGAGTGAATATGTCTGATTCTCTTAAAATTGATGCAACGGGTATCAGCCAGGACTCAAAAAACCTGGCCCTGTTGAACTGGATCGGCACCATCTTTTTCGGATTTGTACCCGGCCTGGTGCTCTATCTGATCAAAAAAGAAGATGCCTATGTGTTTGATCAGGCAAAAGAATCCCTGAACTGGTCGATAACCGCCGGCCTTGCGTATCTGGTCGCCACCATTCTGACCTTTGTTCTGATTGGTGCAATACTCTTCCCGATTATTGCGCTATGCCATCTGATCTTTTGCGTTATGGGGGCTGCGGCCGCTTATGAAGGCAAGCTTTTCCGCGTACCATTTGCACTCAGATTAATAAAATAAGCCGGAACGGCCATGTTAGAACACGGCGAATTCAGAGTCGAAATCAAGGGTGTGGTACTACACACCTGGCCGGTGGGCAGTTTTAACCGGCCAGGATTATTACGTTACCAGCGAGGGGTCCTGGATGCGTGCCAGCCCTTATCGCGCTGGGTCTTATTCGAACACCCTCAAAATGTCGCTGCGGTCACCAATGACGCCATGCAAGCACTGGGAGAGACCTATCAGCTGGCCAGTGAGAACGGTTGCATCGCCATCGCCTGTGAAGTGGGCCCCTTGTTTAAAGACACCATCAACAAAAGTTTTCAGCCTATTCTGAGTATTCCCTTGCTCGCCAGTGATGACGCAGAGGAACTGGACGCCTTTGTTCAACGTCATCTGTAAGCTATAGCATCGCCCGCTAAAGCGACCCGACACAGGTACAACCCAACACTTTGCTTTTCCTGAGTTTAACCGGGTCTGGCTGTCGGCGAGGTGCCAACAGGAGTCATTCAGCCTTTCTAAAAACAACCTAAGTTTGTTCCCTTCGCTGCCATTCAGCTATGCTTGAACCATGCTAGATGCTAAAGATGTTTTTACTGAGGACGCTATCGATACAGCCTATTTATGGTTGTGTAAGCAGTGTGCTAACTTTCCTGCCAATGGCGACATTTGACACCAGCATTTTCATTGGCAGAACGCTCGACAGGAACTGCTCAAGTCGCTCCACAAACAAGATTACACCTTTATGCCTCTGAGTATGGTCACCAAGGCTAATGGCACGACATTGCAAAGATGCCTTGGTATTAAAAATACTAGCGATGGCCTTCTCGGATGCTTTGGCATTATCCCCTCTCTGTGCCCCTATCAAAGGGCATGGTGGATTAAAGGCTACAGTTAACGATGTCCACGCAGCACTGCACGATTATCCCTACGTGATGAAAACCGATGTAAAACATTACTACCAATCGATTGACCATACGCTATTGCTCAAACAACTGGATAAAGACATTGCCGACCCTTTTATATGGCGCTTGTTTGTGCAATTTATAAAACGTACGGTGGAAAGAGGCGGTACGTTTAAATCCATTACCTGCGGTATATCAAGAGGCTGCTCACTATCACCGGTTATCGCAGCTTACTACTTAAAATCCTGAGATAAACAGATGGAAGATGACACTCGTTATTTTTATAGGCGTTATATGGATGACGTCATTGTATTAGCTAAAACTCGCTGGCACCTGCGTAAAGGGGTGAAAACAGTCAATCAACACTTTAACCAATTAAAAGTGGAACAAGCGCAGAATAAGACCTTTATTGGGCGTATTAAAAAGGGATTTGTTTTTTTTATTTCAGGCATCCTGCCTTCCATCCTTCGGGCCAGCTAAAGCTGTTCAAAATTGTTCCTGACAATTTTGTGGGTTATCTATTTGACCTGCCAGACTTGGGACTGGCAGAAAAAACGATAACTAACGCGGTTAATAAAGCACGTCAGCACACTTTATTTATAGAGAGGGAGCAAAAGCAAACGGCTCCCAAAAGAGCCGCGATGCGTGATGACTATATTACCCGCTGGCTACGATGGGCAAATGCAGGGTTAGTAGAAAAACCGATTAAGAATTTTTTCTGTATCGGGATGCAAATAAGCCTGCTATACCCAGCGACAATAAAATAACCGTTCCGGGTTCCGGGACATTAACCTTCCGAAGTGAAATCGCTAAACTTGCTGACGAACGCGGATCCGCCGAAACGAAAAAATCACTATTAGTTAATCCTATCCCTTCCAACGTTTTCCAATAAAATGATGAATCAACAATATCTGGGGCGGCGTTATTACTGCCATAAGACACAAAACTAACATTCGTAAGCACGCCGTTTACCACCGTGAATGAATTTAATGATGGGTTGCCGACGTATTCGCCAACGCCAAAACCGCCTGAATTAGCAAGGATCCGTAAGCTCGACGCCGCTCCAGTAGCGTTGTCACTTAAACCTAAAATTTCGCCTGAAATGACCCCACCACCATTTAGGATATCCGTAAACGAGAAATCGAAAATGAGCGTAGCATTTGCCGATGACACCCAAGCACTCAATAACAATGCGCAAGTTAATTTTATTATTTTCATGTTAAATCTTCCTAAGTTTGTACTTAAAATTGCCCACAATTGGCGGGTGTATTCCTGAAATAAGGATTTTTATTTAAGAAAAACTCACCACGGAATTGTGTGAGAATTAATAAAGAAAAGAAATTACTGCCTAATGTTAAATCTTTAAGCAAAATTCACACCGCTAATTTATATTTAAGTAAAAACAATGGCTTACTGATTTTTATGCGTTTTCGAAATGAAATTTTGTAAATAAACCTGACACAATAAACACAAGTTGAATGAGTTAAATACCAATCCGTTTATTAAGTAGTGTAACGGCCTACGCAGGTTGCAGCGTTAAACAAGCATGAATGACTTTACCCATTTGGTAATAATAAATTGGAGAACGCACTAGGTTGCAATAATTTAGGTAAGTCGAGCGTGATAACAAACCAAATAGTGTACAAAAATCGACTGTCCGCTATTGTTAAAATCAGTGTAAATGAGTAAACAGTGCTGACTGTCTGTAGATCGCTCAAAACAGTCTATACATCAGCTCAGGCCTGACCGACATTGTGGTTGTCGGCCAGGCTTTGCTGCATAAATACCTTACTGTTTAAACAGATCTTTGATTTTGTCCTTGGCTTTTTCTTTCAGCTCTTCTTTTTTCTCATCGACTTTTTCTTTGATTTTCTCTTTTGCTTTGGCCTCGATGAGGTCTTTGGCTTTTTGTTTAGCCTGGCGATTGAGGTTACTCAACATGCTGTCGAGAATCGCTTTACCTACCTGGTCAGCGGGTAATCCATTGGGCACGCCGACGGGATCTGAACTGAAGGTGGGTAAGGTCACTTCATAGCGTTTCTTGTCCAGCTGTAAATCCTCAATATTCAGACCTTGCAGATCCATCGACTCAAAATCGATGATCAGGCGGGTGTTGCGAATACTGATATTCTCCACTGCCACAAGAGGATTAGGACCGGTTTGTTCCGTGCTTTGTTGCTTGGGCATACTGGCCTGAACATTGTCTTTGAGCACCATTAAGTTGCCTTTGCCGCTGGCGTCCACCTCATAGAGTACTGTGGGCTGGTCGATTACCAGTGATTCCACCGTGTAGGGCTCCTCAGCAGAAAGTTTCACATCCAGGCTAATCTCTTCCAGGTTAAATGCGCGATTCTCGGAATAACCTTCAGGGTTGGCCACATTTACGCCCCTGATGGTGATCTTGCCTTCTTTGAGCGCCACACTCACCGCATCCACGGTGACCGGTGTTTTCAGGGTGGCACTGCCCTGCGTTTCCATTTGAGTGCGAATCAGTTCATCAAGATTTGAGGCCATATACGTCACCCCTGCTGCAATCACAGCGATAATAATGACCAAACCGAGCAGTACTTTTTTCATGCGTATTCCCTTAATGTTGATTTTGAGCTAACAGGTATAGTCAGGTTAGCACAAGTTGTCATTGTCGCAGTCCACCGGTATGCAGGATGAGAATGCGGCTACCCGCGCTAAAGTAGTTCTCTTTGAGTAATTGTGCCAGTGCAAAAAACAGTTTGCCGCTGTATACCGGCTCTACCTGGAAGCCACATTGTTGCTTTACATCCTCACAGCACCGGAGTAAATCCGGTGTGGCTTTGGCGTAGCCTCCACAATGAAACCGGTGCAAAATCTGCCAGCGCTGATGGGAGGGTTGCGGCAACAGATCTGTGACCAGTTGTTCCAGGTACCCTTCACCTTTGAGTACGCCCACACCGACTAATTCCACAGCCGCATTGGCATGGATCAGGCCGGCCAGTGTGCCCCCGCTGCCAACTGGTGTCATAATGACATCCACCTGTTGTGTCAGTTCAGCATAGATTTCAGCAACACCTGCCAGCGCCTGTTGTTGACTGCCACCTTCGGGAATGAGCAGGGCGTCGGGGTATTGGTGATGGTATTTGTGCAAAAAAGCCGGGTCGCTGCGTTGTTGATATTCCGCCTTACTCAAAAAATGCAGCTGTGCTCCCCAGTTTTGCAGATCGGTCAGAGTCGGCGTCAGGTGCTCGCGGTAATCACCTCGCACCATCGCTCTTAGTTGAATGCCCAGTTTCATGCAGGCGTAACCCAACGCATGCAAATGGTTGGAATGTCCGCCGCCAAAACTGATCACCTCATTGACCCCGTCGTGAACAGCATCACTGAGGGCGTATTTGAGTTTTCGCCACTTGTTGCCGCTGATGATAGGGTGAATCAGATCGTCGCGCTTAACGAACAGGTGCAACCTGTCGCTGCCCGGCCAGTCAAGATGAAGAGGTTGCACCGGTGAAGGGGTGCAGATCCCCAGTTTTTGTTCAAGCAAGCTCTCGTATTGTTGCTTCACGGGGTTTAAGCTAACGTTTTACCAATGATCAGGGTCTGCCAATGTACAGTATTTTGCTCTGTCTGTTTATCGCCACCGTACTTCCGATTTTGGCAAAGGCACCTTTGGCCATTGCCCAGGCCAAAACTGGAAGATATGACAACCGCTTACCTCGACAACAGCAGGCTAGTCTGACCGGATTCGGTGCACGGGCACGTGCAGGTCATGAGAATGCCTTTGAAGCCTTGTTGATGTTTATGCCCGGCGCGATCATGGTGATGGTCATGGAGCTTTTCTCAGCCTATACCATTGGTTTGGCGGTTACTTTCGTGGTGGCCAGGGTGTTGTATCACGCCTTTTATCTGCTCGACTGGGATAAGCTTCGCAGTCTGGTATGGCTGGTGGCCTTTGCCTGCTCAATCTTGCTGCTCTGGGAAGCGCTTATTAAAGCGTTGTGATTCGGGGTAGGGCAGCACATCTTTGAGCTTGCCGCTGGCCACTTCCTGCTGAATACTGCGCCAGTAGGCCGGCCGCATCAGCTCAGGGTGCAGCGCTTTGAGCTGTTCCTTGAGCGCTTTCTTGCCGACGATAAAGTGTTCAAACTGCTCCGGAAAAACGTCATCGGGTCCTACTGACAGGGTGTCCAGTGCGTAGGGATCATCACTTGCTGGCAAGTTACGAAACTGACGCTCACTCATATAGCAGATTTCATCGTAGTCGTAGAAAATCACCCGGCCGTGACGGGTAATACCAAAGTTTTTATGCAGCATGTCGCCGGGGAAAATATTTGCTGCAGCGATTTGTTTGATACACAGGCCAAGATCATCAAGTGCATGACGGATCTTGTCGGGGTCAGTCTCCTGCTCAAGGTAGAGGTTAAGGGGCGTCATTTTCCGTTCGATGTAAAGGTGTTTAATCATCACCTCTTCATCCGTGACGTCAATGCTGCTACCGGCCACTTCCTGCAGTTCTGCAAGCAGTTCTGGGCTGACCCGTGCTCTGGGTAAACGGAAATTCATATACTCGTGGGTATCCGCCATTCTGCCCACACGATCATGCATCTTCACCAGCTTGTAGCAGGCTTTGACCTGTTCCCGGGTGATTTTTTTACTCTCTGGAAACTCATCCTTGATCACTTTGAACACCACGCCGTACGAGGGCAGGTGAAACACCGCCATGACCAGACCGCGAATACCGGGGGCGGCTTCGAACTGATCATCACTTTGTGCAAGATGCTGAAGAAAGTTACGGTAAAACACGGTTTTACCGTGCTTGTAAAAACCCAGTGATATGTACAGCTCAAAGTGTTTTTTGTTGGGCATCAGCTCTTGTAAGAACGCCACGACCTCGGCCGGATACTGGGTGTCGGCCATAAAATAAGAGCGGGCGAAGCCAAACAGTACACTCAGATCACGTCGGGCGGTGAGTAAGGTATCCACATATAACTGACGCTGAGAGTTGAGCATCAGTGTGATCACAAAGGGAATTACCTCTGTGTCGCTGCACATGCGTCCGATGAGATAGGCCGCCTTGCTACGGAAAAACACCGGTTGCAGCATTTCAATGCGCTGAATGCTGGCCAGTTGTCGGGTACTGAAGGTGTCGCGCAGATAGTTTTCCAGGCGGGTGAGGTCGCGATCTTTATCGGCATAGTCCAGCTGAAACGGATAGGCCCTGATGATCTCCTCCAGGGTGGCGCGAATGGTGCCTCGGGCATCAAAGGTATTGATCACATTATGACGCACCTGCCCGGGCAGGTAGCAGCGACTGGGCAGCACAAACATAATCTCGTCATCAATTTTCTGATGCCGGAATAACCGCCCAATCACGGAATTGTAGAAAGTTTCAGCTAATTCAAATTGCGGGTGGTCATCCAATTGTTTAAGGTAGTGCTGCTTCAGCTCTCGCCAGAAGGGGTTATCCTGCAGATGGGGGTGAAGTTGCTGGTAAATTTGCGCCACCACTTCGGCCAGACTCTGATCGTAGATGGCGATGCGCTCTTTGGCGGCCTTTTGACCGGCTTCCCATTGTGCCTGCTCAAAGCGTTGCTGGGCGGCACCGGTGATACGGCTGTACCAGCGAAAGCTCTTTTCGAATCCTTTGAGGATTTGATAGGCAAGTTGTGCAACATTAGGTGATGACAAAATCACTCCGACCAGAAACAGTGAACGTATAAAAGAAGAATAACAGGGGAAGGTTGCAGATGGGATTTCCAATTTTAATTTGTGATGATTCGTTGCTGGCCCGAAAGTCAGCAAAAAGGGCGTTACCGGACGACTGGGATACCTCTGTGACCTTTGCCAGCAACGGTGTTGAGGCAGTGGAACTGCTCAGGCAACAGCATTATGGTTTACTGTTACTGGATCTGACCATGCCACAAATGGATGGTGTTGAAGTGCTTGAGGTCATACGTCAGGAGAAACTGGAGGTCTTCGTGATTGTGATCTCCGGTGACATTCAGCCACAAATGAGAGAGCGGGTGATGCAGTTAGGCGCACTGGCGTTTATTGCTAAGCCGGTCAGTCCTGAGCAGCTACAGCAGGTTTTGACGGATTTCGGGCTGTACCGCGAGCAGCGCGCCATGCAAGAAAATCTATCTTATGCTTAAATCAAACAAATTGCGTATTGACATATAGACGTCTATACGGCAAATTGACAGCCATGAAAATGATTAGCCGCACCACCATTATTATGATGATTACCACCTTTACCAAGGCGGTCGCTGGCTAGTGCGCAACGAATAGAACACCAAGCCCGCGACCCAAAAGGAAGCGGGCTTTTTTATATCCAGGACGGATGGTATGTCGCGAGATCAGGGATGAGCAGGAGCGACGATATCCAGGACGGATGGGCAGCCGGGAGCCGAGCGGATGCCAGTTGAACGGGTGTGGTGAGATCTCTATCCGGTCTACAGGTTGGATACTAATTATCAGAGCAAGTAACAGGAGCAGCATATGAAGGTGATGAAATTTGGGGGCTCGTCGTTAGCCGATGCCGAGCGCTATCTTAAAGTTCGGGATATTGTGCTGCACACCCACACCGAAAAAGGTGCTGCGGTGGTACTTTCTGCGCCCAAAGGTGTCACTAATGCGCTGTCATTGCTGGTGGAACAGGCCGTAGCCGGTGAGCCCTGGCAGGAACTGTTTGAAAAACTGAGCATGACGCTGATCGGCATCGTTAATGATCTGGACAGTCGTCTGGATAGCTTTGAGCCAGCCCCGCTGCACACTTTGATTAACGAAAAGCTCACTGAACTTGAGCAAAGCCTGCAAGGCATTGCGTTGATTCACTGTAGCCCTGATGCGGTCACTGCAAAGCTGCTGAGCATTGGTGAATATGTCAGTGTGAATATCTTCAGCGCGATTGTCAGTGCGATGGGAGTCAGTAACCAGATTATAGACCCGGTCGACTATGTGATTGCTGAAGGGGATTACCTCGACAGTATCGCCGACGTGGCTGCCAGTCGTGCGCGCTTTACCAATGTACCGAAAAATGGTGAGCAGATGCTAATCATGCCGGGCTTTGTGGCGGTCAATGAAAAGGGTGAAAAGGTCACCCTGGGGCGCAACGGTTCGGATTATTCCGCCGCAATACTGGCCGCCTGCATTGATGCACAGTGCTGTGAAATATGGACAGATGTAGATGGGGTGTATAACGCCGATCCTAATCAGGTTGAAGGCGCGGTACTGCTGGATAAGCTGACCTATCAGGAGGCCATGGAGCTGTCCTACTTCGGTGCCAAAGTCCTGCATCCCAAAACCATCGGCCCCATCGCCCAGTACCATATCCCTTGTTTAATCCGTAATACCCTGAACCCGGCGGCACCGGGTACGCTGATCAGCACTGAGGCCAGCGACACCTGGACCAGTGTAAAAGGTATATCGCACCTGTCTGATATCACCATGTTTAACGTTGCCGGCCCGGGCATGAAAGGCATGGTGGGCATGGCGAGTCGTGTGTTTGAAGTGATTTCCAATGCCAATATATCGATCAGTCTGATCACCCAGTCATCTTCTGAATACAGCATCAGTTTTTGTGTGCATGCCAAAGACGCATTGCGTGCCAAGCATCTGCTTGAAGAGGCGTTTGTGCTGGAACTGGCTAACCAGTTGCTGGAGCCGATTGAGATGCGTGAATCTCTGGCCATCGTGACGTTGGTGGGTGATGGCATGCGCAAGGCGAAAGGTCTGGCGGCGCGCTTTTTCAGCTCGCTGGCACAAGCGCGGGTCAACATTGTGGCCATTGCGCAGGGTTCTTCAGAACGTTCTATTTCGGCTGTTATTGAGAGTCGTAAAGCCAGGGAGGCCGTCAAGGTGGTGCATCAGAACTTTTTCTCCAACTTACATACCATTGATGCCTTTTTAGTGGGGTGCGGCACAGTGGGCAGCGAGCTGCTGGAGCAAATTGCACGTCAGCAGCAGCAACTGTTAAGTCGCAACATTAATCTGCAGGTGTATGGTATTGCCAACAGTAAAGGCATGTTATTAAAACCCGGCGGTATCGACCTGAAAAATGGCTGGCGTGATCAACTGGCGCAGCGCCAACAGCCTTTTTCTCTGGCGGTAATGGAAAACTTTGTACAGGACAACAGCCTGATCAATCCGGTAATTATTGACTGCACTACCAGTACCAGTGTTGCCGACCAGTATCTGGACATGATGGAAGCCGGCTTCCACGTTGTAACACCGAACAAGAAAGCCAATACTGCGGGAATGGATTTTTACGCTGCGCTGCGCGAAAAGGCGCAGTCGACCCGACGCCAGTTTTTATATGAAACCACTGTTGGTGCAGGTTTGCCAGTTATCGAAAACCTGCAAAAACTGCTCTATGCCGGTGATGAACTGACCCGTTTCGAGGGCATATTATCCGGTTCACTGTCTTATATCTTTGGTAAACTTGAAGAGGGCCTGAGTCTCTCCGAGGCGACCAAAATCGCCCGCGAAAAAGGCTACACCGAGCCCGATCCCCGTGATGATCTCAGTGGTATGGATGTGGCCAGAAAACTGCTGATTATGGCCCGAGAAGCCGGTCTTAAACTGGAACTTAAAGATATTGAAATCGAGTCTATTTTACCTGAAGATTTTGATGACACCGGCTCCGTGGACGAATTTCTGTCCAGGTTGCCGCAGCTGGATGCACTGTATAAGCAGCAACTGGCTGAGAATCCCGGTAAGGTATTGCGTTATGTGGGCACGATAGAAGAAGGAAAATGTAAAGTGGGGATCCAGGCGGTGGACAACAGCCACCCGCTGTTTGTCGTGAAAGATGGAGAGAATGCGTTGGCCATTCACAGCCACTATTACCAACCCATCCCTTTTGTTATTCGTGGTTACGGTGCAGGTGCAGCAGTGACTGCCGCCGGTGTGTTTGCAGATGTGCTGCGCACGATGCCGTGGAAGCAGGAATAATGGCGGGGTCGATGTCAAAGGCACCGGTAAGGGCCTATGCGCCGGCGTCAATCGGCAATGTCAGCCTGGGTTTCGATCTGCTCGGCGCGGCACTTAAACCCCTTGATGGCAGCCTGTTAGGTGATGAAGTCGAGATTCGGCCTGCCACGGCCTTTAGTCTTGGGGTAAAAGGGGCGTTTGCACACAAATTGCCGACCCGCGCTGAGGACAACATTCTTACCCAGTGCTACCACCACTACCATGAAAAAGCACGGGAGCAGGGCCATGAGCTTGAGCCCTGCTCCATGTTATTATATAAAAACCTGCCCATCGGTAGCGGACTTGGCTCCAGCGCCAGTTCCGTGGTGGCGGCACTGGATGGCCTGAATGCCTTTTACGGGGAGCATTTCAATCAGCAGCAGATGCTACTGATGATGGGCGAGCTGGAGGGACAGATCAGCGGCTCGGTGCATTATGACAATGTAGCTCCATGTTATCTGGGCGGGCTGGTATTGATGGCGGAGCAAGCCGACAGAATCGCACTGAATTTGCCTGTGTTTGACGACTGGTATTGGGTGGCCTGTTATTCCGGTATAAAGGTCTCTACAGCCGAGGCCCGGCGCATTCTGCCTCAGCAGGTAGGATTGGCTGACACCCTCACTTTTGGCCGTCAGTTGGGGGTGTTTGTGCATGCTCTGCACAGCGGTGATCGTAAACTTGCGGCCGCTATGATGCAGGATGTCATCGCCGAGCCCTATCGCAAAGCCCTGTTGCCCGGGTTTGACGATGCCCGTTCTTTTTCTATGCAGGAAGGCGCGCTGGCCTTCGGCATTTCAGGCTCTGGTCCAACGGTCTTCGCCGTTACCGATAATCTGGCCACGGCAGAAAAAATCAACCAGTGGTTGAGTACCCATTATATTCAGAATAGCGATGGGTTCAGCCATATATGTCAACTGGATCCGCAAGGGTCGACAGCGAATAAGGTGTAAGTTTGCAACTTTTCAATTTAAAGCAACCCGATGAAAAAGTGAGTTTCAGCCAGGCCGTCAAGCAAGGCCTGGGGCAGAATCAGGGCTTGTTTTTCCCCGCCCAACTGCCGACCTTTGAAGATATTGACGCATTGCTGGCAATGCCCCTGGCAGAGCGTAGTGCAGAAATCCTGCATCGTCTGATCGGTGATGAAATCCCCCGTGAGCGGCTGGCGCAAATGGTGTCTGAAGCCTTCGATTTTCCGGCTCCACTGGCGAAGGTCGACGACAACATCTATTGCCTGGAACTGTTCCATGGACCGACACTGGCGTTTAAAGACTTCGGTGCCCGTTTTATGGCACAGTGTCTGGCGGAAGTGGCCAAGGGCGAAAAGATCACCATTCTGACGGCCACCTCCGGTGATACCGGTGCGGCGGTAGCCCATGCTTTTCATGGTCTGGATAATATCGACGTGGTGATTCTTTTTCCTAAAGGCAAAATCAGTACCTTACAGGAAAAGCTGTTCACCACGCTGGGAGGGAATATCCACACGGTTGCCATCGAAGGAGACTTTGATCAATGTCAGCAACTGGTGAAAAGTACCTTTAATGATGAAGAAGCGCGCAAGGCGCTGCATTTAAACTCGGCCAACTCCATTAATATCAGTCGTCTGATGGCGCAGATCTGTTACTACTTCGAGGCTGTTTCTCAGCTCGAAGATCGCTCCAACCTGGTTTTCTCTGTACCTAGCGGTAACTTCGGTAACCTCACCGCCGGTATGTTTGCCAAGGTGCTGGGCCTGCCCGTAACCCGGTTTGTGGCCTCTACCAATCTTAATGACACGGTTCCCCGTTATCTTAAAAATGGTGACTGGGCGCCTAATCCAACGGTTGCAACCCTGTCTAATGCCATGGATGTCAGTCAGCCGAACAACTGGCCGCGTATCGAAGCCTTGTTTGAATTTGGTTATCTGGATAAGGAACTGCTGGTCGCCGACATGGTGGATGAGCAATACACTCAGCTTGCCATGCGTCAGCTTGCCGCATTGGGATATGTCAGTGAACCTCATGCGGGGGTTGCCTATAAGGCGCTGGAGCGGGTTTTAGAAGCCGGCCAGACCGGTATCTTCCTGGGCACGGCCCATCCGGCGAAATTCCGTGATACGGTGGAAAATGTGTTGGGTCAGCCGATCAGCTTGCCCCCCGAGTTGGCGGAATGTGCCAGTAAAGAAGGGCTGTCTGAAACGCTGGCCTGTGATTATGAACTTTTGAAAAAGCATCTGTATAAGCTGGTTAAGGGGTAATGGACTGGCAGGCGATACTGGGCGAGGAAAAACAGCAGCCCTATTTTCAGCAGATCATCGACTTTGTGAGTAGGGAGCGCGAAGCGGGTAAAGTGATTTATCCGCCGCAGAGTGAGGTGTTTAATGCGTTTAAAATGACATCGCTGGATCAGCTCAAAGTGGTTATTCTTGGCCAGGATCCTTACCACGGGCCGAATCAGGCCCATGGCTTGTGTTTTTCCGTACAGCCCGGGATAAAACCGCCTCCTTCATTGGTGAATATCTATAAAGAACTGGCCCGTGATGTTGACGGATTCAGTCTACCGGCTCATGGTTGTCTTCAGAGCTGGGCCCAACAGGGTGTGTTGTTGCTCAACACCGTACTGACGGTGGAGCAGGGTAACGCACATTCCCATGCCAAAATTGGCTGGGAAAGGTTTACCGATAAAGTCATAGAACAGATTAACCGCCATACTCAGGGCGTGGTGTTCCTGTTATGGGGCAGTCATGCACAAAAAAAGGGCAAGATGGTGGATACGCAGCGCCACCTGGTGCTAAAAGCACCCCACCCATCGCCTCTGTCAGCACACCGTGGATTTTTGGGCTGCGGTCATTTTTCCATGACCAATGAGTACTTGCTAAAGCAGGGAAAAAGCGCCATTGACTGGCGTATTGAATAGTCAACCACGGCTATCCGTATCAGGGACAACAGGGCTACTTCCGGGTGCTATGCAATACCGGCCACAAGGTCAGGCTGACAGTGCCCATAGCCTGTATGGAATCAGCCTTTCTTGCTTATTGTTAGCCAGAAACAACAACGCCCTGCGTGGCAGGGCGTTACGTGTCAGGCATCAAGCTCGCTTAATTCGTAATCCAGCAATACATCCATATCTGCCAGTTCTTTGCGAAGCTTGTATTGATCTTGTATGGCTTCGATCTCTCTCCATTTGCGTTTTTTACTTTTGTTTTTAACAGGACGGGACTCTAAGTCGAGCATAGACATCAAATCTGACTGATCCACGTGAGATCTCCTTTGTTGTGTTAGCGCATAGAGCATCGACAGGCTGCCCCCTCTTTCAGTGGGGCTTGGCGGTATCGACAATCAAGATATACCATAAGCAAAGTTAAAGTAGAACAGCTTTCTTTACTTTTTATTAACAAAAAATGAAGCTTTTGTTACATGCCAACAGGATGTTACTGGCCTTGCATCATCAGTCTTCCCAAGAAATACAGCAAAAACCTTACCAAATTGAGTAGGATGGATTAGGCTTTATTCATCAGAGTCAATGTTGCAGCGTACTGGCACAGAACAAGCGGATACAAAATCGCCATGCAGGCAGAACTGGAAAACCTGTTACTGGAGGTCTCTAAATCACGGTTAATTGATTTAGGAGATATGCAGCAGGCTGAGGAGCTTATCATCAACTCCTTGCTGCGAGGCCTGCGAATTCAGCGTGCCGGCGTATGGATGCTGGATAAAGAAGCAGGAGGCATTCGCTGTAATCTGGTCATTGATTTGCATCACCAGACCCGTGATGAAGACATCTTACTCACCCGCAAGGACTTCCCTGCTTATTTTGATGCACTGGATACTGAGCGCACCATTTCCGCAGATGATGCCTGTAGCCACCCTGCCACAGAAGCCTTTACAGAAGTGTATCTCAAACCCATGGGTATCGGTGCGATGCTGGACATGCCGATACGTCATCGGGGAGAAATGGTGGGCATCGTTTGCTGTGAACACATTGGCGGCGAGAAACACTGGAGTCAGGATGAACAAAGCTTCGCGGCGGCAATGGCCGATTTGGTGGGCCGGGCCATCAGTGCCAAAGAGCGCAATGACTACGCCCGCAAACTCGAAGAAACCAATGCCTCTCTGGAAAATCTGGTGCAGCAGCGCACCGCCAGCCTTGAACAAACACTGGATTCCCTGAAACAGGCTCAAAAGCAGTTAATTGAAAATGAGAAAATGGCCTCACTGGGCAGTCTGGTTTCCGGTGTCGCCCATGAAGTCAATACACCACTGGGGATAGCTGTCACCGGGGCCAGTCATTGTCAACATTTGCTTGACCAGTTGCGTAGTAAAATTACTGATAACCGCCTTACCCGCCAAGCCCTCGATCAACATATCGACAGTATGTATCAAAGTCTCAATCTGGTGACCTTAAACCTGGATAGGGCCGCAGAACTGGTGCAAAATTTCAAAAAAACCGCAGTAGATCAACATAATCTGGCCTTAACCAAGTTTGAACTGGGTGAGTATATTCAGGTGGTCATGTCGAGTTTGCTGCCCATGCTCAAAAAACATCAAGTGAACTATTTGCTGCGCGCCGATGAACCTGTCGCAATGCACAGTTATCCGGGGGCGCTGGCGCAGATCCTCACCAATCTGACCAACAATGCCTGCGTGCATGCTTTTGATAGCAATGAACGCCGTAATGAATTGCTGATTGAGGTAACACCAAAGCAACAAGGAGGCCGACAACAGGTGGTCATAGTGTTCAGAGATAATGGTAAGGGGATGCCTGCAGCGGTGCTAAAAGATATCTTCCAGCCGTTTTTTACTACCCGCAGAGGCCAGGGTGGTTCGGGGCTCGGATTGTCCATCAGCTACAACCTTGCCACCGCTAAGTTAAAAGGGCAGTTGGAGGCCACCTCTGAACCGGAACAAGGTACAACCTTCACGCTGACGCTTCCCTGTGACCTGACTGATTAAGGTCTTGCGTTACATAGCAGACAGAAGATAGGCTTGCCTCACCCTATCTGCCTGATGCAACACATGAAAATTGAAATAGAAAACACCCCATCAGAATCTCTTACCGAGTTTTTACACCAGCAGATTGTCGAGTTTAATCGGGCTCACCGGGAATGGAATGAGCGACAACCTCTTGCAGCGGTGCTAAGAGATGAAGCCGGTACCATTGTCGGCGGAGCCGCTGGTGAAACCTTTGGTAACTGGCTGCAACTGAAAACCTTGTGGGTGGATAACAGCCAACGCGGCAAAGGGGTAGGCAGCCAGCTCCTTGTTGCGATGGAACAACAAGCAGCCTCTAGGGGTTGTAAGTTCTGTCTCCTCGACACCCTCAATATCCAGGCCCGGCCTTTTTACGAGAAATGCGGCTATCGGGTGCAATGGACACAACAGCACTATCCGCTGACCGGCTCTAAGTACTTTATGACCAAGGAATTGTAATGGCGCAAGAAAAGGTGCTGATTCTGGCGGATGTGCAGAATTTGTATTACACCACCCGGGATGCTTATTCCCGTCATTTTGACTATAACCAGTTCTGGGCTCAGGCGACTGCCGGTCGAGAGGTTGCAAAGGCCTTTGCCTACGCCATTGACCGGGGCAATGAAAAGCAACGGCAGTTTCAGAATATTCTACGGGCCATTGGTTTTGAATTGCGCCTGAAACCCTTTATTCAGCGTGCCGACGGGTCAGCCAAAGGTGACTGGGATGTGGGCATTACCTTAGATGCCATGGACTTTGCCGATCGGGTTGATACGGTGGTGCTGGCCTCTGGTGACGGTGATTTTGCCTTACTGGCAGAGCGAATTCAGCAAAAGTATGGCTGCCAGGTTGAAGTCTATGGTGTACCCGAATTAACTGCCTTGTCATTGGTTAACGCCGCCAGCCGCTTTATCCCAGTAGAAGGGCGTTTGCTGTTGTAGGTTGCATCTTCTCTGTTCTCTGCCTGCAGACCTGCGTTTTATGAGTGAAATTGCTAATTATAATGAGCTACCCAGTATCAAGGAGTGCGCTAGTATGAAATACGCCCTGTTATTATTCTCTCTATTCATATCGTCGGTCCAGGCTTCAGAGTGGCGAACGCCGGATCCTGAAAATACCGTTTATCTGGAGCTGGAAAGCGGTACTGTGGTCATAGAGCTGGCACCCTTTGTGGCGCCGGAGCATGTGAAACAGTTTACGAGTCTGGTTAATGAAGGCTTTTATGACGGACTGGATTTCTACCGCGTGATTGAGGGCTTTGTGGCGCAAGGCGGAGATATGTCGGGCGAAAAAGCTTCAGACTTTAAAACTCCTCTGATGGCAGAGTTTACCCGCCCTCTCACTGGCACCTCTGTTTTTGAGCTGGTTCAGCAAGACGACTTCTTTGCCCCACAAACGGGTTATCTCCATGGTTTTCAGGCAGGGCGCGCCATCATCGATGCACAGGAATGGCTCATCCATTGTCCGGGCGTTGTTGCCATGGCCCGCTCCGTTGACGCCAACAGTGCCACTACCGATTTTTACGTGGTGATTGGGCAGGCGCCACGCCATCTGGATCGCAATATGAGCGTCTTTGGCCGGGTTATATATGGTATGGAGCATATTCAGGGCCTGCCCAGAGGGGATGCCAGGGTAAATTCCGGAGTGATTGAAACGCCTCAGCACCGGGGCAGGATTTTAACCGCCAGGCTGGCCAGCAAGGTGCCTGAAACAGCGCGTCTGAACTTGCAAATCCAGCGCACCGATTCCAAGGCAATGCAACAACGTCTGGAGCAGGGACGCAGCATGGACAACCCGTTTTTTAAATACAAAGGCAACGGCAAACTGGATATTTGTTATTACCCGCCACGCGTGCGCGTAGCTGATTCAGATTAAAGCAACGCTTCTGGACGAAAAGGGATTTCACTCGCCCTGGCATGCTTAATTGAACTGTCGCTCTGCCCATGTAATAGTAACTGGAACTACTGACAGGGAGTCGCCGGATATGAAGAAGCCGATTGTTGTTGTGTTATGGATTGTGAGCCTGATGGTGGCCTTTTTGATTGGCCGTTTTACAGAGCCACAACACTTTAACTCAACCAGCTCCGCTTATGACCAGCAAACCGAGCAGGCTCCTCAACAAACTGTCAGACATAATCCTGATTCGGCGATAGCGCCGCCCGAAAAGCATAAGCCAGCGACAGATAGTGCTATTGAAGGGCCTTCCGATGATGTAAACGGCCAGGCATTGATTGAGCGCTTAAAACTGACGCTGGCAACTGAGAATGGTGAACGGGTCAATTACGGGCAGCTCGGTCAGGCATACAATACTATCAGTCAGCTGACCGAGGCTGAGTTAACCGACGCACTACAGTATTTCGAGCCCATTGCGGCTTTGCCGGCGCATCGAAGCTTACTGGCGATGATGCTGACCCGATACAGCCAATTCAATGCCCAGGAGGCCATGGCTTATCTGCATCGCAATGTTAAAGAGCCGCTGCAAAGACTGTCCCATGCCACGACGATAATGTCTGAGTGGTCAAGGCAAAATCCACAGGCGGCCTACGACTGGTTTGTTCGTAATAAAGACGCCTACTCCCCTTATGGCGGGCAATTTCCTCTCTCTTTGTTTAAAGGGCTGGCGGCGCATGACAGATATGACGCCATGGACAAGCTTAATGGCCTGAGCCTCTCACGCAATGAACTGCATATGGCAGTGAAAGGGATCACTGATAACCTGAATCATTCCGGTGAGTTGATTGAGCTGATTGATCTTGCACAGTTAGAAGGAAATAGTGACGTCGCAAAGGCACTCGTTTCGGATTGGGCAAGTCAGGATCCGCGCAGCGCCAGTCAGTGGTTAACAACCAGCACACTCAACAATGAAGGCATGCAGCGCACTGTATTATTCAACTGGATGGTGTCAAAAGAGGCTGAAATGAATCAGGCAGCGGACTGGTTCATGCGCCAGTCGCCTGCCGGAAACATACAAAAAAGTATAAACATGGTGATGGACTCATTCGCTATGACAGCCCCCGAAGCCGGAATGAGCTGGCTTGATCAGACGGATTACAGTGACAGAGATAGCGCATTAAGCCAGCTCATTGAGCGCGCCGTATTCCGGCATCCGGATTTTTCAATGACTCATCTTGATAAGATCCAAAGTGAGGAAAAACGACTGGAAACGGCAAAACGGGTATATCGAGGTTTGATGGCGAATAATCCGCGTAAGGCAGAGCAATTCGCTGCACAGTCGCCGTATAAAGCGGCACTTGAAAGCGAGACAGTGCCGGGGATGCCCTAACCCAAGAGATCTTAGTGTACAGACAATCTCAATCTGGCCCGCTCCGTTGACGCCAACAGTGCCACTACCGATTTTTACGTGGTGATTGGGCCGGCGCCACGCCATCTGGATCGCAATATGAGCGTCTTTGGCCGGGTTATATATGGTATGGAGCATATTCAGGGCCTGCCCAGAGGGGATGCGATGGTAAATTCTGGAGTGATTGAAACGCCTCAGCACCGGGGCAAGATTGTAACCGCCAGGCTGGCCAGCAAGGTGCCTGAAACAGCGCGCCTGAGCTTGCAAATTCAGCGCACCGATTCTAAGGCGATGCAAACACGTCTGGAGCAGGGACGCAGCATGGACAACCCGTTTTTTAAATACAAAGGCAACGGCAAACTGGATATTTGTTACTACCCGCCACACGTGCGCATAGCTGATTCAGATTAAAGCAACGCTTCTGGGGAGGGAGCAATATAACGTGCTTGGCCAACAGCTTTTAACTGACCTGAGGAGAATGTGTTAGCCGTTTAAAAAAACGGGGAGTCTTACGCTATCCAACGTCCGCGGTTATTTTGCAATGGACTGTGAGTGTGATGTGAATTCCAACCCTATGCAATCTAGCCCTTTGCTTGTACCGGGTTGGCAATGAGCTTCAAGATTAAAATTCAATTTTAACTTTTAGATTTGTGGCCAGCGTTTAATGCTCAGCAGCAGGTGTTGATGATACTACCGAGGCCTGAACTGAAGGCTCTGCCACTGTCTCAACTTCGACGCGGTCACGGCCGTTTTCTTTAGCCTTATATAATGCTTTGTCTGCACGATTTATGACCGTATCAATATTCGTGTCATTATTGTTTCGCTGACTTATACCAAAGCTCATCGTAAACGCGACCTTCTGGCCTTCGACCGTTAAACACCGACTGGCGATCGCCCGGTGCAGTGCTTCGGCGACTTTAGTGGCGGCATCAATCGGGGTTTCTGGCAAAATGACTGCAAACTCTTCGCCTCCCAGCCTTGCCACAATGTCGGTCTCACGGCAGCGCTGTTTAAACACCTGAGCAGCCAGCCGTATCACCTCATCACCGACCTGATGCCCATAGGTATCATTAATTTTCTTGAAAAAGTCTATATCGGCCATGATTACACTTAAAGCGTGTTTGTGGCGAACCGACAGGTCGAATGTGCGCTTGGCAAGTAAATTAAATGCCCGGCGGTTGAAAATTTCTGTGAGCACATCAAAATTGGCATCATGCTGCAAGCGTTGCGCAAAACTGCTGACTTTCGCCACCATGGGCCGAAAGATAAAGACAGCCTCAATTAAGATGGTGAGGATGATAATCCAAAGTACGATGTTCTGAGCCATTCTCAGCTCCTCAACTTTTTCATAGCTCTCCTGTTCATATTGCCCGACGGCGGCGTGTAAGGCCTCGATAAGATCATTTTTCGCCATCTCAGAAAATAAAAATGCCCCATTATCTGCTCTGCTATTGTTTTGTAAGGGGGGACCATTTAGATGTTTGGTGATGTTTTCGGAAAAGGCTTTTACTTGCTCATCTATCGCATAGGGGGCCGAAAAATACATACTGTTGAGGGCATCAGAAAACCCCTCCTTGCTGCTTTTCTGACTAATCAGAAACTGATGATTTTCCAACATGAGGTTTGTGGCATCTTCCGCCAGATTTCTAGACTCTTCAGAACCCGTAGTCAAATAGTTCAGTGTGTAAAGACTGGCACGTTGTGACAACATTCGTTGTTGACCACTGATGTTGACGATTTTTGCAGTTTGGCCTTGTTGCTGAATAACTTTATCCAAAACGACATGTACAGCAAGGGAGAGCAGCGCGATAACCGACAACGAAACTACGTAAGTGATGGTCATGTATTTGCTGGGGTTATCTATTCGGAAGGCCTGCTCTGTCTCTTGCTTGGGAACCTTCGGGTTGAATCGCAGCATAGGGCATCTCGCTATTAAATCTGGCGTCGCGGCAGACACAATCCGTTGCCTGACGTTGCTCATGTCGTTTAACTTTAGCTTATACCGATATGTTTACTGCGTATAGCATGATGGGATCAGTCCAATGCATTGATTTAACTGCCACTACGACGCTGAGCGTCGTGTACTGCTGCTAACGATAACACTTGCTGTTTCAGGTGCACTTGCAGACAATGAGGTGGCGAACACAAAGCACACAGGGCCTTATACAGCATGATCAGAGCATTATTTAATAAAAAGGGCGGAGTAGGGAAGTCGAGTCTTACCGTGAATCTGGCGGCCATCAGTGCCCAACGTGGACTGAAAACCCTGGTGCTGGATCTGGATACCCAATGTAACGCCAGTCGCTACCTGGGGAAGGAGAATGCAGAAAAAGACAGCAGTGTCTTTGAATTGTTCGATCAGACTATTACCTTTCATTTGCGTAAGAAGCCTGCCATTGAATATTGTCAGCCTACCGATTATGAAAACCTGCATATGATCCCGGGCTCTGCGCAACTGGGGGATATTGAGAGCGAGCTCAGCAGCCGGCACAAGATCTACAAGCTCAAAGAGGCGCTCGAGCAACTCAATGAAGACTATGATCGGATTTATATCGATACCCCACCGGCGCTGAATTTTTTCAGTTTGTCGGCCTTAATTGGGGTGGACACAGTGCTGATACCGGTGGACTGTGACGACTTTGCCATCCAGGGATTAAAAAGCCTGCAACAGCAAATCGCGGAGATCACCGAAGATCACAACGAAAAGCTGAAAATCGAGGGGATTATTGCCAATCAGTATATGGCCAACGCCAAACTACCCAGTCGCATTGTGGATGAACTGATCAGTGAGGGCTATCCGGTGATACCGCACTACATCTCACAGTCGGTTAAAATGCGAGAATCCCACCAGGAGCAAAAGCCATTAATTCACCTTGCCCCGGGACATAAACTGACCAAATCCATTATCGCCGTACATGATGAGATAGAAGCTGACTGATCCAGAAGGGAAATGAATTTTCTTATGCTTAATCGACAGTCAATGTAAGGAGAGGCATTAACATGGCTCGCCACCCCAGAGGAGCTCTTCTTGAGTTTTCCATACCTGAATGCTGTCTGGCTTTCATCCTGGAGCGGGGTGGCATATTCTTTTGAATATCTCTTGATAGCGAAATAGATCCATTTGCCTTCCACAACTATATTGAAAGCGATACCTGTGGAGTCATGGAGGGGATATGAATACAAGTAAGGGAGCTTTCTCTGGCATCAAGGCAGTGGCTGTTGGTTTTGCACTGTGTTTTTATCTTTTGTTTGTTATTCCAGCAGCAGGAACCACTAACAATTCAGTTGATATCCTTGCTGTGGAATATCCCCCTTTTACCAGCAATGAAATGCCAACAAATGGAATCGGCTTTGAATTGCTGCGCCAAAGGTTGGCTAACACATCAATAGATTGGTCTCCCTTTATCGTCCCTCCAGCCAGAGCACAGGGAATGATTGCATCAGGCAATTGGTGCGTCAGCTTTTATCCACCCAAACAGGGTGTGATGGGCAATGATTACTATCCTCTTGGAGATAATGTGGACATTGCGCTTATACGAGTGCAACAAGATGATCCCTTCAGATTGAATAGAGAGACTTTGACAGGTAAAACGGTGGCTGTGCTGCGTCCATCAAAAGAGGGGCAGATCCATGAACGACTGAGCGATTACGATCTGCAGCTGATATTTGTCGAGACCGTTGAGCAAGGCTTCAGAATGATGATTCGCGAGCGCGTGGATTTTGTGCTGGCCGACACTACCAGTGCGGGCTTGTTTGAAGCCTCCCATGATTCCATTCAGTTGCAACCTGCAGATACGCCGCTTATGACGATGCAGGTAGGTGTTTATCTTAACCATCAGTGTGGAGCTTATGCTCTCCTCGACAAGGCACTCAAAGCACAGAGAGATAATCACCAGTAAGCCAGAGGAAGATGCTTAGATAGGGAGTCTTCGTCTGAGCGCTGTTGGTGTGTGCTCACCAGGTCATGGTCCTGATGATGATCTTGCCCTTTTGTCAGAATGCATAAAATACCGGTGTCATTTCCCGCAATAAAAAAGCACCCTAGGGTGCCTTTGATTAACGCAGTGAAAGCCTCTTATAACGCTTGTCTGAAGCGCTGAATAAGGGCGTTAGTAGAGGCATCCAGATCCAGAGGTTGCTGCGGATTCTGGATTTTATCCAGTACCTGGTTGCCCAGCACTTTACCCAGTTCCACACCCCACTGATCAAAGGAGTTGACGCCCCAGATAGCGCCCTGAACAAATACCTTGTGTTCATACAGGGCCACCAGAGCACCCAGTGTGTTGGGATCCAACTGCTGGAACAACAGGGTGTTGCTGGGCTTATTTCCCGGCATGGTTTTGTGGTGAGCCAGAGATTCGCGCTTTTCATCGCTCAAGCCTTTACTATCCAGTTCGGCATAGGCCTCATCATAGGTTTTGCCTTGCATCAGAGCCTGAGTCTGGCCGAAGCAATTGGAGGCAAGCATGGCATGGTGGGTATCATTCTGATTCGGCACCCGCAGCGGCAGCATAAAATCGGCCGGGATCAGTACCTTGCCCTGGTGAATCAGCTGATGGAAACTGTGCTGGCCGTTAGTGCCTTCACTACCCCAGATTACCGGGCCAGTGGCGTAATCCACATGCTCCTTGTCACCGGCAATACACTTACCGTTGCTTTCCATATCCAGTTGCTGGACATAGGCGGGAAAGCCTCGCAAATAGTGGTAGTAGGGGAGCAACACATGGCTTTGTGCGCCCAGGAAATTGGTATACCAGACGCCCAGCAAGGCCATGATCATCGGCAGGTTTTGCTCAAGAGGCGCGCTTTGAAAATGGCAGTCCATGTTATAGGCGCCCTCAAGCAATTCACGATAGTGCGCATAACCCAGTCGCAGAGCGATGGGCAGGCCAATGGCAGACCACAGTGAATAGCGTCCGCCCACCCAATCCCACATGGGAAAGATGTTTTCCTCGGCAATGCCAAACTCTGTGGCCGCTTTGATGTTCGACGACACACAGATGAAGTGTTTGGCAATATCCTGTTGCTTGCCCCCGGATTGCAAAAACCAGTCTTTGGCGGTCAGGGTGTTTTGCAGGGTTTCCTGCGTGGTAAAGGATTTGGAGGACATCACCACCAGCGTTTGCTCGTGATCCAGCTCAGCCAGGACATCGTGGATATGACAACCATCCACATTGGCTACAAAATGCACGTTGACGCCCTCGTGCCAATAGGGCTTAAGGGCTTCTGACATGATTTTGGGGCCAAGGAAAGAACCGCCGATACCGATACACACAATCTCGGTAAGCGGTTTGCCGGTATAGCCTGTGTGTTGACCAGAGTGAATGCGCTCAACAAAATCACGGATCTTATCCTGTGTTGCCATCACCTCCGGCATCACATCAACGCCATCAACCATCACCGCCTTGTCGGAAAAATTACGCAATGCGGTATGCAACACGGCACGCTCTTCGGTGTGGTTAATAATGTCACCACAGAACATGGCGTCGCGTTTTTCGGCGACTTGTTGTTGCTTCGCCAGAGACAACAGCCCGTCCAGTATGTCCTGAGTAATCAGGTTTTTGGAATAATCCAGGCTGATACCACAGGCTTCCAGCGTGAAGCGATCGGCCCGTTCGGGATCGTCCTTAAACCAGTCTCGCATGTGCTGGCCGTCCAACTGTGCGGCCAGTGACTGAAGGGTTTTCCAGCTTTGCGATTGTGTCAGGCTGTTCATTGTCTCTCCGTTTTCGTTAAGGTGTCAGGCGCTTAGCAGACCTGAAAGTTTCGCTTCCAGTTTGACCTGATCGGCGGCGAAGTTGCGTATTCCCTGAGCCAGTTTTTCAGTGGCCATGGCATCTTCATTCATCATCCAGCGGAACTGGCTTTCACTCAGTTTTGCTTCAGGTGTTTTCACTTTGCCGTTGTCTTTGAGCTTAACCGGAAGTGGCTCGTTGGAGGCTTCCAGTTCACCCAGTAACTGGGGGCTGATGGTCAGGCGGTCGCATCCTGCGAGCTCTGTAATTTCGCCGATGTTGCGGAAGCTGGCGCCCATGACCACGGTGCTGTAGCCGTGATCTTTATAATAACGGTAAATTTCTGTTACCGACTGAACACCGGGATCTTCAGCCGGGGCGTAATCCTGTTTGTCGGTATTGGCTTTATACCAATCCAGAATTCGGCCCACAAAGGGTGAGATCAGGTATACACCGGCTTCGGCGCAGGCTCTGGCCTGTGCAAAGCTGAAGAGCAGTGTCAGGTTGCAATTGATACCTTCTTTTTCCAGCCGTTCGGCGGCACGGATACCCTCCCAGGTCGAGGCGATTTTGATCAGGATGCGGTCTTTGCTGACGCCGGCTTGCTCGTACAGGCCAATCAGTTTGTGTGCTTTTTCAATGGTTGCTTCAGTATCGAAAGACAAACGCGCATCCACTTCGGTGGAAATACGCCCCGGCACGATTTGCACAATTTCCTTGCCGATACTGACTGCAAGCATATCTCCGGCATCGATAAGTTGCTGTGCCGGATCCGATGATTGTTGCTTGGCCCATATGACAGATGCGTCAATCAGCGCCTGATATTGGGGCAGGTCTGCCGCTTTGAGTAACAGTGAGGGGTTAGTGGTGGCATCCACCGGCTGGTATTTCTTGATTGCATCAATGTCACCGGTGTCCGCAACAACCGTGGTTATTTTCTTTAATTCGTCCAGTTGATTGGCCATTTTGGGTCATTTCTCCTAATTAATGATGTAAATTTACTACAAATAAAGAATGAACTCTATCAAGTTGCTGGTATTTGATAGTGTTACTTATAGCCTTTTCTAATATGTCTCAAAGGGTGTTGGACTATTTTGATCCAGATGGTCCATAGTTTAACAGGCAAGGGCTGAAAAAGGGGGGGAGATGTCAGGCAAAATAACGCTTATCCAGGGTGATATTACCGAACTGCAGGTGGACGCTATTGTGAATGCAGCGAACAACAGTTTGTTGGGTGGCGGGGGCGTGGATGGCGCTATCCACCGTGCGGCGGGCCCTGAGTTGCTGGCCTATTGTCGCACCCTGAATGGGTGTGACACCGGCAAGGCCAAGATCAGTCCTGGCTTCAAGTTACCCGCTGACTATGTGATTCACACGGTCGGCCCGGTCTGGCAAGGCGGAGGACATGGCGAAGCAGAACAGCTGGCCAGCTGTTATCGCGAGTCTTTGAAACAGGCGGCAGAGAAGGGATTGAAATCCATCGCCTTTCCAGCCATCAGTTGCGGTGTATATGGCTATCCAGTGCAGCAGGCCTGCGATATAGCCGTGAACACGGTGAGTCAGTTTCTAGCTCAGGAATCTTCTCTTCGCAAAGTCATTTTCTGCGCTTTTGATAACGCTGTGCATCAGGCACTGATGAATGCGCTGGATAATCACAAATTGCATTGATCCTGTTTAGTGTTCTTGGCTATTTGGTATCAAAACCTTCAATGCACCTATTTTCCTATCTTTTCAATCGTCTAAATTGATTTCAGACTCACCCGCGAAATTGGTATAGTGGCCCTTTTGATACTGAGGTCCGCGTACTATGTTGATTGTGTTGTCACCGGCAAAAAATCTCGACTATGAGTCCCCCGCACAGGTCAAGACTGCGACCCAGCCGGAGATGCTGGATGAAGCAGCGGAGCTGATTCAGGTATGTCGCGGGTTATCACCACAGCAAGTGGGCAGTCTGATGAAAATCAGTGACAAACTGGCGCACCTTAACGTTGAGCGTTATCACAGCTGGAGCCGCCCTTTCACCGAGAAAAATGCCAAGCAGGCCTTGTTGGCGTTTAATGGTGACGTATACGCCGGACTTGAGGCTCAGAGCTTGTCTGAGCAGGAACTCGAGTATGCTCAAAAACATCTGCGCATTCTTTCCGGGCTGTATGGGTTGCTGAAACCGTTGGATCTGATGCAGCCCTATCGACTGGAAATGGGTACCAAGCTGGATAATGCCCGAGGCAAAGATCTTTATCAGTTCTGGGGCGATCGCATTACCGAGAAACTGAACCAGTCAATGCAGGCACAAGGTGACAATGTGCTGGTTAACCTGGCTTCCAACGAATATTTCAAATCGGTGCGCCCTGCGAAGCTCGACGGTGTGGTGGTAACGCCGGTGTTTAAGGATCAAAAAAACGGTCAGTATAAAGTCATCAGTTTTTATGCAAAAAAAGCCCGGGGCATGATGGCGCGCTACATCCTTACCAATCAGATAAGCGAAGTCAAAGCCTTACAGGGCTTCGACATGGCGGGCTACCGCTATGATGCAGATCAATCCAGTGCACAAAGTCCGGTCTTTATCCGCGACGAACAATAACAACAGGAAGCACGATGGACGAACAGGCGCTCGATCAGCTCAAGCAGCATTTTTCCCAGGGACGCTTAGCGGATGTCGAAGCGGGCGCCAGCGAGCTGCTGAAGACCTATCCTGAGCATCCTCTTTTGCACAAAATGACAGGAATTTGTCTGTTCCAGCGTGGGCAGTATCCGCTTGCCCAACAACATTTTGAGACCGCACTGAAATTAGAACCCGATGATGCCAATTGTCTGAATAATCTCGGCAGCTGTTACCTCTTTCAGAACCAGCACAGCAAGGCGGCAGGGTACTTTAAACAGGCATTGAGCCAGGCTGACAATCCGGAATGGCATCGCAATCTGGGAACCTGCTATTTTGAACTGGGTTTCTTTATTCGAGCGGCTGCGCACTATGACAAGGCCATCAAAGGCGGCATCAATGACGATGTCATGCTACTGCGTCAGGTTGAAACGCTCAGGCAGGCAAGCCTGTTAAAACGGGCGCGAGCAGTGGCAGAGCAGATTCGTGATGTGGCCGAAAGGGCTGTGGCGCTGGCCGAAATCTATGTGGCCGGTAACCGGCCAAAGCAAGCGAAAGCCAGTTTAAAAGGACCTGGGCAGTTGCATTTCAGTCATCCTCAATTGCAACGGTTGCATAATGTTTATCGCTTCCTGGGGGAGCGGGACAATGAGCTTAGCGTGGTTAATCGCTTTGCCGACCGAAGCAGTCCAGAGCAAAAATTACTGGCAGCGGTGATGCAGCCAGAGCTGTCTGCTCAACAGCTGGCAGCATTGGAACAGGACCCGCGCCTTGTTCATTGCCATAAACAGGTGAAAGCGACCTTCTATTTTCTTCTCGCCAGTCATTACAAAAAACGAGATCGAACCCGCTGGCTTGCTCTGCTCAAGCAGGCCAATCAGATTCAGGCCGGCGGTCAGCCTGTTTCTGTCAGTAAGGAACTGGAATGTTTTGAGCGCATTAAGCGCGGTTACAAGGGGTATGCAGGATTCGAGGTCAATCAAGGCAGTAAAAAGCCGGTTTTTGTACTGGGCATGCCGCGCTCGGGCACCACACTGATCGAATCTATATTGGGTAACCATCCTGACATCTTCGCGGCCGGTGAATCCACATTGGTTGAGAATCTGCTCACTGAACTTAATCCCAATTTGCCTGAGGAGGTGCATCCCCATCAGCTGCGTTTGCATTATCTGGCTGCCGATCTCAGCGAACAAAAGATGCAGCAGTTCAGTGAACGTTACCTCTCAGCGCTGAGCGATTATGATGCCGATGCGCAGTATATTACAGACAAAATGCCGCACAACTTTATGCATCTTGGATGGCTGGCCAGGGCATTACCCGGGGCCACATTTATTCATTGTGAGCGTGATCCCGTTGCTACCTGTTTGTCTATATTTGAGCAAAACCTGAGTCCTTTTCACCGTTATGGCAATGATCTGGCCACCCTGGCGGAGTATTATCAGGGGTATCAGTCGCTGATGGGCTTCTGGAAGCAGAAACTGGGTAAGCGGTTGATTTCAGTAAACTACGAAGCATTGGTGAAAGCGCCCAGGCAAACGCTCAGCCCGGTGCTCGCGCATCTGGGCTTAGATTGGCAGGATAGTTTGCTTGACCTGGAGCAGAGCGAGCGCAGTATCACCACCTCCAGCTTAGAGCAAATCAGAAAGGGCATTTATACCGATGCCCTCACACCTTATGCGGGGTTAGAGCAGGATCTCGCTCCGTTGATGGTATTGCATAAAGATGAACAGACGACCAGCGCGAATACGAAATCAGTCAAACCCAGCTGGTTCAAACGTTGGTTTGGATAAGCGGGTGACGGTCACACCGTCACCCGACACACATCAAATCAGGCGGCTTTTTGGTCGCCTTTTTTGTTATGTTCCAGGTGTTTCCCGATCTCTGAATTGATAGCAATGGTGCGTGGTTTCATTTCCTCTGGCAGTTCCTTGACCAGTTGAATGGTTAGCAGGCCATTGCTCAGATCGGCGCCTGTCACTTCCACATGATCGGCAAGGTTAAACTTGCGATCGAAAGAGCGCGTGGCAATCCCCTGATACAGGTATTCTTTATCAGGGGCTTTGTCCTGCGCCTTACTACCACGGACGCTTAGCACGCCTTTTTCTACCTGAATCTCCAGTTCATCCCGATGAAAACCGGCAACCGCCAGGGTGATGGCGTATTGGTTTTCGGACATCATTTCAATGTCATAGGGGGGATAATTGCTGGCGGCAGTGTCTGCGCGCAGCGCCTTGTCGAGTAATGATGGCAGACGGTCAAAACCAATAGTACTGCGATAAAGTGGGGTAAAATCTATAGAGTTCATAACATATCCTCCTCGAAGCAATATGCAAAAAAAACGACTCGTTGTTGGGTTAAAAAAGGGTCACTCTGATTCAGACATAACCCTCTCACAGTATAAAGTGGGGTATCACAACGGGCCTTTCAACGGCATCCTCAGAAGATTTTTAGACGATTTTTTGCTAAAAATTTTTCACAAATAAACGGTTTTTATTAAAGCGCAATATCAGCGACGAATGGTAGTTTATCACCAGCCATTTCAGGTGCAGCTCTGTCAGCGTGGGTCTTAAGGTAGTGGGTATGCTGGTGGTGTGAGCTTGAGAGCCGCAGCTGACCCACTGCCAGCACGTTAAGACAGGCCTCCTATATGGAGCCCGGATTACTCGCTATAGAGTTTCTGGCTGAATTTCAGGGTGTGCTGTTTTTTATCCTGTTTCAAATCAATGGCAAAACGGTATTGCTCCTGGTCGCGGAAACTGAGCGTCGCAATGTAGTAAATTGCGTCGCCTTCAATAACCTCTTTGAACTGCAATTTTTTTACCGTTCCGATAAGGTTGGTGGCGGTTCCGGTGACTAACAGGTTTTGAGCTTTTGCCGAGTCGTTGTCCAGTACCGACACATTGACCACGGCGTTATATTTACTGCGCTGTATACCATAAGTGCGGGCCACTTCAGGGGTCAGAAAAGTACTGTTGAGCACCATATAATGCACATCCCAATCGCCGAGTGTTTGCTTTTGCTCCGCCGCAGCAGAGAATGACATCATCAGCACACAGAGCAATGGGATCCTTAGCCAGTTATTCATCATTACCTCCGTATTGAAACCCTTCTCTGAGTATAGATGACTCAGAGAAGGGAAATGACACTCAGAAATAGTAGCCAAGTAAGTCCTGCAGCAGGATTTGCACGAATTGCAGGGCGATAATGGCCACCAGAACCGACAGGTCCAGTCCACCAATAGGGGGAATGATACGCCGGATGGGGGCGAGCATGGGTTCAGTGAGCTGATGTAACACCAGCTCCATGGGATTGCGCCCCTGGCTGATCCAGCTCAGTATGGCCCGTAATATCAAGACCCAGAACACCAGCGACAGCGCCTCTTTTACCACAATCAGCAATGAAGTGATGAACAGGCTCAGCGGATTGAAACTGCCACCGCCCAGCATCAGAGTTACCACCACCACCTTAGCCATGGCCACCAGGATGGCCAGCACCAGCGTCGCGGTATCCAGACTGCCCAGTGAAGGCAGAATTCGTCTCAGCGGGCCCACAATGGGGTGCGTGGCTTTAATCACGAACTGACTGAACGGATTATAGAAATCTGCCCGCGCCAGCTGCAGCCATAACCTTAACAACACCACCATCAGGTACAGGTTGAACAGCACACTGACCAGAAAATGTATCGAATTCATCGTTGCAGGACTCCTTGGTCCGGCGTGACGGCGCCGATGTGCCGTCTGCCATTAATAAGTTAAAGCGGTATTCTAAAACCTCATGGCACGACAGCCTAGAAGGTTTTTGCCATTTCACCGGCCCGTTTTACGGCCGCCTGCATGGCGCCACTGACCAGCTCGCGAATGCCATTTTCTTCAAAATGGTTAAGCGCGGCGGCCGTTGTCCCGGCTTTCGAGGTAACCTGAGCACGTAATTCGCTGATTTCAAGGTCAGGGTTATTGCAAACCATCTGAGCGGCACCGAGCATGGCCTGTTGAACCAGCAGTCTTGACGTGTCGTTGTCAAAGCCTTGTTTTTTGGCTTCATCCTGCATGGCTTCCAGGAACAGGAAAAAGTAGGCCGGGCTGCTGCCAGCGGCGGCAATCACACCGTTAATCATGGCCTCATCGTCGACCCAGGCGACTTCGCCTACCTGCTCGAGCAATTCACCGGCAAACTGACGGTCCGCGTCGTTGACCTGCGCATCGGCGTAAAGACCGGTCATGCCCAGTCCTAGTGCACTGGGTGTATTGGGCATGGTGCGTACCAATGGATACTGCCCGCCGAGCATTTCCTGCAAGCGCGCCGATTCAATGCCGGCGGCAATAGAAACAAAGAGTTTGCCACTGAGATCTGCTTGTTGAAGGTGTTTACAGACCTCTTCCATCAACTGAGGCTTAACCGCTAACACGATAACCTCGGCAGCATTGACCGCTTCGAGGTTGTCCTGGGTGATATTGATTCCCTGATTTTGCTGCAGTGCGTTCAGCTTGGGACGCGAAGGATTGCTGGCAGTAATCAGATTGGCGGGATAACCACTCTTTACCATGCCACTGATGATACTGCGACTCATATTACCCGCACCGATAAAGGCGACTTTTCTGTGTTGCATAAGAGACTGTTCCCCTTGTTTTTAATGGGTTTTATTGGGCCGCATTGGAGCGGGCACCAAATATAGCAGTGCCCAATCTTACCATAGTTGAACCGGCTTTGATGGCATTGTGCATGTCTCCCGACATGCCCATGGATAAGGTGTCTGCCTGTGGGAAACGGGCTCTGAGGCCGTCAAACAAACGCCGCATGCGAATAAAAACCGCCAGTTGCTGGGCGTCATCCAGTCCCGCTGCCGGAATAGCCATCAGCCCTCTGAGGTTAAGGTTGGGTAACGCTGCGATCTGCTCGGCAAGGGCAAATAACTCGGTGTCATTCTCCAGACCGGATTTGCGTTGATCATGGCTGATATTAATCTGAATCAGCACCTGCAAAGGCGGTTTGTCTTCAGGGCGCTGGTCATTCAGGCGCTTCGCAATTTTGATGCGATCCAGTGACTGCATCCAGTCGAAATGGGTCGCTACCGCACGGGTCTTATTGGACTGTAAGGGACCGATGAAATGCCACTGAATGTCAGTAAGGTCATCAAGAGCTTGGATTTTTTCGACGCCCTCCTGTACATAGTTTTCACCGAACAGCCGCTGTCCGGCCTCATAAGCACAACGAATATCTTCGATGGGTTTGGTTTTGCTCACCGCCAGCAATGCCACCTGGTCAGGTGGAAGATTAACCGTTTGGCACAGTTGGCGAATGGAATCTGATGCGCTTTTGAGTCGTTCTGCTATGGTTTTCATTATCAGTCCGGATTGTGTCCCTGATATGCCTGTGGTTATGTCAAAACATACCTTATTTCAGGTAAAACTATGATACATCTGGATAACTTATTGTAATTTCAGATGGAGTCGGCTGTGGATATTACCGAACTTTTAGCCTTTAGTGTCAAGAACAAAGCCTCTGACCTGCACCTTTCTGCAGGTTTACCCCCAATCATCCGTGTCGACGGTGAAATTCGCCGCCTGAATGTGCCGGAAATGGACCATAAACAAGTGCATGCGCTGGTTTATGAGATCATGAACGACAAGCAGCGCAAGGAGTACGAAGAAAATCTGGAAACGGATTTTTCTTTTGAAGTCAAAGGGCTATCCCGCTTTCGTGTTAACGCGTTTATGCAAAACCGCGGCGCCGCGGCGGTACTGAGGACCATCCCCAGCGAGGTACTGACACTGGATGATCTGGGTGCGCCGCAGATTTTCAAGGATATTATTAATCAACCCACCGGCATTGTGTTGGTAACGGGCGCCACGGGTTCGGGTAAAAGTACCACGCTGGCGGCCATGATTGACCATATCAACACCAACAAGCGCGAACACATTCTGACCATCGAAGACCCCATCGAATTTGTGCATGAAAATAAACTCAGCATTCTCAACCAGAGAGAGGTACATCGCGATACCCACAGCTTTAATAACGCACTGCGCTCTGCACTGCGTGAAGACCCCGATGTGATTCTGGTGGGGGAGTTGCGGGATCTGGAAACCATACGTCTGGCGATTTCTGCAGCAGAAACCGGTCACCTGGTGTTTGGCACCCTGCACACTAACTCTGCGCCCAAGACCATCGACCGGATTATTGATGTCTTCCCGGCAGAGGAGAAGGCCATGGTCCGCTCCATGTTGTCCGAATCGTTGCGCGCCGTTATCTCTCAGACTCTGTTGAAAAAAATTGGCGGTGGGCGTATCGCCGCTCATGAAATCATGCTCGGTATTCCGGCCATCCGAAACCTGATTCGTGAGGACAAAGTGCCGCAGATGTATTCGGTGATACAGACCGGGCAGTCCCATGGTATGCAGACCATGGATCAATGTCTGCAGCGACTGGTGGCCATGGGGCAAATCAGCGCACAGGATGCGGCGGCCAAATCCATTGATAAACAGCCTAAATTCTAGGAGTAGCGGTTTATGAATATGCGTCCTTATTTAGAGCAAATGGTGGAATGCGATGCATCCGACATCTTTGTTACGGTGGGATTTCCTGTCAGTGCCAAAGTTAATGGTGAGATGACTCATCTGGATGAATCGCCACTGACGGCCGAGGACTCTCTGGCATTGGTGCATAGCCTGATGACGCCGAAGCAGCAGCAGGAGTTCGAGCAAACCAAAGAGTGTAATTTTGCCGTAGCCGAAGACGGTGTCGGGCGATTTCGTTGCAGCGCATTCTGGCAACGCGACCTGGCCGGCATGGTGGTGCGTCGCATTGTCACGCAGATTCCGCAGGTGGATTCACTAGGGCTCCCCCCGGTTCTTAAAGATATCATCATGTCCAAACGCGGACTGGTATTGTTCGTCGGCGGCACCGGTACCGGTAAATCCACTTCACTGGCGGCATTAATTGGCCATCGTAATCGCAATTCAAAAGGGCATATCCTGACCATTGAAGACCCCATTGAATTCGTACACGAACATGAAAACTGTGTGGTCACCCAACGTGAGGTGGGCATCGATACGCAGTCCTTTGATGATGCGCTGAAAAGCTCGTTGCGTCAGGCACCCGATGTCATCCTGATTGGTGAGATTCGCTCCATGGAGACCATGGAATATGCTATGTCTTTTGCCGATACCGGTCATTTGTGTGTGGCGACCTTGCACGCCAATAATGCCAATCAGGCCATTGAGCGGATAATGCACCTCGCGCCCAAAGATCAACATGACAAACTGCGCTTTGACCTGAGTCTTAACATCCGCGCTATTGTTGCCCAGCAACTGGTTCCCACAGCAGATGGTAAGGGGCGGATAGCCGCCATTGAGATCCTGCTGAACTCGCCGCTTATTCGTGACCTGATTCAGCGCAACGAAATCGGTGGCTTAAAAGAAGCCATGCAAAAAGGCAAAGAAGCGGGGATGCAGACCTTCGATATGGCCTTATATGAATTATTTAAAGCAGGACGTATTACCATGGAGCAGGCCCTGCATCATGCTGACTCACCCAATGATTTGCGTCTGATGATCAAGCTCGATAAGGGTGATGGTCCCGAGTTGGGTTCACTGTCAAATGTGTCCATTGATATGGATTAACCATGGTCTGACAGCGCTGATGAGAGGTATCCATGATCAAAGTGTATAGCCACGAAGAGCGCTTTTTGGTGCAGCAGGTAAAAGATCTGCTCGAGAGTCAGGGCATTGGCTGTTTTATCAAAAATGAATTTGCCATTGGTGGTGCCGGTGATTTATCCCCATTTGATTGCTGGCCTGAGGTCTGGGTTATTGACGATGACTGGCAGCCAAAAGCTCAGCGACTGATTGAGGACGCTGCCTATAAAAACACGCAGCAACAGGACTGGCGCTGCGCTGAGTGTGGGGAGATCAATGGTGGCAGTTTTGAACTGTGTTGGAACTGCGGTGCACAGCCTGTGCAGTCCTGTTGAGGGTCATTCAGGAAAAAGTAAATTGTTCTCTTTGTGGCCCTGAAACTGACTATACTTATTAGTCCCGTTTGCCCTATTGAGGAGTTCCTGCCATGAGTCTTTCACAACGCGTTGTATCCTATTTGGATCAGCAAAAAGTTCGTTATCAGACACTGTTTCATGATCACTCACACAGTTCGCTGGGAAGTGCCATAGCCGCCCATGTTCCCTCGAGCAAGGTGGCCAAGGCGGTGGTGCTGGAAGATGATCGCGGATACCGTATGATGGCCGTGTTGCCCGCTGACAGCAAGGTTGATTTGGCGGGTATTAATGACATCCTCAACCGTCGCTTGCGCCTGATGAAAGAGCAACAGCTCTACCGCTACTTCGAAGATTGTGAAAACGGCGCTATTCCGCCACTGGCTCAGGCCTTTAATCTCGATGCAATCGTTGATCACAGCCTGATGGATTTGCCTGATATTTATTTTGAAGGGGGTGACCACCGTTCGTTGATTCATCTTTCGCAACGGGATTTCTCGCGGATGATGCGCCATGCCGTTCATGCCAGTATCAGTCGGCCGGTATTTCATTAGGTTTTCAGTTCTCAGCAGCAAAAAGCCCCGTCATCAACGGGGCTTTCTTTATGTCATGACACTTATTGTTCGCTCTCCATGAAAACAAAGCCTTCGACAATGGCCTTCAGCTCCCCACTTTTTTGTTTTTCTCCGATAAATTGATTCAGTGCCGGCAGGTGCTTACGCCAGTTTGGATGTAACGCAATCTGCAAAGACGTGCTGGCCTTAAAGTCCGATATGGAGGTGAGTTGCAAATCGGGGAAATACCGGGCGACCAGCCAATGAGCCACTAATTCATTAAGATAAGCATAATCACAGCGGGCGTTGGCCAGCATCTTTAATTGCGCGTGCTGACTGCTGGCATCAATTCTCAGTAAGGTACCCGCAGCAAAGTGCGGCTCTAACGTCGGATATACGTAGTACTGGCGGGTGCATACTGAACGGCCACCGGATAAGGCTTTCGGTGCAGCAGAAGCAAGGTGAAATAAATAATCATCATAGGGCAGAATGGCGTTGCTGAAGACCAGTTGGTCGGCGTGTTTTGCCCACTGTGGACTGATTAACATGGCATCCACATTGCCTTCATAGAGGCGCTGTTCTCCGCCTTTACGGTTGTCCATGACATACTCTATGGTGATTTGTTGCTGTTGGCTGAACGCGGTCAGCAGTTCCGGAACGATGCCTGTAATGTCTTTTTGTTGGTCATCAATAAAAATAAAGGGAGGGAAACCCGGCTCGTACACAGCAAAGCGCAGTGGGTAAGCGTTCAGAGCAAAAGAAAAGCATAAAACCGTCAGGAGCAGAAGTCTGGCGTACATAAATGGGTGTTGTTGGTGTTGCTGAAAGTCTGGAACACAGTATTGCCTATTCAGGCAATTTTAGCCATTCATCCAACTTTCCAGGATCAGGCAGGCGGCAACACTGTCGACTTTTTGTTTATCCAGTTTCTTATAACCGCCCAGTTCGAACAGGCGCGCCCTGGCATCGGCGCTGGTCAATCGTTCGTCACAGGTGTGCACCGGTATCCTGAATCGGGCATGCAGGCGATTGGCAAATTTCTTTGCGGCGAAGGTTACCTGCTGATCTGTACCATCCATATTCAGTGGTAAGCCAACTACCAGTGCGGCAGGCTGCCATTGTTCAATGAGCTTATCCAGTAAGCTCCAGTCAGGAATCCCATCCCGTGCTTTGAGTGCCGGAAGGGGGGCTGCTGTGCCGGTGATGTGCTGTCCTGCAGCGACACCAATGCTCTTGGTGCCAAAATCAAAACCCAATAAAGTATTATTGGTATGGCTCATGACTGTAGTTCGCAACGGATGACTGAAAAGCCATCAGCGCCAGGTAAAACGGTCGATGTCACTCTCAACCGATGCTTCCCACCCGCCCATCGTTCTGATAGGCGTATGTTGCAGGAAAAGAGTTCTTCATGGTTCATTCTTATCCCTTGTTGTGGTCACGCATGTCCGGCACCAGGGGCCAATTGCCAGATATCCACACCCAGCTTTTTCACCGCCATTTCCCATTTTTTATGCACGGGAATATCAAAAAGTAACTCGGTGTCGGCTTCAATCAGTAGCCATGAGTTCTGTTGAATCTCTTCTTCCAGCTGACCGGCACTCCAGCCAGCATAACCCAGCGCCACCAGTGATTTATCCGGCCCTCTTTGGTTTCCCAGTGAAGCAAGAATATCCTTCGATGTGGTTACCATGATCTCACTCGTCAGTGCCATGCTGGAACTCCAGCCTGGTTGGGTACTGTGCAGGATAAATCCTCTGTCCTGGCTGACCGGGCCGCCGGCTACCACGATCTGCTCAGCTTTATCGTCAGTGACTTCAATTTCCTTGTCGACCTGCTTGAGCATTTCGCGCAGGTTCAGTCCTGTTGGCTGATTGGTGACAATACCCATGGCCCCATGCTCATTATGCTCGCAGATATAGGTCAGCGAACGGGAGAAATAGGGGTCCTCCAGACTGGGCATGGCAATCAGAAAGTGATTTTCAAAGCTCTTCATTGCACTGACTCGTTAACCTTCAATGTCATTTATATGTGGCCACTAAGCCGTCTTTCAATAGCATCGAAGAGCATGGCACAGATATTAATATCAAACTGCGCTTCAATTTCGCGCACACAGGTGGGGCTGGTGACATTAATTTCAGTCAGTTTGTCACCGATAATATCCAGTCCCACAAACAACAAACCCTTCTCAACCAGTATGGGGGCGATAGCCTCGGCAATCTTCCTGTCCGAATCAGACAGGGGCTGGGGGCGGCCGCTGCCGCCAGCCGCCAGATTCCCTCTGGTTTCCCCCTGGCTGGGTAATCTGGCCAGGGTGTAGGGCACGACTTCACCATCTACCACCAGTACCCGCTTGTCGCCGTCACTGATGGCGGGCAGGTACTCCTGAATCATGGCCAGGCGCTTGCCATGGTCGGTAAGGGTTTCGATCACAACGCCGAGATTATTGCCGTCCTCTTTGATTCTGAAAATAGATGCACCGCCCATGCCATCGAGGGGCTTACAGATGATATCCTGGTGTCTTTGATGAAAGGCGCGGATCAGCTTCTGCTGACGGGTAACCAGGGTGGCCGGACAAAACTGTGGGAACCAGGCAGCAAACAGCTTCTCGTTACAATCACGCAAACTTTGTGGGCGATTCACGACCATAGTCCCCTGCTGCTCTGCCAGTTCAAACAGTTGTGTGGCGTACAGGTACTCGCCGTCGAAAGGCGGGTCCTTGCGCATCAGAATCACATCCAGCTCACCCAGCGCAACAAAGCGTTCTTCACCCAGGGTAAACCAGTCGTTGCTATCTTCCCTGACCTGTAGCGAACGCATTCTGGCCATGGCTTTACCATTGTCCAGATACAGATCAGACATTTCCATGTATTGAATCTGATAGCCACGCTGCTGGGCTTCCAACAGCATGGCAAAACTGGTGTCTTTTTTGATGTTGATGTCGGTGATGGGATCCATCACGATGCCGAGTGTCAGGCTCACAAGCTATCCTGGTTTTGAGGTTCAGCTTCTCTTAATAGTCACTGACGCGGTCCTTTTCAACTCTGTTGCAGGGCTTTTTTAACCCGCTCATGCAACAGCTTATCGTCGATAGCCAGCAAGTTCTGATAGATTTGCTGTGCTTCATTATTTTCTCCCTTGAGCTCGAGTAAGTTGGCCAGCCTGAAGCGGGCCCAGTACTTCTGTGGCAATTGACGGCTATCCGGTGCTTGTTGCAGATACCGCTCAAGCGCCTGAATTCCCTTCTCGATAAAATCTTGAGCCAACACTGCAGTGCGCCCAACCTGATAAAGGGACTGGTAATTGTCGAGTTCGGCGCCGGTATCTTCACCGGGCAGAAGCGATGCTCTTTCAAACAATTCCAGGGCCTCTGAATAGCGTTTTTTGCTCTGAAGATCTAATGCCGCGAGGTAATGGAAGTCGGCTTTGTCGCGATATGTTTGCCTGGCTTTAAATAACAACAACTCATACTCTTCACTGTTTTTTGTTTCTTTGTAGAAGGCCAGTCTGGCTTTAATGCCATCAAGCGGGCTCAGGCGTTCAATCTCTTCCACTTGTTGCCATGCTTGCTCTTCACTACCTCCAGCAATACCGGGAGCCTGAAGATAAAACTGCATTAGCCCTTGTCGGAACCTGACCTGTTCAGGTGCCAGGGCTACCGCCTTTTTAAACCCCGCGAGGGACGCTTTGGCGTAGCCGTAAGCAGAAAAGATGCTGCTGTCGGAGGCCTGATTCGCCATGACCGATCCCTTCACGAAATGGGCGAGGGGGTTGTCAGGATCTTGTTCAAGGGCTTGTTCTATCCATTGTTCTGCAGCGTCCAGGTCCTGATTCTGCCAGATTCTGGCCAGGTAGATCTTAGCCTCAACCTGCTCCAGTGCCTCACTGAATAGCACTTTGGCCGTGTCATTGTGACCTTGTTGATAGGCGGTGATGGCCGCTTGTAAGTCTGCATAAATATTGGTGCTGATGAGCGTGAGTAACAGAATGATCTTTTTCATTTCGCGACCTTAGATTGAGTAAACTTAATGGTGTATTTGCGGCTTTGTATGGCAATAACGATACTGCCAATGACCCCGGGTGCGACCCAGGCAATTAACTGGATATATCCACTGTCGGCAAGAACGGCTCTGGCGCCAAAGGCAAAAAAAGCGGTATAAGCGCCAATGCCTGACCCGATCATTGCGCCCAGGTGTTCGACCCACCACTGCCTTGGCTTGAGTTGATTGCGGAACACGTAATGCAGCATTCCGGCGGCGATGAACATCCCAAGTGCTGCGAAGATCATATCCAGCACTCTGTTCCCATAAACGCCCTGGATAAAGAGCCCGATGCCCCCTACAAAAAGCACCAGTAGAAGGCTCAGGTGCGAAAATTTAAGCAAGGGGCCTCTGTCATTTTTGCATTTGAGCACCAGTACACCATGTCGAATGGATGTCAGTACCAGCCAGCTCAGATAAAGTAAAAAGAAGGCGAACTGACGGATGCGGGCACTGGCATATTGTGCGTCTTCAGGGCGAACATCCGAACCATGTATCGCCAGAGGTGCCATTAAGGTAATAACAGACATGATAAATCCGCTGGCGGCCACCAGGTACATGACGTTGGCGTAGTAGCGCCCGAATTTATTATGATCCATGCTGCCTTTTTTGGTCAGTGCCGGCACCCAAAACAGCAACAGCGCGGCAGAGCCAACAGCGATATGAAACATCAGTAGCACATTATGTAGCATTAACATCAGGACTCTCCTTTGTTGAAGGATGCCAGTGTAGATCCGACGCAACATACGCCGTAGTGCCAAAAGTCACCTTGTATTAAATGACCTTTGGCCTATTGGAGTGCTGATTAAACTCACTTATGCTGAGACCATGAAAGCATTCCCAAAACTTGATACTGAGATCCTCAGTGCATTGCTGACCTGGGCCCTGGTAGCCGGTTCGTCAGTCTACTTTCTGCAAAAACAGCTGAGCTGGGATCACTGGCGTGTTGTCAGTGCGTCGGCGGGGTACCTGTTGTTCATCGGTCTGTTTCTGGCGATGATCAGAGACAAGCCTTACCGGCATGACAAAGGTGTACGCTGGACCTTGCTGCTCAGCGTCATGGTGCTGGTCGTAGGACTGTATCTGCTGGTCCCCTATAGTTATGGGGCGATTCTGATGGTGCTGGCCTCTGCCATGATGCCGCACTTGTTATCGTTTAAGCAGGCGGTGTGGCTGTCGCCGTTATGGTCATTACCTTTGTATCTGGTGCTACGCTTTTACTGGCAGGAGGAGTATGCGGGGATCACCGCTTTATTGTTCTGGAGCTTCAACCTGTTTGCCCTGATTATGATGAATACAGCCCTGAAGGAGCAGCGCGCCCGAGCCCGTGCTGAAGAGGTCAATCGCGAGCTGATGGCGACTCAGGCTCTCTTGAGCCAGGCCAGTAAGCAAGCTGAGCGAACCCGCATCGCCAGAAATATTCATGATCTGCTCGGGCATCATTTGACGGCCCTTTCTATTAACCTGCAGGTGGCTCAGCGTAAAACCGATGGCGATGTGCGTCAGCTGATGGAGCAGTGCCACAGCATCGCTGCGTTACTACTCAGCGATGTCCGGGAGGCGGTATCCGATATCCGTAAAGGCTCGGCGCTCAATTTGCAGCAGGCACTGGCGTTACTGACAGATAATGTCCCCAGGCTGGAGGTGAAGGTGGAACTTGAGACTCAGGTGACCGATATTGAGCAGGCCAATATGGTGTTGATGTGCGTGCGTGAAAGTCTCACCAACAGTTTAAAACACGGTCATGCCGATAAAATGTGGATAAGATTGTATCAATCCGATGGCTGGCTTGCGCTTAGCATCAGAGACAATGGCGAGGGGGGAGACTTCTTACCCGGGAATGGCCTTAATGGTCTGCGTGAGAGGGTGGAAGCGTTGGGGGGAAGGGTGCAGTTTGATGCCACTGATGCGGGGTTTTCGACTCTGCTGAGCTGGCCGGAGGAAAAACCGTGATAAATTTGTTGCTGGTGGACGACCAACAGCTCTTACGCCAGGGTATCGCCAGTTTACTGGGCTTGTCAGATAAGGTGAAGTTGGTGGCGCAGGCCAATGATGGAGAGCAGGCACTGAGCTGGCTGCAGGAGCATCCTCATCAGGCTGATGTTATCCTGATGGACATTCGTATGCCCAGAATGGATGGTATTCAGGCACTTAATGCCATGTCAGAGCAGGGTATTTCTACGCCAGTCATCATTCTCACCACCTTTGATGATCATGAATTGTTACTCAAGGCCCTGAAGGCAGGAGCCAAAGGTTATCTGCTCAAGGATGTCTCCCTGGAAAATCTGATCGCCGGCATTGAAACCGTACATCGTGGCGAAACCCTGATTCAGCCTGCCATCACCTCTACCCTGATGGATTCACTTAAGGGACTGAAATCTGACTTCGAACACTATCAGCAACCCGAGGCCTTGTCCGATAAGGAGCGGGAGATTTTGCGCCTGATGGCCGCCGGATGCAGTAATAAAGAAATTGCCCAGTCATTGTTTAAATCAGAGGGCACCGTCAAGAATCAGGTTTCCAATCTGCTGGCGAAACTTGGCGTCAGAGATCGCACCAGAGCGGTGCTAAGAGCCATAGAATTAGGGCTGATTAGCTGAAATTCGCACCCATTGCTCGCATTTCCGGTTTGGCTAATTTATGGTAAATACAGTCCACAAAGGCCAAGTGCGATGATGTCATATTCAGGGTTTTATACGATCTTATCCAAATCCATTGTGTTGTCATGGCTTTGCATGGTTGCGCTGTTAGCCAGCGCAGAAGACGTGAAGCCAAAGATTTTATGGATGCAGGTGGATTGGGCGCCCTCATGGATCATGGAAGGACCAATGCAAGGTCAGGGTTATGGTGACCAGATTGAAGCGGCGCTATTTGACGCGCTACCGGGGTATCGCCATCAGCCCATTACCACCACCTTTTCAAGACTGGTTGATTGGCTGGCAACGCAGGACAATGCTTGCACTTCAACCGGGTTCTATCGGTGGCCAAATGAAAACGGTATGCCCAGGGAAGATATTGTCTGGTCGGCTCCGGTGCTGATGTTCGAATGGCATGGCATGGTGGTGCATCAGTCGCAGTTAAATCAGTTTCCCGCTGCGCGGCCACTTTCATTTGCCAGCTTCATTCAATCCTCCGACCAAATCTTGTTACTTCAGGACGGCCGCAATTTGGGTCCGGTGTTAAACGAACTGATTAAACCCTTTGAGGAAAAAGGCAAAGTCTTGCGCCGCAGCGGGGGCTACAACAGTACCTTCAGCCTCTATCGTATGCTGGCCCAGGGAAGGGCAGATTACACGATTGATTACCCTTTTATGGTGCGCTATGCCAACAGTCTCGATCCTCAACTGAATATGCACTTTATCCCCCTGCAGGAACATGTTCGTGAATACGGATTTGGTGCGGTAGTGTGCAGCAAAAGCGCGGTGACCACGCCGCTTATCAACGATATTAATGCCAATATAGAAGACCTGCGCCAGGGGCCGCTGAGGGCGATCAATAAGCAGTGGTTTGAGCCGTCAGATGCCCGGGAGCAGTTCTGGCTGGACTGGCAGGAACGATTGCTACCGTTAAAACAGTAGCAATCGATTCTCGGAGCAGAGCTAGTATCTACAGCTTAGTTGGCCGAAATAGAGGCTGATAACTCAGACACATTCCCAGCAAGGTCCATTGGCTGGATCAGTAGGACAGGCCGGTAAGGTTAATGCCCAGCCCGGCGTTTTTGTTGGGAAGAGCAACAGCCACGCTGGTAGCGAAACCCAGCGTGATAATAAGCGTGGCACTATGTATAAACCTGATCATGGTAATAGCTTCCTTAAAAACGGAAGGTTAGTGTGCCCACCACTGGCAGCTCAGGCATGTGCCAAAAGTCACCTTTGTGATTGATTCATCCGCTGAATACAGCAATGGTGAGAGCAATGATGCTAAGCCCGTTAAACAGACTATGACGGATCAGTGCCGGCGTCATAATCTGGGTTTTGTGACTCATCCATGGATCGTACAGGCAGCCGGGTAACAGCATAAGTCACTGCTGTAACGCCAGGCAGGGCTGAATAAAACGAAAGACTCAGTCTTGTTTGGATAGCATCTATCGCACCAGTGTAAAGACAGCGGTCCAGGTGATCGCGTTCCCTACGCCATGCACTATGGCGGGCAAGAGGGCACTGCGACTGATATCTCTGAGCCATTGAAAGGCAAAGCTGGCACCGATATAGATCGCGACTAATATCATCACCACTGTTAACTCACCTTTTTGCAGGTATTCCCACAGTCTTACAGAATGCAGAGGTGCGAGCACGAAAGCCAGGGTGGTCAGTCCTGCCGAGTAAGCATATGAGAAGCGGGATCGTAGTGCGGTAAATAACCAGCCGCGGTAAAGCAGTTCCTGGCCCATACCGATGGCAAACCCGCTTAGTAACCACATCAGAAATCGGGTAACAGGGGCTTCTAAGCTGGCGCTGAACTGTTGCCACTCCATCACGCCAAACAACAGGGCGCTGGCGAGCACTCCAACGACCAGATGCGGATAGCATCGCCTGGGAAGGCTAAGTAGCGTCGGCAGTAACCTGAATGTGATCAGGCATAACGAAGCCAGCAATGCGAGCTCAGTGACCAGCCGCAGAGGTTGTGAAAAATACCAATGCTCTGCAGACAGTAACCAGGGGTCGGGTTGCAGCAACATTCTTACCGGTATTTCGTATAGCAGGAAAAGCACTAGCAGAGTTATACCGGCAGACCGTGAAAGGATTAAATTTGGGGCTGGGTGGCTCATTCTTCTCTCGGGTTGGTGTGATCGCAAGCCTAGTGTAGGCCAATCACCCGCTGAGATAATGTGCCTAAAGTCATGATTAGTATCGTTACTGACGAGGCATTTGGTGCTTGCTGTGTCAGGTGTGGCATTTGTCGGAATCTGCCGGGTGGCCTGAATAAGACTGCAATGGTGTGGAAAATTTCACTCACCGAAATGATTACAAAGGCAAAAACTGGGGGGGCAAAAGGCCACAATACGATTCATGTTTTTGCCGCGCTGGGTCCAGCAGTACGCTGAAGTGTTACATTGGGGGCATTGAGGCCTATCCGACATAGTGAGACCGGGAAACTTTGCAGCACACATCGCCAACCTGCTAAAGATCGCCAAAGCGGCTTTGCAGCGAGGCGATGGCGGCAATGGCCGCAGTTTCGGTGCGTAGCACCCTCGGACCCAGCTTGGCGGGCGTAAAGCCCTGCTCTTGTGTCTGATACACCTCCTGTTTACTCAGGCCTCCCTCCGGACCAATGAGCAGTCTGAAGCCATGCTGATTGGCACTGAGATCTCTGAACAACTTCTGCGCCGCTGGGTCCAGCGTCAGGCGCAGTGCATTAGTGGATTCTCTGACCCACTCGCTGAATGCCATCACCGGGTGCAGTGTTGGCACCGTATTGCGGCCACACTGCTCGCAGGCGCCAATAATAATTTTTTGCCATTGCTGATGTTTTTTCTGCCAGCGCTGTTGGTCAATTTTGACCACGCATCGTTCCGTGAGCAATGGCGTGATCTCCGTGACCCCCAGCTCTACCGACTTTTGCAACACTGTGTCCATGCGATCACCTTTGGAAATGCCCTGTCCGAGATGAATGGGAAGGGGGGATTCGCAGCTCATACCCAGCTTGGCGTCGATGCTGACTTTGGCTTTGCGGCGTTCCACCTGTACTAAGGTGGCAGGATATTCGTTGCCATCACCGTTAAATAACACCAGTGGATGGCCATTTTTCAGTCGCAGCACGTTGGCGACATGATTGATCGCATCGGACTCAAGCTCGACCTCTGTGTCGACGCTGAGCAAATGGGGATGGTAGATTCGTGGTATTCGCATTTAATGATGGATTTGGCGGAATAAGTGTATCCGCCAAGTCTATGATAGTCAGCCGCAAATGACCATCTGCTGAGGTCTTTTCAAGACTCCCGGCTGTGTTTATTCCACCTCAAAACTGTAGTACAGATCCATGGAGCGTTGCAGGCTGTTGACCGCTTCTAACCACAACTGATTGAGCAGATAGAAGCGTACCGTGACCTGACTGACGGGTTCGACAATGCCCACGCCGTATTTGAGGTAGATGCGTTCACCAATGTAACCGCTTACTGTCGCCATGCTATCGCCGCTAACGGCGTCGGTTTCAGTATCGAGGCTGATATCACTGATCAGTGGAATCTCATTAAGGGCCTCGGTCAGTCCGCTTGAACTGGTCAAATCAATGCCCTGATTGGCTGCCATAACCAGGGCCATGGAACGTCCGTCGCCACTTTCTGAATCCGGCGCACGTCCCCGGATAAGATAGGAGAGAATCTCACTTTGCTCCATCACCGGATTGGAGAATAATTCGACAATGATATTGTTAGCCGGACCACTGGCTTGTATACCGGCTTCCACATTAGTGCCGCGCAGTGGGCGAATGGCACGCAGTTGCACCATGGGATTTTTCGGTGGACCGACGAACTGCAGACGACCGTCTTTGACTTCCAGGTTCTGGCCATAGGCTTTATAGGTACCCTGAGCCACACTCAGGTTACCAAAGAGTTGCACAGGCGTTTCCAGGTCTTTGCGGGCCTGCAGCGCCCCCATGATGCCTCCCTGAAAGCCAAAACCCGTTACCGAGAAAGGTTCCACAATCGTAAGATCCACATTCATTTGACAGCAAAGGGGGGCTTGCTGTTGCCGTCTCTGCTCACCGACCAGTTGCATGTCATCTGACACCGCTGTGGCAGAGGGGGGTAACGTGGTGAGGGCCAATGCACCCTTGTCGATATTGAGCCGACCTGACAGGCTCAGGTGTTGGTCAAAGCTGACCTGCATATCCGGGCTGACCGTTGCACGTAGTTCAGGCAATGATTGCAATTGCAGGGCATTGCCCTGCAGAGATGCCTCCAGAGTCAGTGCATCGCGCCAATCTTGCTTGCTGGTATCCCAGTTGCTGTTGCCCTGTAACGTGGCTGAGCCCTCACCCATGGCAAACTGTCCAGTGAAATGAGTCGAGTTGCCCTCGAAATCGATTTTCAGGTTGAGATCCTGAATACCAGTCTGATTTGCCGACAACCTGAGTTGTGTGTTTTCAACCAGCAACTGTCCGGACAGCTTTGGCTGGTAGAGCGCGCCACTGACTCTGATGTCGGCAGCCAGGGTACCCTTAAGCTCATTGAACTCGGGCACAAATTGCTTAAAACTCTGCAAGGGAATGGGGGTGAGGAGTAGCCTGCCTTGCACACTTTGCGAGTCCCTGTCGCTCAGCGCCATCTTCACATTCAGCAAGGGCTCACTGTCAGCACGTTTGAGCTCGCCCGTTAAAACCAGTTGCTGATTTTGTGATTGCAGGGCGAAGCTGCCTTGCTGCCAGTCCAGCAGGGCAATCTCTTCGCTTTCGCTGACGTAATGCAGACTACCGGCACTGCTTGTCAGGTTAATATCCAGTTGGGGTAAACCTTGCTCCACTAAGCCGATTTTTCCCTGCAGACTGGCCTGCCCGGACAGGCGCTGACTGCCGGGCGTCTGCTTGGCCCATTCACCGTAATCCATCTCGGCACTGATCAGAATATCTTTTGTCTCTGGCAGCCTCAGCGGTTGCTCAAGGCAAATTTGACTGAACTTGCCCTTGTAGCAATGGGCATCGATACTGAGCTGGCCATCAGTAACACGGATACCGGTGCGCTCAGCGAGCTGCCAGTGCTCTTTCATCGCGCTCACACTCAAGGTTTGCAGTTGTCCCTGCCACTGCCTCAGTGACTGGTCGGCGCTTCCTGAGATACTGGCGCTGGCCTGCAGGTCACCGCCAACGTCAACACGGAGCTGATGATCGTTTTGTGAGCCCACTAACGACAATTCGGCATGCAGTAGCCGTTGTGCGTCAATATGAATGGCGGGCGCCGTTACCTGCACATCAACAATGGGATTGTCGCGGTGCTGATACTGTGCTTCGAAGCTCAGGTCATTGCTTTGGTATTGCTGGTAATTCAGTCTTGCCAGATTACCTGAAGTGGTCAGTGTAGGGGTTTTAAGGTCTCCACTGAGATTAAAGCGGGTTGCCATTTCGCCCTGTACGGTATCGGTTATCAGGCTCAGATCCTTGCTGGTCAGAGTCCCGGTGATGGCCCAGTTTTTGTCAACCCGACCGGCGATATTCAGCTCGGCGCCCAGGGCTTTACCTGCAAGGTTGAGTTCACTGATACTCAATAGGTCATTGGTTTGCGTGATCTGCCCCATCGCGGATACCGACAAGGGGGTATTGTTGAGGCTGCCGAGTAGCTCGGTGTGATGCACATTGAGCTGCCACTGCTGTTCACTCATATTGCCGTCTAGCTGGATTTGCCCCTTTATGTGGCCCAGGTAGGGCAACAGGGGGGTATCCACCGCAAGATGGGTGATATCGCCGTTCAGCTGTGCCTGTAGCGGCTGTTCATAATTCAGCGCGCCTGACAACACCAAAGAGGAGCCCGTATCCGCGTCGTCCAGCTTGAGTCGGATAGCCTGTAGCTGTTTTGAATGATGTTCGGCGTTAAGGCTAATGCGTGCAGGTTGCCTGGGGCCCAATCCTGCGCCGCTGAAGCCTAAATTGGCGGACAGAATCTGCTTTTTCAGGTTGCCATTGATACGGCCACTGGCATCAATCAGTTGCAATTGCGCTTCGGCTGGTATGTTCACAGGCAGCAGCGCCAGAAGTTGTGGCGAGGGTTGTAAGGTCCAGTTGACCTCAAAGGGGAGCAGGGCGTCGGTGAGATTGGCCTGGCCTTCAAGGATGAAGAGTTTTTCTTGCGTCAGTGATGTGTTGAGGCGCGTCAGGTCGCCTCTTGCCAGCAGCTGCCAGCGACCACGGTCGATGTTTTCAGGTAGCAGGGACGCTGAGGGCCTGAAGGTACTCGACAGGGTCACAGGATACGGATGTTTGAGTGTCGCGTCTGCCTGCATGGCCAGGGTACCGAAAGCGGGCGCATCGATGCTGAGCGTCTTGATGCTAAGTTTGTCTGAAAGCCAGCTTAGTTTGAGTTTAAGCTCGGCAATCCGGGTATCAGAACCAGGCTGTTCAATACGCGTCTGCATCAGGCGCAGGTCCTCGATAAGCGTATTGACCGGTGCAATCATATGAGGCAATGCAGCAAGCGGCCAGGGTCCCTCGTTAGTTTCGCCAGAGCTGTTTTCTGCTAGCACCAGGTGCAGCTTTAACAGCGACAGTGTCGACAGGGTAAAGCGCGCCTTATTCAGTCTCGCTTTGGCATCCAGTTGCTGCCAGCTCATCCTCAGTGAAGGGGTTTGTAATGAAACGTTTTGTAATTGCAGCTGGCTGACCCGAATGGGGGGCAACCAGTGGGGCAGATCAATTTTCTGTGTGCCATTAAATGTGCCTGGCTCGGGCGATGGGGAATTGGACTCCGGCAGCGTCGCGTCTATGCCCTTTGCCACCAGTCGCTGTATTTGCAGTCGTGGCAGCAGCAGTGCCCGGGCGGAGAGATCCAAAGACACCTCTGCCACGTTCAGTGTAATGCTGTTGTCGCTGTAGGTTACCCCCGTCAGGGTTATGCCTCTTAGCAAACTGCCGCTGCTGCTTTGATAGTTGAACGCGGGCACAACCGCTCTGGCTTGTTGTAATGCCCAGTGACTGCCACTCTGTGTGCCGCCTATCCAGAAAATGGCAGCGGCAATCAGCAGCAGGAGTACCCCAAGGGTAATGAGTATCCAACGCAGCCAGCGCTTGAGATTGAGCCTTTTACTCACAGTTCGGCCCCCATACTGATATGCAGACGCCACGGCGGGTTGTCTTCGCTAATCCCATAGGCCACTTCCAGACGAATGGCGCCGACAGGCGACAGCCAATGCAATCCGGTACCCACCGATTGTTTGAGTTCAAAGTGCCCCCGGTTAAAGGCATTCCCGGCATCGGTAAAGAGTGCAAGCCGCCAGTTGTTATTGAGGTAGTGCTGATATTCCGCTGAAGCTACCGCCAGCAATTTACCACCGACCACGATGTCTTCTATGCTAGTACCGGTATCAATCTGACGAACTGGACCGAGGCTGTTGTAGGCGAAGCCCCTGATGCTCTGATCGCCACCGGCAAAGAAGCGCAGGGACGGAGCAATATCCTCGTTATCATCAGAACCGGTAATATTTGCCCCCAGCTGTGCGCGCAATACCAAACGGTGATCATCCCAGCGATCCAGCCACTTCCAGAATGCGGTGGCGCGAAATAAACGTCCTGCCGAGCCAATTGCATCGTCAGTGACCTCAAGCTGATAACTTTGCATAAAGCCACCGGAAGGATCCCGTACCGGACCCTGACGACGGGTGCGAGAGAGGGCAATACCGGGCAGCAAGTAATTGCCTTCAAAATCCTGACCATCCAGACTCCACTGCTCAGACAGCCAGCGCACCTGCGTGTTCACTACCCAGCGCCCTTTCACATCCTGCCTGACTACGGCGGCGTGCTGTTGGTTACTGGCCAAATCGCCAAAATCATTCTTCTCAAGTCCCAGACGTAACTGGTAATGCTGGTTATTGGGATCCTGTCCCGGAATCTTGTAGAAAAAGTTTACATAGGGATTAACCGTGGAATACCGAATGGTGGTTTGCTGACTGTGTCCATACCGGTTTACCCGCGGTGTTTGCCAGTTGAACTGGGCACGGGGACCGGTATCCGTGACATAACCCAGACCCACCTGAAAACTGTGGCTGCTGGCATCCTGCAATTTTACTTTAATGGGCACATGTAAATCGCTGATCTGCTGCATCTGCGGAATAACCTGCACCTCGGAAAAATAACCGGATTTGCGCAGGGTCGATTCCAGTTTGCTCAGGTGAGATACCTGATAATACGCGTCTTCCTGTAAAGGAGAGAGACGAGCCAATAACTCAGCTGACAAAGACGAGCCACTAAAGCGTATCTCACCCAAACGATGTCGCTGTCCGGATGCATACTCAAGCACAATGGTGGCCTGGTGTTGTGTAGGATCGACCAGTAACTCTTTGTTGACCCAGCGTCCATTCAGATATCCCTGATTACGGGCATAATTTTGGATCTCATCTTTCCAGTCTTCATACTCTCCGTGATTGAGCACGGCCCCGGTTTGCTGGCGAATCGCGGCGATGATGTCTTCGAATCCGGGATCCTGTTGTCCTTCACCCGAGACTGTGACGTTGATTTGGGTGATCCGTGTCGGCTCTCCAGGAGTGATACTCAGTGTCACCTCGACAGGCTGAACCTCGCGGTCAATCTGCAAATTCACCTGAGCCGTGTTATAGCCAAGCGCGATCATCGCCTGTTGTGTGCGTTGTGGCATTTTGGCGATAAAGCGATTGACCAGTGCCGGGTCTTTGGGCAGCGCACCCAGGTAGGCGAGTATATTTGAGTGCTGCGCCTCGTTAGCGCCTTCTATCTTTAGATCCAATGCGCTATCGGCAAAGGCCGAAAGCGGGCAGGCCAGACTCAATAGCAGTAACAACCGCAACAGGGTTTTTGCCGGATTAAGGAATAACTGGAATAAAAAAGTGATCAACGCTGTGGTTTCGTCCGTTTGCAATGAGTCAATTTAGAGCGCGAGTTTACCCGATGGGCGGTGATATTACTCACCGAGATGTATTGGCATACTAACAAGTAAGGTAGCACTTGTACCACTTTCAGCATAGAAAATACTGGCTCCTTTGCCGGAGCTTCTATTATGCTGTAGCCAGTACCAATCTGCATAGCTGATTGTTCCCTCAGTGATACGCATATGTTCTGCGGCAAGACCCGCTCTTGAAGGTCTGACGGTGTTCAGAAAAGGGGCGAAACAAGGTCGTCGGACACGTTAAATGTGTGCGCTGTGACAGAGTCATCAGCTATGCCGATCGGTATAGCGTTGGGAGTGTATTTTACATCAGGAGAGAAGACATGTTTGAAACTGAAAAAATGGCGGAAATGATCGATACCTATCTGATTCCCTGGGGAATCAATATCGCCTTTGCGCTGATTATTTTCATTGTCGGACGGATAGTGGTGAGCGTGATTGTCAATCTGCTTGGCAAGGTCATGGCCCGTTCCAAGTATGACACGATGTTGGTGAGCTTTATCAAGTCCATCATCAAAGCCTTGTTAATGCTCTTTGTGATCATCGCATCACTGGATCAGCTGGGTGTGGACACCACGTCATTGGTAGCAATATTTGGTGCCGCCGGCCTGGCCATTGGTCTGTCCATGAAAGATTCACTGCAGAATTTTGCAGCTGGGGTGTTGTTACTGGTATTCCGTCCTTTCAAAGCCGGGGATTATGTGGAAGCCGGGGGCACAGCCGGGTCCGTTAAACACATTGGTATTTTTACCACCATGTTTACCACACCGGATAACAAAATGGTGATTGTCCCTAATGGCAATATCTACGGTGACAATATCGTCAATTATTCGGCCATGGATACCCGACGAGTGGATATGGTGGTAGGGATTTCGTATGACAGCGATCTGCGCAAAGCCAAGGAAATCCTGAAGGAAATGCTGGAGGCCGATGAGCGGATATTGAAAGATCCTGCTCCTCAGGTGGCGGTGTCAGAACTGGCGGACAGCAGTGTCAACTTTGTGGTGCGTCCCTGGGTTAAGACCGCCGATTACTGGGCGCTAAAGTTTGATTTTACCGAAGCGGTTAAACTGCGTTTCGACCAGGAAGGTATCGGCATTCCCTTCCCACAAATGGATGTGCATTTGCATAAGGAAGAAAGCGAAGCGTAAAGAGGTAATAACGCGCAATAAGCTGAAACAGTATCAGGGAGCCCGTGGGCTCCCTTTTTCGTTCTGATTGTTAATGACACCGCCATGCCATTAGTCTGATTGGCTAAAAAGCGGTTCTCAGGGACGACAGTTGGGCTTATTTTTACTGAGCTTATAGGACTGCATGGCGCCTTTCATGTTCTTTTGCAGCATTTTGATACGGCTATCCGGGGCCGGGTGAGTCGACAACAACTCCGGTTGCCGCTGGCCGCCACTGGCTTTGGCCATGTTCTGCCACAAATTAACGGATTGCTGTGGGTCAAAACCGGCTTTGGCCATCAGATCCAGGCCGATAATATCGGCTTCAGACTCGTGGGTGCGACTGAAGGGCAACTGCACGCCCACCTGAACACCTAAACCAATGGCCGACATAATCATTGGGGTTTGTCCTACCTGATTACTTTGTAAAATCTGATTGGTGGCTTCCATCCCCAGATTAATGAGGGTGCCGCTGGACATGCGCTCATTGCCGTGCTCGGCAATGACATGGGCCACCTCATGGCCAATTACAGCTGCCAGCTGATGCTGGTTCTCCGCCACGTTTAACAGCCCGGTATAGACACCAATTTTACCACCTGGCAGGGCAAAGGCATTGATCTGGTCTTCATCAAACACTACCACTTCCCATTCACCGGCAAACACGTTATCTGGCACTTGCTGCGCAATGTGTGTGGCAATGCAGCGGACATATTCATTTTCCACCGTTTTTGAGGAGACTTTTTGTTCGCTCTTCATGCTGTCAAAGGCCTGTGTGCCCATATTGGCTAACTGGGAAGAGGAATACAGCTTGATGGTCTTGCGGCCGGTGGGCGAGGTGGTGCAGGCACTGAGACAGGCTATGCACAGGAGTGAAATACAGAGTAAACGAAACGTCATGGCAATTCCTTGCGTAAAAACAGTCATGCTATTTTGCGCGCCCCGGCGGGATTTGCCAAGCTGCAATGGACAAAGCAGTCCGTAATCCGCTTTCAGCAATAAGAAAACGCAGTACTGCTATTGCACGCTGGTTTATTGAGGTTGAAGGCGCAGATGTTTATGGGGTAGCAGTTGGCTGAATGCACAGAGGCTGCTAATCAGCCTCTGTGCGTCACTTTATGCTATTTTTCTGAAAAGCTGAGGGCTGCAAACTGATAACTTAAATACCAGCCGCAGCGCGCAGGGCTTCGGCTTTGTCAGTGGCTTCCCAGGGGAAGGCATCGCGGCCAAAGTGACCATAGGCCGCAGTGGCCTGATAGATGGGCTTCTCCAGATCCAACATTTTCAGCAGACCGTAAGGACGCAAATCAAAGAATTCGCGAACCAGCTCAATTAACCGGCCTTCGTCAAGCTTGCCGGTACCAAAGGTATCGACATTGATGGACGTGGGCTCTGCGACACCAATGGCATAAGACACCTGAATTTCGCACTTGTCAGCCAGGCCTGCAGCAACAATGTTCTTGGCCACATAGCGTCCGGCATAGGTCGCGGAACGATCGACTTTTGAGGGATCTTTACCGGAAAACGCGCCACCGCCGTGACGGGCCATGCCGCCGTAGGTGTCGACAATAATCTTACGGCCGGTCAGGCCGCAATCGCCCATGGGGCCACCAATCACAAAACGACCGGTTGGATTGATAAAGTATTTGGTCTGTGCCGTCAGCCATTCAGCAGGCAGAACCGGCTTGATGATTTCTTCCATCACCGCGTCAGTCAGATCGCGGGTACTGATGGTTTCGTCATGTTGGGTAGATAACACGACCGCGTCGATGCTCACCGGTTTACCGTTTTCATAGGCGAAGGTGACCTGGCTCTTGGCATCAGGGCGTAGCCAGCTCAGGCTGCCATTTTTACGTACCTCTGCCTGGCGTTTTACCAAACGATGGGCATAGGTAATGGGGGCGGGCATGAGCACGTCGGTTTCATTGGTGGCGTAGCCAAACATCAATCCCTGATCGCCCGCACCCTGATCTTCAGGACGGCTGCGATCCACACCCTGGTTAATATCGGGGCTCTGTTTACCAATGGCATTGAGTACCGCACAAGAGTCAGCATCAAAGCCCATATCGGAGTGGGTATAACCGATATCGCGTACGGTATCGCGCACCAGCTGCTCGATATCGACCCAGGCCGTGGTATTAATTTCGCCACCGACCATGACCATGCCGGTTTTGACGAAGGTTTCGCACGCTACCCGGGCTTTTTTGTCCTGCTCTAAAATGGCGTCCAGTACTGCATCAGAAATCTGATCGGCAATCTTATCGGGATGCCCTTCAGAAACCGACTCGGAGGTAAACAGATGTTTTGCCATAAAACGTCCCCGTTATTCGAGTAATAAAGTGTGTCGATCTATATCGACCGCATTTTGTCGCATTCTACCTTGGTGAACAAAAAATACCAGCCTTTACATCTAGACGTCTAAATGTCCATTTGTTAAGTTTGCTTGCCAGTTCGCCCTGTCCGGTCAATGGTGACCCTGCGGTGAGTGGATAAGTTATTCTGTTTTTATCGCCTTCATTAGATGCAACAACGTTGCAGTTATACAGGCGCTGGGCGAGAATAGACGCCCTTTTTTGCCAAATGCACAACAGCCCGTTAACGCCAGCAGGAGTTTTTATGCCCCAGAGCAGTGAAGTCAATCGCCGACAATTAGCTAACGCCATCCGCGCCCTGTCCATGGACGCCGTACAACAAGCCAAATCTGGCCATCCCGGTGCCCCGATGGGCATGGCAGATATCGCCCAGGTACTGTGGTGTGATTTTCTGAGTCACAACCCCGCCAATCCGCAGTGGGCCAACCGGGATCGGTTCGTGTTGTCCAATGGTCATGGCTCGATGTTGATCTACTCACTGTTGCACCTCACTGGGTACGACTTACCCATAGAAGAGATCAAAAACTTCCGTCAACTGCATTCAAAAACCCCCGGCCATCCCGAGTATGGTTATGCACCGGGTGTGGAAACCACAACCGGCCCACTGGGGCAGGGCATCAGCAACGCGGTGGGAATGGCGATTGCCGAGAAAACCCTGGCGGCGCAATTTAACCGTCCGACCCACGAGATTATTGATCACTACACTTACTGTTTCCTCGGGGATGGCTGCCTGATGGAAGGGGTGTCCCATGAAACCTGCTCCTTAGCGGGCACCCTGGGGCTGGGCAAATTGATTGCGTTTTGGGATGACAATGGCATTTCCATTGATGGCGACGTTGAAGGATGGTTCACAGACGATACCCCCGGACGTTTCCGTGCTTATGGCTGGCACGTGATTGAGGATGTGGACGGCCACGATCCTAAGCAGGTCAAAGCGGCCATAGAACAGGCACAAGCGGAAACCGCCAAGCCCACATTGATTTGCACCAAGACCATTATCGGTTTTGGGTCACCCAATAAATCCGGAAGCCACGATTGCCATGGCGCGCCGCTGGGAGACGATGAAATTGCCGCTGCGCGGGAATACCTGAACTGGCCTCACGCGCCCTTCGACGTGCCAGCCGAGGTGTATTCTGGCTGGGATGCCAAGGAAGCGGGTGCGCAGCGTGAACAGCGCTGGAATGAAAAATTCTCAGCCTATGCCAAAGCCCATCCTGAGCTGGCTAAAGAGCTGGAACGACGTCTTAAGGGAGAGCTGCCCGCAGATTTTGCCAGGACCGCCGAGGCGTTTATTCAGGCCTGTCAGGACAAAGGGGAAGATATCGCCAGCCGCAAAGCTTCACAGAACAGCATCGAAGCCTTTGCCTCGGTTTTACCTGAGGTCATTGGTGGCTCCGCCGATTTGGCCGGTTCCAATCTGACCTTGTGGTCGGGGGCCAAAGGTCTGACGGCCGATGATGCCAGTGGTAACTATATTTACTATGGTGTGCGGGAATTTGGTATGAGCGCCATCATGAACGGTATTGGTCTGCACGGCGGCTTCCGCGCTTATGGCGCCACGTTCCTGATGTTTATGGAATATGCCCGCAATGCGGTGCGTATGTCAGCGCTGATGGGGATCCCCAATATTTTTGTCTATACCCATGACTCTATTGGTCAGGGGGAGGACGGGCCCACTCACCAACCCATAGAGCAGTTGGCCAACTTGCGTCTGACCCCTAACCTGCAGACCTGGCGTCCCTGTGATGCCGCTGAAACGGCGGTGGCCTGGAAAGCGTCACTGGAGCGTACCGATGGGCCTACCGCACTGGTATTCAGCCGTCAGGGATTAAAAGCCCAGTCGCGCAATGCCCAGCAACTGAGTGACGTGGCCAAAGGAGGCTATGTACTCAAGGATTGTGACGGCACCGCGGACGTGATCCTGATTGCAACCGGCTCTGAAGTCGCCATTACCGTGCAGGCGGCAGAGAAACTCAGTGCCAAAGGCATCAGCGTCAGAGTGGTCTCCATGCCAAGCACCAGTGTCTTCGATCAGCAGGACGACAGTTACAAGGAGTCAGTGTTGCCGGCCGCGGTAACACGTCGTGTGGCCGTTGAAGCCGCTCATGTGGACTTCTGGCATAAATATACCGGTTTCAATGGTGCGGTTGTGGGCATGACCACCTTTGGTGAATCGGCACCCGGCGGCGCGCTGATGGAACACTTTGGTTTTACGGCCGACAATGTGGCCGACAAAGCCCTGAGCTTGCTCGATAAGTAAGCGCAACGATACAATCAAAAAAATGCCCCGGGATAAGCGTTTTCTGGGGCACAACAACCGCACACCAGCTGTGCATTTTAAACGAGCGTGGGAAGTCATGTTACGAGTCGCCATTAATGGTTTTGGCCGTATCGGTCGCAATGTATTGCGCGCCTTGTATGAAAGCGGCCGCAATAACCAGATTCAGATCGTGGCGATTAATGAACTGGCCCGGCCCGAGGGCATTGCCCACCTGCTTAAGTACGATACCTCTCATGGCCGGTTTGCCTTTGACGTGCGACTCGAGGATACCACCCTGCATGTGGCCGGGGATCCGATTCGCCTGTTGCAATGTGCTGAACTTGAAGCGCTGCCCTGGGCTGAGCTGAACGTGGATATCGTACTGGAATGTACCGGTGTGTTCAGCGACAGGGCATCGGGTCAGCAACATCTTGAGCAAGGTGCAAAAAAAGTTCTGTTCTCACAGCCCTGCAGCGCAGATATGGATGCCACCGTTATTTACGGCATCAATGAGGATAAGCTCAGGGCTGACGATCGCATTGTGTCGAATGGCTCTTGCACCACCAATTGCATTGTGCCGGTGATCCAGGCATTGGATCAGGCGTTCGGGGTAGACAGCGGTACCATCACCACCATTCATGCGTCGATGCATGACCAACAGGTCATCGATGCTTATCATGATGATTTGCGACGCACCCGCGCCGCCAGTCAGTCGATCATTCCGGTCGACACCAAACTGGCCCGGGGTATTGAGCGGATCTTACCCAAATTTGCCGGGCGTTTTGAAGCCATAGCCGTAAGGGTGCCCACCATCAATGTTACTGCCATGGATCTCAGCGTAACCTTGAATCAGAAGGTGAATATTGCTCAGGTCAATCAGGCCCTGATGCAGGCCCGCGAGGGACGCCTGGCGGGGATACTCGGCTACACCGAAGAGCCACTGGTGTCCTGTGACTTTAACCATGATCCCCACTCGGCCATCGTCGATGGCACACAGACCCGCGTCAGTCATAATTGCCTGGTAAAAACCCTGGTCTGGTGCGATAACGAGTGGGGCTTTGCCAATCGTATGCTGGATACCGCCATGGCCATGGCGGCTCTGGATTTACCGTCTCATTGAACAGATAGCTAACAGATAAGGAATGACCATGTCAGTACTGAAAATGTCCGAGTTGGATTTGAAAGGGAAACGCGTCCTGATCCGTCAGGATCTGAATGTACCGGTGAAAGAGGGCAAGGTCACTTCAGATGCCCGCATCAAAGCCTCGCTACCCACCCTCAAAGCGGCATTAGATGCCGGCGCCAGGGTAATGGTGATGTCGCATCTGGGACGGCCAACGGAAGGTCAGTTTGAGGCACAGTACTCCTTACAGCCCGTGGTGGATTATCTGGCCGACGTATTGGCGTGTAAGGTGCGCCTTGCCAGTGACTATCTGGACGGTGTGGACATCGCCGATGGTGAATTGGTGGTACTGGAGAACGTGCGTTTTAATCCTGGTGAAAAGGCAGACGATGACAGCTTGTCAAAACGTTATGCTGCGCTGTGTGATATCTATGTGATGGATGCTTTTGGCACCGCACACCGCGCCCAGGCCTCCACGCACGGTGCCGGAAAGTTTGCACCTGTCGCTTGTGCCGGCCCGTTGCTGGCAGCTGAACTAGAGGCGCTGGGTAAAGCACTGGAAAACCCGGCGCGCCCGCTGCTGGCCATTGTCGGGGGCTCAAAGGTTTCCACCAAGCTGACGGTACTCGAAGCACTGTCAGAAAAGGTGGATCAGCTGATTGTCGGCGGCGGTATTGCTAATACCTTTATTGCCGCGACCGGAGAGCCGGTGGGTAAATCCCTGTATGAGCAGGATTTAATACCTGAAGCCCGACGTTTACTGGCCAAAGCCCAGGCAAACGGAGGCGAGATCCCTGTGCCTGAAGACGTGGTGGTGGGCAGTGAATTTTCTGAAACCGCTGTGGCCACGCACAAAAAGGTGAGCGAGGTCAGTGAATCGGATATGATCTTCGATATCGGTCCGAAAACCGCTGAAAAACTGGCGGCGCAGATCAAAAAAGCCGGCACCATTGTGTGGAACGGTCCGGTGGGCGTGTTTGAATTTGACCAGTTCGGTGCCGGAACCAAGGTGCTTGCCCAGGCTATTGCTGACAGTGATGCCTTTTCCATCGCTGGCGGTGGCGATACACTGGCAGCGGTTGATAAGTATCAGATAGCCGATAAGATCTCTTATATCAGCACCGGTGGCGGAGCCTTTCTGGAATTTCTGGAAGGCAAAGCCCTGCCCGCCGTAACCATGCTGGAACAGCGTGCGGCGGAATAACCTGACATAAAAAATAAGAAGGGCAAGTGAATGAAGCCCTCAGCTATACTAACTGACGATATCTCTGTATCCCGGCCCCTGAGGCCAAGACAATAAAAAGGAGTTGCCAATGGCAGCCGAAGCCAAAGCGAAAATGCTGGAGAAAGTCCAGAATCAGGACGGGTTTATTGCCGCCCTGGATCAAAGTGGTGGTAGTACCCCTAAAGCCCTCAAACTCTATGGGCTGGATGAATCAGCTTGGAATTCCGATGAGGAAATGTTCGATCTGGTGCATCAGATGCGCAGCCGCATTGTCACCAGTCCGGCCTTCAATGGTGAACGCATTCTGGGTGCGATTTTGTTTGAGAATACGCTGGATCGCTACATTGAAGGAGAATATTCCTCCCGCTACCTGTGGCAGGAAAAAAAGGTGGTACCTTTTCTCAAAGTGGACAAAGGCTTGGCAGAAGAGTCACAGGGCGTGCAGTTGATGAAGCCCATGCCAGAGCTGGGAAAACTGCTGTCTAAAGCGAACGACCAGGGCGTTTTTGGCACTAAAATGCGTTCTGTCATCAAGCAGGCCGATGCCGAGGGGATCCGTAAGGTCGTGGCGCAGCAGTTTGAAGTCGCAAGCCACATCATGGCGGCCGGACTGGTACCTATCATCGAGCCGGAAGTGGATATTCACTGCCCCGATAAAGCCGAGGCTGAAGCCCTGCTCAAGCAGGATATACTGGCGGAACTGGATACCTTGTCTACCGCCCAGAAAGTGATGTTGAAACTGACCCTGCCCGAAGAAGACAATTTCTATCGCGATTGTATTGAGCATGGCAATGTAGTTCGGGTGGTGGCACTTTCAGGCGGTTACAGCCGTGAAGAAGCGAATCAGCGACTGAGCCGAAATCAGGGCATGATCGCCAGTTTCTCAAGGGCGCTGACCGAGGGGTTGTCGGCACAACAGTCTGAAGAAGACTTCAATGCCACACTGGATGCCACCATTGAGAGCATCTATCAGGCCTCGAAAACCTGAATAACCTCATCGGATAAATCACCGTAAGCCATTCGGCTTGCGGTGATTTTTTATTACAAAAAGAACAAATATTCGAATAGAATATCAGACTGAACTGGCATAAAAGGTTAAAAAATAACCTAACCCCCTGCAATTGGCGCTGTAATTTAGTTACAATTACGCGGAATTTTCAATCACCCGGAATAGACACTGAATGATCAAGAAGACCACACTGGCCCTGTCGGCCATTCTGACCTTACCGTTTTTCGCCCAGGCCAACAGTCTGGATACGCTCTTTGCTGCCGATACCACAACTCCTGAAGAAGCAGAAAAACCATTTAGCATGGACGGTGAACTGGGCATCATAGTGACTACCGGTAATACCGAAGCGTCTACCTTCAAGGGCAGAATCAATGCTCACCAGGAGTTGCCTCAGTGGAGCAATGATTATGTGCTGGAAGGCTTCTATAAGCAGGACGAAGTGACGGTTGATGACGAAACCAAGACGCAGACTACAGCACAGAAAATTTTCTTCTCGGGGCAGGGTAACTATAAACTCGACAATCCCAATCACCGGGTGTTTGCATTTGCTTCCTATGAAGACGATCGGTTCAGTGGTTTTAAACATCAGGCGACTGTGGCAGCTGGTTGGGCTCAGGAGTTATGGAAAACCAACGTGTCGTCTTTTACTTACAGTATCGGTCCGGGTTATGCGATGGCTGAACGCGACAACGGTGAAAGTGTCAATGGCATGATTGTGCGGGGCTCTTTAGACTATCGCTGGAAGATTTCTGATACCTCCACCTTCCGTCAGACCTTCAGCTCGGAAGTGGGTAACGAGAATACCAAGTCTAAGTCGGAATCTTCCGTCTCGGCGCAAATCAATGGCTCACTGGCGCTCAAAGTATCGCTGATTCTCAATCATAACTCTGATGTAGAGGATGATATTGAAAAACTCGATACACAGACCTCTGTGACCCTGGTGTATAACTTCTTCTGATGGCATTCGGTGCCAAGCCTCGGGGTTGGCACCTGAAATACCTTCTTGCAGCGCCGGTCTTTGATCGGCGTTTTTGTTGGTGACATGACCCATGTCATTTTCAATCATGGCGTTTGCGGCTGGCATAGCCGAAATGACAATGATCCAGTGACCTGCTGGAACCTCTCATCGTTTATTGCACTGCTGCTCAAAAAGACTCAGACCTTTATGAACGGGGCCTGAAGGGCCATGCGTTGCAACTGGCCCTATGCAAAGTTGTTATCTGGTTCTTATCCATAATTCTGCCCGCGCTATGGTGTGTTGGTGTTTTTTTATACAAATAAAGGTGAACACCATGCACAGGTATTGTTTAAATTGGTTTATCGCTATCAGCACATTGTTGCTGGCAACTCAGACCGCTGCCGTGAGTCTGTTCGACGATGACTTTCAAAGCGGCCAGTACAATCAGTGGACGCCCTCCGGAGACGGAAGCGATGCCATTCATCTTTACCAGGGCAATTACTCCTTGCGCCTTGATGGATTGCGTCAGGCCCAGCTAACCCTCTCTACAGCTGGCTATGAAAATGTCAGTCTGGCAATGGTGTTGACGGCGACGGAGCTTTTGTATGGTGATCAGTGCTTTGCTGAATATTCGGTCAATGGGGGCGCCAGCTGGACGACACTGGGTAGCATTGGCGTGGCCGAATCCGGTGGACCTCTTGTTTCCTTTTCGCAGTCAGCAGGACTGGATGATGTGAACCAGCTGGCACTGCGCTTTCGTGCCTACACCCTGTATGACAACTATTGCTATGGTGATGATGTCGCAGTCACCGGTACGCCCATATCGCAGAATAGTCTGTTCAGTGACGATTTTCAGGATGGCGACAGCAGCGGCTGGAGCTTTACCGGTAATGGCAATAACAGCGTTAACCTCTATCAGGGAAATTATTCGCTGCGTGTGGATGGCTTACGGCAGGGCCGCGTTGATCTTTCATCTGCCGGTGCAAATAATGTGGTGTTAAGTGCACAACTGGCGGCCTTGTATCTGGTTAACGGTGATGCCTGTCACCTTGAATATTCGACCGATGCCGGGCAGAGCTGGCAAACCCTGTTGACCCTGAATAATGGCGATGATGACGGTAACTTTCGCAGCGCCACCATCAACAGCGGTCTGGATGACAACGGGGGGCTGAGTTTGCGCGTGCGGGCCTATACCCTGTTTGGTAATTATTGCTATGGCGATAACATCACCCTCAGCGGCACCGCAGGCGGACAAACTCAGGAACCACAACTCACTGTCAGCGGTTCAGGAAGTTTTGGGGCTGTGGCGGTGGGCTCGACAGTGAATCGCAATTTTACGCTCAGGAACAGTGGTGATCAGACCCTCGAGATAGGCAGCATCACCGGTGCCAGCGCACCTTTCTCTGTTAATGTAGATAACTGCTCGAACCAGAATCTGGCGCAAGCTCAGAGTTGTCAGCTTGAGGTGGCGTTTACACCGGTGGATCAGAGCAGTGCCAATGACAGCCTCAGTATTGCCTCTAATGATACCGATCAAAATCCTTTCCTTATCGCTTTATCGGGTACCGGCACCCAGACCGGTAACTGTGAATTCGATTGTCTCGCGGGTGACGGTAGCGTCAGTCGCAGTCAGTTAACCTATAGTCAGCTGACCGGCAGCGGCGCCATTGCGCTGCTGAATTATAGTCACTATGCCTTGCCAGCCAGTGGCGCCGACCCGGCCAACACCTTCAGTGGGAATCTGAGCCTGACCGTCGTGCCGGGTACGTTGACCGAGCAGGGCACCAATCTGGCGTCGGCCTACACGAATCCCGACAGCTTGCCGCCTTTTGATTTTGACTTTGTTCAGTATGGGAGTCATCTCATCCCTGTGGACAGACAAGTGACAGCCACCGGCCATCCAGCCTGGGAGTGGATACTCCTGCCGGGCCGGGTATGGAATGAAAACGGCGACAGTGGATATAGCCGTGTGGCACTGCCTTTTGCATTGCAGGAAATCAATGCCAATTGCACCCACAACGGCGTGATGACGTTTTTGTTTAAAGATGATGGCACGGTTTCGGATGTGGCTTACCAGATTGCCCAGGAGACCTGCGAATACTTTAAGTTCAACCTTCACGGCAAACTTACGGCGAATTACACCCCCGCTGTGATTGCCAATGACAGCCAGCTTAAAAATGACTATGTGGCGGAGCTGAGTAACAGGTTGCCGCGCAAGGCTCTGTCTGAACTGGCGACCGACTACCCGGGGCAGGGCGTTAATGTCAGCGCCATTGGCAGCGATCAGACATCCGTTCATCTGAGCGCCTTCGGTGTACTGTATCAGGGGGTACATTATCAGGGCCAGTGCAATACCCGTCAGGGCGCTTACCCCTATTGTAATGTAATGGCGCTGCCTTCTTATTCTACCGCCAAATCTGTGGTGGGCGGAATCGGGTTGATGGCGCTCGAACAGCAATATGGGGGCTCACAGGCGGGTCTGAAGATCAGTGACTATGTCAGCGCCTGTTCACCGGCAACCTGGTCAGATGTCACCTTTGAACAAGCATTAGATATGGCCACGGGCAACTACGATTCTGCCGGCGATTCAGTCGATGAAGGGGCGCAGAAAACCATTAATGAGTTCTTTCTGGTGGCCAGTCACGCCGACAAGATCAGTCATGCCTGTGACTATCCGCGTAAGAGTACACCGGGCACACAGTTTGTCTATCACACCTCGGATACCTACATCCTCAGTCGCGCGATGCAGAAATGGTATGAAGCCAACCAAGGCGCGCAGGCCGACTACTACAATGATCTGCTGGTGGAACAGATCTTCAAACCCATACATTTAAGTCCGTTGACCTGGCAAAGTAAACGCAGCTATGACAGTGAGCGGCAGGTCTGGGGCGGCTATGGATTGACCTTCAGCGGTGATGATCTGCTCAAAATAGGTCAGTTCTTACTGCTGGACGAAGGTAAGGTTGCCGGGCAACCTATGCTCGATGCGAGCTTGCTTGGCGATGCGCTGCAGCAATCCAGTAACCGGGGGTTAACCACCGGCACCAGTAGCAGTCGTTATCAGAATGGTTTCTGGGCTTATGACCTTGGTGCTTCAACCCAGGTCAGCTGTAGCAATCCTACCTGGGTACCCTACATGTCAGGTTTTGGTGGCATTGGTCTGGTGATATTGCCCAATAATATGCTGTACTACTACGTCAGTGACAATAAAGAGTATGGTTTTACCAAAACCGTCAGGGAACTGGATAAAATCGCCTCGGTGTGTAATTGAAAAAAGATAACAGATTAAACAACCACACAGGCTGGTTGTGAGAGAGGGTATCCACAAGGGAACGTCAATTGGTCCTGGCCGGGTGGTGTTGTCGGGCATCTGGCGTCCCCGATAAGGCTCTGGATTCCCGCCTGCGCGGGAATGACAGGTACACAGACGTCATGGCCGGGTGGTGTTGTCGGGCATCTGGCGTCCCCGATAAGGCTCTGGATTCCCGCCTGCGCGGCAATGACAGGTACACAGGCGTCATGGCCGGGCGTTGCTGCCCTGCATCCGGCGCCTTTTGAGAAAGGCTGAATAACCACAGCTGTATGTAGAACGCGGAGAAATCACGGGCCTTAACCCTCAATACTTCCGTGTTCACTGTGCCGCTGTGGTGTGATGTTAAACTGGTGCCAAAACTCACGTCTAACTGGCTCTAACCCTGGCTGATTAAGCTGATAGTCTGGTGCATATGATCCTCAATACAAGCAGTAAATTGATGAAATTACCGATACTGGCACCCGATGGCACCGCCGCTCGGGTCATGCTGGCCTTTCTGGCCACTGCAGGACTCTTTTACGTGAATATTATGCCGGCGATTGTCTCCGGACTGATTGATTCCCTTAATTTTTCACGGGCCGATGCGGGACTGGTGGCCTCCTTAAACATATACGGGGCCGCTGTGGGCGCATTTGTGGCGGTATTTCTGGTGACCCGCGTGCCCTGGCGACCGGCGGCCGCCGTGCTGCTGGTGGCATTGATGCTACTTGATGGACTCTCCATTATTGTCACCACGCCGGAGGTGATGTTGCCGCTGCGGGCTTTGCACGGTGGTGTGGGTGGATTGTTAGTGGGCATTTCTTTTGCGGTGATTGCGCGGGTCAGTCAGGTGCATAAAACGTTCGGGTACCTGTTGTTTGTGCAGTTTGGACTGGGTGGATTCGGCGTGATGCTGTTGCCGCCGCTGGCGCCACTGTACGGTACCGCTGCGTTATTTCTCTCCCTGATCGCCTTCAGCGCGGTGTCACTGGTGATGCTGAGCATGCTCGGTGATTATCCGATTGAGAAGCCGGATCCGGATAAAATGGTGGCGCCCATTCAGTCCAGACCCCTGGCATCGGCTTTGCTGGCGGTGTTCTTGTTCCAGGCTGCGAATATGGGACTGTATGCCTACATTATCGATCTGGGCCAGCAAGCCGGGCTGGATATTAAGTTTATTTCACCGACTCTGGGCATCTCCGCCTGGATCGGATTGCTGGGCTCGGGACTGGTGATTGTGTTCTCTACCCGTTTTGGGCGCACCCTGCCCTTAGTGTTTGCCATTGGCCTGACGACACTGGCGACCTTTGCGCTGCATTTCAGTCAGATGGCAGCCATCTTCTGGCTAGCCAATGTGCTGGTGGGGGTAACCTGGGCATTCAGCATTGCTTATTTGCTGGGTATCTGTGCCGAGTTTGACAAAGCCGGTAAAATGGCGGCTTTGGGAGGATTTGCGTCAAAAACCGGGCTGGCATCGGGGCCGTTTGTGGCAGCGATGATCCTGTCAGATGAAGGCTATGGACAGCTTATTAATATTGCCGTGGTGGCGCTGGTGTTGTGTCTGCTGGCGTGTCTGTTTCCGGCCAGATTGCTTGATAAGCAAAGTTGAAGCGGGCAAGATGGCAGTCTTGTGAATTGTATTTTGATGCCTCTATGCCGCAGCACCTGTTTGTTCTGGATGATGATGACAAGACCAGCCTGCAGAAGCAATTACAACAAAAACTGATTGGCGCCATTCATAGCGGCTATTTCTCCGCCGCCAGTAAAATGCCCTCCAGTCGCAAACTGGCTGAACAACTGGGCGTTTCCCGCAACACGGTGGTGGCTGCGTACGAACAGCTGATGGATGAAGGCTACCTGGTGAGCCGCGAGCGCAGCGGTATTTATGTTAACGACCAGGTGTTTGATGAGCATGCCGAGCCAGCGCCGGTAAGTACCGTGTCGGCCTCCTGTTATGACTGGGATTCTGCCGTGCATAACATCAAGGTGGAAAAAAGCGCACCGCCCTACCCGGATAACTGGCAACAATACCCTTTTCCTTTTATTGATGGTCAGTACGACCAATCGTTGTTTCCCCTGAACCAGTGGCGTGAGTGTTCGCGCCTCAGTCAGAATGTGGATGAAATCAAAAGCTGGGCCAGAGACAGTGGCACCCGAGACGATGAACTGCTGATCCAGGAAATCCGCACTAAGGTCTTGCCGCGTCGGGGAATTTTTGCCAGCGCAGACGAAATTCTGATTACCCTTGGCTCACAACACGCCCTTTACCTGTTGGCAAGGTTGCTGTTTAACCACACCCGGTTGCTTACCACCGAAGAGCCGGGCTATCAGGGCATTCGTCAACTGGCCCAGCTGATGTATTGTCCGCTGCAATTTGCCGCGATAGAAGCCGATGGCATCAGCCTGCAGGACATCGCTCCGCAAACCGATGTGCTGTATGTGACCCCGAGCCATCAGGTACCTACCGCAGTGACCATGTCCAGAGAAAAACGCGAGAAGCTCATAGAGCAGGCGCAGCAGGATGATTTTGTGATTATCGAAGATGATTATGAGAGTGAAGCGAATTTTCTCAGCAATCCTCATCCTGCACTGAAAAGCCTGGATAATGCTGACCGGGTGGTCTATGTGTCCAGTTTTTCCAAAGTACTCGCGCCTGGATTGCGCTTAGGCTTTATGGTGGCACCCAAAGCGCTGATTAAGCAGGCACGGCGACTGCGCTCGCTGTCTCTGCGCCATCCACCAGCGAACAACCAGCGCATCATGGCGCTGTTTCTGTCGCTGGGGTATTACGATATGACCATGCGCCGAATCCATCAGGAACTGAACCTGCGCTGGCAGGAAATGCGCGAAGCACTGAATCATTATCTGGGTCCCTATATTGTGACCTCCGAGACAGTGGGAGGCAGCACAGTCTGGATAGAAGGTCCGGCGGAGCTGAACAGCCAGCGCTTTGCCGCAGAGGCGGCGAAAGTGGGCATACTGGTGGAGCCTGTGCACCGTTTTTATGGCAGTAAGGATAAACCAGAGCACTACTTCCGCCTGGGTGTGCGCAGTATCCCCGCCGGCAAGATCCGAGAAGGGATAGAGCGTCTGGCCAGATTAATCGAAGAGTTCAGAGAGCAGCATGATCGAGAATGGGGCCAGCGTCTGAGTGGTGATGCCTTGTTGAGGTTTGTGTCGAACTGTCAGTTTATCGGCCGCACGGTATTTGGCGATCCGTACCGTATCCGGTTGCGTGCCGATGGCACCATGGAAGGCTGGGAAGGACACACCGACGAGAAGCACGATACCGGTACCTGGTGGCTAAAAGGCGATATCTGGTACCGCCAATGGCAAAGCTGGTCGTACGGTGAGCTATTGGGGTTTGAAATCTATATCAGCGACAACCGTATTCACTGGGTGCGCGATGGCCAGTTAGTGGACGCGGCTTTCTATACCATTCCGGGTGAAGAGTAAGAGCAGCGTTCTGCTCTGTGTTCTCACTCCTGCTATGCTCGCGACAGCCCAAGACCGTGACGCCGTTTGATCGTCGCTGCGGTTTCTCAGTAATGCCACAATCCGCACCCAATCCCGGGATGGGTGGCCTGTGCGACACCTATGTTACTTTTCATCACGGTCTTGAGGCACCGCGCTTACGCTTGAGCCTGCGCCTGCGCTTCCGCGGGGTTGTGTGGCGCAAGATGTGTCGCTGTCGTCTTGCGACTCCCCTTCCTTTGACACGTCATGGTGTCTGAGGTTACCAGCCTCACCCCAGATTTCGGCACAGACCGGGTTTCTGGCTCCTTAACTTTTCTAAAACTGGTCCTGTTGCCTGTGGCGTGATGTCCCTAAGCTGGGAAGCAATCGAAAGGCCGACGTTTGGCATTAAGGAGAACCGATGAGTGTATTCACCCTGGCAGGTTTGCAGCTGGAGCTGGAGCCCCATCAGAATAATTTTGACATTATCCGCGCAGAAGTGGTGGGGCTGAAGAAGCGCTTTCCCAACCTGCAGATGATCATGTTGTCGGAATTATGTAATTGTGGGCCAGCGCCGCGCTTTGCCGAGCCAATGCCCGGTCCGCTGGAACAGGCATACGCCGAACTGGCCATGCAAACCGAGGTGTATCTGGTCACCGGTTCCCTGTTTGAACGCGATCAGGATCGTATTTTCAATACCCTGTCGGTGCTGAGCCCAAAAGGCGACGTGATTGCCCGCTATCGCAAAATCTTTCCCTTTTTACCTTATGAGGAAGGTGTGTCCTGCGGCGATGAGTTTGTCACCTTTGATGTTCCCGGTGTGGGGCGGTTCGGTTTATCCGTGTGTTATGACATGTGGTTCCCGGAAACCATTCGCGCGCTGGCCTGGAAAGGCGCAGAAGTGGTTCTGCATCCAACCCTGACCAATACCATCGATAGAGACGTGGAACTGGCGATCGCCCGTGCCAATGCCGCCACGAATCAATGCTACATGATAGACATCAATGGCGCCGGTAAGCTGGGCAATGGTCGCTCTATCGTGGCAGGGCCCGGCGGCGAAGTAGTGTATCAGGCCGGCGAGACCCAGGAGGCCATTGTGGTGGATGTTGATTTTGATTATGTACGGCGGGTGCGGGAAAGCGGCTGGCACAGCCTGGGGCAACCGTTGAAGAGTTTTCGGGATAACCCGGTTGTTTATCCCCAGTATCAGCAAGGTGCGGGTTCGGCGGCCCTGAACGCCCTGGGCCCGTTGCAAAAACCAGCCAAGCCGGATTGGTCAGAATAAGGCCTGCAACTGGCCCGAATAATAAATAGAAACTGGCCCTAACCTGAACAGAATTGTTTTTTTACAGTGTTGAAAACAGAATAAAAACCCGAGGAACATGTTATGCAGAACCCGATGAATAAAAATACCAAAGCAGGCTTTGCCCTGTCTCCTGTCACCCTCGCACTGGCTGCGGCAACAGTATTACCCAGTCTGGCACTGGCTCAACAGCAGGAACAGCAGAAAACTGAAGTGGTGGAACTGGAGCGCATTGAGGTTACCGCCAGCCGTCGTATCACCACCGTTGAAGACACGCCCTATAACATCTCAGTCATCAATGGTAGCCATCTGCAGGAAGCACAGATTGTTGATTCGGTGGAGATGATTCGTGAAATGGCCGGTGTCACCGCGGTAGACAGGGGATATCGGAACTCTGGTGTTATCAACAACATCATTATCCGAGGTATGAACGTGGATTCTTCCGGTAACGGAGATTTTGCACTGAACGCGGTGCCCACGGTCTCGTCTTATGTCAATGACACGCCGATTTTTGCTAATTTTATTCTTAAAGACATTGATGCGGTAGAGGTATTGCGCGGACCGCAGGGTACTTTGTACGGGTCCGGTGCGCTGGCAGGTACGGTGCGTTATAAAATGAACCGTCCGGATCTGGACTATTTTTCCGGCTCTGCCGGGGCGAATCTGAGCCGCAGTTCGGGCTCGGAAGGTTTTAACAAAAATATTGATGGCATGATCAATATTCCGCTCACCGATACGCTGGCTTTTCGCGCCAATGTTGGCGTAATTCGCAATGACGGTATTGTGGATTACACCACTTTGTATGCGCTCAACAGTGACGGGGCACCGATGGCCGAAGGTGGTGATATTGCCAATGGCGCGCCGGTGTTCACCAGTAAAGAAGATGCCGATACGGTGGATATCGACTACGGCCGTATGTCTTTACTGTTTAAGCCATCAGAGGAATTCAGTGCGTTGCTGTCGTATCAGTATCAGTCTGATGACATTGGTGGCCGACGCCAGGTTACCCGCGGCACACACTGGACGACCGGTGAAGAACAGCAGTATGGTGATTACCAGAATGGCGCCATTCAGCTTGAGCCCAGTGAACGTAAAGTCGATTTACTGGCCCTTGAGATGGAATGGGACTTAGGGTTTGCCACGCTTTCCTCCAGTACTTCTCAGTATGAGCATGATGGCAGTTCTATCAGCGATAACACCGGGTTTTATGCTCAGAATAACTGGTTTGCCTGGTTCTATGGCGGTTCACCACGTCCCATGGCGCAGGCATCAAGAACCTATGCCGACGAGGCTTTTGCACAGGAACTGCGATTGGTGTCCAACACTGAAGGGCCGGTAGACTGGATCGTGGGCGCCTTTTATATGGATCAGGATACCTCTGCCTCGCAGGACTCCTTTATGCCGGGCTTTTCCGAGTGGGCGCAAGCCAGTGGCTTCGATGACACCCTGGCGTCCTGGGGCGGTACGCTGACCGATCAGGATTTTAAATACCGCGATAAAGGCAGCGTGAAGGATATGTCCATTTTTGGTGAGCTGACATACCACTTCAATGATGCATTCCGGGCTACCCTTGGGCTTCGCCGCTTTGATAATGACATTGACAATACTACCAGTATTGAACTGCCTATTTATCCCGGCCCGGCTGATGTGAGTTCTGCCAGTGATGATTCGGGTACCTTGTTCAAAGTGAACTTGTCTTATGATCTTTCTGATCAGGCCATGCTCTATGGCACCGTGTCTGAAGGTTACCGTCGCGGTGGCACCAGTGCGGTGCCCCTGACCGGCGCCTTTGCCGAAAATCCGGCGTATCTGAATTATGATTCTGACAGCGTCACCAATTATGAGCTGGGTGTGAAGGGTAACACCGGCCGCTTCTTCTACTCGCTGTCGTTGTATCTGATGGACTGGGAAGATCCACAGCTGAACGTGGCGACGCCTAACTGGGGCTTCTATGCTGCAGTCAATGGTGAAGCGGCAGAAACCAAAGGCGTTGAAATTGAAACCCGTGGGTATATTACCGACGACCTGCAGTTTACTGCTCAATATGCTCTGACCAACGCCAAACTGACCGAAGATTTGTATATTCCTTCCGGTACGCAGGCGAATCCGGGGGAATTTCTGCAGGCAGAGGCCGGTGATCGGTTGCCCAGTACCGCGCGTCATACCTTAAGCCTGGGACTGGAACAAACTCAGGACATCAATAGCGACTATTATCTGGTCAGCCGTGTAGGGGTTTACTATCAGTCCGATTCGCGCAATGCGCTTAGCAGTAATCCGACCTTTGACATTGAACTGCCGGGCTTCTGGCTGGCCAATGCCGGAGTCACCCTGCATGCGGATGACTGGATGGCTACCCTGTATGTGAAAAACCTGTTCGGTGAAGATGCGGTCACGGGCGTGTTGTCTGAGGCCTATATGGGCACCGATCCAGCGGAAAACTTTTACGGTAATGCGTCAAAAGACTATATTGGACAGCCCAGAACAGTGGGTGTGTCCTTTAATTACCGTTTCTAAGAGAGATTATGTCCGTAGCCGCCAATGGCGAGATGCAACAGCAGCTCCAACAAGCCCGGTCCCTGATAGAGGCCGGGCAACGTCAGCAGGCCAGCAAGCTGCTGACATTGTTGGCCGGTAACTTCGCTCGTCGGAGTCTGACCGGCCCTGATGCCAGCTCAGTGGCTGAGCTGGCATTTTTTTTCAGCCAGATTAAAGCCTGGAACGACGCCGCTCACTGGTTTTCCAGGGCTGTCGCCCTGGCACCGGATAATGCGCTATACCACTATAACCTGGCCACTATGCTCAGGTTTGCAGGGGATCTTCGGGCCGCGGAGCAGGCCCTGGACAGGGCTCTGGAGCTGAATCCCGCTGATGCTGAAGCGCAGCACTTGCGTTCGTCGCTGCGCACTCAATCGGCCGATGACAACCATATCCATGAGTTGCAACAACAATGTCAGGCTCAGGGACTCTCACCCAAGCAGCGGGTCCACCTGCACTATGCGCTGGCCAAAGAGCTTGAGGATGTGCAGCGTTATGACGCCTCGTTTCGCGCGCTCAAAGCGGGCGCCGATGTACGTCGTCAGCATCTTAATTATGACGTCGCGCAGGATGAGCAGATCATGGCGAAAATCGCCGAGGTCTTTTCGGCAAAATGCCTGCAAGAAAACGCCGGGAAGGGCTTTGAGAGTGCCGAGCCGATTTTTATTCTGGGCATGCCACGCACCGGTTCAACCCTGATAGAACGCATGCTGGGTAGTCACAGTGATGTCAGCATGGCGGGGGAGTTAAATAACTTTTCACAGGCGATGATGGCGCAAATCCGCTCCCAAGGTCGACCTGCGAATATTTTTGAAGCCATCGAAGCCAGCGGGAAGCTGGATTTCAGGGCGCTGGGAGAACACTATCTTCACAGTACCCGGCCCGATACCGGGCACACGGCGCATTTTATTGACAAGCTGCCGCTTAATTTTCTGTATGTGGGACTGATCAAACTGGCCTTGCCCAACGCCAGAATCATCCATGTTCAGCGCGATCCGATGGATACCTGCTATGCAGTCTACAAGCATCTGTTCACTCATGCATACCCGTTTTCATACCAGTTGGATGAACTGGGCAGATACTACCTGGCCTATCAGAAGCTGATGCAACACTGGTATCAGGCGTTGCCCGATAGCCTTTTTACCTTGCACTATGAGGCGCTTATCCGCGAACCGGAAACAACGCTGCGAAGCGTGCTGAGCCATTGTGGTCTGGACTGGCAAGCGGATTGCCTGCGATTTGAGCACAATGCCGATGCAAGCACTACCGGCAGCGCCGCTCAGATCCGCCAGAGCCTGTACTCCAGCTCCGTGGGTAAGTGGCGACACTATCCGCGGCAACTGGCGGAACTGCACAGCCTGTTAACTGCCGGATGCGAGGGCGCGTAGGCGCCGTGTGTCTCTGAATACCTCATAAAAGAGATACAAGGCTATGAGCGTCAGTCCTACTGACAGGCTGCTATTCACGTCATCGATATGCACGATGCTGTCGTGGCCAGGGCGTATCACAGCAAGCTCATCGAGGCTGGCCAGATACAGTAGCACCGCCGCATACAGAAGATTCTGGACAACATTGATGCTCAGGCTTGTGCGGGTCCAGTAAGGTTTGACCAGGCACCACAGGTTGAACAGCAAAGAGAGCACCAGCAAGGCGGTTAACAGCGGAAAGAGTGACGCAAAAGATGCTGAAAACGCATATCCCGATGCGGCCATAGATTCTGCAGAGCGCCAAAGGGGCTGCCAGATTACCAGTAGTAAGAAAGCATTGGTAACCATCTCAGTAAATGTGTCACTGCTCTTAATCTGTTGCCAGGGATGATGAATTTGTGCCAGGTCGCCCGGCTTCCAGGTGTTATAACCAAGCCACCGGTATTCAGTGTTGGTGCCGCTGATGCCATAAAATATCAGTGTGACGCTGGTAAATGTCCATACTACGGTATCCAGAAAGCCCAGACCTAGCTGCAGGATAAAACGAATCAGGTTGAAATCATTCGCTGCCACATGGCCAAGACTCAGTTCCAGTGTGTGCAGGGCGAACAGGAGCCCCAGTGTCGTCCCCAGCACTTTTATATAGATTGGCATCAATGCCGCATTTACCAAAGGCGTGGGCTGGTGGTAATTGGCGGCAATTTTACCAGGGTGGCCAAATTGCTGAAGTATCTGCTCCTGACGTTGTGTCTCAGTGGTGTCAGGCTGCTGCTCGGCCATGGCCTCAAGCTCATCCTCTATGTTGGCTTTAAGTTCGCGCCCGACATCTTCCCTGAGCGGCTCAGGGAGATAGTGCCTGACGGAATAAATGTAACGTTCTAACAGGTTCATTGCATGTTCTCCGCTAATAGCGCATTCACAGATTGGGTTAAGCCTTGCCATTCTGTGCTCAGTTGTTCCAGTAGCGCTTTACCGTCGTTGGAAAGCTGATAGTAGCGCCGTTCGCGCCCCTCGGTGTGGCGCCATTGACTGTCCAGCAGTTGCTGATCTGCCAGCCGCCGTATCAGGGGGTAAAGTGTGCCTTCTTCCACATCGATACCGGCTTGTTGCAGCTGCTTTCTCAGCGAGTAGCCATAGTGCGGGGTGTTGAGTGAACTCAGCACGGCCAGCACCAATGCTCCGCGTCGCAATTCCAGTCGCATTTTGTTGAACTGGCTCGTGGTCATAAAGGTGTCTCTCTGTTATCAATACTGTGCATCGCATACTGTTTGATGCACAGTATGTGAAGAATACTATGTCACGCACAGTAATTGTGCAAATTTTTTTAACGGGGGCGTAATAGGGAAAACGAAAGGGGGCTAAAACGGAGGCAATGAAAAGGTGAAACCCTGTGCCAATAACCAGCTTTGCGCTTCTGCCGGGGACTGGGTGTAAAAATGAAATTCAGGATCATAGCCTGAACTTTCTCTGACGATACGCTCCTGCATGGCGAACTTGCATACGGTGGCTTCGTGGGTCTGGTTGTTTTGTGCGCACCAATCGTAAATTAACTGAAAGTCTTGCAGTGCTTCAATGGTTGGCATGATCCATTCGCGCATATCCACATAGGCCGCCCAGGGCTCATCAGTGATATCTGCAACGGCTTGTTGAACTTCGCCAAAAACCTTTTTTACAACCTGCTTCGACCAGATGTGACGCAGCTTTACACACAGTACATTGCCGCTGACATGCAGCTGGTAGAGACGCTCGTTGTTCATGATGCTCCGCAGATAACTCGAAAATGCAGTCGTATCCAGAGTCATTCAGCATACGCTAAAATCTGTCCGCTGCAAAAAATTATCACTAATAAACAGAGATTTAACAATATTGTGGTTGACTGCTTGTGGCGTTGAGGGAAACTGGGGTCAGTATCAAAAAATCCCCTGAGAGCGATGCCAGATAACTCGTTACCCCGTCACTTTCTGATCATTGTAAATCCGCTTGCCCGTGCAGCGGCGCAGTCGTATCGGCAGCGTCTCACACAGCGTCTTACAGAGGCGGGGATCGCTTTTGATATCTGGCATACAACGGAGAACTATCAGGCCAATCTGCGTCACTTACGACAATGTCAGTCTCACCACACAGACTGGGTTGTGATTGGCGGCGACGGCACACTCAACCTGGCGGTGAATGGTGCAGCAAACAGTAAGGTGGCATTAGGACTGTTACCCTGTGGCAGTGGCAATGATTTTGCCCGCAGCATTTACCGAAAGCACGATGATGCCATTGAGGTGGTACTGGGCGAGCATAGTCGATGGATTGATCTGGGTAAGTGTAATGAGCGCTTTTTTATCAACGTGCTGGGACTGGGGTTTGACGGTCAGCTGGTGGCAGATATGTATGCTCATCCACCCACAATAGGCCGGCGCTGGCGCTATTTAGCCGCGGCTCTGGGTAAGTTACTGTGTTATCGGGAACAGCCCCTTGAGCTTAGCAGCGCGCAACGCTGTATCGGGGAACCGGCTTTTATGGTGGCGTTCGCCAATGGCAGGTATTTTGGTGGTGGGATGCAGATTGCGCCTCAGGCGCAACTTTGCGATGGGATGCTCGATTGCTGCTGGATTGGCCGTGCCCCTGTGCTAAAGAAACTTTACTATCTGATGCGGGTATTTGCCGGGGCACATCTGCACGCTGACGCCGTGCAATACTGGCATGATGCGCACTTTGAGGCGGCCACGTCAGGCTTGCCAATAGAGGGGGATGGCGAATTTTTTGGTACCACCCCTGCCACCATTAGGTGTGTCAAAGGGGCGCTCAGATTCAAACTGCCCGAGCAACATGAAGCCTGTAAAAGCTAATATTTTCCCATTTTTTTCAAATTGTTAGCGCATCATAATGTATCGCTGATTGCGTTGGATTTCTTGACACCCCGGGTATCCCCCTCTATCTATTAAAGGCAGACAACAATCAAAACGTCAGGCAGCAACCCGATGTATTTTACCTCCTGCTAGTATTCCCAAGGCCTCTGAGTGGCAATCAGCCAGGCCTGATTGTGTTCAGGGCACCGCGGCGCAGGTGCTGCCAGTCATGACTCCCGATTTTTTGATAAAAGGTGATGGAGATGACCAGCAAAAGCAATCTTGAAGAGGCCGACAATGGCCAGCCAAAAGACAAGATCAACCCCGTAGTATTTTATGGATCCGCCATTGGTATCGCGTTTTTCGCGCTGTGGGCGATGTTTTTTACCGAAGCCGCAGGCAACATTATCTATGCCGTATTAGGGTGGATATCCGATACCTTCGGCTGGTTCTACTTTCTTGCGGTCGTGGCCTATCTGGTGTTTGTGATTTGGATAGCCTTCTCCCGCTATGGCAGCATCAAACTGGGGCCTGCCCACTCCACGCCTGATTTTAATATTGTGACCTGGGCGGCCATGCTGTTTTCTGCCGGTATCGGTATCGATCTGTTGTTTTTCTGCATTGCAGAGCCTGTGACACAATTTCTCGCACCTCCGGTGGGTGAGGGCGGCACTGAAGCGGCAGCCCGCCATGCAATGGAGCTGACCTTCTTGCACTGGGGATTATCTGGCTGGGGCGTGTATACGCTGGTGGGCATGTCGCTGGCTTATTTCAGTTACCGGCATGGGTTACCCCTGACTATTCGCTCGGCGCTGTATCCGATTTTCGGCAAACGTATTCATGGTCCCATCGGGCACACTGTGGACATTGCCGCGGTACTGGGCACCATTTTTGGCATTGCTACCAGTCTTGGCATTGGCATCATTCAGCTTAATTTTGGTCTGAACTACATGTTCGGTATTCCTGAGTCGGTGGTAACTCAGGCATCCCTGGCGGTGGTGATCGTGATCTTTGCTACGATCTCGGCGCTGACCGGTGTGGATAAGGGCATAAGGCGTTTGTCTGAGTTCAATATGTTACTGGCACTGTTGCTGATGCTTTTCGTGTTGTTCAGCGGGCAGACCATTTTCTTACTCAATGCCCTGGTGATGAATGTAGGAGATTATTTCTCCAAGTTTATCAGCCTGTCGATGGATACCTATGCATTTGATCCCCCAACAGACTGGCTGAATGCCTGGACGGTATTTTTCTGGGCGTGGTGGATTGCCTGGGGACCCTTCGTAGGCTTGTTTCTTGCGCGTATCTCACGTGGGCGCACCATACGGGAGTTCGTTGCGGGGTCATTGATCTTGCCGCTCACCTTTATGATGGCATGGATGTCAATTATGGGTAACAGCGCCATTGAACTGATCATGAGTGGCGGTGGCGTGGAGAATTTCGGTGAGCAGGCCATGAATAATCCCGGCTCTTCCATTTACCTGTTTATGCAGAGTCTGCCCTGGGTTGGCATTACCACAGTGGTGGTGACTGTTCTGGCCATCGTGTTCTTCGTAACCTCTGGTGACTCCGGCTCATTAGTGCTCTCTAATCTGACGTCGGTACTGACGGACCCTAATCATGATGCACCCGGTTGGATGCGTGTTTTTTGGGCGGCGCTGATTGGATTACTCACACTGGCCTTACTGATGACCGACGGGCTCAGCGCGTTACAGGGGACCGTGGTAATAATGGGCCTGCCCTTTGCCTTTGTGCTGTTACTGATGATGGTGGGCCTGAGCAAAGCCTTACGGGTCGAGGGCTTAAAGGAGGCGAGTTACCGCGGCAGCATGGCCGGCTTTTTATCCGGGCGTACCGGTGAAGAAAGTTCTACCAGTTGGCGCAAGCGCTTAAGTAACGCGCTGAGTTTCCCCAGCCATAAAGAAGCTCGCAAGTTCCTGCAAGAGGTAGCCAAACCTGCCATGGAGCAAATTTCTAAGGAGCTGGCAGACAAAGGCCTGAAGGTGGAAATTGAAGAAGGCAGTGCAGAGGAAGAGTACCTGGCGCTGAATGTGGATAAAGGCACGGAGCAGGACTTTACCTATCAGGTGTGGCCACGACGTTGTCTGATGCCCGCTTTTTCTATCAAGGCTGCGGGCGCCTCGAGTCACTATTATCGCCTCGAAGTTCATATCGGAGAGGGCGGCCAGGGTTATGATCTTGCCGGTTACAGCAAGGAGCAGGTGATTGCAGATATTCTGGATCAGTACGAACGTCATCTGTACTTCCTGCACACTCAGCGTGAGTCGATGGGAATAGACACCCAATTACCTGATGACCCGGATAAAACAGAGCATGCCCATGGCTGAATTTAAATTTGATCAGAGTGTTGATTACATCATTGTGGGAGCCGGCTCGGCCGGCTCAGTCCTGGCCAGTCGACTCAGTGAGGACGGAACCAATCAGGTGCTGGTACTGGAATTCGGCGGCAAAGATAATTCTATTTTTATTCAGATGCCGACCGCCTTTTCAATTCCCATGAATAAGCCGAAGTACGACTGGCAGTATTACACCGAGCCTGAGCCCGGATTGAAAGGTCGGAAGATTCATCAGGCCCGAGGTAAAGTCATTGGCGGCTCCTCTTCCATCAATGGTATGGCGTATGTCAGAGGCTGTGCCGGGGATTATCGTCAATGGCAGCAGCTGGGCGCTGATGGCTGGGATTATGAGGATGTGCTGCCCTATTTCAGGCGTGCCGAAGACTGTCTCTATGGGGCCGATGAGTATCGGGCCACCGGCGGGCCGGTGGGTGTGTGTAATGGCAACAACATGCAGAATGAACTGTACCGGGCCTTTATTGAAGCCGGAAAGCAGGCGGGCTATGGCGAAAGTCAGGACTATAATGGCTTTCGACAGGAAGGGTTCAGTCGCATGGACATGAGCGTGCGTGACGGGGTGCGCTGCTCCACTGCCAATGCGTATTTAAAACCGGCCATGAACAGACCTAACTTGCAAGTACAGACCCATGCGCTGACAACTCGTGTGCTGATGTATGGCAAAAAGGCGGTGGGAGTCGAGTATCAGTATCAGGGCAAGACATTGCAGGTGCAGGCGAAAAAGGAAGTGATTCTCTCTGCCAGTGCCTTTAACTCGCCTAAATTACTGATGCTATCCGGTATTGGTCCGGCCGAGCACCTTAAAGAGCAAGGAATTGATGTGGTACACGACCTGCCGGGGGTGGGGCAGAATCTGCATGACCATCTGGAAGTCTGGGTACAACATCACTGTAAGAAACGGATTACCCTCAATGGCTGGCTCAATCCGTTTGGGCAGCTGCTTATTGGCGCGCGTTGGTTTTTCTTCAAATCGGGGCTCGGCGCTACTAATCATTTCGAGTCTAATGGCTACATTCGCAGCCGCGCGGGTCTGGAGTATCCAGATATTCAGTATCATTTTTTACCCGGTGCCATTGCCTATGATGGCTCCAGTGCCGCCAAAGGTCATGGCTATCAGGTGCATCTGGGCGCCAACAAGCCGGCGAGTCGGGGGTGGGTGAAGTTGGCCAGTAAGGACCCTGCGGCCGCGCCGAAGATTTTTTTCAACTACCTCAGCGAAGAGGAAGACCGGCAATGTTATCGCAATGCCCTGCGCCTGACCCGGGAGATTTTCGACCAGCGGGCTTTCGATCCTTATCGAGCGGGGGAGTTGTCACCGGGTGATGATGTGCAAACCGATGATGAAATTGATGACTGGGTGGCAGAAACCGCGGCTTCGGCCTATCACCCTTGTGGCTCCTGCAAGATGGGCACGGATAAAATGGCGGTGGTGGATCCCGAGTGCCGTGTGCATGGGGTAGAAAACCTGCGGGTGATTGACTCGTCTATTATGCCCTTTGTCACCAATGGCAATATTAATGCGCCCAGCATTATGATTGGTGAAAAGGGTGCTGACCATATTCTCGGGCGTAGCTTACCACCGGCCGATGTAGAGGCTTTTTCAGCTGCTGACTGGCAAACCAAACAGCGGGAGACACAAGGCAGTGACTGAAAGAAAAAGACCTGCATGCTCTAATGATGGCCCACACCAACGCTTTGGTTCTGAATACAGGATGCACTGAGCAGGCTGTCATCATTTCGATCGATGTTAACCGGCTAGCTGGAGGGTATTCTCCCTCGCCATTAATTCAGCTGCGCCCATCCAGGGCGCGGCCAAGCAGATAAAAATATTCAAAAAGGATGCTCTGTAGTGTCAGCAGGTGCGCATCTTCAGGGTAGAGACCCATGAGGGCTTCCTGACTTTGTTTGGTGCCTTGCACCAAAAAGGCATTCTTCAACTGCTGATGTTGCACTATGGCCTCAAAAGCCCGAGCCGCAAGTTCCTGTGGCTGAGCGAAATAGAAACTGTTCATTTGCTTGTCAATGCTGACCGCCTGTTGAAGGTAGGCGTTGCCATGCTCACCGTCATCGGTAAGAAACAATAGCTTAAACCACTTTGCCAACCGCTGGTTAAGTGGGTGGTCTAGCAGTGGTGTTTTTTCCAGCCAACTGGCTGAGGCAAAATCAGTGCGGCCCACCTGCTCAAACACCCGCGGGCAGATATAGTGGTCAAAGGCGTGGAACCACTCATGGGCCAGTGCACCACCACCGGCATTCTTGGCCAGTGCCAAAGTGCGGGTACGGGCATCATAGTGAGCACTGGCGTACTTGTTTCCACCGCTGCCAAAGCTCAGTGAAAGCTGGCCATTAAGGGATATTACGGTCTCAGGTACCGAAAGTATCAGCATCAAATCACAAAACGCATCGAAAAACAGATTGGCAGCCAGCTGTTGTTCACTGCGCGTCACCCATTTACCGATGGTGACGGCGCGAAAACCAAACACGCGGTTGATGTCAGCAAAACTTACGTCCTCACCATCTCTGTGGTTCGGGCCGTTACGGAAGTAGGGGCGATGGAGCCGGGTCTGCGTCATCAGAACTTGAGGTGACGGCCACCATCCAGGGCAATAATGCGCCCGGTGACATAATCTGACTCCATTAACCAGGTGATGGTTTTGAGCACCTCCTGCTCGCCGGGTGCAATCGCCATCAAGGATTTTTGCAACGCGTTGTGACGATAGCTTTCATCGTCATTGTCGTTAAAGCAAATCAGTGCCGGGGCAATGGCGTTGACTTTAACTTTCGGGGCGAGCAGGCGGGCAAACGACAGAGTCAGGTTCTCCAGCGCCGCCTTGGAAGCGGCATAAGCCATATGTTTATTGCTGCCAGTGCTGGCCACATAGTCGGTGAGGTGAATGATGTCTGCCTTTTCCCCCTTGAGTAACGGCGCCAGCTGCTGGTTAATCAGCATCGGCGCTTTGGCATGCACGGCCATCATTTGCTCGAAAATTTGCGCCTGTTGTGACGGACTATCTGGCTTCCAGTCAGAGGCATTGTGAATGATAGCGCGCAGGTGGGAGTAGCGACCCCGCACCTCCTCAATAAAGCTCTCCACCCCCCCAGTGGTAGCAAAGTCAGCCTGAATACAATCAATGCCTTTTTCTTCAAGAGCGTCAATCACCGGCCTTGTGCTACGGTAACTGATGACAATTTTGTAATCGCTGCGGTTCAGGGCTTTGGCACAATACAGGCCGATACGCTGGGCGGCACCGGTGATCAGAATCACTTCGCTGGAATCAGACATAATTTGCTTTAAATAAAAAACCTACGTCCACTATTGGAGTATGGTTCACAGTTGTTGCATCTCATCGAGTATCTGCCCGACCCATTTTTCGATGCGCTCATCACTCAGGTCATACTGATTTTCATCATCAAGAGACAGGCCCACAAAATGACTGCCGTCCTCGGTCAGCGCTTTTGATGCAGCAAACTCATACCCCTGGTTGGGCCAATATCCAACGATATGGCAGCCCAGCAGTACCAGTTCATCATGCAACATTCCCAGTGCATCCTGAAACCAGTCGGTGTAACCAATCTGATCACCAAGACCATACAGGGCCACTATTTTGCCGCTTAAATTAAGATGGCGTATGTCTTCCCATTTTGATTCCCAGTCTTCCTGAAGTTCACCAAAGTCCCAGGTGGAAATGCCGAAAATGAGTATGTCGTAGTGCTCCGCTTCTTTGAGGGGCACATCCTTGATATTGTGCATATCTACCAGTTCTTCGCCGAGGGCATCGCGAATTTTTTCCCCCGCCATCTCCGTGTAGCAGGTGCTGGAACCATAAAAAAGACCAATTCTGGCACTGGCTTGGGTCATAAAGTGAGCATGGTTAACAAACGTTGCGCCTATTGTGCTTGCTTAAACAGGTGAGATCCAGTGCCGGTTTGTTACTGGGGGTGTTAGCATAGAGGTAAACTGACTCAGCAGATATCCATTGGCTAACAACACTGACAAGCACACTGATAACGAGGCCACACATCGCCACAACATGGCACTCGTGGACGGCTTTATCGATACCCTGTGGCTGGAAAAAGGGCTCAGTGATAACACTCTGTCAGCGTATCGCAGTGATTTGAGCCGCTTCTGTCTTCATCTGAGTCAACAGCGTGTTGGCCTGGACAGCTTCAATTTGCAGCAACTTCAGCACTACCTGGCCGATCGCTATGATCAAGGGCTGTCAGAGCGCAGCACGGCGCGCTTTTTGTCCAGTCTGCGGGCGTTGGTGAAATACCATATTACGCAGGGAATGCGCGAAGAGGATCCGCTGGCACTGCTGCAAAATCCCAAACTGGGAAAATTTTTACCGAAGACGTTAAGTGAGCATCAGGTGGAAGCATTGTTGGACGAGCCCGATACCGGCGATCCGATACAGCTGCGTGATAAGGCCATGTTGGAGGTGTTATATGCCACCGGGTTGCGGGTTTCCGAGCTGGTTGGCTTGCGCCTGGGGCAATTGAGCACGGTGCAGGGCGTGGTGCGTATTACCGGTAAAGGTAATAAGGAGCGCCTGGTGCCTCTGGGCGAAGAAGCACTGAGCTGGATCCAGGAATACCTGCGTGCAGGCCGGGGCATGTTACTCAAACAACAAAGTGATGTGCTGTTTCCTTCGAGCCGCGGCCGCCAGATGACACGCCAGACGTTCTGGCATCGTATTCGCCATTATGCGGTCAGGGCCGGCATTGAGCAGAACCTTTCTCCCCATACGCTGCGTCATGCATTTGCCACCCACCTGTTAAACCATGGTGCAGATTTACGTGTGGTGCAGATGTTGCTCGGCCATGCTGACCTCTCGACAACACAGATTTACACCCATGTGGCGACACAGCGGCTGCAAAGTCTGATTGATGAGCACCACCCGCGGGGCTAGGCCCCTTCAACACGGTGCTCCGCGGCAGCGGACAGGGCAAAGGAAGGCATCACCGGCGCGATGACATCGAGTGGAAGCAGGTTGGCGGTTTGCTTCTGCTCAGTCTATCGGCGCAGTATTGAGGCGCTTTATCCTGTTGTGGTTGGTATCCTGGGGAGCCAGCGTTTACAATGTGTCGCTGTAATGATTTCCTGCGTTGGCAGGTCTGATAGTTCATCACCTCTTTATTCGGATTTTTTTATGCTCAGAATGTTTTCTATCATCCTTATCGCTCTGTTGGCGTCCTTGTCGTTTCATGCACAGGCGCAGCAGGATTATGCTGATATCCGCGCCAAAATTACCGACAGTATTGGGCTGTCTGTTATCGAGGTGACGCCGTCTCCGGTTCCCGGTTTATTACAGGCAATGACCAACAGAGGCTTGTTCTATATCTCTGAAGATGGCACTTACCTGGTGCACGGCAAAGTCTTTAACCTGGACAAAGGGCTGCAGAATGAAACGGAAGAGGCCTTGTCGGCAGTGCGTCTGCAGGGGATCGATACTTTTTCAGATTCAATGATTGAATTTAAGGCCGATGACGAGAAATATCAGGTTACGGTGTTTACCGATACCACCTGCGGCTATTGTCGTAAGCTGCATTCGCAGATAGACAGCTATAACGAGAAAGGCATCAGTGTGCGTTATCTGGCGTTTCCGCGCGGCGGCGTCAGTAGCGGCGGTTTTAAGGAGCTGGTGTCGGTGTGGTGTGCCGACAATCCCAAGAAGGCGATGACTGCCGCAAAAGCCGGTGACGATATCAGTAACAAGAGCTGTAAGAATAATGTCAGTGCTCACTATAACTTTGGCCAGCAGGTTGGCGTACAAGGCACCCCGGCAATTGTACTGAGCAATGGCAACATGATCCCCGGATACCAGCCTCCCGCGGAGCTGCTTAAAATTTTGCAGGACATCAGCTCCTGATGTCCGGGTACCGGTTAAATAACCTTATCATCAGACAATCCGATTGAAATGACGCTCAAGCTTAAAGCCAGGCCAGAAGGACAATGGCTGGATGGCAGTAGTGCGATACCACCGCGTTTGCGAAAAATTTATGCCAGTCGTGGCATACAAGGTGAAGCAGCATTGCAGCGTCAGACCTCAAATCTGGCCCATTACCGTGAGCTAAAGGGTATTGATACTGCCGTCGCCTTGTTACTGGAGGCCCGTGAACAGCAGACCAGAATTACGATTATCGGTGATTTTGATGCCGACGGGGCCACCAGTACTGCATTGTGTATGCTGGCGCTGCAAAGCATGGGCTTCACCCATGTGGATTATCTGGTGCCCAATCGCTTTGACTTTGGTTATGGCCTGAGCCCGGAGATTGTGGATTTGGCGCACCAGCAGCAGGCGCAGTTGCTGCTTACTGTGGACAACGGCATTGCCTGTCTGGACGGAGCCAGACGCGCCAGAGAGCTGGGGTTAAAGCTGCTCATTACAGACCACCACCTGCCCGCAACACAGCTGCCTGAGGCCGATGCGATCGTTAACCCGAATCTTTCTGATTGCGGCTTTCCCTCCAAGAATCTTGCCGGTGTGGGCGTTGCCTTCTACCTGATGCTGGCCTTGTGCCGGCAGTTGCAGCAGCAGGGGCTGGCGACGCCCAACCCTGCCGATTTTCTGGATTTGGTGGCGTTGGGTACTGTGGCCGATGTGGTAAAGCTGGATGGGAATAATCGTATTCTGGTGTACCAGGGATTGCAGCGTATCCGCCATGGCCGCTGTCGTCCTGGTATACAGGCCATGTTAGAGGTGGCAGGCCGTGATCCCACGCGAATTCAGGCCAGTGATCTCGGTTTTGTTGTGGGCCCACGATTAAATGCTGCCGGGAGACTGGATGATATGGCCATGGGCATAGAGTGCCTGCTGGCAAAGGACCAGGGTACAGCCCGGCAGATGGCGGTGCAGCTTGATAACCTCAACCGTGAACGCCGGGAAATCGAGTCAGGGATGCAGGAAGAAGCGCTGAAAACCTTGCAGCAACTTAGCTTTAATGAGCAACAACTTCCCAGTGCGCTGGTGTTGTACCAACCCGACTGGCATCAGGGCGTGATTGGTATTCTGGCCGGGCGTATTAAAGAGCGTTACTTCCGTCCGACCATTGCCTTCGCCCATCAGGATGAGGCTTCCCTCAAAGGCTCCGCGCGCTCAATTCCGGGATTGCATATTCGCGATCTGCTGGAGGAAGTAAACAGCCGCTACCCTAATGTGATTGATAAGTTTGGCGGCCATGCCATGGCCGCAGGGTTGTCACTTAAAGTCGACAACTTAGCTGCGTTCGAAACGGTATTCTCGCAGGTGGCCGCAGAGTGGCTTGAAGGTCATGCGCTGGAAGGGGAAATTATCACCGATGGAGCATTGTCTTCTGAGGAGCTGTCTCTGGACTTTGCCCAACTGCTTAAAGAGGGTGGCCCATGGGGACAGGGATTTGAAGAGCCCTTGTTCGATGGTGAATTTGAGCTGGTGGATCAGCGTCTGGTGGGCAGTAAACACCTGAAAATGATGGTGCGGGAACCGGGCGGAAAACTGATTGATGCCATCGCCTTCAATGTGGATCTGGCGCAGTGGCCCAGCGCCCGGGTTAAACATGTTCAGCTGGCTTATCGTCTGGACATCAATTATTTCCGCGGCAGGGTGTCGTTGCAATTGCTGGTTGAGGATCTCGCACCCGCAGGCTGAGACACGTGAACCGGAAGCCGCGGTGGGTGTCAGGCAGAACGGAGGCGGGAGATTTTTTGTGCAAAAACGGTAGCATGGTCTTTATCCTGTAAGATTTTCACCATGTCGTCGGTGGCACCCATGCCGAGCCTGACAATACCTTTGTAAGTCTCAGGCTGTTGCTCATGCAGGATTTCGATAATGCTGTAGGTTTCTTTGAGGCAGCACTGTTGTACCTCTTCATTGTACAGTCTCGACAACCGTTTAATCGACTCAGCTCCTGAGACCTTGCCCACTCCTGATTCGGCATTGCGTATTTTCTGTACTTTCTCACGCAATACCAGTGTCCGTTGCATGAGTTCGCTCATCAGTGTCAGAACCTGTTCTGCCAGAGCCGGGTTTAAGCTGGCCAGTTTGTTCTCAAACTCGGAGATTGCTGGCAGTTCAAGTCCAAAAACTTCAGCTTTGCGGTATACTTGTCTGGCTTCAATGACAAGGTGGTGGGCGGTAAAGATGGTCTGAACATGACCTGCGGGGTTTTGCATGACCTGTGGGCTCAGGGTTATCTTAGCCTGATCAAGATATGCCTGCGCCTGTTGGTGTACTTTAGTCAGCCTCAGTTGTGATTGTGATGGCCCGTTGCTGTCGTTACAGCCCGTGAGCAGCAACACCGCCAACAGCAACGAGATATAATGCATGTGGATAGCGCTTTCCTGTGTTTATCTGGTCTGTCAGACTAGAGACAGACGCGTGTAAATGCAAGCCGCTAACAGATTCGGATAAGAGCATGGCCAAAAAAGACAAAACCAAGCAGCTGCTGGAACAACATCCCAATCTGACTCATTCTGAGCAGATGAAGGTGATATCCCATGTGCAGCGGGAAGATGACGACTGGCTGGTGAATACGCTGATGCTCGAAGGTCATGACGTGCCCTTTCGTTTTAAGCGCAAAAAGCGTTATCGCAGCTTGCAGGGTGCCAGGGTCAACATTACCTATTATTCGGAAACGGAGATTGTCGCCGGGATGGAATTTGAATATATGAAGATCGTCAGGATCCGTCAGTCCTGAACTGGAGTAAAAGATGACGGATTGGCAGTGGTTTTGCGATTGAACACCCTTTTCCAAAATGGTTACGTATTGCACCGGCGGGCTTACCGGGAAACCAGTTTCCTGGTGGACGTGTTTACCCTGGAACAGGGTAAGTTGCGGGTTGTGGCCAAAGGCGTACGTAACAGTAAATCAGCAAGGGGCAGCCTGGTTCAGCCCTTTCTGCCCTTGCAACTGAGTGTTGCCGGGCGCCATGAACTGAAGACGCTGCGCCACCTGGAATCAGCGGGGAAGGGGTTTTCCCTGCTGGGCAATCACCTGTATTGCGCCATGTACCTCAATGAGCTGCTGCTGCGGCTTTTACCACCGGATATGCCCTTTGATATCCTTTATCAGGCTTATACCATGAGCTTGCAGGGACTGGCGGCGAAAGCCGATATCGAACCCATACTGCGCGAATATGAATTGTTGCTGTTGCAGGAACTGGGCTACGGTATACCCCTGAGCCATACCGGTGATAGCGGCGAGCCCATAGAGCAGACAGGCGTGTATCAGTATTCGCCACAACTGGGGCTGATTGCCCATAAGGGGCGCTATGTACCCCAGCATAGCTTCAGCGGCGAGGTGTTACTGGACATGGCTCAGGCACACTGGCACCCACAGTCGTTAAAAGCGGCGAAGCGTCTGACCCGCATGGCGTTGAAACCTTTACTGGGCGACAAGCCCCTTAAGAGCCGGGAACTTTTTTTACAACCTATTCAGGAGTTCAGTCAGTGAAAGATATTTTACTCGGTGTCAATATTGACCATATTGCTACCCTGCGCAATGCCCGTGGCACCACCTATCCGGACCCCGTACATGCAGCTCAGATTGCTGAGGGCGCCGGTGCCGACGGGATCACTGTCCACCTGAGAGAAGACCGTCGCCATATTCGTGACCGTGACGTTGAACTGCTCAGTCAGACCCTGCAAACGCGCATGAATCTTGAGATGGCCGTCACGGAAGAGATGCTCAGTATCGCGGAGCGGATAAGGCCGCAGTTCTGTTGCCTGGTACCAGAAAAACGCGAGGAGCTGACAACCGAGGGCGGCCTGGATGTGACGGGGGCCGGTGCCCGCATCAAGGACGCCTGCGAGCGTTTAATGGCGGCCGATATTGAGGTGTCATTGTTTATCGATGCCGATCTGCGACAAATTGAGGCCAGTGCCAAAGCCGGCGCCACCTATGTCGAGATCCATACCGGTGCTTATGCGGACGCTCCATCTGAAGAAATGAAAGAGCAGGAACTGGCGCGTATTGCCAAAGGGGTCACCTATGCCCATAGCCTGGGTTTGAAAGTCAATGCAGGTCATGGTCTGCATTACCATAATGTTAAACCCATTGCGGCCTTACCCGAACTGGTGGAGCTGAACATTGGTCATGCCATTATTGCCCGTGCCGCTTTCGATGGTTTGGCAAAGGCCGTTGCCGATATGAAACGCCTGATGCTGGAAGCCAGATGGTGAGGGAAATGGCCTTTGAACTGAGGACGAAAAAGCCACGGATGCACGACGTCAGATTTCCTCCTTCTTGTCATAGCGGAGCCTGACATGGCGATTATCGGAATTGGTACCGACATTGTCGAAATCAGTCGCATAGAGGGGCAGTTGCAAAAATCATCAAGGCTGGCCGAGCGTGTTCTGACCGAGGCAGAACTGGCTGAGTGGCGTACACACGCGTTTCAGGCGCGTTTTCTGGCCAAGCGTTTTGCGGCGAAAGAAGCTACGGTGAAAGCCTTTGGTACCGGTATTGGCAATGGGGTGAGTTTTCGGCAAATGGAAATTCGTCACTACGACAGTGGCAAGCCCTATCTACATTTCTCCGGTTATTTAGAGCAACTGTCGCAGCAGTGGATGCTGAGTGGCACCTTTATCAGTATTGCCGATGAGCAGCACTATGCCATGGCGACGGTGGTGCTGGAAAAGTAAGGAGTCACTACCATGGTGCAAATTTACAAGGCTGCGCGCAAAAAAGCGACGCCGGCCAAAGACCTGAAGCTTAAGGTTGATGCGTTGGATCATCATGGCAATGGTGTCAGCCGCAGTCACCAGCCGGTAGTGTTTGTCGAAGGCGCCTTGCCCGGTGAAGTGGTGATGGCCAGGGTGCAGGCGCGCAAAAAGCGTTTCTGGCAGGCACAAACACACAAGGTGATTCAGGCAAGCCCTGAAAGAATCGATCCATTTTGTCCCTATTTTGGTGAATGTGGAGGCTGCCAGCATCAGCATGTTGGTCAGTTACCCCTGCTGAACTATAAGCAAGAAGCGGTTGCAGAGCTGTTGCAAAAAGCCGCAGGCATAGATGCACTGAATTGGCAGGCACCGCTGTATGACAAGTCGCAGGCATATCGCCGTAAAGTCCGGCTGGCGGTAGACGCGCGCCGGGGAGCGGGTAAGGACAAAGCTGCTCACTCATCGGTGCGCATCGGTTTTCGGGCCAGACAATCTGATACTGTGGTTGATATTCACGCGTGTCAGGTGCTGACTGATCCGTTGCAGGCGGTTTTACCGGCGCTGCGCAAGTTGGTGAAAGGCTTGGTATCCGTGCGTCATCTGGGGCACATCAGTATGGTGGATGCGGACAACCAGTTGCAGTTATGCCTGCGAATGACACAACCTTTACCTGAAGCTGACCGCCTGACCTTGCAGGAATTTTCCCGGCAGCAACACTGCAGCATACTGTTGCAAAAGGCCGAAGGAGAGCTGGACGCGATTGCCGGCGAGGAGGTGGACGCGACCTACGCACCAGAGCCTCATCTGAGCCTGGCATTCAGGCCTACCGATTTTATTCAGGTCAATCATCACATCAACCAGGCTATGGTCAATCAGGCTATGAACTGGCTGGATATTCGGGCTGAGGATAAGGTACTGGACTTATTTTGCGGTGTTGGAAACTTCGCTTTGCCTATGGCCAGTCGGGGCGCGCAGGTTATCGGCATTGAGGGTAGCCAGGCTATGGTTGAACAGGCCCAGGATAACGCCCATCGCAATAGTCTGAGCGCTGCATTTATACAGGCTGATCTGAGTGATGAAAAAGAGCTAAAACGTCTGGTGTCTGAGATCGGACAGGTGGATAAAGTGCTTCTTGACCCGGCCAGGGCAGGAGCCAGCGCTATAACGTCATGGCTGCAACAATTAAACCCGGCGCAAATCTTGTATGTTTCCTGTAATCCCGCAACGTTCACGCGGGATGCGGCGATGTTGGTTGAGAACCGTTGGCGGGTAGATAAAATAGGCCTGATGGATATGTTTCCTAACACTGCCCATACTGAGCTTATGGCATTGTTTGCGCGCAGCGGGTGCTGATTTTTCTTTTCACCCCGTTTTTTCGGGGCACGTACACTGATAACGACATATTGAGATGACATGGTTTCCATTCGCAAGGTACATAAACAGGCAGCGACCCCTTTTCCTGACTGGCTTCGTTCAATGCATTTACCGGCGGCCACAGCAGGCAAGCTAGGCGGGCTGGCTGAAAAGTTTGACGTCTCAATGGCCGGACGCGAGATGGTGGAGATTCTCCATGAACTGCACATGGACGATGAAACCTTGCAGACAGCCTTACTGTTACCTTTGTTTGAACAACAGAACTGGGATGAGCAAAAGATTACCGATGCCTTTGGCCCGGCTATCTGGATGCTGGTACAAGGTGTGCGGCGAATGGATGCCATCCGAGCCCTGCACAATAATAAGCAGGCCCGCACCGATGAAGTGCAGATAGATAATCTACGACGCATGCTACTGGCGATGGTGGAAGATGTGCGGGCGGTAGTGATTAAACTGGCCGAGCGAATCTGTACCTTACGGGAAGTGAAAGATGCTGACGAGGAAACCCGGGTGCTGGTGGCCAAAGAGTGTGCCGGCATTTATGCGCCATTGGCAAACCGTTTAGGCATTGGTCAGCTGAAATGGGAACTGGAAGATCTCTCTTTTCGCTATCTGCACCCTAAAACCTACCGACAGATCGCTGGATTGCTGGATGAAAAACGCGAGGATCGCGAGCAGTATATCGATGACTTTGTGACTAACCTGCAAGGTCAGCTCAATGAACAGCAGATTCGTGCAGAAGTCTATGGTCGCCCCAAACACATCTACAGCATCTGGAAGAAGATGCAGAAAAAGCATCTGGGTTTCGAGCAGTTGTTTGATATCCGCGCCGTCAGAATTATTGCCGAGCGGCTGCAGGATTGTTACGGCGCCCTGGGTATCGTGCATGCGAATTGGAAGCATATTCCCCGCGAATTTGATGATTATATCGCCACACCAAAACCTAACGGTTATCAGTCCATTCATACCGTGGTCGTAGGGCCAGAAGGGAAGGCGGTTGAGATTCAGATTCGTACCCAGCAGATGCATCAGGACGCCGAGCTGGGCGTGGCGGCGCACTGGAAATACAAAGAGGGTAGTCCGGGTGGAAGAAGTGGCTACGAAGATAAAATAAACTGGCTGCGTAAGATCCTGTTGTGGCAGGAGGAAATGGCCGAATCCGGCGACCTGGTGGAAGAGCTTCGCAGTCAGGTGTTTGATGACCGGGTGTATGTGTTTACGCCTAAAGGGGATGTGGTGGATCTGCCATTGGGCTCCACGCCACTGGATTTCGCTTACTATATTCACAGCAATGTGGGTCACCGCTGTATTGGCGCGAAAGTATTTGGCCGCATCGTACCTTTTACCTATCAGCTACAGACCGGCGATCAAGTGGAGATCCTCACAGGCAAGGCTCTGAACCCCAGCCGGGACTGGATGAATCCACAACTGGGGTATGTTCATTCAAACCGTGCGAGAGCCAAGATTCATACCTGGTTTAAGAAACAGGACAGAGACAAGAATCTGCAAGCCGGCAAAGAGAGTCTGGAGAAAGAACTGCAGCGCAACCATATTGCCCTTAAAGACGCTGCACAGGCCTGTGCTAAGTTCAATCTCACCAGCGTGGACGATCTGTACGCTGCCATCGGGGGTGGAGATGTTCGTTTGTATCAGGTGGTGCATTATCTTCAGCAGTTGCATGCACCCGCGCCAGAGCTGGACCCGCGTATCAAGAAGCGGCCTAAACACAGTGTGGCCAAAGACGCTGTGGTCGTAGAGGGCGTGGGGAATCTGATGAGTCAGCTGGCTAAGTGTTGCCAACCTTTGCCAGGCGATGCGATTCAGGGCTTTATTACTCAGGGGCGCGGTGTCAGTGTGCACCGCGAAGACTGTGACCAACTCTTGCACCTGATGGAGACCCATCCTGAGCGCGCTATCGAAGTACATTGGGCCAATGAGCGCAGTGCCGCCTTTGAATCTGAGCTGGAGATACGCTGTGCTGATAGAGACGGAATATTGCGGGATATCACTACCGTGTTGGCAAACGACAAGGTGGGGTTATTAGGCGTGAACAGCCTGAGTAATAATAAGGATCATACCGCCCGCATTAGTCTCAAACTGGAAGTACGTGATCTGAACAGTTTGTCCAGGGTGGTCAGTCGTTTAAAACAGATTAATGGCGTGAGCGAAGTTCGTCGCACGGAGTACTAGTTTGTTAGTAAAGAGTCAGGAGTGAGGTGGGGGATTCGTTCACCCCTGACTTCTCTCACCTCACTAATACGTTTGGACACTTCACAGAAAAAAGGAACCCATGTGACCATTATTAATGATCAAAATTACCCAAATCTCGATAAGCTTTTGTGGGTGATGGATAAACTCCGCGACCCTGACGACGGTTGCCCCTGGGATTTAAGGCAAAGCTTTAAAACCATTGTGCCCTTTACCTTGGAAGAAGCCTATGAAGTGGCTGATGCTATTGAAACCGGTACCCCGGAGGAGATTCGTGAGGAACTCGGCGATCTGCTATTTCAGGTGGTTTTTTACGCCAAACTGGGCAAGGAGCAGGCGTTGTTTGATTTTGAGGATATAGCCGCCACGATGGCGGAAAAACTGATCCGCCGCCATCCCCATGTGTTTGGCGAGAAAGTCTTTACTGAACAGGAGGTTAAAGCTAACTGGGAGGCCGAAAAAGCGAGAGAAAGAGCGCAAAAATCCACAGGCAATAGCAGTGTACTGGATAATATTCCACAGGCCCTGCCGTCACTGACCCGCGCCGCTAAGATCCAAAAACGTTGCGCCAATGTAGGTTTCGACTGGCCCGACACACAGGGTGTGTTTGCTAAGATTCAGGAAGAAATCCTCGAAGTACAGCAGGAACTTAATCAACCGCAAATTAATCAGCAGGCGCTGGAAGAAGAAGTTGGCGACCTGCTGTTTGCCACGGTCAATCTGGCCCGTAAGCTAAAAAAAGATCCTGAAACCTTACTGCGAGCCGCCAATAATAAATTCGAGAGACGCTTTCGGGCCGTGGAACAACACTTTGCTGAATCAGACACATCCCTTGAGCAATCTACCTTAGAGCAGATGGAAACAGTATGGCAGCAAGTCAAGCAGGCAGACAAGGCTGATTAGCGGTGCACTGGCATCGCGAAAGAGTAGACTCCTGAAAACCTAGTCTCTTTGGTTTAGCGCATTTAATTGAAACCGCATTGCATTTTCCGGGCGTTTTCAGTCCCTGGGCATCGCCGTAGAAAGTTCCTTACCACTTCGGCATACCGTCCATCCCTGGACATAAAAAAGCGCTCAGTAAGAGCGCTTTTTAATTGGAGAATATAAGTCTATGTTAGCGGGTGTGACGGCGTGACAGCCACAGGCTCATCAAACCCAGGCCCAACAAGGCCAGTGGCGCAGGGGTAGGTATGTCAGTAGGTTCACCGATTACCGTACCGGCAATGGTGGCTCCGTCAAAGGCCATCCCGCTGTCAAAGGCACTGTCATTCCAGTTAACAACACCGATTTCCAGGCGGTAGTTTCCAGCCGAGCCAATATTATAAGCTGCCTGTATCCAGCCAGTGTAACCGCAACCAGTGTCGTAGCAACTACCTGACTCACTACCTAAAGGAGACCAGGTTGGTGCACCGCCAATAATAGGGGTGCTGCCCGGAGTCAGTGTGGCTGTGGGAGCTGGCATGCTAAATCCGGGTACGGTATCGCCACCATCGCTGCGGGTTCTGGCGGTAAAAAGTAGCGCCACTTCGTTAGACGCTGCATCCAGAAGCCGCGCCCAGGCATAATCGGCATACCCTGCACCATCGGAGGTAACATAGTTAAAGTAGAACTCCAGGGCATCACCTGACTCTGCGGCAAAAATAGGAGAGGTGATCACCGAACCATCCGTAGCGTTGCCTGTGCCGCCTACACCTGGCAAACCTACACCAGTAACGCCACCGTTGGTGCTGACATAACCGTACTGGCTGTCTCCGTAAGGAGAAAGAGTCACAACACCATCGGCGCCCAAGGTGCCGGAGTTACCTGTGCCAGTCCAGCCACTTAGCAGGATGGCGGAAGCGGGGGTTGCGGTCAGCACGGCGGCCATGCCGAGTGCGGATATTTTTAGCAAATTTGACAATTTCATTAGTTTATTCCCTCAGTACATTACATGTAGTAACAAATTGCTCGTTGTATGCTCAGGTAGCTTAAACCGTGCCATTATTGTTTATGCTTTTAAAACAATAAGATATGAAATTATCTGTGTCATCCGTGTCATAAAGTGTAAATTTATATGACACTTTTTTGAAGAAGTGTTAACAGGAAGTTTGTGTTTTGACGAGAGTGGAATAGGCTAGTAATAGCAGGGGGTACCTGCATCAGTGGCACATCGATAAAAGGATCTGTTGTGATAAGCCATCGTGACTTTGCCAGACTGAGGTTGTCTCATTTTTTAGCACCAGAATCTGTAGAGGAATTTGATAGCTGGCAGTTTATGGGCCGCGAATGGCTGGGTGAGGCGGTCGGCGCCACCGAGTTTCTGCGCAGTAAAGTGTCACCCAGTGACACTCGCCTGATAAGTCTGGACTTACTTAATCTCCCTCCCCATAAGACCACACAGATATTGCAATGTCTCGATATTCCCCTGCGTGCAGGGATGTCAGAAGCCGAAGTGATCGCATTGTTGGGGAAGCCGGCTAAGGTGCACAATTTTTTACCGGACAGAAAGGCGTTGGATTATCAGTGGTTTCAGCCTGATCCCTACCAGGTTACCCTCACCCTGTTCAAAGAACAGGGGCTGGGTAAGCTGTTGTTGCTGGCAGAAGACGTGTTATGAGGCTATCAGTAGTCTTTGCTGAATAAAGACTCAAGGTTGAGTCCCTGATGGCCAAGCATATCCCGTAGCCGGCGTAAGGCCTCTACCTGTATCTGACGAACACGTTCACGGGTCAGACCAATTTCCGCGCCCACATCTTCCAGGGTAGAGGGTTCATAACCCATCAGACCGAAACGTCTGGCAAGGACTTCCCGCTGTTTTGGATTGAGTTCATGCAGCCAGTGAATAATGCTGCTCTTCATATCCTTGTCCTGCAGGTCGGCCTCCGGCCCATGACCTTTTTCATCGGCGATAATATCCAGCAGGGCTTTGTCATTATCACTACCAATTGGCGTATCCACAGAACTGATACGCTCGTTCAGTCTCAGCATTTTGGTAATGTCTTCTACCGGCCTTTCCAGTGCGGCGGCAATCTCTTCGGCAGTTGGCTCATGATCGAGTTTCTGCGCCAGTTCCCGGGCTGCGCGCAAATAGACATTGAGTTCTTTGACCACATGAATCGGCAGCCTGATGGTGCGGGTCTGATTCATGATCGCCCGTTCAATGGTCTGGCGTATCCACCAGGTGGCATAGGTAGAGAAGCGAAAGCCTCGTTCAGGATCAAATTTTTCGACAGCGCGGATCAGTCCCAGATTACCTTCTTCGATGAGATCCAGCAGGGCGAGACCCCGATTATTGTAGCGGCGGGCAATTTTTACCACCAGACGCAGGTTGCTGACGATCATCCGTTTTCTTGAGGCTTCATCACCTTTGAGAGCGCGGCGTGCAAAGTAAACTTCTTCTTCAGCGCTGAGCAGGGGAGAAAAACCTATTTCGCCGAGGTAAAGTTGGGTGGCATCCAGGTTTCTAGGGGTATCATCCTGATTCGCCAGGATTTCTTCCATTGGGTCGACATCGTTATCGGCATCTTCTATATCAGATTCGATAACGTCTTCAATTTCTTCAGTCAGGTCTGCATCTTTCAGTTTCTTTTGACCCATGACAGTATCTCCAGCAAGTTGTAGGTTGGTTTATCGCTCTCCTTTCGTTTTTATTCTTATTTATTGTTATTTTCTGTCAGGAAGAAACCTCAGTGGATCGACGGATTTGCCCTTATAGCGCACTTCAAAATGAAGCATAACCCGCGACGTACCACTATCTCCCATTGTCGCAATTTGTTGGCCCGCCTTAATCCAGTCTTGCTCTTTGACGAGAATATCCTGATTGTGGGCGTAAGCCGTAAGATAGGCATCGGTGTGTTTAATGATCACCAGATTGCCAAACCCTCTTAATGCATTGCCAGTGTAAACCACTTTACCCGCCGCTGACGCCAAAATGGACGTACCACGCGCGTTAGCAATGTCTATTCCTTTATTACCATGTTCCTTCAGTGAAAATCGCCCGACCAGCTTTCCTTCTGCGGGCCAAAGCCACTGTTCAACGCGCTCAGGAAACACATTCCTGGCGGAGGAACTGCTGCTCTTTTGAGCAGCTTTAGATTTACCATACGCCTGCTTTTTCGGAGGGTCAACTGTCTGATTTGTATTTATTTTTGAGGTCTGACCAGTTGTCTGTTGTATCGGTTTAGACGGGATTTTTTCTGCTTCTGTGAGGCGTAATTGCTGTCCAGGGTAGATTCTATAAGGGGCTTGCAGGTTATTGATACGGGCCAAATCCCGGTAATCATTTCCTGAGTACCATGCAATGGAAAAGAGCGTGTCACCACGTTGCACTCTATACTCATCAGTCTGCCCATCTTGTTGAAACTGACTGAAGGATTTGGGCTGGCTTAACTCCATAACCGGTGCCGGGGTTGTGCGTGAACCACAGCCGCTTACAAGCATGATCAGGACAGACAGAAAAGCAGCCCGGCGAAACATGGCTACCTCAACACAAAATACAGCACAACGACCATTACCACCATGGCCCAGCCAATTGCTTCGACATACTGGCGAAGTTTGGCCTCCATCGGCGCACCGCCCCATCTCATTAACGCGGCAACCAGATAAAAGCGCATGGCCCGGCCGACGGTGGAAGCGAGGACAAAGGGTAAGAAGGCCATTTGCAGAAAACCGGCACTGAGCGTAAAGACCTTATAGGGAATAGGCGAAAAACCGGCTAAAAACACGACCCACACACCGTAGAGTTCGAACCAGGCAATGGCACGTTCCACCTTATCCGCATACCCCATTTGTTCAATCAAAGGCTGCAGTAATGAATCATAGGCCAACCATCCTAATAGATAGCCGGCTATGCCGCCTGCCACTGAAGACAGCGTGGTTATCAGGGCATAGAACCATGCTTTTTCCGGTTTAGCCAGCGCCATAGGCGCGAGCATCACATCGGGCGGAATAGGAAAAAACACCGATTCGGCGAAGGTCATGGCGCTCAGATATCGCGGCGCATGGCGGTGCCGTGCCCATCGCATGGCGCTGTCATAGCAGTACTCAAAAATTTTCACACAATGTTTCCGGGGATCAGCGGCACAAAGCGTACTGCTTCTACCTGAGTTTGTTCAAAATCATCACCGTTGCGGGTGATGGCGTATAAAAGCTGATTGCTGTCGCCAACAGGAATAATCAGCCTGCCGCCATCGGCGAGTTGTTCAAGCAATTTACTCGGCATGTGGCTGGCGGCTGCAGTAACAATAATGGCATCAAATGGGCCTTTGCTGGCCCAGCCTTCCCAGCCATCACCGTGCTTCATTGAAATATTATGTAAATCAAGGGATTGCATACGGCGCTTGGCCTGATACTGCAAGGCTTTGATGCGCTCCACGCTGAACACTTTGCCAAACAGTTGCGCGAGAATGGCGGTTTGATAACCGGAACCTGTACCTATCTCCAGAATGCTCTTAGCCTGATTAGGGGCCTCCAGTAACAGCTCTGTCATTCTGGCGACAATATAGGGCTGAGAGATGGTTTGTCCCTGGCCGATGGGCAAGGCGGTATTCTGATAGGCCTTGTGTTTCAGCGCATCGGGTAAAAACACGTCCCGTGGTGTCGCCGCGATGGCTTGCAACACCTGCTGATTGGTAATGCCCTCCTGATGTAACAAGCGGGCTAACGTCTCGCCTTTTCGCGAGTGTGAACGTTGTGTATGACTCATTATGTTATTTTTCTTATCGGTTTCTTTTAAGGTTTTTCAATCCAGCTCTGCATGTCATCCAGACTCTGGTAAGCGGTCATATCGACACTCAGGGGAGTGACAGAGCAATAGCCATTGGCAATCGCGTTAAAATCCGTACCTGGCCCGGCATCCTGTTCTTGTCCTACTTTGCCATACCAGTAAATTTCACGGCCCCAGGGATCCTGGTCCCGCACCATGGACTCGGCCCGATGGCGTCTGCCCTGTCGGGTGACCTGCATGCCTTTGAGCTGTTCGTAAGTCAGATCCGGCACGTTGACATTGAGGATCTGATCGGCCGGTAAGGGGTGAGTTGCCATGCGCTGAATCAGTTCACAGACCACTTTTGCGGCAGTCTCAAAATGCCCACCCTGATAATTGCACAGGGAGACAGCGATGGCCGGCAGGCCCATATAGCGCCCCTCCGTTGCCGCCGCTACGGTGCCGGAATAAATCACATCATCGCCGAGGTTGGCACCATGATTGATGCCCGAGACGACTAATTCAGGATCTTCGTCTAAGAAGCTGTTTATGCCAAGGTGCACACAATCTGAGGGGGTGCCATTGACCGCATAAAAGCCGCTTTTCATTTTCTGGATACGCAAGGGCTGTTGCAATGACAAGGCGTTGCTGGCGCCGCTACAGTTCCGATCCGGTGCAATAACCGTGACGTCGTGCTGTTCTGACAGCGCAAGATAGAGGCTAGCGAGCCCTTCTGCGTGTACGCCATCATCATTGCTCAGTAATATGCGCATGTTGCGTCCCTTTTGTTGGTTCGACTGTCATCATCAGTTCTCTGACTACGGCAGTGGCAAAGCCTCCCGGAGGCAAACTAAAGGATAATTTGAGCTGGTCATCGCTCAATTGCCAGCTAAGATCTTCAGGCAACAACTTTAATGGCCGCCTTTCCTGCCTGAGTCCCAGACCGGCCAACCCTGCGCTCAAGGTGGCATAACGGTCAGCCACCTCCTGTTCAAAGCGCAGCGCATCGCCCTGGCTTTCTGGTTGTCCTTCACCCCAAAGAGGCGCCGATAACTGAATATCGCCCTGGGTGAGTCTGCAGAGCAGCGCCTCTTCTACCTGTTGTGCACAAAAAAAGCTGTTGCTGCCAGCCAGTATCATGATATCGCCTGGCAGCATGTTAGCAAAGTGGCCTCCCTCAATCCTCTCACTCAGCGTCTGGTTGAACAACCAGGCGCGCAGTGCCGAAATAGCCATGGAGCGCTTCTGGCGGTTGCGAATGGTCTCTCCTTCCAGCATCCGCATGCCCAGATGCAAATTCCCCTGAGCAATGCCAAAGCGCTGCTCGCCAAAATAGTTAGGAACACCTAGTTTGACTTTTTCCAGGCGGGCTTCCAGGGATGGGTCGGCCTGTATGTCTCTGAGACACAATTCAAACCGATTACCTTTGTGGGTTCCTGTACGTAATTTCTTGTTGTGCCTGTTGCTGGCAAGAATCGTAGCGCCGGGTAGATCGAAATCGCGCCAGACCGGCTCATGTTTGCCCGGAAGGTGCACACCAAACCATTGCTCGGTGACGGCATGTTTATCCTTGCGTCCGGAAAAGGTCACAGCGCGAGGATGTACTCCCACAAAACGGGCAAGCTGTTCGGCAACAAAAGCGGTGTTAAGCCCCGTTTTTCGCAGCCAAACAAAAATGTGCTCGCCTTCACCACAGGGTTCAAAACCCAGGTGTTCTTTGACAATAAAATCCTGCGGTTCCTGCTTGAGGATGCCACGGCTTTTTGGAGGCCCATACAGGTAGGCCCAATGATGAGTATCCAGATTCACTTATTCAACCTTTTCCAGCAGCACCACGGCGTGGCAGCCGATACCTTCTTTACGCCCGGTAAAGCCAAGCTTCTCGGTGGTGGTGGCTTTAGCATTTATCTGACTGATATGAGCGTTAAGATCTGCGGCAATATTTTCACGCATCGCATCAATGTGGGGAGACATTTTGGGTGATTCGGCAATCAGTGTCATATCCAGATTACCCAGCTGATAGCCTCTTTCTTTGACCAGCGAAAACACGTGGCGCAGCAGAACCCGGCTGTCGGCGTCGGCATACTCTGCATCAGTATCAGGAAAGTGACGGCCAATGTCGCCCAGTGCCAATGCACCCAGCAAGGCATCGCAGATGGCATGTAACGCCACGTCGCCATCTGAATGCGCCAGCAGTCCCTGTACATAGTCGATGGCAACGCCGCCAATGATCACAGGGCCGGTGCCGCCAAATCTATGTACATCAAAGCCATGGCCGATACGAATATTCATCGTTGTTCCCTTTGTTGTGTCATGTGCTGTAAGTAGAATTCTGCCAGAGCCAGGTCTTCAGGGTGTGTGATTTTTATATTACAGGGGTTACCGGGTACCAGTTGAACCTGGCCACCGGCCCATTCAATGGCTGAAGCCTCATCGGTAATCTGAACGCCTTTTGCTAAAGCCTGAGTCAGTGCCGACTTTAACTCTGCGCAACGAAAAAACTGGGGGGTCAGTGCATGCCAGAGGTGATTTCGGTCCTCAGTGTGGGTCACTAAGCCCTGCTCGTTTGCACGTTTCATGGTGTCTCTTACCGGCATGGCCAATATGCCCCCATGCTCTTTGTCCGCCAATGTTAATAGCATATCGAGGTCTTTGTGAGGTAGACAGGGGCGCGCGGCATCGTGTACCAGCACCCACTGTGAGTCTGTTACCTCAGCCAGACCATTGAGGACTGAATCAGCTCTTTGTGCGCCGCCTTCTACCGTGGTCAGCCATTTTTTATCGGTAAGTTCGAGTTGCTTAAACCAGGGATCCTGTGGCTGCAGACAGAGAACGATTCGATCAATGCGCGGATGGGTAATCAGGTTTTCCAGACAGTGTTCGAGAATGGTCTTTCCGGCCAGTTTCAGATACTGTTTCGGCACGGATGAACGCATGCGTGTACCAATACCTGCACCCGGGACAACGGCAGTATAGGAGACGGCTTGGGCTGGCATATCAGGGGTGTTGCTCTGGAGGCAGAATCCGATAGAAGGTTTCACCTTCTTTAATCATGCCCAACTCATTGCGGGCACGCTCTTCAATGGCATCCAGGCCAATTTTGAGATCTTCGATGTCGGCTTTGAGCAGATTATTGCGCTGTGCCAGATTGGCATTTTGCTCCTGCATCTGTTGGATTTCCTGTTTCATTTTCCAATAATCAGGAATACTGTTCTTACCAAACCATAGGCGATACTGTAGCAGGCAGAGCAGTGTCAGTAACACCAGGCTTATCCATTTCATCTGCCACCACCTCTTATCGACTCAATCTTTGCAATTATGCCGACTGCAGGAATTGTCGCAATGTTTTTATTGAGCGGATAACGCTGAAGCCGCCGATTACAGCCACCCTTTGTATTTGAACAACAGGTAAGGCGTGATCCCGGAAACCAGCATCAGGCCCAATGCCCAGGGATACCCAAGCATCCATTGTAATTCCGGCATATTGACAAAGTTCATGCCATACATGCTGGCAACCAGGGTCGGTGGCAGAAATACCACCGCGGCAATGGAGAAGATCTTGATAATCTGGTTCTGCTCAATGTTGATAAAGCCCTGTGTGGAGTCCATCAAAAAGTTGATTTTATCGAATAAAAAGGTGGTGTGAGACATCAGTGTATCAATGTCGCGCATGATTTCCCTGCAGGATTCCTGCAACTCCGGATAGCTGCGTAAATGACGCAACAAAAAGGAAATCGCGCGCTGCGTGTCCATCAGACAGAGGCGTATTTTTCCATTGCTGTCTTCAGATTTTGCCAACTGGGCAATGGCTTCCTCCAAATCCGAGTTCTCTTCTTCCAAAACCAGATAACTGGTGTTCTCCAGATTACGGTGGATGTCTTCAAGGTTATCGGCGAGGTTTTCGACTTTCTGCTCCAGTAAAGTCACCAACAACTCTGCAGGAGAATGGCTTTCTACCTGCCCGCGCCGGGCCCGCATGCGCAGTAAACGGAAGTCTGCCAGCTCGGTATCGCGGATCGTGATGAGGCGGTTAGGCTGAAGGATACAGGCCACGGAACTGGTCGTATGGCGGCCTTCGCTCTGAGTCAGAAACATTGAATGCACATGGATACCGGCCTGATCCACAAAGTAGCGGGCTGAGGCTTCAATTTCTTCCATTTCATCAGAGACCGGCAGGTCTAGTCGCATCAGGTTTTGTAACCCCTGGCGCTCCAGCTCTTCCGGTTCCTGCGCATCGACCCAATGCGCCTGATTCAGCGCCTGATTGAGTGGCTCGTCATCGGTGGCGATTTCACCAATAACCCCATTTTCAAATCTGAAAAGTTTTAACATACCGCCCCCATCAGAGTTGTGGGAAGATGACGCTATAGCCCAGATAACCGGTATAGCTGAAATAAACCACCAGTAGCAACAAACCTTCGATGCGGCTGATGCGTCCTTGTCCTTTTAGCCCAATGCCCATAATCAGTAAGCCTAGGGTCAGAGCAAGCATCAGCATCCAGTCGCGATAAAGCACATCGGCTTCTACCTGCAAAGGATGGATACCCGCAGCAATACCCACTACCGCCAGAGTATTGAATAGGTTGGAGCCGAGGATATTACCCAGCGCTAAATCGTGCTCCCCCTTTTTAGCGGCCATCACAGAGGACGCTAACTCTGGCAGCGAGGTGCCAATGGCAACAATGGTCAGACCGATGATGAGGTCGCTGACGCCCAGGGTTTGTGCGATGCTAACCGCACCCCACACCAGTATGCGGGAACTGATTACGAGCAAGATCAGTCCTGTGACTAACCAGAACAGCGCGGTTTTCAGTGGCATGGGATGAATAGCCAGTTCACTGTCCACTTCGCTGGAGAGGATATCCTGTCGCTGCGACAAGCCTTGCTTCACTGACCAGCCCATTAGCGCAAAAAGCACTAACAGCAGAATCACGGCATCGAGTGTTGATAAAAAGCCATCATAGAGTTGCCAGCCGGCCAGCAAGGTTACCCCCAACAGTAACGGCAACTCCTTACGGATGATCTGCGACTGCACGGCAATCGGCGAAATCAGCGCGGTGACACCGAGAATGAGCGCAATGTTGGTAATGTTTGAACCATAGGCATTACCGAGCGCCAGGCTCGGATTACCGTCAACCGCGGCCATTGCAGAGACCACCATTTCCGGGGCAGAGGTACCAAACCCGATGATAACGATGCCGATCAGTAAAGAGGGCATACCAGCATGCTTTGCGGTCGCCGAAGCGCCTTCTACAAACTTATCTGCACTGTACACTAAAAGTATCAGGCCAAAGATAATAGCAAGTGAAGGCAACAACATAGGCAATCCTTATTTAATTCAACAGCTGGAGGGAACCGGCGTCTTTTTATCCTAACTTGGCTATCAGGTAAATACATCTTTACCATTTACCGGTTTTTTGCTGGAGAAATCAGCACATGCCATGGCACGAGTCCGTGCCATGGCGTTGTGGATCAGTCCCCAAGACTTAACAGGCTGGCATTACCACCAATGGCGGTAATGTTATTGGTGCGGGTTTTTTCTGTGATAAAGCGGTACAAATAGTGTGGCCCGCCCGCTTTGGGACCGGTTCCTGATTTGCCTTGTCCACCAAAGGGTTGTACGCCCACTACCGCACCAATCTGGTCTCGGTTGATATATACATTTCCGACGTTGGCCATATCGGCAATATAAGCCGCCATTGACTCGTTGCGACTGTGAATGCCTAAAGTCAGGCCATAGCCGGTGCTGTTGATGTCATTAATCACTTTATTCAGATCCTGAGCTTTGTATTTCACCACATGCAGAATCGGGCCGAAGTGCTCCTTTTCAAGGTCGTTTATATTGCTGATTTCAAAGGCTATTGGCTGTACAAAGCTACCCCTTTCGGTGTCTTTTGGCATCGGTGCTTTGCCCAGTACTTTTGCTTTTTCACTCATAGTTCTGACATGTTCGTTCAGGTCCTGCTGAGCTTTTTCATCAATAACCGGTCCGACATCCGTTCTATAGTGAATCGGGTCGCCGACACTTAATTCCTGCATCGCCCCATCAAGTAACTCCAGCACCCGTTCAGAATTATCCTCCTGCAGATACAATACACGCAAAGCACTACAACGTTGTCCGGCACTGGTGAAGGCGGAGTGGATCACGTCTTTAACCACCTGCTCAGGCAGTGCTGTACTGTCGACGATCATGGCATTCTGACCACCGGTTTCTGCGATCAGCGTGGCAATCGCACCCTCGCGCTCGGCAAGGGTGCGATTGATTGCTTTCGCCGTGGCCGTGCTGCCAGTAAAACAGATACCGCAAATGCGTTCATCACTGGATAGCTTGCCGCCCACTTCGGCACCGGTGCCAGGTAATAATTGAATCACATCGGCCGGGATGCCGGCTTCGAGCATCAGTTGTACGGCGCGATAAGCGACCAGGCTGGTTTGTTCCGCCGGTTTGGCCACGACAGTGTTACCCGTTACCAGAGCAGCTGCAATCTGACCGGTAAAGATAGCCAGCGGGAAATTCCAGGGGCTGATACAGGCGAATACTCCCCGGCCCTGGACAAACAGTTCATTACGCTCGCCGGTAGGCCCCATAAGAGGTCCTGGATAGGCATATAACTTTCTTGCTTCTTTTGCGTAATAGCGGCAGAAATCAATGGCTTCACGCACTTCATCGATACCATCCTGCAACAGCTTACCGGCTTCGAGTGTACACAACGCAATCAGCTCATGTTTGTGTTGCTCCATCAGGTCGGCGAATTCTTCCAGTGCACTGGCACGCATCTCTACCGAAGTGCGGCTCCAGTTTGGAAATGCGCTGTGTGCTGTGGCAATAGCTTGCTCTGTGCCTTGTTCATCAGCCAGGTAAATATGACCTACCTGATGAGAAAGATTCTGTGGTGATACCACCTGGTGAACTTCTCCGGTAGTCAGTGTTTCACCATTCACCACCGGGCCTGCATGCCACTGGTGATCGTTGAAGGCCGTGACTTTCTGCATGAATGGCTGGTATTGAGAGCCAATATTGAGATTGAGACCTTTGGAGTTGTCCCGGTCTATGTAAATATTACCAGGTAACGGAATCTGATCATTAGACAGTGTTGGCAAATGCTTCAGATAATCCAGCGGATCATTCACCAGCGATTCCACGGGTGTATCCGGGTCCAGGAGTTTATGTACAAAGGAGCTGTTAGCTCCATTTTCCAGCAGGCGCCTGACCAGATAGGGGAGCAGATCTTTATGCGCCCCCACTGGCGCATAAATGCGCACATTGATATTAGATGTTTTATCCAGAATACAATTATAGAGTTCTTCACCCATTCCATGCAGTCGCTGAAATTCAAAGTCCCGGCCATCAGCCATATGCCTGATCGCGACAACAGTATGGGCATTGTGTGTGGCAAACTGTGGATAAATGGCACCCAGGGTACTTTCACTGAGCAAAAAGCGCGCGCAGGCCAGATAGCTGACGTCTGTACCGGCTTTGCGGGTAAATACCGGATAGCCGTCTGTGCCCATTTGTTGGCAAAGCTTAATCTCTGTATCCCAGTAAGCCCCTTTCACCAGACGCACTGGAATGAGGTCGCCCTGTTCTTTGGCGAGCTGTGAAATCCACATCAGTACCGGTAACGCTCCTTTTGCATAAGCTTGCACAACCATTCCCAGGTTGCCCCAGCCTTTGGCAGCCGGGCTGCGATAGACTTTTTCAAAGATCTTCAGTGACAACTCAAGGCGATCTGCCTCTTCAGCATCGATGCTGACTCCAACGTTTTTACTGCGGGCCAGTTCTACCAGTTTGCCTAAAGACTCGGCCAACTCTGTCATGCACCGCTCCTCCTCGGATGCTTCATAGCGAGGGTGCAGGGCAGAGAGTTTTATGGATATGGTGGGCGGGGCCGGATGCTTAGTGTCGAACTCCTCCTCGCCAATAGATCTGATCGCATCGGCGTAGGCATCGAAATATCTATTGGCATCTTTGCGCGTGATGGCGGCTTCACCGAGCATGTCATAGGAGTGCGTATAGCCCTCATCCCGTTGTTTGCGGCTGAACTTCAGTGCTTCATGGATATCTTTTCCCTGCACGAATTGGCGGCCCATTATACCCATCGCAGTATACATTGCCTTGCGCACAACCGGTTCACCGAGGCGCGAAATCATTTTATCTAAAACTTTGTCGCTATCGGCATCACCTCTGTTATCCAGATGAAACAGTTTGCCGGTCAGCATTAACCCCCAGGTGGACGCGTTGACCAGTAAAGAATCACTCTTTTCGAGGTGGCTGCGCCAGTCTGCTCCGGAAAGCTTGTCTTTAATCAATGCGTCAGCGGTCTCTGCATCAGGAATGCGCAGTAACGCTTCGGCAAGGCACATCAGAATGACGCCCTCATGGGTGTCCAGGCTATATTCCTGTAAAAACGCATCAATACTGTCACCGCTGGACGTCTCTTCGCGCACTTCTTCTACCAGACGAGCGGCTTGCTGCTCAATTTCATCCTGGGTTGGCTGATCCTGAGGGACAAGGCTGATCAATTCTTTAAGGTAGGCATCCTCATTGACCATGTAATTATCAGTGATAATGCTCTGCAACTTTTCAAGAGAAGGAAGTTGATAATCTTCGCTTAGTAATTCGCTGGCTTTAAACATGATCAATCCTATTGTTGCGGGCTGAACCCTGATACATCAAATGTTGGTAAAGTACGCCAACACCTCCTAATTAATTGGACTACGCTCTCCTTTAATGACTGTATCCAAAATATAATTCCTTTTCTACCGCACTCAACGCAAGCTCGCCATCACCTGTAAACCTTGCCGCGACAAGAACATCAAATGACAACAAACCCGAGTTACCGACAGCTGAATTTAAACATGGGGATAAAAAAAGCCCGGTAAAGACCGGGCTACAGAGAAGTACAGGTTAAGTGTTAACCCATCTTTACAAAGATAGGCCGCACACGAGTCAGTATCACATCCAGTTATCGTTGCGACGGCGCTTTCTTGGGATCAGCATCAGGATTACGCCCAGTATCAGTCCGCCCAGTGCGATGATACCGCCGCGGGTGAGCCACTCAATCTGAATCTTGTTATCGATACTGGCTAACTGTTGCTGCAACTCACCATGTTGCTGCTGAACTTCCTGCAGTTTTGCCTGCAGTTGCTCGTTGCGCGAGCTCAGGTCAAGAATTTGCTGATTCAACAGATCATTTTGCTGTTGCGTCTGCGCGAGGTCTGCCTGAGCTTGCTGCAGCGATTCCTCCAGTTGGGGAACGGACTCTCTGACAGAGGGTGTGTCACTGATAAATCGGTTGTCGACCCACCCGGTGCGTTGTTTATCATCAACGATTTCAACAAAGCCCTCTTCATCATTGCGTTGCAGCAACGTTACCGGTGTGCCGGCAACCACAGAGCCAAGGATGCGGTAATTGCGCCCCGGACCTGCATGGATGAAGGTATAAAGGTCATCAGAAATATACACAGTCTGCTCGCTGCTGCGTTCGGCGTCCTGAGCCAGCACCGTACTGGAAATGAAAAGTAATCCGGGTAGCAGGCACATCAATCTGATCAGCTGTCGCAAGAATATTGTCATGGGTGAAATGGGTCTCGATGCGTTTTTTTAAGATGGTATGGTGAGCAGCAAGGAAAGGCAAGTGATACCCGTGACCGCCAGGTACCGAATCTTCTGTCTATGCTGAGGAATTGCCAAGAGCAGAGCTTAGGGGTAATGTTTGGGACCTGTCAGAAGAGCCAGATAAGAAATGGAAACTGAATTAAAACTGCTGGTCTGTGGAGACGCTGATGTGATCGCCACAATTGAAAACCAGGTGTTGCCCAAACTTGGAGGGCACTGTGATCCCTCTGAGGTGTCGTTGTTTAACCAGTACTATGACACGGAAGAAAAGTCCTTTCGCGCTATGGAGATGGGCCTGAGGGTGCGCGGTCAGAACGGTCAGTACGAGCAAACCATAAAAACGGCAGGGACCCGTCAAGGCAGTCTGCAGCAGCGACCAGAATACAATGTGGATATTGACCAGCCACAACCGGATCTGAGTTTATTTGACCCTCAAATCTGGTCTGAGGATGTCAATGTAGGCAGTTTGCAGCAGCACCTTGAAGTGATATTTACCACTCATTTTCAACGTCACATCTATCATCTGACGCTGAATGAGGAGAGTGTGCTGGAGCTGGTCTATGACAGGGGCAGCATTAGTGCACAGGGACATCAGACTGACATCAATGAAATTGAAATAGAGCTTAAATCCGGTCCTGTTGGGACACTTTTTGACGTGGCAGATAAGCTGATTGATGTTCTGCCCCTTCGTGCCGGGGTGATGAGCAAAGCGGCCAGAGGTTATCTGTTGGCGGGCGGACAGGAATTGCAGTCCCGGCCATTACCCGGCTTTGTTGATCTTGACCAGGACACCAGTGTGGAAGAGGCCTTCTGTCGGGCCCTTGAAATGGGACTCGACTATTGGCAATGGCATGAGCTGTGTTATCTGGAAACCCAAAAACCTAAAGCGCTGAAGGGAATACGCACCGGCATACATCTGGTCTCCCAGGCGCTGAATCTGTACCTGCCGATGCTGCAATGCCCAGAGCTGATGGAATTGCAGCAACGATTGATGAAATGGTTGGATGATTGGTACTGGGTAGATGCGTTGCTTGAAATCAAGGCCTTGCGCTCACGTAAAGGGGCTTTTCGTAAACGTCTGATGAAGCACCAGGATTTTCTCAGTTATCTGCAGGGGCGGTATGAGGGCATGTTGCGACAGTATCAGCCTGGTGAGCTTATCTGCACGAAAGAGAACGCCAGTTTACAATTGGCGCTTACCGCTCTGCCTATCCGACAGCCATGGCGTGATTGTGACCGGGCCTGGCAGACACCGGTGTTGGAGCACGCCAAAGGCTGGCTGGCACAAAGCTGGTTTCAGATCAGTCAAAGTATGCCCAGAGACAAGGCCTTTAATCCGCAGCATTATCTGTCAGCGGAGTCGAGCCTGGATCAGGCATTGTTCAACAGCCTGTTTCTGGCCGATATTTTTGGTGAGGAACGCAGAGAACAGTATCGGGCGCCCTGGCTGGATATTCTTGATGGTATCGAGGAGCTCAAGTTATTGAGTTTGCTGATGGCAGAGCTGGAGCAAGCCGATGTGGAAAATAAAGACAAATTGCGCGCCTGGGGAGAGGAGAAAAGTCAGCGTCTGGTGCAGATAATGGAGCAAAGCCGGCAACAGGCGCAACTCAAAGAACCCTCCTGATGGGACTTAACTCTTAGCAAGCAGTGGCGCAGCAGAGCAGGACCGGCCCATGGCCAACATGACCTTTTATCAGACCGCGATACTCATTGCACTGGCAATCGGGTTCATTCCCGTGATGCTGATATGGGCGCGATTCGATGGCCTTCCTCATCGCCGGGAGTTGTTGATTGCAGTGATGCTGTGCCCCTTAATGCTTACGGAAAACGCGTTAAGGGCCTTTGAACTGGGACCAGGCTGGCACTTTTTAGTGATGCTGTTTTACCCTTTACCGGCGCTGATTACCTCGTTGCTGTGCCTGGCTATTACCCGCTTAGTGCTTGATATGAAGAAGATTGCCGTAAACATGTTACTGGTGCCAGGTGCGGTGGCCGTGCTGGCATCCATTCCTTTCTGGTGGTTTTCTGCAGACTACAAATCGGCGTTACTGGAACAGGGGGCAATTGGCGAGGTAACCCAACATGGTGTGTTGTACGGCTATATGCTGTTGTGTCAGCTGGCCATGTTATGGCAGGCATTCAACGTGGAGAGTCGCATCCGCGAATATACCATGGGACTGAGTGATCAAGTGGTCGATACCCACCTGTACCGCTTTTCGGCGGGCTTTAAAGCCTTCGCCAGTCTGGTGACGCTGGCGTTTTGTGGCGCGGTGATTACCCTGTTGGTGGCACTGGACTTACTGCCATTGCAACACTGGCTGATAGTGTTGCAGGGGTGTTACTACCTGTTGTTTGTGGTACTTACCCTGGTACTGATGGAAAAGCGCCGCTATGCCCCTTCACCACTGGACTATAACAAATTGCACGCGCCTGATTATGACGAATCGACATTGCGCGAAGCGCTGACCCGGGCAGAGCAAGCCATGCTCAAGCATAAAGCCTACAAACGTATTGGACTGAGATTAAAAGACTTTGCCCGGCTTGCCGATGTTGATCCTACAGTGCTGGCAGTGGCATCCAGGAGTCTGTTAAAACGCAACTTCCGCGCCTTTGTTTATCACTATCGGCTCGAATACGCCAAGAGGATATTGATGCGCAGCAATGTCAGGGTGTCAGATGTGGCGAAGCGTCTGGGTTTTGATTCTGAACGCTTTTTGAGTGACTTGTTCGTCAAATACGTGCATAAAATGGCAAAGGATGGGCATAAGCAGGAGCAAGACCGGCTCTGAACCGCATCCCCCATCCTCAGGTCCTCAACAGGGGCCGTTAAGAAAAAGGGTGTCTCCCAAAATGCCGCTGCTCAGATTGAGCCCTAGAACCGAAAAGTTCAGGGCGGGGGCTTCATCATCGCCTCAGGCTTCTCGGTACATGCCGAGCTTGCGCAATAGCAATGTAATTCAACCCCCTTGGAGATTAGCATCGGCCAGGGACATTACTGAACTGGCGTACATCCCAGGAGACATTGACTCTGTCAGACACCGGTAAAGCCAGTGACTGGTATTGTATCGTAGTGAGATAGTGACTGTGTCAGTCAGCCTGCAGGCCGAATGGCCTTATTGTGGTTTTTGTCTGCAGCTTCTGAGTATCTCAAAGCGCTGAGATCATTATACGCATGTCCGGGATGTGAAAACCAGTGCAATCTGTCGGTGATGTTTTTCTCGCTTGTGATTTGTCCCTCGCATAAGCCTTTGAGGTTGGCTGGCGATGGGGGTACCATAGGCGCATTCCCTGCTTACGAGTAACCGCGTTTTGGCCGACATCAGTAAATTATTTGAACAACTTAGTAGTGCACTGCAACAGGCTGCTATCAGCAGTGATGCAGCAGAGATTCAGGGTATCCTCACGGGGATGCTGGCTGGCGGTATGTCAGTGCAAAGTGACGAATGGCTGGAGGCACTGGCGGACTTTATCAATCAGGGTGAGAAACTGCCTGATGAGATTAAACAACAAGTGAGCCAGTTACATCAGCAAACTAAAGAGCAACTCATGGCGGCGGACTTCACCCTGATTCTTTGCCTGCCTGATGATGCCGCACCGATTAATGACCGTGGTATGGCGCTGGTTAAATGGGTGCAGGGCTTCCTGCTTGGTTTTGGCCTGCACCAGAATGACCTGACGGGCTGCTCTGAGGACGTCAAAGAGGCATTGGAAGACTTTTCGGAGATCAGCCGGATGGATGAAAAAATGTCGGAGGGCGAAGATTCAGAACAGGCACTCTTTGAAGTCATGGAATATGTGCGTGTATCGGCCATGTTGTGCTTTAACGAACAGGGGCGTTCTGCCAGTCGCGCAGCGACACCCTCAAAGACCTTACACTGATATGATGATAGAGCGCTGTGAATACCAGAGCCGGCGACAAAGACTGGCTGAGTACCTGCAAGATGATTCTCTGTGCCTGATCCCGGCGGCTCGCGAAGTCACCCGCAGCCGGGATACCCATTATCCCTTTCGACAGGACAGTGACTTTTATTACCTGACCGGTTTTCATGAGCCAGATGCCGTGCTGTTGTTGTTAAAACGTCAGGGAAAAACGACCTCTGTATTGTTCTGTCTGGCAAAGGATCCTGCCGCTGAGATATGGCATGGCCGAAGAACCGGGCCTGCAAAGGCGAAAGAGCAAGTTGGCGTTGATCACAGTTTTCCTCTGCAACAATTACCAGAACAGCTACCTGAGTATCTGGCCGGATGCCGGCAACTGTATTTCGCCCAGGGCAGCTACGAGCATATCGATGCGCTGGTGTTCGCCTGCCTTGAACAACAGCGTCAGGCCGGTAAAAAGGGACAGCGTCCACCGGGTACCCTGATTGATATCCGTGAACATCTGCATGAAATGCGGTTGATAAAGTCTTCTGCCGAAGTGAGTCTGATGCGCCGTGCCGCGGACATTTCCACGGATGCGCACAAAAGAGCCATGTGTTTTGCCCGCCCCGGGCGTTACGAATATCAGCTGGAGGCCGAACTACACCACGAATTTGCTTTGCAGGGAGCCAGGCACCCGGCTTATGGCACCATAGTGGGCAGCGGAGATAATGGCTGTATTTTGCATTACACCGAAAACCAGAGCCCTCTCAAAGACGGGGATCTGATTCTGATTGACGCCGGTGCAGAGTTGATGGGCTATGCAGCAGACATTACCCGTACATTTCCTGTCAACGGTCGCTTTAGTGAGGCTCAGGCCCAGTTGTATCAACTGGTACTGGATGCCCAACTGGCCGCTTTTGAAGAAATTAAACCCGGCAGTACCCTGGTCAGAGCCACAGAAGCGGCTGTGGTCGTGATTACCCGCGGCTTGCTGGATTTGGGAATACTCAGCGGTAGCCTGGAAGGTAATCTGGCAGAAAAAACCTACCGACAATATTTTATGCATGGCCTGGGTCACTGGCTGGGACTGGATGTGCATGATGTGGGTGATTACAAAGTGGAAGGTGAAGACAGGCCATTGGAGCCGGGTATGGTACTGACGGTAGAGCCGGGCATATACATTCCTGCTGATGCCGATGTCGACCCAAAATGGAGGGCAACGGGTATTCGTATTGAAGATAACCTTTTGGTTACTGTGGATGGACATGAAAATCTGACCGCCGCCGCGCCGAAGGAGATCCAGGCCATTGAAGCATTGATGGCAGGGAGCCGTTAACCGTCGTGGCCAAATATGATGTGATGATCGCCGGTGGCGGCGCGGTGGGTTGCCTGCTGGCGCTGGCATTGTCAGGCAATGGCATGAAAGTGGCGGTTGTTGAGGCGAAAGCCTATGACCAGCAGGCCAGCGGGCTGCGCCATCCTGGTTTTGATGCCCGCTCGATTGCCTTGTCTCATCAATCAGCGGCATACCTGCAGCAGCTTGGCCTGACTGAGCCTTTATTGCAGCACAGCACAGCCATAAAACGCATTAAAGTCACGGATCAGGGACATATAGGACAGTGCCTGCTAGACCATCACCAGCAACGGGTCGACGCACTGGGTTATGTGATATCGCAACAGGAGCTCGGGGCCATGTTGTATCAGGCCGTGGCAGGTAAGGTCGACTGGTTTTGCCCGGACAGTATCAGCGCGGTCAAGACTCGCCAGGACGGTATGACTTTGGCGCTAGATTCCGGCAGTGAACTCAATGGGTCATTACTGGTGGTGGCAGAGGGAGGCAAATCGGCCACTGCTGCGCTTTTGGGACTTCATGCCAGGGTAGAAGATTATGCGCAGTCGGCCGTGGTGGCGAATGTGAAGGTGGACAGGCCTCATCAGAATGTGGCCTATGAACGTTTCACCCGGCAAGGGCCACTGGCACTGCTACCCAATCAGGAAAAAGGCTTTGGTTTGGTCTGGAGTGTCACAACATCACGCACACAGATCTTGATGGATTGCTCAAAGCAGCATTTCTTAGCCCAATTGCAGCAGCACTTTGGCTACTCAGCGGGACGGTTTTGTGAACTCAGTCGGCGCAGTAGTTACCCCCTTGAACTGTGCACACTCAATAACGCGATCCGACATCGCACGGTGGTGATTGGCAATGCCGCTCATACCCTTCATCCCATAGCCGGACAAGGGTTTAATCTGGGTCTGCGTGACGCTGAGTGTCTTAGCGGGCTGCTTTTAGCGCAGTGGCGCGCGCGCGGTGACGTGGGAGACATCAAGGTGTTGCAGCATTATCAAAAATGGCGCAGGCAGGACCAACACCGGGTCATTCATAGTACTGATGCGCTGGTCAGGCTATTCAGTAATGACTACTGGCCGCTGGTAGGTGGGCGCAATTTGGGGCTGGGGTTGCTTGAGGCCTTTTCACCTCTGCGCCAGCGTTTTGCCAACGCCGCTATGGGATATGGAGGGCAGGATGCAGCGTGCTGACCTGATCATCGTAGGTGGTGGAATGGCCGGGCTGACACTGGCCACCGCCCTGGCTGACAGTCCATTAAAGCTGATTGTGATAGACGAAAAGCTGCCTTTTATGTCACTGACCTCCACACCGCAGACGCGGGTCAGCGCAATTAACCAGGCCAGCGAGGGGTTCCTGCGGCAGCTGGGGATTTGGCAAAAGCTGGATGAACAGCGGATTCAACCCTACACCCATATGCAAGTGTGGGAGCAGGACAGTTTCGCCAGAATTAACTTTGATCGTCATAGCCTCAACCACACTCACCTCGGTCATATTATTGAGAACCAATTGCTGATCAACACCTTGTGGGAAAGATTGCTGGAAGCCCCAAATGTTCAACTGGAAGTGGGCTCGCCCATTGTTGAGCTTTACACCGATGACAGGCGGGCCGGTGTCACGCTGGCCAACCAGCAGCGGTTTGAGGCGCAATTGGTGGTGGGAACAGACGGTATTCATTCACCAATCAGAAAACGGGCAGCCATGGCGCTGAGTTTTGCTGATTATCAGCAAACTGCCATCGTTGCCAATGTGCGCACCGAGTTGCCTCATCAGCAATGTGCCAGACAGGTCTTTACACCACAGGGCCCACTGGCATTTTTGCCGATGGCGGATCCACACCTGTGCTCTATTGTCTGGTCTCAGGACACGCCCTGTGCACAGGCACTGATGCAACAAAACGCGGAACACTTCACCCGCTCCTTGTACCGGGCATTTGACGCCAGATTGGGACATTGCCAGCTGGAGAGTGACAGAATGGCTTTTCCGCTGGTCATGCGTTATGCCAGGCAGTGGCTGAAGCATCGCGTTGTGCTGGCTGGCGATGCCGCCCATAGTATTCATCCGCTGGCCGGGCAGGGGGCCAACCTGGGGTTGAAGGACAGTAAAATGCTGGCAGAGGTGTTGCTCAGCCTTGCTGAGAATGGAGAAGATCTGAGTCATCATAGGGCACTGCGTACCTATGAACGCAGTCGCAAGGCCGAAGCGGTGCGAATGATTGCGGCGATGCAGGGGTTCAGAAGCCTGTTTGCCGGTCATCACCCCGTGAAAAAGTTGTTGCGGGGTGTGGGGCTGAGCGCCGTTGACAGCATGCCCCTTGTGAAAGACAAGATGATGCGCGAAGCGGCAGGGTTGTGATCCGATTGGTGAAGCATCGCCGCTTGTGCCGCATGCTTTGTATCAGTACCGCACACTGACAAAGGCTGCACCGAGTATTCCCCAAAAGGCAGACTATCTGAACGTCCTTACCGCAATTTTGCCTTCGTCAGACGCTATGCTGTGGAAAAGATTACTTGTTCCGTCACGGTGCTACAGGTAGTATTTTGGACGTCTAAACGTCTTTTTGGTGATCATGTGTCAAATCCTAGCCTTTCCCGGGGCAAATATGCCTTATTGCCTCTGCTGATTTTTTTGGCGCTCTTTCTGGGAGCGGGTTTCTATTACCAGAGCCAGGACGTCGATTATGCGTTTTATCAGTTGCCCGCGCCGGTGGCGGTATTACCGGCTATTTTGCTGGCGGTATGGCTGTCACGGGAGTCGCTGAATCAGACCATCGAAGGGTTTGTGCGCGGTGTGGGTCACCCTAATATCATTACCATGTGCCTGATTTATCTGATGGCGGGGGCATTCTCGTCGGTGGCCAGCATTACAGGCGGGGTCGACGCTACGGTGGCACTGGGGCTGAGCGTTATACCGGCACAGTTGCTGTTACCGGGGTTGTTTATTCTTGGGGCCTTTGTGTCCACTGCAATGGGCACGTCAATGGGGACGCTGGCAGCCATGGCACCCATTGGACTGGGCATGGCTGACGCCACGGGAATCGAACCGGCCCTGATGGCTGGGGTGTTAATGAGTGGCGCCATTTTCGGTGATAACCTGTCAATCATATCTGATACCACCATTGCGGCAACCCGTACCCAGGGGTGCCAGATGCGTGAAAAGTTTGTAGAAAACCTCCGCCTGGCTTTGCCTGCCGCAATTATCACGCTTGTGATCACCGGCTTCTTCACGCCCATAATACAGACGTTACCGCTGACCGAGGGCAATGCCTGGCTGGCCTTACCTTACCTGCTGATTCTCGGCCTGGCTGTGGCAGGACTCAATGTCTTTGCGGTGCTCACCACTGGCATTATTGTCAGTGCAGGTATGGGAATGTGGCAGGCTGACTATGATATCAGTGGACTGGGGCAGGACATTTACAGCGGCTTTGGACAGATGCAGGAGATCTTTATCCTTTCGCTGTTAATTGGTGGCTTGTCAGAACTGATGCGTCTTCAGGGGGGGCTGGAATATTTGGTCAGTCGCATCACGACGCTGGCCCGTAAGTTATCTCCTGACGATACCGCCAGCCATAGTTTTGCCATCGCTTTGCTCAGTAGCCTGACCAATCTGTGCGTGGCGAATAATACGGTTTCGATTATTGTTAGCGGTGAAGCGGCACGGCAACTTGCCGAGCACGGCAATATTCCTCCTCAGCGCAGTGCCAGTTTACTGGATATTTTCTCCTGTATCGTGCAGGGGCTAATCCCTTATGGCGCCCAGGCGCTGCTGTTAGGCGCCAGTTTTGGGATTTCCCCTGTGGCACTGATACCCTATGTATTTTATTGCTATGTACTGGCCCTTGTCGCCATGGCGTTTGTGGGCTGGCGTCTGGTTAGACCCCAGACACTGCATTCTTAACAACAGGAAAGCGTATGCAACGTGTTGAACTGGTAAAAGACGAATTAAGTTTCTCCCGCTGTATTCAGGGGTACTGGCGTCTGCATGAATGGCAGATGACCTCCTCTGAGTTGCAGGCCTTTGTTGAGCAGGGACTGGAGCAAGGGATCACCACCACCGATCATGCCGATGTCTATGGTGGCTTTACCGAAGAGGGCCTGTTTGGAAGCATGCTCAAACAGGCCCCGCAATTGCGTGAGCGAATTGAGGTGGTGACCAAATGTGGCATTCTTTTTCCCTGTGAACGCCAGCCACAGGTGAGTGAAAAGCATTACAACAGCAGTGCCGGGTATATTATTGAAGCGGCAGAGCGCTCTTTGAGAGAGCTCAGCACAGAGTATATTGACGTGTTGTTATTGCACCGACCCGATCCACTGATGGATGCAGATGACGTGGCCCGTGCCTTTGAGGCGTTACGTACCAGTGGAAAAGTACGTCACTTTGGTGTGTCGAATTTTACCGCGAGTCAGTTCGCCTTGCTCCAGTCGCGGCTGGACTACCCCTTGGTGACCAATCAGCTTGAAATCAGCCTTATTCATACGGATTACCTGTTTGATGGCACACTGGATTATCTGCAGCAACAGCGGGTCAGACCGATGGCCTGGTCTTGTCTGGGAGGCGGCGGCGTCTTTCACGACTTTCAGTACAAGGCATTACGCGAGGTAGCCAAACAGATAGCGTCCCATTATCAGGCGGAGTTAGATCAGATCCTGTTGGCGTTTGTACTGGCCTTGCCGGGTCAGGCAATGCCCATTTTAGGCAGTGGCGACAAAAAACGGATTGCCCGGCAGGCGGCAGCAACAGACATCGCTTTAGAGCGACAGCATTGGTTTGCATTACTGGAAGCCGCGCGGGGAATACCCGTCCCCTGAACCCGACCACAGAAGGGTTTTCGAGGAGGGCTTAACGGGCGACAGCGGATAATGGAATTTCATATTCCTGTCATCTATCCGGGGTAAATTAGTCACCCAAAAGCGATAATCGGCTGTGATTATGTTGTTCAGCGCCCTGGGAAGAGTGAAAGCTCTGCCGCTCATTCTGTTTATTTTCCTGGTATCACTGTTTGTTTTAGTAAGCCTTTATCTTGAGACGCAGGAACGCCAGCGTATGGCCTCCAAGGCAAGGGTGGTAGCTCAGCAGGTCAGTAACAGTATCGAAGTGTTTTCCGCGGACAGGTTACGGGCACTGGAAGATTTGATGATTACCTGGCCTGAAAACTATCCTAATGTAACCGACTGGTTTCATGCCCGCGCCCAGACAACCCGTCACGTCTTGCCCGGTTTCGATGACATCCTCTGGCTCGACGACAATCTGAATATCGCCTGGAGCAGCAAATATCAGGGGGCCGATGCACCAACACAACGGGCATTACCGGCACTGACGAAAGTTCGCCAGGAGGCCCCTTCACCCCGTGTCTTCTCCAGTTATCTGTATCACGCCAGTGACGATAGCTATTACGCTCTTATCCTTCGTCCTATTAATCCCTATGACCTGGAGCATGGTTATATTATGGCCAGCTTTGATATTGAAGCGACCTTAGCGGTCATGATCGGTGAACTGGTGGGGTCGGATTTTAATTTTCAACTGTTCGATGGTGAGCAGTTACTGATGGTAAATGGTGAGCTGAAATCCAGTGAAACATTGATTTCTCAGCCACTTTCTTTTGCCGGACGTGAATGGCTGCTCAGACTGCAAAGTAACCGGGGAACGTTGCACATTGGTTACGTGGTGCTGGGTATCGGATTGTTTATGTCACTTATCATCAGTATTTTTATTCAGCGCCAGTTACGTAGCGCATTGAAGTTAAATCAGTCACAACAGCGATACAAAGCCGCCAGCGAGGCTTCTCTGGACGCCATTCTGATCTTTAATGCGGTACACCGCAATGGCCATATCAGTGATTTTAAACTGGCTGAGGCCAATCATATGGCGCACAGTATCTTTGTTACTGACGGGCAGGTACTCAAGGGAAGACTGCTGAGCAAGTTATTACTTGAATTGCAGGCTCATCCCTTGCTGAAAGTATGCAAACGAGTGTGTGTCAGCGGGCGTGCCTATGAACAGTACCTGGCTTCGCATAGTGACTTGGTAAGAGCCCAATGGCTGAAAATCCAGATTGTTAAAGCCGGTGATGGCATCGCTGTAACGGTCAGGGATATTACCGCCCGCAGACGGAGTGAACAGGCACTGAAAGACAGTGAAGAAAAATTCCGCCGACTGGTGGAGGGGCTGAACGGTCATTTTATTTATTCCCATGATCCCGATGGCAATGTCAGTTTCGTCAGTCACAGTGTTGAAGATATTCTCGGTTACAGTGCCGAATATTTTCGACGGCACTACCGTCAATGTGTAAAGCAGCCCCCGGATAATGAGAAGCAGATTCGTCATCAGCTTGCAAATGGCCAGCGTCCAGCCCCGTATGTGGTTGATTATTATACGGCCAATGGTGAAGTGAGGCAGATTGAATATCGGGACTCACCGGTGTTCGATCAACAAGGGCAACTGATTGCCATAGAAGGGATAGGGCGCGACGTCACTGCCGACCTGGCGTTGCAACAGCAGGTACAGTATCAGGCCAATCACGACCAACTCACCGGTCTATACAATCGTTATGCCTTTGATCGTCAGCTCAACAATATTCTGCGCAAGGTCAAACAGGGCCGAACACAGGCGACCCTGTGTTATATCGACATGGATCAGTTCAAGCTTGTCAATGATTCCTGTGGTCACCAGGCGGGCGATGAATTGTTGCGTCAGGTAGCAAATTTACTCAGCGGTCATATTGACGATCATGACGTGCTGGCCCGGGTCGGGGGAGATGAGTTTTGTCTGGTGTTCAGCCGGTTATCGGTGGCAGACGTGAAGCCGAGGTTGGTTGAGATGTTACAGGCGATTCGCAGCTTCCGCTTCAGCTGGGACGAAAAGCTATTTCATATCGGCGCCAGCATTGGTGTGGTGGAAATCAGTGCCGAGATGGCAAACAGTGTTGAGTTGATAAAGGCCGCCGATCATGCCTGCTACAGTGCTAAAAATATGGGGCGTAATCGATATCACGTATTTGATGCCAGTGATCAGCAACTAAACTATCAGCAAAATGAGCTGGAATGGGTACATGCGATTCAAGAGGCATTGCAACATGACCGTTTTGTCCTCTATTGCCAGCCTATCGTACCGTTTAATCAGGCGCCTGAGGGATGCCATTACGAAATATTGCTGCGCATGCAGGACGAACAGGGCGAAATGCTCAATCCCGGTATTTTTATTCCGATTGCCGAACGCTATGGGTTAATGAATAAGATCGATGAGTGGGTATTTGCACACACCATTGCTTTGCTGGCTGCGCACCCTGCACATCTCGATGTACTTGGAAAGTGCGCCATTAATCTTTCAGGCATGACATTGGGCAATGACGAGTTTCTGGATAACATTGTAAACCAGCTTCGCTATACAGATATTCCGCCAGAGAAAATCTGTTTTGAAATCACGGAAACGGCCGCCGTCACTAACCTCGGTTCCGCCAGCCGTTTTATCGATACCTTGCGCGATATGGGGTGCCGGTTTGCACTGGATGATTTCGGTGCAGGGATGAGCTCATTTACTTACCTGAAAAACATGGCCGTGGATTACGTCAAGATTGATGGCTCTTTTGTCAGGAATATGTGTCGGGATCGCAGTGATTACGCCACAGTCAAAGCCATTCATGAGATTGCCAGTAGTATGGGAAAACAGACCATTGCCGAGTTTGTCTCCGACAAGGAGAGTTGCAGAGCACTCACTGCTTTGGGTATCGACTATGGTCAGGGCTTTGCTTTAGGCAAACCGGTGCCCCTGACAACGGTACTGACAGCTGAAGCTCCCTGCTCTGCTGTTGCCGGGTAGAGACAGGCACAGCACATTTCAGTGTAGCCCCACTAAGTCTTTCGTATTTTGTTTACGGGCAGACTGCGCGCAAGTCTCTTGTGTATGGATCTTTGTGTCAAAAAGCATTAGCGTAGGGCCTCGTTGGATAGCTAGATACGTGCTGTTCTGAGCAAGGGAAAATCATGAAAAGAGCAATACGACCGGCGGTACTGATTGCGCTGGCCTATGTGCTGATTGGGGCAGGCTGGATCCTGTTTTCTGATATGGCATTGGAACACATGGTTTCGGACCCACAACTGGCCGCGACATTGCAAACCATTAAGGGCTGGTTATATGTGGGTCTGACCGGATTGCTGTTGTTTTTTCTGCTGGTGAAGGCGCTGACTTACATTGAGCAGTTGAATCAGCGGGATTCTCTGACGGGCCTGTTGCGCCCCTATTTGTTTACCCGCTACCTCGAAGATTCACTGGATGCCTGTCAGAAAAATCAGCAACATCTGATGCTGGTGTGTCTGGATATCGATGGTTTTAAAGAGGCCAATCGCCTACTCGGCTATGCCGGTGGAGACACGCTGTTGCGTCAGCTGGCGGTGGCCCTGAAGCACCACTATCATGCCGACGATTTGATTGCCCGCCTGGGAACGGATCAATTTGCACTGGCCAAAGTGCTGACGGAGCCCCAAGACGACATTGAAAGCCATGCGGTAGAGCTGAATCAATTATTTTCCGCTGTCGTCAGGGAGTTTGATTTAACATTGAGCTGCAGCGTGGGGCTGGCCAAATTTCCCCGCGACGCCCGCAATGGACAAGAGTTACTGTTTGCTGCTCAAAGTGCCCTCAAAGAAGCAAAGCGCAGCGGTCAGGGGATGATTCGTCAGTTTAATCAGGCGTTGTCAGAAACAGAACGTGAACGACAAGCATTGCTCAAAGATCTGCGCCACACCATCGACAATGATAAATTGTCTCTGGTCTATCAACCGCAGTTTTCTGTTGATGACGGCGGGCTAACCGGTTGCGAGGTGCTGGTTCGCTGGAACTGTCCACAACGGGGGTTCGTCGGTCCGGATGTCTTCATTCCACTGGCTGAGCGTAACAATCTGATTTCTGGTATTACGGCTTTTGTGGTGCGCCAGGCTAACAAAGAGTTATCCGGGGCAGGTCTGTTGGGCACGAGTATTCACCGGGTATCGGTGAACATTTCGGCGCAGGAGTTTAACAGTGAAAAACTGATGGCGGCATTAATGCGGATGCTCAATCAATCGCCGCAACTTTATCCTTATCTGCAGCTGGAGATCACCGAGACTGCTGCATTGTCTGACTTGGCGGCCAGTGTGAGGTTGCTGACCCGTTTGCGCGAACAGGGGCTGAAATTTTCTATCGATGATTTTGGCACCGGCTATTCCTCTTTGGCGATGTTGAAGAACCTGCCCATCGATGAAATCAAAATAGATAAAGACTTTATTCATGATCTGCTGGACCAGCCTAGAGTTCGGGCCATCGTTGAGGCGGTGACGACCATGGCCCACAGTCTGGATATCAGTGTGGTCGCCGAAGGTGTTGAAACTCAGGCGCAACTTGAGCAAATACGCTTCTGCGGATGTCATGAAGTGCAGGGGTATCTGACAGCCAGGCCGATGAACATTGATCATCTTAAAGAGTTTGTGCGTAGCCAGTGGTCGACTTCGGCTGTTAACCTGTCTCATCATGAAACCTGACCCCGTCACTCTAACGCCATCCGGCTATAGTGCACTCGTTCTCGGAGCCAGCGGCCTGGTCGGTCAAGCATTAACTGACAGGCTCATTCAGGATCCGCGCTACAACCAGGTCACCTGTCTGGTGCGAAGACCGATGCCGAGCAGAAATGCGAAGCACCGCCCTGTTGTGATTGACTTTGCAAACCTGCAAGCCTACGAGGGCTATTTTCGGGTAGATCACCTCTACATTTGTCTGGGCACCACGCTCAAGGCAGCGGGCAGCCGGGCGGCTTTTCGTAAGGTGGATTTTGAGTATATCCATATCGCCGCACAACTGGCGCGAAGTCAGCAGGTACGGAGCCTAGTGTGGATATCCTCGGTCGGCGCCAATGCCAACAGTCTGAATTTCTATTTGCGTACTAAAGGGGAACTGGAAAATGCCATATTCCGTCTCCCCGGGCTTAAAGGCGCCTCTGCCGTGCGTCCCTCTTTATTAATTGGTGAGCGCAAAATGTCGCGACCCGTGGAGCGCATAAGCACGGTAATAATGAAGTGGATTTCTCCCGTATTGATGGGGCCCTGGCGCAAATATCGTCCGGTTTCTGCGTCTGAGGTGGCAAAACGAATGATGGAGCTGCAGGCGTTTGAGTAATTCTGCTAAGAGACAGCGAACAGAGGGCTTCCAGTTTAAGCAGTTCTTTGTCGCACACGATCGCTGCGCAATGAAAGTGGGTACCGATAGCATCATGCTCGGAAGCTGGGCTGAGCCCGGTGCAGCGGTGCGAATTCTGGATGTGGGCACGGGCAGCGGACTGCTGGCATTGATGATGGCGCAGCAATCAGGTTGCGACAGTCGGATTTTTGGTATTGATGTGGATGCGCAGGCGATTGCTCAAGCTAAAGATAATGCAAAGAACAGTCCCTGGGCGGACAAGCTGCATTTTGACTGCCTGGCGTTGCAGGACCATGCCAACAGCGGACAATATGACCTTATTATCAGTAATCCGCCTTACTATCCCCATCATCATGAAATAGCGCAGAGCAGGCAGTCAGCCCGTCTGACCGCAACATTGAGTCATGCTGCCCTGATACAGGTGGTATCTGGCCTGCTTGGCAAGGAGGGACGTTTTTGCTGCGTGTTGCCGCAACAGGTGGTGGAGCAGGTGCTATGGGAGGCTGGCAATGCCGGATTGCATCTGACACGGCGCATGGATGTGCGCTCGCAACCTGACAAATCAGTGAGCAGAGTGATGTTGGAGTGGTCATTGTCCAGGCCGTCACAGTTCAGGCAAGAGTCTTTGGTGATTCAGCAGCAAGCGGGCCACTACACCCAGGCCTTTCAGAAGTTGTGCCGGGGCTTCTATGTGAATTTCTGAGCCCTATGCAGAAATAGAAGCCGTTTATATCAGTACGGTTTAGCTGCTATAGTCATAACAGGCCCATGAAATAAGCTGGTAGTTTCACTGCTTTTACTGAACCGGGGGACGTGATCATGCCAACAACCCGTTTGCCTGAAAACATTGCTGCACTGGTGGACCGATTACAGTTGCTTGAGTTTGAGTGGCGCGGCCGCTGTGTCCAGATACCCAGATTTGCCGTTTATGCGGTTCTACAAGCTCCGGTATTCAGCCGTTTCCTATCGCGCCATGGCCGCAGGATGGGGCTCATATGCATTGAACCCTATGAGATCCCGGTACTCGACCCTTTTATGGCGGATCTCAATACTCCCCCTGAGTATGTGGTGATCATCAGCCATAGTAAGGGCAATAAGTTCGGCTTGTTCGGCTACCCCGCTGACTTGGTCCGAGATAATCTGCAATTGGGTGGAGAGCATGCTGCCGTTAATCAGATCGTCAAAGCCTTTTGCTAAGGAGGGAGATTGGAATTTAACCTGGCTGAGAGCTTTGGTGCACTCGCGCTGCTTATCCATTTTGTGGGTTATCGTCAGAATCAGGTTAATCGCTATAGGCTCATCTCCGCTTTAGGGCTATTGAGTTTAAGTACTCACTTCTTTTTGCTGGGTGCCATGGCAGCAGGTATTGGTTGTGGTCTTGCGGCGTTACGCAATCTTATCGCGCTGCGTCATCGTTCGATGCTGTTAGTCATCTTCTTCGTTGTATTACACATGCTGTTCTTTGCGTATGAATGGTGGTGGTTGAACCATGGTGCAGAGATAATCCTGGCTTATATATCCGCTATTATTTTCACCCTGGGTTCAATATTGTTGCAGCGTACCCACAGTATTCGAAAATGGTTTATTCTGGCTGAGGGGCTGGGGCTGGCTTACGCTGTGATTGTGGGCAGTGTATTTGGCAGTTTATTTAATATCAGCAACCTGCTCAGTATCGCGATTAAATTGTATCAGGATCGCGTGCATCGAAAGCACCAGACTCCCGTGTGAGACCTAATGCCTGGCTGAGTTGCCTGAGTACGGCTCTGCGACTGGGTGTCAATGGGCGCTCATCAATTAACGACAGCAGCTGCTCTGCCTTTTTAAGTTGTTGGTTATGATGTGCGATTTCCGCCCGGTACAGCAGGCACTGCATCAGAGTGGCCTCATCGCCGGCACGTTTCGCGAAGTCAGCGGCTTTGATAAAGGCGCTCTCTGCGTGGTTGAACTGTTCTAATATTTGGTGGGCACGCGCCACGTTATGCCAGCTCACACCAATTTGCTGTAAGTTGCTTACTGCCTCGGCGGCGCGCAATGAGCGTTGTCGATAATCAAGGTGTTGTGTAAGGTCCCCTTGTTTTCTCAATGCCTGGGCCAGATTGGCATATAACTCCTGCTTAAAACGTGGTGAAGCATGACGAAGATGCTTTTGCTCTATGGTGCGTAAGGTCTGATAGGCTGCCTCAATATCATTCAGATATAGTTGCAGATTGGCAATCTCAATCATGGCCATAGGACTGCTGCTATGTTCGCTAAACTGCTGCATGAGTGTGAGTGCCTTGTTTAGCCAGCGTGAGGCGAGCTGAGGCTTTTTCGCAACATGAAAAACTTTGGCTTGGTAAGTCAGTACTGCAAGGCGAAAACGCATGGGAACCGTGGTGTTGTCCAACCAGGGGGACAAAGCTTGTTGTAGTTGCTCGAACCGTCCCAAGTTAAGCAGGGCATCCAGTCTGTAAAGCTCATACCTGAAAAACAGATGGCTGTTTGGCTCCGTGCTGCTGAGTACAGCGGGTAACTGTTCAAGACATTGGGACGGAGACATCTGGCAGATTGTGTAGATGCTCTTACTTTGTTCACTGCGAACTGTTGTGGAATGAAGGAGCATTGTCACGATGAGGACAAAAAAGGGTAACGTAGCAGTTTTACTCCTTAAGTGCATTTGCTGAACTACCATCTGAATTCCAGTACCGCCAATGTTTGCTGCTGATCACTGTTAATGGGTTCTCCCACCGTCATGCGATTCGTTGCCGAACTGTTATTGATGTGCTGCTCGATACCAACCTGCCAGTGTTGATCAAACTGATAACGCCAGTTCAGCGTCAGGCCCTCTCCATGACTGTCATTATAATCCCAGGGCCAGATGTCATCTTCAGATATGCTGAAGTGGTCATAACGAAGGCTGAAACGATGTCGCTCAATGCGATGGCTGAGCATCAGGTACCAGGCATTAAGATCAGCATAGACCCAGCGTACGCCCATCTCTGTGCTGCCAGTCATCCATTGCCCCAATAGGCGGATATGTTCACCAATTTGCTGAGAAAAGGCAACAGAGTGAAACTTAGTGTGCCAGGCATAGAGTCTCTGGCTGTTAAATGCCAGTGGATCCGCATTGTTGTCGTAGTAATAATATCTGAACCGGCTTTTATTGTAGTACTCCAGATGCCCACCGATATAAAAACCGGTACGGCCATCGATTTCATGAAAGGGTTCAACCCAGGCCGGATGGATGATTCTGTCGGTCACTGCAGGCAACGCCGCAAAGAGTACGCGGTCGTGATGCAAAGACTGACGATCATGCATCGCCCAGCCCCGCCAACTGAGCAGTGTACCCAAGGGGTCATTGCCTCTGAAAGCACCGGCGTAAAGCTCCCAGGACCATGGGCTGCGACGCTGTCTGCCGGGGCTGTATATCCCCAGTTCAAGTCCGGCGAGCCTCAATTCTTCACCCAGCCAGCTATTGATGGCACTTTGGGTATAGGTGTAAGGAGACAACCAGCCTGTGCCGGGGTTTTCAAACGACATTTCAGGATAAAAGAACCCAGCTCTGGCGCGAAATTTATAGGGACTGGGACTCAGCGGTTTATAGCGCAGACTGGCCTGGGTCAGCCCAAGATGTTTCTCACCATCTTCATGCAGGTTGAAAACGGCTTCGATTTCCAGTCCGCCAATCAGGGACTGACTGACGTCGAGCAAGGCTTGTTGCAGGTTCAGGCCTGACTGGTTCTGTCGTAAGATTCCGGTACCCTGTTGCTGCCAGTTATGCTGGGGGTCCGCTTTGAGTGCACTTAGCTGGATGACCCCCGAGATCTCAGCCCCATGTCCGATGAATGTAAACAGGCACAAAATGGCTGCCAGTAGCGTTTTATTCATACAGGCCTGTCCTGTGCTTGTCTGATCCAGTCATCAAATGCGGCTGCCGGTAAAGGCTTGCTCATATAAAACCCCTGGGCCTTGTGACACCCTGCCTGTTTCAGAAATGTCAGGCTGGCTTCGTCTTCGACACCCTCCGCCACGGTTTTCAGGTCCAGATGGTGGGCAAGACTCAGGAGTGTATTGACCATCACCTGATCTTCAGCATTGGTGGCCAGATCCAGAACGAATGCTTTGTCGATTTTAAGCTCGTCCACCGGCATTTTTTTCAGCTGAGCCATTGAAGAGTAGCCCGTGCCAAAGTCATCAATGGAGAGAATCACACCCATGGTTTTGAGTTTTTCCAGCGCCTTAATAGCTGTATCCGGGTCGCCCATTACTGCGCTTTCTGTGACCTCCAGCGTTAATCCACCGAGGTTGTCCGGGTACTGGGAAAACAGATGACTGACCAGTTCAGGAAGCGTCATATCGACCAGATCCAATGGCGAGATATTAACGGCTACATTCAGCTCAAGTCCTGCCTGCGACCACTTTTGTTGTTGGGCCATCGCTTCGTTCAGCGCCCAATGGGTCACGTCTCTGATCGCACCGGTTTGCTCAGCCAGAGGAATGAACTGATCGGGAGGAATAAAACCATGCACGGGATGGATCCAGCGTATCAGGCATTCCGCGCCGCTGACGTTGCCATCGTCCAGCAGAACTTTCGGCTGATAGTAAAGTTGCAATTGTCCCTCAGACAGTGCCGAGCGCAACTCAGACATCAGGCTCAGGCGTTGTACTGAATACTTGTTCAGCTCTGGCCGGTAGATGGCAAAGGCGCGATGGTGGCCCTTGCAGCTGTACATGGCAATGTCGGCACACTGAATCAGGTTGGCCGGTGAGTCTCCGTGCTGTGGATACACTGCAACACCGATACTTAAGTCCAGATCCAGACGCAGCTTTTCAATGTCAAAGGGGGTACGAAAGGCGTCCACTACCTGATTGGCCAGACTCTTCGGCGTATGTGAGGTGTCGCCAAACCAAATCAGGCCAAACTCGTCGCCTCCCAGTCTGGCGACGAAAAGGTTGTCGAGTTCAATATGGGAAAGTCTGGAGGCGATTTTATTCAGTAGTTGGTCACCTATGTTGTGACCCAGCGTATCGTTGATGTCTTTGAACCTGTCCACATCCATCATCATGACAACGACGGGATCGTGTCTGTCATCCACTAAGCGCTGAAGTTGCTGATTGAACTGATTCCGATTAGGGAGGCCGGTTAAGGAATCGAAGTAAGCTAATTGCTGAATTTCCAGTTCACGTTGCTTGATCCCCTGCTGCATTTCATCAATGGCGGTAGACAGTGAAGCGATTTCTAATGTGGTGGACTTGGGCACGTCGTCCACATAATGGCCTTTGCGGATCTTGTTGGTTACGCCCACCAGACGGGTTAATGGACGACTAATTCCGTTGGAGATGATCACCGCTGCTCCCAGAGCAAGCAGGCCAGCGATGGCGAGAATTAATATCAGCTGTCCGATGAGACTGTTGTAAGACAGGTAGGCTTTATCGGCAATGGTGGCGAGCACAAGTTTAAGCGGGCCCTGGGTACTGCTCCCTATATCCGATGTGGCATAAATAAATTCCGAACTCTGCTCTGCTGGGCTCAGAGACACCTGATGCAGGCCCGGCGTCCAGTTCAGTGTTTTACTCTCAAGCTGGCTCGCTTGCGCCGGCGAAAAGCTTGAAGCAATCAACTGATGTTCCGGTGCGGGAGAAAACAGACTGATTTGCATATCTGTCAGGGTCACCAGTTCGGGAGTGATAAGGCGGCTGCCTTCCACTGCAGCAAACAGCCAGGCATTGACCCGAGGGGATGATTCGACAAATCTGACGGCGACCCCTTGTAGCAAATAATAACGGCCATCGATAAAGCGCCACATGATAGGCGAGGTCTCGGTTAATTGTCTTGTCAGCTGCGAAGCGGGCAGATCCTGAGTCATCGTTAATAACTCACCGTCGGCATCAGTGACCCAACTGAGGTCAGCGTTGATACGGCGCTGATGATTGCGCAGCGCAATCAGCAGCGACTCGGGGTCCTGTTTGCCGCCAGCAATCAGTTGTTTGGTGTTGAAGTCTTTGGCCAGGGTTGCCAGAGCCGATTCCAGTTGCCTGGAGCGGTTCTGAATTTTATCTTTCACCACGATGGCGGAGGTTCTGGCATGGTCCTGCACCTGGCCGGTACTGTGCCGATAAGTCGCCTTTTGTACCGTTACCAGCGTCACGATAACGATCACCGCCAGAAGTAGCAGAAACACCATTAGCATTCTGGCGCGCAGGGAACGGCTAGCCAAGCCAGACAGCCTGATACCCATCAAAACCTTGCTCCAGGAGCGCCTTGATAGCTTTCATGCTGCCTGGTGCGGCGGGCGGTGCTGTTATTCATAACCAATAAACTCATCGGTATCGTCTTCAAATTCATTCAGGCCCGGCAGCAGCGGTTGCTTGAGCTGAATCGCTACCTGCTCATCGGCATGGATGCTCAGATTACGATCCAGGTTTGCTGAAGCTTCTTCAATGCGTGGGTGACGAATATGTAACCTGTAATCGCCATCTGCAATGTTAAGACTCAACTGCCCTTTTTTATTGGTCTGACCAAAATACGGGGTATCCACCACATAAATGTATCCCAGCATCCAGTCATGCACATTGCAGCCCAGCTCCACTTTGCCTTCGGCGTCAAAAGGTAAGGGCGCCGGGTTATTGTCTTTGTAGAGTTGTAACTGAAACGTCTTTGCTGCAGAAAAAGAGTAGACATGGTGCTGAATAGAATCAGAATTGGGAAAGCTTACCTGTGTGCCTTTCTGCACCACCAGAATATGAGGAGCGAACTGCTTATTGACCTGATCCATGGTTGCTACCGCGCCTTCTTCTACCCCGGGGAGGGCCTGTTCAGAAGTCAGGTATATCACCGCTCCTGGCATGGGTTTGCCGTCCTCTGTAAGCACTGTGACTGCCAACTCAGTGGCCAGCGCAGGCAGAGACAACAAACAGCTCAGAATACACAGGCAGCGTTTCAACATGATATTTCCGGTACCTAAGTGATGGTCTTTCTACTATACCGGTATTGTTAAGTCGGTAAAGGGGCAACACGCCCCTTTAATGCTCAGTGCAAGATGCGGGTTTTGATGGTGCCATCGATGCTCAGCAGTCTCTGGAATGCCTCATCGGCATCCTCGGAGTCCACATCAATGACCACATAGCCTATCTCGGGTGAGGTCTGTAGGTACTGTGCGGCGATATTGATGTTCATTTGTGCAAAGGCCTGGTTAATCTGTGTCAGCACACCGGGAATATTGCGATGTATGTGCAGTAACCGTGAACGGCCATATTGTTCAGGCAACGACACCTCAGGGAAGTTAACTGCCGACAGGGTGGAGCCGTTGTCGCTGTATTTCGCCAGTTTACCCGCCACTTCGATACCAATGTTTTCCTGTGCTTCCTGTGTACTGCCGCCCACGTGAGGGGTAAGCAGGACGTTGTCAAATTCACGCAGTGGTGAGACAAACTCTTCGTCATTGGACTTGGGCTCGACCGGAAACACATCGATTGCCGCGCCAGAGAGTTTGTTGCTGGCGAGGTTTTCAGCGAGCGCGTCGATGTCAACCACGGTACCACGTGAGGCGTTGATTAAAATTGCACCATGCTTCATGGTATCCAGTTCTGCATGCCCGATCATATTGGTAGTTTGCGGAGTTTCAGGTACGTGCAGGGTAATCACATCAGAGGTTTTGAGCAGTTGGTTCAGACTCTTAATCTGTCTGGCATTGCCCAGTACCAGTTTGTCTTCAATATCGTAAAACTGCACCTGCATTCCGAGGTGCTCAGCAAGTATACCAAGCTGCGTACCAATATGGCCGTACCCTATGATGCCCAAGGTTTTGCCGCGGGCTTCGTAGGAGCCTGACGCACTCTTGTCCCATTCGCCGCGATGGGCTTTGGCATTTTTCTGCGGTATACCTCGTAACAGCAGTAATATCTCGCCCAACACCAGTTCGGCTACGGAACGGGTATTGGAGAAAGGAGCGTTAAATACCGGAATTCCGCGCAAACGCGTGGCACTCAGATCCACCTGATTGGTGCCAATGCAAAAACATCCAATGGCGACCAGTTTCTGTGCCGCTTCTACAACATTGGCCGTGATTTGGGTACGGGAACGCACGCCCACGAAATGGACATCTCGGATCTTCTCGATCAGCTCTGGTTCGGGCAATGACGTTTTCAGGTACTCAATGTTGGTGTATCCGTTGGCTTTGAGTGTTTCCAGGGCGCTTTGGTGCACACCTTCAAGCAGCAGTATGCGGATTTTGTCTTTTGGCAGTGACACTTTGCTCATGAATGTTTCCGTATGACGATGTACTGGTACGTTACCCATATTGCTATATGGGCGTCTGGACGTCTAAATTATCAGATTTACCCCAAGGGGAAAAGCATTATTTCGGCCTGGTGATAAAAAGACCGGCGACGTTGACGTTCTCTTTTTTTGTTGCGCCATTCTGCCGATAACCGATGGCGTTATTTGTGGATTTGCGGGCCTTGCGCGGTGCCCACCACCACGATGTCGGCACCGCGACAGGCAAACAGTCCGTTGGTGACGACCCCGGTGATTTGGTTAAGTTGTGTTTCCAGTGCCACCGGGTTCTTAATCATCAGGTTGTGAACATCCAGAATGATATTGCCGTTATCCGTGACAACGCCTTCACGCCATACGGGCTTGCCGCCAAGTTTTTCTAATTCCCGAGCCACGTAGGCGCGGGCCATCGGAATCACCTCCACTGGCAAAGGGAAGGTGCCCAGAGTATCCACTTGTTTGGATTGATCGACAATGCATACGAACTGACTGGCGACTGCGGCAATGATTTTTTCCCGGGTCAGGGCACCACCACCGCCTTTAATCATATGCTGTTGAGGCGTGATTTCGTCGGCCCCGTCCACATACAGATCAAGCTCACTAACGGTATTCAGGTCGAACACTTCGATACCGGCCGCCTGAAGCTTTTGGGTGGAGTCTTCTGAACTCGATACCGCGCCTCGCAGGGTATCTTTGCGTTGGGCCAGCCCGTCAATGAAAAACGCCACGGTCGATCCAGTGCCGACACCCACAATGCTGTCGGGACGCACAAAATCCAATGCTGCCGTTGCCGCTGCTTGCTTAAGTTTATTTTGATCCATGTGTGTTCCTTGCTGATGATTGTTCAGGAATGTGAATAGAAGAGGGGGTGATGATCCTATGCATGGGCAGATCCCAGGGTTGCACCCTCAGTAAGTCTGTCTGCTGGCAGTCATGGGCCAGACCAACCATAGTGGTAGTAAGTGGCTGGTGGTCGCGATAAAGGGGGGCCAGTGTGCGATCATAAAAGCCACCGCCCATGCCAAGTCGGTTGCCATGACCATCAAAAGCGACCAGCGGCGCAAAAATTATATCCAGCTTGTGCAGTGGCACAATCAGCGAACACTCTAGTCTGGGCTCGGGAATATTGAAGCGGTTGGCATGCATTGGGCTATCAGGCGTATAGCTGACAAACAGCAAATGGCCTCTGGCAAAGGGATGCAGCACCGGCAGGCAAACATGTTTACCTTGCTCCCAGGCATAATGAATAATCTCAATAGGATCGAGCTCACCGTCTTCGGCCAGATAGCAGGCGACATATTGTGCGTCGATAAACTCTGTTTGTGTAAGGCATTGCGTCAGAATGGCGCGACTGGCCTGTTGCTGTTGCTGCGTTGTCAGTTCACGTCGGCGCTGCCGATATCGCTGTCGCAGTGCACCTGGGGTGTTCTCTTGCATGACAGTGTAGATTCACAAAATAAAGGCGCCAAAAGGCGCCTCAGAAGGTGTTAACCATTACTCATCAAGGAAACTGCGCAGTTGCTCTGAGCGGCTTGGATGACGCAGTTTACGTAAGGCCTTAGCTTCAATCTGACGAATACGTTCACGGGTTACATCAAACTGTTTGCCCACTTCTTCCAGAGTATGGTCGGTATTCATATCAATGCCGAAACGCATGCGCAGTACTTTGGCTTCGCGGGCGGTGAGGCCGGCCAGCACTTCCTGCGTAGCATTTTTCAGATTACCGGAGGTAGCTGAATCCAACGGTTGGATAATGGTACTGTCTTCGATGAAGTCACCCAGATGTGAATCTTCATCATCACCAATGGGCGTTTCCATTGAGATGGGCTCTTTGGCGATCTTCAGCACCTTGCGGATCTTGTCTTCCGGCATCAACATGCGTTCCGCTAACTCTTCAGGCAGTGGTTCACGCCCCATTTCCTGCAACATCTGACGAGAAATACGATTGAGCTTGTTGATGGTTTCGATCATATGCACAGGAATACGGATGGTACGGGCCTGGTCCGCAATCGAGCGGGTGATAGCCTGTCTGATCCACCAGGTTGCATAGGTAGAGAACTTGTAGCCACGGCGATATTCGAACTTGTCTACCGCTTTCATCAGGCCAATATTACCTTCCTGAATCAGGTCGAGAAACTGCAGACCGCGGTTGGTATACTTCTTGGCAATGGAGATAACCAGACGCAAGTTGGCTTCAACCATTTCTTTCTTGGCGCGGCGAGCTTTGGCCTCACCAATACTCATGCGACGGTTAATGTCTTTGATATCGATAATACTCAGGCCGGTCTCATCTTCAACCTGATTCATCTTGCCGATACTGCGCTCTAACTCTTCTTTGTATTCAAGCAGTTTGGGCACGTAAGGCTTGCTCGATGCGAGGATTTTATCCAGCCAGGCGCTGTCTGTTTCATTACCGGCAAAGGCACGGATAAAGTCTTTCTTGGGCATTTTCGCATGCATCACACAATGCTTCATGATGATGCGTTCCTGTACCCGGACTCTGTCCATCATGCCACGCATGTTTTTCACCATGCGATCGAACTGCTTGGGTACCAGACGGAATTCTTTAAAGATGTCGCTCAGGTTGGCAATTTCTGCCTTGGCCTCTTTATGAGCCCGTCCCTTACTGGCAATCGCATCACGGGTTTTGTAATACTGCTCTCTTAAGGCGGTGAAACGCTCACGGGCTAATTCAGGGTCTACACCGCTATCTGAATCGTCATCGTCTTCGTCGTCTTCATCATCATCTTCGTCATCGAGCTCTTCTTCGGATAATTCAGAGCCGACATGGGTCGCGGTGGGCGCCACATCCGTCTCGTTGGGGTCGATAAAGCCCAACACGATATCACTTAAGCGAATCTCTTCGGCTTCGTATTGATCCCACTGATCCAGCAGATAGGTAATGGCTTCAGGGTACTCGGCCACGGAGCACTGAACCTGGTTGATACCCTCTTCAATACGCTTGGCGATATCGATCTCACCTTCACGGGTCAGCAGTTCGACCGTGCCCATTTCGCGCATGTACATGCGCACCGGGTCTGTTGTACGGCCGATTTCACTCTCCACTGTTGCCAGTGCCTGCGCAGCCGCCTCCGCCGCATCTTCATCGGCAGTGGTTTCCTGCATCAGGAGCTCATCGGAATCAGGGGCCGCCTCGAACACCTGAATTCCCATGTCATTAATCATGCGGATAATGTCTTCGATCTGATCCGAATCGACAATATCCTGTGGGAGGTGGTCGTTGACTTCCGAGAAGGTCAGATAACCTTGCTCTTTACCTTTTGCGATGAGGAGTTTAATCTGAGACTGCTTGTTCGACGCCATATACCTTCCACTTCTCAAATAGGGTTCAAATTTGCTCTGCACTGACGCGCAGAGAATTAGGCAGTATAGCAGAATCACCATACTGGCCGCTAGCCCGATTATTCGTCAATATACCTTTAGCATAACCCGATCCAGGCGGTTTCAGGTTGCTTTCATCAGGTTGTTTAATTCCTGCTTCTCCTCCTGCGACAGGTTGCCCAGTCGCGACTTCGACAAAAGCGTCTCAATGCGATCCTGGCAATACCAGTCGAGCAGTTTGGCAAAGCTATCCCGATATAGCTTTTGCCGGTTATCTTCATCTACAGGATAGTCCAGCACCAACAGTCTCGACAGATGCACTGCCTGAGGATGTTCACGGAAACTTTCTAATACCTGCATAGTCTGTTTATGGGGATGAGCGAGGCAATATTCAAACACCTGGTTCAATAGGGCCAATCCCGGCACATCGAGACCTTCCAGTAGCGAGGGATTGACCTCCTGATATTGCTGCGCCAGAGCGGGCTCTTCCAGGAGTAATCTCAGCATGATGCGAACCGGCGAAAGCTTACTCTTTCCCGGCGCGCTGAAATCAGCCTTTTGCAGCGGACGCTCGTTATTGGCCAGGCGCATATCTGTGCGATGTTGATGCTGCGTCAGCTCACCGGTGAAACGGCTCAACTCCTGTTCAAGCATGGCTCGCTGATGTTCACCGGCGATTTTCTCAATTAATGGCATGGCTTCTGCCTTGAGTGCGGCCTTGCCCTCTGTGCTGTTCACATGGTGTCGCGACAGCAGGTTGTCGAAAAAGAACTTTGACAAAGGAACGGCTTCATCAAGCTGTTGCTCGAACGCTTCCTTGCCATGCTGGCGTACCACGGAGTCAGGATCTTCGCCTTCGGGGAGAAACAGAAAGCGCATTTCCACACCGTCCTTAAGGTGCCCCAGAGCATTTTCCAGTGCGCGCCAGGCAGCGTCACGACCGGCACGATCGCCGTCGTAGCAGCAGATGATTTGCGGTGCAGCACGGAACAACAGTTGCACCTGCTCTTCGGTCGTGGCGGTGCCAAGAGCGGCAACGGCATAATCGACACCGAACTGTGCCAGCGCCACCACATCCATATAACCTTCGACCACGACCAGTCGGTCAAGACGTCGATGTGCCTGTCTGGCCTGATAATATCCGTACAGCTCATTCCCTTTGTGATAGATACGGGTTTCCGGCGAGTTCAGGTATTTAGGTGTACCGTCTCCCAGTACGCGACCACCAAATCCGACTACACGACCACGGCGATCCCTGATTGGAAAGATAATGCGATCCCGGAAAAAGTCATAGACCCTTCCCTGTTCGTTGTCATTCAGCACTCTCAGTGCCAGCAATTGTTCTTGCCGCTCTGGCGACTTGCCGAACTGATTGAGCACGCTATCCCAGCTATCCGGCGCGTATCCGATCCCAAAGGCTTTAACGATGTCACCGGAAAGACCCCGCTGTTTAAGGTATTCAACGGCTTTGGGGCCCTGGGAATGGTGTTTGAGCTGATGACAGAAAAAGCGTGAAATGCTCTCCATCAACTCGTAATCGTCTTGTTTCTGTTGGCGGTTGTGTTGCGTACTCTGGCCCGGGCTCTGCTGTTCTCTGGGCACTTCCACGCCCTGGTAGCGAGCCAGTTCTTCAATCGCATCGGGAAATTCAAGGCGGTCGTATTCCATCAGAAACGAGATGGCGTTACCGTGCGCACCACAGCCGAAGCAATGATAAAACTGCTTGTCCTGACTGACGGTGAAAGACGGTGTTTTTTCGGTGTGAAAGGGGCAGCAGGCCTGATAGTTTCTGCCCGCCTTTTTCAACCTGACGCGGCTGTCTACCAGCTCGACGATATCAGTACGCGCTAACAGATCATCGATAAAATCACGGGGGATCAATCCTGCCATCCATTACTCCGCTTTACCGAAATACCATTGAATAAGACCTTTAAGGAGTATGTCATAGCCAGTGAAGACTGGCTATAAACGGCACGGTGTTGCTTAGCTGAGACGGGATTTAATCAGGCCGCTTAGCTGGCCCATGTCCGTGCGCCCTTGAACCTTGGGCTTTAACCAGGCCATGACCTTGCCCATGTCCTGCATTGCGCCAGCACCGGTTTCGGTCATCGCCTCAGCAATCAGTGTGTCCAGCTCTTGTGCAGTCAGTGGACGAGGCAAAAAGTCCTGCAGTATGACGACTTCTGCGGCTTCTTTTTCCGCCAAGTCCTGGCGGTTAGCCTGCTCAAACTGTTGCTGTGCATCTTTGCGTTGTTTGACCATCTTGGTCAAAATCGCTATCACATCTGCTTCGCTGAGCTCGCTCTGGCCATCAATCTCACGTTGTTTGATTTCAGCCAGGGCCATCCGGATCGTACCAAGGCGCAGTTTATCTTTATCGCGCATGGCCTGCTTCTGGTTGTCTTTAAGGGTATCAATCAGACTCATTGTTCAGGATTCACAAGTTTGTGCTGCGACTCAGGTGCGGCAGCAATGGCATAGCGTATGGATAGAAAACGAAAAGCGATCTGACAGAAAAAAGGCGCGAAACCGCGCCCTTTTCGTGAGATCTTAGTAAAGCTTGATGCGACGTGCGTTTTCGCGAGCCAGCTTTTTCAGGTGACGCTTTTTAGCAGCGGCTTTTTTGCGCTTGCGTTCCCAGGTAGGCTTCTCGAAGAATTCACGACGGCGAACCTCTGACAATACTCCTGCCTTTTCACAAGAACGCTTAAAACGGCGAAGAGCGACATCAAACGGCTCGTTTTCTTTAACTTTAACAATTGGCATTAAAATCTCACCTCAAAAATAAATGCTTATTACCAGCTCGAAAATTAACCGGCATGGTTAAAAATGGTGCGGAATTTTAATCATATCCGCGGGCGTTGTAAAGGCCTGCTGGGTTTTAATTGTTACCGAGATAGAGAATTTTTCCCTATAAAGGTAAGATCCGGCCATTGTTAATCAAAGGCAGCGGACATGAGAATACTGGGGATTGAGACATCCTGCGATGAAACGGGAATTGCCATCTATGACAACCAGCAAGGGCTATTATCGCACGAGTTGTACAGTCAGGTAAAACTGCACGCTGATTATGGTGGTGTCGTGCCCGAACTGGCTTCGCGGGATCATGTTCGTAAAGTGATTCCGCTGATAGAAAAAGCAATGAATGACGCCAACACTCAGCCCGGGCAAATAGATGGCGTGGCCTTCACTCAGGGGCCAGGGCTGGTAGGGGCGCTTCTGGTTGGGTCTTCTGTGGGCAGAAGCCTTGCTTATGCCTGGGGGGTTCCCGCCGTGGGCGTGCATCACATGGAAGGACATCTGTTAGCTCCCATGCTGGATGATCCTGCACCGGCATTTCCTTTTGTGGCTTTACTGGTATCCGGCGGTCATACGATGATGGTGAGAGTGGAAGGTATCGGTCGTTATGAGATGCTCGGAGAGTCAGTGGATGATGCCGCAGGTGAAGCGTTTGACAAGACCGCTAAGCTGCTGGGGCTGGATTATCCTGGCGGGCCTTTGCTGGCTAAACTGGCACAAAAAGGGACGCCTGAGCGGTTTCGTTTCCCGCGGCCCATGACAGACAGACCCGGGCTGGATTTTAGTTTCAGCGGTCTTAAAACCTTTGCCGCAAACACCATCCGTAGTGAAGGTACGGACAGTCAGACTAAGGCAGACATTGCACTGGCATTTGAAACCGCAGTCGTGGATACGCTGGCGATTAAATGCCGACGGGCACTGGAGCAAACGGGGCTTAACAGGCTGGTGATCGCCGGGGGGGTCAGTGCTAATCAGGCCTTGCGCCTGAAGCTGGAAACAATGATGGGCAAACTCAATGGCAAAGTGTTCTATCCACGTGCCGAGTTTTGTACTGATAACGGTGCCATGATTGCCTATGCAGGAATGCAACGTTTGTTAGCAGGGCAGTATGAGGACCTGGATGCCCGCGCTAAACCACGCTGGCCACTGGAATCCCTGCCTGCAGTTTAATACTAATCCGCATAGATAATTACCTACTTTTATGGCTTATCAAGGTCACTGGATGCCCGAAAAAAGCACTCGGGCATGACTGTGCGCAGTAAAGGCACACGCAAAAGAGATTTTCACCGCAGAGGCGCTAAGGCGTAAAGTAAAAGAGCTATCAGTCTTCAGCAGAAACCAAAACTGACTCTGGCGTGCTGATGATGCTTTTGCTGACCACTGATAACTGAGGGCTGATTACTTTTCTTCTTCATTCGTTGGCCTTGCCTTTATCCCAAATGCGACTTTCCTTGCCACGGACGAGGCGGATGATATTGCTGCGATGACGCAAAATAATCAGTATCGATAGCATGGCGACCGCCAGTGTATACTGCGGTTTGATAAACCAGGTATACAGGGGAGCTAAGGTGACAGTAATCAGGGCGGCAAGGGAGGAATAGCCGCTGATGAAAACCGTAACTACCCAGGTGATAATCAGCAAGCCGGACAGGTCCAGGCCAATGGGCAGCATCGCCCCTAATGCGGTAGATACGCCTTTTCCACCTTTAAAACCAAAGTAGAGCGGGAAGATGTGGCCGAGGCAGGCGGAGATGGCTACCAGACCCAGAAAAATGGCATCAATGCCCAGAAAATAACCGACCCAAACTGGTATTGTGCCTTTAAGAACATCCAACAACAGAGTAAGAAAGGCGGCTATCCGCCCGCCGAGACGGTAAACATTGGTGGCACCAGGATTACCGGAGCCTTGCGTGCGTGGGTCTGGCAGACCAAAGAGTCGGCTGACCAACACCGCACTGGATATTGAGCCGGCTAAGTAGGCCACAGCCATCATTAATAGCGTCAGTGCTGTCATTATTAACTATTCCATGAATACCGGTGATGATTCTGCCTCAAACCAAAAAGGTGAACAGGCGGTTTCCCTTTATTGTTGCATAGCTTAGAATTTGCCGCGTCCCTAACCTGATAACCCAAAGGCATATGAGGGGCTGACATGGTCAGCATACCTGAAAACGCCCCGGGCTTAGTACAAATAACAGGCCTGATGTCTGAATCGAGGATCCATGGATAAAATTGTAATAGAAGGGCTGCGGCTTGAGTCTTTGATTGGTGTGTATGATTGGGAACGCACTGCTCCAAGGCCGTTGCGCGTGGATTTGACCCTGGAGTTAGACCTCAGTGCGGCGGCGAGATCGGATAATGTTGTGGATACCATTGATTATGCCAGGGTTGCCGAAATCCTCGAAAAGGTGGCGCAGCAGAGCCAGTATTTCCTGCTTGAAGCCCTTGCCAATGCCATGCTCAACGCCTTATTTGAGAATTTCACCCTGCATAAGGCAACTTTGAAACTGAGCAAACCGGATATTCTGGCTAATGCAGATAATGTCGCCATTGAGTTAACCCGGTGTGCGCCCTGATGGCACAGATATATATCAGCCTCGGCAGTAATGTGGACAGAGAACTGCATACCCGGGCAGGACTGCACGCCCTGCATCGCAATTTTGGTGCTCTGCACCTCTCCAGTCTTTTCGAAAGTGAAGCCGTGGGCTTTGACGGGAAGCCTTTTTACAATATGGTGATTGGCGCACAGACGACGCTGACCATGCCCGAGGTGGCAAAGCGGCTAAAGGATATCGAGAATGATAATGGCCGGGTTCGTGGCGACAAGAAGTTTGCACCCAGAACGCTGGATCTCGATCTGCTGCTTTATGATGATCTGGTCACGGATGATACGGTGCAGTTGCCAAGAGGGGAGATACTCTATAATGCCTTCGTGCTATGGCCACTTGCTGAAGTGGCCGGAGATCTGCAACACCCGCTGGAACAGAAAACCTATGCTCAGCTGTGGCATGAGTTTGACAAGAGCAAGCAGAAACTATGGACCATACCTTTTAGCTGGACACCCGAATGAGCTTAATTGAAATTATTATCCTGGCGCTGATACAAGGGATCACGGAGTTTCTTCCCATATCCAGTTCGGCCCACCTGATATTACCCTCGGCGCTACTGGGTTGGAAAAACCAGGGGCTGGCCTTCGATGTGGCCGTACATTTGGGCAGTCTGCTGGCGGTGGTGATCTACTTTCGCAGGGATATTGGCAATATGATTGTTGCCTGGACAGGTTCCCTAATCAGTGGTCAGCAGACTGACAACAGCCGACTGGCATGGTGGGTTATTATGGCCACCATTCCTGCGGTGATAGCAGGGTTTCTGGCCAAAGGGCTGATTGAAACCTATGCCCGCTCGGCGTTGGTCATTGCCATCACTACTCTGGTGTTCGGTCTTTTGCTCTGGTATGCGGACGTGAAGGCCAGACAGAACAAAACGATTTACCAGCTGACCTGGAAAAGCGCCTTATTTGTGGGCCTGGCACAGGCCCTTGCAATTATTCCTGGCACCTCCCGCTCGGGTATTACGATGACAGCCGGACTGATGGCCGGACTGGACAGAGAGAGTGCTGCGCGTTTTTCCTTTTTACTGTCCATTCCTACTATTCTTGGGGCGGGCTTGCTGGTTACGCTGGATTTGCTTGAAGCGCAAACCGCTGTCGACTGGCAGGCGATGTTTTATGGTGTCCTCTTTTCTTTTTTCAGCGCCTATATTTGTATCAGTCTGTTTCTTAGCTGGATTGGGCGACTGGGTATGTTGCCATTTGTGATTTACCGGTTGGTGCTTGGTACGGTACTGCTGGGATTTGTGTTGCTCTGATCGCATACGCCGTTGTAGTGTGATGCAGACAACTTTATGACGCAATCAAGGGAGCCGAAAATGAGTGATACGTTGTTCAGTAAAATAATTAACCGGGAAATCCCCGCTGATATTCTGTACGAGGATGAAGACGCACTGGCCTTTGCAGATATTAATCCTCAGGCACCGGTTCATTTTCTGGTCATTCCAAAAAAACCTATCGCCACCATTAATGATATTGAGGAAGAAGATAAGGCAGTGGTGGGGCATTTGTATCTGGTGGCGGCCAAACTGGCAAAAGATATGGGTTTTGCTGAAGAGGGTTATCGGGCCGTTATGAACTGTAATCCCTATGGCGGACAGACGGTGTACCATCTGCACCTGCATGTTCTTGCCGGTAAACCTATGGGCTGGCCGCCCTATCAGGAAACATTAAAAACCGAGTAACATGGCTAGCACAGCGGTGTTTCGGCGTTAGCCACCTCAGCCGTGCTGAGGTGGCGACTCACGAAACTTACAAACCGAGAACGGACTTTCCTTGCTTAAAGGTGATATCGACCGGAATTTCTGCCTGAGTCAGCTTCGCCAAATCTTCGGCTAGCTGTGGCTTGATAAGGCCTTTGTCTTTTACCAGCTCATCAACGCCCTGATAATCGCCATTGCCCTGTAATGTCAGAATCAACTCAGAGAGTGCATCCACCGCGTCCTGCATCTTGTCCATGTTAACGCTGTAAAGGCCCTGCTCATCGCGACTGAAGGCGCCAAATTCATTAAAAAAGTTGAAGCGCACCATGTTCGCTTTACCGTGCGCGCTGGAGGCTCCAAAGCGCACTGAACGGAAAATGCCGGCCATAAAGGTGACATAGTAATCTTCCAGCGTGCCTTCGGTAATTTCACCTTTTTCCAGCAACTGGCTGACCATGTACAGACCCAGCACGTCGGCTTTGCCCTCTTCCAGCGCTGAGGCATGCTCTTTTAACGCCTGGCGAACGGTCCCTTGATCATTAATGGTGTTCTTAATGCCCAGACCGTGAGCCACCTCATGGAACATGGTGTTGGCAAAAAAGGCGTCGAAGGTAATGTGTTTGCGCTGTTCAGGAACGATCAAGACGTCTGCGATTGGCATGAGAATGTGATCAAACTTGGCGCGCATGGCGTTTTTGAGCTGTAAGCGACGTGTACCTTTTTGAAGCTGTACCTCTTCATCATTGGGCAGGTTGATGGCAATGGTCTTGCTCCCCGCGTTAGAGTGGCCTGCATAATAAATCACGTCATAGGCGTTCAGGTCAGCATTGGCACCGGGCATTTCCTGTTTGTAGGCCTCGGCAACGGGCAGCCCCTGTTGCAGCTCGGGTAAAAATCCGGCATAGCGGGCGAGACGTTCACTCCAGGCCAGATCTTTGATCAAGACATAGGACTCGAATGCGGCGCGATAACCGAATAACTGATCTTCATAGGTTTCGATAGGACCGTAGACCAGCTCAATGGGATTGGACTTCATATCCATCCAGGCCATATCGGAAGGCTGATAGTTATCTGATAACAGGGCTTCTGCGCGCAGCTTCAGATATTCGGCAAAGGGCTGATGTTCAGCCAGATCCGCGGCTTTACGTAACAGTGCGGCGGCTTGTGTGAGTTCGCTGTTAAAGTATTGTGAGTAGGGCACACTGGTGAGTTCGCCACTGTCGTTGCGAACAACCATCGAATACAGCCCTTTTTTGTCTTGCATGTCGCTGGATTCAAATTCCTCTTTGCTCATATCAGCCGGGTAAAACTGGGCTCCGGCGGGCTTTTCCTCGAAGCCGCTGATAAAGGCGCTGTCGCCATTCAATCTGTCCCAGGGGCCATAATTAATATCGGCGAAGCGACGAATGTTCTGATCCTGAACCGATTGCAGGAAGGTCTCTTTATCGCCGCCAAAGGCTTGCTGCCAGAACAGGTCGTCCATGATTTTGGACGCATCTATCAGTACGCTGAGCATCTCTCGCTGGTTGTCTGTCAGTGAAGAGAGATCGGCGGTGAGACTCACCGGGTGGTAAATCTCCAGTCTGGCGGGGTCTACCAGCAGCGTTGACTGACTGGCTGCAATCGCTTTGTCAGAAGTACTGGTGGCAGAAGTGTCTGGCTTGGAGCAGCCTGACAACAATGAGAGAACAAACAATGACGCGATAGTATGGTGTATAAATTTCATAATCAGCCTTTGATCTTTTGATTGTTAGCTTCTTTTGCCGCTTTCGGCGGATTGATCCCGTTCCGGCATGTTTTGTCAGGATGAGGCCTGAGGCAGGCACACCGACATGGCAACAGCCCTATGCAGGGACAAATAGGTATCGATGGGCATAATAACAGGTTGGTTGTGAAAATGCGTAGCCTTGATAATTTGCTATGCTCATGCCTGGTGTACGGTTTAGGGATATCCTGTATAGTCGCAGCACATTGTGTTTGTGCTGAATAATCATTTTCCATTTGTGAAGGCCCAATATGTCCACTGAAAATGCGTTACTGACCATTCTGGTAGAAAAGATCAATAACGACACCCTGGTTTTGCCTACCTTACCGGCCATCGCTCTGAAGGTGAGACGGGCTGCGGATGATCCGGATGTCAGTCTGCAAAAAATGGCCGAAGTGCTGGGGCAGGACCCGGCGCTCAGTGCTCGCATGATGCGCATTGCTAACAGTGCTTACATGAGCCGCTCGGTGAAAGTGGAAAGCCTCAATCAGGCTGTGACCAGGATTGGCTTGCGACAAATAAAAAATACCGCTACCGCACTGGCGATGGAACAGTTGTTTGTTTCTAAAAATGACATCGTCAAAGAACAGATTAACCGGGTATGGGAATCAACGGTTGATGTGGTGGCCAGTGCTATCGCGTTATTGCAACTATTTAAGCAAACCCACAATAAGACGAAATTCAATATGGACAGTATGACCCTTGCGGCACTGGTTCATAATATTGGTGTATTACCCATTTTCACTGAAGCAGAGCGGCACGATGATGTCTTCGCCAATCCGACCTTTCTTAATGTGGCGGTAGAAAAGCTTTCCGGGCGTATCGGTGGGGTGATTTTACGGGCCTGGAGTTTTAATGATGAGCTGGTTGAGCTGACGGAGAACTGGCGTAATCTCGAGTATCAGACTGCGGACATCTCCTACCTGGATTTTGTCCGTCTGGCTGTGGTCATCAGTGGTCATCAGGACAATAAGAAAGATGCAGTACTCAATCTGAGTCAACGCAAAGGACTGATTGACGACCTGAATCTACTGGAGTCAGAGGAATTCAAAGAGGCGCAAGTCAGCGCCCGCAGTATTTTCGATTAAGCGAACAGTTGTCGCAAACAAGGACATCATTGCCACAGCAAGCCTTCATCTGCAAAGGCGCATCGACATGCCTGGCAAAGAGCAGGGTTAATCCTGCTCAGAGAGGGATAACAGGCCATCGAGGGCTTTAACACAACGTATCGCCTCTGCACTCATCAGGCAAAAATCGGCATCCATACGAGCCAGTTGTTGATCCTTGGGGATATCTTCGTTCTGTTCTTTGACGACATCAGAGAACTTCAGTCTCTTGATGCTGAAATCTTCCTGCAATAAGGCATTAAGGGTTTCATCCCACTCAATGGCCAGTTTTTGCACCAACTTACCAGACTGTAAATGAAGCTGAATTTCTTCAGCATCAAGAGGCTGATTTTTACACTTAATAACGGCGCCGTCCTCATCCGGAGATTTCAGTTCGGCTTCTTCCAGCAAGAGGATGCCTGCGGGTTGTGTATCGTTTTTCAGCCAGTCAGTCAGATCTGCACTGATACTGCGCCTGGCCAGAGGCACCACGGGCAATGAACCGATAGACTTGCGCAGGTGGGCGAGAAAGGCTTCTGCCTTACCATCATTAGCCGCATCAATGATAACCAGATTGTCCTTGATGCTGATAAAACCAAAGGTGTAGCTGTCGCGGGTAAAAGACTTAGGCAGCAGTTGATGAACAATCTCTTGTTTAAGATCCTGCTTGGCTTTTTTGCCAACGGGACTACCGGTTTCCTGTTCAATCTTTTCTACGCGCTCTTCCAGTTCTGCGTTGACCACTGCTGCAGGCAGTATTCTTTCCTGTTTTTTAAGGCTAATAAGCCATTTACCATCTCCAGAGTGAACCAGAGTGGAGCCTTGTTTAAAGGGCGGCGCCCAGCCGAGACTGGCAGTGTCCTGATTACCACAAGGACGAAAACTGCTCTGGGCCAGCTGTTGCTCCAGCTCTTCTGCCGTCAGGGTCAGAGGCTGAGTCAGGGAATATACTTTTAAATTCTTAAACCACATAGTTGGATATCTTGGATAAGCAAACAGGGCGCGAAGGGTACCATGAGGCGGGTGATATGGCACCTGCCCAAATGCAAATTTGCTAAGGTGCGAAAGACGCGATTAATCTTCGCGACGGGCGGGGAACTGAATCTGGTAACGCAGTCCTTTACCTTCTTCTGAACTTGCCTGAATCTGACCCTTAAGGGTCTGTGTCACCAGGTTATACATGATATGAGTACCTAATCCGCTGCCGCCGCGACCGCGACGTGTGGTAAAGAAGGCCTCGAAGAGTTTATTCAGCAATTGCGGCGGCAGACCTTTGCCATCATCCTGGTAGTCAATGTTGATTTCGCCGTCCTGTTCGCTGACCTTTATTTTTATGGTGCCGGCGTTTTTGTTCTCAAAGCCGTGAATGAGGGAGTTCATGATCATATTGGTGATGATTTGCGCGATGACGCCGGGTGCACAGCGCACCTCAAGCCCCTCAGGACATTCCAGATCAATCTTATGACGGGTCTTTTTGAAATTAGGGGCCAGAGACTGGATGATTTCCTGAATATACTCTTTCAGATCCACGTCACGTTCCGCTTCACTGGTTTGATCCACGGCTACCTGCTTAAAGCTGGCAATCAGCTCAGAAGCGCGGTTAAGGTTGTTGAGCAACAGGGTTGCCGTTTGTTGCCCTTCGTTGAGAAAGCTGGCCATGGTTTTTGAGGTCAGTGACTTGTCATCAAAGGCCTGCTGTAAACCCTTGAGGCGCTCTTCAAGGAAGCTGGCGGCGGTGACACCGACTCCCAGCGGAGTGTTCACATCATGGGCAATACCCGCAACCAAACCACCAAGGGACGCCATGCGCTCTGATTCCACGAGCTGATCTTTGGCCATTTGCAGGGTCTGCATTGACTCAGCCAGTTCATCATTGCGTTTACGCAGCTCCTCTTCGATTTTCCGGCGACTTTCATTTTCCTGGCGCAGCTCTTTCTGGTTTTGCAACAGCTCATCTTTCTGTTGTTCCAAATCAAGCATAATTTTACTCAGTGAGGCCGTCTTTCGTGCTACTTCCTGTTCCAAAGAGATATTCTGCTCGTCCAGTTTCTGGTTAGCGTCGCGCAGTTCCTGCTGCGTCTGATTCAATCTGTCCTGAAAGTGGATGAGGTCATCAATAAGGTGGTTATAGGCGTCCTGCAGCACCTTGAGCTCATTCTCTTCCTCCAGGCGCACATGCAGCTTGGATTGTTCCAGGCGGCTGGTATCAAAATGACTGATCTGTTCTGTCAGCTCAGATAAGGGTTCGGTGAGCATGCGTCTGAACGCATTCAGAAAAAGAAAAATTAAGAACGCAGTTTTAATGAACGCATTCCCAATGAGGAAGAAGATACCCACTTCAATGCGACCGAAAATGATTTCAAAGCTTGAATACAGGGTTACATCCCCGACCTGGGAGGTACGTCCGGAAAATTCAAAAATCAAAGGAAAGCTATATCCAAACGTGCCGCCGGGGTGATCGCGCATGACTCCCGTGGTGACCGGCTCCATGGGCTGGCTGCTGGTACGGCCGATGTCAGAGATATAATTGGCATTTTCGTCGCGTATCTGCACTCCATCCACGATGGGCAATTCCATTAAGCCCTCGGCGATAGATTTAGCTTGCAGGGTATTGAGCTCCCAGATAGCTCGCGTCAGGCTGGTACTGAAGGTGTTCTTGAGGGTTTGCAGTTCACTTTCTATGTGACTTTTGGCATTCAGGTATTCGGTAAAAATCTGCCCTACGGTCACAATCAGGGTCAGTACGAAATAAACAGAGAGCACGCGCGTCAAAAGCTTCTTTGACAACCCTGTTTTAACCTTTGACATGAATACTGTCCCCGATCCCAGAACCCTGCAATATGTCAAGAATATGCGCAAACCTGCTATTAAACAAGATTAGTATGCTGACTTACTGGTATTTAGCAGCCACTGAAATTATGATGTTTGACAATAGCTTAATGGCTACTGGAATTTGCCAGAAGGCAAGGGGACGGATCGGTTCAACAGCGCGGTACAGGACAGAGTAACTTCCCCGGCCTTTTTGCATTGAAGAAGCGAACATCTCTGCGGATGTCGCGCTTATCCTGTTGAGATAAACCAGACAAGGTGCCCCAGGTGGTGATGGAAGCGCCTGAGTTGTTCAATAAAGGCCAGCGCGAGAGCAAGGTAAGTCCTTAGGTTTTTTGATATTTCAGTAACGAGTTTAATAAAAGTGTCACAGATTCAACCAATAATGCGGGCGTTTCTATGAGAAAGGTAATCCGTATGTCGAAACGAATATTAGTGGTGGAAGATGAGACACCCATTCGCGAAATGATCAAGTTTGTACTTGAGCAGTCAGGTTTTGAGGTGATGGAAGCGCAAGACTACGATATCGCTCAGGATATGGTTAAGGAACCCTATCCCGACTTGATCCTGCTCGACTGGATGTTGCCCGGGGGAAGTGGTGTGCAGTTGGCGAAAAAGCTCAAGCAGCACGAACATACCCGCGAAATTCCAATTATCATGCTGACCGCACGCGGTGAAGAAGATGACAAGGTAAGAGGACTGGAAGCGGGCGCCGATGATTATGTGACCAAGCCGTTTTCTCCCAAAGAGCTGGTGGCCCGGATTAAAGCGGTGATTCGACGTGTTACGCCCACATCCGGTGATGAACCCATTGAATACAATGGGCTGATGCTGGATCCGGTTTCACACCGCGTGACAGCCAATGATGAGCCGCTGGACATGGGGCCGACCGAATTTAAGCTGCTGCACTTTTTTATGACGCACAGCGAGCGTGTTTATAGTCGAGAGCAGCTGTTGGACAATGTGTGGGGAACCAATGTGTATGTGGAAGATCGCACTGTCGACGTTCACATCAGAAGATTGCGTAAGGCGATATCCCGCCATCAACACGATGACATGATTCAGACGGTACGTGGGGCCGGTTACCGGTTTTCCACTAAAATCTGACGGAATTGAATGTATTATCCCTTCTCATGGATTAAAACGCTTGGCAGGCTGGCAGGGTATTTTGCGCTGGTCTGCGTCCTGGGTTTCTATTTCGATGCATTGATGGCGTCTGTTGCCATCGGTGCGGTGCTGTTGCTCCTTGCTCATTATTGGAATCTGTATCGGCTGAATCGCTGGTTATGGCACAGTAAAAAAATGACACCGCCCAAAACCGGCGGCGTTTGGGAGCATATTTACGAAGGTATTTATTATCTTCAGCGGCGTAACCGCAACAAACGTAAAGAACTGGGTAATCTGGTGAAACGTTTTCGCGAAGGCGCCGAAGCTCTCCCCGATGCAGCGGTGGTGGTAGACGCAAACGCCTGTATTTCCTGGTGCAATCGTCTGGCGCGTATCGAGCTGGGATTGAGCTGGCCTGACGATGCAGGCCGACGCATCGACAACCTGATCCGCCATCCCCAATTTATTGAGTTTTTCCATCAGGGAAAATTTAACCATCCGATCGAGATTACTTCTCCCACCAACATTGAGAAAATTCTCGAATACCGGATTATGCCCTATGGCGATAAACATCTGTTGCTGGTGGCCAGGGACGTGACCAGGGTGACGCAGCTCGAGGAGATGCGCAAAGACTTTGTTGCCAATGTCTCTCATGAGTTGCGCACGCCGCTTACGGTACTCAACGGGTATCTGGAGATGTTTAATAGCGACGACGCCCAGTATCCTCCCGCCTTTATGCAAAAGGCGTTTTCTGAAATGACCTCACAGAGCCGGCGCATGCAAAACCTGATCGAGCAGTTGTTGATACTCTCGCGTATCGAGGCTAGTGCAGAGCGGGTCTATGAGAAAGTGGTGGATGTGCCACAGATGTTGCGCGCCATAGAGAGTGAAGCCGGCGCGCTGAATAAAGATAAAAAGCATCAGATACAATTTGATGTGGACAGCAGACTGCGTGTTTTTGGTATTGAAACAGAGTTGCGCAGTGCTTTTTCTAATCTGATTTTTAATGCTATTCATTATACCCCCGCAAAAGGCCATATCCGTGTTGGCTGGCATTTATTGGGTAAAGAAGCGGAGTTTTACGTTGAGGATGATGGCGATGGTATTGCAGAGAAGCATCTGAGCCGATTAACTGAGCGTTTCTATCGGGTCGATAAGGCCCGTTCACGAAAAACCGGTGGCTCGGGTCTGGGGCTGGCCATAGTAAAACATGTGCTGACTCACCATAACTCAAAACTGGAGATTGCCAGTGAAGTGGGTAAGGGCAGTCGATTTTCGTTTCATTTTTCCACAGAATTGACGGTGGTGGATAGCAATGCGACTGCTTAATTTGCTCGGCATTCTGTGTCTGCTGTGCCTGCCTGACGCTGTGGCTGAGGACTATTCCAAACAACCGGGCGTGGCTGGCAATATTACCTCGGTGGGTTCAGATACCCTGGGTAACCTGATGACCTTCTGGGCTGAAGAATTTAAGCGTATTTATCCTCATGTAACCTTTCAGATTCAGGCTTCGGGCTCATCCACTGCACCGGCTGCGCTCACCGAAGGTACCGCCAATGTGGGGCCGATGAGCCGGCAACTCAAAGAGAGTGAGATTGCTTACTTCAGCAAAACCCATGGCTACCAGCCGACGGTCTTGATTGTGGCTGTGGATGCCATTGCCCTGTTTGTCGATCTGCATAATCCCGTGCCGGGCCTGAATTTGCAGCAGGTTGACGCTATATTCTCTGCCACCCGTTACTGTGGTGGTCCCCAGCCTTTACGTTATTGGCATCAGCTTGGGCTGGATGGTGAGTGGCGGGACAAGCGCATTAAATTGTTCAGTCGTAACTCGGTTTCCGGTACCTATGGTTTGTTCAAAGAAAAAGCCTTGTGTCAGGGCGACTTTCTGAAAACCGTTAATGAGCAGCCGGGCTCGGCCTCAGTGGTGCAGTCTGTTGCTTATTCAGATGGGGCCTTGGGTTATGCGGGATTTGGCTATAAAACCGCCGGCGTCAGGGCTCTGCCCGTCGCCCGCGAAGGGCGGGACTATGTGGCTCCGAGCATGGAAAACATCGCCAGTGGTGAATATCCGCTCTCGCGTTTTCTCTATATTGTCATCAATAAGCAGCCTGACCAGCCTCTGCCATTGTTGGTTCGTGAGTTTCTGCGCTTTGTACTCTCTTCTCAGGGACAGGACTTAGTCAGCCGGGATGGCTTTATCCCGATACCACAGCGGCTCAAAGGTCAACAACTGAGAATGATTCATTAAGCCATGCACACCATCCCTCAAACCTGGAAAAACTGGGTGATACAAAACCTGATGAAGGGTGTGAGTGGCGATAAGATTGCCAGCATCATGCTTGATAAAGGTTTTCCCTTCGAGGCTTGCCGGGGTCTTCTGGGCAACAATCTGAGTCAGGATTTTAGCTGGCAATGGGACGGACGATTTTATCAGCAACTGAGTCAGATTGAATTGACCCAGCGTGATAAGGGCCCCGTGCGTGAGCCATCGGATAAAGTTCAGCTTTATCGGTGGCCGGGGTTTCTTAGTGAAGCAGAGTGCGCCACACTGGTGCGCCTAACCGACGAAAAGGTCCGTCCATCGGAGCTTGCCTCGCCTTCCGCTGACAAGGCCTTTCGCACCTCAAAAAGTGCCGATCTGGAACGGCGTGACGATCCTCTTGTTGAAGCCCTGAATCAGCGCATCGCAGACGCTATGGGCCTGGATTCGGCGTGGGGTGAGCCGATTCAGGCGCAGCGTTATCAAGAGGGAGAAGAGTTCAAAGCCCATACCGACTATTTCGAACCCGGTTCAGATGAGTACGCCCGTCATGGTGGTCGCCGCGGACAGCGTAGCTGGACCTTTATGGTATACCTGAACCACAATTGTGAGGGCGGTGAGACGGAGTTTGTTCGTTTACATACCGCGTTTCGGCCGGTTTCGGGCATGGCGCTTATTTGGAATAATCTGATGAGCGACGGCGGCGTTAACCCCGACACGCTGCACCATGCCCGACCGATTTTAAGCGGCAGCAAGTACGTGATTACCAAGTGGTACCGTGACCGGCCCTACAGGCCCTGAAACAGATTCATTCGGGTATCCGGGCCATCAGGTCATTTTTTCAGGATTGAGCAGGTCCCTGAGTTCCTCTTTACTGAGTTCAGTTTGTTCCTGAGCAATCTCGATAATCGGGCGTTTTTGCTCATACGCCAGTTTGGCTATCTGTGCCGCTTTTTCATAACCAATTTTTTCGTTCAGGGCGGTCACCAGAATGGGATTTTTTGCCAGTGCCTGTTGCAACTGCTCCGTATTGACTTTGAGATGACGGATGCTCTGTGCCACAGCTAACAGGCCCCGACTCAGCAGTCTCAGGCTTTCCAGCAAGGCGTCAGCAATTAACGGCAACATGACGTTCAGCTGAAAGTTTCCCGATTGCCCGGCAATGCTGATGCTCTGATGTAGCCCCATGACTTTGGCACATACCATGGCGACTGCTTCAGGCAGCACAGGATTGACCTTGCCCGGCATGATCGATGACCCTGGCTGAATGGCTTGCAGGTGAATTTCAGCCAGACCCGAGAGAGGACCCGAATTCATCCAGCGCAGGTCATTAGCGATCTTCATCAGGGTAACGGCAAGGGCATTCAGGCGACCACTGAGACGCACTGAAACATCCTGGCTGGCAATGCGCGAAAACTTGTTGCTGCTCGGGGTTACCGGCAGACCAGTGGCGTCGCGAAGGTGTTTACACACTTGTCGGTCAAACCCATCGGGGCAATTCAGCCCTGTGCCAATGGCCGTGCCGCCAATGGGTAATGCACACAGCTCTTCCAAACCCTCTTCCAGTGCCGTGAGGTTTTCATGGATTTGGTAGTGCCAGCAGCCTAACTCCTGGGTCAGAGTCAACGGCAGGGCGTCCATCAGATGAGTCCGGCCTGTTTTTACCACACCTTTAACTTCATGCATTTTCTCTTCAAGATCTTTGAGTAAGTGCTGCATTGCTGGTAGTAGTTCCTGCTTAAGACTCTGTGCGGCGCTAAGCTGCAGAGCTGAGGGGATGGTATCGTTGCTGCTCTGACTGCAATTAACATGGTCATTGGCATGAATGCTGTCTTCGCCGTAGCGTCCTGCGAGGGTGGCAATCACCTCATTCATATTCATATTGGTGCTGGTGCCTGAGCCGGTCTGAAAGACGTCCACCCTGAACTGATCGGCATGTTCCCCGGCAATGATTTTCATGGCAGCCTGACGAATCGCTTCTGCCTGAGCGGATGTCAGTTTACCTTGGTGCTGATTAGCCACAGCAGCAGCAAGCTTAATTTGTGCCAGCGCCCGGTAAAACACTGTGGGCAGCGTGCGCCCACTGATACTGAAGTTGTCCAGGGCGCGTTGGGTCTGGGCCTGATAAAGGGCGTTGGTGGGGACTTTTACCTCACCCAGGCTGTCTTTTTCAATCCGATAATCCTGCATAACGACTCCTTCTCGTTTTTGCGTATGCTTTCAATTAATTGGGCTAAAAGCTTGAAATCTCGTAATTAATCCTAACTTCTTCTATAACTGTGACGTATGCGAGTTGGACAGGTTTCGTGCCCCCTTAGTCTAGTTCGCTATACTGAGCATATCTGTTCACTATGGACCAAGGAGACAACATGTCATCAGTTTATGCAAAATCGGAGCAGCTTGAGCATCAGGGACAACGCTACCAGTATTTCCCTTTTAACGCGCTGTCAGAAAAGTTCAGGCCCAACCGGCTGCCCTACAGCCTGAAAATTTTGCTGGAAAACATGCTGCGCCATGGTGATCAGGAATTTGTCACCGATGAGGACATTGAAGCATTAGTTAACTGGCAACCTAAAGCGGAACCGGATAAAGAAATTGCCTTCGTTCCTGCCCGGGTGTTGTTGCAGGATTTTACCGGTGTCCCCGCCATTGTAGACCTTGCCGCCATGCGCGATGCGATGCAGGATCTGGGCAAACAAGCGGATAAGATCAACCCGCTGTCACCGGTAGAGCTGGTGATTGACCACTCCGTGATGGTGGACGAGTACGGCGCCGCCGACTCTTTCACCAAAAACACGGAAATAGAAATGCAGCGCAATAAGGAGCGCTATCAGTTTTTGCGCTGGGGGCAACAGGCCTTCGACAATTTTCGGGTGGTACCTCCGGGCACGGGTATCGTGCATCAGGTAAACCTGGAGTATCTGGCCAGAGTCACCTTTGAACGGGATGGGGTGCTGTATCCCGATACTTTGGTCGGGACCGACTCTCATACCACCATGATCAATGGTCTGGGTATCCTCGGCTGGGGTGTTGGTGGTATTGAAGCGGAAGCGGCGATGCTGGGCCAACCTATCAGTATGCTTATTCCTCAGGTTGTGGGGGTAAAACTGACAGGGGCGATGCCAGAAGGCATCACCGCCACGGATTTGGTTCTGACGGTTACTGAACAGCTGCGCAAACTGGGTGTGGTCGGCAAGTTTGTGGAGTTTTTCGGCCCTGGACTGAGTCAGCTCAGTCTTGCCGATCGGGCGACGATAGCCAACATGGCGCCAGAATATGGTGCGACCTGTGGGATCTTCCCCGTGGATGAAGAAACGCTGAATTATATGCGACTGACAGGTCGCAGTGATGAGCAGATTGAACTGGTTCGCACCTACATGCAGAAGATGGGCATGTGGCACGACGACACCACGCCTGAAGCAGAATATTCGGACTTACTGGAACTGGATTTATCCACCATAGTCCCCTCCATCGCCGGGCCCAAGAGACCCCAGGACCGAATTAATCTGACCGATACACAGCGCGAGTTCGCCAAACTGGTCACCGAACATCAGGAAAAACAACAGCAACTGATCGCGAAATTTGAAGATGAGGGCGGTAGTACCGCCGTAGGCAATCAGGACGCCAGTGAAGCGGGCAAAGTTGATGTGACTTACCGTGACGAAACCTTTACATTGACCCACGGTGATGTGGTGATTGCCGCCATTACCAGCTGCACAAATACCTCTAACCCGGCTGTGCTGATGGCGGCAGGCTTGCTGGCAAGAAATGCGAGGGAGCTGGGCCTGAAGACCAAGCCCTGGGTCAAAACCAGTCTTGCACCCGGCTCTCAGGTTGTTACAGGCTACCTCAACCAAGCGGGGCTGATGGACGACCTGGAAGCGCTGGGTTTCTATCTGGTGGGCTATGGTTGTACGACCTGTATTGGTAATGCTGGACCCTTACCTGAGCCCATCGGTGCGGCGATAAAAGAAGCAAACCTGTTGGTGTCCTCTGTGCTTTCGGGTAACCGCAATTTCGAGGGACGTATTCATCAGGACGTACGTACCAATTATCTGGCCTCACCTCCTCTTGTGGTGGCGTATGCGTTGGCCGGAACCATGAATATTGATTTTTATCATGATCCTCTTGGACAGGATGCCAAAGGCAATGATATTTACCTCAAGGATATCTGGCCAAGCAGCGAAGAAATTCAGCAGAGCATCCATGCCAATATCCAGGCTAAGGACTTTACCGATCGTTACGCCGATGTCTTTAAAGGCGACAGTAGCTGGCGCAATCTGGATGTGGACGAGTCAGACCGTTACCAGTGGCCAGATTCAAGCTATGTGCGCAAGCCGCCGTTTTTTGATGGTCTAAAAGCCGAGCCTGACGAGGTGCCAGCGATCAAAGACGCCCGTTGTCTGGTGAAAGTGGGCGACAGTATTACCACTGACCATATTTCTCCGGCAGGAGCCATTAAACCTGACAGTCCGGCAGGGGAATACCTGCAAGAGCAGGGCGTGCAACCAAAGGACTTTAACTCTTATGGCTCTCGTCGTGGTAACCACGAAGTAATGATGCGAGGTACCTTTGCCAATGTCCGACTGCAGAACTTGTTGGCACCGGGTACAGAAGGCAGTGCCACACACTATTTCCCTGACGACAAACCTATGTCAATTTATGCTGCGGCGATGAAATACAAAGAGCAGGGCACACCCTTAGTGGTATTGGCGGGCAAAGAGTATGGAACCGGATCTTCCCGAGACTGGGCAGCTAAAGGGCCGGCTCTGCTGGGGGTTAAACTGGTGATTGCGCAAAGCTATGAGCGTATTCATCGGTCTAATCTGGTTGGTATGGGCATATTGCCTCTGGAGTTTGTTGATGGTCAGAGTGCGGACGCACTTGAACTGGATGGCAGTGAGCATTTCAGCGTGCCGGCAGTGAATAAAGACAGCAAACAGGTGACCGTAACGGCAACCCGCAGCAATGGGCAAGAGGTCACCTTTAAGGCCAAAGTGCGTATTGATACGCCCAATGAATATCAGTATTACCAGCATGGAGGCATTTTGCACTATGTATTGCGTAAACTAGCGCAGCAGGATGGCTAAGCGATATTGGTAGCCGCATATAAAAGGGCAACATGCGTTGCCCTTTTTTTGACCTCAAAGGTCAGGCGTAACCATTGAATCCGGTTCCTTTGAGCACGCCCAGAAGCTGTTTGGCATCTTCACTGCCGTTGTCTTTGAGGCGCTGGATTAAGTCGGCTTTACTCATTTCCAGACCATCCCCTTTATGGGTTTCCGCTGCAGGCGGTTGATTGGCTTTGAGGTTATCGGTTACCCGGGTGTTGAGCTCATCGGCACTGATACTGCCATCGCCGTCACTGTCAGCCCCCACCAGTGCGGCCCCTTTTTTGCCCATCTCCTTCAACTCGGCCAGATCAATACTGCCATCGGCATTTAAATCCGCTTTGTCCATAATATGGGCACTTCTTTGCTCTGATGAAGGTGGACCCTGATGATGGGCAGGAGGAGGCTTAGGTTTGCCGTCTTCCAGTTTATCTAACAGTCCCTGTACTTTATTGAGCAGTTCATCAGCTGAAAGCATACCATTTTTGTCACTGTCCGCTTTTTCCAGGCCTTTAATGTTCTGATCGCTTTCCTTGATCTCTGCCATTGACAACTGTTTGTCTCCATTGCTATCCAGATTACCCAACAGCCTGGTACTGATTTCTTGTGCGTCAGGTTTTTGAGCAGGGTGGGGCAATGCTCTGATCCCATTCGTGTTAATTTCCATTTCTTTTCCTCTGTTCACTTGGTTCGGATGTGTAAAATGCAGAGACGGGCCAGAAAGTTATGTCCGGCTAAATCATTCCCTGCGGGTTGGCGACAACGCACGCCGGTAATAACATCATCGGCTATACAGAGGTGAAATCGACTTGTTTTACATTACTTTACAAGGCTTTACATTAGCCTGACATTCACGCGGCTCGTCCCGCGGATAAGCAATTCGATGTTTAAGAACCGGCCTGAGTTTGCGGTCTGCGAGCGGTGATAAATGCGCAAAAAAACGCCCAGTCTGGGCTGGGCGTTTTTTTAGCTGTAGGACGCGTATTTAGTCATGGCATGGTTTTCATAAAGCGCTGGAATTTGTCCTGACCCTTTACCACCCAGGAAGGTGTCGCCTCTCCGGTACCAGCGTGCTTTAATCTGGGGTGGTGTTTGACCACCTCATTGACCACGGCCTCCTGGTCGGCATCCAGATCAACAAACAGTACGTGTTTGCCTTGTTTGAGGAGTTTCTGAAAGCGCTTGAATTGGTAATTGGGTACCTGAATACCAATCAAACCGCCTTCCCAGGTACAAAAACCCAGCACCACAACCGCCAGAAAGACGAAGGGCAGCCACCCTGCAGCGCTCTCTGTCCAGCCCATAAAATAGGCCACACCCAGTATAATCGCAGCACCGATTGCACCAAACACGGCGCCAATCTCAGTGGAATGCACCACATCCTGCTTCAGCACCGCCTCGATGGCATGTAGATGGTGTTTTTCGACTTCCGCATCTTTTTCACTCAGCACATGAATCTGTGGTTTGCTGAACCCTTTGCTTTCCAGTTCGTTTTCAATGGCTTCGAGGTCATCTAAGTCATCGCTGATGTAATAGTGACGTAACATATCCGGCTCCTTCACCTGCCAACCGACAGTAGTGATGTTAAGTAAAGGTTAACACTTGCAAGTATAGTCGCTATCAAATAAATCGGTATTTTCTGTAAAGCTTCGCTGAAATAAATGCGATATGGCTATAGTAAACACTTGCAATCACTTACCCTGTACGCGCCGGATGAGTGATCGGATTAACCTTTTATTAACAAATCAGCCAGCAGGGCGATCATGATCAGTGGCAGATATACAATCGTCGCGATAAAAAGACTACGGGCCCGGGGTCTGCTGAATTGCCGTTGCATCCGAACAGCCTGCATCAACAGCCCACTGCCGCCGATTAATGCGCTGAAGAAAAAGACTACCCCTCCTAATCCCAATACTGGCGCTAACAGACTGATGACCAAGAGGGCAATGACAAAGACCAGAATGATGCTGCGTGTAGCCTGATCGTTTGCCGGATCGTCGGGAAGCATCCGGTAGCCTCCGCGTTCATAATCCTGCTGATAAAGTGCTGCAAGGGCCATAAAGTGGGGGATTTGCCAGATATACAGGATGCAGCCCAGAGCCCATGCCTGAATGCCCAGTTGCGCTGATGCTGCGGTCCATCCCATCATGGGCGGCAGCGCGCCGGTAATAGCGCCTGCCAGGACTGCCAAAGCAGAGCGCGTTTTTAAGGGCGTATACAAAAACAAATAACTAAACCAGACAAAGGCCGCCAGCATTGCCGTGAGCAGGTTGAGCTGTAATAGCAGTGCCATGCCGGTGATCGTCCAAATCAGGCATACCGCCAGGGCATGGAGCGCGCTAAGCTTGCCAGTGGGCAATGGACGGTGGCGGGTTCTGAGCATGCGGGCATCCCGCGAGCGTTCCCACCACTGATTTAATCCATTAGCTCCCATTGCCAGTAGTAATGTACCTGTGAGTAGCAGCAAGATATCAGAGGCTATCAGCTGGCTTTGTGGGTTAAGTAAATAACCTACCAAGGCGGTAAAGGTCACCATCATCGACAAGCGGACTTTGCCCAGCTGTAGGTACAGTCTGCAAAGCTCGACAACATCTGTCGCGTTATCTTCGTGGATACCCTGGCTCTGGTACATAGACACACTGATAAAGGTCATGGTTGCTAACAGTATAGGCAGCTGTGAAGAATTCTGTTTGCTATCTTTTGCAGTATGACTATGGTCTAAATGGGGTTTAAAGCCCGTATAAATGTGTTAGTTTGCGCGGCTTAACAAGCTTTAGATAAAAAATAAAATGCAGGTACAGGCGATAGCATAGATGCTGTAACTCCTCAGGGAGTGCAAAGATGTCAGGGGCTGAGACAGGTTTTATCTAGGCCGCGGATAACCACTCAAATTCAACGCTGGCTGGCAACCAGAAAAAATGACTCAGTCGGTGGCGCGGCGGGTTTGATGTACAGGAGTGAAAGCCTTGAAACTGAAGTATCCGTCAATTCTGAGTGGTGCTGCGAGTGCGGTTTTGTTGTTACTGTTTTGGGCCCTGCCTGTGAGTGCTGTGCCAGGCAGGCTGACCATCTATACAGAGCATTTCCCGCCCTACAATTATGCTCAGGATGGGCGCGTTGTCGGGGTTAATGTCAAGATTGTTGAGCAACTGTGTCTGCGCAGCGGCTTGCATTGTGATTTTGAGTTATACCCCTGGTTAAGAGCTTATGCCCTGGCCTCAAAGGACAGCCTTGGTGGTTTGGTTTCGGTATCCCGTACACCTGAACGGGAACAGCATTTTCATTGGGTAGGGCCACTTAAATCTGCCCAGAGTTATCTCTATCGACTGGCCTCCCGCCCTGACATTCGTATTAGCAGCTTGGAGGATGCCAAGGCTTATACCATTGCTATAGGCAGAGGCGATGTCTATGAGCGGCATCTTATAGACAGAGGCTTTAGCTATGACCAGAATCTGGTGGGTTTCGCATCAAAATTTGATGCCATGGAATTATTTGTTAAAGGCAAAATAGATCTGATTGTCGGCTCAGAGATCGTCATGCCCGTGTGGATTGAGCGCACGGGCTCAGCCGTTGGTGATGTGGAGCCGGTCATCGCGCTTCATAATGTTGGCGGGAATTACCTTGCTCTGAATCGTGACATCCCTGCCTCTATTGTTGAGGGAATGCGTGAGACACTTCAGCAGCTGCATCAAAGCGGCAAGTATCAGACGCTCGTCGAGCGCTATTATAAACCGGTTAATTCAGGGAATGAGAAATAGATCGGGGTTCATCAGCACCAGAATCTTATAGGCTTCGATGCGTGCGAATTTAATTGCCTGCTTAATTTCCACTTCGGTGATACCGAGACTTTTCTGGATATCCTCACTGACGAGCCTCTCTGCGGCAAACCTGTCTTTATGAACAATCACCAGGGCTAACCTTACAGCGACGTAGAGCAAGCCGGTGTCGGTCTGTTTCAACGCTAAATTTTTGTTGTGCTGATTGGCGATGGGGGTAAACAGGTTGGACGGCAGGTTCCACAGCATCAGGATTTCGGCACTGCAGTCGGCGTAAGTAAAACCCAACACCCGCTTTTGTTGCTCCCAGGGTAGTTGGGTTTCAGCAAAGGCCTGACATTCTGCGGCGGAATCGGGTGCTCGGTGAGCCACCGCCAGTTCACCGAAATTGTGTAACAACCCTAGCAGGAAAAAGCGCTCGACATCGCGCATACCGACTTCATGGGCCAGTTGTCTGGCAATCAGACCCGCATAGACACTCTGCTGCCAAAACCGCTCCAGGTCGATGGCATTGTTTTCAAACGCCTTGAACGCGCTACTGGCGGTTTCGGTAACCACCAGGTTATATAAGGATTTGCCGCCTATGACGTTCACCGCGCGGCTGATGGTGCTGATCTCAGAGGGGAAATTATACAAGGCACTGTTGGCCAACTGTAACAGCTTTGAACTCAGGGACGGATCAAGGGCAACGATATTGGCGATGTCTTCCGCAGAGGACTGGCCATCATCCAGCAACTCCTTGATCCGCGTGCAGGCGTCCGGCAGGGCAAAGGAGTTGGTGATGGCCATGGCATAATCTGTCACTTGCATTGTCATTCTGTACCTGTTCCGAGTTCCTTTCAGCATAGAAGAAGATTCGCGCTTTTGTACACGAGTTTCTGTTTTATGCCTTTGTTTTGTAACCAATGATGATCCTCTCACAGAATCCGCCTGGCAAACTTATAAAAACCGCCAATTAAGCATGAACAGACGTACCAAAGAGGATGGATAGTCAGTAAAATAAGCCCCATTGGCACAGAAGCATAACAATAAACAGGATGTCTATGTCAGGATTACTGCGCATTGTACTCATTCACTCCCATCTGCCCGGCGTGGTGGAGCTGAAACTGGATGGTCATACCAATGTGTGCGGCACCAACGCATCAGGTAAAACCACCTTGCAACGACTGGTACCGGTTTTTTACGGTGAATTGCCGGGAAAGGTGGTGCCCCGTACCCGCAAAAAGTTTAGTGAGTTCTACCTGCCCGCCAATAACAGTTATCTGATTTACGAGTATCAGCGTGAAGATGGCCAGGTGTGTCAGGCGGTACTGACACGCAAAGACGCCGACTCGGTTCAGTATCGCTTTGTTGAAGCCCCGTTTGACCCTGAGCAGGTGCTGGTGGAAGTGGATGACAAGCAGGTCCAGCCTATGCTGCCGGAGCAGTGGTTGAGGCAGCTGAAGCAATTGGGAGTGGACTATTCGAGTAAATTGCATTCCACCAGTGAATATCGCAGCGTTATTCAGAATGATGCCGCTATTGGCAGAGCCAGTGGACGGGATAATACCCGTCTGCGTCAGCTGGCGGCCCGCTATAGTCTGGTGAGTCCGAGTCACCGCATTCGCCACATGGAAAAACTGGTCAGTGCCGTGCATGCCAAAGAGGGCAAAATGGACACCTTGCGCACTATGCTGGCGGCGATTTTTGAAGAAGACGGCCTGGTGCAGCCAAGTACCACAGTGAGAAACACCAAGGCACGGGAATGGATCACGCAAATGCGCCAGACCATGCGTCTGACAGACTTGCACAAAGCCTTTGCCCGGATTCGGGCGCAGGCCGATAAGCTGAATCAGGTAGAAGCGCAGTTACAGCAATTAAAACCTGAGCTGGATGAAGATTACACCAGACTCAAACGCGATAAGGCCGACAACGGTGAAGCCCTTCAGCGCCTCAAACGTCAGCTGGCGACATGTAAAGAGCAGTTCGAACAGCAGGAATCGACACTGAACAGTTCCATCAGTGAAACCGATGCTGAACGAAAAGCCAGTGCTAAACAACTGGATTATATTCAGGCGCGCTACGACGGCTATCTGGATTCAGATATGGATCAGTTGCAAAAAGACACACAAGTGCTGCCGCTGTGGCGAGAAGAACTGGAACAACAGCAGGAGCATCATCAGCTGCTCATCGACCAGCACAAGGATATGCAGGCGCAGCTTGAACAGCAGAAGAATAAGCTGTTCGAATCACTGGAAAGAGTGCGCCACAAGAATCAGAGCCGCATCAGAGAAATAGAGGACGATAAGAATAAAGCGCGTCAGGCCCATCAGGACAAAGAAGGCAAGTTACGTCACCAGTATGAGACGCGCAGAGAGCAGCAACGCCATGAATTTGAGCACACCTTGTCGGCGTTGCAACAGGAGATTGTTGCTCAGCAGATGCAGGTGCAACAGCCCATGCTCAGTGATGCAGAGCAGGAGAATCAGCAACTGGCAGAAAAACGCCTTGAACTGGCGCAGCGCAACTGGCAGCAAAGTGCAGAGCAGCGCAGTGCCTGCGAGCGTCAGTATCAACAAGCCAGGGAGCAAACCCAGGAGGCGGACAATCAACTTCACGACAGCCGTCGTCTGTGCCGTCAGGCGGCAGAAAAGCTGCAACAACTCGAGCAGCAACTGAGTCCGGAACAAGGGAGTTTACGGGCTTTTTTACGGGATCATCAGCCAGGTTGGGAGCAGAAGATAGGCAAAGTGATCCACGCGCCCTTGCTGGAGCGCAAGGACCTTTCCCCTGAAGTGTGTGAGCCAGCGCATGGCGTGTTAGGCATCAGCCTGGATCTGAGTCAAATTGACCCACCGGAATACGCCGAAGACGAAGTCGCCCTGCAACACCGTTTTGAGCAGGCACAAAAACAACTGGAGCAGGCTCGTGAGCGGCAACAGCAGGACGAAGCCCGACTGCAGCACTGTCATCAGCATGCAGAGCAATTGCGAGAACAACTGAGCAAGGCACAACAGGCTTTCGGGCAGGCTGAGCAGGAAGTGCATTACGCCAGTGATGCCCGCCAGCGCCTGTTACAACAACATAAAACCCTGCTTGATGAACGGCGCAAACAGGCACAGCTGAGTCTGGATAAGTTGCAGCAGCAATATGATGACAAGCGCCAGCAGCGGGATGACGCACTGGAGCAATTACGCCAGGATTTTGAGGATCAGCTGCTGGAGTTTCGCAGCGGCTGGCAGGAAGAACTGTCAGTACTCGATGAGCAGGCTCAGGAGCTGGAAAGTCAGGTCGATAAGCGTCGTGAGCAGAACCGTGCTCAAATCAAGCAGCTGGAAGAGCGCTTTAATCAGGAACTGGCGAGTAAGGACATTGATCCCGCGCAACTACAAAAACTGAAACAGGATATCGATGAGCTTAAGGCGCGGATCCACCGTGTCAGTTCCCGTCGGGATGAATTACGTGAATACAACGAGTTTATGCGTATCGACTGGAGTGAACGCCGGCCCGAGCTTTTGGAGCAGGAAACTCAGCTGAAGGCGTCATTGCAGAGCCTGCAACAGCAGCGAGACAACCTTAAACAGCAATACCAGAGTGACAGAGCGGCGCTGTTGCAACAACAGCACAGCACGGAGCAGCAGCTTCATCAGTGTTCTGGCCTGTTAACTGAGATTGAACCGCTGATTCGCCAGCTCTCGTCCCTGCAATTTGATTTTGCCGCTGACCCGCCCACCGGCAGTCTGGGCGATCAACAGGAGCGTATCGCACGCGCTAACGAAGGCCTGGAAAGCCGCAGTCGCATAGAGCGTCAGTTTAAGGAATTGCTAAATGAATTTGAGGCGGTACTGGGCAAGGATGCCGGTAAGGATTTTCTGGATGTCATGGAACAAAGCTTTGCTGCACTGGATGAGCATCAGGATAGCCGCGAGAAACTGCCTATTCTGGAGCGCCTGTTAAGCATTCTCGACTCTCGTGCTCGTCAGATCATCGAACAGGGGGAAACCATTGGCGGCGATCTCAATCGTTTCTTTACCGTGTTCAGCGATATCAACCGTAAAATCGCCAGTCAGAGCCGTCGTCTCACCGAGGAGGTGGCCGATGATCTGAGTCTGGATGGTATTGCCCGTTCTGAGGTGAAGATTCTCTCTACCGTCGACGAACTGAACTTCTGGCAGCCACTGAAACGTTTTGCTCAGGCGTATCAGAACTGGCGCGATTCAGGCGATGATATGCCTCAATCGGATTATCTTGAAAGTCTGGCTGATGTGGTGGAAGTGTTGCCTAATGACGCCAGTTACAATATCGAATCCCTGCTCAGGCTGGAATTACACCTCAATGAGGGGGGTTCGGACCTGGTCATTAAGAACGACAGGCAGCTGCTGGAGTCGTCCAGTCATGGTATGGCCTATCTGATTTTGTGCAAATTTTTGCTGGCCTTTACGCGTCTTCTGCGCAACCAGGCAGCGATCCGTATTCACTGGCCAATTGATGAAATCGGCACCCTGGCCTATCACAATGTCGAAAAGTTGTTTGAGGCCTGTGAGGCCAATCACATCGATATTCTCGGTGCCTTTCCTAACCCTGAATCCGAAGTGTTGCTACTGTTTAAGCACCGCTATCTGATAGATAAACAACGTCAGGAATTGCAGAAAATTGAACCCAGACTCAGCCGTATTGCCGAGCGTCTGAAGGCGGGCAGCAAGATGGAGGAAGCGCTATGATTGAGCACGGACCCCTGTTAGAACGTTTGCTGGAAGGGGCGTTTATTTGTGCAGTCAGTGACGAGCACAGCTTTCATAAACTGCAAAGCGAATCGTTGCGAGAGGATCTTAATCATTTCTTACGCCCGTTGAACCGGCGCATTACCCACAGTGAAGATGGCAGTGTGTTTTTCCTCGCGTACCATGATTTGTCAGAGCCAGCGCGGCAGCAACTCAGTCAGCAGTTTAATCAGACCATTCAGTCACTGCTGCCGATGCTTGAATGGATGCAGCTGGTACAGGAGGCATTGGGCCGGGATGGTGCGCTGACAGTCGGCGATACCATCAAGTTGCAGGAATTTTCCATGAAGGTGGAGGATAACCAGTCATTGCGCCAGCGTCTTGCCCTGCTGGCCGCGGATAAAGTGTTTAAGTCCACCAGTGAGCAACTGGATATGCAGATCAAGCAGGTGTTCAAACGCATCCGTGAGCTGGGTTATCTGCATCAGCCACATCGTGATCGGCAATTTTACATTGTTACCGGCAAGATTGAGCACCTGATTGAGCTGGTGCGCTTTATCAAAGACGAAGAAAACCTGCCGCTGGAAGAAGGCCACGCCCAACAGGGAGACATGTTTTGAGTCAGCCAGGCAGCCTTTTTCAGTTGGGCCGTGAACGTCTGGCCCTGATTGGTAAGCACGCTGACGCATTGATGCAAGGCTATCTGAAGGGACATATTGATGAAACGGCACTGTCGGAAAATGCGCTGAATAAACTCATCGATGCGCGCATTCTGTGGCGGCCCGACGAACAGGCGCCGTTGAGTCTGCGCCCGGTAATGGGCGAGCTGATAGCCAGCCTCACTCAGGATGAGCGCAAGCGTCAGATCAATGCGGATGTGGCCGAACATCTGGATCAGATCCATACCCGAGTTCAGTCATTGCAGGCCGCCAGAGCCAAGGGGGATTACGCCGCCGCAGAGCACCATATGCAGCTTCTGACCGAGCGCGTGCATGACATGAGTGGCCAGTTTGGCGATGCCATAGAAAGTCTGTGGCACCGGCTGAACACGGAATTTGGCTTTGTCGCCAGTCTGGATGACAAAATTCGTGAAATTGAGCTGGCACAAAAGCAACTGCGTCGGTTGCTGGATGGTTTTGGCCTGTTGGATTTCGATGAGCTGATTGCACTGGCTGGCAGTGATGGCAGTCTGCGAAAGCTCTTGGTCAGTCAGTTGCAGGCTCGCATCTCAGAGCATTCAGGATCCTTATTGGAAGTGCAGAAGCGTCTGGTACTGCTGATGGCGCGCTTCCGTCAGCAGCAGGAACGGGCGTTGCTGGTGAGCCGGATGAGCGCTTTTTTGCGCCAGCACCCGGGTTTCCAGATTGGCGATTACCCCAATCGCACCAAAGTGCCTGCGGTGGTCAATCAGGCCAGAGGCCTGTCGGCTTGTGCCGCTATTGCCCTGGATCGCGCCGGCGATCGGGATACCTTGTCACAACTGGCCCGTGCTATCCCCAGACCGGAACAACAACCGGTGCAAACGGAAATCGCTGAACCCTTTGCGGTGGTCACGCAGCAGGTGACACAGACCATACAGAAAAAGCTGGTGGAAGATGTGGAGAACTGTTTTATTGCCGTCATCGACAGTGGCAATGCCATCAGTGCGCTGGAGTATTTGCAGCGCAACGAGCTGGAGTGGGATCCGGAAATCTGGCTTTTTCAGGTGATTGCCGAATATGAAGGCATGGCCAGCGGCGCGAAAAAGAGCTTTAAGCTGGAAAAAGTCACCCGCCCGGCCAGCCGTTTTAATCAGGTTCAGATTATCGAAGATGTGCACCTAGGGCTGCGTTTTTTCGGTGAGTTTCAGGCCACAGGCTAAACGTGCCTGAAATTGAGTAAAGCGCAGCGAGGCAATAAAACATTCAAGAGTGGGGCGCTTTGCCCCCACTCTGAACTCCTATACAGCTTATACCGTTCGCGTGGCCACGGCTGGAGGAATTGCCGCGGCGCGGCTGGCTGGGCCAAGTACCGCAAGCTGGCCGAGTAGCCACAGTGCAGCCATTCCCAATGGCAGGTAGAACCAATCCAGTCGCTCCATTTCGAAGCGGTTCACCAGCACCATATTCAGGCCGATCGTCAGTATCAGACCCAGGGTGATACCCACTGAACTGATAAGCAGGTTTTCGAGCATAAAGTAGCGCAGTATATCTCCTCTTGTCGCCCCCAAAGCCCGGCGGGTTCCAATTTGCTTGCGCCGTTTATTCACCGTAAAGCTCGACAAACCGACGATACCGGCTGCAGTAACCAGAGTCAGAGTGACCATCACCGTGATAAGGATAGTGATCATGGCACTGTGACGGCGATAGCTGCGCTCACGGGTATCCTCAATGGTATTCAGGTTGTTGATGATTCGTCCTTTGTTGCTGCTGGCGAGCATCTCTTCGATCTGCGGCATGAGGATATCGCGCTGACCAGGTTGCGTGCGGATCAGATATTGCGCCGAGTTGAACAGCGTGCGCTCCGGAGACAGCATGGCGCGTTCCACCGCACCCCATCCCACCCAGGGGGCCTGTAATTTGTCCACTATGCCAACAATATTAATGGATTCGTCATCGTTAATGTAAACGGTCTTACCCACCACATCGGCTACGGGCGTATCCGGAAACAAGGCTTCTGCCACCGCCTGAGTAACAATAACAATATCAGGCCAGTTTCTGGCCGCCGGCTCACGCCACAGAATGTCCTGCGGGGTGAAGTTTCGGCCTGCCACCAGTTCCAGATCCAGTGTGTTAAGGCCATGGTCATCAATCATATACACGGCCACGCCGGTGCCATCAAACTCTTCACCCGGTTCGGTTTGCAAACCCATTGACCAGCCGCTTCCGCTCATGGGTACGGCATTGGTCTGAATGGCATCCACCACACCGGGCAAAGACCGCAACGCTGCCAGATCCTCCAGCACCGTGGTTTTAGCATTAAAATCATCGGCAAACCCTACCGAAGACAGATAAAAGGTGTTGGCTTCGTCTACGCCGGACGCCCGGGCCATCAGTTCAATCCGTTGCTGAATAATAAATACGGCATTGACAATGATGGTCATGGTGACCGCAATCTGAATGGCGATCAGCAGTGCACCGGTTTTGTTGCGCAACATGGCGCGTAAAATAGGGCCAAGATCTCGCATAGGGCCTCCTACTGGCTCTTAAGTTGTTGTGAGGGATTCACCTGACAGGCACGCCAGGTGGGATAGAGGCCTGCCAGAATGCTGGCCAGAAGTGCCAGTGCCAGAGCCAGTAAGACCAGCGGTACATCCAGACTGGTGAGGTTTTCGGCAAATTCGCCGTACAGCGCACCGATGCCCTGCAGTCCCAGCAGCGCTAAGCCTAAACCGAGCACGCCACCTAAGATGCCGATACTGCCGGCTTCCAGCAGATGTTGAACAAAAATGTCCCGGCGCGACGCACCAATGGCCCGTCGCAGACCAATCTCGGGTGCCTTTGCGCTGAATTTTGCCAGCAGCAGGGCGATGGTATTGAGCAGACAAACGGCCAGAAACATAAAGCTCAGCCACAGCATGATGCGGGCATCATCGGCCACCACTTCCTCTATTTCCAGCCAGGTCATCACATCGGACAAGCGGTTATTCAGAGGCCGGGGAAAGCGCCCCAGTTCTTTTTGCGCGTTGGCATAATTGTCCAAAAACGCCAGATAGTCGGCTTTGGCCTGCTCATTGTCCAGCTCTACCCACATTTGAAAATTCACACACTCTGATAACAGGAAGCCTTTAAATCCCGGTTGTTCGGGCTCCTTCCAGCAGTTCACATTGCCACTGGAGTCCAGTTCCAGTGGCATCTTCAGGCTCAGGGGCATAAACAGGTCTTCGGTGGTATTAAAGGCCCCGGTGGTGAGATCATAAAACCTTGGTACGGGCTGCCAGCTATCCAGCACGCCAACCACGGTAAACAGGGTGCCGGCAATACGCAGGCTTTCGCCAACAGAATTGATGCCACCGAAGATTTTGTCATTCATGGCTTTGCTCAGCACTACCACCTGGCGTTCATTACGATCATCTTCGGCGCTCCATGGACTGCCATATAGAAAGGGCACATCAAACATGGGGAAAAAGTCGGTATAGGCAAGACGAATCGAGGCGTTAAAGGGTTTGGCCTCTGCGCCTTGTGGCTCCACCACGGCACCGGAGCTGGCCATGGCGGATTGACGTTTCGCTTTGCCCGCAGCCATCAGGTTGGTGGCGTCGGTCCAGGTCAGTTGATCCGGTGGAAGATTGCGCTCATCGCGGGTAGCGTGAGGGTCCCAGCTATCCAGTTGTACATAAAAAAGCTGTTCACTTTTATGTGGGATAGGATCCGCTGACATCAGATAGTTGACGGTAATCACTGTCATACAGGCGCCAACACCCAGCCCTATGGCCAGGATCATCAGGGCGCTGAGCATGGGATTGCGTTTCAGGCTCAGCAGACCCAGTTTCAGGTAGTAAGAGATCATGATCAGGCTCCACTGGCAAGTCGGGGTGTGGCTATCTGCGCCGTACTGGCAATATTGCTAATCTGACCATCGCGGACATAAATTTGTCGGTCCGTTTGTTCGGCAAGCACCGGATCATGGGTCACCATGATAATGGTGGTCCCTGCGTTATTGATGTCTTTGAGCAGTTCCAGAACACTGGCCGCCATAGCCGAGTCGAGGTTACCTGTGGGTTCGTCGGCTAATAAGAAGCGAGGCTCACCGGCAAGCGCTCTGGCAATGGCGACCCGTTGTTGTTGTCCGCCCGATAACTGAGAGGGCAGGTGTTTGTAACGACTGGCCAGGCCCACGGTCTCCAGGCTTTTTTCGATGCGCCGTTTGCGTTCTGCCGATGGCAATTTGCGATAGCGCAGGGGGACATCCACATTATCAAACAAATTAAGATCCGGGATCAGGTTAAAGCTTTGAAAAATAAACCCAATCTTCTCATTGCGTAAGCGGCTGCGGGCGTTATCCGAGAGGTTACTGATGTCCTCATTGTCGAGAAAATACTGGCCCTGATCGAAGCTTTCCAGCAATCCGGCGATATTTAAAAAGGTAGTTTTGCCCGAGCCGGAAGGGCCGGTCACGGAAATAAACTCGCCTTCTGCCACCTCCAGGCTGAAATCTCGCAGCGCGTGGGTGGCCACCAAATCGGTGCGGAAGACTTTACTGATTCGTTGCATTTTTAACATTGGACATTCCTTATTGAGTGATCAACACGGTGTCAGCACCGCGGAACTGATCGGTACCTGAGATGATGATGGTATCGCCGGGCTCAAGACCGCTGAGGATCTCCACCGCATTGAGGCTGCGGGCGCCGGTTTGTATGCTTTTTTTGCTGGCAATGTCTCCGTCTACCCGATAGGCAATTCGGCCACTGCCGGTTTCCAGAAATTGCCCCCGTTGCACCAGCAACACATCTTCTTTTTGCTCCATCAAAAGACGGGTGGTAAGTCGCTGGTTCTGGCGAAGCCCCTGAGGCATTTCACCGGCAAAACGCACTCTGCCGGTTACCTGATTGTTTTCAATCTCCGGTGAGATGGTCACCAGCGTGGCAATGTGGGTCTGGTTATTGAGGGTTACCTGAGCTTCCATACCGATACTCAGATCGTCGGCGTAACTCTCAGGAATGGCCACTTCCAGTTCAAACTGGCTTAGATCCACCACACTCAGCAAAGGTTGATAGCGGCTGACCTGATTTTTTTCTGCCACCGCCAGGTTGCCGACGATACCGTCCACGGGAGAGCGAACAGTGAGTTCACTCACCTGACGTTGAAGGTCCTCTACCAGCAGAGACTGGCGTGCCAGCAACAGCTCCTGCGTGCGAAGTTCAAAGTTCAGGCGTTCTTTGTCCAGTTCGGCCTCCTGAAGGGCATGCTGGTAAATCAGGCGGGCATTTTCGAGGTCGTCCTGGGCTTTCTCATAATCAAGCTGGCTGATGCTGTTGGTGCTGTAGGCTTTATCGGCACGGCGTTTCTCACGGTCGGCGGCGGTCAGCGCCACCTTCGCCATGTCGACCGTTTTCTGGTTGGTCAGTTGTTGTTTCTTGGCTTCGATGCGCTGGCGATCTAAATCAATTTTCTGGCTGGCAAGACTGGATTCCTGCTGTTTGAGTTGATTGCTCAGCTCCGGACTGTCTATCTGCGCCAGTACCTGGCCTTGTTTTACTTCATCGCCTGCATCAATACTAAGGCTGACAGTGCCCTCTGAGGGGCTGTAAAGGGTAGGGCTGACGGCCGCAACAATGCGCCCCTGTACAGACAGATCCCGGGTCAGATCGCCCCGGCTTACCGTAGCCAGCCGTAAACGTTTGGCAGGGATGCTGATATCCGTGCTGCTATAACTTTGTACTTTCGGGATGATCAACAATAACAGGGCGATCAGGGCGATACTGCCCAGTCCAATCCATAGATGCAGCGGGCGTTTGGAAGGGGTGCTCAGAACTTCATCCTGCCCACTGGTGTCAGCAATTTTCATCTTTTTCTCAACGTTAACTCGGATTAGGGGTTAAGTCGCAGCAAAGACAGAAAAGGTTTAGATCGATCACATTTACTTACATTTACGAGCAATCAGGGGACAGAAAAAGGCTAGTCTGGTAGCGTGTTTGAAGCGAGTTATGTTTTTGATCGCAAGCCCCGCGAGGCGGAATCACCGGTTATGGAGTCGGGCAGTACATTGGCTTATGATGCATCATCTAACAATGCTTTCCGATAATGCACGAAACATAAATGGACTTATAACCTATTGATTTTAAATAATCTTATGTTAACTAAAGAATATCGGTATAGGTACGATGCCTTTGGCAATGCGTTGGGGAACTCGGTGGTAAGTGCGCAGATAAGTCTCAGAGCAGCGTCGATAGTCAGCAAGAGTCTGAGCACGCTATAAAAGGGGACCATCTGTGGGGGCGTGTCGAATCAACCCTCTTTGGTTAAGAAATAAAAAAGGCCGCCCAGTGGGCGGCCGCGATAGGTGTTAACAGAGACTTACTTTTCTGCTGGTTTAACAAATTTCAGTGTCATGCGGTCACTTTCACCGATAGCCAGATAATGCGCACGTTTTTCATCCTCAAGCGCCAGACGCGGTGGTAGCGTCCACACGCCTTTAGGATGATTGGCCGTATCGCGGCTATTAGCATTGATGTCGGAAGAGCCTGCTAGCTTGAACCCTGCATGCAAGGCGGCATTAATGACCACTTTTTCATGCATATATCCGCTTTTTTCCATGTCTTCAGCGGGACGGTCTGCAGGCAATCTGTGTTCAACGACGCCGAGAACGCCGCCGGGTTTGAGTGCGTCATAGAAAGCGCTAAAAACCTTGTTGAGGTTCTCTTCACCCTGTCCGCGCATATACCAGTTATGCACATTGCGAAAAGTCAGCACTCTGTCAGCACTGCCTGGCGGGGCGAAATCCAGTTTTTCCGGCGGTTGAAAGACACTGACTTCAACCTTGCCATACACGTCCTGATTGTCTGCGATTTTTTGCATAAAGTTTTTGTATGAACGCTGATAGTAATCCACGTCCGAATTCGGATCGAAGTGGGCAGCGATGAGTTTGCCGTTGTCTTTTAAATAAGGAGCGAGGATTTCTGTGTACCAGCCACCACCGGGTGAAATTTCCACCACTGTCATATCAGGTTGAACGTCAAAAAAGCGCAGGGTCTGCTGAGGATTACGATATTCATCACGGGCCTGATAGATTGGAGTACGGTGTTCACTCATGACCGCTTGCTGAAGTTCGTTGGCCTGTGTCAGTGGTGATACGCTGATCAGGATAGTGGCACCTAAGCCGCAAAGGGCTTTCAGTTTCTGCATAGTGTTCTCCTTTGAACTGTTTGTGTTGTTGTTTTTCGCAGGGGGATTTAACCCTTGCCAGCACGATGGTTGTCGGTTGTCTTCTCTTGTACTGCAGGGGTTGAAGAACAGTCCGCCTTTTTCTTTTACTCGCATAGCTTTACGAGTGCACCAAGTAATTGGATCCTATTATTATCACGCTGACCGTCTCAGGTGAGGTTTTTCGTCCAACCGGGGAAGGCGCGGGATAAACTACATCTGCCATCAGGTTGCAAGGGCCAGTAACATGCGGTACTCGTCCAGCGCGAACTGATCGGTCATCCCCGAAACCATATCCTGTAACAGGCGACACCGGTAATAACCCTCCCAGAGTATCTGCTTGTCTGCTTCTGTCTGTGGCATTGTGCTTAGCGCGTGGCGATAGGCACTGACATGTTTGTTGGGTAAACGTTTTGCCAGCCTCGATTCAATCAGCAGGTCGCGATGGCCGCCGCTGATAACCTGATTGAAATCCTCGGCGCTGAGCTCCAGCAGGGGGCGATACTGATTGAGCAGCTCGGAAATGATTCTGTAACCCTGCAACTCCAGCGTTTGCACCTCTTCTACACTGAAAATATATTTGACGGCGACCTGCTTGAAGGTGTCGATAAGATGGTGGCAGAGTGAATCATCTTCCAGTAAGGCACGGTTGAGACGGCCCTCATAGATGTCTTGCATGTTCTCAATGAAGGCGTCGGCAGCATGATGAACCAGAGGGTGAATCAGGTTTACCCTCAGCCAGACAAAAAACTCATGGGCCTTGTTGATGGGTTCGTTATTGGCACGCTTGAGCACATAATCCATCACCTGGCGGAAACTTTTTGGCGATTTGCCCTCAGTGGCAAAATAGGGAATGTCAGCTTTGCCGCTGTTGTCGTCAAACGTGGTGATGAGTAGGTCAGCCAGACGCTGGTAGCTTAGCAGCCCCTTTTCAACACCATCCTCAATATCCGCCAGGCAATAGGAAATATCATCGGCCGCTTCCATCAGGTAAGTCAGTGGAAAGCGCCTGCCTGTCTCCATTCCCAACTGCTGGTAAAGCGACTGCACAAAATCGGCTTCGGTGAGGTAGTATCCTGGCTTTTTCTGCAGGTAGTCCAGCGGGGTGCCCTTAGCAGGTTTGGGCTGATGGGCCGGCCGGGTGTACTTAACAATGCAGGCGCTTTGCACATAGGTAAGGTTCAGCCCGAGCAATGAATGGATTAAACGAATGGCCTGGGCATTGCCCTCGAACTGACTCAGATCTCTCATTAGCTTTTCTGCCAGTGGCTGTGAAGAGGCCTCAGGTGCGCTAAAAAAGGGTAAGCTGGCGACATGCTGGTGAAACCATTTGGTAATGGCGGCCTCACCAAAGTGACCAAAGGGCGGGTTACCAATATCGTGCATCAGGCAGGCCATTTCTACCAGCGATTCGATGGCTCTTTCCAGGCCATCCAGCCCGACCTCTGAGGCCTTGTCTGCCAACTTGTCAAACAGGGTGCGAACGATAAAACGCCCTGTTTGTTGTACTTCCAGAGAATGGGTCAGGCGGCTGCGCACCGCAGCGTTGCGCTCCAAGGGAAAAACCTGGGTCTTTTGTTGCAGGCGACGGATAGCCGCGGAATTGATAATGCGACCGCGATCACTTTCCAGTGCCCGTTCCAGCTTGCGCACATCGTCAAAGGGGCCTCCGCCATAAGGTCTGGCCAGGCTGATTCGCTGGCGAAAATTAATCGACATGGTATCTGTTCCTGATATGGGCATGGTGATGAGTTAGGTGGCGGATATGAAGCCAGCGACAAGGGCAGGCCGGGTGACTGAGATGGCTACTCAAGGCGAACAAAGAAAACCTGATAGGTATCCTGCTCAGCACTGTGGTTAACAGAACTGACGACCCGATAGCGAAATTCCTCACCAGCGTTGTTGGTCACGCAGGCTTCCATACTGATTTGTTCGAGGGATTTTTCTTTGGCCAGCTCCCACTCCAGTTCCCATTGACTGGCCACCACAGCCCGGTAAGTGGGATCCGGATACGCCAGTTGCCACCAATGATCTTTGTCAGGTATTTGCGATAGGGTAAAACCGAACTCATCGGTAAACGCCTGATTTACAAAGACCACCTTGTGATTCACGCTATCCTCTGCCGGTTCACCCAATAACGAGGGGATAGGCAGTTGTTGCAAAAACTCTCGATAGACTGACTGGTCCATATATGGGCGCCGCGATGAATATTTCACCTATCTTAAAGCCACATTGGCTGGCATTCAACTACACCGATGCCATCGTTAGTCTTCCCAGATAAGCTGGCGGAAGTGATTGCGGCACACCGAAACGTATTTATCATTGCCGCCCACATCCACCTGCGCGCCTTGTTTCACGGCTTGCCCGAATTCGTCCATGCGTACCACAAAGTTGGCCTTACGGCCGCAGTGACAGACGGTTTTCAGTTCCACCAGTTTATCGGCCCAGGCAAGCAGATAATGGCTGCCTTCGAAGGTCTCACCCGCAAAGTCCGTACGCAGACCATAGGCGAGTACCGGTATGTCCAACTGGTCCACCACAAAGGTCAGCTGTCGTACCTGTTTTTTAGTCAGAAACTGGGCTTCGTCGACGAAGACGCAATCAATGGCCTGCTTTTTATGCAGACCATGAATTTGCTGCAGCAGATGGGTCTGCTGATCATACAGCAATGCCTCAGACTCCAGCCCAATGCGTGAAGCGACCTTGCCCTGCCCAAAGCGGTTATCCAGAGCGGCGGTAAACAGCACCGCATGCATACCCTGTTCGCGGTAGTTATAGGCTGATTGCAGCAACGACGTGGATTTACCCGCATTCATGGCTGAGTAATAGAAGTACAATTGGGCCATACTGATTCCGGAGAGTGGCGCACTAAAAGGCGTCTATTGTGCCGTTCATAAGCCGAGATGAGAAGCCTGTATTATCCGGCCCCCTGTATAAGGAGTTTAAGATGAACAAATGGTTACTGCTGACGATTGCGATCCTGACTGAGGTCATTGCAACGTCATCGCTCAAAGCCAGCGACGGTTTTACCCGCCTGGTGCCTTCAGTCGTTGTAATTGTGGGTTTTGCTGTGTCTTTTTATTGTTTGTCGTTAACGCTGAAGGTCATTCCCGTCGGTATCGTTTACGCCATTTGGTCAGGGGTTGGTATTGTGCTGATTTCCCTGGCCGGCTGGCTGGTTTTCGGACAAAAACTCGACTGGCCAGCCATCATTGGCATTAGCCTGATTATTGCCGGTGTGGCGGTGATGAAACTGTTTTCACATACCGTATCGCCATTGTAATCTCAAAATCATTCTTGCATTGCTGTTATTTTTAACTATTATGACGATCCGTCAATAAGTGACGAATCGTCAAATTATGAATTTAAAGTTTTCCTGTAACCGTAAAAAAGAGAGCAGCTGCATCTTGCAGGGGTACAAAAAGAAGCGCCAACTCGCGTTTGAAGAGCGTGAGCAGGAACTGCTGTATCTTGCGGAAGAACTGATGGATACGTTGGGGTTTGCGGCGCTGACGATGGATAAGCTGGTAGCGGCCTGCGACTATTCAAAAGGGACGGTCTACAACCATTTTAGCAGCAAAGAAGATTTGCTCTGTGCCATCTGCACCCGCAGCATGCAGGTAGAACTGCAATTATTTGAGCGGGCACTGCAATTCAACGGCAACAGTCGTGAGAAGCTGCTGGCATTATGTTTTGCCTATCGGTTGCATGCGCTGCTTAATCCGACCCAGTTTTATTGCGTGCTCAGCGCGAAAACACCAGCGGTACTGGAAAAAGCCAGCCCGGTGCGACTTGAGCAACAACAGGAGCTTGAACAAGCACTCTCTGCAGTCGCTGATGCGGTGTTTGAGCAGGCCGTGCTCAACGGCGAACTGACCGATGGCCGCGGACACAGCGCCGGGGAATTCACCTTTGCCATCTGGGCACTGATGTTTGGTACCAACGCGCTGTTCAACGCTGCCAGTGAAGCACACATGCTAAAACCATTGAGTGCTGATCAAACCCTGTTACTGAATACCAACCTGTTGCTTGACGGAATGAAATTTTCGCCGCTAAGCCATGAACATGACTATGCTCAGAGCTGGCAACGTGTTGCAGATGAAATATTTGCCGAAGAAGTGGCATTGATAAAAAGGAATGGAGAATGAAATCATTGTGGCTCAGGAATATTCTGCATCGACCCTGGTGGGTCTTGCTGGTGGGCATATTGTTTATCGCCGGCGCTGGCATTGGCGCTAAAAATCTCTATTTTCGTGGTGACTACAAGGTCTATTTTCAGCCTGACAATCCCCAGCTGCTCGATTTTGAAAAAATGCAGGAGGAGTTCAGTAAAAACGAAAGTGCCACCATTATCATCTCGCCTCCGCAGGGCAGTGTATTTAACCCGCAAACCCTTAGGTTAATCTACGAACTGACCGATGAAGCCTGGCAGACCCCTTATTCTACGCGGGTTGACTCACTGGCGAACTTTCAGCACACCTGGGCCGAAGGGGACGATCTGATCGTAGAAGACCTGATCCTCGATCCTGACAACCTGGACAGCGACGCCATCGATAAGATTGAGCAGGTGTCATTGCAGGAGCCAAACCTGGTCAACAAAATCATCGCCCCTGATGGCAAAGCAAGTGTCATCAATATCACCGTGAATATGCCGGAAAAGGACAAAACAGCGGCAGTGAAAGAAGTGGCGGATTGGGTCAGGGCCCTGAGTGAGTCATATCAGCAGCAGTATCCCGGCCATCAGTTTTATCACACCGGTATCGTTTACATGAATGAAGCGTTTGCCGTTGAAGCGCAAAAAGACGCCGAGACCCTGGTGCCACTGATGCTACTGGCAATTCTTGCCGTGCTGTGGTTCTTGTTGCGCTCGTTTACCGGCACACTGGCCACTCTATTGGTGATCGTAACGACCATCGTTGCAACGATGGGACTGACGGGATGGTCTGGGATCTTTTTATCCACGGCTACGGTCAATGCTCCCACGCTGATCATGACACTGGCCGTGGCCGATTGTGTGCACGTCATTTCATCCATGCTGTTTGCGCTGCGCCAGGGCAAAAATAAAGCCGAGGCGTTGCACTACTCGATGGACATCAATCTGATGCCGATTTTTATTACCAGTGCTACCACGGCCATTGGTTTTCTGACCATGAATTTTTCCAATGTGCCGATTCTGGCCGATTTAGGTAATGTTTCTGCACTAGGGGTGATGCTCGCTTTTGTTTTCTCAGTGACCTTATTGCCGGCGCTGCTGATGGTGCTGCCGATGCGAGTCACTCGCCAGCAAGAGCATAAAGGCAGAGGAATTGAGGTGTTCGGAGAGTGGGTCATCCGTCATCACCGCCGTTTGTTGCCGGTGACTTTCGTGATTGCCGCAATAGCAGTGGCGGCCAGTTTTCACAACAGGGTCAATGATGTCGCGGTGGAGTACTTTGATCACAGTACCGCATTTCGCCAGTCTGCGGATTTCCAGGAGCAGCATCTTAGCGGCATGTCCACGGTAGACTTTGCGCTTTTCACTGGGGAGCCGTCGGCACTCAATGATCCACAGGTATTGCAGGCGGTAGAGGACTTTAGCCAGTGGCTTCGCGAGCAGCCTGAAGTGGACCATGTCAACACGATTGCAGATACCTTTAAGCGCCTGAATAAAAATATGCACGGCGACGACCAGCAATACTATCGTTTACCTGACAGTCAGCAACTGGCCGCCCAGTATCTGCTATTGTATGAGATGTCTCTGCCTTACGGACTGGATCTGAATAATCAGGTCAACCTGGATAAATCGGCGACCCGAATCATGGCAACCATGGAAAACCTGGGCAGTAAGGAATTTACCGCTTTTGAACAGCGTGCCACTCAATGGATGGCTGAGCGGGCACCAGCACTGACGGTGACCGCAGCCAGTCCGGCATTGATGTTTGCCCATATTGGCGAACTCAATATGGATAGCATGCTTAAGGGCACCTTACTGGCGCTGGTGTTGATCTCCGGGTTGCTGGTGTTTGCCCTGCGCTCCTGGAGAATGGGTGTCATCAGTCTGATACCTAACTTATTACCTGCGGGAATAGGCTTTGGCATCTGGGGACTGTTGTCGGGCAATATTAATCTGGGTCTGTCCGTGGTATTGAGTATGGCACTGGGGATCATTGTTGATGATACGGTGCATTTCCTGAGCAAATATCGTCTTGCCCGGGGCGAAGGCAAAACGGCCGAGGAAGGTGTGCGATATGCCTTTGCCAGTGTCGGACGGGCTCTGTGGGTAACCACTCTGGTGCTGGTAATCGGCTTCAGTGTACTGTCGCTTTCATCTTTTGCACTGAATGCCGATATGGGATTACTGACCGGCATCATTATTTTGATGGCGTTAGCGGTGGACTTTTTGTTCCTGCCCGCGTTTTTAATGGTATTTGATAAGCAACAATCAAACGAAGGAGTGAGGGAATGATGAGTAAAGTATCCATCAGCCATGTAGCCGTGCTGATAATCACGGCCGTACTGCTGGCCACACCGGCACAAGTACAAAGCTCGGAGCAAAAAGGACTGGAAATAGCCGAGGAGCGTAAAGCCCGGGACCGTGGCTGGGGAGACTCGCAGGCAGATGCCAGCATGATCCTGCGCACGGCCAGTGGCCAACAGATCGAACGCAAAATGCGCATGAAGTCGTTAGAAATGCAGGATGACGGCGACAAGGGACTGACCATTTTCGATCAGCCCGCCGATGTCAAAGGCACTGCCTTCTTGAATTACTCCCATGCCATTGAGCCGGATGATCAATGGATGTATCTGCCCGCACTGAAACGGGTTAAGCGTATTTCCTCACGCAATAAATCCGGCCCTTTTATGGGCAGTGAGTTTGCTTTTGAGGATCTCAGTTCCTTTGAAGTCGCAAAGTATGCGTATAAATACCTGCGAGATGAGAAGATTAATGGGATGGATGCTTTTGTTGTGGAACAAACTCCGGCCTATGAGCATTCCGGTTATACCAAGATGGTGGTATGGATCGATAAAGAGCACTATCGTGCGCACAAGGTTGAGTACTATGACCGCAAAGGCAGCCTGCTTAAAACCCTGACCATGCATGATTATCAGCAATACCTGGACAAGTACTGGCGGCCGATGAAACTGTCAATGGTAAACAACCAGAATGGCAAGAGTACGGATCTGATCACCCATGAACTGACATTCCGTACCGGGCTCGACGAAGGCGACTTTAATCAGGCCATGCTAAAGCGTGCACGCTAAGATTTTAAAAGAGGATTTAAGCAGCGTGAAAAAATCATTTCTAGCCCTGTCTCTGCTCACCAGTCTGAGCACGCTGGCGGATACCCAGACTTACCTGAAAGCGGCCATTGAGCAGCGCTTTTATTTTCAGGATGCGCTGTATGAGCAGCAACACAACAGTGATATCTCCGTGTTCATTGAACCTGAGTTGTATTACAGCTGGAATCAGGGCACCGGCAGTATCAATATCAAACCTTTTGTCCGTTACGACAGCCGCGATGATGAGCGTACCCACTGGGATCTGCGTGAGCTGGTATGGATGCAGATTGGTGATGAATGGGAGATGCGAGCCGGGATCAGTAAAGTATTCTGGGGACAAACCGAGTCACAGCATCTGGTGGATGTGATAAACCAGACCGACTTTGTCGAGGCCATTGACGGAGAAGACAAACTGGGTCAGCCCATGGTGCAGTTTTCTTTGATTAAAGACTGGGGCACCCTCAGTGCCTTCGCTTTACCCTATTTTCGGGAACGGACCTTTACCGGTGTGGAGGGACGCTTCCGCAGTCCTCTGGTGGTGGATACCGATAACCCGTTGTATGAATCAGAGGATGAGGAGAAAAATCTCGACTGGGCGGTGCGATATTTTCAGTATTTCGGCGATGTTGAAATTGGTCTGTCGTATTTTGATGGCACTAATCGTGAACCCGGTTTTATCCCTCAAACTACTGAGGAGGGGCTGAGCCTCAGACCTTACTATGAGCAGATGCAGCAGACCGGGCTGGATATGCTCGCCATTGTCGGGGGCACCCTGTATAAACTCGAAGCCATTCATCGTAAAACCAGTCAGGAGGACTTTTATGCCCTGACTGCCGGATTTGAACACACCTCGGTGGGTGTGCTTAACAGCCATTATGATATTGGCTGGCTGATGGAATACCAGTATGACGAACGCGGGGAACAGGCCACGAGTTTAGGCCAGAATGACCTGATGCTGGGGAGTCGAATTGTTTTTAATGATATCGACGGTACTGAAGTGCTGATTGCCTACATTCAAGATTTGGATGACAGCAGCAGTCGTTCAGGCTATGTGGAGGCCTCCAGTCGCATTAATAACAACTGGAAGTGGCGACTCGACGGGTGGTTTTTCAGTTCCGATACACAGACTGAGCCGACATACCTGCTAAGACGTGACGATTATATCCAGTTTAGCCTGGAGTATTATTTCTAAAACCTCAAGTGGTCAGCTATCAGCCTTCAGTTATCAGTAAAAAGCCCGGTGAAGACCGGGCTTTTTTAGTTTTTGGATCAGGCAAAAAAGCGGGTGTTGAGGTACAAATGGACAACCACGCCTGCAGCGTAACCCACCAGAATAATGGGGGCCCACTTGAGGTGACTGGCAAAGGTATAGTAGCCCCGAGCTTGTCCCATGAGTGCGACGCCTGCCGCTGAGCCGATAGACAACAAGCTGCCGCCGATACCGGCAGTGAGGGTGATTAACAGCCACTGACCATGAGACATTTCCGGCATCATGGTGAGCACCGCATACATTACCGGAATGTTGTCGACCACCGCTGAGAACAATCCAAGCACAATATTCGCAACAGTCGGATTCCAGCCCTGGTAAAGAAAGTCAGACAAAATCGACAGGTAGCCGATAAAACCCAGTCCTCCCACGCACATGACCACGCCGTAGAAGAACAACAGCGTATCCCATTCGGCGCGCGCGACCCGGCTGAATACATCAAACGGAACCACTGAGCCCAGTCTCGCCAGCTTTTCCTGATCGCCGGCACGTTCTGCCATAGCCCGCTTGCGGGCCAGAGAGCCAGGCAGCGTAACACGCAGGAAGTAGCCAAAAAACTGCAGATACCCCAGGCCCATCATCATGCCCAGAACGGGCGGCAGGTGCAGGGTGGTTTTGAGTACTACCGCGGTGGCAATGGTCAATAAAAACAGGGTCAGAATACGCAAGGCACCGCGTTTAAGTTCCACTTCTTCGCTGATGTTAGCGGGTTTACGATCTTCGATCAGCAGGGACATAGCTAAGGCTGGCACCAGATAACTGATAAGAGCCGGTAAGAACAGCGCGAAGAATTCAGTAAATTCCACCACATTGGCCTGCCATACCATCAGCGTGGTGATATCACCGAATGGGCTGAAGGCACCGCCGGCATTGGCTGCGACCACGATGTTGACACAGCTCATGGCAATAAATTTTTTATCCCCATCGGCCACTTTCATGACTACGGCACACAGCAGTAAGGCAGTAGTCAGGTTGTCGGCAATGGGAGAAATGCAGAACGCGAGAATGCCACTGATCCAGAACAACTGCTTGTAACTGAAACCCTTTTTGACCATCCAGGCGCGCAGGCCATCAAACAGACGCCGCTCTTCCAGTGCATTGATATAGGTCATCGCCACCAGCAGGAACAGCATCAGTTCGGCGAATTCGAGCAGTGCGTGACGGAAGGCATCCGTACTTTGCTCCGGCATCCCCGCTGCGGTGTATTGCCAGGCGATCAGTGTCCAGATAATACCGGCGGCCACCAATACGGGTTTGGATTTTCGCAGATGGATTTTTTCTTCCAGCATAACCAGCACATAGGCCAGTGCGAAAATCACGATACACGCCAGACTGGTGGTGGTCAGGGTGATATCAAGTGCACCATTGGCGGCGAGGGTGGCCGGGCTGAATAAGGCCAGCAAAAGCAAGAGTAGCAAGCTCTTTTGAGCGTTCATTTTCAGGTGTCCCAAGTAGTTAAAAAAACAGTGTTGAGCAGGCATTGCGCCTGCTCAAAAATCTATGACTGTCGTTGATGGGCGCTTGGGGAGTGTCTCATTCTTTTTATTGGGGTAAGAGACCGCGCCTTAATGGCGGCGAAGTATATGCAATCACGGTAGGTGAAGCAATCAGGACTTTAGTCTGATAGTCAAATCTACCACTTCTTATTTGAACCTGCCTCCAAAGGCGTCGTTGTTATGTTGATGTCAGCACCATGCAAACTATTTCGCTTATTGTCGCCTGTTTTCCCGTTCAAATTCCGTACTGGTTTCTACCGGCTGACAATGTGTGGAGACCTGGATCTTACCCATCTTCTCCTTATCTTCGGAGCTGTACAGCGTGGCGCGGTAGCTCTGTTCAGCTTCACCGGGGCAATGCACATCATCGCGCATGCCTTGTTCATATTCAGCGAGTTGTTCCTGAGAGGCGCAGCCAAAAAGCAAAATACATACAGCGCAGCACAATAGTCTCATAAGCCTATCCTTGTTTGATTAAAAGGAAATTGTATCTTTGTCTGCGGACGCTTTCACGGGTTTCTCACAGAGGGGCTATTACAATATCTCCGGCACAGATATCCGTCAGCTCACGGCATAGGGCGTCATGGTCTTGCTCAGCCACGGCCAGTTGCAAACTGACTTGCTGTTGATAATGGGGAGTGCTGGCCTCGACATCATATTGGCTGAGTACATGGCGAATCTGAGACTCCAGCGCATAGTCAAAGGTAAGCTGCAATGATTTTCGTGCCACAAAGGGGCGTGTCGCCAATATCTCTAAAGCGCCTGATACCGCATCAGAATAGGCCCGTTGCAAGCCGCCGGTACCCAGTTTCGTGCCGCCAAAATAACGCACCACAGCCACCACCACTTCGCCCAAACCGGAATACTGCAGTACTTTAAGCATGGGCATTCCCGCAGTGCCACTGGGTTCTCCATCGTCACTCATGGACATGATAGTGGTATCCGGAGCTCCGGCAATATAGGCCCAGCAAACATGCCGGGCCTGTGGATGGCGACTGCGAATCGTGCGGATGAAATCCTCGGCCTCCCCGCGGCCGTTGGCACGCGCTGCGTAACAGATAAAACGGCTGCGTTTAATCTCAAGCGCAAATTCTGCCTCATCAACAGGCACTGAATAAGGGGGTGAGGACACCGTCAGCCCTTCAGATAGCGGGCGTGAAAGCGAAGATGCTGTTCGATAAAGCTGGCAATAAAGTAATAACTGTGGTCATAGCCTGCGTGATAGCCAATATCTGCGTTCACTTTCATTTCAGTGCAAACGGCTTCAAACGGACGAGTGAGCTTTTCCTTGTCCAGGAAGTTATCGGCCAGCCCCTGATCGATTTTAAGTGGTGGAAGGCTGCTTGTGTCTTGCTGTTGCAATAAATAGCATGCGTCATAGGCCTGCCACGCTGTCTTGTCCTCACCCAGATATGCAGTGAACGCTTTTTGTCCCCAGGGGCAGGCCATGGGGTTAACAATCGGTGCGAAGGCCGACACCGAGGTATAACGAGAGGGGTTGCGCAGAGCCATCATCAACGCCCCATGGCCGCCCATAGAGTGACCACTAATGGCCCAGCGACCGACATGAAAGAGCGATGTAATCAGTGACGGCAGCTCGTCAGCAATATAGTCATACATCTGATAATGTCCCTGCCAGGGGGCTTGTGTGGCATTGACATAAAACCCGGCACCCAATCCCAAATCATAGGCACCATCTTCGGCATCCGGCACACCGTCACCGCGGGGGCTGGTGTCGGGAATCACCAGTATGATGCCGAGCTCAGCGGCAACACGCTGCGCCCCGGACTTGGCAGAGAAGTTTTCATCGCTGCAAGTAAGCCCTGAGAGCCAGTAGAATACCGGCAGTGGCGTATCCTGATAGGCCTGAGGGGGCAAAAACACCGAAAAGTGCATCTTGCAGTCGAGCACCTTGGAGTGGTGCTCAAAACGCTTTTGCCAGCCATCGAAGCACCGAATGGCCGAAACTTCAGTTAGTTGTGTCATAAAATTACCTGATTAAAAAGTCACTGGATGCCTGACAACAGCATTCGGGGATGAAAAATACCGACATTGCCGCATGTCGTTGGCGGCAATCCAGGTCCCTCTCACTCCTCTCACCTCACTCATCAATAATGAATGACACTGCGAATTGACTTACCTTCATGCATCAGGTCAAAGGCCTTGTTGATGTCCTCAAGCCCCATGGTGTGAGTAATGAAGGTATCCAGCTCAAATTCACCGTTCATGTAACGCTGCACATAGTCAGGCAACTGACTGCGGCCTTTGACACCACCGAAGGCTGTGCCACGCCATACCCGTCCCGTCACCAGCTGGAAGGGGCGGGTAGAGATTTCCTGGCCAGCACCGGCCACACCGATGATGACCGATTCGCCCCAGCCTTTGTGGCAACACTCGAGCGCTGAGCGCATCACATTGACATTACCAATACATTCAAAGGAAAAGTCCACGCCACCTTCGGTCATCTCAACGATGACCTCCTGAATGGATTTATCAAAATCCTTGGGATTAACCGTATCTGTGGCGCCCAACTGGCGGGCGATGTCGAATTTGTCTTCATTAATATCGATGGCGATAATGCGACCGGCTCCTGCCATACGTGCACCAATCACCACAGATAAGCCAATTCCGCCGAGCCCGAACACCGCAACGGTATCGCCTTTTTGTACTTTGGCCGCGTTGGTTACCGCCCCCATGCCTGTGGTGACACCACAACCGAGCAAACAGACTTTTTCAAGCGGGGCATCTTTGGGAATTTTTGCCAGGGCGATTTCCGGCACCACGGTATGTTCGGCAAAGGTGGAGGTGCCCATGTAGTGGTAAATAGGTTGGCCGTCTTTACTGAATCGAGTAGTACCATCGGGCATCAGACCCTGGCCCTGAGTGGTGCGAATGGCCTGACACAGATTGGTTTTACCCGATTTGCAGAATTTACACTCCCCGCATTCGGGTGTGTACAAGGGGATCACATGATCCCCTACCTGAATATCCTTTACGCCGTCGCCTACAGCTTCCACAATGCCGGCGCCTTCATGACCTAATATGGCCGGGAAGATGCCTTCAGGATCATCGCCGCTGAGGGTGTAAGCATCGGTGTGGCAGACGCCGGTGGCAACGATACGTACCAATACTTCCCCTTTTTGCGGGGGCATCAGCTCGACTTCTTCAATGGACAATGGCTTGCCTGCTTCCCAGGCAACGGCTGCGCGGGTCTTGATATTTTGCATAACGGGCTCCGGCGTGATGTTTGAAATTGACTGTTAGTCTAACAACTCACCAGCAATTTGGATCATACTCTGTCCCAAATCTATGCAAGCTGTCTTCTATTCGTAAGTCCTGTGACTACCCTTGCTTTTTTCCATACGCCAGCAGCGTACCCAGCATGGCAAAGGCAACGCCCAGACTGCATCCGCCAAACAAGGTTGTGGCAGTGACCTGACTGTCGATGAGCAGGCCAAATAACCAGGGTGAACTGGCGGTAGACAGGATCATCAATGAGGTGGCGAGTGCACGAATGGCGCCAAGGTGAGTGGTTCCGTAAACTTCGGCCCACAATGCGTTAAATACCGGTCCGGTGACCCCGATAGACAGTCCCAGAATAGCCATGAAAATCGGGGCCAACCAACTGCCATGCGCAAAGGTCAGCAACAACATGGCAACCAGCATGGGCAGCGAAATAAAGGGCACCAGATTCCTTGCCCGGAAACGATCCACTAATATTCCTGACCAGATGGAGCCAGCCCAGTGCAACACCCCGTAAATCAAAAAGCTGGTGGCCAGCAATGCGGTGGTCCAGCCCCGTTGTTCGAGCACATAATTCTGTTGAATAAAAATGGCTGTCACCAGGAAAGGCCCTGCCAGCATCGCCGGTAATACCAGCCAGAAACGCACATCCTTAAGGACATGACGACGGCTGTAATGGGTTCCACCCGACTGATTCATCTGCACGTCTGGCGGCGATAATGCTGCCTTGTTGAGTAAATAGCGGCTAAAGGGAATGTAGAGCAGGGGAATACTCAGACCCAGCCATAGCCAGCTTTGTTGCCAGCCCGCCCCGGCGATCAATGCCACGGCCAGCATAGGTAACAGCGCCTCACCCAAGGGCACACCACAGGCAGATAAGCTGATGGCTTTGCCTCTGTCTTTGTCAAAACTGCGTGCCATGGTGGTCTGACCGATATGCGGGAGTAATCCCTGACCACACAGGCGCAGCAAAAAGAAACCCAGCCACAGCCAAATAACACTATCGGCAAACCACATCACGGTACAGGCGAACATCAGCCCCAACGCGACGGCGCTGCTGAAGGTTTTCAGTGGATACCTGTCGACTTTTCCGCCCAGTGCCATCAGCATGAGACCTGATGTGAGGGTGGCCAGCGCATAGATCAGGCCATAGTCACCGGCACTGATATCCAGCGTCTGTTGGATGCTGGCACCATAAAAACTGATAAAGAAAGACTGCCCCAGATTACCCCAGAATATGGTGAAGAAGCCAAATCCCAGGAGTGGCCAGTGCCGCCGTATAAATTGCCAGTAGGCTGTCATGATTCTCCGTGATGCGATAGCGTATTTGCTGCTCTGATTTTAACCTATCATTTCAGTTTAGCGCTGTTAATTATTTGTAAAGTATAGGGATTTTTGTCTTACCCGGTCATCTTTGTTGAATTTTTACTCAGCCTTGCGTATCATCCCGCGCTCGCTGAAGTCGGCTACAGTAAGACGGTCAGGCCGCTCTGCAACCTCCTATCATGACCCTGCTGCTGACCATGGTGGCATCCTGCCAGCAGATACAGGCTATGCTTTAAGCGGTCAGCATGACCATCCATTTTTTCAAAACATCAGGATTGACTATGTTATTGCACTCTACCAAACAGGACTGGCTGGGCAACATCCGCGGTGACCTGCTTGCCGGTATTGTTGTTGCCCTGGCTCTTATTCCGGAGGCCATCGCCTTTTCCATCATTGCCGGGGTGGACCCCAAAGTGGGCTTGTACGCGTCCTTTTGTATTGCTGTGGTCATTGCGTTTGTGGGAGGGCGTCCGGGCATGATCAGCGCTGCCACCGGTGCCATGGCCTTGCTGATGGTGACATTGGTTAAGGAGCACGGATTGGAGTACCTGCTGGCTGCAACCTTACTGACTGGTGTGCTGCAGATCTTAGCCGGTTATCTGAAGCTCGGTAGTCTGATGTCCTTTGTGTCGCGCTCGGTGGTGACGGGCTTTGTCAACGCGTTGGCAATTCTGATTTTTATGGCGCAGTTGCCTGAACTGACAAACGTAACCTGGCATGTGTATGCGATGACGGCAGCGGGCCTTGGGATTATCTATCTGTTTCCCTATGTTCCCGTAATCGGCAAGGTACTGCCTTCGCCACTGGTCTGTATTGTCAGTATGACCATTGTTGCCGTGGTCATGGGACTGGATATTCGTACTGTCGGTGATATGGGTGAGTTACCGGATACCTTACCGGTATTCCTGTGGCCTGACGTACCACTGAATTTTGAAACCCTGGCGATTATCTTTCCTTATTCTGCTGCGCTTGCCGTAGTGGGCTTACTCGAGTCGCTGATGACCGCCACCATTGTGGACGATCTGACCGATACAGACAGTGATAAAAATCGTGAGTGTAAAGGTCAGGGGATCGCTAATGTCGGTGCGGGCTTACTCGGAGGGATGGCAGGCTGCGCCATGATTGGTCAGTCTATCATTAACGTCAAATCCGGTGGCCGTGGCCGCTTGTCAACGCTGGTTGCGGGAACCTTTCTGCTAATCATGGTGGTATTTATTTCAGACTGGATCAAAGTTATCCCCATGGCCGCGCTGGTGGCGGTAATGATCATGGTCTCGATCGGTACCTTTAGCTGGGATTCCATCCGTAACCTCAAGTCCCATCCTCTTTCGTACAATATTGGTATGCTGGCCACGGTGATTGTGACGGTCGCCACCCATAATCTGGCATATGGTGTGTTGGTGGGTGTGTTGTTTGCGTCAGTGTTTTTTGCCAATAAAGTCAGCCACTTTATGTATGTGAGCTCATCACTGGATGAAGCCACCAGTACCCGCACCTATAAAGTGATCGGTCAGGTGTTTTTTAATTCTGCGGATAAGTTTGCCACCAGTTTTGACTTTAAAGAGGTGGTGGAAAAGGTCATTATTGACCTTGATCGCGCTCATTTCTGGGATGTGTCAGCCGTAGAGGCCCTGGACAAAGTGGTGATCAAGTTCCGTCGCGAAGGCGCTGAGGTTGAGTTGGTGGGGCTGAATGAAGCCAGTGAAACCATTCTTGATCGTTTCGGTGTACACGATAAGCCAGAAGAAATTGAAAAAGTATTGGGAGGGCACTAATGAGCCAGAGTAACAAAGCGCTGGTCCTGGCAGGGATTGACGGTTCACCCATCAGCGCTGCTGTCGCCGACTATGCCGCCTGGATTGCCAAACGGGTGGACGTGCCACTCAAACTATTGCATAACCTGGAGCATCGTGAGCCGCCCGCAGCAGCCGATTTAACCGGTAGTATTGGGCTCGGCAGCCGGGAGCACCTACTCGAAGAACTCACCGAACTGGAAGCCAAGCGCAGTAAAATCCTGCTCGAACAGGGGAAGCATATGCTCGAAGCGGCCAATGACAGAGTCAAAGCCGCCGGCATTGATAACGCGCAGTTGTGTCAGCGCCATGGCAGCCTGACAGAGACATTGGTGGAGATGGAAGAATACATCCGCGTACTGGTGCTGGGGGTGCGTGGTGAAGAACATCAGTCTGATGAGGGATTGGGTTTTCATATCGAAAGTATTCTTCGTGCGCTGCACAAACCCATTCTCATTGTGAATCAGGATTTTGCTGAGCCTCAGCATATTATGCTGGCCTATGACGGCAGCGAAGCGGCGGAAAAAGCACTGAATTATCTGGTCACCAGTCCCTTGTATGAGGGCATGCAATGTCACCTGGTTCATGTCACTAAAGATGATACCAAGGCGGACAAATTACTGGCTGATGCAGAGGCTCGTCTGAATAAGGCGGGTCTGGATGTGGTCACCGCGAAACTGCATGGGGATGCGGAAAAGCAGTTGCTGAATTATCAGCAGGAGCATGACATTCAGATGATCGTCATGGGCTCCTTCGGGCATGGCCGCTTGAGGGAAATGCTGCTGGGCAGCTTTACCCTGAAAATGCTTAATCACTCGAAGATCCCGCTGTTGCTATTGCGCTAGGCTGCGCAAGGATGAGATAGATGTGCCGGGGTTTCCCGGCATTTTTTTGGGCGGGTATGCTCCGGCGTAGATAATGATCAAATAATTAACATTTTAAGTCGAATTGTTGCAAAGTTGGATTATGCTTTGTTCAGGGACCTTCCCCTGAGCAGAGAAAAAATCATGTTAAATCAACTGTCTGTACGTCTTAGACTGGCCATTCTGGCTGCGCTTCCGATTGCTTTTCTAGTTATTGCTGCACTCTTCGCGTTATCGGTTCTCAGTACACTAAATCAGGGAATCGGCAGTCTTTATCATGATCGGGTCGTGCCGTTGCGGCAGATTAAAGTGGTATCGGATAACTATGCGGTAGAAATTGTGGATATTCTGCACAAGTACCGCGCGGGTATTATCGGTGCCGATGATCTGAAACGACGCATGCAACAGGCAGAACAAACCGCTGACCAGGAATGGAGAGCCTACCTGACCACCAAACTGACAAGTGAAGAAGAACGTCTGGTGGATGAGGCTGAGCGTCATCTTAAACCGGTGAAAGGGCAGATCCAGCGCTACCGGCAAATGCTCGCTGCTAACGCCCTGATGAGTATGGAACATCAGCAATTTGTCAGGGAACTGTATGAGGTATTTGACCCTCTGAGCAGCAGTTATCATAAACTCATAAACCTTCAGCAATCTGAAGCCGCCAAATTTCTGCAGCAATCAGAAGAGGAATATCAGTCTACCCGTACCTTTTTCATTGTCATGATTTTGGTGGTATTGGGGTTGATGACCTGGGTCGCTATCTGGATCTATCGCTCTATTCAGGGCCCTCTGTCCAGTTTGCGCAATACCATTATTGATATTGGTGATACAGCTAATCTGACCATGCGCGCCAGGGTCACAGGAAAAGATGAAATTGCTGAGACGGCCAGCGGCTTCAATAAAATGGTGGAGCGTTTGCATACCCTAGTAACAGACGTCGCCCAGGCCTCCACCACGCTCTCGGCGGCAGCAGAACAAATGCACAATATCAGTAGCCAGGTGGCGACGACGGCGACAGAGCAGGAGCATCAGACCACACAGATAGCCACTGCGGTGACTCAGATGAGCGCGGCAATACAGGAAGTGGCGCAAAATGCACTGATCACGTCACAAAAAGCCAACAGCGCCGATGAACAAGCACAACTTGGCCAGAACAAGGTAAAACAAAATATCCAGTCTATTAATGCCTTATCTGAAGTCGTTGATAACAGCAGCGGGGTGATCCAGCAACTGCATAATCAGGCTAACGAGATTAATCAGGTGGTACAGATGATTCAGAATGTGGCCGAGCAAACCAATCTACTGGCGCTCAATGCAGCCATTGAAGCGGCCAGAGCCGGTGACTCGGGTCGTGGCTTTGCGGTGGTCGCTGATGAGGTCAGACAGCTGGCACACAACACGCAAAAAGCCACTGAATCCATCAGCGACATGATCAGCAAGCTTCAGGTGGCGGCTAAAGAAGCGGTAGAAAGTATGGGAACCGCGCAGCAAAGAGCCGAAGATAGTGTCGGCCATGCCTCTGAGTCTTCCGCCGTGCTGGAAGACATCATGAGCGCCATCTCGGAAATTTCCGATATGAATGTGCAGGTCTCTACCGCAACAGAAGAGCAGACCACTGTGGCCAATGAGATCAGTGCCAATATTAATGAATTCAGCAGCAGTATCAGTATGGTGACAGAGAGTTCTCAGCAAAACGCCGAGGCAAGCAGTGAGCTGGCAGAGCTGGCCGAAAAGCTGCACCGCCAGGTCGCGACGTTCAGAGTGTAATATTGCTTTTCTGCCGACCGTCATCCTGGCGGTCGGTGAGATATTCTACAATCACGATATCCAGCCACGTGCCGTCAATCTTGCGATGCTTCTCATGCATCCCTACAAATCATGAAAGCCGATTTTCTTATACAGGGCCTGACCGGCCTGATGAGAAGTGAATATCAGTGAGATGAGTTTATGAAAACAGGTTACTGTTGTTGTGTTAATCATCAGGGGCAGTGAGACTATTTTTTGCTACGCCTGAGGCACAGTGTTAGGCTCTGCTTCAGGTAACCAACAAGATATGCTGATGTTACACAAAGGGTTTGCGCTTCTGCTGGTGTGTTTAATGGGCTTACAGTCGGTGGCACTGCTGCCTGACAGTCAGTCTCATGAGCACGTTAGTGACCAGATCCATCAGTGGTTGCATCATCTCGGGCAGTCTCACACACATGAAACGTCAGAGACGGAAAGTGTTTCCATCAGTTACTCTGATGAAGCTTACGAGCACAGTAATCCGCAGCATGACTCCAGTGTGACCGGCATTTTAATGATGTTGCCGACCTTCTTTGAAGCGCCTTGTGCAAGTGCACGGGTCATGGCCGATAAGGTCTTGTGGGAGTCTCCCTTCCTCCGACATCTTTTTCCTCCACCTCGCGCCTGACTCAGGCATTTTTGCCTTATCCTGATTTTTTTCAGTACGGTTTTATACAAACCGTGCCTGGCTGTGGACACTTTTTGCCACGGCGTCCGATGTTTTTTTAAAATGTTTTTCAGGTTATCAAAGTGGTTCTATCAAAACTTTCTTTAGTCGGGGGGAGCAAGCCTCCGTTCATCATATTGCTAAGTCGCCTTGTGCTAATAGCAAGTGTGTTGCTGATTTTTGCGGTGTCGGTAAGTGCGGCGCCAGGAGCCCATGGGCCCGATGGCCAACATATACAGGCTGAGACAGGCCCTAGTGGCGAAATTCATCCGTCCTTTGAGGCGCTCACCGAAACTTTTGAGGTTGGGGGGCAGTTAAGAAGTGAGCACTTGCTAATCTATTTGCATGACTATGCGACCAATGTTGCTGTTGCCGGGGCGAGTATCGAAGTAGAGAGCCAGGGGCGCGCCTTAATGGCCACCTATGATGCTGACACTCAGGCTTATCGGATTGATGATGAGACACTATTAAAGACATTGCATCAGCCCGGCGAGCACACACTGATCCTGACCATTTTAACTGCGCAGACGGGGGACCTGCTCAGTGCCACCCTGATGACACCACAGCCCCATGCTGCTGATGATGCACAGCATAACCACAATGAGGAGCACGACCATGACTATTCCCGGTTCATCTGGTTAGTGCTGTTGGTTGCCATCACATTCCTGGGTGGTTTTTTGATGGGAAAGCGCAGGGGGAGCCGGCAATGAGATCCTTACTCGCTTTGATTTTTTCGGCATATATGGGGGCGGTTGCTGCAGCACCCGGGGCGCATGGTCCTGATGGTCAGCATATCACTGATGATGGCAGCGCAAAGGTTTCTGCCATGGGCAGACAAGCAGACGGTTCTGTACTCATACCCATGCCGGACCAGGCTAAACTGGGTATTCGCACTCAACTGGTTACTGACTCTGTTGTGAATAAACGTATCAGATTGCCCGCAGTAGTCAGGGCCAATCCGCGATATCACTCACTGGTTCAGCCTGGTACAGACGGACGAGTAAAGGCACCTAAAGCGGGCATCCCATTAAGTGGTACTGAGGTTTCGGCCGGTGAGGTACTTGCCATGATCAGCTATCAGGACAGTGCCTATGAGCTGGCCAGCCAGACCGGCGAACTGCTTAGCCTTCGTAACCAGATAGAGCAAACCCGTCGCGATGTGGCAAGGCTTGAAGAGTTGGGGGAACTGGCCTCCAGACAGACGCTTGAACAGTTACAGACTCAGCTTAGGAGTCTGGTAGACAGAGAAATACAGCTGTCGCAGGGACTGGAAAAACCGCAGCCGCTGACCGCACCGATATCAGGGATACTGATCAATCATCAGGTAAGTAATGGCATGTGGGTGGAGGCAGGAACCACCCTGTTTGAAATTGTTCAGCCACAGCAGCGCATGATCTATGCGTTAAGTGACAATACCCGGCTACCAGAAAGGTTTAAAACAGCAACCCTAGAAGGCTTCCCTGGCAGTCGCCTCGATTTTATTGGCAATTCTCCAAAGCTGACAGCCGGAATGTTACAACTGCATTTTGAATTAGCCACCACCGGTGAAACAACTGCGTCGCCCTTGCCAATAGATCTGCCGGTAACAGTGCTCGCAGAGAGTAGCGAGGAACTGGAAGGCATTGTATTGCCTGCCGAAGCCGTGGTCAGAAATGCGAATAACCTGGATGTGGTATGGATAAAGGTATCAGCACGGCGTTTTATGCCTCAGGTGGTTGAGTATCAGTCTATTGGCGATGCCAAAGTGGTGATAACCCGAGGCCTCGGTATCGATAACCGGGTGGTGGTAGACGGGACGTCTTTACTTAACCAGGTTCGCTAGGAGCGCTTATGTTCAATGCATTGGTCAAAACCAGTCTGAAGAACCGCATATTAGTCCTGGTGGTTGCCATGGTCGTCGTATTGTACGGATTCTGGCAGGGACGTTCTTTATCGGTAGATGTGTTTCCCGATCTGAACAAACCCGTGATCACCATACTGACTGAGGCAGGAGGCATGGCCCCCGAAGAGGTAGAGCAGCTGGTTACCTATCCTCTGGAGAACATGCTAAACGGTGTCAGCGGTGTCACCCGTATTCGCTCAACCTCTGGTGTTGGACTATCGATCATCTATGTTGAGTTTGCCTGGGATACAGATATTTACCGCAATCGCCAACTGGTCTCCGAGCGCCTCGGTCTGGCAGCAGAGCAATTGCCGGGGGACTTGTCTCCGGTTATGGGGCCAGTGTCATCGATTATGGGTGAAATTATGCTTATCGCTCTGCCCCTTGCCGATGAGGCCTCCGGTGATCCTATGCAGGCCAGGGAATATGCCGACTTCGTATTGCGCCCCAGACTACTATCGATCCCCGGCGTCTCACAGGTTATTCCGATTGGCGGAGAAGTCAGACAATACCGTGTGGCTCCCAATAGTGTCAGGATGCGGGCATTGGGCATTACCTTGCCCCAGATCAGAGAGGCCCTGCGCGATTTTGCCGGTAACAGAGGCGGCGGATTTATTGATTTGAATCAGCGCGAATACCTGATTCGTCATCAGGGCAGAACCCTGGATCTTAATGATCTCAGACAGCTGGCCATTGACTGGCGCGATGGCTTTGCAATTCGACTGGAGCAGGTAGCAGGGGTGAGCTATTCGGCCGCAGAAAAGCGCGGCGATGGCGGTTTTAATGGCCAGCCGGCGGTCGTTATCAATGTCCAGAAGCAACCCGGCACGGATACGGTAGCCCTGACAGAGGACATCGAATCTGCCCTTGCCGAACTCGAAGGGGGACTGCCGCCAGGCATAGCGCAACCACAAGTACTTTTTCGCCAGGCGGACTTTATTACCGCATCGGTGAATAACGTGACTCAGGCCCTTCGGGATGGTGCGATTCTGGTCGTGATTGTGCTATTTGCCTTCCTCTTGTCTGGCAGAACAACACTCATCTCACTGTTAGCCATTCCGCTCTCGCTGACGATGACGGTACTGATCTTCAAATGGTTGGGGCAGTCGATTAATGTGATGACCTTGGGGGGACTGGCCATTGCCATTGGCGAACTGGTTGACGATTCCGTTGTGGATGTGGAAAACATTTTGCGCCGACTCAAGCAAAATGCAAAAGCCGCCAAGCCCCGCTCAGTTTTTGACGTGGTCTGGCATGCCAGTGTGGAGGTGCGTTCGGGGATCGTTTATGCCACCACCATTGTGGTGCTGGTGTTTTTACCTCTGTTTGCGTTACCGGGAATTGAAGGGCGCCTGTTCACGCCTCTGGGTGTGGCTTACATTGTGGCAATTCTGGCCTCACTGGTCGTCTCGATGACAGTGACACCGGTACTCTGTTACTACCTTTTGCCCGGTATGAAAACGCTGCATAAGGGTGACAGCAAAGCGGTGAGCCTGTTGAAAAAGTGGCAGGCAGCATGGCTGCAATGGGCGCTGCCCAGAGCCCGGCCACTGCTTGGCAGTGCCGCAATCATCGCATTGATAAGTGCTTCTTCGGTGGCGTTTTTCCCCAAAGCCTTCCTGCCTTCTTTCAATGAGGGTTCACTGGTATTAGGCGTGCTGTACAAGCCGGGCACGTCCCTTGAGGAATCAAACCGGATGGGACAGTTGGCAGAGTCTTTGTTGTTAAGTGTACCCGAAGTCACTGGCGTGGGGCGACGAACGGGTCGCGCGGAACTGGATGAGCATGCGCAGGGCGTGCATGCATCCGAGATTGATGTAGACCTGGAGGAGTCAGAGCGCTCCCGAGAAACCATCATGCAAGAGATCCGTGAAAAGCTCAGTGTGTTGCCAGCACAGGTGACCATTGGCCAACCGATTTCACATCGGCTGGATCATCTTCTATCCGGTGTGCGTGCGCAGCTCGTGATTAAGATCTTTGGTGAGAATTTGGATGCGCTGCGCGCCAGTGCACAGGAGCTAAGAGACAGGATCGCGGGCATTCCTGGCCTGGTTGATATTAACGTCGAGCAGCAGGTTCTGATTCCACAGATAAGTGTGCGCTTGCGCCACAATCAGCTCAGTCAATACGGACTGACACCGGGAGAAGCATTAAGGCGACTGTCGATGCTGACAGAGGGGGAGCATATCGAAGATGTGATCGACGGAATTAAACGTCACGCACTGGTATTGCGTTTAAATGATGCCAATCGCACCCCCGAGGCCCTGGCATCAACCTTAATTGACTCTCCTGCCGGAGCCATTCCGGTTTCTGCCATCGCTGATATTGAGCTGACTGATGGGCCCAATCAAATTCTGCGTGAAAACGGGCGTCGTCGACTGGTGTTATTTGCCAACAGTGAAAACGTCGATGTTGAGCAGTTATTGGAGCAGGTCAGGCAGCAAGTGAATGAGGTGCAGTTGCCGGCTGAGAGCTTTATCAGCATCGAAGGACAGTTTCTTGCTCAGGAGCAGGCGATGCGGTTGCTCGTCATCCTGTCACTGATTTCCTTTCTAATGATCTATCTGGTGTTGTATCTGCGCTACCAATCTGTTGTTTTTGCCAGCATTATCATGTGCAGCCTGCCCATGGCTTTGGTGGGGGCTGTGGCCGCAATGTGGCTGACCGGAACGCCCTTATCGGTGGCATCGGTGGTAGGCTTCATCACTTTGACGGGAATAGCGTCGAGAAATGGCATACTCAAGATCAGTCATTATCTGAACCTGATTCGCTTTGAAGGCGAGCAATTCAACACACATCTGATTGTGCGCGGTGCTCAGGAGCGTCTTTCTCCTGTGATGATGACATCGATGGTCACGGCTTTTGCACTGATTCCTATTCTGGCCGCAGCAGATGAGCCCGGGAAGGAAATTTTGCACCCGGTGGCTATTGTCATTTTTGCCGGTCTGCTGAGTTCAACTTTACTGGATATTATGCTGACCCCACTATTGTATCGATTGTTCGGGGAACGCCCGACCCGCAACTGGCAAAGGCGTAAGGAACAAGACATGGTTTAGGGCCAATGGCAACGCCCTGTACAAGTGTGCCCACATAGACTGGAGAAAAAATGAAGAATTTGTCGTTAGTTTCAGGCTTATTATGCGCTGCGTCGTTACTGTTAATCCCTCCGGCGCTGGGCCATGGTAGCCCTGAGCCTCAACATGGTGGCGTGGTTCAGCTCGAGCACGAGCTGGTATTTGAGCTGGTCAGAGAGAAACAGGCTGTGGCCCTCTACATCAGCGATCATGGTGAGCCATATCAGACTAAAGTGATGAGCGGAACCATTATGGTTCTGGATAAAGGCAGCAAAGCGGATGCGGTGTTACACCCCGCCGGCGAGAATAAGATGTGCGCCGATATTAACATTCCCGATGGTGCCAAGGTGCTGGTGAAGGTGAAGTCTGGTGATCACCATCCGGTTACCGTCCGATATACTTTTTAAGCGTTCACCACCCGCCTGAAGCGGTAAGTCGCAAAGTACTCTCAGGCGGGGGAAAAGCGCGCAGATGGTTAACTGGAAAGGGGTTATGAGTTGATGCCCGTAAGGTACTCAACAATCACCACATCCAGCCACTTGCCATCAATCTGACCGTGTTTCTCGTATATGCCCACTTCACGAAAACCGAGTTTTTTGCACAGCGCACGACTGGCGTGATTAAAGGTAAAGATACGCGAAACCACTTTATGAAAACCCCAGATGGTTGCAGTTGATAGCAACTCGCTTAGCAGCTGAGTTCCTGTTCCCTTGCCTTGGGCGGTGTCGTCTAAATAAATGGAAAACTCTGCTATGCCCGCATAGCATGGGCGGGGCCGGTACTCAAACAAGCGGGCAAAACCGAGCACCTGAGCGTTGTGTTCTGCCACCAGCAAGGGATAGAGGTTATCAACCTTGAGCCAGGCTGAAATCTCTTTATTTTTTCTGGGGCGCGTTTCAAAGGTGCCGGTGCCTGAGGCGATACCGGCGTTGTAGATGTCGCGAATCGCCGGGATATCCGACTTTTTTGCGTAGCGAATCTGCACAATAAAACCTTATCTGACTATGCAAACCAGTGACGGGTGCGGTTGGCGAACCACACCAGCGAGAGCATAACCGGCACTTCCACCAATACGCCCACCACCGTGGCCAAAGCGGCACCGGAATGTAAGCCAAACAGGGAAATGGCAACGGCCACGGCCAGTTCAAAAAAGTTAGACGTGCCAATCATGCAAGCGGGCGCGGCCACATTATGAGGGAGTTTTAACTTTTTCGCCGCGAAATAGGCAATGGCAAAAATACCATAGGTCTGAACAAGCAGTGGGATGGCAATCAGCACAATAATCAAAGGTTTGCTGATAATGGTTTCGGCCTGAAAGCCGAACAGTAAAACCACTGTAGCGAGCAGACCAATAATGGACCAGGGTTTCAAACGGTTAACGAAACGATCAATACGACTGTGATCCTCACCACGGTCCAGTTTTTTGCGGGTGATGGCACCCGCCACCAACGGCAAGACCACATACAGCACCACGGACAGCAGCAAGGTCTCCCAGGGCACCTGAATGTCGCTGATCCCCAGCAAGAAGGCACTGATTGGGGCAAAGGCAAAGATCATAATGACATCATTGACGGAGACCTGTACCAGGGTGTAATTGGCATCGCCTTTGGTGAGTTGGCTCCAGATAAAGACCATGGCAGTACAGGGGGCAACGCCCAACAGGATCATGCCGGCGATATATTCAGAGGCTGACTGGGGATCGACAAAGTCAGCAAACAGGCCTTTAAAGAACAACCAGCCCAACAGCGCCATGGTAAAAGGTTTAATCAGCCAGTTGATGATCAGTGTGAGCACCAGCCCCTTGGGCTTTTTGCCGACGTCTTTAATGGCACTGAAATCCACCTGAATCATAATGGGGTAGATCATCAGCCAGATAAGCACCGCCACCACCAGATTGACATGGGCATATTCCAGCGCGGCAATCTGCGCAAAGACACCAGGGATCAGGTTTCCCAAAACCACACCGGCGGCAATACACAGAGCCACCCACAGCGAAAGATAGCGTTCAAATAGTCCCATTTTCGTTTTACCTTGTTGATCGTTTTAAGTTTTCAGCTATCTGTTTCAGCAGCTTAGCCAAATCCGTAGGGGAATCATTATAAATTCTGACTAACATCACGGAATGAGAGGACGAGAAAGATGTAGCTCTCTTCACCCCTAACACCTACCCCCTTACTCATCACGACGAGCGCTGGTTAACCCGCTGCATCAGTTGTTCGGCACTTTCCACCCGCTCAGAATAGCGGTCAGTCAGATACCCTGCATTATCACGGGTTAATAGGGTGAACTTCATCAGTTCTTCCATGACATCGACGATACGATTGTAATAGCCCGAGGGTTTCATGCGCCCGTCCTCTTCAAATTCCAGAAAGGCTTTCGCTACCGAAGACTGGTTTGGGATGGTGATCATGCGCATCCAGCGGCCAAGAACGCGAAGCTGGTTCACGGCATTGAAAGATTGAGATCCACCGCATACCTGCATAACTGCCAGGGTTTTGCCCTGAGTCGGTCGCACTGCACCGGCTGAGAGTGGGATCCAGTCAATCTGTGCTTTCATGATACCTGTCATCGAACCATGACGTTCAGGAGAGCACCAGACCTGGCCCTCTGACCAGATAGCCAGTTCCCGTAGCTCCTGAACTTTAGGGTGGGTATCGGGTTCATCATCGGGCAGAGGCAGACCGGATGGATCAAAGATACGGGTTTCGGCGCCCATTACATCCAGCAGGCGAGCGCATTCTTCGATCACCAGTCGGCTGTATGAGCGCTCTCGCAGTGACCCGTATAGCAACAGTATTTTGGGTTTGTGGGTCGACACGCTCGCGGTCATGTCCTGCGGCGCAGGGCGTCTGAATTGCTCCTCAACAATATTGGGCAGACTGGTATCCAGTATCGTCATTAACGGGCTCCTAATTGTTGCAGTGCAGCTTGCAGCTGAAGTGAATTCATATGTTCAAGATCGAGACTGAGCATCTGCTCAACACGCTGCGCAATCTCCTTGATGGTGTGTCTGAAGGCTTCGGCTTTTTCCTGTTCCGAGCCATTCAGTTTGGACGGGTCGGCCAGCCCCCAGTGCATTTTCAGTGTATTGCCAAACCATAGCGGGCAGGTTTCCCCGGCTGCTGAGTCACACACTGTTACCACCAGGTCCGGGGCAAAGTCTTCAAAATCATTCCAGGACTGAGATTGCAGTCCCTCGACGCTAATGCCCTGTTCCTGCAAATAATGCAGTGAAAGAGGGTGCACCTCGCCACAGGGCTGACTGCCGGCACTTTTTGCCTGAATACGGCCCTTACTGAGGTGGTTGGTTATCGCTTCAGATAAAATGCTACGGCATCGGTTATGGGTGCATATATACAGCACTTTAAGGGCGCTCATGATGATTCCTCCGAAGCAGGTTGTGAGCACAGGGACTGTGGCTTGTCGTGCATCCGTTGCAGGTTTTGATAAAGGGGTGCTAACAGGTCTGGGTTCCTGGCGGCGGTCAGCGCAAGCAGCTCTCTTGCCCAGTCGGCCAGTGTGTCATTGAGACGATAATAGACCCACTTGCCCCGGCGTTCATCGGCCAGCAGCGCGCATTTGCGCAACTCAGCCAGGTGACGGGACACTTTGGGCTGACTCAGTTCCAGCACACAGGTCAATTCACACACACACAGCTCGCCATGCTCTGAGAGCAGTAACAATATTTTCAGCCGGGTGTCTTCGGCCAGACATTTAAACAACTGCAGTGGACTCATAAAATGACCCGATTAGTTACATGCGAAATATCATATATATGAAAAAGCATATGTCAAAGTAAATCGAGTCCCCCCCCCGACTGTCTGCGTCTGACAACAGGTTAACTATATGATTTTAAATACGTTTTAAATATGGTCGGCGAGAGTGTCGGGGTGGGGCGACAGGAAAGTCCTGGTGGCATGGTTAAAATCCGGATAAACAAAAGTAAAGCATTGAAAATAAAGGGAATAATAATTTTGGCATTGTTATTGATAACGTCGCAGGGAAGCGCAGACACAAGGTTGTTTGTGTGCAACTCACGTCATTAAGGAGAACATGATGAAAGCCATAACCCTGATTACCCTGTTATTTCCTGCCGCTCTGGCGCTGGCTGATGGGAACAAGATATTTGACGCCTTAGATAAGGACGGCAATGGTGCACTGAGCCCCGCGGAAGTAGCGACTGAAACCGCCTTGTCCGCTGCCTTTGAAAAATATGACAGCAATGGCGATGGCCAGCTTTCCAGAACCGAGTTTGCCGCCTATCTGAATCAATAATGTCAGTATTGGAGCTTCGCTGTGACTCAGTGTCTGCCCCGCAAAGCAGAGCCACGTTGCAGAGTATTCGTATTGAACGGCGGCAGCTGAGCGAACTGCTATTGCACTTTCCGCCGTACTCGAGTCGCATCACCTTCCGCGAACTGCGCAAGCTGATGCAGCAAGCCAAGCTGATCAAGCGTCCGCAGACCTTGCGGGTTCTGCTTTACAGCCAGGCAGGTAAGCTGGCCAGAGAGTCTGATGAACTGCTGGAAGAAAGAGCGCATGCGGTCAAGGGTCAGTTGGTGGCCCTGGGCGTTCGTCCATCGGTGATTCAGTTGGTCAGTGATCGCAGTGAGCCGCCGACACCCACTGACTGTCGCATCGCGCATGTGACCACGGTGGTGTTGATGCAGGATGCAAAGGCCTCAGGCTAAGTGAAAAAAAACAGGCTGACCAGTGGTCAGCCTGTTTTTTATTGAGTGATTTAACGGGTGTTTCACTCAGGGGCGTCACGCCGGTTAGGCTATTCAGGCGGAGTGTTGATCCAGCATATGGTAGAGCTGATCTTTGAGTTGCAGGCGTTTTAGCTTTAATTGCTCGAGATGGTCTTCATCATTGATAAGATTTTGTTGTTCAATCTCAAAAATTTCTTTATCCAGTTGATGGTACTTGTCGGACAATCTTGCAAAATTGCTGTCATTGGCGTGAAGCTGTTGAATACGTGATTGGTGTTGCGGAAATTCGTTTTGAAGTGGATGTTTTTCGAGTGGCATCGTTTTCCTCCGTTTGTTACGCAATGGTATAGACAGTCATTAAGCGTAGTCTCAGTGCAGCGATTTTTCCTTCCCCGCACTCAGTTTCTGGGACAAGATGTCAGCGCACAGGTTCCATGATTTATGATGAAATATCGGGCACGCGAACATGCAACGAGGCCGGATGAATGCGGATATCCAGAGGCAAATCTGAAAAGACCTCGCCGTCGATAACGTACTTTTCCAGTTTATCCCCACTAATCCTCACCCTTTTGGCCTGCTGATGCTTGATCTGGCCGGCGGGGTTATCTTCAAAAAGGCCGGAAAACGCCAGTTCCGCGAGGCTTACCCAGTGTGACTCAACGCCATCCTGATTCACCAGCCAGGTCACATCCAGATTGCCATCGGTGACATCGGGTTGACCCTCTCCCTGAGCCAGCAGTGTTGTCAGCGGCGCGGCATTCGCCACCACCAGTGACTGGGTCTGGATGCGCTGGGTTGGCTGATCATCAAATTGTACATCCAGCGTATACACCTTGTTCTGGTCTATGGCTTGCCACAATCCACGCAGATAAGCCATTTGCCCTGAATCGTTTTTCTTGTCGCGGTCGGCGGCAGAGATCATCTCTTCCTCGAAGCCAACGCCGGCCAGCAGTAACATCAGTTTGCCATTGCACTTTGCACTGTCCATTTTGATCGTCCTGCCTTCAGTAATGGCCCGGCAGGCAATATCCATCGGCAGTATCTTACTTAATCCGCCGCATAACGCCTGGGACAGAGCATTGGCGGTGCCCATAGGAATAATTCCCAGGGCAATATCGGTATTCACCAGAGCTGACGCCACCTCGGTCACAGTGCCATCGCCACCACAGGCCACCACCAGTTCCGGTTTTTCTGCTACGGCTTGTTCGGCTAAGGCTTTTGCCCCGACCTCTTTTGTGGTGGTTTTAATGGTTAACTGGTAATGCTGACTGAGGCGATTAATAAGTTCACGCTGGTAGGTTTTCCACTTGCCCCCTCCGGCGACAGGATTGGCGACAATCCAGGCACGGTGTTGCTGTTGCAGTTGACCGGCTTTGTGTAGTTTCATGAGTCTGCTGAACTGATGGCGATTCAGGTTGGCCGTCTGCCTAATGGACTTGATCTGTTTAAGTACGGCCTTAACGGAGCCGCTTTGATTATGTGCCAACAAGTGAGCTGCCACTACCAACACCGAGCGTCCTCGTCCCATGGCACAGTGCACGAGCACGTTGCGCTCGCTCTGTTGTTGATTGTCAATCCAGTTAAGGGCTTTTTGCAGTTGAGCCAGGGTGGGAGAGCGGTGATCGAGTACCGGTATGTTCAGATAGTCGATGTCTTCACCCAGCAAGGTCCAGTCGAGGCCATCAAATTCGGCGGTAACGTCCAGAACCGCGCGGATATTCTGCTTTTTCAGGTATTCCACGTCGGAGGGAAATAAGCGACAGGCCAGATAGAGATTTTCTTCAATCTGCTGAATCGCCGGAACCTTATCCCGCCTGCGGGCCCAGGCATTGTAGACCTGTGCACCGAGCAAAAAAGGCACAAACATCCAACGAATGTAATAAGGAATGCGCCCGTCTTCCTTTTTCCTGAACAGCTTTGGACTGCTGCTGTAATAAGCCAGGCTTACGGCAAACAACGACAAGCTGGTCCAGTACAACGGCAACTGCATATAAAACTGCGGAGAATACCAGGCGCCCGCGGCAAACAGCAGGGCACCGAAAAGATATAAGCTGCCAATGGTCATGGTTGCTGCTGACTCCTTATCTTAGTTGGAAAGGTTCAGGGGTAACTCCCAGATACCAGTCTGCGCAAGGCCACTTTATAAAGCAAACTTTTGTTTATATGAAACTTTAGTGACACCGCAATGCTGTAACAAAACTGTCACCCACCTTGGTTAACCTAGCCGCCGTGTAGAAATCCAGTAACTAAAAATCCGATTTGGAGAGCGCAATGCAACTCAACACGTTATTTAAAGCATCTGCTGTTGCCATGGCGGTAGCCCTGGCCGGCTGCGGTGGTGACATTAATATTAATACCAATACTGAAACACCCGCTCCGGCTCCGGCACCAGCGCCAAGCCCGGCACCTGCGCCAGAGCCCACTGACCTGCCTGGAGAATTCAGCGCGACCTTGTCTCAGGCGGCTTCAGATGCTTTGGATGAGAATGTCACCGTACAGGTGTTGAGTGGCCGTATTACTGAAGATACCACGCTGGTGGCTTCTTCTGATTCTGAGCGCGTCATGTATGCGCTGGATGGGCAGGTGTTTGTGGGCGGTGACAATACCGATTCCGCTACTCTGACCATTGAGCCAGGTACAGTGGTATTTGGTCGTACCGGCGCCGATGTCCTGGTGGTAAGCCGAGGATCGCAAGTCGAAGCCGACGGTACCGCTGATGCACCCATTATCATGACCTCTTTGCAGGATGTGACCGGTGAGGAGACGCGTGCGGGTCAGTGGGGCGGATTCGTGATCCTGGGTAACGCACCATCTAACAAATGCCCATCGGATGGTTCTGACTGTGCTTTGCAGGTAGAAGGGATTGAGGCCGGCGCTGTGTTTGGCGGAACCGATGAAGATGATAACTCCGGTACGCTGCGTTACGTGGTGGTCAAAAATGCGGGTTTCGAGATTGCGCCGGATAACGAACTCAACGGCATTACCTTTGGTGGTGTTGGTCGTGGCACGACCGTTGAGTATCTGCAAATAGATTCTAATGCCGATGACGGCATCGAGATGTTTGGTGGCACCGTTGATTTTAAAAACGTTGTTCTTACCGGTATTCAGGATGACAGTGTGGACTGTGATAACGGCTGGCGCGGTCGTATGCAGTTTGTTTATGTCGCCCACGACAAGAACGGCGGCGATGCCAACCGCGGTATCGAGTGTGACAATGACGGCTCTAACCCTGGTATAGAGCCCATGACCAAGCCAACCATTGCCAATATGACCATCATTGGTAACAACTTTGCCGGGACCAATGCCTCTGAAGGGGTGTACCTGCGCGAAGGTGTGGGCATGAACATCTATAACATGGTCATCACTGGGCCTTCAGAAATGGGTGAGTGTCTTGAGGTTGAAGGCGAGCCGGTCACTCAGGCGAATCTGGGCAATGGCAACATCACCATGCAAAACTCTGCCATGGCCTGTACCAACGATGAAAACTTCAAGTTTGGTGCCACGGATGTGGATATTGAACAGTGGTTCCTGGATCAGGACGGTAACTTCATCAGCACCTCCGTGATGCTGGATAGTGACGGCAAACCCATGGCGGGTTCACCGCTGCTCGGAGCGGGTCAGGATGTAGCCAATACAGTGGATGGCAGCTTCTTCGAGTCGGTTGACTTTATCGGTGCCGTGGGCGAAGACGACTGGCGACAGGGCTGGGCATTTGGCTTCGGTGGCGGTGAAGTGGCCCGCGCTGGAGAAACTGATGCGCCCGTGGCTGGATGTCCAAGTGGTACTGAAGCCATCACCTCAATTGATGGTTCGACGACCACCTGCCAGCTTTCTGGCCGCATCACCTCAGATATGACCCTCACCGCCGGCAATCTGTATGCCTTAAGTGGTCAGGTGTTTGTGGGTGGCGACAACGTGGACTCCGCAACATTGACGATTGAGCCTGGTGTGACCCTGTTTGGCCGCGAAGGTGCCGATGTACTCGTAGTTAGCCGCGGTTCACAAATCATGGCCGAAGGCACCGCAGAAGAACCCATCACGTTGACGTCGCGTGAAGATGTGCTGGGCGAAGCAACCTTTGCCGGCCAGTGGGGTGGTTTTGTGATTCTGGGCAATGCCCCGTCTAACAAGTGTCCTGACGATGGTTCAGATTGTGCCTTGCAGGTAGAGGGGATTGAAGCGGGTGCCGTATTCGGTGGCACTGACAGCGCGGACAATTCAGGTACCTTGCGCTATGTGCGTGTGATGCATGCCGGTTTCGAAATTGCACCGGATAATGAACTCAATGGTATCACTTTCGGTGGTGTTGGCTCAGGTACAACGGTTGAGTATCTGCAGGTGCATAAGAATGCCGACGATGGTATCGAGATGTTTGGTGGTAGCGTTAACTTCAAGTATGTGGCGCTGACTGGCATTCAGGACGACAGCGTCGATTGCGACAATGGCTGGAACGGTAAAATGCAGTACGTGCTGGTGAAGCACGCTGACGATGACTCTGATGCCAACCGCGGTATTGAGTGTGATAACGACGGTTCTAATCCGGGTATTGAACCCACAACCAGCCCGACCATTGCCAATATGACCATCATTGGGAATAACTTCGCCGGTACCAACGCTTCAGAAGGTATCTACTTCCGCGAAGGTGCAATGCCGAAGTTGCACAACATCATCGTGACGGGTCCTGCCGGTATGGGTGAATGTCTGGAGTTTGAATCGGAGCCGGTAACACAGGCAAACCTGAATGACGGTACGGTTATGACACACAGCACCATGGCCTGTGAAAACGAAGAAAACTTCAAGTTTGGTGAAAGTGACGTCAACCTTGAAGACTGGTTCCTTGCTCAGGATGGCAATCAGGTAGCGGCTGACCGTGCTGCCGTGCTCAATGGTATCTACACCATTATTGACAGCTCCACGGAAGATTTCAGTGGTGACACCTTCTTCGATAATGTTGACTTTATCGGTGCGGTAGAAGAAGGCAATGACTGGACGGCGGGCTGGACTGTAGGTCTGTAACTCTGCAGGTCGGGCGTGCGCCCGGCCTTAGTGCCATTGCTGGCATCTTTGTCGGATTGCATTCCGACCTACAAGTTAAGTCATGTGAATGAAGGCGGCTGCGGGCCGCCTTAAGTCCAAATGCACAAGAGGTTATACATATGAAGCGTGGGATACGATTTCCTTTAGCCAGCCTGAGTACGGCAATATTGGCTGCCCTGACCAGTCAACCTGTGCTGGCTCAAAGTGAAGAAGATCAAATGATTGAAGAGGTGGTGGCCACGGGCACACGCCTTAAGGGCAGCGCCACTGCGGTGATGCAAGAGCGTAAAGATCAGGCTTTTGTGGCAGACATTATGGGAGCAGAGCAGATTGCCCGCACGGGTGATAGCGATGCGGCGGGTGCCTTGCGCCGTATTACCGGCCTGACACTGGTGGATGGTAAGTTCATCTACGTACGTGGCTTAGGTGAGCGCTATTCCAGCACCCTGCTCAATGGCGCGTCGGTGCCAAGTCCTGATCCGACCCGTACCGTTATTCCACTGGATTTGTTTCCGGCCGATATCATTGAGAGTCTGTCAGTACAAAAATCCTTTTCGCCTTCCATGCCTGCGGCCTTCGGCGGTGGCAGTGTGGATATCCGCCTCAAGAGTATTCCAACGGACACGGTTTTCAATGCCAGCATCAGTGTCGGTGGCAATACAGACAACTTTGATGATGCCTGGCAGTACGATGGTGGCAGCAGCTGGAAAGGAAAAGATGATGGCACCCGCGCAGCCCCGGCCTCAATCCAGGCGCTGTGGGATAGCAGAACCTCTCTGAATGATGTCAGTGAGGCAGCTAACCGTCAGCTGGCACTGGATCTGAACCGCGACTACGATCCTGAGCTGAAGTCGGTTGATCCGGATTATGGTTTCAACATTGCTTTTGGTGACAGCACCGACATTGATGATTTTCGCGTTGGCTTCCTGGGCACCGTTGGTTATGACAATGAGTGGCAAGTCAGCGAACAGTTTTTAGGTGAAGATTATCGCCAGAACCAGGACGGTACGGCCACCCTGGTACGTGGCTGGGATGATGTGGAAGCCACGCAGCACAATGTGAAATGGTCAGGTATGCTGGCGCTGGGACTCGATTATAATCGCAACCATCGTGTTGATCTGACAACGGTGATTCTGAATGACACCAACGATGAACTACGCGAAAAACTGGGTAATAACAACAACATCAATTTCGGTTCGGATCAGCGCATTCGCGAATATGATGTGACCTACGAAGAGCGCCGCATGGTGGCCAATCAGATCAAGGGAATGCACACCTTTGTTGACTGGAACTTCCTGGGCTTTGACTGGAAATATTCTGATTCCCGTTCAAGTCGCTATGCACCAGGTAACGTTCAGACCCGTTTTATCCTCTCCGACACCAATGAAGACGATGTGTTTGATCGTGTTAACGAAAGCATGCTGACGAATGCCACTACGGCGTCTCGATACAGCTTCCAGGATCTGGATGACAAGGTAGAAAACTTCGGCTGGAACCTGAACCTGCCAATTATGCTGGAGAAATGGGATATTACCCTTAAAGCCGGTGCCGATTTTGTTGAGAAGACCCGTGATGCCTCTAACCGACGTTTCGATGTCAACGCCCGTGCATTGCTCGATTCAAGTCTGCTCAGTGGTTATCGCTTTGCCGATATTCTCAACGATGAGGTGATCCTCAATGCACCGCTCAGAGCCAACATCCTGCGTGATACGACCATCGCCGGTGATGATTATGTGTCGGCGCAAAAGGTGGATGCCTACTATTTTGAAGCCGACCTGTTCTACAACAATAAATGGCGGGTCAGCGGTGGATTGCGCTGGGAAGACTTCCGGCAGGCGGTAGTACCTCTTGATCCGGCCGATGGCACCATTGATTTACCGACCGGTGCCACGGCAGAAGATCTCGCCAGCCTTGCCTTTCAGGAAGACAATCTGTACCCGGCACTGGCTCTGACCTACATTATGGATGACGAGATGCAGCTACGTTTCAGCTATGGTGAAACCGTGGTGCGTCCTGATTTGCGTGAACTGGCACCGACCACTTACCTGGATCCGCTAACGCTGTTCCCGGTGGGGGGCACCCCCGGACTGGAAACCACCGACATTACCAATTATGACCTGCGTTGGGAATGGTATATGGATAATGGTGACAACCTGTCGGTGGCATTGTTCTACAAAGACATGGAAAACCCCATTGAGACAGTTCAGTCACCGGCGCAGGATGGTCCGCCGCTGGTACGCATCGCTAACGCTGAAACCGGTGAGGTGTATGGTGTGGAACTGGAATTCCTCAAAGGACTGGATTTTCTCGGTGACTGGGGACGCAGCTTTTATACCGCGGGTAACCTGACCCTGAGTGATTCAGAGATTCAGCTGGATACCCAGGCGATCGTTGACCAGACCGGCGTGTCCGCAGCGATCACCAATACCCAGCGTCGTTTGACCGGGCATTCAGAGTACGTGCTCAACCTGCAACTGGGTTTTGATTCACCCAATGGTCTGCACTCCGGCTCTTTGGTATATAACGTGTTCGGTGAGCGCATCATTATTCCGGGTATCGAAGGCCGGGATGATTCCTACGAACAGCCGTTCCACTCATTGGATGTGGTTTATACCTATTACCCGGACTTTAACTCGACGGTAAGCTTTAAAGTCAAAAACCTGTTGGACGAGAAAAAGGAGATTACCTTTTCTGACAATCTCATTCGTTCAGAATCCCGGGGAATTGAATTTAGCCTGTCTTATAAAAGAGAGTTCTAAGACCTCATCGTCAATGCCGGGGGCTCTGTGCCCCCCTGTTTACAGGCTGGCTGCATGACGCCAGCCTGTGAACCCTTCCTGTCGCCTGACCTTTAATCCGCCCGTCATCAAAGCGTAATAAAACTGTCACAGATAACCCCTATGCTGTGCGCGAATTCCAAGATCAGTATTGCGCTGATCATTTTTGACTTTGGGGACAGTATGAGGCTTTTGACACGACTTCCAGTGGCGCTATGCGCCCTTTATCTGTTTGCTAACCCGGTGTTGGCACAAGAGGACGAATATCTTGAACCTGTGGTTGAAGAAGCGGCAAAGATTAATGAATCGGCGGCTCAGTCACAGCAAAAAATCAACAAGATGACGGACCAGATAGACAGCAAGTTGCAACAATTTAAGGTGCTCAATAAAGAAATTGAGGGCCTCAATGTCTACAACCGTCAATTGCGCAAACAGATCGCCAATCAGGAACAGGAAATGGCTGACCTGAATGCCTCAATCGACGAAGTCAGTGTGATTGAGCGTCAGATAACGCCTTTGATGATGCGCATGATCGAGGGACTGGGTCAGTTTATTGAACTGGATATGCCATTTTTGCCAGAAGAACGTGCTAACCGTTTGGCGGATCTGCGCAACCTGATGGATCGTGCCGATGTTGCGCCGTCTGAAAAGTTTCGCCGCGTAATGGAAGCCTACCAGGTGGAAATGGATTACGGCCGCACCATTGAAGCATACAGCGGAATCCATACGGTTGACGGTCAGGAGCGGGATGTGGACTTCCTGCGTATTGGTCGCACGGCACTGGTTTATCAAACCCGCGATGCCAGCAAGCAGGGGGTATGGAATAAACAAACCCGTCAGTGGGAGGCGTTACCCTCAGAATATCGCACGCAGGTGACCAAAGGCCTGCGTATGGCGAAAAAACAACTGGCGCCTGATTTGTTAATGATGCCTGTGGCTCTGACTGACTAAGAGAGAAGATTAATGAAATCCATATTAAAGACTTTTACGTTGGTCGCCTCTTTCGTTGCGACTGGCGTCTTCGCCCAGGACACAGACAAAGCCCTGGATCTGGATCAGTTGCTCAAGCAACTTGAACAAGGGCAAATCGTTCAGAACAAAGATAATCAGCGTCGTGAGCAGGAATTTGCCGCCAAGGTGTCTGAGCAGGATCGTATGCTAGAAGAAGCGGCCCAGCGCCGTGACCAGGCATTGCAGACCAGTGAGGAACTGGAGCGCCAGTTTCAGGAGAACGAATACAAGCTGGCCGATATGGATGAAGCGTTGACCCAGCGTCTCGGCTCACTCAAGGAGCTGTTTGGCGTGCTTCAGCAGGTTGCAGGCGATACCCGTGGGAAGTTCCAGAACTCAGTGATTTCTGCCCAGATTCCTGGCCGCGCCGCCTTCCTTGATGAGCTGGCCCAGTCAATGGGCAAGAGTTCCAAACTGGCGTCAATCGATGAGATCGAAAGGGTCTGGTTTGAGGTTCAGCGGGAAATGACCGAATCCGGCAAAGTGACCAAGTTCATGACCGATGTGGTTGAAGCCGGCGGTGAAAAAGTTAACAAAGAAATTGTGCGTGTCGGGTCCTTTGCACTGGTATCTGATGGCAAATATCTGGACATGAATCCCAGCACCGGCACAGTGGCTGAACTGGTTCGCCAACCGGCGGGTCGTTATGGCGACAGTGCGCAGGCGTTGCAGGAGTCAAACGGTGAGTTGGTGCAGTTTGGTCTGGATCCCACGGGTGGTTCCATTCTGGGACTCCTGGTACAAGCTCCTAACTTTCAGGAACGTATCGAACAAGGTGGGGTAGTCGGCTATATCATTCTGGTCGTCGGTGCGATCGGTCTGCTGCTGGCCCTGGAGCGCCTCATTAGTCTGACGCTGATCCGTGCCAAGGTGAACAAACAGCTGAAGGCCAAGCAAGCGAAATCGAATAACCCGCTGGGCCGGGTTTTGAAGGTGCGTGAAGAGTTCCCTGATGTCGACACCGAAACCCTTGAGCTTAAATTGACCGAGGCCATTTTGGGTGAAGTGCCAAAGCTGGGTCGCAATCTGACCATCATCAAGATCATTTCTGTGGTAGCCCCGCTGATGGGACTGCTCGGTACCGTGACCGGCATGATCAATACCTTCCAGGCCATCACCCTGTTTGGTACCGGCGATCCAAAACTCATGGCTGGCGGCATTTCAACTGCACTGATGACAACGGTACTGGGTCTGGTAGTGGCAATTCCAATGACACTGCTGTATGCGATGCTGAATACCCGCAGCAAGAACATCGTTTATATCCTTCAGGAGCAGGCTTCCGGTGTCATAGCAGAACGCGCCGAGCGAGGTTAAGTTCATGTTCTTTGCAGAGTTTTTTGAAGCTATACGCGATTTTACCGAGACCGGCGGCGAGGTGCTGCTGGTCATCGGGGTACTGATATTCGTGATGTGGCTGCTGATTCTGGAACGTGCACTGTATTTCTTCATTTGGCATAAGCAACTGAAGCAGCAGACGATTGCCAGCTGGAACGCCCGAGCGGATAAATCCTCCTGGTTCGCCGAGCAGATACGCCAGGCACAGATTTCACGGGTGATGTTAAAGCTCAATGCCAGCGTACCGATTATTCAGGCCCTGGTGGCGCTGTGTCCATTGCTTGGGTTGATGGGGACTGTAACCGGCATGATTGAGGTGTTCGACGTTATGGCGATATCAGGCTCAGGCAATGCCCGCTCGATGGCATCTGGGGTGTCTAAAGCCACCATTCCTACCATGGCAGGAATGGTGGGTGCCTTGTCTGGTGTGTTTGCGTCAACCTGGCTGGCGCGGATCGGTAAAACGGAAAAAACCCATATCGAAGATGCCATGGGGCTGGAGCACTAAATAGCGCGTGTCGGTCGGGCTGATTGCCCGGCACCAGATAAGATTTGCCGGACACCAGTCCGACCAACAGAGTAAGAGAGAGTTATGAAACAGCATTTTCAGAACCTGGTAGACGAAGAAGAGGCGAATATCGACCTGACACCCATGCTGGACGTGGTGTTTATCATGTTGATCTTCTTCATCGTTACGGCGTCTTTTGTGAAAGAGTCCGGTATCGATGTAAATCGCCCTGAAGCGGCGACGGCGGTGAAAAAAGACCGGGCCAATATTCTGGTGGCTATCAGCGATAAGAATGAAATTTGGATCAACAAACGCCGCATCGATGAGCGTGCTGTGCAGGCCAATATTGAGCGTTTATACGCCGAAAACCCGCAGGGTAGCGTGGTCATACAGGCGGATAAGAAAGCCACCACGGAGACCCTGATTAAGGTAATGGATGCTTCGCGGGCTGCCGGTGTTTATGACGTGTCCATTGCTGCTCAGGATTAAACCGGGCAGTCCCTGAACAGAGGACGAATTATGTTTATTTGTAGAGTATTACAAGGGTCTGCATTGGCATGAATATTCCAAGATTGCTGATAGCGCTGGTACTGGCTGGTGCGGTGACCTTAGGGCTGTTTTTCCTGATGCAATCACTGATTCAGATGGGCGGCAGTGCGCTCACCGAGCCGGCACAAGGTAGCGTGCTGGATTTCGTCAGGGTCAAAGAGGAAGAGTCGGTAGAGAAAAAAGATCGTAAGCCGAAAAAGCCCCCCAAGCCTGAAGAGCCGCCCCCACCGATGGAGCAGCCGCAGATGGATTCACCGACCCCCAATGCGGAGGGCGGTGCCGGTATGGATTTCAGTGCCGATGTTGGTGGTGATATGGCCATTGATGGTGGATTGGCATTAGAGGGCGGTGACGGTGAGTATCTGCCTATTGTTAAAGTGGCGCCGGTTTATCCCCGCCGAGCTTTGCAGCGAGGCATTGAAGGCTACGTTATTGTTGAATTTACCGTCGGCAAACAGGGCTCAGTGAAAGACCCCTTTGTGGTCGAAGCGAATCCCGAGGGTATCTTCGAGCAGGCCGCCATTGATGCGGCGCTGAAGTTTAAATACAAGCCCAGAGTCGTCAACGGTGAAGCCGCCGAAGTCTCCGGTGTACAGAACCGTATAACGTTCCAGATTGATGGTTAGGGGAGCATGATGGTAATCAGAAAGTCAGTCAGTCAGCTCATTATTGCCGCGTTACTTGGCTCGGTTGTATATGGCCTGCCTGCGGTTACCCCGGTGTCTGTGGCACAGGCCCAGGAAGACACCCAGGAGCGTCAGACCCGACGCACACCCGCGCTTCGCGCTAAGGTGTACGAACAATTGGCACGGGCTCAGTCGCTCGCCGATGAAGATAAAACTCAGGAAGCTATCGAAGCGCTGGACTCGGTTAAAGATCGTGCTGATTCGATGAACAGCTATGAGTTGGCGATGATGTACAACTTTTATGGTTTCATTTTCTACAATGTAGAAAAATATGACCAAGCCATTGCTGCTTTTGAGCAAGTGGTGGAGCAACAGCCCATTCCGGAGACTTTCGAGCTAAGCACCTTGTTCTCACTTGCTCAGCTGCACATGATGCAGGGCAACTATGATAAGACGCTGACATTTCTTGAGCGGTGGGAAGTGCTCAATAAGGGCGAGATTCCGGCCAAGAATTATCTGATTAAGGCTCAGGCCATGTATCAGATGAAAGACTATGAACGCGCCTCGCGCTTTATTAATGATGCCGTCGAGATGGTTGAGGCAGAAGATAAAGTGCCTGAAGAAAACTGGTTCGTTCTTCAGCGAGCGGTGTACTACGAACTGAAGCAGCCAGAGAAAGTGCGTGATGTACTGGTTAAAATGGTACGTCACTATAACCAGCCTCAGTATTGGGTGCAGCTTGCCGGAATGTACGGAGAGTTGGGGGAGGAGAAGAAGCAACTGGCCATTCTTGAAGCCGCTTATCAGCAGGATTATATCAGTAGCAGTGCCGACATTTTTAACCTGGCTCAGCTTTACTACTACCATCAGGCGCCGGTTAAAGGGGCTAGGTTGATGGAGCAGGCAATGCAGGATGGTACGCTGGAAAAAAATCTGCGTAATCTCAAATTTCTTGCCAATTGCTGGTCACTGGCAAAAGAGAATGAAAAAGCCATTCCCGCGATGCTGGCCGCCGCAGAGCTTTCCAGTGACGGTGAGCTGGATGCCCAGTTAGGTCAGTTATACCTGAATATGGAGCAGTGGGATAAGGCTATTGCCGCCGCGCAGCGTTCACTGGATAAAGGGGAACTGCGTAACCCGGGTATGTCGCACCTGGTGATGGGGATGGCGTATTTTAACAAACAGCGTTTTAATGATGCTCTCAATCAACTGGCTAAAGCCGAAGAATATGACAGCTCCAGACGCATGGCCCAGCAGTGGGGGCGCTATGTGCAATCAGAGAAAGTCAGTTATGAGCGCCTGCAAGAGGAATTTTCTTCCTGAGCAAAAACGCGACGCGGCCCTCCCCGATTAGCCACTCACTGAGTGGCTTTTTTATATCCAGGGAGGGATGGTATGCCGGGGTAGTCGGGAACACTCCCCGGCGATATCCAGGGATGGATGGTATACCGGGGTGGTCGGGAACACTCCCCGGCGATGTCCAGGGACGGATGGGTTGCTGCCTTACTCCTGATTCTTGCCAAAACCGCAATAACGGGTGGTATGACTGACAATGCTTTCCAGTTCGCCCGCCTCAGCAAATTCCGCCAGCGCCGTATTAATATCACCTAAAAGTTGTTGCCAGTTATCTTTCTTACGGCTGATGGCGTAGTAGAGATGGTTGTACTGCAGAGCTGGTTCAACCACTTCCAGTTTGCTCACATCGGGTGTAATACCAGGGAAAGAAACGTTGGCCTGACTGATGTTATAGAAAATCACTTTGGGGTCACCGATAATCAGATTGACACGACCGGCCAGCAGCATCTTTGCCATCTGCAGATCATGGGTAGCCTCGGTGATTTTAAAGTATCCCTGGTCCATCAGGGCATCAAATCTGGGGGTATTCTGATACCCCCTCACCACCGCGATGCGGGCTCCTTTAAGGTTCGTAAGGTCTCCCTGATACTGATCCGGTTCACCTTTGCGTTTGAGCAGAGCAATACTGCCCCCGGGCAAGGGGTCGGACAGGGCCAGGTGCTGGCGTCGCCGGGTTCCCGGGAAGATGTCTGAGGGGGCGCGGTCTTCGATATAATATTCCGGGTAAAGAATGTGGGATTCACCGCTTTCAACTTCCTGTACCGCCCGTGCCCATGGGCGAAACTGTGCGTGCACGGCGTAACCTTGCGAGTGTAGCAGCGCCACAGTCAACTGCTGCACCCAGCCCTGTTTGCAGAGGTTTTCACCGATATAGGGCTGCCAGTTGAGGGTGGAGACCACCACCGATTTGTCGGTGGTCTCATCGGCAAACAAGTAACCGCGGTCGGTGCGAATGCCCTGCACCTGATAAGCCTTATTTCGGTATTGGTATTCTACCAGCAGATGCGGTGAGGCCATTAGCGACGCACAAAATAAAAGAAGGCCGGGCCCGAAAAAAACAATAAATCTAAGCAACATTTGTCATCCGGTTGGTGTTGTGTTGATTGAGTCAGACCGGCGTTGCCATAGGGTGGCAAGCCTGCTTCACACAATGCCCAGATAACAGTATAGAACACTGAACAAAAAGGGCGAATATTCATAGGCTTACTTAATGTTCCTCGGCTTAGGTATGAGGGCATTTGAACCCGTATGAGCAGTGCGATTTATTTAAGGCGGATTTTTGCACAGACTAATGTCGGTGGGTCTTTCATCGCTTCGATTTTTCGCCCTTTCCACGCATAGCCGGCAGGCCAGGTGGCGACAGGATGGGCGCACAGAAGGGACAGACATGCTCCGGTAAACGCGGTGGGCAGTACACGATCGCATTCATCTTTCTGTGTCAGAGAGTTCGCCCCGTTTTTTACGTTGTTTGACAAGGAATATCGCCAATGGAAATAGATTTCTGGTTTGATTTCTCCAGCCCCTATTGCTATCCCGCAGCGCTGGAACTGGAACAGCAAGCGCAGCGTCATCAGGTCACCATTAACTGGTATGCCTGTGTGCTGGGTACTTCACATAAAGCCCGCACTGGGACAGCGCCGCTGGCTCAACCGGAAGCGCCCGAGCAGGCTTACACCTGGCTGGATATGAAGCGGGTGTGTGGTGAATATGGCTTGTCCTTTTATCCTCCTTCACGGCATTGGCAAGGGGTCAGGCTGGCAACACGAATCGCCTGCTGGTACCGTGACAGTGACTGGATAACGGATTTTATTCACAGTGTTTTTGCGGCAGGTTACGCTCAGGATCGCAATATTGCCGATGAGAAAGTGCTGGCTGATTGCATCGCGCTGGCCGGGCAGGACCCGCTGGTGGTGATGGATCAGGCAAACAGTATGGAAGCCAGGGCAAGGTTACATTTACAGAACCAGCAGGCTATCCGCGCCGGTGTCTTCGAAGCCCCTTTTTTCCATGTCCAACAGGAACCCTTCGCCGGTTTGCACCGTTTGTCGATGGCCGTAGCGCGGGCAGGCGAGTTGTCACGACGGTATTCCGTGGCCTGATTGCAAGGCTTAGCGCTCTGATGCATCAGGTGCCGGTGCACACAAGCTGGCCTTCTTGCTGCTGAGGCCGCCATTTTGCAGACTGCGCGTCAGAATTCCGGTGCGGCCTGATGCTTAAGCAGAGTAATCGCCAGTTTGACGAAGTCTGAGGAAGTGATAATGCCTTGCAGGGCACCTCGTTCGTCAACCACCGGTAAGCAACCATGTTTATGGGCCAGAAAATATTCCGCCATGTCCAGCAGCGGATGCTCGGGTCCGATGGTATCGCAATCTGCAATGGCAACCTCCTGTATCGGCACAGCTTTCTCCTGCTCGGGCAGTTCCTCCTCGCCATAAATTCTCGCCAATCTCATGACTTTGGAGATCAGGGCTTTTTGCGTCACCACACTGCGCAGCTTGCCCGTTTCACTGTCCACGACCGGAATATGGCGGATACCATATTCACGGCTCATGTTGTGGGCATCCTGCAAGGTGGCCGTTTCGCTTAAAGTGTGTAAATCAGTGGTCATGATATCTTTAACCTGCACGGACATTCTCCTTCTTGAATGAGTGTCACTTAGACTAGCTTACAGTTGTAAATCTGCCATTGTGCTGGATCAAAAAGGCGTCGCTTTTCAGCCCAGCGATGCAGAGCAAAAACCCATAAAATTTCTCTGGCTCCCTTTATTTTGCAGAGCAGAAAAGTGGGAAAGCGATACAGCGCAAATTAACACTTGTCTTTTTGAGGGGTTTGCTACACTAACAATTAATTAACATCTGCAATGTGAGTTTACTATGATCTATCGAGTTGCTTTGCTATTCACCAGTCTGATGTTGTTCAGTGTCATAGGATCGGCAAATACCGATCAAGGCAGTAGTGACATGCAAAAACCCCTGCCCCCATTAACCCTGCTAACCGAAAACTTTGCCCCTTTTAATTATGTTGAACAGGAACAGGTAAAAGGGTTCACCGTCGATGTGGTGGAGCAAATACTGGCGGCAACAGGATCGGCGCAAAGCCGGGCCGACATGCAGGTGTTGCCCTGGGCCAGTGCCTATCAACAAGGTTTATTACGGCCCGATACCATGCTCTTTACGCTGATCCACACCGAGCACCGGGACCCGCTATTTCGATGGATTGGGCCTTTGGTTCCGACCCGGGTGGTGGTGATTGCGAAGCGCAATATGGAGTTTTCTGCAGAGTCGGTGGAGGACTTGTCCGGACTGGTGATCGGTACGGTCGGCCAGGACGTGGGTGAGCAATTACTGATTGAAAGCGGCTTTTCTGTCCGTAACATTGTCAGTGAGGATTCACCGAAAACCATTGTTGAGATGCTAAAGCGTAATCATCTCAACGCCATTGCCTACGATGATATTTCTGCCTTCTGGTACCTGGACCATATCGGTGAAGATTTAAATAAGTATGAAATCATTTATACGTTACAGGAGTCACATCAGTACATTGGATTAAGTCGTGCCACGCCCAAATGGGTGGAAGATCGTCTCCAGGACGCCCTGAACCAGCTCAAGTACTCAGAAAAATATCGGCAGCTGATCAGCCAATATCCGGTTATTGAGCACGCGCTCTATCCGAATAACTAAGTATGTCATCAGTGACAGGCCCACCATTTTGGTGGGCCTCTTTTTTTTAGTGCAGTTTAAGTTTGGGTCTTACCGCGTGATTAATTTTTTCTGCCAGAATCAGTAGCAGTCCTTTGCGCCAGCCATGAATCGCCAGTTGGTGCATACGATATAACGACATATAAACAAAACGGGCAACACGTCCCTCGATAAACATGCTGTTACGGCTGAGGTTACCCATCAGGCTGCCCACGGTGCTATATCGGCTGAGATTTACCAGCGAGCCATGATCGCTGTATTGAAATGACTTCAGCGCCTTTCCTTTAATTTGATTGATGATGTTGGTCGCTGCCACCGATGCCATCTGATGAGCCGACTGAGCTCTGGGTGGTACCCAACTGCCATCCTTCTGCTCGAATCCGCAGCTGTCACCAATCACGTAAATATGTTCAAAGCCTTTGGCCCGGAGATCGGGCTCCACTTCAATCTGTTGCATACGATTGACTGAAAAAAGCCCCATTTCTTTAATCTTGTCTGTGACTTTGACACCGGCGGCCCACACCATCATATCGGCTTCGATCAGCGTCGATTCAGAAGTTTCAAAACCCTGCTTTGTGGCAGCTTTGACTTTAGTATTTTCCAGTACCTCAACACCCAGGCTTTGCAGTTCCTGACGGGCCGCATTGGCAATTTTTTCGGGCAGGGCGGGCAGTATGCGCTTGCCCGCCTCGAGCAGGTGGACTTTGAGTTTGCCCGAACTCATACGAGACATGCCATAGCGCTCTGCAAGGGTCGCAACATGATGCAGCTCTGCGGAGAGCTCCACACCGGTTGCCCCGCCGCCAACGATGGCGATATTTAGCGTTCTGTCGTTGTCCTGTTGGTTGATCCTGACAAAGCTATTGATCAATGCCTTATGAAAGCGCACGGCCTGAGGTACTGAGTCGAGAAAGTAACAGTGATCGCTGACACCTGGCGTGCCAAAGTCATTTGAGACACTGCCGATGGCCAGAACCAGAGTGTCATAATGGAGTTGTCGCTCTGGAACCAGGATCTCACCCTGATCATCAAAGATTGTGGCTAATGTCAGCGTTTTTTCTTTCGCATTGAGATCCGTAAACTCTCCATGTTGGAAGTGGTAGCCTTGCTTGGCACCATGCGCCGAATAGATCACGCTGTCCATATCAGAGTCAAGTGAACCACTGGCTACCTCGTGTAACAGCGGCTTCCAGATATGTCGTGTACGTTTATCGACCAATGTGATTTTGGCTATTTTCTTTTTGCCGAGTTTGTTACCCAGCTTGGTGGCCAGCTCTAATCCTCCGGCGCCTCCTCCGACAATAACGATGTGTTGCATAAATGCTCCGATTTTTTAAGTAAAAAACGGGTCTGCGCGCCTTTATTCATAGTTTGTTAGTGGCGTTATTAATTATCGCAATATCACCATCATACGCCGCTGGGAAAAGAAATAAGAGGGGAATATTCTAATGCTTAGGTTAGGAAAACTAATCGGTAAGGAGTGATGGCACGAGACCATTTTCACTCAAGCAGTCGTGGTTGAAATATGAGCCATGGCAATGGTGCAAGGCCCCTACAGGGTGAAAACAAAATACTGCAAGGGCAGGTATATCTGAAAGTCACCAAGCACTGTCTGGTGCTACTGGTGCATCTGGCTTGTTTCATCAGTATGAGAAAGTGGACCTGAGTGTTGCCCCTCAGGCCCTATCCGCAGGCGTCTTATTCAGCTTCCATAATGGCAGCGATTTCCTGCTCCATAACCCGGGTTGCCTGTTGTCTGGCTATCTCAAGGAAGGGTGAACCCTGTGACCAGACCGCTTCAGCGGCGTCCTGATTACGTTTGAACTTATTTTCTGCATCTTTGAGTGCCACGATCATTTGTTCATTGGTCATCAATATGCTCCTTTTTACGCTTTAATAGCAGTCTAGCAGACCAAAATCCGGCTAACATCGCGTTTATTCCCGGATGCTCACCTTGCTGCCATTTTTAAGTGCAGGTCCGGGGTAGAGGATCACCTGTTCTCCGGCCGTCAGTCCAGCGGTAACCTGAGCCCGCATACCATTATTATGGCCCAGCACAACAGGTTTAAGTGCGACTCTGCCCTTGTCGACGGTAAATACTGCCCATTCAGACTGGTGCCTGAACAGGGCACTGGAAGGCAGACTCAGCACATCGTCCTGTGACCAGATGACAATCTGGCACTCCACCCGGTACCCGTGACCCAGGGCATGTTCCCTGGCGTTTTGGTTAAACGCTATGATGGCATTGACCCGCTGCTCTTCCACCCCCAAAGCAGAATATTTTGTGAAGCCCCAGGGCTCAATTCGTTTGACCGTCCCTGTTAGTGTCTCTGTCCCTCCCCAGTTTTCAATCAGGACGGCATCGCCTTTACTCACGCGCACGGCATCACTGGAGAGCAGCTCGACAATGATTTCTAGATCATGCTCAGTGTCACCAATTTCCATGATGGGTGCCCCCGCGCTGACGGTGGTCTCACTTTTTTGCAGAATTTGCAGTACTTTTCCGGATTCCGGTGCGCGAATTTCGATGATATTGGTATCTGTGGGTGGGGTTGTAGCCGTGGTGGCGTCCCTGATGTCAATCAGTCGGGCTCTGGCGGCATCCAGCTCTGCTTCGCGAACAGCCAATGCTGCACGGGCGGTATCCAGGGCCGCGGCAGCCGAGCGTGCCGTGCTCTGAGCAATATCCTTGTCTGCCTCATTACTCATACCACTGGCGAACAGTGATTGGGTCCGGGACAGTTGTTTATCTGCCAGGTCTTTGTCTGTCTGGGCCCGACTCAGGTCGGCCTTAGCCATACGCAAGGCCGCCTGTGCAGAAGCAACCGCGGCCAGGGCCTGTTCTCGGCTACGAATATCTAACAATGCAGGGCTGAGGGGTAAGAGCCTGGCGACCACGGTTTCGCCTTTTTTGACCGTATCGCCGGGTTCCTGTTCAACTCTCAATAAGCGGCCCGCCACCGGCGCGGCAATGACGTAAGCATCTTTGACCCGGGTCCGGCCTTCTTCGACAACAGTGACTTGCATGGGCTGACGCATCACTTCCGCCACCTCAACACGAATAGCCCTGGGCCACAGTGCATAAATAAACACCATCACCAGCAGTATCAGCACGCTGCTGCTTATCCAAAATCGTGATCCCTTAAGTGGCATGCCTTACTCCCTGATCTTCAGTGACGAAACTAAATCGAGGCGGTGAATATCCCGCATCACCAACATGGCACAAGTGCAGGTCGCCACAATAACGGCAATGCCTGCAATAGCATGATTGGCGGGTTGAAAAGAAACCGGTATCTGATACAGGTCGGTATCAAAGCCCATGGCAATCAAATAGGATAAATAATGCCCGATAACCGCCCCGATGGGCAATGCCAGCAAGGTGATCAGTGCAATCTCCCCCAGCAGGATGAAGCTGGTCTCGGCCCGTGTCAGACCTATGACCCTGAGGCTCGCCAGCTCCCGCGTGCGTTCCGAGAAAGCGATTCTTGCGGTGTTATAGATGATCCCGAAGGTGATGAGTGCTGCGATACTAATCATGATAAAGCGCATCGCGCCGGCACCACTGTCCATGACTTTGGCCAGGGCGGCACGGCTGTCTGCACTGAGACTGACCCCGGCAACCACCGGCATAGATTTTAATTTTTCATACAGTGTGGCACTGACCGCCGGGTCAATTTTCAGGTACGCAGAAGAGACGCGCAAGGGCTGTCCCATCAGACGGTTTAAACTGCTTCGCTGCATAAATGCCGGTGAGCCCAGCAGGGTATTGGCGAGCGCGACCACCGGCACGTCCAGGGTAGGGCGTTGCCCTTCTTGTACCTCAACCTGAATGTACTCTCCGGTTTTCACAGCAAGGGTCTTGGCCAAAGAATGGGAGAGCACGATGCCTTCACTGGGCAGGTAAATCGGCTGTTGTTGTGAATTCAGCGCTCGGTACAGTTCAGATACCTCCGGAAGCGCTGTAATGGCGCCACGATAGTGATGACGGCCATGTACAAACTTTACCGGCACCTCTCTGACGCCTTCTACCTGATGCACGCCGGGCATTCCCTGCAAGGCGTAAAGCGTGGAGACGGACAGCGGTTCAATAAAACTGACCGTCACATCACTTCGGTTAATGTTATCGAAACTGAGATCCAGAGTGCGGTCAAATGCTGTCATCACGCTCAACATGGCAACGGATAATGCCATGCCCAAAGAGATGCCCATGATCGATAGCATTAACCGCAGCGGCTGGCGAAATGCCGAGCGCAGTACCATGCGGGTGGGTTGATCAAGCCAGCGTCTGAGGCGGGTACCAAATGTCAGACTCTTGCTGTAGTCCGTGGGAGAGGGGGGACTCATGGCGATGGCCGGCGTCAGCCTGAGGATGCGTTGCATGACCAGTGCACAACCGACAGCGGCGGCCAGCATACTCACCACAAATCCTTTCACCAGACTGAAGGGCTCGATGGCAAAGACCAGAAAGGGAAATTTATAATACTGCTGGTAAAAGCCACTGAGCGAGCGCCCGGCCATGACCCCTGCAATGCAGCCAATAAGAGCGCCAATGATGGCGATGATCATGACGAACTTCAGGTAATGCAGTGCTACCACCATATCTGAGTAGCCAAAGGCCTTGAGTAAGCCTATCTGAGAGCGCTGTGCCTGAACCATTCTGGCCGCGACAATATTCAGCAAAAACGCCGCCACCGCCAGAAAAAGCGGCGGTACAATTTTGCTGGACATGATCAGACCATTGATTTCTTCGCTGATAAAGCGATTGGAGATATGTTCATCCCGGCCATAGGCTCCCAGCCCACCATACTTCGCCAACAGCTGATCCAGCCTGCTGATAAAGGCCTGCTGATTGCTGCCGGGAGCGAGCTTAACCAGCACTTCGTTGACCGCTCCGTCCATATCATAAGCCGCTTCGAGCGCTTTCTGGTTCATCCAGATGACCGCAAAACGACCGTCATCCGGCACCAGCTCTCCCGGTGCCGTGGTGTATAAAAACTCCGGTGCCTGAGCCAGCCCGACAATCTTCAGGCGTCGCTTTACACCATGAATGGTGGTTGCGAGGGTGTCTCCCGGCGTCAGCCCGTGAGCCCTGGCAAAGCCTTCAAGCAGCAGAATTTCTTCCTGGTGGGAGGGGGAGAGCAGACGCCCTTCTGCCAGAAAAACATGGTTGAGTCTGGGCTCTCCAAACTCGGGTAAAGAGATTGCCCTGGCGTGAATAGGTGCGCTGATCTGTGGTAAGTCGATCCGTGCACCGCCATTCACCCTGCCCTGAACCGCCGATACTTGTGGCAGTGTGCTGATACGGTGAAGTATCTGCTGTGGCGCCCGCTTGAGCGGGGCAAAGACATCTGCCAATCGGTAACGCTGATAATAGTCGTCGCGGGTATCAGAAAGTGATGAAATCAGGCCTTCCATCATAATCAACATCATCACGCCAAATGCCACCACCATAGCAATGGCAAAAGCCTGCCCCTTAATCTGCCACAGGTCTCTGACGGTTTTGCGATGGAGTACTGAGGTCATGGTTTACCACTCGATGGTGTCGGCATTTTGTACCTGAGTATTGTGGGTTATCTTACTGATATCTCCATCACTGAAGTGGATCACCATGTCAGCCATGGCCGCAGTGGCTACAGCATGAGTGACGATGAGAACGGTGGTGCCCAGTTGGCGGTTAATATCCTGCAGTACTTTGAGTACGGCTCTGCCGGTTACGCTATCAAGAGCGCCAGTAGGCTCGTCACAGAACAGCAATTTGGGCTTCTTGGCGATGGCCCGGGCAATGGCAACCCGCTGTTGCTCGCCCCCGGACAGCTGCGCAGGAAAATGATCCAGACGCTGCTGTAGTCCCACCATCTGCAGGGCCTCTTCCGCTGGCATAGGGTTCTGTGCAATTTCTGTGACTAACTCAACATTTTCACGGGCGGTCAGGTTGGGCATCAAGTTATAAAACTGGAAAACAAAGCCCACATGCTTTCGCCGGTATTGGGTCAGCTCATCGTCATCCATTTGTGTCAGGTTTTGTTCAAAAAACCAGGCATCCCCGCTGCTGGCGCTATCCAGGCCGCCGAGGATGTTCAGCAGTGTAGACTTACCACTGCCAGAGGGGCCCAGCAGCACGGCCAGTTGGCCCGCCGGAATGTTCAGGTTGACGCCGCGCAGCGCATACACCGCACTGGCTCCTTGTCCATATACCTTGCTCAGCGAGCGTGTTCGAAAGGCCGTGGTAGAGTCGTCGTTATTCACTGTGATGGTGAGCAAAAAGTCGATTTGCTCACCAGCATACAAGGTTCCCTGCTTTTTCGCAGCCTGTCGAAACAGAGATTTAGGCTGCGTTTTTCTTTTTACTCGCGGGTTTGGCGTATTCCAATGCGGTTTGCAGAAGCAGGTTGGCGCCGGTTTCAATATCCTGCCAATGGGTCCACTCATCGGGAGAGTGACTGATACCGCCTACACTGGGCACAAAGATCATGCCGGTGGGGGTCACTTTCGCCATATACTGGGCATCATGACCGGCGCCACTGGGCATCACTTCATAATCCAGCCCCATTTTTTCTGCCTGTTTGGAGAAGCTTTTTACAACCTTATCAGACATCGCCTGAGGTTCGAGCCAGCTCATTTGTTCAAACTCAAACATCAGGTTGTGTTTACGTGCGATGGTTGAAAGCACCCGTCGGCAGGAATCCGCCAGATTACGCATAATTTGCGGGTCGGTGTCTCTGCCCACGAGAGTAAACTCCGCCTCACCGGGTACGGTATGCGCATAACCCGGTTTTAGCTCCACTTTGCCTACGGTAAGACGGCTCTTATCCGACCCGTCCTCATCAATAATACGCGGAATCTCGTGCGCAAAGTCGGCCAGGCCCATAAAGGCATCACTGCGCATATCCATAGGGGCTGTGCCGGCGTGATTCGCCTCACCAATCAGCCGCACAATCCATTTATACACACCGGATATGGCTTCGACGACACCAATGGGTTTCTTTATTCGCTCCAGCACGGGTCCCTGCTCAATGTGCAGTTCCAGGAAGGCTTCAAAATGCTTGGGTTCGACCCGTGCATCGAGCGCTTCAAAGGCTTTCAGACCGGCCCGCTCCATCTCATCTTTTAACAGAACATGATTAGGGTCATGGGCGTTTTCCAGCCATTGTGGGTTGAGTTCGCCGACAATGGCCTGTACCCCCATCATGCCACCGAAGCGGCCCTCTTCCTCAGCAAAGGCATAGACCTCTAGCGGAAACTGGCATTGCAGACCCGAATCGCGGATAACCCGCATGCACTCAAGGCCTGCCAAAACACCCAGGGTACCGTCAAACATGCCGCCAGCGGGGACTGAATCAATATGCGAGCCAATTGCAATCACCGGCCCTTTGGCATCGGCATTCATACTGCCGATGACATTGCCGGCTTTGTCCATGCGGGCACTGAAGCCCTCATCATTGAACTTTTTGATTAACCATCGGCGCGCTTCCATGTCGGCCTCGCTGAAGCCGAGTCGAAACACGCCTTTGGTCTCTGGGTCATAGCCGATATGAGAGAGTTCCAGCAAATCATTCTGTAAGCGTGACAGTTGTATGGATAAATCCTGTTGCATCTTGCCTCCTGGTCAAATTCTGGACGGTGAGGTACTGCTGCGGTTGTCGCCCTTGGTGAGTTCGGTATAGTGTAATATCAATGTTAGCATGTTATGAGAAACCATCAGGTTAGATGTTAATCCAAGGTAACGCATCTTTATCTGAATAGGATCATGTACTTAACAGAGGAGCACAGCATGGATAGGATCCTGAAGCTGGCTTTAGTGTTAGTGTTTTTGATGGCTTTTCCGGCCCTCGCAGTGCAGCAGATTGAATCCCGGGAAGGGTATTTTGTTCTGGAATTTAATCAATTGGCTCAGGATTACGATGGTCTTGAGGTGGTAGAGCTGAAAGGGCAGGCGCAAGTCGCCGACTTTGAGAATGCCCAGCGCTTTGATATTAGCGGACAGCAACAGGCCACTCTGTCAGGTTTTGCGGACGGGCATTATCAGGCCAGAGTCACCGATAGTAGCGGTGCTAAATCCCCTAAGCTCATTGCCGAAATTGACGTCAGGCATCGCTCGCTGACCCAGGCATTGACGCTTTTTGCCGTCGGCTTGGGCGCATTCCTGTTGTTAGCAGGATTGCTGTTTAGCTTTAACCGCAAGGAGGCGAATGATGCTTGAAGCGCAACTCGACTGGGGCCTGGCGATTGCCATCCTGATAGGTTTTGGTGTGCTTTGGGTCGCATTTGGCTGGTATCTGGGGCGAGATAATCGAAGTATCGATGACTATGCTCTGGCCGGCCGCAATGTTGGTTTCGCCTTTGCCACCGCCACAGCCATGGCCACCTGGATCACCAGTAATACGACTCTGGTTGCCCCTCAGCTTGCTTATCAATTTGGGATCTGGGGCATGGTGGGCTATAGCATGGCGGCGTTAGGACTGATTTTGTTTGCGCCCATGGCCCAACGTATCAAGTCGCTGATGCCGCACGGTTTTACCAGCGGCGATTTTATTCGCACTCGCTATGGTAAGTCGGCCTGGGCGATGTTTATGGTCATTTCTGTGTTTTACGCCATGGGCTGGTTGGTGAGCCTGGGAATGGCCGGCGGGATTTTACTCTCTTCTCTCAGTGATCTGGATTATCACACCGGCATGTCAGCGATTCTCATCATCTGCGTGCTGTATACCTTGCTTGGCGGGTTGAAAGCCGTTATTGCCACCGACTTTGTGCAATCCATTCTGATACTGACGGGGGTGGTCATTATCGCCTGGGTCTGTATTGATAAGGTGGGTATTGACCAGATCCACTCGCAAGTCAGTGATTTCCAGCCGGAATTACTCAACCTCGCTTTTCCTGCAGCAATCATGTTTCTGTTCAATAACATCTTTTTTGGTATTGGTGAGATCTTCCACTCCAACGTCTGGTGGTCCCGGGCCTTTGCTTTTAAAACCGGTGTCGGCAAACGCGCCTTTTTGCTCGGTGGCCTGTTATGGCTTCCAATTCCTATTGTTACCGGCTTTGTGGCGCTGGCCGCGCTCTCCCTGGGCATTATTCCTCCCAGTGCCGATATGGTGGGGCCGCTGGTGGCCGCCAAATTGCTTGGCAGCATCGGTGCCATCTTCGTCTTTATTGTGGTCTTTTCTGCCCTGGCCTCCAGCATGGACTCCTTGCTGGCTGCGACTTCAGATCTGATCACCCAGGATGGGTATAAACGTCTCATCAATCCCAGGGCGGACAGCGACAAACTGCTTAAGGTCAGTAAGCGCGTGGTCATCGGGCTGGGTGTACTCACCTGGCTACTGTGTCTTCCCAAAGTGGCTACGCTGGGCGCTTTACTCAATTTTACCGGTGCCTTTGTTGCGTCGGCGATCTTTCCTATTGTTTTCGGACTATATCAACCCAGGCTGACAGGAAACTTTGCAACCGCGGCCATGGCGCTGGGCACAGTGACCGGTCTGGTGCTTTACTTTGTTATTGGTTTTTATGTGGCGGCGATCAGCGCCTGCCTGATGTCTCTGGCCATTTGTCTGCTCGGTCTGTGGCTTGCTCCGGGCAAGTTTGACTGGCAGACCTTTAAGGAGCCTGACAATGTACCTGAGTGAAACAATGTTAACCCTACTGGTGTTAGTGGCATGCGCAGGCGCAGCACTGGCTCCGATCATTTTATTATTGCTGTATAAGCGCGACCTGAAGGATAAGTCGTTATGGTAGATCCCAAGATTGAACAGGTAGTCCAGTTCGAACGAACCCGCCCCGATGTGCGGGGTGATGCGCATCCAAAGAAGTTGCTGCGGGCCATTGAAGAAGATGGTGACCATTTGGCCAAGCTTTCCGATCAGCACATTTTTTCTTCAGACCAATTCGACCGGGATACCTTACTGCAGTTATTTCGTCTGGCGGCAAAATACGAGGCCAATCCGGGACGTTTCAGCACCTCCCTTAACGGACAGATCCTGATCTCGGCGTTTTATGAACCCAGCACCCGCACCCGTCTGTCGTTTGAGAGTGCCTGGCACCGCTTAGGCGGCGATATCATGTCGATTACCGATCGTTCCACCACCGGGATAGCCAAAGGCGAATCACTGGGCGATGTGGCCGAGATGTTTAATAACTACGGTGATTGTGTGGTGTTGCGTGACTCTCAGGAAGGCTCTGTACGTGAGATGATGAACGCCCTGCGTATTCCCATTATTAATGCGGGTAATGGTATTGACGAGCACCCCACCCAGGCTCTGGCAGATCTGTATACGATCTTTAAATGGCGTCCGGACCTGGTCACCGATGAGCCAGGTAAACCCCTTAATTTTTGTCTGGTGGGCTTGCCCTCAAAGATGCGCACCGTGCGCAGTTTGCTGAAGCTTTTCTGTGATTTCCCGGAAGTTTTTGCATCGGTCACTATCGTTAACGATTGCGATAGCGAAGACATGTTTGCGCCCGGACAGCTGGAGCAATTGCAGGAAGCCGGCCTGACCATACATACCGCTAATGATCTGGACAGTGTCCTGCCTAAAGCCGATGTGGTGTATATCAATGCCATATCCTGGGAAGGCAATTCGTTTAAGGAGTACGGCAAAGTCTTTCACATTGATGCCGACTCACCCCTTAAAGAGGACGCCATTGTACTTCACCCGCTGGCACGGGGAGAGGAATTGTGCACCAGTCTGGATGGCACCAGCCACAACTGGTATTTCTCTCAGGCCAGAGGCGCGGTGTTTCTGAGAATGGCACTGTTGACCTGTCTGGTGCAGCGCGCCGAACGGGTACTGGATGTGATTTAGAGGCGTTGGCAGTCACAGAACGACACGTTGCTGATGACAACAGACTGATTAATTAGGAGTATTTATGTGCGGAATAGCAGGCATTTTTGCCAACACCCCTGAGCGCGAAATTGATTCACAAATCCTGGTCAATATGGCGGCAATTATGCACCACAGGGGCCCGGACAATTATGGCTACTGCAATCCTAAAGACGTGGGTGTGGGAATGAGCCATGCCCGTTTGTCTATTATTGACCTCAATGAGAGTCGCGGCCGTCAGCCCTTTTTCCTGCATGGTGGCCGGGTGATATTCGCCCACAACGGTGAATTTTATGATTACCAGCGACTGCGCGGCGAACTGACCGCTCAGGGGGAGTATTTTGAGACAAAAAGTGACTCGGAAATCGTCCCTCATCTGTACCTTCGCGAGGGAATGGATGAGACCCTGAAACACCTGCGAGGAGAGTTTGCCTTCTCGCTTTACGATGAACAGCAGGATGCCCTGTATCTGGTGCGGGACCGTTTTGGTATTAAGCCACTGTACTGGACGCAAACAGAGAACCATATTGTCTTTGGTTCGGAGGTGAAAACCGTGCTGGCGCATCCCGAGGTGACCGCTGAATTTGACAGTCATGGTCTGTTTCATCAGCTGATTCAGGTCATGGTGCCGGGTACCACGGCCTTTAAAGGCGTGCATCAGGTAGAGCCCGGTTATATGCTGAAAATCACCCGTGAGGGCGGGGAATTCAAGATCGAAAAAACCAAATACTGGGATATGGATTTTCCGACCCCGGAACAGCGTCCACGCATGGATGATGACTATTACATCAAAGGCGTTCGCGACCAACTCCTTGAAGCCGTGCAGCTGCGCCTGACCGCCGATGTGCCGGTAGGCTGTTACCTGTCCGGGGGCATTGACTCCTGTTCCATTCTGGGACTGGCCTCGGCGGCGGCACAGGATCCGATTCGGGCCTTTACCATCAGCTTTGACAACGATGAGTACGATGAAGCCAGTATTGCTACTGAAATGGCCCGTGCCACCGGAGCTGAGCAGGATATTCTCAAACTCAATGCAGAGCTATTGTATGACAATTTCTCGCGCACCATCTGGCATACGGAGCGCACTATCTATAATACGCTGGCGGTGGCGAAACTGATGATGAGTCAGCATGTGACCCACAATGATTATAAAGTGGTGCTCACGGGGGAGGGCTCCGATGAACTCTTTGCCGGTTATCCGGCCTTTCGCAAGGACATGTTCTTACACGGCATGGAAGGACTAAACGCGGATCAGGCGGCTGAATGGCAACAGACACTGGCAGAATCCAATAAGCTTTTCCAGGGCGCCATGCTGCCCAAAGATGAATATGTGTCTGAAAAAATCAATGACAAAGTGGGCTTTACACCGAGCTGTCTGCAACCCTGGCTGGGATGTTCTGATTTGGCCCGCAACCTGCTGACACCCAAGATACGTGAAGAACTGGCCGACTATGAACCCGGCGCTGCTATTGCAGACAGGCTGGATGAAGACTTTCTTACCGACCGCCATCCCCTGGATAAAGCCCAGTATGTCTGGATTAAAACCATGCTGGAAGGGCAAATTCTGACCTGGGGCGGCGACAGGGTTGATATGGCTAATTCCATGGAAGCCAGACCGCCGTTTCTGGATCATCATCTGGCAGAGTTTGCCGCGACCATTCCACCTGAAATGCGCATCAAAGGAAGCAAAGAGAAATATGTGCTTCGCGAAGCGATGAAAGGGCTGCTGCCCACGGTGCTGTATGAACGCCAGAAGTTTGCTTTTATGGCCCCACCGGCGCATACCGATGATAAGAAATGGCAGAAGCTCAAAGGCCTGTTTGAACGCTATGCGTCTAAGGAAAAGCTGGAAAACGCCGGCTTTATTGATGCCGATTATGTACAGACATTGATGCAAAAGCAGGAGAGCCGGGATACGGATCCTGCGGATAAAGTGCAAATCGATGCGGTACTCAATCACGTGCTGGGTGTGATGTTGTTGCATCATCACTTTATCGAGCAGGACATTCCGCAACTGGCCCACGACAAGGCACAGCAACTGGGCTGGGTGGTTTAAGGTGAGACGAACAACGGCGGCAAATCAATAGATAGCCGTCGTTTTCCTCTTTCAGAACAGGCTTGTGCCGGGATATTCTCATGAATCGTCAGACACTGAGGTTATTACCCTTTTGGGCACGCGCATTGTGTTTCGGGGCGTCCCTCGCCCTTGCATCGCTTTACGTAGGGGCCGAACCCGATAATACCAGAACCGTTACCTATCCCGGATTTCCCCGTGATTCTTATCTGATTGCTGTGTTAGAGCAGGCGTTATCCTATTCCAAGCAGACAACTTATCAGGTTTCTGCCCTGGGTGCCGACCTGCCAAAGGAGAGAAGCTTCGCGCTGCTAGGGGAAGAGAATGGACTGGATGTAGTAATGGGTACCTGTACCAAAGACAGGGCAAAAATGGGGAGACCCGTTCATTTTCCCTTGTTTCGGGGTGGCAACGGCATGCGTGTGGCGCTGGTACATGAGCAGCGCGCTGACATACTGCGTGAGGTAAGACGGATTGAGGATCTGGACAGGCTAGTCGTGGGCCAGTTTCACAGCTGGAGCGACACTAAAATACTGCGCAGCAATGGTCTGAGGGTATTCGGTGGCAGTGATGTTCAGGGCTTATATCAGATGCTGCATAAACAGCGAATCGATTACTTCCTGCGTTCTGTGCTCGAGATCGAACAGGACCTGAGTCGCCAGATGCCATTGGATTTACGCATAGACTCCCATCTTCTGGTTCAGTATCCCAGCGCCTATTATTTTTTCGTCGACCAAGGAGATGATGAACTGGCGGATGCCTTGCTTAGCGGTTTGCAGCAATCACTCGCCGATGGCAGTTTTCTGCGTCTGTTTAACAGCAGTTTTGCTGACAGGCTTGAGCGTTTGCAACTGGGGCACCGTCATCTTATTGAGCTAAGCAATCCATTGCTTTGTGAGGGGGTGCCACTCAAGAACCAGGCCCTGTGGCTGAAAGCCGATACGGCAACTATCTCTGAATAGACCTGACGGCGGCGGCTCAGAATGCGTAAATATACCCCGCCACGACACCCAGGCTGCCATTGTCCTCTATCAGTGGGCTGTTTTTTATCTCGTCACCGAAATGGCTGTATTGCACATTACCAATGAGGCTATGTTTACTGGTTAGCTGCCAAAGCATATTGAGCGCCACAGACACATTGGTGGTCTGGTTGCCCTGATAAAAAGGACGCTGTATCGTGCTTTCCTGCTGCCGGACACCATAATAATAATCCACCAGATTGCCATCCAGTCTGGACAGGGTAACGGAGGGCGTCAGTCGTAACTGCCTGGAAAACGGAATGGGATAGGCATAGCTGATGCCTGCTTCACTGCCCTCGTGGGCGCCGGTTACATCCTTAAGGTAATAGCCAGACAGTTGCCCCAGTGATGTACGGTATTTCACTTCAAGCCCCATATCAAAGGCCACATCGCGTTCCTCCATACCACTGAAGTAGGCGCTGTCTTCTATCTCAAAGCCATCAAAGCGGAATTGACCGATGACGGTGATGTCTGGCCTCTGTTTGTCCCGGTAAAGGTGATAACCCAACTTGGGGCCCACCACATAGAAGTGCTCGCTGCGATAGGTGACAAAAGGGATAACGTGGGTCTCAGTTTGTGCCTGAACATATCCCTCATTCTGGACAATGGCACCTACCCCAACCCCCCATTGAGTCTCTGCGGGTTGGGCAGACAGGCCGCTGCACAGACCGGCGCCCATAAGTAGTGTTGTCAATCTCATTCTGGTTCCCCGTCCGTTGTCGTATGCTGATTTATTGTGATGGCCATAACCTTAATGCTTTGCCAGCCTGGTGGTATTCTTTAGCTGTTCAGGTCAGGCCACTTATGCAGAGGTAAAGGTCTTTACGTGGGTAGAACAGAAATGGGTCAGTGTAACCGCGGCAAAGCGGACAGTATGCCAATGGGATGAGTAACCCGCCTTAGTCAAAATGACGTTTTGGCTTTTTACGTAGCCAGTAAAACACCAGTCCGCCGATGAAACCGGCGCTGACCTGCAGGAGTAAACCCATGTGGCTTCTGGCGCCAGCAATCAGGGTGATATCCATAATCGGCTGCATCGCCAGCAAAATACTGAGAAGGGCCACGGCCCCGGCAAGGCCGAAGACTAAGCCACCCCAAGGACCTGTTTTGCGACTCAGCCAAGTGGCTACCAGTAGGGCAATCAGCAGTCCAACAGCAATGACACTGCCATAGGTGGGGAGCAGTCCCCACCAGTCGCTCAGGGTCATTTGCAGTCGTTCAAATGGAGGAATGACAATAGCCTGTTGTTGTAGACCCCATAAAACCATCTGGCTATGGGCGATGCTGGCCAGGGTGAAGCACAGCAGCGTGGCCACCAGGTATCGCAACACGAATCGCATCCAATCAGGCATCATCGCCTCAGCAATAATTTTATGTAAAACAAATAATTGCATAGTTGATGAATAATTAACACACTGTCTGAAACGAAAAGAGGAGGTGTTATGCCCTGTGTAATCCGGCGATTGTTATTGGCTTTAATGGCGCTACCCCTGAGCGCACTGTGTGCAGGGGCTGAGGACTTTAGCGATTATCAGGTGCACACCCTTGCCAGCCAGCTGCACTATCCTTGGGCGGTTGCGGAACTGCCGGATGGCAGTCTGCTGGTGACCGAAAAATCCGGTCAGCTCAGACGCATTCTTGATGGTAAGGTTTCAGCGCCCATCTCGGGGGTGCCCGAGGTGTATTACAACAGCCAGGGCGGGCTGATGGATGTTGTTCTGCATCCACAATATACCGCTACCGGTTGGCTGTATCTGACCTATGCCCATGGCACCGATGACAACAATCAGTTGCGTTTGATGCGGGCACGACTTGTCGATGACAGATTAGTCGAACAGCAGGTGTTATTTCGCGCACAACCCATGAAAGATACGCCAGTGCACTATGGTGGGCGCCTGGCATTTATGGACGACAACACGTTGGTGCTCAGCAGTGGAGATGGATTTGACTATCGGGAACAGGCGCAGAATCCGGCCAGCCATTTGGGTAAGCTTATCCGTTTGAACGATGATGGCAGTATCCCGGCAGATAACCCGCACATTGAGGGGGGAGCGGAGGGCGTCTATAGCCTCGGCCACCGCAATCCACAGGGACTGGCCTGGGATCCGTTCAAAAAGCTCCTCTTTGCCAACGAGCATGGTCCCGATGGGGGAGATGAAATTAACCTTATTCGTAGCGGCAGTAATTATGGCTGGCCGGTGATCACACATGGGAAGGATTATTCCGGTGCCAATATCAGTCCCTTCAGTGAATATCCCGGAATGCTCCAGCCAGTAGTGGACTGGACTCCCTCTATTGCTCCCTCTGCGATGGTGGTATACCGGGGAGCCATGTTCCCGGAACTGGAGGGCAATTTGTTATCCACCACACTTAAGAGTAAAGAAGTGCGTAGGGTGGTGCTGGATGGTATCAAACTGCAATCTCAGCAGACATTATTGAGCGAACTGGATGTGAGGCTCAGAGACATTGCGGTGGCTGCAGACGGTGGCTTGTATTTGCTGACCGATGAGGCATCGGGCCGGCTATTAAAAGTGGTAAGAATGAGAGAGTGAGGGTATCAGGGGCTCAGTTCCATCGAATGACTGATGTAGCAATACTGCGCCCCTGTCGGGAAAACAACCTTAGTTGCAGGCGTCTTTCAGTGCTTTACCTGCTTTGAAAGAAGGCAGTTTAGACGCAGCGATTTGAATCGTTGCACCTGTTTGTGGGTTGCGACCGGTACGGGCGGCACGCTCGGAGATTTTAAAAGTACCAAAACCCAGGATGGCGACTTCATCACCGCTGGCCAGAGCTTCAGTTACCGCGCCGGTAAAGGCATCAACTACACGACCAGCGGACGCTTTAGAGACATCAGCGCTTTCGGCAATACGGTTAATAAGATCAGTTTTATTCATTGAATGCTTCCTTTTGTTTTACGTTGATAGTGAGCAGAAGCTAAGCTACTCCAAACTCATTGTTATAGCGATGTCTACCGGGTATATGACGGTACGCAGAGTTACCAAAAAATATACATTACCCGCGTGCACCTGGCACAGACTTTATATCACACCCTAATGGTTATCACATCTGCCAACCCGTAAATTGAGCCAATGTGATGATAACCTGATTAATGGTTAACCTTTTACTGCCTTGAACAAGCAGCAAATAACATTAACGCACAACCAGACGAATCCCGCAACCCCGCATGAACTCTGCTTCGAGCTCCAGGTCGGCGGAAACTAATGGAGAATTCTCCAGCCAGTCCTGACCAAAATCCAGAATCAACTTATTTTCTTTCGCTTCAGCGCGAATTTTCGGTAATAAATCGTCCTGACGGCGGATATTCAGCAACACCCCTAACTGGAGCAGACAAATTAATTTCAGCACTTGTTCGTGACTGTATTCGATCAGTTCAGGTAACTCATCGGTGCGAATCTTTTTACGATGAAAACGCACCAGGGTGGCTAATAACGCCTGTTGCGCCTGATTAAAACCCGGTAACTCAGCATGCTGAAGAATGTAGGCGGAATGATGCTGTACACGACGGGAATTGATCTGCAGGCCAACTTCATGCAACAGCGCAGCCCATCCCAGCAGCTGCTGCAATTCGGTAATCTGGATGTGCCAGTCTGAGGCCACCTGTTGATAGAGATCAAGGGTGGTTTGCAGTACGCGCCGGGCATGTTCGGGATCCACATCATAGCGGGTTGCCAGACTCTCTGCGGTGCGCTCGCGGATATCCTCATGCTCGAGGCGATCTTCCATTTCATAGATTACCCCTTCACGCAGCGCCGCCGGTGAGAACACCAGTTGTTTTATATTCAGGCTGTCAAAGCAGGCGGCCAGTATTGCCAGCCCTGCTGCAAAGACCGGCGCACGCTCTTCACTGAGCGCTTTGAAGCTGAGCTGCTGGTAGTGCCCGGCTTCACAGCAAATGGCGATGATGCGTTCGAGTTGTTTGAGGGTCACCGTTCCTGGCTGGGTATCGGCATCGATTTCCTCGGCAATACTGACCAGGGTCTTGATCGTGCCGGAGGTGCCGATGCAGTGTTCCCAACCGAGCTTTTGAAAACGCCGCTGGATCATCTCCAGTTCTTGTCCGGCCGCCAGTCTTGCCCGTTTAAAGGCCTTTTGCTTGAGCTGTTGATCGGCAAAAAACCTTTGCGTAAAACTGACACAACCCATTTGCAAACTGCGCATCAGTATCGGGTTGAAGCCCTCGCCAATGACACATTCGGTGCTCCCGCCACCGATATCAATGACCAGTCTCTGGCCGCTGTTTTCTGTGGTGTGGGCAACCCCCTGATAAATCAGCCTGGCTTCTTCGGTGCCGGCAATGATCTCCACCGGATAGGGCAGGACTTTTCTGGCTGCCTTGATAAACACATTGGCATTGCGGGCCTGGCGTAAGGTATGTGTGGCCACAATGCGCACAGAGTCGGGATTGAAACCGTGCAGGCTGTCGGCGAATTGTTGCAGGGTGTCGATACCCCGATCCATTGCGTCCTGACTTAGCAGGCCCTCAGCGTCGAGGCCTTCTGCAAGCCGGACCTTCTGCTTGACTTTGTGCAGAATTTGCACACTTCCGGCATTGATGCGCGCAACGACCAGATGAAAACTGTTTGAACCAAGATCCAGCGCAGCCACATGGGTTGTATCCCTGACATCCAGGTCGCTGAAGGCGGTATCAAGTTGATTCATGATGAGGGGCTTTTATGTTCCAGAGCATTCAGATAATGATAGATCTCTACCTGTGAACGCAACTTCTTTCGGTTGCCTCTGCGTACATACTTGTTGGTTTGCTCGGCATCAATGATGCGGGCTTTGATCGTGTCCTGGAACTGAATATTGAGAATATCCAGTATCCGTTGCTTCAGAACCGGGTCGTTAATCGGGCAGCCCACTTCAATACGGTTATCCATATTACGGGTCATCCAGTCCGCAGAGGAAATAAACACTTTGGGGTCACCGGCATTTTCAAACACCAATACCCGCGGGTGTTCCAGAAAACGATCCACAATGCTGATTATCTGTATATTGTCACTGAGCCCCTTGACTCCGGGAACCAATGAACACATGCCACGGATGATGGCCTTCACTTTTACTCCAGCCTGGCTGGCACGATAGAGATCGTCGATTAACGCAATGTCGACCAGATTATTAATTTTCAGAAGAATCTGAGCCTTTATGCCTTCTTTGGCATTCTGGGTTTCCTGGCGAATATGCATCTGCAGGCGTGTCCGGGCATTGATGGGCGACACTTGCAGGTGCTGAAATTTAAAGCGCCGGTAGGGATACTGGATGAAATCAAATACCTCAATGGCCTCTCTGGCCAGTTCCTGGTCACGGGTAAACAGACTGAAATCAGTGTAGATTTTTGCCGTCTTCTCATTGAAGTTGCCGGTACCGAAATGGGCATAGTGAATGAGTTCGCCATGCTCCTCGCGAGAGATCACACACAGCTTGGAATGGACTTTGAGGGTGGGCACTCCGAGCAGCACCTTAACACCGGCATCCGTCATCATCTTCGACCATTCAATATTGGCCTGTTCATCGAAGCGGGCCCGCAGCTCTACCACCACGGTCACTTGCTTGCCATTATTCACCGCATCAATCAGGGAGTTAATGATGCGGGATTTATGGGCCACCCGATAAATGTTTAAGCGAATATGCTTAACATTGGGATCGAAAGCCGCCTGACGCACAAACTCTGTCAGATGCAAGAAGCGGTGATAGGGATAATAGAGCAGAATATCGCCCTGACTAATGGCGTCAAAAACCGTATTGTAGTCAGCGAAACGGCGGGTATTGATGGCCGGAAGTCTGGTGTTTTCGAGGTACTCTCTGCCGATATTGGGAAAGCCGATGAAATCTTTAAAATTACGATAGGGCCCGCTGGCAATGAGGCTGTCGTAGGAGGAGATATTCAGCTGTTTGCGCAAAAAAGTGAGCATGTCATCGGGCATGTCTCCGTCGTAAATAAAACGCACGGGTTCGGCGATCATACGCTGCTTCATGCTTTCAGACATTTTCTCCACATAACTCTCGTCAATTTCGTCATTGATCGAGTATTCCGCATCCCGGGTCATCTTAAAGGAATAGGCCTCCAGATGATCGAACTCCAGAAATCCGGCGAAGATCTGCTCCAGACACAGGTTAATAATGTCATCCAGTAAGATGATGTATTTCTTTTTACGGCTTTTCTGCGGCGGGATCTGCACAAACCTGGACGTATAGTCCGTTGGTACTTCCAGCAAGGCATACTGGGTTTTTTGCTCAGCTTTTTTAATTGCCACAAAGAGGTAGGTGGCGGCATCGTTGAGACGCTCAACCAGTTTCACTCTGTTGTTGATGAGTACGGGCGCGATGTAACGCAGGATCTTGTTCTGGAAGTAGCTTTTCAGCCAGTCAATCTGATAACTGTCCAGTTGCTTTTGTGTGATCAGGTAAATGTGGTATTTCGCGAGTCGATCAACCACCTCAGCGTGAATTCGCTCGAATTCATCGGTCATTACCAATACCCGCTCCTGGATTTTGTCCATCAACGCTTTGGTTTGCTCTGCGGCGTCGAGGTTTTTGTCGTTCAGATGGATATAGATCTGACGTTTTACATCGGCCACTCTTACCCGGTAGAACTCATCCATGTTGTTCGAATAGATTCCCAGAAAGCGAATTCGCTCCACAATCGGATTACGCTTATCCGCGGCTTCCTGTAATACACGCTGATTAAAGGCCAGCCAGCTCAGCTCTTTCGGATAGTAAGGCAGTGTTGTAATACTCATCTGTTTGCTTTGACCGCATAAAATTGGCGAGAGTCTAACAATAAGTGTTCACCCGCTTGATGAAGCTTTTATGACAACCCAGTGGGTGAGAAAGCGATGTTCAGGCTGTTATGGAAAAGGGCGATAACGCCCTTATTCCTGCCAGTCAATATCGACCACCAGGTCATTGGCAATCTGCTCAAGCGCCAGGCTCAGCGGTGCGATATCAAACCCTTCAGGGTAGTCGATATCAATGTTGGCTTTAAACAACAGTCCGCCCCAGTTGGGTGCCGCTTCGCAGCTGGAGCTGAAGCGAAGAATATTAATATTAAACTGGTGCAATACGGAGGTAATTTCCTGCACGATTCCGGGCTTATCGTTGCCCATGATTTCCAGACTGGCTCTGATAGCCTGTGCCGGTGAAGTCTCGCCTTCGACCAGGCGAATATTCAGCTCTGGCATACTGTCGAGCTGTTCCAGCAGAGGCGTGATCTTCTTTTGAGGCAGCTGGATTTCCACAAAACCGGTAAAATGTCCGGCCATATGGGCAAAATTACTGGCCAGCCAGTTTCCCTCGAACAGCCTGACTTGCTTGGCGATGCGCTCTACGATACCGGGTTTATCTTTTCCAAGTAGCGAAACAATAATGGACTTCATGGGCAGTACCTTTTCCTTCTCTGGTATACCAGAACTATAATCCACCTTTTGGGTCCAGGCGACCTAATAATCCTATTCTTTTCAAATAACTAAGCAGTCTGTTCTGACCATAGTGCTGAATAGACTGCGGCCCTTCGACGGGCATTTTTCGCGCCTGTCGGGTTGTGTGATGAGTATGTTGTCTGCCCCGTACGCGTGGGAATCGCTGTATGATGATGAGGAATAGCGCTTCGCGATCAAAGGGTTAGTAATTCATGCAGAGGATGATTAGAATGCATGCTTTAGTTTAAGGCCCGTCATTCTTCATTGGATATACTGTGCAGCTGAGCCAACATCCATCCCATCAAGGTCGAGCCTGGCGTGACAGGTTTGCCGGGCGCATTATCACCATCGGGGGACTGATGGTGCTGATCACGCTGGGGGTATTGATTTGGCACCTGCTTTATGTGACCACCCCATTGCTGTTGTCACCGGCGCTGCAGCCGGTTAAAAACTGGACGGTGCCGGATAACGAAAACCTATTGTTACTGGAAGACCTCAGTGCCGGGCGGGCAATACTGAGCATGACCGATGCGTGCCAGCTGAATCTCTACCAATCTGAAGAAAGTCATAACGCTCTTAATCTGCTTAAAACCATCCCTCAGACCTGTCAGCTCAGCACCAAAGCCCTGCATCATGGTGGTGAGCGGTATCTGTTCCAGCTGGGAGCCGATGGCCTGGTGCGCATGGAACGATTGATTCGCGTGGCAACACGAATCGAACGTATGCAGGAATTGTCTTTTCTGGTTCGACCGGCTCTGCCTGAGCAAATTTTGCAGTGGCAGGTGGCGCTTTCTGAGCGTTGGCTGGCGGTCGCCATTCAAGCCGAAAAAACCTGGCACATTCACTGGGTTTCCCGCGACAGGCCATTACAGAATTTCACCCAGGAATTAGACGGAAGTGGTCAGTTATTATTGTTACCCTCAGTGACCACGGCACTGTGGTATGAAGATAATCAGGCTGTGTTCAGCAGCCCTCAGTCCAATCAGCAGATCCAAACCTCAAGCTCTATTGAGTCCGTCAGTGCGTTTCCCGATCATAAGGCCGTATTGATTGGCCTGAAAGATGGAGAGGTGCAGAAGTGGTCGAGTTTTAATCAGCAAGGGCAATTCGTTTATCAACCGGTCTATAGCATGCCCGATACGTTATCGGTCAGACAGATGCAGATGGTCAGTGGTAAAGATCTTGGCGTCATACTGACTGACAATCAGGAGTTGGTACTCTTTCTTGGCAGTACCGGTGAAATTCTCAAGCGCCAGCCATTAAGGATGCAGGGACAAGGTTTTTTCCTTACCGGAAACAGGCTGTTTCTGCATGACAATAAACAGATTGAGCAGTGGCAGATTGAACATGCCAGCTCGATTGTCAGTTTTGAGTCACTGTGGTCTAAAGTCTGGTATCACGGCTACGCGGAACCTGATTATATCTGGCAGTCGACAACCTCTGCCGATAGCAGTCAGGCCAAGTACAGTCTGGTGCCCCTGGTGATTGGCAGCCTCAAGGCCGCACTGGTGGCGCTGATCGTGGCGATCCCACTGGCTCTGGGCGCGGCGGTGTATACGGCGTATTTTGTTCCTGACAGCCTGCGTAACTGGCTTAAGCCCAGCATTGAAATGCTGGAAGCGGTGCCTTCTGTGGTGATCGGCTTTATTGCAGCTATCTGGCTGATTCCTGTGGTAGAAGATCATTTACTCGCCATTATTCTTTTTGTGTGGAGCCTGCCCATAGCCCTGATCTTAAGTGCTTTTTTACAAAAGCCGGTATCGAGGTGGCTGAGTCTCAAATGGCAGTCGGGGTGGGAGCTTTTAATGGCAGTGCCACTGGTGATGGTGCTTGGCTGGGTGGCATTCGCATTGGGGGGCGAGTTACAGGCGCATCTCTGGCCGCAAGGATGGTTGACGGACAGCCATAACTACAGCAGTAAAAATGCCATTGTGGTGGCGCTGGCGCTGGGTATTGCCATTGTCCCCAGTATTTACTCACTGGCTGAAGACGCAATCTATGAAGTGCCGACACATTTGCGTCAGGCTTCATTTGCCCTTGGCGCAACACGTTCGCAGACATTGCGTTACGTGGTGCTGGTGGCCGCGTACCCGGGGATTTTCTCATCGGTCATGCTGGGATTGTCCCGTGCCTTTGGCGAGACCATGATTGTCCTGATGGTCACCGGTAATACCCCGGTGGCGGATTGGGACCCGTTTTCAGGGCTGCGAGCGCTGACCGCTAACCTGGCCATAGAACTGCCGGAAGCCGAGGTGGGCAGTATTCACTATCGCATATTGTTTTTTACTGCGCTGTTATTGTTTGCCTTTACCTTTGTCATTAATACCTTTGCGGAACTTATCCGGGGCCGGTTAAGGAGACATTACCAAAGTGTTTGACAGAAATTGGGTTAAGACGCAAAAAGAAGGTCTGCCAGTGGTAACCAGTGCAGCGCTGGTGGCGGTTATACTGCTTATCCTCGGCGGCGTGATATTGCTGATGCTGGTGAAGGGAATGCAGCATTTCTGGCCGCAGCCGCTGTATCAGGTTACCTATGAACAGGTCAGTGCATCGACCAAGTCTACCCATACGCTTTATGCCACTCTGTTAGCCGATGATTTTGTGACCACCGGCAATGACAAACGCTGGTTGTTAAACGAGGCAAGGCTGGATCAGTTTGGTGATCAGCAATACCTCATCCCGCGCAGCCAGATTATTGCAATCAGTACCCCCGAATCACTTATGGATATACATTTGCGCAGCGGAAATCGCGTGTTCGCTGCATTACAGCAGGTTGTCTATGGTGAGCAGCCCATAGCCTTTGCTGATATTAAACAAAAGTGGCAACAGGTTACGCAACAGCAGGCACTGATCCGTGAATTGACGAGCAACCAACTGGCGGCCGTGCATATTGCTCTGGCCGAGTTGGATCGCCGTCAGGTGGAAAGCAATGCGCCTGCCAGAGTCCGGTTAATGCAGCGCTATACCGAGATTAACCAGAAGATTAATGCCCTGCAGCAGGAAAACGATCGCTTTAAGGTTCATGTGCGTCTGGCCGATGGCCGAGAGCATTCGTTGCCTCTGGCAGACATCGAGGAATACCAGTTATTAAATCAGCTCTCCACCTTGCAAAAAATCGGCGCAGCATTGGACGCCATGTGGCACTTTGTCAGTGAAAAGCCCAAGCGGGCAAACAATGTGGGTGGGGTTTTTCCGGCGCTCTTTGGCACGGTTGTCATGGTATTGCTGATGACAGTGATTGTGACACCGTTGGGTGTATTGGCTGCCATTTATCTGAACGAATATGCCCCGGCGAATATGCTCACGTCCCTGATTCGTATCGGTGTGAACAACCTGGCAGGGGTACCGTCAATCGTATACGGCGTATTCGGACTGGGTTTTTTCGTTTATCAGGTTGGCGGAAATATCGACAAGCTGTTTTTTTCAGAACACCTGCCCGCTCCCACTTTTGGTGCGCCGGGCATCTTCTGGGCAGCATTAACCATGGCCATGCTGACCCTGCCGGTGGTGATTGTGGCCACGGAAGAGGGGCTGCGTCGTGTTCCCAATACCCTCAGGCAGGGCAGTTTTGCGCTGGGCGCTACCAAATTTGAAACCATCTGGCGTACCGTGATCCCCATGGCCAGCCCGGGTATTATGACCGGGGTGATACTGGCCATTGCGCGCGGCGCGGGGGAAGTGGCACCGTTGTTATTGGTGGGGGCCGTCAAATTTGCGCCGAGCTTGCCCGTTGATGGAGAGTTTCCTTACCTGCATCTGGAGCGACAGTTTATGCACCTCGGTGTGCTGATTTACGATGGCGCGTTTCATAGCAACAATATCGGTCATGGTTCCTCAATGATGTTTGCATCATGCTTGCTGTTGCTGGTAGTAGTATTGTCGCTCAATGCTATTGCGGTGATGGTCAGGGGCCGATTGCGGCGACAGTATCTGGCGTTGTCCAGATGACAGATTCTATGCCAGGAATGAGTGAGACATGTTTGATTATTTTGATTTAGTAAAACCGCAGGTGTCTCTGGATAACCTTCCTGCGGAGCAAGTGGCGATTGATGTTGTCGGGCTAACCTTAAAATTTGGTCAGACCCGCGCCCTGCACAACATTAATATGCGCATTCCAAAACGCCAGATAACCTCACTGATCGGTCCCAGCGGTTGCGGTAAATCCACCTTGCTCGGATGTTTTAACCGCCTCAATGACCTGACGCCGGAGTGTCAGGTTGAAGGAGAAGTGCTGATTAATGGCCGCAATATTTATCATCGCCGGCAAGATGTGGCGCTGCTCAGAACCCAGGTAGGTATGGTGTTCCAGCGGCCCAATCCGTTCCCCATGTCGATTTATGATAATTTGGTGTATGGCCTCAAAATCCAGGGTATTCGTGATCGTCGCACACTGGATAATGCAGTGGAGCAGGCATTGATTGACGTAGCACTGTGGAAGGAAGTCAGAGATCGCTTGTTCGATTCTGCCCTCACCCTTTCCGGCGGCCAACAGCAGCGCCTGGTGATTGCCAGGGCAATCATTCTGCAACCGGAAATTCTGCTTCTGGATGAACCTACCTCAGCGCTGGACCCGATTTCCACCCTGACCATTGAAGAGTTGATTTACCAGCTCAAAGAAAAGTACACGGTACTGGTGGTGACCCATAATATGCAACAAGCGGCGCGGGTCTCAGACTTTACGGCCTTCTTGCACCAGGGCCACCTGATTGAGTATTCAGATACCAATCAACTCTTTACACGCCCCAGACAACAACAAACTGAAGAATACATCACCGGCAGATATGGATAATAGAGAGGAGTCAGGGGTGAGGAGTCAGAAGCCCACACGCCTAACCTCTCACTCCTAACCGATCATTCTTTTTCGGGCCTTATGTTAGCCGGTATGTTAAATTCGCCGGGCAAGTTCTGACGAGTTCGAGCTTTTCTATGCAAGAAATAAAACTCAACACCCACATCTCCGGTCGCTTTAATCTGGAGCTGGAAAACCTGCGTAATTCCGTGCTGACCATGGGAGGCATGGTGGAGCAGCAGCTCTGTGATGCTATTGCGGCGTTACGTGATAATCATCTGGCCCTGGCGGAAAAGGTCATCGTCAATGATTTTACTCTGAACTCCATGGAAGTGCAGATTGACGAAGAATGCACCCGCATTATCGCCAAGCGTCATCCTGCTGCCAGTGACCTGCGTCTGGTGCTGGCCATCAATAAAACCACTGCTGACCTGGAGCGAATGGGGGATGATATCGAGCGCATCGCCAACCTGTTGATTCGGGGTAGTCTGCCGGTGTCTGAAGACATTAAAAATGGCATGATTGCCACTGGCAACCATGTCATGGAAATGCTCAGGAAGACCCTCAACGCCTTTGCCCGTCTGGATGCCGAGGCGGCATTAGAGATCCACATGGGGGATCAGGAAATCGATGAGCAGTACAAACAACTTCTGACACTCGCGGTTACTGAAATGCAGCGCGATACTGAATTGTTGCCGCAGTGGCTTGAGGTACTCTGGGCGATGCGCGCTCTGGAGAGGGTGGGAGACCGATGTAAAAACGTGTGCGAGTACATTATTTACCTGGTGAAAGGTAAAGATGTGCGACACATCTCCAGGGAGGAGCTACAAAGAAGGTTGGCTGAACTGCGTCAGAGTTGAGTATTTTGTCGTGAACTGGCAGGGTAAATGGCTTTATATATACTGTCATAAAACTGAAATATTTCTGTCATCTACTATGGTGTATCATGCGCCGCACAAATAAGGGTTAATGTTGTGTCATTTATGTCTACAAGTGCATTCTTAGAGGTTTTTGCCAAGTCACCGCTAAAACCTCTGGAAGAACATATCAATACCGTTCATCAGTGCAGTCAGGGTTTGAAGCCGTTTTTCGAGGCGGTTTTCAAAAAAGACTGGAAACAGGCGGAGAAATGTCAGCACGATATCTCTCACCTGGAAAGAAAAGCTGATGCCCTCAAACATGAACTTCGGGTTAATCTTCCTGCAGGTATTTTTATGCCTATCCAGCGTCAGGATTTACTCGATTTGCTGACCACTCAGGATAAAATCGCCAACCGTTCCAGAGATATTTCTGGCCTGGTGCTGGGACGCGAACTTCAGATTCCTGAACCCATGCAGGAAGACTTCATGCAGTACGTGAAGCGCTGCCTGGATGCCACTAAGCAAGCGAAAAAGGTAACCAATGAGCTGGATGAGTTATTGGAAACCGGTTTTCGTGGCCGCGAAGTGAAAGTGGTTGAGGAAATGATCAATGAACTGGATCAGATCGAAGACGATACCGATAAGATTCAAATCAGTATCCGTCGTTCATTGTGGAAAATGGAAGACCAGCTCAATCCTGTTGATGTGATGTTTTTATATAAAATCATCGAATGGATCGGCGATTTGGCCGATATCGCTGAGCGTGTTGGTTCACGCCTGGAACTCATGCTAGCTAAGTAAAGGCCTTATTGATGGATATACTTACAACATACGGTTTTATGCTGATCACTACTGCTGCAGTAGTGGGATTTCTTATGGCCTGGGGCATTGGTGCCAATGACGTGGCTAACGCCATGGGTACCTCAGTGGGCTCCAAAGCCCTGACCATTAAGCAGGCCATTCTTATTGCAATGGTGTTTGAATTTGCCGGGGCTTATCTGGCTGGTGGGGAGGTTACATCCACCATCCGCAAGGGCATTATTGACAGTGCCTATTTTGTGGATACCCCTGAGTTACTGGTATTTGGCATGATTGCCTCATTGCTGGCGGCAGGTATCTGGCTGGTGGTGGCATCGTGGCTTGGCTGGCCGGTATCGACCACCCATTCCATTATCGGTGCGATTGTCGGCTTTGCCGCGGTAGGCGTCAGCGCTGATGCCGTAGAATGGGGTAAAGTGGCCGGGGTTGTCGGAAGCTGGGTTATTACGCCTGCCATTTCCGGTATCATCGCCTTTCTCATCTTTATGAGTGCCCAACGGCTGATCTTCGATACCGATAATCCCTTTGCCAGTGCAAAACGCTACGTACCGTTTTACATGGCACTGGCCGGTTTTGTGATGGCCCTTGTTACCATTAAGAAAGGCCTCAAGCATGTCGGTTTGGGCATGGGCACGGCGGAAGGTTTCGCTCTGGCAATCGGTCTTGCCGTCGCCGTGGGCGTGATTGGTAAGATGGTGATTAATCGCATCAAAATGGACGCGGCTGCCAATCGTCGTATGCAATTTGCCAGTGTCGAGAAAGTGTTTGCCATTCTGATGGTGGTAACGGCCTGCTGTATGGCCTTTGCTCACGGGTCGAATGACGTGGCCAATGCCATCGGTCCTTTGGCTGCAGTGGTCAGTGTGGTACAAAACAATGGTCAGATTGCCAGTAAAGCGGCGTTGGCCTGGTGGGTATTACCCTTAGGTGCAGTGGGTATTGTTATGGGCCTGGCGCTATTTGGCTCCCGCGTTATCGCCACCATTGGTAAAGGGATTACGCATCTGACGCCAAGCCGGGGTTTTGCGGCGGAACTTGCGGCCGCCACCACGGTGATCATTGCCTCGGGTACCGGCTTACCTATCTCTACCACACAGACTCTGGTCGGTGCTGTTTTGGGTGTGGGTATGGCGCGTGGTATCGCTGCGCTGAATCTGGGCGTGGTGCGTAATATCGTCATTTCCTGGGTCGTCACACTGCCTATCGGTGCGGCATTGTCGATTATGTTCTTCTTTATGCTCAAAGGTATCTTTGTCTGACAGACAAATTATCGCCCTGATTAGCAGGAACAATAAGAGATGCCGGTCAGTGACACTGACCGGCATTTTTTTATGGCGTATGAGAAAACCGGCCACTGGAGATATTATTGAAATTGATTAATAATGCGCGTTCTAATCGTCAAAAATGGATGTAATCACAGATGAAGTGGCCCAATCTTAAACACCTGCATTACCTGGTTACGCTGTATGAAGAGCAGCATTTTAACCGCGCTGCGCAGCGATGCTTTGTCAGTCAGTCTACCTTGAGTACGGCGATTCAGAATCTTGAAGAACAACTCGGTTGTCAGCTATTAGAACGTGACCATAAAACCTTTATTTTCACTGCACTCGGACTGGAGATGGTTGAGCGCAGTAAAGTGCTTCTTAATACCGCTAATGAACTGGTTGAGTATGCAGAAAGTGCAGGTAACTGGCAGGCCGGTAAGCTGAAACTGGGCATTATTCCTACCATTGCACCCTTTTTACTCGAAGGCCTCATTGACAGGGTGGGGCAATCCTTGCCGCAACTGAACCTGCAATTACAGGAAAATACCACCTCCAATCTGCTCAAAGAGTTGACCAGTGGCGAGCTGGATCTGCTCATACTGGCATTGCCAATGGATACACCAGGATGCAAACAAATGGTGATTGGTCACGATCCCTTCCACTTGGTCGCGCACCCGGAGATGATGAAGCAGTTACCCTCACCATTGGATTATTCCGCTCTACCTAAAAACAGCGTGTTTTTGTTGCAGCAGGAACATTGCATGACCGGTCATGCGGTCAGTGCCTGCGGTCTTCAGCACAAAGAGCAGGTGAGTGCGCTGGCCGCAAGCAGTTTGTTTACCTTAGTGCAACTGGCAAACAGCAAGTTAGGACTGACCTTTTTGCCAGAGCTGGCACTGAAAAGCGACATATTATCCCACAGTCAGCTGGTGTCTTTCCCGGCTGAGGATAAGGCCTATCGGGAAATTGGTCTGGTGTGGCGAAGCGGCACGACCCGGGTCAAGCTGTTCCGTCGCATTGCCGAGTTATTACAACCACTAATGCCTATTCCTACCCTCTGAGCAGCAGAAGAAACAAGTTATCCGTCGTCAGTTATCAGGGAGCAGCACAAGCGGCTATATCTGAGTACATGGAGTCAGATTCAATTGCTGTTGAAAACTGATTAACATTCGGCCATGACGAACGGTTTTTCCCCTGGCAGTTGGCGGGAACCCAGTGTTTTTAATGGTTAATGACGTTAAAAATATTTTTCCCAGTACGGCAAACTTTTTTATCTTGCCTGTCGACTTTATAGATAGCGTAAACAGATACCAGCCTGACTCAGCAACGCACACACAGGATAGACTCAGGCTGAATAAAAAATGACAAGATCAAGGAATCCTTATCGGTGTTTTCAACGACGGATGCAAGCCTGATTAGCAAGGCGCTGGATGGCAATAATAAAGCCTGGCTCAAGCTGATTAAGCGCTATGAAAAGAACGTGTATCACTATGGTCTGCGTATGACCGGTAGCGCCGATGACGCCATGGATCTGATGCAGGAAGTGTTTATTTCGGTATTTCGCAATCTGTCGGGCTTTCGCGGAGATGGAAGCTTTAAGAGCTGGTTGTTCAGAATCGCGCATTTTCGCTGTGTTGAGTTTTATCGTCGTAAGCGCAGTCATCAAAGCCTGGATGAGGGTGAAGAAATAGTCGATCACGCTGCCTGTGCCAGTCAGCCGGTATTTGACCAGGCTCAGAGCCGGGATCTGATCGCTGCCATGCAGGCCCTGCCGCTGGAGCAAAAGGCAGTGGTAGAACTGAAATTTTTTGGTCAGTTTACCTTTGAGGAGATTGCTGACCAGCTGGGGGTCTCGGTGAATACCATCAAATCCCGGCTATATAGTGCCCTGGGTAAGATGAAGACCCATCTGGAGGATATCCATGACTGATAAACACGAACTTTTTTCACGTTGGATGGAACATAACCTGACGGAAACAGAACAGCAGCAGTTTGAACAACTGATTGAGCAGGATCGCGAGTTTGCACAGCGTGTTGAACTGGCCGGTCAGTTACAACAGCAGGCCACGGACTATCACCTGGGCCCGGTGCCAAAATGGCAGCCTCCGATTATGCAAAGGCAGCCATCGGGTATGACGCGCTGGTGGGGCTGGTCGCCCCTCTCATTTGCCACGTCGATGCTGGCCATAGTGATGGTGTTGTTTCAGGTAGAGCTACGCTGGCATGAGCAGGGCGTGACCCTGAGTTTTGCCGGTCAGGGCACAGAGCAGGAGATCGCGACACAGGTTGCTGCTCGGCTGGCCTCATTTGAAGAGCAGCAGCAGGTGCAACTGGCACAGTACAGGCAGGACCTGCAACAGCAACAGCAGCAATCGAACATGCAACTGGCGAATTATTTACTCAGTTCCAGCCGCACCGAGCGACGTGAGGATTTTGCTGAGCTGATTAAGTTTGTCAACGAGCAACGCAGCGATGATCAGTTGTACTTTGCACGTCAGTTAAATGAATTTCAGCAGCAGGTCTACGAAAACACCTTACCTGCCAATATTGACCCAGACAGATTGATGATGAATCAGGAATAACACCATGAAAATGAAAACCACAGCACTAACCATGACGTTGACCGCTTTGCTAGCGGTACCCGCGAGTGCTTCCGGCAAGTACCAGGAGCTGCATCAGGAGTTGCAGATTATGCAGAGCATTTTACAGACGGCGCTGGAGCAGAACCGTCAAAGTGAAAGCCTCAAAGTACGAGAGCTGGACGCTACCTATCTGCAAGGCCATGGCGTCGTATTTGAAATGCAGGCAGGGTCGGCAAATCGTCTCTTGCGCTTCAACTTCGGTGAGTTGATTGATGATTTGGTCCCGCATGCACCCGCGGCCCCCGTTCCACCCGGGGCAGAAGAATTCGAAATCAGATTCGATTTTGATGAGGACAGCATCGAAGAAAACATAAATCATGCCATGGAGCAGGCAAGAGAAGTGTGGCAGCGGGTCGAAGAACAGTCGCAGCACCTGCGCAGCCAGGTTCGTGAACTGGCATGGGAAATGCGCGAGAGCGAGCGAGAGCTTACAGATTTGAAGTTCGAGAAACGCCACGCCGATGAGGAGCGACTGGCTGAGATCGAACAGGAAAGCGAGGAACTCAGAAAAAGGTTACGGGAGCTGAAACAACAGCAGGAAGAACTTTCTGCATCGGCAAAAAAGGTAGAGCAGGAAAAACGCGAGCAACTGGAGCGCAAGCGTGAAGCCCGTGAACAGCAGTATAAACGTTTCCTGGCGCAGTTTGAGGACACCCTTGCTGACACCCTGTGCAAGTATGGCAGTGGCTTAAAGTCGTTACCCAGGGATGAACAGGTATCGGTGATACTAAAAGACTTTGTTCAGCAGCAGGACAGCAAGCACCGCCAGGACAAGATTTATATCTTTTCACAAAAAGACATCAGTGATTGTGTTGCCGGCAAAATGGAGAAAGACAAGTTACTTTCGAAAGTGAACACGTACCAATTCTGATATCAGGCCCACCCGCTGCGTTGAAGTCAGCGGGTGGGCTATTCCTTGTAGAGTAAAAACACTCAGACGGCTGACGAAATCCACCAGGCTACCATGACAAACCCCGCATAACTGGTTAGGATAAGCGCTAATCGTTTTCCGAAACCGGATTCTCTATGTCATCTCAACCTATAGTGATCAGCGGCAGCGGTCTGTGGACCCCAGAGCACAGTATCAGTAACGCCGAATTGGTAGAAAGCTATAACGCCTGGGCGGAGCAATACAACCAGCAGCATCAGGCACAAATTGAACGGGGAGAGCTGAGCGCTAAACCCCAGTCCAGCGCCGAATTTATTGAAAAAGCCTCGGGCATCAAAAACCGCTATGTGTACAGCAAAGATGGGGTGCTGGATATCAACCGCATGAAGCCCCGGTTTGCAGAGCGCGCCGATGACGAATTATCTCAGCAGGCCGAAATTGCCCTGGAAGCCGCAAAAAAAGCACTCAAAGCGGCCAATAAAAAACCATCAGACATCGGTGCCGTGATCGTTTCCTGTGCCTACACCCAGCGAGCCTACCCGGCTATTGCCATTGAAGTTCAGGACGCCCTGGGCATAGAGGGCTTTGGCTTTGATATGCTGGTAGCCTGCTCTGCCGCAACCTTCGGTTTGCATCGGGCCTATGAAATGGTCAAAGCCGGTACCGTAGGTGCGGTGCTGGTGATCAATCCGGAACTGGTTTCCCCACAGATCAATTACTGCGACCGCGACAGTCATTTTATCTTCGGTGACGTGGCCACTGCCATGGTCATTGAGGGGGCAGATACCGCCACCAGTGAGCATCAGTTTGAGATTCTGGGTACCAAGGCCGTCACCAAGTTTTCTAACAATATCCGCTCTAACTTTGGTTTTATGAGCCGCGCTCAGGACGCCGACCCGTTCGCTGCCGACAAACTGTTTCATCAAAATGGTCGCAGTGTGTTTAAAGAAGTCTGCCCGATGGCAGCGGCTCATTTACAGGAACATCTTGAGCAATACGGCTATACCACCTCCGATGTACGTCGCTGGTGGCTGCATCAGGCCAATATCAATATGAACCTTCTGATTGCGAAAAAGTTACTGGGCCGTGACGCCAGTGCCGATGAAGCGCCGATTGTGTTAGATGAGTATGCCAATACCGCCTCTGCGGGCTCCATGATTGCTTTTAATCTGCATCACCAGGACCTCAAAGCCGGTGATGTGGGAGTCCTGTGCTCTTTTGGTGCGGGTTATTCTATTGGCTCGCTGGTCATTAAAAAGCGCTGAGGTGATGAAATCGGCGGCAGGCTCGTAAGGCCTGCCTTGTCTGTCAATGCTATAGCGAAAACTGGTAAGCGTGGCGTGGCAGCGGATGACGTTCACCTACGGCATAGGTCTCCACCTTGACCTGTCCACCGCTGTCTATGCTAAATACCCTGAACATAGGCGAATGATTGCGTTCATCGGGGATCTTGGTGCGCTCCAGTGCCGGAATATGCAAATAGTGAACCGCGCCGATTTGTTTGGAGTGATTCACCCTGTCCATGTCCATATGTAAGTCTCCCGAGATCACCGCCCTGAGATTCGGTTGTGAAATCACCTTATCAAAATCGGGATGGCTGATGCCCTTGTCGGCGCGTTCAGGATAAGCGCCAAGCTGGGCTCCGTGGACAAAAAGCAGCACCGGCTTGGGAGCAAGACGGGCGAGCTGACGCAACATCCAGTCAATGCCCTCGTCGGTGAAATCCCTGCCATAGTCGGGCGATGCCATCACCAAGGCGACCTTATCGTACTCCAGCACATATTTGCCTGAGGTGAGCGTTACCTTGCCCTGATTCCATTGATTGGCAAACTCAAGAAAGCGGGCTTCCGGCTGTTCCGCATTATATTCCTCATTACCCATGATGGGATAAAAGGGCAGCGTAAGTTGTTGCAGCACCGGGGTGATGTTTTGATACTGAATCATCGTACCTTTGTGGGGTAGGTCACCAATACCGGTAACAAAATCCAGCTTTTCTTTGGCGGCCAGGTGATTAATGTCTGAGACGGCTCTGGCAAGGTGGGGGAATTTGGGTTCCGGTTTGGGTTCGGCGTCCCCGATGACCGCAAAACGTAAAATGGGTTGCTGCGAGTCGGTGCTATCTGCCACTGCCAGTGAAGCGAAAAGCAGGCTTGTCAGCAGAATTAAGGTATTTCTCATGATTTTTCCTGTCGTGTTAAGGCCCTGACAAGGCAGGGCCCGTTCGTGTTTGAGTTAATATGACTGAGATTTATGGATAAGTTGTTGTATATCGCGCCAGTCAATCACTTTGAAGTTCTGCGGGCGCTGGGGCATGCGGTTTCGCCCGTCCTGCACGATCAATATTCCTGCTGGAAAGCCTGGCAGGGCAGCGTTGGTGACCGCCAGGCCGTCCGTTTCTGAAACCCCGTCAATACCCAGCTGCAGATTCGTGCCGATGTCAAAATGAGTCAGTATGGGGTAATCCTGCCAGAGTCCGAACACCACAAAGCGGTTGTTGCCCTGACTGGAAACCACCAGATAGCTGCGCTCACCGTCCTGATAGACATCCATGCCCTCCACATCGGCTTGCAGAACATCGCCCACACTGATGATCAGTTTCGGCTCCTCAATGGCATCTGCGGCAGCACTCACTGTCCAGATCCCCTGTTTTTCCTCGCCCATGTACAAGGTCTTGCTGTTATCCTCAGCGCTACAGCCCTCGGGTTGACTGGGAAGTGAGAATTGTCTGACCCGGGTGGCAGAAACCGTGGGAGAGACCTGCTCAATCCGGTACTGCTGGTAGGTACCGTCTTTATCATTAACAAAGACATAACTGTGGCGGTCACTCTGATACATGCACAAACCATAGATTTCATTCAGATTGGTTTGCACCTCGCCGAGGTGACGTACCTGTTGCTGTTCGTCAACGTCGAACAGGCTGATGCTATTGTGGGTTCTGTTACTGGCGGCAATCAGTGTCTGTGAAGGCGTTGATATGGCATCATGCTGGCGCAGATCCACATTGTTGACCCGACCCACCTCCAGGCTTTGCAGTAAGGCGCCCTCCAGGTTATATACCATCAATCCGGCGCGCTTGTCTGTGCCCAGAATAAGGCTTTTTGCAGGATCTTTTTTGTTCAGCCAAAAGGCGGGATCATCTGCCGCATCGGCAAAACGCTGCATGGGCTGAGTCTGTACTCTGGCCAACAGGGTTGGATTGTCGTGTTGAGGAACATCCGCCTGCGGGACCCCCTGCGTTATTCTCAGCTGTTGGTAGCTATCTGTAGCGGCATCAAAAACCACTGCATGAAAGCGTCCCTGGTGCAGAGTAACGGCGATGGTTTCGGGTTCTTGCAGTTCTTCAAACCTAAACGTCATGCGAATATTATTGTCAGGCTGAATCAGATTCAGCTGTTGATGCTCAGGATTCGTGACCCACACAGAGCCATCTTCACTGACCGATAAACCGGTTATCTCGCCATTCAGTGCACCATAGGGAGAAACCAAATCGACGATCTCGCGGATGGGATCAGACTCTGCACTGGCCTGATAACGCCAGACACCGATATTGCCCTCTGCCAGATATAGCCATTGTCGCTGGTCATCCACCACACAGCCCTGCACTTCGGCGACACCGGTAAAGCTGCGAACAGGCAGCTCAGTGATGATTTTACGATGGGCATCATAAATAATGGTTTCGTGCACCTGGCCCAGATTATCGGCGATAAACAGGCTGATGTGGCCCTGTGGCTGGCGGAAAAGGCACAAGGCTTCAGCCTGCGCTTCTGGCATAGCCAGCGCCTTCAGTAACGAAAATCCATAGTCCTGATCCAGACCGAGCAGCCTGATGTTGCCTTGCTCTTTATCAACCGTTGCGATGAGGCTGAAGCGCTTGTCGCCCACGGTAACTTTATGACGCAGACTCAGGTTTTCATAATTGCCGGAAAACTGGGACAGCTTTTCACCGCGCTGATCCACAACAATCAAGCCCTGACGCTCACTGGTCAGTACCCAGGCTGGCGTATCGCCCTTGAGTCTTGCCGCCTGCTTTCCCTGCAGAGCAGCCTGGCTGTACAAGGGCTGACTCAGCAGAGTTTCTGATGTCATATTCTCCGTGGCGTTGCTGGCCGATAAAGGCAACAACATCAGGAATATGGAGAGATTAATGTATTTCATTGATTATCCTACTTAAGCTGCCGTCAGGTTTAAATTTGCAACGTGACGGCGGCGTTTTTGAAGCCAGACCTGCCTCTTAAGAGACAGGTCTTATCCGCTGTATACATCCCCGATTTCTGGTACGGGGATTTGAGCGGGTTTTCAGCTTACATTTTCCAGGTAAAACCGAGCTCCAGAGTACGGCCATATTCTTCGTACTGTGCGTTGTTGTTACGCTGGTCGAAGTAGCTGTAGAAAGGCTCATCGGTCAGATTGATGGCATTCAGGTAAAGGTGCATATCCTGGTTGATATAATACTTACCGGAGAAATCCAGCTGCTGATGGCTATCCTCCATCAACAACCGCTCACCATCGATCTCCTGAAGGTTTTCGCTTTTATGGGTCAGGGTCAGTCGCAGGCTCCACTGGTTATCTTCGTAGCCCAGGGTCAGGTTGCCCACGCGGTCAGATTGATTGGGCAGTGAGGTCTCAAAGCGTTCACCATCGAGCAGCGTCACGGCTTCTGAATCCGAGAAGGTGGCGTTGGCAGATAGCAACAGACCATTATTAAAGGTTTTGACCCAAGACAGCTCAAGACCATGGAGACTGGCGTCTTCACCGTTGAGCGGCTGGATGACCTCATCAAAGCCGTTCCACTGCGGCTGGTCGGCGACGTCGGCAAAAATAACGAAATTGCTGATGTCTTTATAGAAATAACCGGCAGACAAGACACCAATACCGCCAGGGTAATATTCCACCGAGAGATCAATATTGTCAGATTCAAAGGGCTTCAGTAGTGGGTTACCCACTTCTGCCTCACGTTCCGTGTCAAAGCCGCCCTCATCGTTCTCCTCGGTTTTGGACTCGATAATCTGAAATGCCGCAGACTCTTCAAATTTGGGGCGAGCAATGGTCTGGGTGTAAGCAAAACGCGCGATCAGGTTGTCACTCATGGTATAACGCACGTTGATACTGGGTAGCCAATAATCGTAATCCTGCTCAGCCTGCCAGGGCGTGTTCACCACCTGCTCAACATCATTTTGTTCATCTTCAACCAGTTCGACCCGCTGTCCTTTGGTATTGAACTGGGTGCGTTCATAGCGTATGCCTGCCACGACCCTGAGGTTATCAATGTCAATTTTCCCCATCATATAGGCAGCGAAAATGTCTTCTTCATTCAGATAAGATTCGCCATTGGACTCCAGTTCTGAATCCAGCTCTGCAATCTCCAGACTGCTGCGATTGGCGTTAAAGAAACTGCGCAGTGCGTTTTTATCCAGCCCTTGTCCAAAGTCACCCAGGCCCCAATCGACACTGCTGGTGGCAAAGCTCTGGGGCATGATGTCATCGAAATCGCCATCAAAGAAGGTAACGCGTGTCGTCTGCTGCTTTTCGCGACTGCGATACTTGCTGCCAAACTTAATCTGAGCAGGATGTTCCTGGATGAGAAAATCTTTACTGAGGTCAACTTTAAAGCTGTATTCGGTGTCTTCGGCAAGGTTATTGGCAAACTCAATTTCATCCAGTTCATAATTGCCCAGTTCAGCAACACCGGCTTCCTGTTGTACAGAGGGGATCTCGCCCTGAAGGTCAGAGTCGATGGCAAAACCGTCGGTTTTAAAAACATAATACAAGGCATCAGGCTCTTCTTCCGAGGACTCTGAATAGCCGCCCTGGTAGGTCAGGAGCCAGCTATCAAGCTGATGCTCAGCACCGGCGGTAACGGATAAAATTTGCTGCTCTTCGAAACGGTCCTTGGACTCTCGCTCGATTTCAGAGTCATCGCCATCAAAGGTGAAAATATTGGCTTGCCTGAATTCGGTATCCGCAAATTCACTGTACAGGGTGCGCAGGTAATACTGGTTGTTAAAATCAGGGCGATAGTCCAGGTTAAGTGCAGCGCCAAGACGCTCACGATTAATCTGATAGTGACGCTGTTCCAGTTCATCCTCACCATTGGACTCAATATTGTCAGAACCAAAGTCCCTGTCGAACCAGGAGACGGCGGCGGCAACACCGAGAACGTCATGCTGAGTACCGACATCAAAGCGGTTAGTGTAGCTGGCTGAGATCTTGGGGCTGATTTCGTCCCTGAGCTGATTCTGACTGCCCTGCACGGTGATGCTGGCAGACTGTCCGGCACGGTCAAAAGCACTTAAGCTTTTCACTTCAATACTGCCGCCGATAGCATCGGCATCCATATCCGGGGTGACAGATTTGGTGACTTCCAGTCCTTCCACCAGTTCAGAGGGGAAAACGTCGAGTGCCACTGAGCGCACACCGGCTTCCGGGGAGGGAATATTCACGCCGTTTATCGAGACATTATTGAGGTTAGGATCCAGACCACGAATGCCCACAAAGCGTCCTTCACCCTGATCCCGTTCGATAGACAGCCCCGGTAAACGCTGCAGTGCTTCGGCGACGTTCTGATCGGGGAACTGGCCGATGGCGTCAGAGGAGACAATGGATTTGATGCTGTCAGCACTGCGCTGCATATTTAATGCACCGGCCTGGCCTGCCCGTTGCCCAAATACCACCACATCTTCCATGGGATTGCGTGTATCACTGAGGGTGAAATCACCGGTCAGGGTTTCATTTTCTTTGATACTGATGGTACGCAATACCGGTTTTGTACCCAGGTAAGAGATCTCCAGAGTATAGGTACCGGCCGGAAGATTGGAGAAACGGAAGGTGCCGTCGCGGCGGGTCTGAGTCGTCAGGTTCAGCTCCTTGATCCGCACCTGTGCACCTTGAAAATATACCTCCTTAGCGCTGTCGCTGAGCTTACCGATAAAGTTTCCTTGCTCGGCATAGACACCGGTGCTGATGAGCGCGGCCAGACAGGCCGAGGAAAGTCTGGATAATTTGTATTGCATGGGTACGTTTCCTGTTCATTGTCGTAATGGGTTGACGGCACGCTAAAGAACACTGATGACGTTTTTATGAAGGATTTGTGGCGCGAAAACGACAGGGCCATGCAAGCAGTGAATATTCACGTGCATTGTTAGCTGTTGTGAGCTGAAACGACCTGCAAGGGGGCGCGCTGTGGCGGTCGTGTCGGATGAGAAAGGCCAGATTGCACCTGGCGCAGGTCATCAAGCTGTCATCTGGCTGAGCTAAATTGACCCTGCAGAAATGAATGGGTTGTCGTTATGCTCGTCACCATCTGAGCCGGAGAATAGAGAATGAGTATGAGTTTTTCCCTGCTAAAACTGCATCCACGGATGCTGATGGCGACCCTGGGTGTGATCTCGGCGGCGGTGGTCCTTAGTTTCAGTATCGGTACCAGCAAAAGCGCCGCCGAGATTGAGTGGCTGGATGTAGTGGGTGAGGGCGGTATCGTGCTGCTGACGGTGGTATGGCAATTTTTCCTGCTGATTAGCAGGCCTCCCGGCCGCGTCACTACCTTGCTGACCATTGGCTTATGCTGCTTTATGTTCTCAACCCTGCTGGATGCGCTGGATGAATTCATCCACTATCCACAGCATGCTCTTTTGCCTTTGTTTGAGTCGGTTCCCGCGCCTTTTGGCATGATTCTGATGACCTGGGGGCTGTATTTGTGGCATCAGGAATTATTAACCCTCAATGCTCAGTTACGTCGTCGCGAGGGCGATATCCGAGAGCATGCTCACGTCGATTTGGTGACCCGGCTATACCGTGCAGACTATATGCGTGAACAAATTGCTCAGCACCTGTCACAGCCCGCTGGGCAATTCTGTGTGGCAGTGGTGGATATTGATCATTTCGATGCGTTTAACCGTCGTTATGGCCACCCCGAAGGGGACAGGCTACTGCGTGAAATGGCTGAACTGATTCTGATGAATGTGCGCATGAAGGATCTGGTATGCCGCTATGCGGGTGACAGATTTATTTTAATGATGCCTGATCTTTCTCTGAAAAAAGCGAGCCAGCAGGTACAGCAGATTGCGAATGCAGTCAGGCACCTGGCTTTTAAAACCGCCAATCAGGCAGTTTTTCATACGCTGACGACAGCAGTGGTAGAGGCTAAGCAACAGGAAAACTGTGAGGCCATGTTGTCGCGTCTGAACCAGCTTTTAGAGCAACAGAAAGATGTCAGCCAGGAGTCTCCACGTGCGACCCTATGTTACGCGGGACGATAAATTTATTCACGCCAGTGGCTTGCCAGCTTGCCTGGTGGATCTGGCGGCTCAGCGACAGGTGAATCAACACAAACTGTTACGCGGCACAGGGGTTTTTCGGGAAGATCTGTTACAGCCGGATTGCCACCTTAGCCTGTCACAGTTGATTCGGCTGCTCAGCCAGTTTCAAAGACTGATGCCGGGTCATGATGCAGCCTTCCAGTTAGGACATCGGCTGTTTCCGGATCAGAGTGCTGAAGCCAGTGCTGTCGCCTACAGTCGCAATCTGTCGCAGGCCTTGCGCTTACTCAGTCGATTTCGTTTGCAGCTCGCCCCGCTGCTAAGTGCTTATCGCTATCGCCATCAAGGTTTCAGTTACCTGTTGCTCAGTGACGCGGTAGGACTGGAGCAACACCAGTACCAGTTTGTGGCAGAACTGTACTGCTGCTTGCTGGTTTCGGCCAGTCGCCATTTACTGGGGCAGCGACTACCGCTGTACTTTGAGTTTCCGTTCCCCAGACCCCGGCATATTCAGGAGTATGAAGAGCATTTGGGATTGAAGCTCAGTTTCAACCGGCCGGCATTGTGTATCCGTTTTCAGGAAGCCTGGCTGTCACATCCGCTACCCCGGGCCAGTGCACTGCGCCAGCAGCTTGCGCTGCGTCAGGTTACGGCAACCGATATGCAGCACACCCTGATCGATGCAGTAAGCGCATGTCTGCGCCAGCAACAACACAGCGGTTTGCAGGACGTCGCACGCTCTCTGGGCATGAGCCCCGCAACCATGAAACGCCGACTGAAAGAGCATCAGGTCAGTTTTTCCCAGCTTCAGGACCGCGTCAATATGCAACAAGCCCTGTACCTGCTCACTGTCAAAGGCCTCAACAATGAGACCGTTGCACAGAAACTGGCATTCAATGACATCCCTAATTTTCGCCGTGCCTGTAAACGTTGGACTGGGCTCACACCCAGCCAGCTACGTGCGCTGTCACCGGGTTAATCCAAAAGCTTATGCAATCGTATACACGTTATCCGAAACCGACTCCTTCCCTGAATTATCAGACCTTACCTGACAGGAAGCATGGAGCGAGTAGCGGACATTGGCTGAGAAGTTTGGTTGGGGAGAGTTGTATGAGTGGGTAGCCAATTTAGCATCAACGATTCTGCCCCTCTTGATGACTTGTAGACGATGAGATTGGTGTAAATTTGATTATGATCACTAAACTACATTCTGATACTGACTATGCTTAACCTGCTGAGATTGAGCTGGGTTTGTTCAGGTGAGGCGGGCAATGTCATTGCAAAAACATACTTTACCTTGTGGAGTAAGACAAAATGCGAACACGTAATATTTTATGGCCGACGGATTTTTCTGATACTGCGTCACATGCTTTGCGATATGCCATTGAAATGGCGAACTTGTATCAAGTGGGCATTCGTATTTTACATGTTGTAGATCAGCCTTTGGGTAATGAGAATTATATGATTCTTTCGATAACGCCTGAAGAGTTAGCTAAAAATATGGAGGAGGCTGCAGCGGATAAAATGCACGAGTTATTAGGTCAGCTGAATACTAATTTAGAGGTTGAAACAGTTATTCGACGCGGTGATGCCATAGAAGAGATTTTGTCCGAGGCCAACAGTGGTGACATTGGTATGGTAGTTATTGCCAGCCATGGAAGAACAGGCCTGTCTCATTTCTTGCATGAAAGTGTTGCAGAAGCGATTGTCAATAAAGCGGATTGCCCTGTGTTAGTGGTCAAATAAAACCAGTTTATCGTCCCAATGCTCAGTATATGGTAGGCGAAGACTCAGTACTATTGATGGCTCCATTCACGTTCATAAAATGGTGTAACAAATCAAATTATTGAAAGATTCAGTCAGTGCTGGGCATAGCATAAGCAACAATTGAAGATTCGATATTGGCAGTGCGCGCATTGACCGTTTCGGCCTTGCCATTTCATGGTATGTAGCAGAAAGTGGAGCCTGCAACAATCCCCGAAAACGGGAAAGACACCGCAGCAACCATAATACTGCGGTGTCTTTTGGTGTTAACCGGCCAAACGCTGCTTCATCTCTAGGCGTTTCTTATGCAACACCGGTTCGGTATACCCGCTTGGCTGCTCACAGCCTTTGAAAATCAGCTCAGCAGCGGCCTGAAAGGCAATGGCGTTGCTGGTATCCGGCGTCATAGCAATGTAGTCGGGATCGCCTTCATTTTGCTTATCCACCAGTCTTGCCATTTTTTCCAATGACACCTGCACCTGATCTTCGGTGAGAATGCCATGCTTGAGCCAGTTGGCAATATGCTGACTGGAGATGCGCAGGGTGGCTCTGTCTTCCATCAGGCCCACATTGTTGATGTCAGGCACTTTCGAGCAGCCTATGCCCTGATGTACCCAGCGCACCACGTAACCGAGGATCCCCTGTACATTGTTGTCCAGTTCCTGTTGGATCTGCTCGGCACTTAACTCCATGGTTTGCGGCATCAGTGGGATCTGTAAGATCTCATCCAGGCCTTCAAAGGGCTCTGCCGCGAGTGTTTTCTGGCGGGCAAACACGTCACACTGATGATAATGCAGCGCATGCAACGTGGCCGCAGTGGGTGAGGGCACCCAAGCGGTGTTGGCGCCTGCTTCGGGGTGGCCAATTTTGGTTTTCATCATATCGGCCATATGGTCAGGGATAGGCCACATGCCTTTACCGATTTGTGCCTTGCCCGATAATCCGGACACCAGCCCGGCCGCCACATTGGCTTTCTCGTAGGCCTGGATCCAGGGCATTGCTTTGAGTTCTGCTTTTGGCGCAAAGGCGCCGGCCAGCATACTGGTATGAATTTCATCGCCGGTTCTGTCTAAAAAGCCGGTGTTGATAAAGATAACCCGCTCGCGGGCCTCGGCAATGCAGGCTTTAAGATTGACACTGGTGCGTCTTTCTTCATCCATAATACCCATTTTAAGGGTATTGGCTTTGAGTCCCAGTAACTCTTCAACCCGTGCAAAAAGGTTATTGGTAAAGGCCACTTCTTCCGGGCCGTGCATCTTAGGCTTAACGATGTAAACGCTGCCTGTGCGACTGTTTTTATAGCGTCCTAAGCTGAGCAGATCATGTTTGGCAATCAGGCTGGTAATAACCCCATCCATAATCCCCTCGGGGATTTCCTGCCCCTTGAACAAGATGGCACTGTTGGTCATCAGGTGGCCCACATTGCGCACCAGCATCAGGCTGCGTCCGGGCAGACTGATGCGATCCCCGGTTGAGCGGATATATTCTCTGTCTGGGTGCATGCCGCGGATACGGGTCTCGCCGCCTTTATCGACTTCGGTGGTCAGATCGCCGCGCATCAGCCCCAGCCAGTTCTTATACACCAGGGTTTTATCTTCGCCATCGACAGCCGCCACTGAATCTTCGCAGTCCATGATAGTAGTGAGTGCTGACTCAAGCAGTATGTCTTTGATGGCCGCCGGGTCGGTTTTGCCGATGGGGTGCTCTTTATCAAACTGGATTTCAGCGTGTAATTGGTGATGTTGCAGTAAAATCGCCGCAGGCTGGCTGATATGCCCACGATAGCCCACATAGGTGGCGGGCTCTTTCAGGTTACTGATACCGCCGTCTTGCATTTTCACCTGCAACTGGCCGCTGCGAATATCATAAGCGACCGCCTGTTGATGTGAACCCTGGTTCAGAGGCGCGATGGTGTCCAGCCACTTGCGCGCCCATTCAATCACTTTCTGACCACGCACCGGATTATAGGCACCGCCTTTTTCGGCACCATCACTTTGTGGGATCACATCGGTGCCATAGGCGGCATCGTACAGGCTGCCCCAGCGCGCATTGGCAGCATTCAGGGCATAACGGGCATTATTGATGGGCACCACCAGTTGCGGCCCGGCCATGGTCGCCATTTCAGCATCCACATCCGTGGTGCTAATAGTGCTGTCTTGAGGCTGAGGTTGCAGATAACCAATTTCCTGCAAAAACGCCTTATAATGGGCCGGTTCAATCTGTTTGTGTTGATGGTGATAGTCGTCAATCTGCTGTTGCAGGCTTTCGCGTTTTTCCAGTAACTGTTGATTGACGGGAATCAAATCGGCACAAATCGCTTCAAATCCCTGCCAGAAACTTTCTTTGTCAACATGGGTACCGGGCAGCGCCTGTTGGTCGATAAATTCATACAGTCTGGCGTCGATACTGAGCTGGCCTTTTTCAATTCTTGCTGGCATAGGGGCATCCTCTTGTTACGCGGGCCGAATCACTGATACAGCCGGGTATTTTTCTATCTGGTCCAGCCAGTCTAGACACCCGAGTGCCTTTTGTTGAGTTTATGAAGTCTATCTTCGATATTCATACTGCTTATAGTGGCTGCCACTTGCCCGACAAACCGCAGCATGTTTAACTTTCAGCTACCGGCATCAGTATACTGAGATAAATCATGAAATGGATGTTTGTGGTAGCGTGCATGTTAACAGGACTTTGGTTCCTTACTCAGCAACAGCCATCACCTGATGCCGATACACCGACTGAACGCCCATCAGATCAAGGCGGCACAATACCCACCGCAAACACAGATAATCCCTTTGCCCTGATAAGTGCAGATCAGGAAAAGCCGCAAGTGCCCGCGCAAAATACCCTTAACAATGATCTTTCTCAGGCAATGATGACGAAGCACCAGCCAATGTCATCTAACGAAACCAGCCTGACTCATGCGTCTGAACCTGGAGCAGATGATGAGGCGGACGCGCCGACTTTCGATTTAGAGGATGAAGCGTCATCAGAGCGTGAACAGATCGACTTAAAGGCAGCGCTAGAGTACTGGCCAGAGCCCATCATAAACTGGCTGAAACAACTCCCTGAAGGGGTGCCTGACAACCTTGCGCGGGAGGTGCATAAGCTATTTTCCTCTGAACACCCCAGGTTAGGTGAGCTGGAAGCCCGGATTCAGGCTTATTTTGCGCCATTTGCAGCATCCTATGATATCGAAAGCTATTCTGTCCTCTGCCGTGACACGCGCTGTATGCTGACCTTCCTTCAGCGTAACGATGCCCCTCGCTGGGATTTGGCGGAAGCAATCGAACGTAGTCAATATAAGGAGCATGAATTTGGCTTGACGCCACATCTTGGGTCGGTAGGCAGTAACCCAGAGGATCGGGGATACCTGCTGTTTAATTGGTTTTACGATATCAACAGGCTAGACTAAGCCTGCTCTTTGGCTATCTCAATAATTAAACGGCGCAGCCAGATATGCCCGGCGTCATGTTGCAATAAGGCGCTCCAGGCCATTTTCAGGGCGATGGGCGGAATATCGAAAGGCGGCTCCAGGATCACCATATTGGGATCGTCTTTGTGAATGCTTGCGGCGCGGGTAGGCAGGGTCGCCACCAGGTTCTGTTCACGCGCCAGTTGTAAGGCCACATGATAGTGGCGGGTAAACACACGAATACGGCGCTTCTTACCGATTTTTGATAGTTCCAGATCCACCCATCCAAGTTTTTGCACCTCATTGGGGTCAATGCCCACGCCCACACCAAAACCGGTCTTACTGACCCAGATATGCTGCGCGGATAAGTATTTTTCCAGAGTGAAGTTTTTTACCACCGGATTGAGCTTGTTCACCACACAGGAGAAGGTGTCGTACCACAGCACCTTCTGGTGAAAAGACAGGGGTAGTTCCTCGAAGCGGTTTATGGCCATATCTACCTTACCGTGCTCCACATCATGAAAGGTCACGTCGCTCGGGGTGATCACATCCAGGGTGATGCCGGGGGCTTTTTGATTCAGCTGGCGCACCACTTCCAGCAGCAGGGTCGATTCCGCATAGTCGCTGGCCATGATCCTGAAGGTGCGTTCCGACGTGGCGGGGTCAAATTCAGTCTGCGGCTGAATAGCCGACTCAAGGCTGGAGAGGGCGTCTCTGACCACAGGCTGCAATTGCAACGCACGTTGGGTTGGCGTCATGCCATCACTGGTGCGCACCAGTATCGGGTCTGCTAGCAGATCGCGCAGACGTTTGAGGCCATTACTCATGGCGGGCTGAGTAATACTGAGCTGGTTTGCCGCTTTGGTTACGCTGCGCTCGCGCATCAGTACGTCAAAGTACACCAGTAAATTCAGGTCCATCTTAGATATATTCACAAATAAAATACCGAGTATGAATTTTATAAATTGGTTGAATTATAGGGTGTCTGGCTATGCTTGTCAGCAACAGATTCGCCAGTGGCCTGTGAGCCCTGGTCAGTTAGAAATCTGATTACACAACAAGTTTGAAAGCAATACGCCAGCGGCGTTAAATACCGGAGAAACCCTATGTCAACTTATCAGCAGGATATCGAACAGTTCAGACAATTACTCAAAGAGCGTCAGAGCTGGAACGCGATCAACCCTGAGTACGCTGCGCGAATGAAAACTCAGAATCGCTTCAAGACCGGTCTGGACATTGCCCGCTACACCGCAGGCATCATGCGCCGTGACATGGCCGAGTACGATACCAATCCGGCAAACTATACCCAGTCTTTGGGATGCTGGCACGGCTTTATTGGCCAGCAGAAAATGCTGTCGATTAAAAAGCACCATGGCAATACCGATAAGCGTTACCTTTACCTGTCTGGCTGGATGATCGCCGCGCTGCGCAGTGAATTCGGTCCGTTGCCCGACCAGTCTATGCACGAAAAAACCTCGGTACCGGCTTTGATTGAAGAGCTGTATACCTTTTTACGTCAGGCCGATGCCCGTGAGTTAGGCCATCTGTTTGGCGCGCTGGATGATGCCAATGCAAAGGGCGATATGGTCAAAGCCCAGGGCATTCAGAAAGAAATTGATAACTATCAGACCCACGTGGTGCCGATTATTGCCGATATTGACGCAGGTTTTGGTAACGAAGAAGCCACCTACTTGCTGGCGAAGAAGATGATTGAAGCCGGTGCCTGCTGTATTCAGATTGAAAACCAGGTATCCGATGCCAAACAGTGTGGTCACCAGGACGGTAAAGTGACCGTGCCTCATGAAGACTTCCTGGCCAAGATCAACGCCGTACGTTATGCCTTCTTAGAACTGGGTGTGGACGAAGGGGTGATTGTGGCCCGTACCGATTCACTGGGCGCTGGCCTGACACAAAAAGTACCGGTGTCGCAGGAGCCGGGCGATCTGGCTTCTCAGTACACGGCCTTTTTAGAAACCACACCGGTTAACTCGGTAGAAGACCTGGCAGAGGGCGATACGGCCATGAAGATCGGCGGCAAGCTGGTGAAGCCCGTGCGTCTGCCCAATGGCCTGTATAAGTTTAAAGCCGGTAGCGGTGAAGACCGTGTGGTACTGGACTGCATTACCAGTTTGCAAAACGGCGCGGATCTGCTGTGGATTGAGACCGAAAAACCGCATATTGGTCAGATTGCGGGTATGGTTAACCGCATTCGTGAAGCCGTGCCGAATGCCAAGCTGGTATACAACAACTCACCGTCATTTAACTGGACCCTGAGCTTCCGCCAGCAAATTTTTGATGCCTGGAGCGAGCAGGGTAAAGATGTGAGCAACTACGATCGGGCCAACCTGATGAGTGTGGAATATGACTTGTCGGAGCTGGCACAGGAAGCCGATGCCAAGATCCGCAGCTTCCAGGCCGATGCGGCCAAAGAAGCGGGTATCTTCCATCACCTGATTACTCTGCCAACTTATCACACGGCAGCCTTGTCTACGGACAATCTGGCTAAAGGGTACTTCGGTGACCAGGGGATGCTGGCTTACGTTGAAGGTGTGCAGCGCCGTGAGATCCGCGAAGGTCTGGCCTGTGTCAAACACCAGGACATGGCGGGCTCTAACCTGGGTGATGATCACAAAGAATACTTCAGCGGCGAACAGGCCCTGAAGGCCTCAGGTGAAAACAACACCATGAACCAGTTTGGCTAAACCCTGAACGCGGTTTACACCCCAAAGCCAGTCAGTTTTTCTGACTGGCTTTTTTGTCTTACCAATATGGATGAGAGAATGGTAAGCATTTGCTATGCTAGCTTTACGCATCGTGGGGAGCTGTAGCTATGTCCAAAATACTTGCCTCTGTTGACCAACGCACCAAACTGGTAGGTGAGAACCGTCTGGAGTTGCTGATGTTCCGTCTTGGCTCCAGGCAAATCTTCGCGATCAACGTGTTTAAAGTTAAGGAAGTGATCCCGGTTCCGGATATGAACAAGATGCCGGGTAGCCACCACAATTTGCGCGGTGTGACCAATTACCGCGGTAAGTCGGTTCCTGTCATCGATCTGGCCCAGGCCATTGGTATTCGTAAGCGTCAGCCCGATAAGTGCGACCTGAACGTGATTATCACCGAGTATAACCGTTCGGTGCAGGGCTTTTTAATTGGCGAAGTGATGAACATCGTGAATACCTCCTGGGGAGATATTCTGCCTCCGCCTTCCAGCGCCGGCCGCAATAATTATCTCACTGCCATTACTCACCACGAAGAAGATGGTGTACGCGAAATCGTTGAGATTGTAGACGTAGAAAAAGTGCTGGCGGAGATCATTTTCTACGACGTGAAAATCTCAGAAGAACTGCTTGAAGATGAGGTGACCGAGAGGCTTAGAGGGCACAAGGTACTGATTGTGGATGACTCCTCCACTGCCAGGGCACAAATTCGCGATACCTTAAAGCAGCTTGATCTGGAAATCCTGGAATGTCGGGATGGCTTGCAGGCCCTTAACCTGCTTAAAAGCTGGGCGGACGAGGGTAAAAAGGTTACCGATGAGATCCTGATGATGTTTACCGATGCCGAAATGCCGGAAATGGACGGTTACCGTTTAACCGCCGAAGTACGCGCCGATCCGCGCATGAGCGACCTTTTTATTACTCTTAACACGTCACTCAGTGGCAGCTTTAATAATGCGATGGTGGAGAAAGTAGGCTGCAACAAGTTTATTTCCAAATTCCAGCCAGATTTGCTGGTGGTCGCGGCGCAGGAGCGGATGCGCCAGAAAATGGAAGAGGGCTGATTCGAGAGCACATGCATCATAGGAATGCACCTTCAATTAGGTTACTCAGAATGCTACGGCAACCGGCCCTCGAGTTTGAGGCGTCGGCGCACCCATACCCGATAAAGCCATGAGAGTATTGGGCGGATAATGGGCAAACCAATTATCCAGGCCAGCCAGCGATACCCGGGCAATCTTCGTAGCAGCAACTGATAAGCCGGTATTTCTGAGAGGATGTTCCCCTGTTCATCCTGCACATGCAGCTCAAGCAGTGCCCGCTGTGGGTCGATGCCACAGGCTTTAAGCGACTGCTCGTGGGTATTAATATCTACCCACTCAAGCTGTTCACCCTGACCAACACGTTTTTCATACCAGGCCCGGTCTTTGACACAGCCCGGGCAGGCCGCGTCATAGAAAACCCGCACTGTTTCATTGGTTTGTTTGGTATCCATACCCGTCAGCATAGCTGAATGTGACTGACGGTTCATGGTAAACACGACTCTCAACGCAGCTAATCAATGTCTGCTTTGTGT